>JBCAWX010000008.1:0-228723 GCA_038534355.1 Planctomycetota bacterium
GAGAAAGTAATTGTTGTCTGTGACAATCTTAGTACGCACACCATCGGCGCCTTTTACGAAGTCTTTCAACCCGCCCGTGCACGTGCTTTGGTAAGCCGCATCGAGTTCCACAAAACTCCTAAACATGGGAGTTGGCTCAATATTGCCGAGAACGAATTGAGCTGCCTGACAAAGCAATGCGTTGCCGGACGACGTATCGCAACGACTGAAGTGTTGAGATCAGAGGCAACAGCATGGCACGAGGATGTCAATACAACTCAACGCGGGGTCGAATGGCAAATGAAAATCGACGACGCAAGGACAAAACTCATATCCATTTACCCTAAAATTAAGACGTAACGCTGCACTAGATAACGTTGAATATCCCTGGCCAGACCATTGGCAGTCCCATATCGCCGATCACGTTGTTTGTCCATGCACTTGAGAACGATCCAATCTAATTCACCACGCAACAATGCCGTTAACTTGCGAGGATCGATCCGTCTCATCGCGGCAAGCGAGGGCAGGCTGTCGTGAGTCGATAGTCTAGTGCTGGGTTTGGATGGGTCCTCTTCTTGAATAACTCGGATCATCTCAGCCAACCCAGCCGCCTTGAGTTTTTTCTTATCAAGTGGCCGTAGCCCTGTTAACAATTCGTAGAGAACCACGCCCAACGAATAGATGTCTGACCTTGTGTCGACATCGCTTCCAGATGAACCTGCCTGCTCAGGTGACATGTATTCAAGCGTCCCAACGATAGCTCCGAACTGAGTAGAAATCGTTTGATCAGTTAGCTTTCCGCCGGTCGCTTTGGCGACGCCAAAATCAATGACCTTGGGAACGGCTCGTCCATCGATCAACGAAACGAGAATATTCGCGGGTTTCAGGTCACGGTGCACGATGCCTTTCTGATGGGCATGCTGGATTGCCTGACAAATTGGAACAAACAGCTCCAGCCTTTCGCGAGGTGACATCCGTTCTCGATCGCAAAACTCATTCAACGGAACTCCATCAACCAGTTCCATGACAAAAAAGGGATGGCCGTTCGGTGCCATGCCGCCATCAAGGACTCGCGCGATGTTCGGATGATTCATCAATGCCAGTGCTTGCCGTTCCTGCTCGAAACGCGCGATCACGGCGCGCGAGTCCATTCCAGCCTTGATCAGTTTTATCGCGACTTTTCGTTTGACGGGTTCGTGTTGGCTGGCAACCCAGACTTCACCCATTCCGCCTTCACCAATTTTTTTCTGCAAGGTAAAGCGTTTACTGATGACGGAACCGGATTTAAAAACATTGTATTCCGAGGTCTGGGCATCCATGCGCCCGTCCAAATCTTGAGTTGCTACTTGAAAGTCAGAATGCGAACCGCTCGCTCGATCCCGGATCGAGTCAGAGTCCAAGGTTGCTTGGAATTCATTTGAAGACGCTGCCTGGCCTGATTCATGCTTGGCAAACAATTCCAGAATCTGTTCTCGCACTTCCCGATCGTCACCACACTCAGATTCCAATGCAGTTTTTCGTTCGGCTGGCGAAAGTTTTATCAGACGATCAAATATGCTTTGGATTTGGTCTGGTTCCATTGTTCACTCCAAGAATGGTAAACAAACTCGCACTAATATCGCCGTGCCTTTTGCAGATCACACCGCGCACTGCGTTGATCGCTGGATCAAATCGTCGCATGTCCAAATGCAAAACTTTGAAGGGGAAGCCAAGGATTGCCGCTTGCTTTTTCAAAGGCATTTGGATCCGCAGTCTCTTGCGAACCGCTTCTACTTTATCGAACCCAAGTGCTGAATCAAGCAATTGCTTGATAATACGCTGAGCAACCGAGCCTAGACGGTCGCCAGCCCCTGTTCGTTGCGTTGGCGGTTTAGCTTTTCGATGCCGTAATTGATCGGTTCAATTCGTTACGCGCCATCGAATCTAGTGTCGAGTTTTCGTTTGGAATCGAATACAGTCAACTTCTAGATCAATTCTTCGAGAGGGTTTTTAGCATCGCCAAACTGCTCTACAGGAATCCCCAAGTTTTTGAGGATGGACAGATGAAGCCGCGACATGTCTGTCTTGCGGCGATACTTGATGAGCTTTCCAGATTTGCGACCACCAGCAATCAATAGCGGCAAGTTGTTGGCTTCGTGTTCGTGGCCATCGGCGATGCTGGAACCGTATACGATTGTGGAGTTCTCAAGCAAGTTACCATCTGGGCCTTCGATGCTTTTCAAGTTCTTCAAAAAATAGGCGACTTGCTCGTGATGCCACCGCACAACCTCGTTGTACATCCGTTTCTTTTCGACAACTGATTGCCAGGATGTCTTACCATCGTCGTCGTCCGTACGCCCACTCGCATCTCGCCAATGAGAAAGTGCGTGCCACGTCCCGCGTACGCCGTCAACAAAATCAAAGTACCGATTGCTTTGACCGTGATCCAGCATGAACGTGCAAACGCGAGTTGAGTCTGACCAAAACGCCAGCGTCATCATGTCGAACATCAAACGTAAGTATTCGCCGTGATCGCTGGGAATCCCCGCGGACGGTCGTTCGAATGGGATCGGCAAACTGGCCTTGTCCAACTGCCCAACTCTTTGAGAGGCAAACTCCATCCTGCGCTCGATGCTACGAATGGATTCGAGGTACTCGTCGATCTTTCGTTGGTCCTTGATACTGGCGATCCGTTTCAATCTCCTCGCGTCATCGAGGATTTGATCAGTTACATTTGGATCGGAAAGCCTGCTCTTCGAACCTCGAAACATCTTGTCAAAGATAACCCTTGGTTCGAATTCTCGCGCTGCGGGTCGTTGGGCATCCACCCAGGAAAGTGAATTTCGATTCAAGCTCTTGGAAAAGAAGCCTTCGCCCTGGGTCGAAAGTTGCAATGACTGAATCGGAACTTCGTCGGAAAAGTGTTTTGCAACGATTTGGTCAACAGACGTTCCGCCAGCATCAATTCGGCGCTCATCGTAGTCACTTCCAGTCAACCAAGTCGCTGTCCCGGCACCATGCCCATTGCCGCGCGGTGTCCAAATATTTCTGGGAATGATCAAGTCGTCTATCAGGTCCTCAAATGGACTCATCCAGCGATTTAGCTTTTGGAGTTTTCCATCTTTTGCCGTCAGCCGAGGATCCCAGCATCCTTCGGCGGCACCGTTTGGAAAGTACAGGTAAGCGACGCGCTTGGTTGGCTTTCGAACGGTTGGATTCGCGTTATCCGAAGCAAACGCCAGACTCTTGGGCTGCATGATTTCCAGCAACGGCAATGAAACGGCAGCTGCCACTCCACGCAACACGGTCCGGCGGTCAATGACTGATCGTTTTTTCATATCGAAGCTCCGTTAGCGTTTTCGGCGAGGTTGTGTGAACAATTTCAATTTCAATCCAAGTTCGGAACCAATGATTGGGAAATGTTTTGACCATCTATTCGCTTTGAATCTGTTTGTACTGAAACGGATAACTCTTCGCGATTTCCAAAACCAGAGTTTGCATTTTCCAATCGTCCTCGATCACAGCCGCAACAATCTTTTGCACGGCTGCTTCGTCGTAGTACTCCAACTCTCGTCCAAGTGCGTACGCCAACAACTTACGAGTTAGTTGTGTCAAGACTTCATCTCTTTTTTGCGTTTTGACATACTGTTTCAGTCCGACAAGACCATCGATCTCCGTTCCATCAAGCAGCACAGACTTTGCGTCAACTTTTCGACCTTCGGAACGACTGCGGTATCGCCCGAACAGATCGTAGTTTTCAAGTGCAAAACCAAGCGGATCAATCTGGTTGTGGCAAGCCGCACAGTTTGGTTTTCGCCGATGGAATTCCATCTTCTGCCGCTGTGTGAGCGAATCTCGTTCCTCAAGTTCTTCGTTCAACTGGCTGGCGTTGGGTGGCGGATTGGGAGGGCGTTTACCAAGCACATTCGTCAGTACCCATGCCCCGCGCGTGACCGGACTTGTTCGATCAGGAAATGATGTCACCGCCAGAATACTGCTTTGGCCGAAAATGCCACCACGCTGGTTTGAGTCCAAGTGGACTCGTCGCATCTGTTGGCCGCGAACATTTGGGATCTTGTAAAACTGAGCCAGCTCTTCATTCAAGTAGGTGAACTCAGGATCAATCAGGTCATCGAGAGCATGGTTGTCACGAATCAACGAAACGAAGAACATTCCTGTTTCCGATTTCATCGCATCCATAAGTGAATCGGTACACCAAGGGTTGTCGATTGGATCCAGCCGGATTCGCGATCCAAGGTGTTCGAAACCCAACCACTGCCCGGCAAAATTTCTGCCCAGAGATTCCGCTTTGGGGTTGGACAGCATTCGTTTCACTTCCGAATCAAGTGTATCTGGATTCAAAAGCTGGCCAGTGCTCGCAACGCGTAGAAGTCTTTCATCGGGCATTGAGGCCCAGAGGAAATAGGACAAACGATTCGCCATTTCGTAAGCTTCGATCTTGAAAGCCTGATCCGTGTCGGGGTAGGTTTCAACTCGCATCAGAAATCGTGGTGATACCAACGTCGTCTGCACACACTTTAAAATTGCCGCGTAAAAGCCCGTGGTTTCGTTACGATAGGATCTAAAACGCTCGACCATCGCTTCGGTTTCAATGGCTTCGATTTTCGTTCGGTAGACTTTCGGCAAGAAGGATTCGAAAATCGCATGAGCCGCATCCGTTTCAGAAACTCCATTGCCAGGAGTTTGAATGAACAGCAATCTCCAGGCCTTGTCTTGTTGTGCGTTTCTGGACTTGAGAGGGAATGCTTGCTGAACGACAAACTCCGCCAAACCAACGTAACGCTCAAGCAAGCCATCATGCACAAAAAGAGAATTTGCGTTGTTATCGAAGCCGCCGCGCGTGCTTAGATCAGCGGGTAATCGGTCAGTGGGCCTCAGGTCGATGCCAATTAAGTCACGAATCGTGTTGTTGTACTCTTCATGCGTGAGTCGTTTTGCGGATTCGAATCCAGGGTTACGAATCGAGCCAAAATCAAAATTCTCGAGTTGGTTGCGAAACCATGCTGACAGAATTATTCGATCCATGTCTGCTACTTGATTGCTTCCGGCTGGGGGCATCGTCCGGTTTTCAATCTGTGCGACCACGTGATCCCATCGCTCGCGATGTTTTACCATCGGTGTTTGATCAAGCAGCGTTTCGATATCGAGATTGCCTTCGTTGCTCCCACCGCCATGACAGTCGTAACAAGCCCTCTCCAAGACAGGCAGAACTCGTGTTTTGAAATCCCACTTACTAGCAAGTGATATTTCAGCGGCTGTGACTTTGACTGGTTGAATCGGTTTGTAATCACTCCTAGGGACCTCGAAGTCTTCCATCTCTTCATCGCCATCTAGGTCATCACCGTTGAGTTCCTCAAGCACTTCTACGAGCAACTCATCCCTTTCCTCCATTCGATTTTCGCGTCGTTCATTGATTTCCTCTTTAAATGCTTCGATTTCTTCATCGTCGTCCATCAAAGCAATCTCAGTGGCTGAGAAGTTGATGTCAGCGTCGACCAGCTGCAGCGCTTTTGTTTTGAATTCGTTCTCATCCAGATTGCCCTCATCTTCCGCTTCGAAGATCAAATGTTCAAACTCCAATTCAGCAACCATCAACCGGCACCAAAGTTCAGCCGCCTTGGGGCCGCGATCGGATTTGATTTCGTCGTGTTGATCTAGAAACTCTTCACAGACCTCGATGATCTCACTAGGCCGCTCACCTTCATCCTGCATGGCTTCGACGTGACGCTTCAACACTGGCGCAAGTCTGCCAACTTGCGCAATCAGTCGCTGAACTCTCTTCTCGTCACGTTCTTCTTGCCCTTGCGCATCGGCATAACTTGTCACCGTCAAGCAGATTGCGAGAGCAAGCAAACAAGATAGTTTTTGACGCAATGGTTTGTATTGAAAATCACTCATGTGGTGCCCGTTGTTTCGGATCGATTCCCAGCATAGGTAAGTAGAAGCAATTTTCTTAAATCTTTCGTGATGACCGCCAAGAACGAGCCCATTTTGCGATATTTCTTGGCAACCACAAAGTGAGAAAAACGTTCTTTCGAGTACCAAGGCTTTTGGATTGGCTTAACTTTCTGGTGGAAAAAGGGAATGAAAATGCCCAACTTGGGAATTGGATCCTCAAGCTGGGCACCGATAAACAGTTTAATTCTCAGGCTGACTAGACAAAGTCAACGAAGGCTTCGTCGAGCATGTCGAACCTGTCGGAATCCAGTGAGACATCGAAGCTGCGATCGGGATTCGATTCGTCGTCATCAGTCTCGAAACTGATTTCGCTTGCGGAATCCATAAACTGCTGACTTGATGCGAGTTGCAAAGGATTCTCTCGCAAATTCAACGGTTGAGATCTTTCGTTGAGGGGCACCGTCGAAATGGAATTGCTCAACTCGGTTTGTCTTTTTCGTTGAGCCGCAACTAGCCCCATCGCAGCGTCAAATTCAGGTCTGGAATCCGATTCAGGTGTGGAGGAGATGGATGCAAATTTCAAACCATTGTTAGTCGCATTTGCCACCAACATCCCGGGCTCAAAAGCGACGAGGCCGACGGTTTCGCGAGCGTGGCGAACTTCATCGTTGGCAGACTGCTCTTCTTCGAGAAACAGCGAAACAATTCTATTTGTCTGATTGTAATGTCGAACCGTCGCGTTGTCGCCGCCATTGCGGGTTTGCATATCAGTAAGGACGACCGGATTGTCCGTTCCCAGATTGCCAAACTCAACATCGCTGACTCGATGCGTAATGCCGTCGGCGAGCAAGGCGTTCAAACGTGACTCGCCAGAGACGGCAGAACCTTGGTCGATCGCAATCCAACCAACCGTTTCCCGATTGTGGCGATGGTCGGCGGCCTCTTCTTCGTTCATGTGTAATTCAAATCCAGACTCGGTTACCTCAACCAACCGGTCTGTAACGGTGGCTCCTCCGTTGCGGGTCATGATTTGGCTGATTACGACGGGCACATTGTCGAACTCATTTTCGAATTCAACTGAGTCGACTCGCTCGTGGATCAAGTCGATTGTTCCAGCAACGATTTTCGTACCATCGGTTAACTCATGCGTACCGGCTTCGACAACCAGGTAACCAATGTCTTCGTAGGCATGCGCCCCATCCAGATAGTTCCATTCTTCAAATCGAATCTCAAAGCTGTTGGATGTTACATTGCGAATTCGCACGACGCCTTGGTGTCCGCCATTTCGACTTGCACCACCGGCTACCACGACTGGGTTCTCAAACGAACGTGGTAAATTAACTTTGGCCCAAAGGTGATTGGTCCTGACGGTTCCGGAGTATCCGATCTCTTGCGTTTCTCTGTTGTTGTCCTCCGTGACTTCAATGGAAACGGACGCTGAATCGGTAAGTGATCCATCGGAGACGGTGTAGATAAAGGAATCTGCCCCTGTGAATCCAGCGTTCGGTGTGTAAGTCAAGACGCCGTCGTTATTGGTAACCACCCCGTTTGATGGTTGTCCAAACGACTGAACGGTTAATCGATCTCCATCCGGATCCGTGTCATTGTTCAGGACTGAAATCTCAACGACGCCGTTCATGGCGACCATAGCGCTATCATTATTGGCAACTGGCGGTCGGTTTTCATTGCCGCTGCCGCCGTCGAAGAACACGGTCGCTTGAGACCAACCCGTTGTCGTTGTGCCATCGGTAACTCGTGCCTGATAGGCCGGCTTGATTTCTGATCCATCATGGATGAAGCGAATGACACCTCCGTTCACTTCTGCTTGGGTAAAGTTTGTGATTGGTGTCGACGGAGCGTCACGGTGAACAAACATCCCATTTTGAACCTGCGAGACGGTGTAAGTCAGATCTGCGATTCCCGTATTGGTGTCGGTCGTATTGAGGTTCGTGTTCATGAACACAACCGTTTCACCGCTGCTGATCTCAAGACGATTTCCAGTAAGCTCGGGAGCTGGGCCACCTGGAAAAGGTTCCGGGCTAAACCCTCCGTTGGTCATATCGAACAGTTGTGGAAACTGCGTGGATGCCGGCGACAATGGCCCCAGCCTACCGCCATCGATCCAGCTAACGGTTTGAGAACCTGCTGGCGTGATGTTTCCAGCTGTCGACATATCAATCTGATTTTGAAGTTGTTGATTGGTTCGTCGCACCCAAGACGATGGAACGTCGGCAAGATCGTTGCTATCAGGGGCTTCCGGAAGCGGAACGTAATTCGCATTTTGATAGTCGGCATAAATTTGCTGACCATCAATCGTGATCTGATCAGGCATCAGGAATGCAAACGGCTGGCCATCGAACTCGGTAAACTCTGGATTTGCGAGAAACGCAATGTTCCTCCGTTGGTTTTCCGTTCCGGAGACCGCCGTCCCGTCCAAACTGCCAAAGTTGATATTCGACATCGTTAAAGTACGTGGACTTAAAGTAGTTTTGGTTATCAAAACATCCGTCGTGTTACTGAGGTTCAAGTTGTCCATCACCCACTGTTCGTTTCTTGGTGCGAACATTCCCAGGCCGAAACCTTCAATCGTCACGTTTTGGATTCGCCCAGATCCCCGCGAGATATCATTGCCCAAATCCAGCCCAACGCCGACGTTGGTCGTCCCGGCTTGATTGACAAACGGTTCGCCCGTTCCGATGATCTCCGAATTCTTCAAGCTCATGCGTTCCGAGTAGTTCAGCATGACGCCTTCACGACTGCCCCAAACTTTTAGGCCATCAACCACCGGATTGAGCGTATCGACGTAAGCCTGATCCGGGGTTTTGTGGAACGCACTTCCGCCTTCTCCAAGGTATCCTTTGGAATGGATGTAACGCGTTCGGAATCCAATCACGGCGTTGGAAACTTCGTTGTTGGAGACTTCGGCCAGCGGCGCCCACCACGTGGGAATTTCGGTTCGCCCAGTGATCAGATGGCCATTGGCAATGTTGGCTGTTTTGACAGTCGTACGACCACTGTTTGCCCCAAGGTCATGCTCGACAAGTCCATCACTCCAAATGATGATCCCATGCCCCGAGTTTCCAGACGAGATATTGTTCTTTACCGAAACGAGGTGCCCTGAAAGCCAGAACCCGTCCCCACTGTTTCCGAACTCTTGTTGATTATGCCCAAGGTCCGTTGCAATCTCTCGTGAGTCCGGGTCAACCGGGTTTCGTGGATTGACAGAACGGATAGCAATGTTGCCGTCGAACGTGCCGACTTCGTCGCCCGTCTCGGTGTAGTACGCTGATCCCCAAACTCCGTAGGCCACGTTTGATGTGAAGTTCACATGGCTGGAGTGGTTAACGAAACCCCATCCCGGACTGCCATCGACGACGCTCCCGTTAACTCTGGCAGGTGTGGAAGTAGGGTCGACTCCACCGCGATGGAAGTGCAATGAGTATCGGCCGCGAATGTTGTTTGCATTCGGATTTGTTTCGACCGAGTACACCGTGGGGGCGCCAGCGTCATTGCCAACGGCGTCCTCCGTAAATTCAAATTGCACATCATCCAGGTCTTTTGATTTGTCAGTTCGACCAAGATCCTTGAACTCCGCGAAGTCAATGCTCACGTTATAGGTGTGCATTAACATGATATGGCCTCGACGCGCGATCGCCGTATTCTCCGATGAGAACTGAACATTACGAGTCTTGTTGGCGACGTAAACATTCAACCCTTCATTCGGAGTCACGTGGTCCAGAGCTAGTCCCTGATTGAACCTGACCGTTGAGCCGCTAATGGAAGAAATCGTACGGACTTCATCACTGGTTGCCCCTTGCGTCCCGGTGATCACGACCTCGTCGCCAGCTTTCCAGTTGGTTGGAACGGCAGAAAGCTGGACGCTCGTATCACCCTTTCGCGGTTGAATTGCAGCAGTAACTGTATCTGTGGTTTGAGCTCCGTGAATCTCCGTGGCCCCCATAAGCAGGGCACCGCGACTAAGCTGAGTCGGATCCCAGTTCCGGTCAATCGCTCCATCGTCAGCAAAGATGACTTTGGCGGTCACATTGGACTGAATAGGGTTCGTTGCAGTACCAATTTCCAACCGGCCACAGTGCGTGCTCACAAGTGTGTCGACTTTTAATTGCGTGTCGACGTTAGTCGCGAACTTCAAAGTCCCATCAACGCGAATTGTCTTGAACTCTTCGTTAAAGACTCGATCGACGTTGACTGTTTGGCCTTTTGCAATGACGACCCGTGCGCCCGCTGCAGGCACGACGCCATTTTGCCACGTCGTCGAACTGGACCAGTCGCCGGAACTGATGGCCACATGAGTGGCGGATGCATCGGAAACCAGTGCCATCAAAGCAGGGTTGTGGTGTTGGCCGTTGCAATCTTTTGTCGGCGTTGCTGCGTGGACCACATCAATGTTGTGAGGCATTGAGTGTTGCGTGGTTTGCGGGCCAAGAGCCTCTGACATTGCAGGCTGCATAAGGATGTCCGCAGCCATCATTTTTCGGTCTTCGAGTTTTTCGAATTCCAGTTGGCACTTCTTTTTTCGACTGTTTCTCAATTTCCGGCGATTTGTGTCACGCTGTATCATGACGTCTCCTTGATTCTGAATTTGCGGCCGGAAGTGGGTGGCAGCATGGCGTTTTGACAACAGGCAGAATCAAATAGGAGCGGCGTGTAACAAACCTTTCAGCGATTTTGGAAATCTTTCAAAAACGTTTCAAATTGCTTCTTGGAGAGAAAGCCCTTGAGGTGATAAACCAGTTTGCATTTCCTGATTCTGAGTCAGGAGCCTAAAATTTCCGACAGATTGGCACTTCCAACTTGGGAACCGGTCATCAAATAACTCGTGAAAACACGGGCGACAAACCGCCAAATCCAACGTATCTATTGACATGTAGAAAATTCGTGAGAATTGAAAAGGCCATTGCTTAACCATGAACCATACGACGCGAAAAAGTCTGCTGATGCGAGTCAAAGACAGCGAAGATGCACTAGCCTGGTCTCAGTTCGCGGACTTGTATGGGCCGCTCATTTTTCGATACGGAAAGCGAAAGGGTTTTCAAGACGCCGATGCCGCTGACTTGATGCAAGACGTTTTGGGACGAGTGGCTCAGAGCATTGGCAAGTTTGATTACGACCCTTCCGTTGGCCGATTCCGTTCCTGGTTGTTTTTGATTTCGCGTCAAGCCATCTCCGGCTTGTTGAAAAAGCGCGACCGTCAACCGATCGGAACTGGTGGCTCTCGTGTCGCTGAATTGATCGCGGACCTGCCTGCTGAACAGGACGAATCAATTTGGGAATCGGATTACCGACAGCATCTGCTAAATTGGGCGATGGAAAAAATCCAGGGCCAGTTTGCGGAATCAACCTGGCGAGCGTTTTGCGAAACGGCGATCAACAATAATCCAGCCCAGCTAGTGGCCGATTCGTTGGGCATGTCGATCGGTGCGGTATACATCGCCAAATCGCGTGTTACCCAGCGCCTCAAAGAAGCAGTAGCAACCATTGACGATACTTTGGAATGAAGGCGTCGATGTCCGAACCAAAAAACTGCCCTGACCCGAAGTGGTTTGCCCGATTGATCGATGGCGGCCTACCGTCCGAACAAGAGGCAAAACTTATCAAGCATCTAGATCGATGTAGTGCGTGTCAGGAAAAGGTTGAGCAATATCATCACTCGGAGTTATTGGCCAACGCGGAAACAGATAAATTGACGCTCAAATCGTCTGGAACGCAGATCCCCAAGGCGATGGAGTCGAAGCTTGCTCAAGTTCGTTCCCAGCGTCCGAGCGAACCATCCACCTTCAATTCCGGTTATGCAGATATTCAACCGTGGCTGGAGGACGTCAATCCGAACATCGGGAGAATTGCCGAATTCGAATTGGTTCGGTTTATTGGGCGCGGCGGGATGGGCGTCGTTTTTGAAGCGCACGACACCAAGCTGGAACGCGCAGTCGCAATCAAGCTGATGTCGCCGGGGTTGCTGGCCGACGCAAATGCTTCGGATCGCTTCTTGCGTGAGGCGAGATCGGCCGCAAAGATCAATCATACTAACGTTGTGACAGTTCACGCAGTTGATCAGGTCCGAGGCTTGCCTTACCTCGTCATGGAGCTCGTGCGCGGTCCCTCGCTGGAACAACAGCTTTCGTTCAAAACAAAACTTCCAACGATCGAGATACTCAAAATCGCTCGGCAAACGGCACTTGGGTTGTCGGCTGCCCACGAAAACGGAATCACACACCGCGACATTAAGCCTTCCAACTTGATGTTCGACAAACATTCAAAACGAATTCGGATCGCGGATTTTGGTTTGGCTTCGACGGTCAATGATACTTCGCTGACCCGTAGTGGAATGTTGATCGGCACGCCAGATTTTGCATCTCCCGAACAGGTTAATGGTCAGCCTGTTGACGCTCGAAGTGATTTGTTTAGCCTCGGCTCAGTGCTGTTTATGCTGTGTGCAGGAAAGCCGCCGTTTGCTTCAGATTCACTGATGCAAACACTTGATGCGGTCCGTCACGCCGCGCCAGACTTTGATGAATTGAATCACCAATCAGTTCCCCAAGGGTTGATCGATGTGATTCGACGGTTGATGCAAAAGCAACCTGAAAATCGTTTCCAAACAGCCGAGGAACTTTGTCAAGCGTTAAAAAGGGTTTCGGTTTCGACTCGTGCCAAGAATGCCACACCTGTCAAATCGATAGAATCTGATGCTACGGTTGAGCCAGTCGTCGTCGCAAAGCAAAACCGTAAGAATCGTAAAACGCCTCTTGTTTATGCAGCAATTGGATTCGTGGTGATACTAGCGTTGTTGTCCGGCGTACTCTGGTTGGCCCAAACGTGGAACATGAACTCTGAGGCCGCACAAGCTGAAGATATTGAACGTGGCGTTTCAATTGAAGTTCAATCGGATGCGCTTTCAGCTCCTGAAGTCGCCTCAGAAGATAGTACGGAATTGGTCCCAGAATTTTCGACGATCGAAGTGAGTTCCCCAAGCGAACTCTTTGATGCACTTGATGAGCCCGGCAATCTGGTTATCAAGTTGGCTCCAGGGGAGACTTTTGAATTGGATCAGTCAATTCAGATCGCATCGAGGTCGGTTCAGTTCGTTGGCGACCCTAACCAGCCGCCGATTATGCTTTTTGCACCAAACAGCGGTGAGGCAACGATCCATCTCGAGGATGGTGATTTCATGTTTCGCAATATCCAAATTCAAGAAGGTTTTGAAGCTGAACGCTTTGAGAACTTGATCTCGTGCGAGGGTGGAAATCTAGAGTTCGACAACTGTGTTCTTGTTGGCCGCAGCCAGGAACAAGTCATTGAAGTTCATGAATCAGATTTGATTTTGAAATCCACTGTTCTGATTTCTGCGGCAACTTGCATTAGTGTTCATCCTAAAATGGACCAACAAATCCAGATTGTCGATTCTGCAATTCTGTCACCGACAAACTTTTTGATTGAACATTCGGCCGAATTCGAGTTGGTGGCTTCGGGAAGTTGTTTTGCAGCTTGGTCTGGATTCGAAATCGAAGCTGATGCTGCGGATCAAATTTCACTTGACTTCGAAGTTGAGAATTGCGAATTCCATTTCCCCGATGCAATGATTGTGGTGGAACTCGACTTGGAGGAATTAGAAATCGACAAACAAGATGTAGCCGACGAGCTAAGGGAAAATGTTCGCTGGCGAGGAACAAGTAGCATTGTTCCGGAAAACTTGGCGCACATCAGCGAGCATGACGAGTTTATTTCTTGGAAGGATTGCAAGATTCAATTGGACGATGAGACGGAGCAAAGAAACTTTTCTGAAATCTCTCCATCCATTGACCAGCTCATCGAACATTGTCTCGAGAACAAGATCGATTCTGTTGATCAGATTCGCAAGCTGTTGCGGACGAAATGACGCAAGCATGATGTGAGCCGCCATCATGGCCGAAGTTCATCGATGACAGTCGTGCTCACCCAGTGGATGATTCCACCTCGGCTGAAGAACAACGCTTTTCCGTCACGAGAAATAGAGGGCGCGAATTCCTGTTGTTTTGAATTGACACGATCGCCAAGATTCTTGCCGGCACTCCAATTCCCGGCGGAGTCTTTGAAACTGACGTATAGATCACCTCGCCCAAAACCATCTTCGCGACCTGAGGAGCTGAATATTACGTACGATTCGTCCGTTGCAACAAACACATCAGCCTCGTATTTGTCCGTGTTGACTTTCCCCGGCAGAGGTTTGGGTTCTTCGTAACGGCCGTTCTTTCCGAGCCGTGAAGAATACAGATCGAAATTGTTTCTGTCGGCTCGGTTTGAACCAAAGAAAATCGTTTTCTCGGATGTTAAAGATACAAAGTACTCTTCGGCATCAATTGTGCTGATCGGTGCACCGACATTGACTGGATCGCCCCAGCCTTTGTCCTTTCGCTCGACATACCAGATATCAAACTTCTGCCGCTTCGGAGCTTTCGACTTATCGGCTGGTTTTGTGTAAATGAAGAACAACTTTTTGCCGTCAGGTGAGAAGTGGGGGTCGACATATTTGTACTTTTTCTCGTTCGGCATTAGCGGCTGCGGCTTCGTCCAATTTCCATCTTCCTGACGTTCGGTGAACCGTATCTCCTCGCGGAAAGTTCCGTTCTCGTTGAGTGCCACCGCGAAATAGCATTCACGATTGTCCTGCGAAATTGCCAATCCAAACCGTGTTAGCTGTTCGAGACTGCCGAAAAACTTTGACGAGTATGGCTTAGCGGTTCTTGGGAGTTTCTCCGCAGGTTCAAGTCCGTACGAAACAGACTGCCCGAGGCAATTGGCGGCCATGTAGAACAAAGTTCCGGTCAAAAGGGCAACGCCCAGCAGTTTACGTGAGTACATCTGGTTCTGAACATTCAATCGCATTTAACTCTCCTGCTGATTCGAACTTAACCTGCTGTGTATCGGCAGTCGGCGAATCGCAGCAAACTTGAACCCGTTGCTGGAAACGCCGTTTCCGTTTGCTAGTCTTTATCTCTCTCATGAGTGATTACAACTTCTTCGCCGAGTTCACTCAAAAGACCTTCGATGGCGTTATCCAGTTGTTCGCCTCTAACGTTCTTGTAGAACGACTCCTAAAGTCCTGCAACCCCTCGCATACTGTTTCGATCAGTTGTTCAAAAACTCTGCCTAGCCATTTGGGTCACCTCGTAATCGGCGTAAATACGTTTTTGTCGGAAAAAAAAACTGGGCACTGCCACCTGCTCAGAGGTGTCGCCGCTTGGCACACAAAATTACCTAAAGGCAACCAGCCTGCCGATCTAACTTCTGCTGAACTTTGGCAAGCCAAGAGTTGAAGTTGGCGATATCGGCATCAGCAATCTGTGTTCATCCGTGTCTATCTGTGGCGTTTTCCAAAAGACTCAAAGCAAACTTTGGCTCGCAAACCGCCGGCGTTGTCTCAGGTTGTCCTGCAACCCTTCGAATACAATTTGCTTTTCGAATACAATTTGCTTTGGCTCGCAAACCGCTGGCGTTGTCTCACATTGTCCTGCAACCCTTCGAATACAAATTGCTATCAGCAATCTGTGTTCATCCGTGTCTATCTGTGGCCTTTTCCAAAAGACTCAAAAGCAAACTTTGGCCCGCAAACCGCCGGCGTTGTCTCACATTGTCCTTCAACCCTTCGAATACAACTTACTGCGTTGTCTCAGGTTGTCCTGCAACCCTTCGAGTACAAATTGCTACCCTTCGAATACAAATTGCTTTCACCATGCAAACATCACGTGTTAACATGTCCGGCAACAAGCAAGCGTATCCCCAATATTCCCGCAACCCTTAGAATAGACGCTCGCTAATCTGCGTCACCGCAAGTTCCAAGCAGCTAACAGCTTCAAGAACTTGATGATTGAAAGCAATGGTCGAACCGAACCTGGATCTCACCTCCCAAGCGGTTGAGTTCAGCGAAAACATCTTGGTAGAACAAACAATATTCGTGAAGTTTGCTAAAGCAACCGTAGAGCAACAGTCCATTCATTCCAAGTGACATTCCAAGATTCCTTGTTGAGCCAAACCATCGTGCCACAAATCGAGATGATTCAGCATCGTGTTTGATGTGGCTAATGGGATCAGACGCATGAACGAATTGTGATTGATCGCTGTAGAGAAAATTGTACCAATAATTGTAAGCAGGTTCGTCATAGCGACTTATCAAGTCACGAAGATTGAGTGTGGAATAAGTTCTGTTTCCGCTTGTCAGCCTTTTCGCCCAATCTTCGCCGATTTCAGCCACAGCATGATCGGCATTGGTCTCAACAATAAATTCGTTGGGAATCGTTGAAGTCCAATTCGGATCGGCTTTCAATTCATGCATCTTGGTTCGGCGCTTCAGTATCCCATGTGTCACGTACAACTTTGCACGCATTTCTGGAGTGACTTTGCCAAGCTTCTTACTGATTTCGAGCTTCTCTTGAAGAACAAAATTCAACGCAACAAAGGTCTCGAACAGCGTTCGAGATAGGATATTCAGCTCTTCCTCTGAACCAATTCCCGCCAAGCCAATCGAAGCTCGAAAAACTTTGCAAGCTTTGATGCAGATGGCGTGGCTAGTTCGATACCGAACTATTTCAGCGTTGATATCTGCTCGAGAGATGCTTTCTGGATGAACCGTAATCATTTCAACACAGTGATCCAGTAAGGCGTTGGATGATGACAACATTTCATGAAGATCAACACGGATTTTTTCCATGTGTGCTAGTTCTTTGGGGATTTTCACTTTCACTCGATTGTCAAACAGCAAAACAGAAAAATATGATTGATTGTACAGACCATCGTCCATAGAGGTGGTTCACAAAAAGACCGCAGGAACCCGAGCATTTGGAAAGCCTGATACAACTCACACCGAAATTCGATACCATCGATCGGAGCCGTCCGAATTGGTTAGCGCGATCGAGATGCAAGCCTTCTTCAGCTTTTAGAGTGTTGTCAGATGCAGAAAATCTTCATTAGTTTGGGGACTTGAGAATGCCCTCAGCGCATGAAAAAACCGAAGCCGTTTCCGACCTCGGTTTTTGTTTGCTAAAAAAGCACACCCGGGAGGATTCGAACCTCCAACCCTCGGTTCCGAAGACCGATGCTCTATCCAATTGAGCCACGGGTGCGTGTTTACTTAAAGGTACGCGTTTTTAAGTTTTGTTCAACATCGGACCAATGATTTTTCGGATTTTTTCACGCCCAACATTAGTGCGATTCGCAATCAGCTCGCATTAACATCACTTGGAATCTGGATTTTCTTGACTTGAACTCACCCAGTTTCAAAGAATCGTCAACGAAACTTTGATCCGGCTTTCGAAGCTCATCGGAAGCAACAACAAAGGTGAACTTCACTCCCCAGTCCCTCCCCAATTTCTCCCCAATTCTTTCCCAAATCTTTCCCGATGCTGTTCATACAACATCCAATTTTCGATCCCCAGAGCCGTCTCCAATCGTATCTCTTGCCACGTGTCCATCGACATTTTCTGTTCGGCTCGCTTTATCTGTTCGGTTCGCTTTTGTGTAACCTCGCTTCCTGCTCCATTCCCTTGTCGCTTCCAGTTTGCTTCCCAGTACTGGTCCGTTTCCAAGTCGTTTCCCAGCCCTGGTTCTGTAACAAGTCGTTTTCCTTTGTATTTGCCGTGGTTTTCTCGACGTTTTTAATCGATTCAACAGCGGTTTCGCACCAAGTTTCCCAATCGCAAATACCAGTTTCTTTTGAGTAAATCACCGAATTGAAAGCTCAACAAACGGATGGCAAACTCGTTGGTGCGATAATCGGCAGCGTTTCCCCTACCCACAAATTGGTTGAGTTTCCCGCGAAGTTTCGCCGTTTTAACGACGAAACGCGACGAAATAGCCTCGAACTGGCCCTTTGTGGTATAATTCAAAGTTGAGATTTTCGTTCAGTTGCGTGAGCCACTTTACTTGAACCATCAATCGGCTCCCAAGCAATGATTGATTTGGTTTTCAACGACCAAATCGTTTTCGTTCTCGCTTCAGCTGAAGAATCGAATCTCACACAACGAGTGACACCGAATTAAATTTTCGACGATCTAGTTTCACTAGTTAAAGTCAAACCCACCCTCCATTTCCTTCTCCGTCCTTTCGTTTCAAGAACACCCTCAAGGCAGCTAGATGGCGACCATTACACTCCGAGTGTTGGACGGCACCGATCGTGGCAAAGTCTACGAGAGTGTCGATGTCCCTGTGACCATCGGACGCGAAGAGGGAAACACGATTCAGCTGAACGACGAACGCATCAGTCGATTCCATTTGCGGATCCAACAAGATCATGACGATCTTGTGCTGACCGACCTCGAAAGCACCAATGGCTCCAAAGTCAACAACGAAGATGTCCAACTGAGGATCCTTCGCCATGGAGATCTAATTACCATTGGCCGCAGCACGTTGCTTTTCGGAACGCGAAATCAAATCAATGAACGGCTCGACGTTGTTGGTTCCAGCCAATCAAAATCTGCCGAAGGGAATTCGATCAACTCCGGTGAACAAGCCGTGCTCGATAACGACTGGCAAAAAGACTCGCGTTTGCTGATCGGGAATGAGCCACCCAAATTGCCGGAACGACTCTCGCCAGGCCAAGCCGCTCAGTTGTCCGAGGTAATGGAGTATCTACACAATCATACTCGGCGAGTTATTTCCGAAGCAGAAGTTGACCGCCACAACAAAAAGGTGATCCTGACACCTGACAAATGGCAGCGAGTTCTCGACGCACACAGTCGCATCGCCGAATACCTGCGACGCATCAGCGAACCGAACGACTAGCGCGAATAAAAATCATCAGCGACTGCTTCAGTCGTTGATGGAAACCGCCGTTGATGGAAATGCTGCCGCTATAAACTCGTGTCCGCATTAGCTGTTGTGACTGTTTGAACTGTTTCGGCGAACACTTATTCTTTTTCCGTATTGCCCCGCTTCGGAACTTGCCACGACGATAATGTCGCCGCAAAGAAACCGATTGTCAGTTGCACGAATGGCAAGTCTGTTTCGCTCAACACGAGATATAAAACGCGACGAGGGCTTCCGTTGGATGAACTACGAGCTGCAATAAACTCATTCAGATCCATACTGACCCAGACCATCGTCCCGATCAATGCCAAAAGAAACAGGGTCAACCAGATGCGCGGCATCTTAAGTTGAGGCCAGATCCAAATCGCAAACAGCAGGCCCGGCACGAACAGCGAAAACCACATCGCATGCACTGAAACTAGTGCATTGGTCGGCGGCAGTCAGCCACCGACTTGATCCAACAGCTGTCATAATCCGGGCATTGGGAGCTGCGCCAGCAAACTGGACGCAAAGATCAATCCGCCCATCGAGGCTATCGAAATGATCAACTTACGAAACACCATTAAGCCTACCGCGGGTTTGTTTACGTATTTGAATCAGGAAGCCGAACCGGCAATCAATGGAACGAGGTTTGTGCTCAGCACGTGATTGCTCGGATTGCTCGGCCGTCCCAGTCATCCACATTCATTGCAATGACCGCGAAGCAAAATTTCGGTGACTTCGCCAAACTCCTGGCTCAAGCGAAGGCTTCCGGCAGTTAATTTGACTTCCCCCATGCAGGAAACCGCGCCACAGTCGACACACACAAAATGCGGATGTGCCGAGCCATGCCCGTCGTCATTGGAAACCAACTCAAATCGCCAGACTCGATCGCCCAACTCGGTCCGCCGCAATAAACCAGCGCTGGCCATATCGTTGAGATTTCGAAACACCGTTGCTTTGTCGACGCCTAACGCGTGCAATTGGTCAGCGACCTCAGCATGTGTCAACGGTGACGTCGCTTGATTGAGTAACTTGAGTGTTGCGATTCGCGCAGGGGTCGCACGTAGACCCGCGTCACGGATAGCGTGTTTAGTTGAATCGATTTGTTCTGTGTTGCGTTCGCTCATGATCCCGACTACTCAATCACGTTTGCTTGAGCGCCCATTCTACCACACGGCTGAGATTCGTCACGCCGGGCAATTTGGATCCGTCAAATGATTTGGATCTTGAGCCTCCCGCAGCAACTTACAGCTTGTTGACACCGTTTCGTTGGCATAAGCAAGTTTCGACAAAAAAGAAGGCATTGAATGGCCCATCTCTTGCAATCTAATTGCATTTGCATATTATTGCCTTCTAAAAGTAGACTTCAAGGCTATCGTTGTTGAATCGTTCAGGAACACGACATGAGCACGACTGATCTGACCAACCTCGACTCACGTGCTGCCGTTGCTGGGAACTCGTCTTGGCGAGACTGGTTGGGAGTCACTGCATCGATCGGTTGTGCGATTCACTGTGCGGCGATGCCTTTTGTAATCGCTTACCTGCCTGCCTTGGGCCTCAGCTTCCTTGCCGTCGAAGCGTTTCACAAATGGATGGCGCTGTTCTGTTTCTTGATCGCAATTGCTGCATTCATCCCTGGCCTGCGGACTCATCAAAACTGGTTGCCGGTTTCGATCGGTGCGTTTGGATTGGGATTGATCACTTTCGCTGCTTTTGGCTTGGCCGGTGAATGTTGCCCCTCGTGCAGTGCCGCCATGGACCCGGGCAGTTCCGCAACGAGTGCGGCTCATGCCGACGAAGGGTGTGAACACTGCGACCAGTGTGCGGCGTGCGAAGAAAGCCAAGAACATTTGACGACCGTGTCTGATTTGAGAACAACATCGACGAGCTGGCTTGCCATGCTTGGACCTTGGATCACACCTTTGGGCGGACTGGTTCTTGTCACAGCCCACTTGTTAAACCGGCGGCTTGCATGTCTCTGCGGATGCTGCCAACCCAGTTCATAACAAGTGAGATGTTGCGTTGTCTGATCCAATGCAAAACGAAAACCAGTTGACCGATCTGGCCTCTTCAACCTCACAAATTGAACGTGTGTTGCCGATCCCGTTCTCGGCTTATGAAACATCACTTCTTGGCGAATACGCTCGGTTGTTGTTGCTACTGACTGTCATGCCGTTGTTGGTTTGGTTTTCAAACTTTGCATTAGGTGATCAAACTGGAGTCCTGTGTCTTGTTGCGAGCTTGGTTCTTTTAACAACGCTTGTTACATCGCGCGGTTACCAACCACTCCGTATCACGCTGCTGGTGGTAATGTTTGCCAACGTCCTGGCATTTGCGATCAACCCGAATGAGAATTACGCAGAAGGGCAGGTTGGACCGCCGGAGGTTTCCGTGGTTTTGCTGCTTTCATGTATTGGGCTCGCCAGCGTATTTGAAATCGTCGCGTGGTCAAAATCCAATTCAAGAATCGTCCTCTTAAAGACTCTGGCATGGGGACTGCTGCTGATCCCGGCGTTGATTTACGTGTTGGTGATTCCAATCATTGAGTCCGCCTGGGTCACGCTGGAAGGAGATTCGAGAAAGTTGGCATTGCGTGATCCCAACTGGAGCGTCGTTAACGAGGCAACTTACCGACTGGCAAAGCTCAGTGTGTTTTGGGTGTTTGCTTACTTGGGTGCCTGTTTAGGAAGTTTCCTCAACGTGGTTGCGTACTGTGTTCCCCGAGGCAAACCGATCGGTGTGCGTGATTCGTGTTGTCCACAGTGCAATGCCACGATCAATCGCATCGACAATCTCCCGGTGTTCAGTTACATCAACTTGGGTGCGAAGTGCCGAAACTGTCAGAACCGAATTCCAGCTCGTTATCTGATCGTGGAATTGGTCGTCCTTGGTATTTTTGGCGCGTTGTTCCTTTACGAGCTGGTCACCGGGTGCGCCAATGTCCCGATGATGAATGTGCACCATAAAGGAATCCTTTGGGTAATTCTGTATCCGAAGTGGCCCGCGATCGCGATCTACTTTTTCCATTGCCTTTTCATGAGTGCCGTTTTCGTGTTAGCGCTCATCGAATGGGACCGACAACCGTTGACACGAACATTTACCATCTTTGTGGGAACCGCATTCCTGGCCGCCGCCGCGTTGTATCTCCCGATTCAACCTGTACCGGTTTTGGAACATACTCCCCAGAGTTCGATTGAACTTTCTCCTTGGTTAGGGCAATTGCTTAAGTTGGCCGTTGGCGGTGTGATCGGAGCTATCATCGGCCGCATCACCAGTTACTTTTTACCGACTGCCGATCGATCGATCTTGACGTTTGCGTTCTTCCTGACGGGGGTCGTTGTGGGCTGGCAAGCGTTGCTTCAAGTGGCCGTCGTTTTTTGGGCTTTGTCGTTCGCGCTAAACGGATTGGCAACGACCAAAACGTTGATTGATGGACGGCCAACGATGATTCTGTTTATTGCCATCACCATGCACCACCCATTTTGGAAGACGATCGCGAACTGTTGGCGTTTCGATTAGCCCAGTGCAGGGAGCGATTCATCCGAGAATATGCTGCATATTCTAAAATCCATCTCGTTTTGGCAGGCAAACCGAAACCGATCCGGAATTGACTTGAGGCGGCAGGCAGCTAAACTGGGATTGCTCGTAGCCGCTGAAAGAAACCCGATTTCGTTGGCGTTGTCTGTGTTTACACCTTCCGTGAAAACATATCTATTTACTGGATATTGTTTTCTACTCTTTAATTTCGTTCCTGCATTGCACCAGACAGAAATGTTTGGGTTGCATTGCCATTGCTGTCCGTCCAACGAAATCATTGACGACGAAACATCCTGCTGCCCTGATGCGTGTTGTGTTCCGCTAAACCACGAATCGAGTGACACGTCAGACTCTCAGGACGTTCAAATCGTCGCGGACTCAGACTGTCTGATCTGCGATTTTCTTGATGATTGCCACATCGTAGTTTTCGATTTCAATCACAGGCAATGGATTCAAAGCTGTGTTCTTACCCAGCAGCTTGAGCGAACATGCGTTGCCACGACAACGATTTCTCAAACAGCCCGCGGCCCGCCTCGCTGCCAGTCTTGATATTCATGATCAAGCCTGATCGACGCTCGTGGTTCGAGCGTTGTCGATTCGCGACTTTTGCGCATTCAGTTGCGCGGCTTCATTTTCGAAGTCTTTCTGAATTCTCGATTCTTTTTTTGCTTGATCGTCTCTTTTTCCAAGCTGATCAGAGGGTGCGTGAGGAATTGCATCGCCCATCGATCTTTGCATCAAGGCGGCAACGATGTCGATCGAAACCAACCCCAATCGTTCGAAGAAACCCAATGTGGTTGGCAAACTTGGCCAAGCACTCAACTACGACTTTTGCCCTCAATTCAATCAGTACGTTTATTGGTTGAAGAAACCATTCGGCTGGGTCATTTGTGGCGCGTTAATCTCTGCGCTCGTCGGATTCTTGATCGGTCCGCAAGGCTTCGTGCTGATGTGGTCCTTCATCGCGTTGCTACTGATCGGTGCCGTCTGGCCCTGGTTGGGGATGAAGGGTGTGACGTGTCAGTTGCGATTCGACGACACGCGAGCATGTGAAGGTGAAACGACGAAAGCGATTCTCGAGGTCAGCAATCGCTGGCCGATCCCGGTATTTGGGCTGACTGTCGAAGGCGAATTTCTACAAGATATCGAAACCGAAGAAGACCGGATTGCTGTCGGACTGCAGCGAATTCCAGGTTGGTCGGTGTGCCAGTTCGAATGGGATTTTGAACCCGAGAGACGCGGCATCTTGCCCGCGAAAACGCCTCGCATTGCCAATGGCTTCCCATTTGGCATTTATCGATCCGAACGCAACATCAACGTTGATCAGCAAACGATCGTTTGGCCGAGGAGGCAGCCGCTGGAAGGACACCCCGACGTCGATGGCGACCAATTCAATGTAATGGGATTGCTCAGCGACCGCGTGGGTGAAGACGGAGAGGTGATCGGTGTCAGGCCTTTCCGGGATGGCGATTCGATTCGCAACGTCCATTGGCAGAAGACTGCTGCGACACAACAAGTCGTCATTAAAGAACGTCAGAAACTCGCTCAACGCTTGATGGAAGTCGTTGTTGATTTGACCCCATCAACTCATGGCGGCAAAGGGAGTCAAAACAGCTACGAATGGGCGATCCGTATCGCGGGTAACATCTGCCGAAAACTTCATCAGAGCAAGTCTCAGGTGGGGATCATCTGTTTGGGTCTACCCAACGAAATCGAATCTCGAAGTAACAACCAATGGGGACTGGAACCGTTGCTCGATTACCTCGCGATTTTGCCGCCGCTGGATTCGCCGCAATTGCAATCCAAAGACCGACCGCTCGCGGTAGAATATTCGTTCAACCCACACGCAAAAACCATCTTGATCTGCACCAACCAGTCGTCACTGTGCAATCAAAAGAAAGATGTCGTTTCATTTGTGATGGATTCTGAGACGTTTGTTTTAGAACAGGATGAACCGGAAGTGAATGGTTCGGGCGTCGGCAACCTGCTCGCGCTGGCGACGATTCGTGAAGGCGTTGACTCGATTTGGGAGAGTGCTTGTGAACAAGTCAACTAAATCGAATCAGCGTACTCAACGACTGTCAGGAATCCCACGACTCGAAACCATTTCACTGGCGACGATGGTCATGTTCGTCGTGTTTTGTTTTCGCGCGGAAATGCACTCGTCGTACCTGCTGCTGGCGATCGAAACCATTGTCCTGATGATGTTGCCACTTGCCTTGCTGATGGTCATCTTGCAACGTAAGGATTTACAAGGTTTCGATGGCAGGTCATGGCTGTACGCGTTGCAAGTCATGGCATTGCCTTTCGTATTTATCCCGTTGGCCTTGCAACCCGTTTGGCGCCAACTGAGCATGGGTGATCCCAACGAAATTATCGTGCTATGCATGGTGGCGCAGTTGACCTGGTACCTTGCCGTTTTCTCGGCAGTCTATGCCTTCGAACGGACTTCGTTCATGACCGGGGCTGCGCTGATCCTGTTTGTTTGTTTCATGACGCAATCAGCAAGCGTCTACACGTTTGCGTTCTTGTATGCCATTCTGGCGTTGTGGTGGTTGTTCGGAGAATACTGGGGGAAGGTCAGCACCAAAGCGATTGACGGACAAACGAGGACATTGCCGATTCGAGGATTCACAATCGGAAGTGCCCTCGTTGTGCTGGTTTTGGTTGGGATGATTGCAAACTCATTGAGTCCCGGTGACCGGCTGGCTTCCGTTCGAGGCTTCATGCCAACTTCTGGCGGTGATTCGTGGACCGAAGAATTCGCGCGTTCTGGAATTGGTGATGGTGACATGCTGGCGGCGGGTCAGGATGCGTCGACCACTGGGCCTGTCGATTCTGATCAATTTATTGAAGACGATCGTCCTTCGATGTACGACATTACATCCGATCAGTTTGAGGGACCGCTCAAGATCAAGAAACGACGCAATCGTGCTCAGGCGCTCGACACGACGGCCAAACATATGCACGACGTGATTCGATCCGAACAGCAAGGACGTTCCTTTCGAACGGTTCGAAAGACCCGACAAGGCAATCAGAAGCTGAAGGATCGCATTACGGACGGGTTGTTCTTCGTCGAAGGGCCGGTTCCCGCTCGATTCGCGGTCGACTGTTTTCACCACTTTGATGGTTGGGATTGGAGCAAGATTGATTTGGACGAGGTATGGCTTTCGAACCCGCCCATTACTCTTCAGGAGAGTGGTGGCAAACCATGGTACGTCGTGCAAAATCAGAAACGGGAGTTTTTGGAATCGCGGCGTGCACATCGAGTCAAGATCATGCGTCTCGATACGAAAGCCATTCCTGCGACGCCGATGATCAAAAGTTGGCACATTCACCGCGTAAATATGAAAGACATGTTCCATTGGAACAAACAGGGCGTCGTTTGTATGTCAGGTGAAGTCATACCGACGCACACGATGATTGACATGATTAGTAAAGTCCCGAATTACTATGTGCTTGAGCATTCACGCAATCCGTTGGCCAGTGAGCAACCGCATCCGTGGTGGGAATTTGTTGACCGGTTTCTCGGCGTTGCTTCGGAAACGGGAACTAGCAAAGGCAAATACAACCCAATTGAAACCAACACAGATTCGCCCTTGCTGCAGATCCCTGAAAATGAAACCAAACCGAGAATCGACCAACTGGTTACTGACTGGACGGCGGGTCACCAACCTGGTTGGCCGCAAGTGAACGCAATCATTCAGCGACTTCGTGCGGATTTTCAGTGCTCTGCGGAGCTAACCGCATCCGACGATGGCCGCGACTCGGTGGCAAGTTTCCTGGATCAAGAAGGGGGTACTTCCTATCAGTTTGCCAGCGCGGCCACACAAATGCTTCGTGCCGCGGGATATCGTACGCGGCTGATGCGCGGCTTTATGATTACTCACGACGACTACGATTCAGTTGCACGCCAATCAGTAGTCACATCTGAGAATCTGCATATGTGGCCGGAAGTTTGTCTCGATGGGTGGCATTGGATTCCCGTGGAGCCCAACCCCAATTTTCCTGAACCAGTGAGTTCGATGACTGCTTGGCAATGGGTCAAGTCGCAAATCTTTGCTGGCACTCGTTGGGTATTTCGTAACCCCTTAACAACGCTTGCCGTTCTTTCATTGGTCGGACTCATTGTCTGGTTTCGGCGAAACATCTTTGCTGCGGGTTATTGGGCTTACTGGTTTGTTCAAACTGTTTTGTTCCCCGGAAAGAAGTTAGCGGCAACTCGGAGATTGTTAGATGTCCGATTTTGGGTCGCCGGTTTGCCTCGCCCATCCTACTCGACGATTAACAGTTGGTGCGCACAGCTGGAAGACACCTCCGACTTGCCATTCTTTGACTACTGGAATACCGCCAACTTTAGCGTTAGCTCAGCGAGCCCGAGACCTCAAGAGATTCACGCCGCGTGTCGACAAGTCATCAGCAAATTTTCATTGAGAAAAATTAGCGAGTTCGCAAACGATTGCGAACAAGACGAATCTTAACCGGTGGCATTTTTGTTCAAGAAAACCAACGCGACAGCGACTGTTCTGATCGGCATCTTCGCTTTCTTCAGTGGCTTCGCGGCGTTGTCTCATGAATTGCTTTGGACGAGACGCTTGATCGATGTGCTCGGTGCGACCGACTGGGTCGTCGGCCGTGTTTTAGGACTTTTCTTTTTGGGCATCTCGTTAGGAGCCTACCTGGCAACACGACAGTTGCAACGTAACGGTTCGGCAATTAATCAGCTCATTGTTGTCGAAGTCTGTATCGCAATCCTTTCCATTCCAGCAGCATTTCTTCCATTCTGGACAGATTGGATCTGGGGCGTGCTGGGACCAGAAAATCTAGTGGGTTGGACCGGTACGCTGGCCAAGCTGCTGATCGGAGTGTTGGCCGTACTCCCGCCGTCGATTGCCATGGGTTTCTCGCTGCCGTTGTTTATCCGAACCGTGACTGTTCAGGGTAAAGATCTCGCCTCGGTCGGCATCTGGATCTACGCACTCAATACGCTCGGAGGAGTTGGCGGATTGTGGTTCACTTCGACACAGCTTGTCGAGCGTTGTGGCGCATTGGGTTCCATGTTGGCGATCGTACTGCTAAACATGCTGGTTGCCGGTGTGGTGTGGCTCTATTCAAAGTCATCGCTGTACCGTCCAACAGAAGCTGAGGGGCCGATCTCAACTCAAACCAACGATGATCAAGGTACTCCCGAGAGACCCATCGATTCGTCCGCAATGAGCCATCGCGCGTCAAAACGCGACCGCAATCAGGGGCTGTTGCGATCTTGGCCCGGCCTGGTTTGCTTTTCTTTTCTCTCCGGATTCATTGTCCTTTCGTTGGAGATATTGTTACTCAGATTGGTTTACCTTGTCGTACCAAGCTCCTTCTTTTCAACGAGCGCACTCCTGGCAAATGTCATCATGTTTCTCGCCGTCGGGTCGATCTTGATCAGCCTTTCCAGCCGAAACGAACGCGTTTCTAAACTGACGAACAACCAACGATTTGTCGGCGTCTGTTTGTTCGGTGCAGCTCTGCTGATCTGCCTCTGCCCAATCGTGCTGTTCGAGATGACGGACACGTTGATGTCGGTCCGCTACCTGCAAGGTCTCAATGACCGGACGATTGACTCGGTCGGTCACTATTGGATGCTGGTGTTCTGGCTTGTCGCTACGACGGGTGGAGTCGCTCTGTTACTTTCGAGCCTCGTTTTTCCATCGATCATGAAGATGAGTTCCGAAGAAGATCCGGATGGCAAAAACATTGGGCTTCTTTTGTGTGCCAATGGTATCGGCGGTCTTTTGGGAGGCGAGTTCTGCAATATGGTGCTGATCGAATGGGTTGGTGTCTACGCAGCGTTTACTTGCCTCGGGGCGTTGACGCTCGTCTGCGGCGCGAGGCTGATGTACTCCCTGAATCGGTTGGGCGTGCTGATGTCAACGGCCAGTGTTGCCTTTGTGGTCCTGATTATCCACCTTTTCAACTTGCAGTTGCCATACATCAGTCCCCGTTCGGTTAAGAAATTCGTCATCGAAGAATCGGTCTATGGTCGCGAGGGTGTGCTATTGGTTGTCAAAGATGAAAAGCAGTCAAAAAGTATCTTGGTCAACGGACAATACGTATTGGGCAGTAGTGGTGTCACAGATGATCAGCGACGCCAGTTGACGTTGCCTTGGGTGCTGCATCAAAAATCAAAAACTGTTTGCAGTTTGGGATTGGCGACTGGAATCTCCGCGAGCGGTTTGGAGATTCTGGAACGTCCGCCTGCCATCACGGCGATTGAACTGTCTTCGAAAGTCGAGGCGATCGCCCGACGGCATTTCGCGAGCGAGACAAACGGCTTCTTTGACCGCCCTGAGAATCAAGTGGTCATCGAAGATGCTCGTATCTATATGGCGGCTTCGGAAAATCGATTTGATTTAATCGTTGGCGATTTGTATCGACCTCATGGCTCTGGCGAAGGACGCCTCTTTAGTGTCGAACACTTTCAAAACGTCCGCCGTGCGCTGACGGATGACGGTTTGTATTGCCAATGGCTCCCCGCTTACCAACTCAACTTTAAAAACTGGAAGACCATCGCCGCCACGTTTCGTCACGTCTTTCCAAATACGCTGGTTGTCTTTGGCAACGAAAACGATGCCTATCCGGTTGTCGGTCTGATTGGACGAAAATCAGAATTGAACTGGAATGCACCGGAGTTAACCGCCAGCATTGAAAACATGCCAAAATCCATAAGGATGAACGACCCATTATCCGCGTCGTTTCAGGATCTAATTGTCGGAGTGTTAAAACCGGAGGCCTATCCTGAAGCGAACTTGAACACGCTGGATAACTTAAACGTTGAACTTTCGGCGGGACGATTTTGGATGCTAAAAGACCTGCGCAAAAAGCGACCCTATTCCTTTGAATCAGAATTTATCAAAGGACGTTCGCTTGACGAGTTTGTTCAACGATTAGACCGTGATGTAACACCGATCTGGCCGGACAGTGCCCATGGCAAAGCCCACGAAACAGTGCCTCAACTCAGCCAGTGATCCAGGTCACTCGTCATCGTCAACAAATCTGATGATCTGTTTCAGCTGTTTGATCTGTGTAGCGAGAACTTCCGTTGGTGCCTCAGCCTTCAACAACTCAAGTCCAGTGATATCACCCTGCTCAAATTGAAGTCGATGCAGTTTCGCCAGACGTTCCGCTTTTTCCAGCTCAGATTCTTTTGATTGAAGTTCCAGACGAAGCACTTCTGTTAGTGTGTCAAGCTCCCGTTTGGCAGACTCTACATTCTCTGCATTGACTTCGATCGACTGTTTCAGCTGCCTCGAAAGCCGTTGGTAGCTTTCCAATTCTTGAGTCAACTGCTCAAGCTTTTTTCCATCGAGTTGACTCGTTTCGCCATCTTCGGCTTTCCTGGAATGCTGCACCAAATTTTTCTTGGTGGTAGAAATTTGCCCGCTTATCTGCCTGAGTTCATTTTGAAGTTCGATACGTTTACTTTCTGCTTCTTGAATTCGACGTTTCGAATCAGAAACCAACTTCAAAAAGCCGGGGGTCATCTGAAACTCAAACGATTGGCCGGATGACTCGGTGGTGGAACGTCGTGAGTCTCGAGGAATCATTGAGTCCAGGGGATTGGACTGTGGCTCCGCCGGTTTGGCTTGGTGAAGTTTGAGAATAACATCCCCCTCTTTGACTCTACTGTTTATCTGTGGAACGCTTTCCGAATCAACGATTCCATCAATCGGTGCTCGAATCAAACAACGTTCCAACTGGTTTCTTTTTGTCTTCAGTTCAGCAATCTCTTTTGAGACTTTTTCGATCTGAGTGAGAGCGTTCTGACGCATGGCGCTGGCATACTCGATTTTAGAATCGCCTACGCGATTGTTCTCGTCGATCTCTAGCAGTTTTGCTTTCCAGTTGCTCTCGAGAGACTTCACTTCGGCGCGAGCCGAATCCAATTCAGCCTGGGCTACTTTCAAGTCTTTCTTCATCTTTTCGGCTTCTTTGGCGGACACCGCTCCTCGATCGTACAATTTCTCAGTTCGCGTGTAGTTGATCTCGGCTTGTTCTTTTTTGGCTTCGTATGCGGGAATCGACCTTTGTTTGGATTCATATTTTGACTTTGCTGCCTCAGCCAGTTCCTGCGACGACGCCACGGAATAGTCACGAGCTTTTTCTAATTCAGATACATTTCGTTCGCAGGCTTCTACTAGGGCCTTGAGCAAGTCCAACCTGTTCTCACAATCTTTGAGTCGAGCCCCCACCTGGTCATCACCATTGGTTTGAATTTCGACGATCAAATCACCTTGTTTTACTTGATCACCCTTGCCGATCTTTTTCCCATATGACTTAATCGTTCCATTGACCGGAGATATGATGTTTCGAAACGATATTGATTTGGTTTCATTCGGCTTTTCAATGTATCGACGGTTGTCGGCGACAGGCTGCGTTTTATCGAGAGCTGCACCATCACTGACCGTCCATTCAAAGTCTCTCAAGCGGACAACACCAGCGTTTGTTGGAACGTCGGAATCCAAAGCGATCGCGCCTCGGACCGTTCCCACATTGCCGACTCGCAGCACGATCGTTCCAGATTGTTTTGTCGAATTGGTCGACCATCTTCCCGTATAGCGTTGACGTACTGCGGACCATTCAAGATGAATCGACCCTTTATCTCCGGACGTATTGATGAAACTTCCGGTATACCAGTCGTCCGCTTCTTGGACAGATGACAGTTGAATGTTTTGCCACGCCTCACCCTCCCAGTTCCCGGTAATATCAGGAGCAGCGGCAAACTGAAGAAACGCGAATATCGAAAGTGCACCGAGTGAAAGTAGCAACATGGCATTCCTTAAACGTTTAAAGACTGTGGAACGAGGATGGTCGGTTGATCGGCTGCTGTTACGACCGTCTGCGCCGGTAGAATGTTTTTTGAGTTGTTCAACAGGACCGGGTTGTAGTTGAACGACTGCATCGGGCAAGGAACAAAGGTGCGGCTGATGCAGATGAGCCAAACACTTTTCCAATGCGGCTGCGATGTCAGCTGCATTTCCAAAACGGTCCATGCGGTCTTTGTTCAACAGCGTCAGGACAAAACACTCCAGCCAGCCGGGAATCTCAGGATTGATCTCTCGAATCGGTTTTGGCTGAGTGTCGGTAATTTTTCGGAGGACCCCAAACGGTGTGTCGGCACGAAATGGAGGACGACCCGTACAAGCGGTATAGAGAACGGCACCCAGGCTGAACAAATCACTTCGATAATCGACCGATTCACCGCGAGCCTGCTCTGGCGACATGAATTGGGGAGTCCCGGCAATCAAACCGGTCCGAGTCATTGAGACGTCGTCCATCACACGGGCCACGCCAAAGTCCGAGATTAAAACACGCTCCAGAACGTCGTTGAGCAAAATATTTGCCGGCTTGATATCGCGATGCACCAAACCTTGATCGTGGGCCGAAGCGAGTCCGGATGCGATTTGACGACCGACCTGAACCACTTCGATCGTTGAAAGTGGACCACCCTCTTCAATTCGTTTTTGCAACGAGGACCCGCGTGCATAAGGCATTACCAAATAAGGTATCCCGTTGGCTTCCGCGACTTGATAGATCTCAATCACGTTGTCATGCGAGATTGATGCTGCAGCGTGCGCTTCGCGCTGAAAACGCTGTCTGGCCGACCCAGCATGTGCGAGATGCGAAGCCATGACCTTGATCGCCACAACACGCAAGAGAGATTTATCGAACCCCTTCAGAACAGCCCCCATTCCGCCAATTCCAACCACCCCACTGATTTCGTATTCGCCAACGCGACCGAGCATCTCCGGATCATCCGTGGGCGACAACCAATCCAAAATTGATTGAACCGATGGCTTAACGCCTAACTCCTCCTCCAGTTCCAAAAATGATTCGCCAGTTTCACTGGTTAGCGAATCTGATTCTGCAAGTAGCATGGAAGCTTCGGTCCAAAAATTTGGTTCTGCCGCTTGATTGACCAGCGCGTGTCGACACTCCTGGCAATCTTCAAGATGCAGCGAAAACCGGTCGTGAGCTGATTCTTCGAGCTGATCATTTAGAAACAGCTCGATCAATTTTTTGTCACACGTCTTTGATTCGCTTTCTTTCATTGTTGGCTCCCTTGTTGTGAGTCAATTCGCTGAACCTCATCGTCACTTTCAAAGTGAGCTACGGTTTCGCGCAATCGTTTCATCATCCTGCTGCGAGCTGCGTAAACGTTGCCAATCGAAATATTTAGCCGATTGGAAACAGTCTCAATGGATTCACCATTCATGACGGTCATCTCAAAAACTAGCCATGTTTTTGGCTGCACTTCGCCTCGTATTCGCTCGACCGCCCGCTTAAAAATTTCTCGACGATATTCAAGCTGGATGATATCGTCGGTTTCTTGATCAAAGGCAGGCGTTTCCGACAGCACGTCGATGAACTCGGATCCACCGACAGCAAGATCTTGCGGCTTACGTGTCAGCGCCTTCAATATCGCGTAACGAGTGATTCGGCTGAGCCAATTTCGAAAAGGAGGACCGCCTTCGCGGACTTCGTACCGCCCAATTGCGTTGGAAACAGAAAGCAGCACTAGCTGGACGAGGTCAAACGCATCAGCGTGCTGAAGGCCTTTCGCCCGGGCAATGCGAAAAATGATCGGTCGATAAAGACGCTCAAATTCCCGCCAAGCCTTTACGTTTCCAGAATCCTGAATCCCGACGATCAGGCTCTTGCTTGTATCTGGAAAGTCATTCACAACGTGCGCCTCATCCTCCTGGTAACCTAAAGGCTATCATCCAGCAAAACGCAGGTTCTGATTCAAATTTTTCTGACTTTCGCAACTTTTCTGAAAATTCAGCCACGAAGCTTTCGTCAGCCCGCCTTCCGTAAGACGAACACTTGTCAGCGCATCGTCCAGCGGCGATGACTACGTTTGCCGAACCCGCAGCAGCAGCTCGTTGCGTTTTGTCGCGGCGTCCAGCATGCTCCTCCGCATCGCAAACCGCTCGTTCTCGAGTTGACGTTGCAACAACCGAATTCGCGACTCGATCGGAAACGAGATTTCGCCCGGCGATTCACCATTCGCGGTGACACGCTGAAGTGCTTCGGCAAGCCACGAAGCATGTTGCAGCAGCAACGAATCATCGGCGGCAACGAAGGTTTGGCATGATCCGGGATCCCCTTGCCTTCCGCAACGACCCATCAACTGACGGTCTGCCCGATACGATTCATGACATTCGGATACGATCACGTGTAGCCCACCGATGGACTTAACTCCGGACGTCAATTTTATGTCGGTGCCGCGACCGGCCAGGTTCGTTGCGATCGTAATAGCGCATTGACGCCCCGCTTGAGCGATGATCTCTGCTTCGGCGGCATCTTGTTTGCCGTTTAGCAGCTGATACCCAAGCCCAACCGAGTCGAGACGGCTGGCCAAGATGACGCTTTCACGAATCGTTCGAGTCCCGACCAAAATGGGTCGCTTTTGCCGATGGATTTCAACAATCGATTGCACAATCGCTTCCCATTTGGCGAGCTGGTTCAAGAACAAACGAAATGGCAACTCACGTCTTCGCGATTGCTGGCGCAAAGGGATTGAAAGCACATCTAAACCGTAGATGGTTTTTAGCTCTCGATGACAATTGCCGACGGTGCCTGTCATGCCCGCCAGCGATTGGTACAGCCGAAAGAAACGTTGTCGCGTGATCTGAGCGAGCGGAATGGCTTCAGGAGTAATTCTCAGATTTTCTTTCGCTTCGATGGCTTGATGCAACCCAGACTGCCACGAGCGGTCATCAAAAATCCGGCCCGTCGTTTGCTCCACGATTTTGACTTTCCCTTCCTGAATCACATAGTCAACATCTCGTTCAAAATGGAGCCTTGCTCGGATGGCTGCTTCGACGTAAGTGGTCCACGGTCGACTCAACAGCTCAACCGGAATCGTCAGCCCGGTACTATGAATGAGCTGAATACCCTCAGTGGTCAATTTGATCGACTTGGCAGGAGTCTGGTAGAAATGCTCTGGTGCGGAAAGTGTGTCAGAGACAATTTTTGCCAACAGCACAGCTTCGCCATCAACGGCATCACCTGATTGGAATTCAGAAAGAACTTGTGGTGAGACTGCGTCATCAATCAGGACATGATCAGCCTCATCGACCAACACCATTCCCAGACCTCGATGGGCGTGTTGGTGCTCCTGCTGGCCAAGAAATGTCCTCAGCGTTTTTAGGCCACGCGTTTGTTCTTGTTGTGCCTTGAGTAGCCGTTGATCACGAAGATAGTCAAAGCCAAACTCATATCCTGGCCCATAGGTGATGTCGCATTCGTATGCGGACTGTGGCGACATATCATCATCACAACCCACGAGCCCGACACTCAAGCCCAACAGCTCGAACACCGGCTGAAGCTGTTGATGGTCACGTTCCGCAAGATAGGTATTGGGGGTCGCCACATGTACCGCCAATCCCTGAATGCCTCCCCAAACGGCAGCGGGGACCGCGGAAACAGTTTTACCTTCTCCGGTTTGCATCTCAGCAATGGCAGGCTTCGTCATCGCCAACGCCGCCATCAGCTGCACGTCATACAGCGACCATCCAAGAACACGTCGAACGGCTTCGGCCGCCAAGGCGAGCGCAACAATTCGGTGATGATGTCGATCTGCTTGTCTGTCCGGGCGCATCACATTTTGGCGAAGATCGTCCGTTTGCCCTCGGAGCTCACGATCGCTGAGCGTTTGAAAGCTCGCCGTTTTGTTGCGAATATCAGCAACGGATTGAACTGAGTTTTTGGCATTCATTTCGAAGAAATTTGCATGAGTGTTCCCATCGCTTGTCGGACTCGAATGCCGGCCATCGAATGAGCAAATTGAGCCTTGGCGAAGTCCGCCTCTTCATTGGCCAAACGTTCTTGGGAGTCCAGCAAATTTTCCAATAACTGAGTCACCGAATCATCGATACCTGGGAGCGTTACCCAACGATCGACAAGATAATCATGCTCTTTTTGGGCGGCCGTCATTGACCGCCGCCGCCCCACTAACTCCTGATTCGTCGTTTCAACTTCACGGACGGCCACCTCGACCTCGTTCAGAGCCGTTTCAACGACCAGCTTGAACTTTTGCATTGACTGAGCCAGTTGAAGTTGCCGCCGGCGTTGTCGCGAGAGTGCGGCTCGATTTCCAATTGGCATTTCAAACTCAAGCCCGACGTTGTAGCCAGGGCCACCATCCTTAAACTGATTCAGCCACGAGTTTGTGAAGTCAGAATCCGCATCCAATCCAGCAACGTAGCTGCCGACCAGAAAGTCAAGTTTTGGCAGCAGTTCGTTTTTGCCAACACCCAGCTGCACGTTGGTCGCCCGCAGATCGCGAAGCGCCGAAGCGATATCAGGTCGAAAGATCAGTGCTGTTGCCAAAGCGTCTGCCATCTCGATCGACTGCATCGTGAGGGCAGGGGACTCCAGCGGCAACAGCTCCGCATTCCCATGCTGCATCAAGTTCGGCTCATTGATCAACAGCCTCAATTGGGATTCAGCGTTCTTAACCGACGTTACGGCTCTCGCAATCTCGGCGCGTCGATTGGCGACTGCAGCTTCGGCTCGAAAGATCTGCCGATCAATGGCATCGACTTCAGCCCGTCCTTGCAGCTGTTTAAAGATCCGATCGGCACGATCAAACAGTCTTAAACGAAGCAGTAACTCTGAACGGGTCAGATAAAGACGCCAATAGGCTTCTGTGACATCAGCCAGTTGACTCTGCATTTGCAACTTGAGTTCATCATACGCGGTCCGCTGATTAATCTTGGCCAACAGCACAACGCTTTGATTGACATAGGTTCCAGCTCCTCGACCTATCGGTTGTCGATAGTTCAATTCCAAACGAGCACTTCCCTGGTCAGGAGGTAGCAAGAAACGGGAGTTGTTGTCGAGGTATCCGAGTCGTTGGGAAAGCTCAAGTTCACTCCCGTTTAATTGACGACGCCGCATACCGCCGCGTGAGTACCATTCCTGTTGGCGAAACCGGCTTTCATTGTTTCCGGTGGTCAAGGTGTTGCCGATTGGGTCGTTGAGGCTGTCATATTTTGTTTCCCAAAACAGATTCCAATCAAAACGCGAAGCTTCTTCAACGACGGCCGTTTCTCGGATTTCTGGCTCAGATGCAGCGATCAAAACCTGAGGCGCATGAATCAGCGACTGAGTCACTGCGTCATCGAGGGAGAGCCGTAGACCCTTGCTTTTAAGTCCCAACGGTTGATGAACCAGTTGTTTCCACCACGTATCGAGATCGATCGTGTGAACATCTTTTGCCATCAAGGAACTTGATCGGCGATTCGACGTTCGTGCCAAGTAAGGTGACAACAGACCTTGATCATCCAGCGTTGAATTGTCCTCGTTGTGGCCGGCCAAGGTTGGCGGAACAACTTGCGTTGATGGAGCGGTCCATATTCCTGACGTCGCTTCCATTTGCGACGGGCGCAGCAGACCACGCTGCATGTTGGACTGTCCAAACACGCTCGCGTGGCAAATGACTAGGTAAAGCAAAACGCCCGATAGGACGCCGCTTGCAAGTTGAGGCTGGGGAAGCAAACCGCGTAATCGTTGAAAGAAAAAGAATCAGGTACATCGCTAAACTCGGCAAAACCCATGGCAGCAATGAGGCGTATCTCCCTGTGCGACCGCGTGTTTGGGAACGGTTCGACTAGTTGTAACGCTTTGGCAAATATTGCCTTGTGCGAGCGACCCTACCATTTCGGTGGCACTAGTAAGCTGCGCAGTTTATGCGTTCGATTAGGCCTGACACACGTATTTTTCGAAGCGAATCCTCGTAATTTGGGTCAGTCAGGTAAAAGCTCAACTTTGGGTCAAATCTACGGCCTGCGCAATAAACGGTGATAGGTTTTAACGTATCCGTTGAAATATTTGCGCGGAGTTGCCGCGTCCGTCACCATGAATTTTTACAACCTGATCACCCGCGCCAGAATTCTCGCCAGCGAATTCAAAAGCACCTTCCAGGACGCCATGCGTACCACGCGTGGCGACAACAGCATTGACGTTACCGTTTTTGAACAACGTGTCATGTTCAGTGCAACTCCGCTTGCACCTGTCGTTGATCCTGAACTTGCGTCATTGGCGCAAGAGCAGACACAGAATTTAGAGGATTTTTCAGAAAGTGATGCGGGTAGTGAACTCGCAACTGCTGCCCAAACTCGCAATCTCGTATTGATTGATACTTCGGTAGAAAACTACCAGCTGATGGTTGATTCGTTGTCGCAAGATGTTTCCATCTCGGACATCCAGTTGATTGACTCAACACGCGACGGCATCGAACAGGTCTCTGAAATCCTGTCGAGTTATACGGAATTGGAGTCATTACATTTGGTGACCCACGGAGACGATGGACGGATTCGACTGGGTACAACAACGCTGACACAAAACAGTCTCTCAGCGTATGCTGGCGAAATCGCCAAATGGGAAACTCATTTTTCTGAGTCAGCAGACTTTTTAATCTACGGTTGCGATCTCGCCAGCTCGGAGGACGGCCAGTTGCTGGTCGAGTCATTGGCTGAACTGACAGCGACAGATGTTGCTGCCAGTGATGACCTGACAGGACATGTAGAACTCGGAGGCGATTGGACCCTGGAATACGCCGTCGGAGATGTGTCAACGGACGTGCCATTTAGTGATCGGTTTCAAGACGCCTGGTTCAGCACACTTGACATTACCAGCAACCTGGTCGCTCACTATGAGTTGGAAGAGAATGGTGGTTCCACGACGGCTGATTCGACCGTCAACAATAACGATGGGACGTTAACGAATTCGCCTGCATGGGACAGCGACGCAGCCGTCGGCAGCTATTCGTTGAACTTTGATGGTGATGCCTCTGCAAACAACGCTTTTGTCAACGTCGCCGATGACCCAACGCTGGACTTCAGCGGTGATTTCACGGTTGCGTTTTGGTACAACTCGAATACGGCCCAAGCAAACAACACTCGGATTGTTGGCTCACACGACGGCAACGACGGGTTTACGGTTCACGCAAATGCGGATGGGAGCCTGAACTTCTTCCTTCAGGGCAGCAATGATAGCGCGACGCAAACTCAGACGGGTGGTTTCATCAATGATGATACATGGCATCATGTCGTTGCAGTCAGAAGCGCTGACTCGCTTCGACTGTACGTCGACAAATACACTTCGGGCGTCACGGCGACGACCTTTGGAACGGTCGATCCTTCAGCCCCATTCACTTTGGGAGCAGCTTCATCAACCGTCAGTGATTTTGAAGGGAAGTTGGATGACGTCAGAATTTATACACGTGCGTTGACAGCAAGCGATGTCGACGAACTCTACGCGTTGGGACCTGTGCGAACGAGTTACTCGACGTCCAACGGCGCAGACACAAGTTTTGAACATATTACCAATGTTGCGTTTGCTGGAGTCAGCAATTCGACGGGACAAGAGGCTGGCGGCTACGGCGATTACACGTCACAAACCGCCACCGTGGTGGCAGGCGCAACAAACTCACTTTCGGTCGCCATTAGTCCTGATTCGAATGAATACGTCACGGCATGGGTTGATTGGAATCAGGATTTCGATTTCAACGATGCTGGCGAGCAGTTCATCGTCGCAACCAACGTTTCCGCCTCAGGCCCTCACTCGGTAAACCTCGTTGCCCCAAATGACGCAGTCGTTGGCGTCACTCGAATGCGAGTAAGTCTGAGTTACAACGAAGCTCCAACCGGCTTCGGCACCTTCGACTACGGAGAAGTTGAAGACTACAGCGTGATGGTCGTGGCTGCGAGCCCCCAAACGTTCACAGTGACCAACACGAACGACACGGGCGTCGGTTCTCTTCGTCAAGCCATCCTGGACTCGAACGTCAACACGGGCATCGATACCATTGAATTCGACATCAGTGATCCTTTGATCGGCGGTGTTCACACGATCAACGTTGGCGCAGGTGGCTTGGGTCTCATTACCGATGCTGTCCACATCGACGCAACCACTGATTCGGATTTCGCCGGCAATCCAGTCATCGAAATCAATGGGTCCTCGTCAGGGGGAGCTGACGGACTTTCATTTTTTGGAAGTGGAAGCGATGGCAGCTCGGTTCGTGGACTCATCATCAACGGATTTGATGAGGGAATCCTGGTTAACGAGTCTGACAATGTAACGATTGTCGGCAACTGGATCGGACTCGATTCCACGGGCGAAAATGCACAAGCAAACTCAGGCTTCGGTATTGAAGTACTTGATTCGACAGGAACAACCATTGGCGGAAGTTCAACCGCTGATCGCAACGTAGTCACAGGCAACATCGAATCTGGCATCTCATTGTGGGGTTCGACCGTCACGGGCACAACAATTCAAGGAAATTACATCGGACTCAATGCGAGTGGCACGGTCGCAGTTGGGAATTCAAACGATGGAATCTCGATCGGCAATAACGCCAGTAACAACTTGATTGGCGGGGATCGTACGCTGGGTCAAGGCAACGTCATCGTTGGCAACGAGGATGGAATCGAAATTGGCGGAACAGGTACCAACGACAACCTCATCTATGGAAACTTTATTGGCACCGATTCGACCAATGCAACCGGCCAAGGCAACCTCCGTCACGGGATTGTGATTTACAACGGAGTCCAAGGCACTCGGATCGGTGGCGGTGGAGCAGAGCAGGGCAACATTATTTCTGGCAACAGCGATGCCGGGATTGTGATTGATGGAAACGGTGTGACAACCACCAGCGAAAACGTCATTGTCAACAACTTGATCGGAGTCGCTTCCGATGGCTCGGCACCACTGGGAAATAGCGATGAAGGCATCCACGTCTTTGGCTCTGCCAGCAACAATCTGATTGGTGGAAGTTCCGGCGAAGGAAACATCATTGCCAATGGCACTGAAGGCGTTGTGGTTGAAGCTGGATCGACCGGGATCTCCATTGTCGGCAACTCGATCTATGGCAACAGTTCCATTGGGATCGACCTGGCGGCAAGTACCATCGCAGATGGAGTGTCGTTGAACGACACAAACGACATAGATGGCGGGGGTAACCAACGACAAAACTTTCCGGTCATCACGCAAGCAGAGTTGAGCGGCAGCAGTCTACTACTTAGTGGTTCGCTGGACACAGATGGTGCAACGACGCAGTATCGTATTGACTTCTTCGGCAACGCTGCCGGCACACAGGACCCGACGCACGGAGAAGGACAGTACTATCTTGGCACCACGATGGTCACGACGAATGGCAGTGGCGATGCGATTTTTACTAACGTATTGCTCAACGGCGTAACGCTTGTCGATAGCGACTTTGTGACGGCCACGGCAACACGCATCGATGATTCAGGTCAACTGGGTACAAGCGACGTATTGGCCTTCGGTGACACATCAGAGATGGCGGCCAATTTTGCGATCACGACATCCGTCTCGTCTCCAAGTAATTTGGAAGCCATTTCGACCACTGATGGTGGATTGAGTTTGAATGAAGATGGCGGAAACGATGCCTATCTTATTGCAAACGATGGCGGTGCCATTTTCGAAAACATGAATGCGTTGACCGCAGAAGTTCGTTTTTCGATGGATTCGTTTCCCAACAGCACGAACTTCTTTTCTTACGCAACGTCCAGTGATGACAATGTCTTCAAACTCAACATCCGTGACAACGGCGATTTAAGCATCGGCGTCAACAGCAACTATGCATATTCGTCGGCAATCGATTACCGATTGCTGGCCGATGGAGAACAACATACGCTCTCGGTGACTTGGGATAGCAGCGGAGGCCTGTGGGAAGTCTTTGTTGATGGAATCGAAATCGATAACGGAAGCGGCTTGCAATCGGGCGCATTGCCGCTTGACGGGGGCGGCACGTTAGTGCTGGGCAATGATCAGGACAGTGTTGATGGTGGCTACGATACAACGTCCGAGGCTGCCGCCACTTTGTTTGACGCACGCATCTTCAATGTCGTGCAATCTGATATTCAGATTGCCTCATCCTACCGTAGCACCCTGCTCTTCGATGAGCCAGGACTGGTTGCAAACTGGACCTTCAATAAACTCTCTTCGAACGGTGTGGTCACTGAAAGCGTCAACGGAAACAATCTAACCGTACGACACGCCAGCGGTACAGGATTTGTTTTCAGTCAACCATCATTGACGCTTGAAGTTGACGAGAATGCAGTCGATGGCACGGTGGTCGGCCAGCTTTCGGGTACCGATGTGGAACGTGAAGCGGTAATTGCTTCCCTGTTAGCCAATGACACAGATCTCAGGTACCTCGCGGAGACTGGCAAGTTCTACAAAGTCGTCGGCGGTACTCAATTCTGGAGTGATGCCAGAACAGCGGCAGAAAGCACAGAGCTCAACGGGATCAATGGACAACTGGTGACGATTCGTTCGGCGACAGAGAACGAGTTCATCCGAAACTTCGCCGACACCACCATCGGCTACGACGTTTGGATTGGTGGAACCGACAGCACGATCGAAGGAGAATGGCGTTGGATCGATGGCGGCAGTGAAGCCGACCAATTCTGGCAGGGCGATGAAAACGGCAATAACGTTTCCAGTGCGTATTCCAACTTTGAAGCTGGCCAGCCCAATGATGTTGGAAACAATGAAGACGTCTTGCGATTGGAGAACAGCACCGGGACATGGTATGACGCCGACCATGACCTTCATGATTACTACGGCTATATGATTGAATGGGATGCCGATACCGTAATCGATGCATCTCAGGCGTTGACGTACACCATTGCCAGTCAGACGGTCACGGGTGCATTCGCGGTTGATGCAGACAGCGGACAAATTTCTGTCGCAGATGGGAACTTGCTGGACTTTGAAACGAACGCGACGCACGCTCTCACGATGCGCGTTACTGACGTCGATGGACTTTTCTACGATGAAGCGTTTTCTGTTTCATTGAACAATCTGAATGACGTCAGTTTCGTGCCAACTGATTTATCAAGCGGCATCGAATTGAATAGCGACGGCGGGAATGACGCCTATCTTGTCGCGAACAATGGCGGTGCGTTGTTTGCTGGATTGTCAGAGTTGTCGATCGAGGTCAATTTTGAGTCGACTCGAACAGACACATCGACGCTGTTGACGTACGCGACCGCGACCACCGACAAAGAGATTTCGATGTTGGTACACAGCAGTGGTCAACTCAGAATATGGATCGCTGACACAACGATTCAGTCCAGTGCGATCGACTACCGATCGCTCAGCGATGGGCAGCTGCATTCGTTGGCGTTGACTTGGGATAACGCGAATGGCGACTGGGCGATTTACGTTGATGGTGAGTTGACTGACTCTGGCACTGGCATTTCTGCAGGACAGACGATCGATGGTGGCGGAGCATTGGTTTTCGGGCAAGACCAGGATTCGCTTTTGGGTGGATTCTCACCGGCTCAGCGATTTGAGGGCACGCTGTATGACGTTCGCACCTGGAATGAAGTTCGCAGCGAAGCTGAAATCGCGCTCAATCACCAACAGAAAATCGACAGCAGCAACTTGCCGGTTGGGCTGATCGCCAATTGGCAAATGGATGGTTTTGATGGCAGCAATGAAGTCGTTGATGTCGTCAGCGGAAACAACTTGGGCGTTGGGCATGCGACGGAAACCGGATTTACGACCAGCACGCCAGTAGGTGACTTGCATGTGAATGAGAACGCCGTCAACGGTAGCCTTGTTGGGCATGTTGCGGCGACAGTTTCGGACATGTCCCACGACATCGTTAGCGATGGGTTATTCACTGAAGCGCCCGATCCAGTTTCGTTCACATCCTTTTCATCAGGTCAATCTCTTGGTGATTGGACGGTCACCAACGGAACCGTGTTTTTGCATAACGCAGACGGAGTTTATCAAGACGAAACTCCCTTGGGCGGAAATACGATCAGCATCAATGCAGGCGACGATTCTTCCATCTCGCAAAACCTAAGCACCGAAGTTGGCAAGCAATACCAAGTTGTTTTTGCTGGATCAGCAAATTGGGATTCGCCAGATGTGCGTGGGCTTCGGGTCTCAGCAGCGGGACAATCCGCAGACGTTCATTATGGTGAAGCACCATCGAACTGGAATTTTTCAAACAGCATTGTCTGGGAAAAAGGTTCGCTTACGTTTACCGCAACGGATACGACAACTGTGCTGACGCTACAGGACATCAGCTCATCTGCACTAAATGGGATACTCGTCGCCGACGTTCAAGTCATTGAGATTCCATCCGCAGTCACGACGATCCTCAACAATGATTCAACACTCAGCTACGATGCGGCAACTGGCAAATTCTACCGCTTCGTCGAATCGCCAGTCGACTTTACAACCGCGTTGAGCTCCGCCACTGGAAGTACACTTAATGGTGTTTCCGGAGAAATGGTCACGATCAACTCGTCTTACGAAAACGAATTGATTCGCCAACATGTACTCAACAGCGGCACACCAATCTGGCTTGGCATCAATGATTTATCGCTCGATGGGACGTGGAGGCAGTACGATGGGGCGAACCCGGATGGAACCATCATTGAGGTCGGCGACGTTACTGAGCCAGGACAGTTTGTACCGACTGGCAGCCTGTTAGGAACTGGCGCATCCGAAAATCTCGCTCGCATACTTTCAAATGGTTCCTGGAACGATTTGGACGCGTCCAATCCTTTCAACTATGTCGTTCAATGGGACGCCAGCGAAGTTCTGTCCAGTTTCACTTTCGATTTAACTGACGACGCAACTGGTCGATTTGCGATCGATGCGAACACCGGTGCGATCACAGTCGCCAATAGTTCTTTACTGGATTTTGAATCGGCGACAACCCATAACGTGACGGTCGAGGTTACTGACGCCGCTGGAAATAGTTTTACCGAAGTCATGACCATTGCGATCGACGATATCGCGATCTCAACCGTTAGTGCGACTGGATCAGGAACAGCTGCTGCCGGTGGCACTTATACGATTAATTTGTCGGCGGATGAACAAGCGACGAGTTGGACCATCAACTGGGGCGATGGCTCGATTGAAACGATCGTTGGCAATCCTCAAAGCGTTACGCATACTTACGCGTTAGGCAATGAGGGCCTGACGTTCAACGTGATGGTGAGTGCGACCGACGGATTTGGTACGCATTTCAATAACGATTTGATCGCAACTTCCGCGTTTCTGACGGGCGAAGGAATCTATGCATTCGACGCTGGAGGCTCGTTTGACCAATCGTTTAGTGGAACGGAATTGACGAACCCGTACTCATCAATCGTCGGTCCGGACGGCCTGTTGTATGTGGCGGGGCACAGCAGCGACAACATCGTCCGTTACAACCCGGTTACTGGCGCGTTGGTTGACACCTTCGTGACGTCTGGAAGTGGTGGACTCAATGCGGCAACCGGAATGGCCTTTGGCACCGATGGCCACTTGTACGTCAGCAATCAGATTGGTGATTCCATCCTTAAGTTTGATGGAACAACTGGTGCATTTATATCGACGTTCGTAGCTGCAAATAGCGGCGGGCTGAACGCACCGGTTTCCATCGCGTTCCAACCAGACGGGCATCTGTACGTTGCCAGTTACAACACAAACAGTATCTTGCGGTACGACGCGTCGACGGGTGCTTTTGTCGATGACTTTGTCGCATCCGGATCCGGAGGCTTGAGCGGTCCGGCAGCCATGGCTTGGGGACCAGATGGCAATCTGTATGTCAGTGGGAACAACAACGTCATCAAGCGATTTGACGGTGCAACGGGAACTTATCTTGACAACTTTGTCAGTAGCGGAAGCGGCGGCTTGGGCGAATCACTCGGATTAGCCTTTGGACCAGACGGAAACCTGTATGTTTCCAGCTACACTTCAGATCAAATCCTGATCTTTGACGGTACGTCAGGCGCGCTCATTGGCGACTATATTGCGCCCGGCGATGGCGGGTTGGACGGCCCGACCGGGATCACTTTCTTGCCCAGCCATCAGGTAACGATTGACGCTGGCAACACCGCACCGGTTTTAAATAACCTCGATGCCAATCCGACTTACACAGAAGACGGATCACCTGTCGTGCTTGATTCCGACGTGCAAGTCTTCGATGCCGAACTAAGCGTTAGTGATAACTTTGCCAACGCATCGTTGACGGTGACGCGCGACAGTGGAGCTAACGCCGAGGACATTTTTAGCTTTGTTGATGGTAACGGCATCTCGTTGTCAGGGACCAACTTGCAAAAAAATGGCCAAACCATTGGTACGTTTACTCAGACAACTCCGGGGCAATTGCTAATCGTGTTTACCGACGGCAACGGAGAAGTGCCAACTCAGAGTGATGTCAACGCAATTTTGCAACAGATCGCCTATCGCAATACCAGCGATACGCCGCCTGCCAACGTGCTACTCGATTGGGTGTTCGATGACGGAAACGTAGGTGCCCAAGGCAACGGTGGCGCGATGCAGGCGAATGGCAACACCACGGTGAACCTTGTTGATGTGCCCGATCCAGCTAACGTCGTCGCCCCGACAAGTGGGACCGTCGATGAAGATACACCCCTGATTTTTTCTGTTGCCAACGGCAACGCCATTACTGTTTCCAGTGGAAACTCCGCTGATCCAGTTCTGACCGTTACGCTAACCGTGGCCAATGGCGGACTAACGCTGGGTAGCACCACCAACATCAGTTTCCTTAATGGAACCAGCGATGGTGACTCCACGTTATCCATCGCCGGAACCGAGGCCGACCTGAATGCGGCACTGGATGGACTGCAGTACTTGGGAGCGTCCAATTTCAACGGCAGTGATACACTGACGGTGTCGACGGGTTCTGCAGCTCCGACGGAAACGAACCTCTACGCTCGCTACGAATTCCTGAATGGATCTCTGGCCGACGAAAGTGGCAACGGCTATGACGGCGCTGCGGCAGGGGACCCCACTTTCGCCAACGACCCTCAACGTGGCGATGTGATGGCCTTTGACGGCAACGACACGATCAACGTGGTCAATGGAACGCTTGGGCTTGGCACGTCGGTCACCATTTCAGCTTGGGTAAATTTGGATGCCGGGCAAACGGATGCACGCTTTCTATCGATTGGCGATCAGTTCTATGTAACGTTGGATCCAGCGATTACCAGCCTCGGAATGGGAGTAACCGCCAGTGGATTTACAACCAACAATCTCGATCCAAACAATCGCATTGCTGGCGAAGGATGGAACCACGTTGCCGCGACCATCAACGACGTCACCAATGAATTGAATCTTTATCTCAATGGAGTTTTGATTCGAAACCGCATCTACGACTTTGGAAACATCGACTGGTCAAGCAACCCCGACATTACGATTGGCGGCCGTGGTGTTGCCGGCGCAGAATTCGCTGGCTCGATGGATGATGTTCGGGTCTACAATGCCGAACTGAGTCAGTCCGAAATCATTGCCACGATGGGTGATCAGGGATACGACCGCGAAAATATCAGCATCACGGTCAATCCGGTCAATGACGCCCCAGTTTTGGACAACACTGGTTTCTTGACGTTGGATTCAATCAGCGACAACGACGTCAATAACGGCGGCAACACCGTTGCTGAAATCTTACTAAGTAATGGAGGAGATCGAATCACCGATGTCGACGTCGGTGCCGCGGAAGGAATCGCAATCTTCGCGACTGGCAGCACCTATGGAACCTGGCAATACAACATCGGGTCAGGTTGGACCGACGTCGGGACGGTTGCAATCGATAGTGCGCTGCTGTTGCGATCAACAGACAGTTTGCGATTCGTACCTGATGGACTGCATAGCGAAATCGGTACGGTCGTGTTTTCTGCATGGGATCAGACAACCGGCACCACGGGTACGAAAGTTGACACCACGATCTTTGGTGGAACGACTGCCTTTAGTACAGCAACTGAAACTGCGGTTATCTCGGTTACGGAAGCGAGTGACGCGCCCGCTTTTTCTTCAAACAACACGGTCGCGAACTGGGTTGAAGATGGGGGGCCCGTTGGACTATTCAGTGGCACCAGTATCGATTCGATTGAAGCAGGCGACTTGATACAAACGCTGACCATCGGAGTCAGTGGTTTGGCTGATGGCACCGACGAAATCCTGATGATCGATGGGCAAGCAATCGAACTTACTCATCTCAACAGCGAAACAACAGCAACGAGTGGATACAGCGTGAACGTCAGCGTTTCGGGATCTGACGCGACAGTAACCATTACCAGGACGGGTGGCTTTTCCGATGCGGCAGCCGAAGCACTGGTCGATGGGCTTGGCTACAACAACACGAGTGATACACCTCAAGGAACGGTTCGCGTTGTTACGTTGACGTCGATCCAGGATGATGGCGGTACCAGCAATGGTGGCAGCGATTTAACAAACTATGGACTTGCTACTCTTGTCAATATTCAACCCGTCAATGACGCCCCTGTGTTGGACAACAGTGGAAGTCCCGCGCTGAACACGCTCAACGAAGATGACATTGGCAATGCAGGCATGACGGTGGCTGATTTGTTGGCAACTGGCGTAGGTGCCGATCCGATCAGCGATGCGGAAGGCGATCCAGAGGGGATCGCGGTGACGTCTCGTAACAATGGAAATGGTCAATGGCAATACTCAATCGACGGTGGTGGAAACTGGATTGCCTTTGGCACGGTCTCCGAAAGTTCCGCGTTGCTGTTACGCAGCACCGATCTCATCAGATTCAATCCTGATGGGAACAACGGAATCACCCAAACATTTGATTTCCGAGCTTGGGATCAAACCAGCGGATCCGCGGGCAGCAAAGTCGATACGACGAGCAATGGAGGATCAACAGCATTCAGTACTGCTGTAGAAACGGCAGTCGTTCTCGTCAACGATGTGAATGATGCTCCGGTTTTAGACAACAGCGGCCCCTTGAACTTAACCAGCCAATTAGAGAGTGCGGGGGCTCCTGTTGGTGCAGTCGGAACCGTGATCACCGATTTGGTCGCACTTGGTGGAAACGTCACCGACGTTGATAACTCCTCCCAAACCGGAATCGCTGTCACTGCCGCTGACATCACAAATGGTACTTGGTGGTATACGACTGACGGGGGTACTAACTGGAACGCGATGGGCGCCGTCAGTGATTCTGCCGCTCGCGTACTCAATGCCAGCAGCAACACACGAGTCTACTTTCAGTCGAACGTCGGATTTAATGGAACGATCAGTGACGCGATCACCTTTCGAGCCTGGGATCGAACGCTCGGCGCCAGCGGAAGCCTTCAGGATACGAGTTCCAATGGTGGATCATCGGCATTCTCGACGGTACTTGAAACAGCCGACATTACCATTTCCCCGGTCAATGACGCTCCTGTGATTTCCGGAATCGAAAGTGCGACGCTGTCTTACAATGAAAACGATGGCGCCATTGCGATTACGTCAACCTTGTCGATCAGCGATGCGGACGACACGGACATTGAATCTGCCCGAGTTCAAATTTCCGGCAATTATGCCAATGGCGAGGACGTTCTGGCATTTACCAATCAAAACGGGATCGTCGGCAGCTGGAACGCGACAACCGGTGAACTATCGCTGACTGGTTCAGCGACATTGGCCGAATACGAAACGGCACTCCAAAGTGTGACGTACTCCAATGGAAGTGAAGCCCCCAGCACCGCAACGCGCACAGTCAGCTTTTTTGTCAACGACGGTGATGTCAACAGTAATACGTTAGCTCGCGACATTGGCATCACTCCGGTGAACGACTCTCCAGGGATCGGCACGAATACGGGAGCCACCGTTGCAGAAGGTGGGAACGTCACGATCACCAATACGATGCTCAACGAAGCAGATGTGGATGATGCTGGTGCAGGGCTGACTTATACGATTACTGTTGCACCGACCAATGGACAGCTGGAACTGACGACTAACCTTGGCGTGTCGATCACAAGTTTTACGCAAGAGGATATCGACAACAACCGAGTTCTCTTCGTCCACAACGGTACGCAATCAACCGCAGACAGTTTTGGTTTCAGTTTAGCGGATGGCGGTGAGGACGGAGCTGTCCCAATTAACGGCAGCTTCAGTTTGACGGTGACCAACGTCAACGATGCTCCAGTTAATACCGTCCCTGGGGCCCAGTCGGTCAATGAAGATACGCCGTTGGCGATCAGCGGGATCAGCGTCGCTGATGACGATAACAATCTGTCAACCGTGCGACTCAGCGTCATCAATGGAACGCTCAGCGTGACTCTCAACGGGGCAGCTTCCATTTCCGCAGGAGCCAATGGCACCAACGATCTGACGCTGTCGGGATCTTTAGTCGATATCAATGCGACCTTGGCCAGTCTGACCTATCAAGGCAATGCGAACTTCAACGGATCGGACACGCTGACGGTTTTGTCCACCGACAGTAGCGCGTCGACCGACTCGGATACGGTCGGTATCACGGTGGTTGCAGTCAATGACGCACCTGTTCTCACGTCTGCCCCCGGAGGCGGAACCTACAACGAGGGTGCACCGGGAACCTATTTCGATAACTCCATCGCATTGTCTGATGTGGACAACAGCGATTTTGATGGCGGTCGGTTGACGCTCAGCATCACCAACAATGGTGACCCAAGTGGAGACGATCGCCTGATTGTCAGGGCGGGCAATGGAATTTCGGTCTCTGGTACTAGCATCAACTATGACAACGGTGGAGGTCCGGTTCTGATTGGAACAGTAACCGCAGGTTCAGGTGTTGGCTCCATTCCTTTGGAGATCACATTGAATAGCGCGGCCGATCAAACGGCTGTCCAAGCGCTTGCCCAACAAGTCGCTTTTTATAGTGTCAGTGAAGACCCATTTGACCAACAACGAACACTTTCGATGTCGGTCAGTGACGGGGACGGTGGAACCAGCAACACGGCAACACGTGTCATGAACGTGATTCCGATCAATGATGATCAAACACTGACGACCAATACAGGATTGACTGTTTTAGAAGGAACGACAGGCAATGCGATTGGAAACCTGGCCCTGGAGACGACCGATCTCGATGATGCTCCAAGTGATTTGGTCTACCAAGTTACCTCGACGCCTATCCGTGGAACGCTATTCAGAAACGGCACGGCACTTGGTGTCAACGATACATTCACTCAAAGCGACATCGATTCTGGATTGATCACCTACGATCACGATGGAAGCGAATTTTTATCCGACAGTTTTGGCTTCATAGTAGATGATGGTGAAGGAGCGTCTACCAGCGCGACCTTTAACATCTCAATCACGCTGGTGAATGACAATTCAATCGGTCCTGTTTCAGATTCCGATGCCAGTACAAACTTGGCAACTGAAAACTCAGCAGTTGGAACAACCGTTGGAATTACAGCTTTTGCCGAAGATCCAGATTCGGGCGACAGCATCACCTACTCTCTGTTCGATGATGATGGAGGTCGGTTCTCGATCGACAACACCACGGGTATCGTTCGCGTTGCCGGAGCGATTGACCGTGAAGTCGATGGACCAACGCGAAGTATCACCGTTCGAGCAACGTCGACGGACGGTTCGTCAACGGATCAGACATTTACGATCAACATCAACGACGTCGATGAATTCAACGTTGGAGCGGTTGCCGATGTGGATGCGGCCATCAATGCGGTCAACGAAAACGCGGCAATCGGAACCGCCGTTGGAATCACGGCGTCCGCTACTGACGACGATGCTACGAACGATGGAATCATTTACTCATTATTCGATGACGACGGCGGAAGATTCTCGATCGACAACACCACGGGTATCGTTCGCGTTGCCGGAGCGATTGACCGGGAGGTCGATGGTCCTACGCGAAGCATCACCGTTCGAGCGACGTCGGTCGATGGTTCCACCACCGATCAAACATTTACAATCGGCATTAACGATGTTAACGAATTTGGTATTGGGGCGATCACTGATGTCAATTCGGCAACCAATCAGCTGGTCGAAAATGCAGCGCCTGGAACCACCGTTGGCATTACGGCATCGGCATTCGACGGTGATGCAACCAACAACAGCATTACGTACTCGTTGAGCGACAACGACGGGGGTCGGTTTATGATCGACTCGTCAACTGGCACGGTTTCATTGGCTGGAAGCATCGACTATGAAGGAGACGGTGCGGTTCGTAATATTGTCGTGCGAGCTGACTCTCTGGACGGTTCTTCAACGACGCAAGCGTTTACGATTTCAATCATCGACATCAATGAAGCACCGAACCTGTCGTTTGCCAACAGCGTCAGTTTGGATGAATTGATTGATACAAGCGGCGGTCTGAGTCTTGGATTCTTTACGGTCAATGATGTTGATATCGGCGACACAATCAGTCTTGCGGTTGTTGGGGGGGCAGATGCCACTGCCTTTGCGCTCAGTGGAAATGAACTGCTGATCGATGCGGGCATTTTGGACTTTGAAACTCGCAACAACTATGAAGTCATCGTTGCCGGCATTGATTCAGGTGGACTCAGTGAGCAATGGACGGTCAATGTAACCATTAATGATGTCAACGAGTCGCCGCAGATTGCACTCAACAACGTTGTCGTTGCGATTGATGAGTCAGCGGATACTGCAACTGGTATTCGAGTCGCCGACATTGCCATCATTGACGACGCGCTTGGCAATAACCAGCTCAGTCTAGCCGGTACAGACGCGACTCGATTTGAAATCGTGGGCAATGAGTTGCGGATTCGCGCTGGACAAGTGCTCGACTTTGAAACTCAAAGTCAACTTGACGTAATCGTCGTCGTCGATGATCTGGCTTTGACAGGCCAAGACGACATGGAAACGGCATCTGTCAGTGTTCTTGATGTCAACGAGCAGCCAGTTGGAACTGGCGAACAATACTCGATTGATCAACTTTCCGTGCTGACGATCGATCCTGCCGAATTGTTGGTCAACGATTTTGACCCTGAGTCAAATTCACTAACGCTGTCGATTGTGTCACCACCGACGAATGGCACACTGGTCGTTCAGGCAGACGGCACATTCGTGTACTCACCAGTCAACGACTTCGTAGGCTTTGATCAATTCGCCTATCAATTGTCTGACGGCCAACTGACGGGGAACCCAATTGTTGTTGAATTGACTGTGATACCGGTCGCACCTCCGCCATCTGATCCGCAGAGCGATCCTGTGGAAGAAACCAACAATCAGACAGAGGGACCTACCGAACCGGGCACCAACAGCGAATCGGCTGGCGAAAATGAACCGTCAATCGATGAACCTGACAACCCGACCAATGAATCTGAGCCGAGCGAAGAAACTCAAGACAACACAAAGCTGGCCATCCCAATGTTAAATCCGAGCCAGTCGGCAGATGGCATGTTTGCTCTTGGAGAAGAAGCATTGGTCGATGCTTTAGTGAATACCGGCGAGACACCTGAGCTGCGATCGAATTCAGTGATTGCAGTTCAACAGGTCTCCAGTCGAACCGGAACGCGTGCTGTCCCATCCGCGCTGGGGATGACGACGACGCGATTCGCCTACGCGGCGAATGCGATCTCGTCGACTCCACTGTCGACAATGCCATTTGTTCCGCTTTCGGAAACCAGCCCACCCCTAACTGAACTGACGTTCGAAACGGTTGCTGTCGGAACTGCAGCTGTCACCACAGCATCTTTGTCGGTCGGCTATGTCATTTGGCTGATTCGAGGAGGGACGTTGTTAACCAGTTTTGTTTCTGTGCTTCCTGCTTGGACGTCATTCGATCCGCTGCCAATTGTCAATTCGGCGAATCAGGAGGAAGACTCGGAAAGTTTGGTTGACATCGTTAATCCGGGAAATCCGCATTAGATTGCGGCAGCCGATCGTCGCAAAAGTGACAAAACCGATCGTTTTGCCATGATTCCGGTTCTGTTTGCCAGCGGTATTTCGAAAACATTAATACCACGACCTAAATTTCCCAAGTCATACACTACGCGCTCCTCACCGGCATTTTTGTACCAGAATGAAGTTTCCAAGTATCAATCCGATTGTCCGCATCGCGATTGGCCTGGTCGGTCTGGTAACCAGCTGCGTGTTGTTTGCGACATTCCTGGGCTTACTCCCAGACCAATTCAACGAAGCGGTCAAACAACGCGAATCAACTTGCGAATCGGTGGCGATCAGTTTTTCCTTGATGGCCAACCGCGTGGACCAGCAGGTAATTGAAGACTATTTGAAACAGGTTCGCGACAGAAACCCAGACTGTTTATCGATGGGCTTACGTTCCATTGAAGGTGAGCAAGTTCTTGAAATTGGCGATCACTTTCCAAACTGGGAAGACGACCTCAAAGAACGCTCAACGGCGGAACAGATCGCGGTTCCGATTTATGCAGATCAGGACGTCTGGGGTTATCTCGAAATGCGATATGCCCCGGTCGTTAGCCCTGGCATTCTGGGTATCTTTGAGCGAACTGATGTTCAGCTCGCTTTGTTCATTGCGCTGGCCTCTTTTATATCTTTCAACCTGTATCTCCGTTTTGTTTTGAGTCAACTCAATCCGTCCAAGGTTATTCCAGGACGTGTCCGCAATGCACTCGATACGCTGGCTGAAGGACTGGCCATCATTGATCGCAAACAAAGAATCGTACTGACAAACCAAACGTTTCAGGATTCGGTCGGTAAATCGTTGGAATCCATGATCGGCAAATCGATCGATGACGTTGGCCTGTTCAACCAAGAGGGCAACGACCAAAACTCAGATCAGTTTCCTTGGTCAGAAGCACTCCAGACGAAAAATTCAGTTTGTGGAAAACTGATGACCATTCAGGACAACGCTGGAGATGCAAGACATTTCTCTGTCAGTTGCGGTCCGATTTTGGATGCCGACCAATCTGTTCAAGGTGTCATTGTCAGTTTCGAAGACGTGACTCAGCTAGAGCAAAAGAAGAACCAACTTGAACGCATGCTGTTCGAGTTGGACCAATCGACCGACGAGATTCGTCGTCAAAATCAGGAGTTGGAACTACTGGCAACCCAGGATCCATTGACTGGATGCCTGAATCGACGTTCCTATTTTGAACGCTTTGAAAGTCATTTCGAAGCGGCGAATCAATCTGGAATTTCGCTGTCAGTGTTTATGGTGGACATCGATCACTTCAAGTCGATCAATGACAATCACGGACATGCGGTAGGTGATGAAGTCCTACGTCAAGTCGCAGCAACCTTGAGAGATTCTACTCGCACCGACGATGTCGTTTGTCGGTACGGAGGCGAAGAGTTTTCTGTTCTGCTGCCAGCCACAACGATTACCGAAGCAGCAGAAGTCGCCGAACAAATGCGACTGGCAATTGAGGCGCTTCGCCCCGAAGGATTAAAACTTACGGTCAGTTCGGGTGTTTCTGCAACGTGTCAATCGCCTGCCAATCCGCAGGACCTTCTGGAACAGGCAGACAAGTGTCTGTATTACGCTAAACGCAATGGTCGAAACCGCGTCGTCCAATGGGATCAAGTCGCCGACGAGATCGAAGCTGAAAAATCCGATCAACCTAGCGTCGAAGATAAATCCTTTGAGTCGACGCCCCACATACCGGTTCATGCCGTCACTGCGCTCATCTCTGCACTGGCCTATCGCGATCAAGCGACTGCCAACCATAGTCGACGAGTCGCCGATTTGTGCGTTGCCGTCGCGGAAGGAATGCTGCCGATGCGATCATGCTACTTGCTTGAAACTGCCGGACTCTTACACGATGTTGGCAAACTTGGCATTCCTGAATCCATTCTTCAAAAGCCATCTGAACTCAGTCAGGACGAATGGAAAGTCATTCGACAGCATGAACGGTTTGGCAGAGAACTGATTCATACGACATTTGGCAATCGGGAGCTGGACAACATCATTGGCGACTACTTCTTGCCGCATTCAAAAAGGATTCTCGAAAAACGTGAAGTCACCGTCGAAGCTCGAATTCTAAAAATCGTTGACGCCTTTGACTCAATGACCAACGAACAACCGTATCGCGAAACGTTGAGTCATCGCGATGCGTTCCTTGAGCTACGAAAGTACGCAGGGGTTCAGTTTGATGTCGACTTGGTAGAGCGAGTCATCAATGTGATCAAGCTTCAACGCAAATCAGAGCAAGTGGAAGACATTTACCTTTCCAAGTCAGTCGCCCTGAATATTGGTCTGCAGCTGGAACAGCTTGCCAGCGCTATCGACGAACGCGACCAAGAACAGATCGCGACGATCGCAGATCGAATTCGCGATTCCTCCAGCCAAAATGGTTCGACGCCCATTTCAACTAAAGCAGAAGAGATTTCCGACGAGATTGCGGAAGAAGCAGACTTGTACGAAATCATTCGGGCAACCAATGAGCTGATGGATCTATGCCGTTTATCGCAACGAGTTCTCTTGGAGCGCGAAGAAATGGATGGAGAGGACCCCAAACAATTGCACATTGATGCCATCTAACGTTCACGTGGCCAACTGGCGTTGATAACCAGCCACGATCAACTCAATTCGTTCAGTTCGAACCGCCAGTCTTCGGATGAACGAGAAAACGCGTACGACCCGCAAAACCATTTCACTCGGGCCGCGAGTCTAAAATCCCGAAACGCATTGTCAATTATCAAACGGAAAATCACGTAACGAATCTATCTTTCCACATGGAAAATCTTGCTCCCCATTCATCGACTTGGAAGATCCTTGTGATCTTCTCTTTGGCCATTATGGCGGCTCCCAATCTACTGTTGGGTCAGCTGACAACGCCTCAGTCGACGCGCGTATCAATCAAGGGTTTTACTGAACCGTATCGTTCGATTGATTTGGCTGCGTCTGAAATGGGGACGTTATCGAAAATCGAAATTCGCGAAGGTGACTTCGTCAAGGCAAACCAGATTCTCGGACGCCTCAACGAAGATGTCCTTGCCGCCACACAGGCGATGATTGAGCAATCCATTCGCGCCACTGGAAAACTCGATGCAGCCATGGCCGAGCTTAAGATCCGACAAGAAACATGGACCAAAGTGAATGGTCTGTTTCAACGAAAACATGCCAGCCAGATTGAACTGGATCGGGCTCAAGGCCAAGTTGAGGTCGCTAAAGCTCGCGTAGAAGCCGTGCGTGACGAACTCCGCCTAAAAGAGTATGAGCTTAAACGTGTCATGGCTCAAATCGAACAACGTCGAATAAGATCAACCATCGATGGCGTCGTTACGCAGGTCTTTAAGGATGAGGGCGAATTTGTATCGTCTGCAGATGCCGTCGTCTTTCAAGTCGTTCAATTGGATCCGTTGCTGGTTGTCTTCTCCCTCCCTGAAACACTCGCTCGACGACTTGCAGCAAACATGAGTGTCCAGATTGGCATGGGCTCAACCAAACAACCAGCGAGCGGAATCGTCGAATTTGTTTCGCCTGTTGCGGAAGCCCAAAGTGGAACGTTTCGAGTCCGAGTTCGCATTCCAAACTCAAGCCAGAAATGGCAAAGTGGAACCCCCTGCCATTTTGTTCCTGAGCTTGCCTTTCGCCAAAACCGTCAACATGCCGATTCCGGCAAAAGTAAACCCAACCAAGTCTCCTTTGCGCCCAAAAGCCCAGCGAAGTAATCTCGCCGTGCGCCATCCTTCGGTTGATTGTATCTGTCACAACTTATTTTGCTAACTGAGCCGATTGCCGCCATGAGGCCTGTACTCAACCCACGAGGACAATCATCAGCAGATGCGTTGGCCGAACGACAGCTCGCTCAACACAACAACGAATCAGCAAGCGATGATTTACTCGTCCAGATCGCATCCGTCGTTGAAATTGTCGCGGAAATTGAATCTTGCAACTCTGTAAAACAAGCCGTTCAGAAAGCAGCTAACTTCGTGGCAGCGGAACTTCACCGCTCCTCACCAAACGAGTCCAAGCAGGTCAAAGTCCATATTGGCTTGGCGAAAGGAACCGCTGCCCCGGTATTGCAAACGACTTCTGACGCAGGTGTATCTGCTGGCAATGTGACAGCAGTGATCGAAGCTGCCATGCTGGAAACCAAGACTCGTCAACGCCCGACTCATTTGCCGGCAAAGGAAGGCAATCGCCATGCCGCGCTCTGCCTAAAGTTGCTTGCGGAAATGAGCCAGAACTCTCATCTGTATGCACTTGAGCTGACGGACAACTCAGCAAGTCCCGTCGGAGTCATGATCGTCGAATCAAATCAACCGATAACGAATTCGCAGCTCACGTTCTGCGATGGCTGTGCCATACCCCTAGGATCAGCGATTCAAGTCATCGACCGGGCGGAGCTGAACCACGTCGGAAAGTGGATGCGTGCGATCGCCGATCGCTGGGAGACTCAGCGAATGACCATGCTTTCAATCATCGCCGGTGTCGTGTTTGCGTTGGCATTGATTCCGTTTCCTTATTCCGTTCAATCTCATTCAGAGCTTCAACCCAAGACGCGTCGATTTGTCAGCGTGCCGTTTGATGCAAAACTGGCTGAGTGTGCGATATCGCCAGGAGACGTCGTTGAAAAAGATCAAACGCTCGCTCAGCTGGACGAACAGGAGTTGCGGTTGGAGTTGGCGCAAGTCGAAGCGGATCTCTACCGCGCCCTCAAAGATCAAGATGGGCTACTCGCGCGACACGAGACTGGCGAAGCCGCTCTGGCAAAACTGAAAGCTGATGCACTGCGTGCACGTCAACAGCTTTTGCGTTACCGATTCCAACATCTGGTTTTGCGCAGCCCGATCGGTGGATTGGTCGTTGACGGAGATTTCAAGGACGCCCAAGGAATGCCGCTATCGACGGGTCAGACAATGTTTGAAATTGCCAGACTGGACGAGCTCCGAATCGAAATACTGATTCCTGCAGACGATATTCGCTTGGTTGCTGCCAACGCCAATGTCGTCGTTCAGTTTGACGCATTGCCGTTCGAGCGATTCGACTTGCAGATTGAAAGAATCCAACCAGCAGCTGAGCTGCGAGATGGAGCGAATGTTTTTGTCGCGACCGCTGTTATTCCGAATCATGACCATCGGCTTCGACCTGGCATGCAAGGCGACGCAAAAATCCGATCATCGTGGATGCCGATTGGTTGGCACTATCTAAGAAAGCCGGTCGCCTCAACGGTAAGGTGGTTCGGATGGTAACGGGCAACCTGGATCGCATCGCAACCTACGATTTGCTCACCGAGGAAACACGACGAGCTTGTCTGGCACTACATCCAGATGCGACCGTATCTCCTCAAAGGTATGGCAATGAAGTTTACTTTCACATTGCCTTGGAATCGCAGGCGAAGTATGTGCGAGTCGGCTATCGCGAGTACGTCTTTTTGTCGTTGCTGGACGGGACGACCAACACAGCGCGAGCCTTGGCAGAGTCCTCGCAAGCCATGCAGAGTGACTCGCTTGACCTCTCAACGCCAAATCCGCTGTCTGAACATGAAGCGAATCAGCTGATTGACTGGCTATTGGAAAACAGTCTACTTCATTACGTATCAGCGCGCGCGAGCAGTAATGTGCAAGCGGAGTCGCCTTCGATTGCTGCACCGACCCAGAAACGCCATTGGTTTGAACAACTCAACCCGTTCTGGATTAAATTACCGTTAACTCGATTGGTCAATGATCCCAATCGGCTGCTCGATATCATCCTGCCAATGGTGCGTTGGTGTTTTCATCCAACGGTCGTCTTGGGGATGTTGATCGTCATTTTGATGGCGTGTGTTACCGGAGTGACCTATTCGCACGAGTTGATACAAAGTACGCAGGGGCTGCTGGTTTACGAAAACTGGATCGCCCTGATCGCGACGTGGATCATCTTGAAGGTGATTCACGAATTTTCGCATGCTGCATGTTGCCGGTACCACGGCGGCAAGGTTCCCGAAGCGGGACTTGTGATGATTCTGTTCGTTCCGATGGCCTATGTCGATGTAACATCATCATGGGCGTTTCGAGAACGTTGGAAACGAATGGCCGTCGCGGCAGCGGGAATGTTTTCAGAGTTGCTGATCGCCTCGATTGCACTATTCCTATGGTTTCAAGTCGACTCTCCGGTCATCAAACATCAATTGATCAACATCATGGTGACCGCCAGTGTTTCGACAATACTGTTTAACGCCAATCCGTTGATGCGATTCGATGGCTATTTCCTGATATCAGACTTGTTCAAGTTGCCGAACCTTTACACCTCAGGAAATGAATCCATTCAGCGGCTGACCAAGTGGGTGATGTACGGTGAGGATTCGATCGGTACGACGGTCGAATCACGGGATCGAGGATGGACCATTCGAGCGTATGGTTTGCTTGCCGCTGGATGGAAAGTCGTCATCTGTGTGAGCCTGACTTTAACGGCCTCGGTCATGCTCGGCGGTTGGGGGATCCTGATCGCCGTACTCGGTGTCATTAGTTGGATTGGCGTTCCAGCTTATCAAGCTGTAAAGGGTCTGATTCACAGAATGCAATCGCATCGACATCAAGCCATCCGTGCGGCGATGGTTTCGACGCTATCGATGGCTGCAATCGGTTGTGCCTGGTTCTGGCTACCGAACCCCTTCCCTGCCCATCTTCCGTGTGTGGTTGACTACGTCAATTCCGCCAAGGTTCGGGCCAACACATCGGGCTTCGTGACCACGGTTGAAGTTGCCGAAGGTCAGGTCGTACGAGAGGGTGACATCTTGATTCGACTTGAGAATCGTGAGCTGGCCAGTCGCATACTCGAAGCAGAATGTGAGTTGGAGCTGTACCTCGTCCGGGAAAAGATTGCAATTGATCAACGCGAAGTCGCTTCCGGTCAGATGGCCGTTGAAGATCAGGTTGCTGCTCAAAAAAAACTGAGTGAGCTCCGCCGGCAAGCTGAACAGTTGATTGTCCGTGCGCCCAACGATGGGATCGTTATTGGCAACTTGTTAAGCGAAAAAGTTGGCACGTTTGTTGATTCCGGCGATGTGCTCTGTATCGTGGGAAATGACAATCTGAAAGAAGTCGTCTTTTCAATTGCAACAGGGGACAGCCCCGACTTGGACCGATGGGAGTCGATTGCCATTCCAGTTCGTATTGGCCAGAGTGGCCTGAAGTATACGACGCTGGGTCGTATCGAACCGCGAGCTTCTGATGTCCTGCCGCATCCGGCGATGGGTGTTCAGAATGGAGGTCCACTTTCGATTCGGCATGATCAAGCGAGTGATGAGGAGCCGAGGTTGATCAAGTCTCGATTCATTGCTCGTGTTCCACTGAACTCTGACTTGGCTCGACAGATGTTTGCGGGTGAAACCGGAATTGCCTATCTGCAGCGTCCCAATCAGACGTTCGGAACCTGGTTGTGGGCCTCCGGGCAAGACTGGTTGAAGCAACAGATGGAAATGACACAGCTAGTCAACTAGCGTTGTGCATTGAGTCATCTCTGAGGCTCAGTCGCATTGCGGCAATGATCACTGCGTATCGCAGAAACGCCACCTGGTCGTTCTATCTAACCAGAAACAAGGCCCAATTGGCGTTGGCAGGTTCACCATCAAATTGGTGCGGATATTTACGAGCTTTTGGCAATCGACGATCCAATTTTTTGGTCATCCACTTCGCAAGCGAGCGAGCGAGTTGTTGAGCGAATCTGCTGAACTCCAACTTGAAATAGAAATCTGTTTGATACATCTTGATCTGATTGGAATGCCATTGGACAACGCGACTGATTTGATTCGGTTACAATCCCTTCTTCAAACAATTTCGTGCCATGATTGCACTGAGCCAAAAAGAGAGAAGAGAGATCGATGAGTGAGAGAATCGTAATGCGAACTGGCGAATGCCTTGTTGCAGGTGGGCCACCTTTTACTGCCGCAGAACCCGAAGTCGTCATCGGCGAACTTGATGGACCCGTTGGGACTGCCATCGCTACGCTGACCGGCAACCAATCGGCTGGCCATTCAAAAGTCTTTGCGATTATGAATACGGACGTGCAAGTTCGGCCGGTCACTCTGATGGTCAGCAAAGTCACCGTCAAAAGCACGCGGTACACCAACATTCTGATGGGGACGGTTCAAGGAGCGATCGCCAATGGCGTGCTCGATGCTGTGCGAGCGGGAGACATTCCAAAAGAAAAGGCAAATGACTTGGGAATCATCTGCTCCGTTTGGCTCAATCCGGGCGTGGCAACCGACGACAACCTGGATCACAAAGCGTTGTTTGAAATTCACCGAAAAGCGATGGCACAAGCGATCCACAAAGCGATGCGTCACGAACCGACCATCGACTGGTTGTTAGAACATCAGGATGAAATCACGCACAAATACTACGAGCGTGGCCTCAAGGGCGAAATCTAAACGACACGCCTTGGCGGGTCAGCATGCTTTTTGACGTTGCGGACTTAAAGATTGAAGTTGGAACCGAGGGTAAACTGACCGTCGCTGCACTTCAAGATGTCTACTTGAGAGAAAATGCAGGCGACTTGACGTTGGTGTCGGTTGTCAGCGGCGGCATGGTGAGTCTCGAGGCTCCGGACGGAAGCATCCTCGATGGAATATCTAAAATTTAACATTGACGGAAACCAAGATGCTCAACTTAGCGACTTCCTCGCCCGCATCTGCGGCACTCAACTTGTTCATAGCACTGCTGATGATGCATTGCTTTTCCCCATCTTCGTTGCTGGGTCAACAAGAACAGTTCAATGAGGTAACCGGAGCTTACCGTCGCCTGCCGATCGAGAATGATTGGCACGAAGGAGAAATATCTGTCGCGATGATTCGTGGCAAGAAAATGCTTCAATGGCGAAATCAAGCGGGCGTTTCCTGGACGTTAACACCCGACTTTAAAAATGGTGTTTTGAAAACGGACGAGTCTTGTCCCTACTTCGCATCCGGGCAAACCGAATTTACGCTGCAAAAACGAGACAGCAAGATCATCGGATTTCGATTCAACAATGACACCTTCGTTCGCAACGGTGTCGAAATTATTCCACAACGCAGCGGCGGGTTTCACGGTTATATCTCGATGCAGACTCAGCGACCACCGGATGGTTACGGCTACGGTGTCAGCTTTTATGTCAGTATCTGGCCGTTGATTGAAAAGCCGATGAGTGGGTTTCAGATCGGCTTGCCATCGACGTGGATTATTCCGGACAACCGAGACTTTAACGAACCACTCTGCCCGCCAGGAACCGTCGCAAGAGATAACTGGCCTGAGCGAGGCCCCCATTATCGAGACGTTTTTCAGACAATTGAAGGTGGATTGGGCTATTGGGTTTCGACGCGATTTCCATCCACAAATCCAAAGTATCGAATGAACGGAACACCCAACGGATACAACCACGAAATCTCATCACCCGGCTGGGGATTTGGAAAAACCAAATCACTGCCGCCAAAGAAATTGGGCATCGCACAATTGAGCAATCGCCTGGTCGTGCCTCCGGACGGAATGACGTTCGAGGCTGAAGCCAGTGGAAAAATTCTGGGCAATGCCTGGATGGTGTTGGATCTTGCGCCCGAAGACAATCAAGGAGACAAAACGCCGACGGGAAACAATTGCTGGACGTTGTTTTTGAACACAGATAACTTCAAGGGTCCTGTCGCATTTTGGATCCCGGAAACCTGGAGCCAGCTCTCTCGTCGCTATCCCACGATCAACGGCCGCGGGCTCGACGCGCGACCCGGGTTGATGGGCAGCGGCGCGATGGAAGTCAACACGGTTCCTTACTTCGAATCAACTTCCAAAGACGGAACTGGCTTTAGCCGAATTCCGCCAATTCAGTTTCCTGTTGACGGTCGAGGCGAAACGATCCTGATGCAGGACGTTCTTTTTTATCAACGAAATGCGTTAACGAAATCTGGCCGGTTCGATGCGAAGAAGGCCTGGCAACCCAAATTGACGGCCAATCCCATCGCTTTCGATCAAGGCAGCAAACGAACCAAACTGGACGAGATCGACAAAACGGTCCAAACAAAAATTTTTGACTTGAGAGGTTCGCAAGCATTTGGTCTTCAGTGGCGCCCGACTCGAGAGAGAACGAGCTATCGCAGGCTGCCTGAGTATTTTCAATCGTTGGGAAAAAAGCGAATCGTTGTCGAAAAATCAAACGTCCCTGAAGATACCAAACTTTCCGAGCAAGCGTTTGCTGGCGCTCAAACAACCCAACCGTATCAGTCACCTACGAGTGGCATATGGATTAATCCAGGCCCCAAATCCAAACCGGCACAAATCAAATTGACCGATGGTTCCGTCGTTACCTACGCCTGGTTTCGTTTCGTTGACCAACCTTCTATTCAAGCACTTGATTGGAGCGACGAAAAGAAAGCCAATGTGCAACTTCGAGTTGAAGCGATCCATGCCCAATATTCCATCGACAAAAACTATCTTCCCGCGCCCACAAAAGGCAAACTTGTGGCAATGGACGACGTAATGATTGTCGAACCACCGAAGGGGATGGAAGTCGGCTATGTCCCAATCGTGACACGGCAGGAGATGCCCAAAGGAAAGTAATCAACGAGGTCGGTTTTCATTCTTGAGTTGTAGATGGTCTTCAACTCAAAACGAACGAACGCGTGATTGGCCGAGAAGATCAGCCTAGAAATCGGTACCAATCACCTCTTCGCCCGCAATCGTACCCAAGGCTCGCCAAACGGTGAGGTCAATCTTGTCGGATACCGATCGTGTTGACCCGTCCATCAAACCGACACTGACCATCCCGCCAGCATGGTAGCTTCGCGATGTGATCGCCGCATAAGTCGATTTCGTTGTACTGTTCCCCTCTTTCTCAGAGTTAAAATCGATGTCATACATCTGACCATCGTGCTCGTAGGGGACGACGGTGTTTGGAGAAAAGACAGTCGTGATCCCCGAGTGATGCACGCGACCATCACACCATTCGGTATGCCCCGTGTTTCTGTGAAGCCCAACGCCGAGCTTCGTTTCACCGGCGTATCCCATGAATGCGGCAGGATCCGTCGGCGGCGCTGGCCCCGGATCTTGTGTGTTGCGAACATACGGCGTGAATGCTTTGACTTCAGCAACGCACAAGGTGTTGCTTTGACCATCACGAATCGATCCAAATCGAACTTCGCCATTAACGAAAAATGCTCCGTCACCAATTTGCCCGGTCGACGGTGCGTAGACCAGCCAACTACCAAAATTAAAACCATAGTTTTGCGGGTAGACGAACGGCGCGTTATTTTTGATCCGAACCGTGTCGTTGACTTCGCTGGGGCAGATATACATTGGGATACGCATGGTCGGGACGCCCGTTGCGATATTGACAGGATCACTCCAGGGCAGACCAAAATCGATCCGATCATAGGCATTTGCCTGTTCACAAAATGGCAAAAGCTGAGCCTGAACGGACCATGACCCATTGCCCGTCGCCGTTCCGCCTGCCGCCAGTTGATACGCAGGTGGCAAATGACGGTGGGCTGATTCATAGTTGTGCGCCGAAAGTACCATCTGGCGGACATTATTCATGCACGCCGTCCGTCTCGCCGCTTCGCGAACCATTTGCACGGCGGGCAGCAACATACCGATCAAGATGCCAATGATTGCGATCACCACAAGCAATTCAACCAAGGTAAATCCTGATTGCCTGTTGCTCGAAGAAGTTTTTCCTTCAAGACCAGGTGCTTTGAAATTGTCGCCAGCTTGCACGATTGATACGCTCCAATGATTATTGACCAATTGGTCTTTCTACTTTATCCGAACCAAGCCTGCAAAATTCATTCCAAACGCTGAATTAAGCTCGCGGATCGCGAAAGAATGTTTTGCTGGCGTCAAGCCAATAACCGACTGTCGTTTCAATCGACAACGTGTCGGATCAATCGACAACTTACAGGATACTTACACGTGAGATGGCCGCTCAGAAATCAGATCTTGACGCGAATGTTACTTCTATTGGCGATGACCATTGCACTGTTAACGTATACAAGCATACAGTCGATCATCACAGTCAATCGCTCAGCTCAGCAAGAACGAATGCAGCGTCTCGTCGAGCTATTGGAGACGTCGAGGCTCCCCGTCAACTCATCGATTCTTGAGGACATGAAACTCCTTTCGGGCGCTGAGTTCCTTTTGATGGATAACGATGAAGTAATTGCTCAGACCACGAATGCTCCAACGGTTGCGTCCATCGCCAAGTTGTCAAGCAACGAAGAAAACCAAACTGAGCCATCAACCATCGAGATCGATCGCCAATCGTATCTCCTGACCTCGCTACGCGGCATCCAAGATCGCCAACGTCGTACGACCAACGGTGTGCTTCACATTTTCATTCCCAGTCAATCAGATCAGTCGATCTGGTGGCAAGCAAGTCGATCCCCTCTGACCACTGCTTTGATCGTATTCCCAATCGCGTTGTTGCTGAGTCTTGCCTTGGCTAGCCAAGTCACACGACCGCTTGCCATACTGAATCATCAAGTCCAGCAGATTGCGGAGGCTAACTTGCAAACGATTCCCGTCGTACGGCGGAATGACGAAATTCGTGACCTGAATGTATCGATCAACGAAATGGCCTCCAAGCTGAAGGATCACGAAGTTCAACTCCGGAAAAACGAACGACTTCGAACGATGGTTCAACTTGGCAGTGGCATCGCCCATCATCTGCGAAACTCTGCGACCGGTTGTAAGTTAGCCGTTGAGCTCCTCGCCGGCGAACAACAAAACGTGACTGAATCGGAAAACTATCAAGTCGCACTCCGTCAGCTTGGTTTGATGGATTCCTACATCAAAAAGATGTTATTGTTGTCAAAATCGACTGCTGCCGAGCCAGGGCCAGTGGGACAACCAGTGGATCTGGCCGAGATTCTTGAAGAAGTCGAGTTTCTTTTGCGTCCGACCGCCGAACATCTTGGCGTCAAGTTATCAGTCGTAACGAATTGCGACGATTCGGCAACTGGCATCACGGAAGAAGATGGGCGACAACTTATGATGAATCTAATTGCCAACGCGATTCGCGCGGCCAGTGAAAACCGTACCTCAGACTCATCCACTTCGGCGGGTAAGGTTTCGGTTGATTTGCAAGTAGATCAAGGTTCTGTTCAATTTTCGGTTATCGACAACGGTACCGGTCCTCCAGCCGATTTGGCCGATCGAATCTTTGACCCATTTGTCACTGGCTCGCCAGAGGGAACCGGCCTCGGTCTTTCATTGGTCCGCGATATTTCGGAGCGTGTCGGAGGCAAGATCAACTGGACTCGTGACCATCAGCTGACCCAATTTCGATTCGAATCAACCCATTCAGAGGAAGCAATCGGCTAGCCATGTCACGCGTATTGATCATTGACGACGAAGAAAGCATCTGTTGGGGACTGGCGAAACTGTGCGAACAAATGTCACACGAATCGGAAACAGTTTCCAGCGCCGAACTCGGTCTCGAATTAGCGAGCAAACAATCGTTCGACTTGATCATTACTGACGTCCGGTTGCCAGGCATCAATGGTATCGAAGCGATCAAACGGTTTCGCGAACTGAATGACCAGACTCCGATCATCACAATCACGGCATTTGGAGATTTGGAAACCGCGGTCGATGCCATTCAACAAGGTGCGTTCGAATATATCGTCAAGCCATTTGATTTGGAAAGTGTTCGACTTGCCATTCAGCGAGCGATCACAACGAAGGGCTTGCTGACCCACGAAGCGGTCGCCCAAGAAAATTCGACACAACAGCACGAAGCCTCGTTCCGGATGGTTGGCACTTCGGCGGTCATGCAAGAAGTCTTCAAGCAAATCGCACTAACAACGACGAGCGATGCCCCCGTTTTGATTACCGGCGAGAGCGGAACGGGCAAAGAGAATACGGCGCGGGCAATTCATCAGTTTGGCCCGCGCTCGGAACAACCCTTTGTCGCGGTCAACATCGCCGCACTAAGTCCATCGTTGGCTGAAAGCGAATTGTTTGGGCATGTCAAAGGGGCTTTTACTGGCGCTGACTCGGATCGGGTTGGGCTGATTCAGCAAGCCGACGGTGGTACACTTTTTCTCGATGAAGTGGCCGACATTCCGTTGGACATCCAAGTCAAGCTACTTCGCGTTCTTGATCAGGGAGAAGTCGCACCCGTTGGTTCCAATAAATGTGTCAAAACCAATTTTCGGCTGATCTCAGCGACGAATCAGGAGTTGCTGTCGCAAGTGAACCATGGTGAGTTTCGCCAGGATTTGTTTTACCGACTTCGCACGTTTGAAATTAAACTGCCGCCGCTCCGTCAACGAAAAGAAGATATCCCGGCGCTGGTTCAACATTTTCTGCAACGCCAGGCCTACCGACCAACTCACGTTGCCACACAGGAGTTTATCAGCAAGCTCCAATCAAAACCTTGGCAGGGAAACATTCGCGAATTGCAAAGCGTTGTTGAACGCGCCGCAACGCTGTCGAGAAATGGTCTGTTGAGTGCTGATTTGATTCACGACACCGATTCAAAACCGGCCCCAGATTCCAATCACGAGGACGCATCGAAGCAACTTGTAGATCAACTTGTAAAACTCGTTGAGACGTGGACCGAGCAACGCTGGACGCAAACAGCCACGGACGATTTGTACGAACAACTCATTGCAACGATTGAACCGGCAATTCTTCAAACCGCGTTTCGCTTGAGTGAGAACGCGTATTCTGCTGCTGCTCGACGATTGGGGATTCACCGGACAACGCTCAAGAAGAAACTGACCGAACTATCAAGCCAAAACGAAACTCAGTCTTAATGAAATTTCAACGGATTTGGTAGCGCGGCTCGAAACAGGTTGCTGCGAACGCAACGTCCGAAGGGAACGTCATGCGCGATCCAACCAGAGGACGCGAAAACTGGGCACTTTGGCCGCCGCACCATGCAACCTTGGCCCCGAAAAGGCCATCAAGATGCAATCCGACGATCTAGTCCACAGCAATGAAGCGCCAATCGTCGTCGATTGGGAAGTGGCTCCAAATGTTGAAATCCATTTTGTCTTCTGGACACCGGACGATTCCAGAATGTCCACTCGGCGACAGGTCGGTCCAGAAGCAAACCGCCCCAGATTTCCTGAGTTGAATCTTTCGTATGCGATACGAACCGACCCATATGGGAACACTTACCGAGTCGCCATTTTCGACATCGCTCGCGAGTGCTTCAAACTGAGCGCGCGAAAACGAGAACCTTGCCTTGATTGGCCAATTCGATGACCAAACTGAGACGCATATTGCTATTGCCGCAATGCCAGCCATCGCAGCACGAATGTTTATAAAGATCGCGTACGTCCCGCCAATCAATAGTGGAATTGACAAAAATATAGAGACCAATGGAAAGATGCGAAACGATGGAAAGGCGCTTGCGAAAACGATCACCCCGCTGAATACTGCGAGAATGCCGTAAAGTAATGGCAGATGCTTAAATCGCTTCATTGGTTGGCAGTTGGATAACGACAAATTTTATCGCCTGTCATTTCGTAACTGAGTTGAGGCGGAGTTCAAGCGACATCTAAAGTTCCTCCGAATCGTTTAGACCCATTTTACCAACCAGAGTCTGGTGGTGAAGGAGCAATCGATTCGAAAAAACTCGTAGCGAATAATGAATCCATGTAAACCCTTTGACAGGGGCGTCATGGTTTGCGAACTAGTCTGGTGATGAGTCCGTGGTCGTGTTGGACCGCGTCCGAATCGCTTGCATCGTTTCCCGATCAGATGCTGTCATTCGGACTGACGTCGCAACTGTGTCCGGTCCCCAGAATTCTCTTGCCATCGGATAGCCAACCGATTCCATGTTCCACATCGATGGGAGATTCAAATCCAATGATCGCACACGGAGCATCGTAGCCGTACCCCGATTGCTGGATTTGCAAAGAAGGTTCTTCCAGCAGGGAATAGATGTCGTCTGGGCCATCAAGTCGCTTTGAGTGATTGGAAAGAATTTCATTCACCTGCTCTAGCCCACCGTACCACCACATCCCCGAGTCTGGGCCGACGCCACAAATGTCGTCATAGAACAAACGCAAACCATCGTCGAGCAAACGTTGGTGATTGCTGATGACGCTTTGAGCAACCTGAACCATACCGACAGTTGGAAACTCATCTGGCTCATCAGCATCGAACATTACATCGACATTCTCGCCGACGAAGTCAGGTGATGCATCTAGATTAAAAGCCGCAAAGCCAGGCAGGAGCAAAGTGGCGCACCAACCCGAGTTACTGAAAGTGAATTCGCCGATTTCGGGATGAGTCCAAGATGGCATTAAGCATTACTCCATGTGATGAAAAATCCAATTAAGCCCTTGGTTCTGGGCGTCATCGTTTACGAATTAAGCGGGTGATGAGTTTGTGGTCTTGCTGCGGCACGACACGAACATTTACACCAATCCCAACGGTAAACCGTGAACATTATGGCGATGGTCCTTGGCAAGTTCAAATCGATGGCCTGGATTTACTCGCCAAAAACACAAGAACCAATCATTCGCAAAACGTTGCTCGGCGAACGTGGATACTTCGAAACAATGCTCAAGCAGATCAAACCTGACTTGTACCTTGTCAATTGACAACGTCATCCCGCCTGACCGATGCAACGCTTCGCCGTCGCCGGTGCAGGACTGACATGCCAAGCAAACCGAACATCAACAACGAGTTTGGCTCCGGCACGCCCACAATCGAATTCACGGAAAACTGATAGGTATCGGCAGCTCCCACCCCAAATATCTCTTCATCCAATGACGCAAATGACGACGTGATCCAGTTGGCATTTCCTACGCCCGTTCCAACCAACCGGTCCTCGACAGTAAACGTCGTTGTCCCTTCTGATGAAGCGTTGAACTGGAATGAACCGAGCAAGATATCATTGCCTCGAATCCCCAAACTTGCCGTTTCAGCATACTCCCACTCAAATCCATCGCTCGTGATCACATTGTGGTTCTCAAAGTCAAACACAGGATTGACGGTCGGGTCTGCGATCGTCCCTAATCCCGTTGGAGAATGGGTCAGATCAAATCCCCAAGCCACAATCCCTTCGTCTGTCAAAACTGTGTCGACTCCGTTTTGACGCAAAAATACGTCGATGGTCAATCCATCCCCAGTTGCGACTTCAAAATCGTCGGAAAAACTGATTCCGCCATCGTCCGAAAAACCTATCACCAAGTCTGCCGACGCGGTGGAACCAAGGCAAAGCAAAACAATGGATAGTGTTGTGGAAAGAACGGTCTCTCGTGATGTGAATCTCATCGGAACTCTCTATCGAAAAAGCAAATTTCAGTTGGTAGGAAAGCAGCGAAAAAACGCTGCGGAATGATCAGGCCAAAATCAAAGCGTTTGGCCGAATCGGCTGCGGAATTGGAAGAAGTCGATGATGTTGACGACGCCATCACCGTTAAAATCGAATGCGGAATCATACGACCCACGGAAGGCATTGCGGAATTGGAAGTAATCAATGATGTTCACTTTACGATCACCATTGACGTCGCCAAAAAACCGAAAGAACGTATCGGTCGAGTTGTCTCCGCCAACCCCATCCGCGTTACCGTCGAGCTGATTTCCCGCGGCGTCCGAAACACTGCTGGCTTGCGTGGTCAACGTGTAGTCACCATCTGCCAAAGATCCGCCAATGATTCCGGACCCACTAAACGTCAGCGTGGCGACGGTTTTCCCATCGACAACTTCCGTAGCGACGTTGGGGACCACTTGGGTGTTGGTCGTGGTGTTCATCAGCAGAAATGCACTGGAGTCGACGCCACTAACAACCTCACTGAAGGTCACTGTCAAACGGGTGACCACGCTGCGTTGTTCGTCACCATCATTGACGACCACGGATTCCACTTGCGGGCCAACTTGATCAATCATGAACTGATCAATCGCGTCAGTCGCCAGGCCATTTCCCGCTCCATCCTGAATGTCACTGTTGAGACTTTGAACTCTCAATTCGTAGACGCCATCCGAAATTGTGACACTGGACAAATCCACCGTGTACTGCCGCGGCGAAATCTGGTTGAGCGTCAATCCGGCAAGGTCAATGTCGTTGCCGTTTCGAGTCAGCTGAAGATCGCTAAGATCAAAGCCAGAAACGTCTTCGTCAAAATTGATGGTGACAACGCCGGCATTTGAATTTCTAGGATCTGGTGAGACATCAACAATATCAGCAGTCGGTGCTGTGACGTCGACAGTTTCGAACTCGAGTGCATCGAGCCCCATGTAATCTCCGTCTGTAATCTCTAATCTGATCACTCGGTCCGTACCTGCCCAAGAGCTCAAATCGACGCCCTCGATCACAAAGGTCGCGTTGCCGCCGTCTTCAAATGAGAATGCGCCAAGTGAGTTAAATGTAGTCGCGGAATTGGAATCGCCAACAAACAGGCTGATCGTTGCCTGTCCGGCCGACCAGTTTCGAAGAAGTTTGATGTTGTAGGTTCCAGCTTCGATGTCGGTCGTGTATTCCAACCATTCACCTTGGCGAACGTCATTGGTTATCGCGGAGTCGCTCGCTTCAACATCCTCATCCGTTCGGAACTCATTGTTTTCCAGACTATTTCCGACGGTGGTATCGTTGTAGGCAACTCCCTGACCACCGATGTCAAACTCCTCAAGCTCGATGCGGTTTTCTCCGCCGACTGCAATCGATCGAGCACGGTAAGTTTCTTGTGTTGCGGGGGCAAACTGAACTGAGTCGACTTCAAAACCGGATCCGACAAATTCAAGTCGTATGACAGAGTTGGCTCCGGCGATTGGAGCCAAGTTGATCCGATCAATCCAAATCGTGTCGGGCTGACCGTCAGTATCTGTGATGTCAAAGGTGCCCAAATCTGAAAAATAACCTGCGGAGTTGCTTCGAGCACCCAGCAAACGTACTTGACCGCCCGACTCGGTTGCGAAGACATTCAGCCCGATTCGATACCCTCCTTGGACGATCTCGGTGGTGTACTCTAGCCATTCTCCCGTTGTGATGTCACCGACTCGATCCTCGGTGGAATCCACACCCGTATCATCCCGATTGGTGCCCAGCGAGTTGATCGAATCGGAATCGTGATACGCGATGCCGTCGATTCCAAAATCGAATTCTTCAGCTTCAATGATGGCACCGTATTCGACTCGCCGCGAGACGAACCCTGTTTGCAATGCCACACCAGGCGACATGTTGATTCGTGGTTGCGATGTGATTGAGTTGTTGATGAATAGATTGCCGAATTCGTCGCGATAGTAAGCGAGCTCGCCAGTTGCGGCTCGCAGATCCGACTCGTTGGAGACCTCGACTCCACGATCAGGAGTAAAGTTTCCTGCACCGACAATCTTGATAACGATTCGAGCGCGATCGACTTTTTCCTGAATGGTTGCGTTTAACGCGGGCAAGCCTCCATCCTGATTGTCCATATTTAGAACGAACCCATTGGCCGGCACACCATTGGCTAAGAACTCAACTTCAAATGTGCCTTCGACGACTCCATCGCCATCCGTTTTCGCTGCGATCTGTACCCAGGAACGATTACCGTTGTTTTGTCCGGCGAATACATCGACCGAGTCGCCATCTCGCGCGGTAAACCGCACCAATGGTTCGTTGTAATCCGATGTGAATCGATCGTTTCCGTCATTGTTGTTTTCAATGCGAATGCGTGCATAAATGTCATCGGTCAATCGGGCGTCCCAACCCTCAGGCAGCACATCATCGCTCTCGGTCAGGAAGTCAATATTGGGAACGATGCTGAAGCCAGCCCCGCCATCGACACCTGTGGTCAAGGTCCCATCGAGATCCATGACCGCTTTGATCCACTGGTGAGGTTGCCCTAAATCATGATCAACATTTGGGTTGTAAGATCGTGGGTCACTACCGGCGATCGCATGGGCAATGTGGTCGTAAGTCTCATCTTTCTCAAAAGAAACGTTTTGGAAACCGTGATACATGGTCGGCCCAAACGAACTGGATTCGACTTGGAATGCGTACGCGTTTGAGTTTTTAAAACCAGCGAAATGTGCGTTTCGATGGAGACCGGCACCATCGTAGAGCCTCGGCCCAGCGACTTCAGCGCTGAGATCCGCATTGCCTTGACTATGCCCGACGTACAAACTGTTGTCGAATTGGTTTTCAGAGACCGACCAAGCCGCGTTGTAGCTGTCAGCGATTCGCAGGTTGTTGAATTGGATCGTGTTGGCTTTGCCCCGATGATACATCGCGGCATCTGTCGCTTTGTAATTGGTAAAATGCTCGATCACATGTGTGGTCACTGAGCCAGGATCGCTCGCGTCGGCACGCGGTTCGTATTCATTGGCTCTATGATTGGTCCGTAGTTCGCCATTGAGGTTGCCATCTTCAATATCGCTGCCTCGATCAAAATTCAACCCAACCGCTGTCGTGTGCGAAGTGTTGTAGTCGAACTGTCCGAGAGCGGAAAAGATGGGAATGATGTCATCGTAAAGCGGGTTGTCCGCCGATTTGCCGAGAACGGTTCTGGGAATCGCAAACCAGAATCCAGTCCCTGCTGGCTCTGGTTTGGCATAGTTGGTATCACGAGCGTCACCGGCACCTGCGGCAATGTTTCCGACAAAGGTATTCGATGGGTTGGTAATCCAGAATGCCGCCGAGCTACTGAAACGCGAACCCGTTTCCAAGACGCTATCGTGCGTGTCCACTACGAAAGGATCCTTTGTGCCAGGGCTGGCAAAGTTTGAATCATTACCACCGACGGTGTGAATGCCCAACGCGAGATTGCCGACCAGTTGGTTACCCGTTTCAACGGCGTCTTCAAAAAAGAAGCCATGACCGTGAATGTCGTGCAGAACCACACCTTCGATGGTCAAATTGGACGTACCGTGAATGGTGACGCCGCGATTGTTGGAATTGGTGATCGATGTATTTCTGAGTAGATCACCGGATCGGTCCTCGCCAAGGTGCCAATGAATCGGATAACGACCTTTTTGGCTCGCTTGTCCCAGCCGGTCCAATTGAACACCGTCGACGATGATTTGTCCTGAGTTCTTCATGAACATCAGATGACCACCGACGCCGTTGTTGACTTGCTGTTCAGGGGCTGCCGCCGCTTCAGCATCGCTGAGCCCATTGGCACGAATTCGATTAACGTACTCCGCATTTGCCCGATCACCAAAGGCAACATCGGTATCCTGTTCTTCCAGTCCTTCGATTTTGATATTGCGACTGAGCAAGGCCACTTCGGCTCGCATGTCGATTTCATAAGTTTGTGAGGCGGGCGTTGTACCCTCGGCGTGCGTGCCACCGTAGACCTCTTTCACACCGTAGTGCCGAAACTCCAGCGGTTCCACAAAGCTCAGCCGAGTCTTCCCATTGCCAAGATCAGCGACATCGGTGATTACCCGGACTTCTTCCTCGGCGTAGTCATAGGAAGAGCTGGCGATCACGATCTTGTCGCCCATTTCCCATTGCACAACCCCATCGTCTTCTGGAGAAGTTACGAATTCATCACCATCCATCGCCCCTTGCGTAAAATTCCTTTCGATCGTGTTAGCGACAACAATCGAAGTCGCTTCGGCCGGTGCGGTCTCAGCCAGTTTTGTAAAACCAACTTTGTCTTCGCCAAAGAACTGAATCCGTCCAGTCGAGGCAGTCATCAGAAAACCATCGTTGGCTTTTACCGTAATCGTGCCGGGAGTGTCTCCATCGATATCAGTTTCAATTACATGGTCGGCGTACTTGTCGGTGCCGGTCAGTGTTAGCGTAAACGTTCCCTGATCGAATCGGTCCGTTTCTGTCCCGACAATAAACTCACCGCCACTGTTGACGTGGACCCAACGAGTCCGCAATGACTTGTCCGCTTCAAACGGGTTGCCTGGTTCCTCGGGCACGACCAGGTCGCCGTGGATGACGACTTCTTTTGCGACGTGATCTTTTCCATCAAGCTCAACAGATACCTCATGTGAAATAATCGCCCGAGTCGTTTCTGTGGGCACTCCATTGCTCCATGTGGCCTCATCCGTCCACGCACCGTCATTGATTGCGATCGTTGCCAGCAAAGCACGGGGTTGAAGCGGCTCGAACGTCAATGGGTTGGTTGTTTTGGGGCGTTTACGTCGACTCGCATCGTTCGCAGTCTCGGCGAATTTAGAATTCAGTTGGGCGAAAAAACCGATGAACGATTTCATGGTCGTTGTTCCTTGTTGAAGGCGGGATCGAGTGTGGTGGGAGTGGTGATGACGAGCGAAACGGCAAGCGTCGAGCTGATGCCGATTTCGTTTGGTTACAGGTACAGACCCGCCACGTCCGATCTAAACGAGAATCGATTTTTTCTTGCAGAATTTCTCTAAACGCCTAAGAAACGTGGCCATTCGATCTTTAGGGAACGCTTGGTTTTCGAGAAAAAGAGAAGGCAGACGCCCTTCGAGCGCGACAAAACGTTCATTTTCATTGGCCGGCTGACCCACGAAAATGCAACGGCAGCGGTGACTGAAAACAGTGCCCCCGTCGCCCCATTGAAGGGCTTGAATTCGCGGTACGCGTTGGCGCTCGCAGCGTTTGGCGGCCACGAATTAGCCAAGAACTGGGCGCGAAGCCTGGACTAGGAAGATCGGCTTACGAAGGTGACTGTAAAAATCAAATCTGTGGTCACTCAAGCGAATCGTCGACAACGATGGTGACCCATTCCGGAAACAGCTTACGTTCTGATTTGGAAAGCTGACCCGGTTGAATGATCAGACGTTTCAAATGAACAAAGCGTTCAATAGAGTAAGGATTAACTGGACAATCGCGAATATCAAGGTACTCGATGCCGAATTTGCCCAGGCTCCAAAGGTCTTTGACACTCGTTCCGCTGATGTCCAATTTTTTGGGTTGCAGTCCTGCCAGAATTTCACCCGAGGAGGAGAGTCGCTCCAATCCCTTGCCCGAAATCTTCAATTGGCTGGAGTCAAAATCAAATTCGAACTCACCTTTCCATTTCGGATTGATGGAGTGCAAGTGCTCTTTAATAATCTTCGCCCGCTCTCTCAGGTCGACCCTCCAATTTTGATCATTGATGACAATCATCGCTTCAAAACCATCAAAATTTTCAATTCGTCGGAGCAGCTCAACCATCTGGTCAGACGTAAGTCTCGCATTGTCGTCTGGTTTAATGGCGGCATACTCTTCGGCAAGTTTCATCACGAGCCGATCGGTATCATTGCGCTTCTCACCTCGCTCCAAATAAGCGAGCGCCTGATTGAATTTTTGGATAATGAAATAGTGCTCGCCGATCGCACGCAACAGGACAGGATGGTCTGGCTCCGATTCGAGCCCCATCATCAGCAACTGTCTCGCCATGCGACTGTCCGCCGAAAGATGCATTTCGATCACTGCACGCTCGATCGATTTGGCGTTTTGAAATGTCAGTTTTTCCTGTTCGTCTTTACCCGCCTCATACAGTGCCAACGTCCGCTCTGCCTTCACGCGCGCTGTCGTTTGCGCACGTTCTTTTTCCACCAATTGCCAGTAGGCAAAAAACGCTCCGTAAATCAAAACGAGTGCAGAGCAAATCAGGGTGAGACAGAAACTACGATTGCGTTTGTAGAGCAATTTGATCTGCGTCGGCAGGCTTGCATCCTCCGCCTGAGTCGCGAAACCGCTCAAGTATCTTCGCACATCTTCGCTCAATGCGGCGACTTGCTGATACCGTGCATCGGGATCAACTTTCATGGCCTTGGTGACAACCGCTTCGAGGCTTGCTGGAATTTCACGATCGGCAGAGCGTAAACTCGGCAACCTGATCTCACCTCGCAACGTTGCTTCGAGAGCGGCCTGAGGCTCTCCTTCCACCGGACACTCCAGCGTCAACAGCGAATACAAGATACAGCCCAATTGATAAATATCTGTCCGCGTGTCCGGCTTGCCGTCCTCTTGGATTTGTTCCGGCGACATGTAACCAGGCGTTCCGCGAACTTCACCAAACAGCGTATTGGAACTCAACAAATCGGAGTTCAACAAAAGGCGTTCAAACTCGATGCCCTCGCCCATTTTATGAACGCGACCGAGCCCCCAATCACATACCAGCACCTCGCCATACGCACCGACCTGAATGTTTGCCGGCTTCAGATCAAGATGTAGGACTTGGACCGAATGAGCGTACTCGATTGCATCGCAGATCTTAACGAACATTTGTAGCAGATTATTCAGCGAGTACCCGTCGCGTACATCGTTTGCATTTTCCTGAATCTTTTCGATCAACCTGGCCAGTGAATCGCCCGTCTTGAGATCCATCGTAAAGTAGGGTCGGTTATTCGAATCGACGCCAACATCATGAATCGTAATGATGTTTGGATGATCCAATAACGCCGTCAACCAAGCCTCATGAATCAGCGGGTCACAAAGCTCCAGCGGCGCGTCTTCATGCAACTTTGCCATCGCAACTTGTCGTTGACAACGTGCATCATAGACGTTGTAAACCTGTTTCATTCCGCCTTCAGCGATGAACTCATGAGATCGGTATCGCGATTCAACTTGCGAAAGGGCGTACAACGAGGGACTGATTTCTTCCTCGTTAACCTGACCGTAATCCTGCGCGATATCGTAAAATGAAGCCAAGTTCGACGTAGGTTTCAGTTCGTCCTCGTCCATATCAGCCTTCCAGTTCGTCAATGACGGCTTTGATCTCTTTGATGTAGCGTGATTTGACACGGCTCTTCAGAGTGTAAACCGAATCAGGCGACAAATTTAACTGCTCAGCGATTTCTTTTGCCGAGATCCCGTCAAGACTCAGCGTAAATGATTTGACCGCTTCGACGGAAAACAGTTTCTGAATTCGTTCCAACGCGATGCTGGTCACGTAGGTGGCCCACTCTTGTTCAACGAGTCTTTCGATCTCCGACGATGGTTGATTTTCCAATCGCTGAAGACATTCGCTCTCTTGTTGCAAGAGTTTCCGACGACGTTTGGTGTCTGAAAAATGATCGTAAACTGCGTTGCGAACGACGACACCCAACCAAGTACGAAAGCGCGCTTTATCAGAATCGTAGCTGCTGATGCTTCGCCAAAGCTTTAACAGAACATTTTGTTGGACGTCATCAAAGTCGCTGGGCAAGACGTCCATGCGATTCAGCACGTACGCAATAAAACGCTCGTAATACTTGACAAAATCATCCCACGCTTGTGCGTCGTCCGCATTCTTTGCGCGCACAATTAAAGACTTTCGGGTTCTCCAGCGTTCGCTCAATCTCACTCCCATAGAGTCTCGTTGACTCAACCAGATTGCTTGGGAGTGTATCTTAGCAGCAGAAGACCGATCTGGGCAGGATTGAGTTTCGAGACTAGTGACGCGATCAAGATTGCTTCTTGGAGATTTCACCGGAGGGCTTGCGCCCGAGCGCTACATCGTTGGATTGCGTTTGGGAGTTTCACCGGAGGGCTTGCGCCCAAGCGCTACATCGTTGGATTGCGTTTGGGAAGTTTCACCGGAGGGCTTGCGCCCAAGCGCTACAACGTTGGAGCGCTACAACGTTGGAGCGCTACAACGTTGGAGGGCTTGCGCCCGAACGCGACAACGTTGGGCGACCCAAACTCCGATCGCTATTTCCCCAGGATCAACGCTTCCAGCATCCCTTTGGCCTTCTCAGTTTGATCCATCTGCGTGTGGATCTCGGCAAGTTTCATGCGAATCAAGTTTCTGGTTGGTATGGAAACCTTGGACGACAAAAGCAACGACTCCAACAACTCGACCGACTCTTCCGCGTCCATGTATTCGCCCAAGTGCATGATTGCGTAGCATGCCGTTGCATCAGGATCGCCAGCAATTTCAGTCAACCCTTTCATGAATTCGATTCTCGACAGGTTGGTTTCGATATTCAAGCGATCAAATTCCAGGCCAACATATTCTCCTCCCAGCTCATGGAACTCGTTCTCTCCTTCGTCTTCTTCCACGAGTTCCTCTTCTTCCTGAAACTCGTCCATGTCTTCATCATCAAACTCATCTTCCTCGAGTTCCTGTTCAAATTGATCCCGGTCTTCTTCTTGCTCCTCCGTGTCTCGAACAAACTCATTCTCTTCGAGAAACTCATTTTCCTGTGGCAAGTCGGAATCGTTATCGAGTTCCTGAATTGAAATGGCCGACGGTTGGGCCGTCAATGACGAAGACGAAACCAGGTTGACGATTACGACAAACGAAAGCAATACAGCCAACGACGACGCCAGAGTAACGATTGATTGAGTACGCATCAGGATCTCCTTTGAAAACGAATACCAGATTTTTTGGACGTCGACTTGATCCGTTGCTGGATGCGCTGCCAACGCCTTTTTGATAAAGTCAATTGCTCACGCTGTTTGTCCGACATCTGAGTACTGTCTTGGACGACCGTACTCAGTTGCACCGACAGTTGAAAGCGATCTTCACGGTTGATTTGTTCGGCCTGGATTGTTGAAACGGCATCTTCAGACATTTCTTCAATCTGATTTGATTTGGGATGATCGAGCGGCGTACCAGAAAATGAAACCGGCACGATGGTCGACAACTGTAGCGCGGAAGAACTGAAAAACGGCCCGGCAAGTGACCAACTTACGGGGCGATGCATACTGAGCCATCGTCGAGGATTGGCCGTGGAAGATGAAATTGAATGGCCGGCGATCGTTGCCTGACGATTAACCAATCCCGGATTGATTTGTGGCCAATACACAATGACCGCGGTAACAATTGCAGCGGCAGTCAGAGCCCCCAACCACGCCACCGAACGAATTGACTGGTTGAACCAGGTCGGAGAAGTTGAATCAGCTCCCGCGTAAATTGACGGCGTCGTTTGCGAATATTCTTGTGGATGTTTCAGAACAGGAGACGATTCCACCCATTCACCTAGATCACCTGGATAGGACTGGCTGAGATACTCTTCTCGTGCTTCTTCGAACAAGTTTTCGTCTGGAAGTTGCATGTTAGCGCCGGGTTTGATTCAATCCAAAAGTTGCTTCAGTTTCTTTAATGCGTTGTGCAGCGTCGCCTTGACTGTACCGATTTCAATCCCCATCACCTTCGCGATTTCTGCGATTGATAATGACTCGAAGTAACGCAGGATGATGGCTCGTTGTTGTCGAACTGGAAGACGCCTCAAAGCTTGCGTCAATCGACTCCGGTCTTCCTGTTGGGCCAATCGATTCCCGGGATCCTCATCAAAATCAACGTGCTGACTTGCGTCGCAATCATCGAGAGACTGGTTTCGGTTCGACTTTCTGCGCATCTCACGACAAACATTCAGTGCGAATCCGAGCACCCAAGTGGAAAATCTGGCGTTGGAATCGAACGAGTTGAGACGTTGAATCAAACGTTTCGCTGTCTCTTGAGTCGCGTCGACGGCAAGGTTTTCATCGTGTAGCTGCGAAAGACAAAATCGAAAGATCTGGTCTTGATGTTGACGTAATAGATCCGAGAGAGCGGCACGATCCCCCTGCACTGCCGCATTCCAAAGCCTAATGACGGGTTCCTGATCCAATCGAGTTTCCAGCATCTGAGGGCTTGGTGAAATGGTCGCCGTTTGAAAATCGACGGCGAATTCAGAGCGAACTCCAGATTCGAAAGTCAATTTTCGCAAGTTATTGCTCTCCATTCAATCGCGTCACCGCTACAGCTGTCTGTTAATGCAACCAAAGGGAATAAGGTTTATTGAAAAGCAAAATTATTTTCAGAATAACGCCGGGGCCGATATGATGAGTACATGAACCTCAAACTCCTCCCATTGCAGCCAAGGCACTGTTGTTCGAACACCACTGTCCGATTCAGCATGGCGATACTCTTTCTGGCAATCATCGCATGGGTCAATTCGCCATGTAATTTGCTGGCTCAGAAAACTGTCGACTCCAAACTCTCAGAGAATCGACAACGTTTGAATGTTCTCTGGATTGTCTCAGATGATTTGAGCCCAGAACTTGGATGTTATGGCTGCGACGCCGTCAGTACACCGCACCTCGATCAACTTGCCACGTCCGCAATACGTTGCACCAATGCATTCGCCACGGCACCGATTTGCTCTACCTCACGAACGGCGTTGGTCACCAGCATTTTCCAAACGACGCTCGGGGCACATCATCACCGCACGCGGAATCGAAAACCACTTCCCGATCAAGTCATCACCGTCATGGAGGCTTTCCAAAATGCCGGTTACTTCGTGTGTCATCAAGGGAAGACGGACTATAACTTTCAGCATGATTTTAAATTCGATGGCGTTGATTGGCAGAACCGAGAACCAGGGCAGCCGTTTTTTGCCCAAATACAAATCAAACAACCCCACCGCACTTTTGAAACCAACACTCAGCCAGAGCGGATTGGCAAAATCAAACTGCCGCCGCAATACCCAGACCATCCGCTAACACGCATCGATTGGGCAAACTACCTGCAGTCGATTGAGACACTCGACGACAAAGTCGGAAAAATCATCGAACGTCTTCAAAAGGAAGACTTAATTGAGAATACGGCGATCTTCTTTTTTGGTGACCATGGTCGACCGCATGTGTGGGACAAACAATGGCTCTACGACGGCGGCCTGAAGGTTCCGTTGATCATCAAGAGTCCCACGCGTGCTGCACGTACCGACAAACAGCTCATCAGCCTGATTGATTTGGCACCCACATCACTAGGCGTGGCCGGAGTTAAGGTTCCCGCTTCGATGACCGGTCGCGACTTTCTGGCTCCCAACTCGGAGCCTCGCACCGAGATCTTTGCTGCAAGGGACCGAGCTGGCGATGCTTTGGATCGAATTCGCTGCATTCGAACTGAAGAGTACAAGTACATTCGAAATTATCATCCGGAACTCCCCTATTCGACGCGCAGCAGCTACAAAAATCTTCAGTACCCAGTGCTTGCGCTGATGCGAGTCATGCAAAAACAGGGTTCGCTTTCACCCGCACAATCACGATGGATGCTTCCACAAAAGCCACCCGAGGAGTTGTACGATCTTCGCGACGATCCGTTTGAAACCAACAATCTTGCCAACAGCGAAGCGCATCAGTCGACCCTAGCAACGCTGTCCAAAAAACTTGATCATTGGGAAAAAGAAACCGACGATCAGGGTTCGACGCCAGAGATGTCTGCAGCAGCGATGCAGAAGTTGATTTCAGAAAAGAAACAGTGGTACGCGAAGACGATGAAGAAACGCGGCCTCAAACCAGATGCGTCCGCAGAAGCCATTTTGCAATGGTGGTACCAAGAATTGAACGTACCGATCGAGCCACCCCGAAAGTAACTGGCAGCGATCTACTATTCTGCTGCGTACTGTTTAAGTTTGTTTGAGAGGGTCCTCGACGTGACCCCCAATTCCTCGGCTGCGATACGCTTGTTGCCGTCATATTTTTGCAACGTTGCAATGATGGTTTGCTTTTCAATTTCAGCCAACGTCAGTGGAGCCATCAACGTTGAGGCCTGCGTCACCCCCGCGTTGGAACACGAGGGATCAGTATCTAGAAGCTTGATATCAGGGCGACAGTGAGCAGCTTCAAGTCGCCCGATCGCACGCACGTCGGCATCGTTTGCATTGGCGTTGGCCCTGGAATCGCCGGTCAGTTTTTCAGGTAAATCGGACACGCCGATCGTCTGCTCCGTCGCGACGACACAGGCGCGATGAATCACATTGCGCAGTTCTCGAACATTCCCCGGCCATGGATAGCGACATAGTGCTTCCATCGCTGAGCGATCAATTTGCTGGACGCCAGCTGCGGACTCGTTGCGAAATTGGCGCAAGAAGTTGACTGCCAAGACAGGGATATCGGCAACGCGATCCCGAAGTGGAGGGACGATCAGCTCCAGCACATTGAGTCGGTGATAAAGATCCTCTCGAAACGTGCCGTCTTCGATGGCTTTGGGCAAATCGCGATTGGTGGTGGCGACAATTCGAACGTCGATTTGCCGAGGTTGAGTGCTGCCCACTCGAAGCAGCTCTCCTTCTTCCAATACGCGAAGAAGTTTTGCCTGAATCGAAACGGGAACCTCGGTCACTTCATCTAGAAACAGCGTTCCTTGATGCGCTTGCTCAAAATAGCCAATATGATCGGCGACAGCGCCTGTGAATGAGCCTTTGGAGTGTCCAAAGAGTTCGCTTTCAATCAATGATTCTGAAACAGCTGCACAATTGACGGCCACTAAAGGTCCGTGGCGTCGTCGACTCTGTTGATGAATCAACCGACTGAACAACTCCTTTCCAGTACCGCTCGCGCCACAGATCATCACTGATGCCGAACTTTGGGCAAAACGTTTTGCCATCGTGACCAGCTCGACCATCTGTCTGGATTGGTGCAAAATCTCCGAGCTTCCAGGCAGACAAGTCTCTTGATCCGATCGAGTGGCAGACAGCACAAAGCTCTCAACTGCATATGCCTCGTTGCCGTTCGCAACTTCTGCAATTCGTTTTTTGATACTGGAAATCATCGAGTGGAATGAGCTTTGGATTTGAAAAGGACTCGGGTATGGTCGTTGATCGCTCGGTCGAGCGGCCAACTTCGCTTGGCCGGATCGTTGGCCTGTCTGTGTTGGTTAATCGCTCCCACCATAAGCGTTTTGCATTTGCGTCGCGCGAACCGATTGGTTGATTTCAGGAATCAGCTTGCCTTGCGAAGCCTTCATTGAAGATTCCAGTGCCTCAACTTTTTCCAACATTGAAGTTAGCAGGTTCGTTGCCTGATCAAACACCTGCTTCATGGCCGGTGTCATTGGTTTGCCTTGTTGCTCAAACTGGGATCTTGCTTCGCGTGTTTCGGACTCAAACTTCTCAATTTCCAGTTTCTTTGTTTCCAGTTTTTTGAGCTCCTGAAACAACTCACTGGGTTGATCGTTTTGACTGGCGATTGAATCGATCAACTGATCCATCGCCCGGTAACCTTCCAGGAGAGTGTTCAGCGCATCGAGTGCAGCCGTCTCGTTGCTTGATTTGGTCATCGTTTTCCATCCATCGTTGATTTGACTTGATTCAGCACCGTCTCGATTTGGTTCAGGTCATCCGTCGCCATTTTTCGTTTGCTCAAATACTGCAAGTTCCAAACTGCCGCGGTGTGCAAATACGATTGTTCGTCTTCCAGGTTAGCGATGCTGCGAAACTGGATCTCGGAATCATCAAAATTGTTGAGCTGGCGGTAGCTACATCCGATCAAAAAATCGGGCCAAAGATCATCCTTGTCTCGACTCGTTTTTTGATAGGCACGAACGCTTTTGATTGTTGGCAGATAGTTCTGCGTCATAAAAAGACTGTTGGCCAACTCAAGAGGATTGACGGGTTTTGTCAGGACAGGAACCCCCATCTTGTTGATCACGTCAGTGTTTTCCGGATCGGCCGTCGCCGGATCGACCGTTGGTTTCCCACCTTCCACTTGGGGTGGTTGTTCGTCGCCATTCAAGTTCCAGCGAGCGTCGTTTGAGTCAGAAGTTTTATTGGTTGCTGCGGGCGGCGTAGCAACGGATTGATTCGGTTGGTCTTCTTCCACGAGCGACTTTAAGAGATCGATACGGCGTTTGATCGCTTCGAGTCGTTTGTCATCAACTGCTGAAGGTTGGTCATCATCGGTTCCACCAAGTCGAAGACGATTGCCGCCATCGCTGCGACCTTCCAACAGATCCTTCATCGACACTGAACCTCGCACGGGCGTTTGCTCGGTTTCCGATTCCTGTCCATTCGCGATGGAGGGCAAGATCAGAATGAGTGCCGCCAACGCGAACGGTCGAACAAAACCGGCAACCAGAGTTCTTGCGACCGACGGCGTGAGGAGTCGATGATGATCTTGGATTCGTTGGTTCATCGCTGAATCTTTCTACAAGGAGTCGGGCAACATGCCAGCAAAACAGAGCGCAGCGGAGTGATGTTGTCCCTGTTCGCGAAAGGCTTCACCCATCAACTGCAACAGAAACGATTTTTGTTGTTCGCTGAGTTCCTCACGGAACGCAGACTTACAAGCTTGAAGACTTTCTTCATATCGCTTTTGTTCCGCATGAATTTTTGACAACCGGATCAACGCGTGGGTTCGCCATTCAGGGTCCGCTTCAAGCAGCGACGTCAGAGTCGTGATTGCCTGATCCTTTTGGCCAGCCATTTCCTGATTCACAGCGAGTTCATACAACAGCTGATCACGCCAAGCACCAACGTCTTGCTTCGACATTGCCAGCAAAAGTCGTTCGACTGCTTTTTCGTACAATCCGAGATCGCGCATTGCCAATCCAGAAATGTAACAGTCAACAAACGAGTCAAACTCGCTGGCGGGGATCATGGTTACCGCGGTGAGCATGCGTTCTCGCGCAAGACGCTGACCAAGTTCGTCGCTTAATCCAATCGATCTGGCATAGGCACCAAGAATGGATGCCATTGGCCGCACCGTTGAATCCTTAGCCAGAGTGGATCGATTTTCAAAAATCACTTGATTCGCAGAAAAAGGATCCTTTTGCAGCAGATGTGCTCGGGCCAATAACATGGTGGCGGTATTGGTTTGCCTGGTTCCAACTGAAATCGCCAGCCCACGTTGAGACGCATGGATACTCTTTTCCAACTCACCATCGGTCAAATGAATCCGCCCCAGCCAGCAATAGCTTGCGGCTCGGACTTTTGGATCAAAGGACTGATCGACCGCTTTGTACAGCAGATCTTTGGCTCGTTCAGGGCGACCGAACAACAGGTTCAGTTTGGCCTGATTGAAAAACATTTTGGCGAGTATCTCACCTGAAGGATTGACCCTCATCAGCTCTTGATACAAATTCGCTGCAACGTCCAGCTCATTCCTTTCAAAAGCCAGACCGGCTCGTGAAAAGATCGCTGACTGACGCATCGGTTCGTCCGGAAAAGAAACTTCGAATTGCCGAAACGCTCGATCGGCCGCATCCCAACGTAGTTCTTTTGTCAGTTGTTTTCGGTCTAACACCTCTGAATTGGTCACAATATGAACTCCGCGTTCATCCTGAATCCAAGCCAGTTCAAATGGCAACACCAATTGATCCAGCAGCGCAGCGAGCGTCGTTGCGCCTCGCCAATGGACTCTTCGAGACCTGCCATCAATCATCGCTTGGGCGGCCGCGCTGATAAAAATATCCAGCTCAGTTTGGGCGGATAGTTCCCCCAGAAGTGAATCAACACTTTGCATACTGCCAACAGCTGTCAACAGAATCGTGTCAGCCTCGTCGGTAGGACGTTGCTTGAGTGCAATCACAAATTCAGAATCGAGTGTTCGAAGCGCTGGGTCAAAAAAGACGTTCTTGTCAATCAGCGACAACAGCAAGGCAGGCTCAATAGGAAACTGATAATCTGCGATTGATCTAGGGTGGATTAAGTCATCGAAACGTTTGGGTTCGACGACTTCCGGCTCATCGAGATCCTTTTTTTCACCAAGAAAGTTCCTTCGACCACCTGTAGAAGTCTGCAGCGCTGGAACGGTAAACTTTCGGGTGCGGTCAGGAGCTGGTTTCAACTCAGTTCTGGCGTTGGACTCGAGCGCACGTGCCCATTGGTAGGATATTTGGGCACGACTTTCGACAGGTATTTGTTCATCGCCGGCAAACTGTAACATCTGGTCGGATAGCAAATCGATTGCATCCATCGCTTGACCATGGGCGATCAGAATACGCGCATATCCGGATGCAGCGAGAACTCGTTGATTCAAATTGTTGGTTGACGAAATCACGGATCGATAGAGTCGAACCGCTTTATCTGATTCGCCATTCATCTCGTAGCCGATCGCTTGCCGCATTAACAATGAATTGTTCGCGGTGCCACTTTCGTCTGCAAACCTTTCGTAACTGGCCAACGCCAACTCGGGATTGCCGGCCATCAAGAACTGATCGCCTTGTATGAGCCTTTCGACGGCTGCTGATGGCTCGACCCGGTTGTTTTGTGTTGCGTCCTGATCCTGAAACGGGTCTAGAACGTCGTTGTTTCGATTGCGAACGGTCTCGGGATCGTCCGGAGGCGTCTCCGTTGGAACGGAGCGCACCAACAACACGACGAGTCCGATGGTGGCACCGAGAAGCACCAGCGTCGAGATTTTCCAGAAATGAAGTTGCATCGTTCCGCCGATATGAAGACCATCCCTCTTTCACCAACCGGAATGGCTTCTCCAATCGGCAATCTTTAGTCAGTTAGTGGTATCGAGTCGAAACACACTGGATCCCCAGACGAAGGTATCGATGGTAACGATTATGCGGATTGCCGCAGGTCACAAAACGGTCGTCAGGTTCGTTACTTGACAAACCGGACAAAAAAATGCCCAGCTAACGCAAGTTACCAACTGCCGTTTCGATAACCAATGTGTCGCGAAAAAAGGAAACGACCATGGAAATTCACAATCACGGACACAATCCCCAGATTCATATCAACCTGAATCAACCCAACCGAGAGGCTGGTGGAGCTCAGGAAGGATCGAAGGTATCCAACTCGCAAGAGATTCGACCCCAACAATTGGCGGAACGATTGAAAGGCGATGCGGCAGTACGTGAACGACTGCTCGTGGAAGTTAAAGCGAAAGTCCATGCGGGCGAGTACATGACACGTGCCGCCGCCGAAGAGGCTGCTCAACGAATGGTTGAGTAGTTCGGTATCCATCTGGATCGCACAGACACCATTGTCCATGGATGAAATCCGTTTTGTTACCAACCCCCGGAGATCCTAAATGTTAGGAATCGCAAACAACGTAGGTGCACTCAACGCACAACACAACTTGACTCGCTCGTCAGACAAGCTGAACACTTCGATTGAACGACTTTCGTCCGGATTCAAAGTGAACCGTGGTGCTGATGGACCGGCGGCTCTCGTGATTTCAGAGAAGCAACGAGCTCAGATTGCTGGTCTTCGTTCAGCAATTGACAACTCAGAGAAAGCTGTTGCTGTCGTTCAGACTGCAGAAGGTGCATTGAATGAAATCAACAGCCTTTTGGTGAAAGTTCGTTCGCTCGCGATCGACTCAGCCAACACAGGTGTCAACGACGATGACGCCCTGGCAGCTAACCAAGCTGAGATTGCCAACGCTTTGGATACGATCAATCGTGTCGCCAATAACACTCAGTTCGCTGAGAAGAAATTGCTCGACGGTTCTGCTGGTATCAGTGGAACAACGACTGACGCTGACGTCTCATTCTTGAAAGCCTCTTCCAACACATCCGCAGGTTCGTACGCCGTCGAAGTCACGACTGCTGCTGAACGAGCCAACGTAACTGCCGGAACCGCACAAACTGCCGACCTTGCCGCCGACGAAACGCTGACCATCAACGGGGTCAGCATTACACTGAACAGTGGACTGTCACGAACTGAAGTCCAAGATCGAATCAACGAATTTACTGGCCAAACAGGCGTCGTCGCTGAAGACGATCCGACTGCAACGACATCGACACGACTGCGAACCACTGACTTTGGTACCGATGCGACCATTCAGGTAGTTTCGGATCAAGCAGGTGCAGCCGCCAGTTCAGGTTTTGGAACGACTCAGTTGAACGACGTTGGTGTCAACGTTGCAGGAACGATCGGCGGAAACGCCGCGACCGGAGCCGGTAACGTATTGACTGGAACCGACGGTGCATCGGAAGGAACCAAGATTTCACTTGGCGAAAGCTCAACCGATGCAGCTGCAACGGTTGGTGGTACCGGTGACACCTCACAAGGTCAAGTCACGATCACCAACAACTCGCTGGTCTTCCAAATTGGTGCAAACCAAAACCAGACCGTTTCGATCGCGATTGATTCCGTCGAAGCAACAGGTCTCGGAATTGGTGTTGCCAACAACCAGTTCACAAGCCTCAATGACATTGATGTTACTTCGGCGTCAAAATCTCAAGACGCTCTCGGCGTGATCGACGCTGCGATCGATGAGATTTCAAACTTGCGTGGAACACTGGGTGCATTCCAGGGGAACACGCTTGAGTCGACCGCCAGCAACATGCGAACAACACTTGAGAACACGGTCAACGCTGAGTCGGTCATTCGTGACACTGACTTCGCTGAAGAAATCTCAAACTTCACCAACAGCCAGGTGCTTGTTCAAGCTGGAACATCGGTATTGTCCAACGCAAATCAGTCGTCGCAGCTGATCTTGTCACTCCTCGGATAATAACGAGACCTCCCGTTCTTCCTAGAACGGAATTGACCGCGCCCTAGGCGCTCTAATAGCGGTGAGCTAGTCGTACAATCGCCACACTATCTCACCGCTATTTTTATGCCCTGATTTTCGCATCATCGCGTCGGCACGCCAGAATTTGGGTTCCCATTTAATTCAAAATCACCAGCGACCTATCCACGTTCACCCCCCTTCTCGCCACTCCCTTCCTCAACTTCTTCATCCGATTCACAAAGGTTCAATCTCATGTTCTCAATCGATGGATTGGTCAGTGGACTCGATACCACTTCTATTATTGAAGGCCTGGTTTCGCTGCAGGAATCACAAGTCGAACGACTCACCGCTCGCAAAGCAGTTGTGATCGGTGAGCAAACAGCGTTTCAGGGAATCGAAGCGCGAGTCCTTTCACTACGCTCCACCATGAGCCGGTTGAACCGCACGACGGGTTCGGCTTTTGAAAAATCGATCGGCACATCAAGCGACGAATCAATCCTGACGGTCAATGCAGGCGAAGGAGCAATACCGGGTTCTTACGTCGTCAAAGTAAACTCGTTGGCCAAAGCTCACCAAATCGGCTCGCAAAGTATCGACGACAGCGTCGCTGGCATCACCACGGGTGATATTTCCATTCGCATTGGTGACCGACCCGCGACCAACATTACGATTAATGATTCCAACAACTCCGTCGATGGTCTTGTCGAGGCGATCAACGCGCAGTCGGATGACGTCAATGCCTCGGTGATTCATGACCAAGCCAATGGCGGCCAACGGATCCTGTTGACGTCACGTCATACCGGCAAATCCAACGAAATTGTCGTCGAAAACAACTTGGCCGCCGACGCAAACGGACTCGTTCGTCCCGATTTTTCCGGAGCCGCAGTTCAGGATGCAAGCAACGCTCAGATTCAACTGGGCGACGGTGCGGGAGCCATCATCGCTGAATTCGATACGAATTCAATCGAAGGGCTCATCGAAGACGTTACGTTGGAAGTCACTAAAGCAGATGTTGATCAAGACATCACCATTAACGTCTCTCGCGACACGGAATCTGCCACAACGGCGATCCAGGACTTCGTCGATGAATACAATTCGCTCATCTCTTACATCGATGATCAAACTCAGTTCAACGTCGAAACCGGATTTGGCGGTCCCCTGTTGGGAAATCGAAACGTCTCCAACATTCGCAACAAATTGAGCGCCTTGGTAACTGAGCCCGTTGCCGGACTTGATAGTTCACTGAATCGATTTTCACAGCTTGGAATCGAGATTGATTTCAAAGGGAAACTGACCGTCGATTCGGCGAAACTCAGCCAGGCCGTCAACGGAGAGCTTGACGGCATCGAGTCTTCTGATATCCAGCGACTGTTTGGCTTGGGTGGATCAAGCGATCAATCGGGCGTCGAATTCCTGCTCGGTAGCACTCGTACACAGAGTTCAACCAATGACTATCAAGTCGACATCCTGCAGGCAGCCGAACGAGCAACGGTAAGTGCCACCACCGATCTGGCCAGCCAAATTACGATCGACGGGACCAACAATCAACTTTCACTTTCTTTGGACGGACTCGATAGCGAAACGCTCCAACTGACCAGTGGCACTTACACGCAACAGGAACTCGCGGATCTGATTGAATCACAAATCAATCACTCCGATGCACTGCGTGGTTCGGAAATCAACGTTGCCATCAACGCTGGCAAACTGGAGCTGACTTCGCAGCGATATGGACTAAGTTCTGAAATCTCGAACATCGCGGGATCTGCCATCGCGACGTTGGGCTTTACCGGATCTGAATCGGGTCAAGGCAAAGACGTTGCGGGAAGTTATATCGTCGATGGAGAAATCGAAACAGCGACTGGCTCCGGTCGTGTTTTGATGGGCGACGCGGACAACGCAAACACGGCAGATCTGCAGTTGCGAATTTTGCTGGACCCGTCTCAGGTCAGCGATGGTGTGGAAGCAAACCTGTCGGTCACCCGTGGCATCACATCCAAACTCGACCAGTACTTTGGCGACATTGTCGACCCAGATGTCGGCACGATGAAAACCGTTAACGAAGACTTTGACTTACGCGCCGAATCGATTGATGACTCGATCGCGCGAGTCAACGCGATCAGCGAATCCAAAAAAGCATACTTGATTGAGGAATTCACCGCACTTGAGCGTGCCCTCAGCAGCCTGCAAACGACCAGCAGTTTTCTGACCAGTCAGCTCGGCTCAATCTAATCGACCAGTAATTTATTGACCCAATAAAACGCGAAGGAAACCAATGACCTACCAACAGCAAGATCTCGTCGAAAACATGGTGAGTGGCTGGACACGAGTCGAAATGTTGATTGCACTCTACGAGCGCGCCATTGCTGCCGTTGAATCCGCTGCCGCATCGTCCGAAAGTGGCGAGTTGGCCGACGAAATCAACTTTCGATTTGAATCGCGACGTACGATTTTCGGACTCTTTACTGGCCTCGACACCGAGAATTGTGAGATCGCAAATAACATCGGCCGACTGTTGACGTTCATCATGGCCTGCATCGAAGAACGAAAATATGATGACGCGATTCGCTTCCTCAAGCCACTTCACAACAGCTTTACAGAGATCAAAAATATCGCTGTCAAATTGGAGAAGCAAGGGAAGATTCCACCCATCCAATCGGCTGCCACATTCGAGCAAATCGCATAACTCGCTTGAGACCTGTTGTGTTCAAGTTGTTGCCGCTCAGCCATTCACTGGAGATGGAACGCCATGTGTGGAATCGTTGGAATTATCTCGTCGCGGCCCGGACCACCGGTTCAAGTTTCGGTGTTGGAGCGAATGCGGGACACGATGATCGCCCGCGGTCCCGATGACGCTGGCACCTTGATTCAGCCCGGGATCGCTTTGGGGCATCGACGTCTGGCAATCCGCGACCTTCATGCAGGCCGTCAACCCTGGATCTCTCAGAACGGTCGGTTCGCCATTGTATTTAATGGTGAGATCTACAACGACGATCTTCTGGCCGCCGAGCTTGCTCAAGAAGGCGTACGTCTGACGACCACCTGTGACACCGAAGTGTTGGCTGAATCCTGGGCCAGATGGCAACAACATAGCATCGAAAAACTTCGCGGCATGTTTGCGTTTGGCGTTGTAGACCTCAAAACAAACGACACCTGGGTGGTTCGCGATCGACTCGGGATCAAGCCGTTGTACTATTCGATCGTCGACGGCAACTTTGTGTTTGCCAGTTCGATTTCGGCCATTCGAAGTCACCCTCGATTCTCGTCGCAACCTGACATGGTGGCGATCTCCCACTACTTGCAGACGCTCCGCACGACCATGGGTCGCCGGACCATGTTTGATCAGGTATCGACAGTGCTGCCGGGCGAGTTCCTGAAATTCGAAAACGGGAAACTGACCAAAACAACGTACTGGACCATTCCAACGACTCCCTGTCATGAACCGCAGGAATTCGCAGAGCAGCGCGATTGTCTGGAAAAACAACTTGCTCACTCGGTTCAGATTCACCTCAAAAGCGACGTTACCGTCGGCATGATGATGAGCGGAGGAGTCGACTCCAATACGCTGGCCAGCATGACTCGAGAATCCCTGGGGCACGCTTTTGTGGGTATTTGCGGTGGCGGTGTCGACGGCAACCAACCCGCTGCTGGTTCTGACTTTGAGTTTGCGCAAAAGTGTGCAAGTTTGGTCGACGCAAATTTTGACTCTGTCCATCTTTCACAAAATGATTACCTCGATTCCTGGCACGAGTTGCTGGAGCTAAATGAACTTCCACTGGCAACCCCAACTGATGCGATCATTTTTCAGATTGCCAAACGATTGAAACAGGACTGTGGCGTCGCATTGGGTGGCGAAGGCGCCGATGAAGCGTTTTGTGGCTATTCGATCCAGCACTGGTCCGGTAACGACTACGATCGGAGTCGGAACCCACAGGGATTGAGTGCGGATCAGTTTGAAGATTTTCGAATCGACTTGTTGCAACAGTATGGCCGAACGTCGTTCTCGGCTATTTCGGAACACTACTTGTCGGCATACAGCCTGATACCGCAATCCGTCCAGAGGCAGTTGTTTCAATCAACCGAAGTCACAGAAGATATGGCGGAACAAATCCAGTGTTACTATGACGGCCTGTTCGGCAGTTACGCATCGGTCCCATCGTCGCAACGTTACGCGTGCGTGTTGCTGCGATCCAATCTGGAAAGTCTGTTGTCACGGTTGGATTCTGCAACGATGGCGGCGAGTCTTGAAGCACGAGTGCCCTACGCCGATCACAAGGTCATCGAAGCGGCGGCCAAGATACCGCATCATTTCAAAATCGACGTCGCACCAGAGGAAACTCAGCCTTGGCGAACGTCTTTAGCCTTGGCGTCTCGAGGCAGCTTGCGTTCAAAACGGATCTTGAGATCGGTCGCTGCGGCTCGTATGCCCGACGAATTAGCGATGCGACCGAAACAGAGTTTTCCCACGCCGTTAATGACGTGGCTCGATTCCAATGCGTGGCGTCGCTGGATTGATCACAAGATTCAGACCAGCAGTTTCGCGCGCCGATTGTTCAAGTCATCCGCGTTGTCCCACATTTCGAATCTGGATCCCGCACGTTCGTTGTGGAAATGGCCCATTCTTAATGTCTTGATGTGGGGCGATCGTTGCTTCGAATAGTTGCACGAATTCGTACGTTCGCGATGACCGGCACAACCGGGGCAAGATAGAACGGTTGGGGAAACTCTTTTTGTAAAACAGATCAAGTCGACTTGGGTTTACTCGATCACGTAGTTGCAAGGGAAAGACTGTTGCTTACTCAGTCTTCCTTGGCCAATCGCTGGACCCACAGTGAAACAGGTGGGAATCGGTCGGCGGTCTACGGACTGCCGGCCGAATTCTTAAACCCCTGTTTGCTTTGGCTGATGCAGCAGGACCAAGAGCGAACTCATCGATTCGGATCTTCACGTGAAAACTGTAGACAGGAAACCTCGACTGATGTCGAAACGCGCCGTCATGGAAAAGTTAATTCCATTGGCGCGCGATCTGAAAATGCTCCCCCCCATCGCTGCACGGGCCATCGAAGTCGCTGATGACCCGGATTCGCAGTTAAAGGAATTGGCGGACATCATCGCACTCGACGCCGGTCTTTCGATCAGCATTCTCAAACTTGCCAACAGCCCAATGTTTCCTTCGTACGCCGCAGGGAAACGGATCTCCTGTCTGAAGATGGCAGTCACGCGACTCGGCTTTCGACAAACAAAACAGATGATCCTCGTGGCGTGTTACGCCAACATGGTCGAATCGATGTGCCCGGATCAAGTCGAGTTTCGCTCATCCATGAGCCAACACGGATTTCTCACCGGAACCATCTGCAGCAAATTGAATCACTTGTTCGGCTTGGCCATGCAAGGTGAAGAGTTCACTGCCGGGCTCCTTCACGATGTCGGACGCCTACTGCTGGCGGTATCGATTCCCAATCAGTTTTCCCTGTTCGATCGTTGTGATTTTCGAGAGGGACCTGATGTGATGTGCATGGAAAACGAAGCGATCGATACCAATCACTGCGAAGTCGGTGCTTGGTTTCTCGGAAGAAACCAGATGTCGGAAGAACTGATCAGCGTTGCCAAGTTTCATCACGACCCGTACGCCTCGATTCGTTTTACACGTTTGGTCGCTTTGGTCCAGGTCGCTGATATCCTGGCCAATCGTCATCAAAGCGAGATGGGACTCGATGAGTTGGACTGTGCTGAAATCAGTGGCTTGCGGCTTCTCGAGTCGCTGGGAGTCAATGACGCGATTGAACGATTAAACGCTGAAAAAGAGACGATTCTTCAAGAATCAGTTGCCAGTTTGCAGGAGTTTAGATCCATCTGAAACACGTGCCGTCGGTTTGGCCGCCGCACAAACCGTCGAACCAAATTCTCACCCCCTCTAACGTCTTGAACCCGGACATGAACCAAACACTACTAAATGAAGAGCTCGCTCGCGCACGAACGCTGATCGCGTCCGCAACTCAATCGATCTTTGAGCTGCGTCCGTTTCCGGCTATCGCCATTCGAGTCAGTCAGTCCTGTTCCAATCCGGACACAACGACACGAGAGCTTGCCGAAATCGTTGAAAGCGATGCAACGTTTGCAACAAAAATCATGCGCGTGGTAAACAGCTCGCTGTTTGCTTGCACTCGTGAAATCACCACCATTCGCCAAGCGTTGGTGATCCTCGGTCGACGATCCGTCGTCGAATTGGTCATGTCCATCGCCGCCCAACGCGTGTTTTATACCGAAGACACGACTCGACAGGCTCGACTGGAAATTTTTGAACACTCGCTCGCATGTGCGGTTGTCGGCCGCAGTCTCGTCAGTTTCCAACAGCTCAGTATCGATGGTGGCTCCGCGTTCCTCGCCGGCGTGGTTCACGACATCGGAAAATTGATCTTTCTGGATCTCGCTCCCAACGTCTATCCGCGGTTACTTGCTGCGGTCGACCCTTCGATGTCAGCCGCTGAAGCAGAGCAAAGGCTCTTTGGTGCCAACCACGCGATGCTGGGCGAGTTGTTGGCCAAAACATGGGGGCTTTCCACCAACATTACGGATGTCATTGGCAGTCATCACAACGTCGATCCTTCGACCACGACACCTCTGACACAAACGATTCAGCGAGCCAACCGACTTGTCAAAGCATGGGGACTTGGTCAATCAGAAGAACCGTCGTTCGCCGACGACGACTTGAGCTGGTTGAGTGATTCGACAGAAGCAATTGTTGATTTTCGTCAGCGTTGCACTGAGAAATTTGATGAAACCCGATCCGCCATGCTTTCCTGATCCACAACTTTTTTTGGCTCGAAACCACCTCTGACCCAAAGGTAAACTCGATGTTAACGTCCCGTATCCGCGGATTCACTTTTTGGCTACTCGCCGTACTGATCTTTGGTACCACAGGCTATGGTCTGATCGAAGGTTGGGACTTGCTTGACGGATTTTATATGTCTGTCATCACTGTTGCGACTGTCGGCTATGGTGAAACGCGAGAGCTCTCCGGAGCCGGTCGCATGTTCACTTGTGGCTTGATATTCATCTCAATCATTTCGCTGTCCTGTTGGACAGCGTGCTTAACCGGGCTTTTCGTCGATCGTGACGCGTCCCACTCCTGGCTCATCCGAAAGGCAAAAAAGATGGCTAACAATTTGAAACAGCATACGATCGTATGCGGCACCAGCCCGATGGCTCATACCGTGATCAAACTGTTGGTCGCGGCCAAGGAAAACATCGTCGTCATTGACGAGGATGCTGAAAAACTGCAGCGACTTCAGCAGCGGTTCCCAAACCTCATTGTGCTTCCATCACCTGCAGTTGATGAAATTGCCTTGGCCGATGCCAACATCGTTGACGCGAAATGTGTCATCGCTGTTCTTGACTCGGATTTTGACAATCTGTTGATCTCGATGACCTGCAAAGACATGGACACCGAGCTCAAAGTTATCGCTCGATCCGATGATATCAATGTCGCCAGTCGCATGTCAAAATTGGGCGTCGACAACGTGATCTGCCCGTTCCATGTCAGCGGCGAACAAGCAGCAAAATTGGCTCTTTGGTAAACCTTGACACTCTCTAGAGCCCCGAAAAAGCGACGCTGGAGGTGTGGTACGAACCCACCTCCGGTTGGAGCCCACCTCCAGCTGTCCTTTTTTCACTGCATTTCAATGCAGGACTAAGCGTTGAAAAAATAGAGATTCAACGCCAACAGCAACATCGTGGCGACCCCGGCAATCACGAAAGTTTCGTGCGAACTTGGTCGGCCAGGATTTCCGAAAAGACAAGCGTCGATGTATTCGACGCTTTTTCGAAACAGATCTTTCGCTGAATTTTGGATCATCTGAAGCAACATGGTGCCCTCCGTGCACAGTTTGAGTTGCCGCTGCGAACTTAGTTAAGTTCACATCAATCGGAAACAAATCGATCGACAGGTCATGAACAAGCAAATGACCTGCGAACCGATGACTCATTCAAGGATCTCTTCACGTGTCAGTAATCTGATAAGGCCAAAAAAGAGAATGGCAATCGTTCCAAATAACTGAGTAATGATTCGTTTCATGACAGGATTCGTTTCATGACGGCTTCGCGGGATCTTTGGGTTAGTGATCGATGCAAACTCGAAGGACTTGCCACGCGAGTGACCCGTCAACAGGTTTTTGCAACAAGATCGGCGGACAACTCGCCATGACCGGCAATCTTTAACACTGATGTTTACCTGAGAAAGTCAAGAATGTTCGTCGACGCCACGCTGGCCGTCACCGAATAAGTAAACTCCAGGAGTGACTGATGTTGTTGAAGCTGAAGGACGGTATTGGGAATATCCGTCGACTGTACGGACACGATATGCCGCTCCGCTTCCAAACGAAGACCACCCAAACGATTATCCAGCTCATCCAGCGTTTGCAGGGATGCCGATTGCCTTCCAACAACGCCAAGGATTCGATCGCTTAAACTATTCAGCTCACCCAGTCTGCGATCCAGCGAACTAGCGTACTCGACCGAATCAAGGTCACGCGAATTCCGCAAGTCCGACGTCAGGTCGAAAAACACCTGAAACGCATTCGCCGTTCCAGGAAACTCCAGATGATCAATCCCTGTCTCTCGTATTTGAGTGGTATCAATATGAGCTTGCTCTTGATTGATGGAATCGACGACAGTTTGCGATGCTGAAAAATCAACCGCGACGGACGATTGAAAGCCGTCGATGCTCATTGACGCATTTGAATCAAACGAAACGGATCCTGAAAAGTTGGCAGTGATGCTGCTCATGTCGACAAACAACTTGCGATTCGATTCGTCGATCACCTCCAAATCGGTATCGCTACTGGTCCAGGAAAACTCCTCACCATTGTTTAAACGAACGGTTCCAAAATCACCGGTACCGCTTTGATCAATGATCTCAATCTGACTGGATCCGGCCGGACCAATCAGCGTGTCGTTCGAATCAGAACTCAGCCCAGGCTGAATCCCTGATCCCCCAAGGTAAGTCGTGGTCGTATGGCGAACTTCCAAGCTGGCCCGCCCTGTAACGTTGGCCGTCCCTACTCCGGTGGCGGCACCTGTCGAACCAAGGACCAGCATCTCGCCGCGATCGCCAGCACCAAAAACGTCGTCGCCTGAGATCAAAGTCTCGACCGAGATTCGTTCACCAATAAAGGCAACACTGCTGGCCGTGTCTCCCAGATAGTTCGACGTCAAAGTTCTGCCAGGAACATTGGGGCCATCGAACTGGAACGGGATTTGGTCTGAACGAATACCGCCAAACAAATACTCCCCAGCGGTTTGCGATGTCGCAATGTTCTTCAGACTATCCAGCATACCCTCGACTTCGATCGCGATCGCCTCACGTTCTCCAGCCGATGTTGTCTGCACACCTTGCTGGGCCAGCGTCTTAGCCCGAACCAACAGATCATTGGCCTGTTGAAGACTTGTCACGCTCGCGTTCAGCTTGGCCTCGGCATCTGAAATCGAGGTCTGTTCGGTTCGGATCTTGTTCAATTCAATGGTCGTCGCACTGATCTGACGAAACGCAATCGGATCGTCAGAAGGTCGATTGACTCTGATTCCGGACGAGACATGATCCTGAAACGTCGCGATCATCGAATTGTGTTGAGTGATGTAATGCATCGCTCGATCGTTGATCATGTTGTTAGTCGTTCGATAAAGCATGGATGTGCCCGGTCGTTCCTTGTCGTTAAAAAAGAGTCTTAGTTGAGGATCTGAAACAAGTCATCCAGCATCGATTCCATCGTCCGGATGACCTGAATGGCCGCTTCGTACCCTTTCTGGTATTCCGTCAGCTGAATCAGCTCTTCATTCACGTCAACACCCGATATGGATTCCCGCTCGGATTCGAATCGAAACTTCAGATCGGAAAGCGACTCTCTGAGATTGTTTGACGTTTGAACCTGAAATCCGATCTCCGCCTCAACATCTTCAAGAAACGTCTCAAACGTGAACGATCCATCGCCAAGCACAAGTTCATTTCTCAGATCGATGAAGCTGCGAATGTTTTGGGTATCCGCCGTGTTGTCAGATGCGGCCGTCGCGATCGCATCGGGTGTATTTTGAATACGCCGATCTAGCTGAATGTCGGAGGCATTGGTGCCTTGAAAGAGACTGTTCATGCCAAGTGCAGGCAAGACACCGGATGTATCAGAGTTGGCAACAAGATTGATTTCGAACTCATCTCCGACATTGACTGAGCCCGGTGAAAACTCAACCGTCAATCCTGAACCGATGTCGATCGGTTCGCCGGCAACATAGCCCAAACCGATGTCGAGATCCTGAATCAGGTTTCCATCGCCATCAGTAACGCGAACGCTCAATGGTTCTGTTTTGCCAACTTCTCCACCGTCAATCAGCGTAACGGTATAAGTCTGATTTTGCTCACCAAAATAATCGCCGCCAACTTGAGGTACGCTGGTGCCAAAGAAGTTGGCGGTGGATGGGTTCGTTTCCAGTTGCCCCGTAAAATCAAATTTATGTCCTGAGGCTGCATAGATCGACAGGTTACCTGTTGCCGGGTCCACAATCGCTTGAACATTGTCAACCGCTGAGATATTGGTCGCCAAATCACGCAAAGAATCCGCTTCCGGATCCACATTGATCGACGTCGTCCTTACATCGCCATTGCTATCCGTCACTGAGATGAACAGCTCACCCTCTGTGACTGGAAACGCAGCGGACTGACTGAGTGGCAAATCGACATCACTGACCGGCCGTGTCCCCTGCAGCGAAGCAAATGCCCCTGCTCTGCCAACGCCCACTGAATGCACTTTGTCAAACTGATAGATCAACTCACCGGCAAACTGATCCACTTGATCCTGATAACCGCCGACGACATCGTTATGCAATTCAACGATCCCGGCGATTCTGCCACTGACAAAATCGATCGGACGGTCGCCACCTACCAACTGGATTGAAACATCACCTTGATCGTCATACACCGTTTCAAATGCCACCGGAGTCGAATCAATGCTGACGGCGCTCCCCGCGAGACTGATTCCCAATTCCTGTTGAACAAACTCAAACCGTTGCGTATCGACTCGTTCGGCAATCTGGTTGATCAACTGATCCCGTTTGTCGAGTTGTTCATTAGAGTGAATCGAACCATTGTTGATGCGGATTTCGTTTTGAATTTCAGCGAGTGCCTGAATGTCTCGATTGAGCGACTCGACTTCGACTTCGAGTTGTTGCTTTAGATTGAACTTCAGCTGCGACAGCTCATTCGATTGTGTTCGCATCCTTGCGGTCAGATCATTCGCCCGATTGAGAATCGAACTTCTCAATGTTCTTTCGCCAGGGTTGGCTGAGAGTCTGGTAAAGTCATCGAACAATGAACTCAGAGCGTCTTTGACCGTCCCTTCTCCTCGCTCGAGAATCGTTTCGAGTCGCGATTCGATATCCAAAACAAGATCGGTTTTTTCCAGATCCGAAGTCACATTGGTCAACGAGTTTTCAGTAATCAAACTGCGAATCCGTTTGACTTCACTGACATCAACGCCGGTTCCCGCCTGCAGGCTTCGATCGTGATTGCGAATGGAAATTTGACTGTTCTCGAGAATCACTTCGCGTCGGTGATAGCCCTCGGTACCGGCATTGGCAATATTGTGAGAAACATTGTCGATCGCAAACTGACTCGCGCGGAGCGCGGACAGACCTATTTGGAAATCCATTTGATCACCTAGCAATCCTGTTTGAAAAACTTTGCATCGGCACCCGTTGTCTTCGACGTTTGGCCGGACGCGTCATACCGCGACTCTTCGACGATCGCTCCAGAAGACGTCAGTACCCTGCGACAAAAATCCATGGAATATTGAATCACCGCATGATTTGCTGAATTGAGTGCATCAAATTCTCGGCGTCGCAATCGAAGCGAACGCCACGACTCGACCAACTTGGATGCGACAGGCTCTTCGAATTCCTTTGCCAGTTGAACCATCAAAACTGGCTCACTCAGTGTGGAGGAAGTGTCGCCATCGGAACCCGGTAACGCAGCAATCAACCGCTGACGTATACTGGCCAAGTCACGTGTCTTGATGGCCAGTCGCGCATGCAGTTCGCGAAAGTCAATCGATGCCTCAGAACTTTGATCTTGGGGATCGTCGTCACGATTCGCTTGACCAAGCAACTGCTGCTGCCGCAAGAAGTCTCGTATTTGACCACTCAACTCGATGGCCTCTTCGAGAAACTGCGACTCTTCGTTCAGCAACTGCAAAAGTCGCTGAGGGTTGACGGTGAGGTTAGTGATCATGAACGTGTCCCAATTGTTGAAGTGTTATCAATGTCTGATCAAGCTTCTGTTGACTCAGCAAGTGCTCGATTCAAGTAGGTTTCGATCGCATCAGCGATTCCCAAGGGTTTCGCTTCGGCAAGATGTTGGCCCATGAACATGTCGAACATTCCACCGTAGGAGTCACTACCTTCCCCCGCGAACAGACCGCCGCCCTCAGAGTCGAGCGTATTCCGCATCTCTTTCAGCATCAGCGAAACAAACATGGATTCAAAGTCGCTGGCGATCTTTTCAATCTCGCTTTTGCGCATCGTCGGCTCGAGCGACTTCGGTGAATCTGCTTTCTGCAGCCCCGTTTTTTCGGACAACGCCGAAGCGTACTCCTGGTTAAGCAACATGCTGGTTGCAGACCCAATTGAATTGTTCATCGTGTTCCTTTCACTCAATTAATGATCAGCTTTGCTTGAAGCGCACCTGACGCTTGAATGTCTTGAAAAATACTGATCATGTCTCGGGGGCTTACCCCTAACGAATTCAGAAGCGTTGCCAAATCGCCTACCGTCGGCTGGGTATCAATCACGCTGTAACGACCGCCAGTCTCAGTTGCCGTGATGTTGGTTCGCGGAACGACTTGGGTTTGACCCTGGGAGAAGGGTGCCGGTTGAGAAACCAACGGACTTTCGCTGGTTGAGATGATCAGGTTCTCGTTGGCAAACATCACTTTCGAAAGTTTGACATTGGCGCCGACAACCACGGTGCCAGTCTTTTGATTGATCACAACACGTGCCGGTGCGTCAGGCAAAACTCGAAGGTTGTTGACTTGCACGACAAACTCCAATTTGTCCCTGCGGTACTTTGCCGGGAACGTCACACTGACCGAACCTTGATCTTCGGCCGTCGCGGCACCTGGGAAAACGCGATTGATCTCTTCTGCAATTCGAAATGCCGTCGCATAGTCTTTGTTGACCAACAACAAACGGTAGCGATCGTTTGGAAACGCCGGTTCATTGTCCAACTCAACTTCGATTTGTGCTTTGACGTTTCCTGTCGTATCGTGGTTCTTGCTGACGCTCGCACTCTCACCCGAAGCAGAAAAGCCACTTAGCAAAACCTGTCCGCCGGCGACGGCGTAAACACGACCGTCAACCGCCTTTAGTTCCGTCAACAGCAACACGCCGCCAAACAACCCCGATGCATCATCGATCGTCGAAACGTTGGCGCGAATGGTTTCACCCGCCCGAACAAACGGAGGAATCTCAGCCGTGACGGCGACCAGTGAAGCACTGCCTGTCGGCATCTCTTCGGTCAGAATATTGAAGCGACGAACGACGTTCGCGACGGCGTCCCGAGTCAATTGCGACTTGCCCCCAGTTCCCTTCAAACCAGTGACCACACCGACGCCCGTGACCGTGTTGGTTCGATGCCCTTCAATCGACGTCACGTCTTTGACTCGAACAGCTCTGTCGACAGTCATGCCTGGAGGCGTTGAAAAGGGCGACGTCGGAGCATCCAACAACGGTGTGATTCGGTTGTTGGTGATCTGATTCGGAGATTGCAAAGGCTGTGCCCCTGGCACGTTTTGGAACTGCGCGTTTGAGAACTGTCCAGCACATACCACCGTCATCAAGACGACCAGTGTTTTGAAAAGATGGATCATGATTTTTCAGTTTCGTTGATAGAAGGATCTGTTTTTAATGACTGAAATCGGAGCACCCAAGAATTGACTAGTGGGGCCACAAACGATTGAGCTTCTTGCCCAACCATCCTTGGTTGATAAACTTCCGCTCCGCACCGCGGCCGTTTGGATCCGATTCATATTTCAGTGTCATCGCAGCGACCAGTTCCGAAGGAACGGAGTTGCCTGACGTGATATCAAATTTTCGAACGATGCCCGTCAACGTTAGTTTCCGAGTGTCTCCTTCCAGCCCGACATCACGTGAGCCGGCAACAACCAGATTTCCATTGGGCATCACATCGACAACTCGGACCGAAAATCGGTCAGTAAACCCTCGTTCACTTCTGAATTGCGCATTGCCATCAAACTGCCGATTGGCGGCAGTCTGATGGTCGAAACCGATCGAGCCAGCGGTATCGCTGGTCCCTGAAACGTCATAACCAGCCCGGCCTGACGAGTCAGAACTGTTCTGTTTTCGCAACAAGCGTTGGTCAATATTTTCGACGTCGGACTGCACAGTGACCGTGACAAACAGAAGGTCACCTGGTTGTTTGGCGATCACTGCAGTACCAAAACTGGTCATTTGCAAGTCGCGACGATGCCACAACGAGGGTCGCTGTGCTACGGCGGATTCTGACAACAGCGAAATCGTCGCCAACATGGAGACAACTAATAAAAAGGCGCATGCAATGTGTTGGCTCATTGACAGGTAAATTCGAACGGGTCTCATAATCGGTTCCAAAATTGGATAAAGTTGACAAGTGAAATGGCTTGGTCTTGGCGGCACGCAATTCGTCAATTGCTAGAAAAGTTTGACGGTCGATGAGTTGACCACGACGCCCATCATTGTTTCGCCGCTGTGAGGATTGATCAATTGAATTCGATCTCCCTCGTTTCCGTTGGACGATGTGCGCAGATTTCGTAACGTCACATGGAATCCGCGACGACTCAACACAGCATCGACATAGCTGTTTTTACGAACAAGAAACTCTTCAACACGATGGACTTCATTTGGCTTGATCAAGCCATATTGATTCACACCGATTCGAACGGTACTTCCGAGGACCTGATCGACGGTCAGAAAGACTTGTTGGGGTGACGAAATGGGACGCAGAACTCCAGAGACATGGTCACGAGTGATCTTCGTGCCTTGTGGAATGTCTCGTTTGGCAACTGCCAGTTTTCGATACATCACCGTTTGCACATTCACACCAAATGAAACCGAAGCCCCCGAGTCACTGAACGTGGAAATCGAGTACTTGTGATTTCCCAGAGGGAACTCTGGAGACATTACGTCGTTGACGGTCATCGAAGAAAAATCGACAGCGTTGCCAGGCAGTGATGTCTTTGGGTCGAGTGAAACTTTGATTTCGCTGTTGGGGATGGAGTACTGCGACGAAAGGTACCGAGCGAAGGCCTGTTCGAATTCCACCCGTTGGTCACGCTGTTTGACCAGCACAGCTTTGACTCTAGATGAGCCGTTGAACAAGATCTTCTCGTCTTGATATCCGGCCAGCGAAACGCGAATGGCGACTTTGAGTTGATCGATGGACAACATATCAGCACCATCAAACGAGTCGACCACCACGGCACTGATCTCTTTGACCAGCCTTTGTGGACTCCCATCGACTTTCGCGATGCTTCCGACGGTAACTTCACGATCAGACATTCGGATCGGTCCATCTTTGAAGTCGACATAAATTTGACCGCTTGCCGATTCGGGTTGAGCCATGACCAGCCCAACGATCAACATGGCAACCAACAACTGGAAACGTGAATGGATACTTTTCATGGCAAATTCCTATCTGTCGATCTGACTTGTGTTGGATGGCATCTCGTCGCCGGCCCGCATGGCGCGAGAGTTGATTTCAAAAGCTCGCTGCTGTACTCAATGGGTCAATTTTGGATTCGACTTTGAACGTGGATCATTCAAGGCACCCTGCCGCAGGAATCCGTATCCGCACTCACCAGGCATACCGGCGATTTCAGGCCCCGAAGCCTCCGTGGCCAAGTAGAGGTTCCCTCCGATGTTTCGAAGCCCCGCTGGATTGGCAAAACGGAACAACGGAATGTTGCCAACTTCAATGATCGCGCCGTCTTGCTCATAGCTCACTAAGCCGGTGCGGGAGATCATGATCTTTTCAGCAGTCGGTGGGACCGTAATTGCAGGTTCCAACGGCCGGCCGTCTACGTTGACCATTCGTCCGGTCGCATTTCGCACAAACGATCCGTCTCGCGTGTATCCAAATTTCCCCTTGGTCATCGTGACCTTAAAGAACCCATCTCCCTCGATCGCCATATGCGTTCGCACACCTGTCTCGACAGAGACCTCTTGGGCCAACACCGCGGTCGTACCAATGGGCCGCGCGCCATTACCAACCTGAATTCCGCTGGACGCCATGCGCAAGTTTTGTAACGTCACAGGAAATCCGCGACGACCTGGCACCGCGTCTTCAGAACTGTTTTTAGGAACAAGAAACTCTTCGACGTGATGGACGTCATTTGGCCTGACCAAGCCATATTGGCTCACACCGATTCGCACGGTGCTTCCGAGGACTTGTTCGACGGTCAGATAGACTTGTCGAGGAGACGAAATGGGACGCAGTACTCCAGAGACATGGTCACGAGTGATCTTCGTGCCTTGTGGAATAATTCGTTTGGCAACGGCCAGTTTTCGATACATCACCGTTTGCACATTCACATCAAATGAAACGGAAGCCCCCGAGTCGCTGAGTGTAGAAATCGAGTACTTGTGATTTCCCAGAGGGAATTCTGGAGACAAAACGTCGTTGACGGTCATCGACGAAAAATCGACAACATTGCCAGGCAGTGATGTTTTTGGGTCGAGTGAAACTTTGACGTCACTGTTGGGGATGAAGTACTGCGACGTAAGGTATCGAGCGAAGGCTTGTTCGAATTCCGCCCGCTGGTCACGCTGTTTGATCAACACAACTTGGGCGATAGACGGCCGCTTGAACAAGATCTGCTCGTTCTGATATCCGGCGAGCGAAACGCGAATGGCAACTTTGAGTTGATCGATGGATAACGCATCAGCACCATCAAAAGAGTCGACCACCACGGCACTGATCTCTTTGACCAGCTGTTGTGGGCTTCCTTCGACTTTCGCGATACTTCCGACGGTAACTTCACGATCAGACGTCCGGATCGGTCCATCTTTGAAGTCGACATAAATTTGACCACTTACCGATTCGGGTTGAGCCATGACCAGCCCAACGATAAACATGGCAACCAACAACTGGAAACGCGAGTCGATACCTTTCATAGCAAATTCCTATCTGACGATTTGGCTGGTGTTGGATAGCATTTCGTCACCAGCCCGGATGGCGCGAGAATTGATTTCGTAAGCTCGCTGAGCTGTAATCAATGAGACCATTTCGGAAACGACCTCGACATTGGACCCTTCCAAGGCACCCTGGCGGAGGAATCCATATCCGAACTCACCAGGATTACCGGCGACTTCAGGCCCCGATGCGTCCGTGGCCAAGTAGATGTTCCCGCCGTTGTTTCGAAGCCCCGCTGGATTGGCAAAACGGAACAACTGAATGTTGCCAACTTGAGTGATCGTGCCGTCTTGCTCGTAACTCACTTGGCCAGTATTGGAGATAATGACTTTTTCGGCAGTCGGTGGGATCGTAATTGCCGGATCCAACGGCCGGCCATCTCCGTTGACCATTTGTCCGGTCGCATTTCGCGTAAATGATCCGTCTCGCGAATATCCAACGCCTCCATTGGGCATCGTGACCTTAAAGAACCCATCTCCCTCGATCGCCATGTGCGTTCGCACACCCGTCTCGAAAGGAACCCCTTGGGTGAACACATTCGTCGTACCAATGGGTCGTACGCCGTTTCCAATTTGAATTCCGATGGGCGAATTCTGACCGTTGGCGATGGGTGATCCCGGCAGCGTTGTGGCGTCATACATCAAGTCCGCGAACTCCATGTGACTCCGTTTGAAACCTGTCGTATTAACGTTCGCCAGGTTGTTCGCCGTATTGTCAATCAACAGTTCCTGAGCTCGCATGCCCGTGGCACTGGTGTAAAACGCTTTTAGCATCCTGCTTCCTTATTCCAGAGAGATGAGTTTGGACCGATTCGAATCTACAAACCGTTACGATCTCACGTTTTGTTGAAGTGCTTCTGAGATGGTTCTCATCGCGCGTTGGGCAGACTCAAAACTGCGCGATCCAACGATCAGGTTGACCAATTCTGTCACCGGTGTCGCGTTGGATAACTCTCGTGTCCCTTGAATCACCACTGACTCGTCGCTGTCAACTTCGGTCGCGTCACCCAACGTAAAATAGACTTGGCTGTCTGATTTCAATTCATGGGGATCATCAAACTCGACAATTGAAATCTGACCGAGTTCTCGGCCACCGCCAAAAATTCGACCGTCTGCATCGATGACAATTTCTTCATCTGGAACGCCCGGCGGAATGATGACGGTTTCACCATTTCCAAGCACGTTCATGCCGTCTTGATTGATCAGCGTGCCGTCGGTGTCGCGAAAGAAGACGCCATTTTTGCTATACGTGGTTTCTTCTGGTCCTTCTAACACAAAGAATCCGTCGCCATTGATGGCCAAGTCGAGCGGTCGACCCGTCACCTTTTTTAGTCCAGAACCAAAATCCACATCAATTGATCGAACCCGTGCCCCAGAGCTACTTGTAAAATTGGAATTCGAATCAGTCGTCAACTCACCAAACGTCAACACCTGTCGTCGATAACCGGCAGTATTCAAATGGGCAAGATTGGTTGAGATCACCTCTTGCTGTTGTGCGAGGTTGTTAAGCGCAGTCGCACCGCTGTACATCCCTGTAATCATCTTGTTTCTCGCTCCCTGAGATCTTCCTCGGCGTGATATGCAATCTTTGGGCCAAACGTTCAAACAAGAAATACCGCAACACGAACTTCGCTGTGTTGCCCATGCATTCGTCAAGCAAAACCCTTTGCGAAAACTTTTTAACTAGCATCGCTGACCGAGCGTCTTCTGGAAAAAGTTTCGCAGCTTGGAAAAGTTTGCCGCTTGTAATGATCAACCGAGTCGGGAAAAGTTTTCCGCGCCCCTGCAAGGCGAATGAGCTGATCCAATTAGCAAGTTTTCATCAGATCAGATGGGCGCGCGATTCAGGTATGGAATGCAAGCTAATCGCTCGTCGCAAGATGCCGCCGCGATCAGAAGCCAGCTCAACATGTAACGAAATCAGTTAACCAAAGGGTCAGCGACCATTGTTTGCCTTTGGTGAATCTGCCAGAGCAATTGCAGATGCGGTTTGCCGCAGAATAAATCGAAGGGTTCCATTGTCATCAACTGTCGGACTCGACCGCGTCGACCTAATTAGAGCGGTCTAACTTTACGGGTTAGGCAAACTCGAACGAAAATTCAGTCAGTGATTGCGGAAATTGAACCATGGCTACACCGGATGCTCCAGCCAATGAAGAATCAGCACCTGCAAAAAAGGGGGTTGGATTTTTGGTGACGTTGGTGATTGCCGCCTGCGCGATTGTTTGCGGACTAACAGCACCGTTTGTCGTCGCTGAGCTTGCCAAACCAGCTGCCGAAGAGACTGAAGGTACGACGATGGCCGAACCTGAGGTCGACGAAGAAGTTGCTTACATTGCATTTGACGAAGTCACGGTGAACTTGGACGAAGCGAGATTCAGTCGCTTTCTGCGTTTGAAATTTTCGCTTCAAGTCGCCAAGTCCCAGAAGGCTGAAATAGAAGCGATGGTAGAAGAGAAATCCGTTGTCTTCAAAAACTGGATTCAGATTCAGTTGGCTGAAAAGGGGACAGAAGACCTGCAGGGAAAGTTTGGACGCAATCGAATCCGGCGTGAGCTTCAAGATTTTTTTAATCGTGTGTTGTTTGATGATGGAATCGAACGCATCCAAGACGTGCTGTTTGATGAGTTTCAAGTCCAATGACCGCGCCACAAACGACTCGATACGATTTTGCAGCAGCAGCTCGTGTCAAACGCAACCTGAGAGCGCAACTCCAGCGTTGGCTCGACAAAACTGCCGAAGCCTTCCAGGAGAAATGGGCGACGTTGGCCAGCACGGTCGCCGATGCGAGTTGCCCGACAATTGATGCCAATCGCTTTGAACTCGTCCAGGAAGGCTGGAGCACCGAAACTTGCGGCTTCCAGTTTTCATTGCACGACAAGCAGCTGCTGGGATTGGCCGTGATCCAACGCATTGACATGTTGGTGCTATTGATGGGTCTATTGGGCGACGTGCAAAACGTTCCCGAGGACCGACCGCTAACTTCGGTGGAGATCTCGTTGGCAACGATGGTTTTCGAAACGACGACAAGCTGCCTCAGCGAAGCGTGGCAAGGTCTCGAGCCGATCAGTGTTGACCAAGAAGGATTCGATTCAACGCCAAAACGGAGCCGACGATTTTCGCCAGACACCGAGGTATTAATATGCGACCTGTCGATCCGTTTTGGGGAACAGGCATCGACCGTTCAACTGGTCACTGAGAAATTGGGAACCGCCGGATTGCTTGGCGTTGAGACGAGCCTTGATGCTTCATCAAAGCAACCGATCTCACGCGACAAGTTGACAGAAATTGACGTAGTGGTTGTCGCAGAACTTGGTCAGGCCCAAATCGACATGACTGCTGTTTCCAAAATGCAGAACGGGGACATCCTATTGCTGAATCAACCCGTTGATGAAGCGATCCCGGTTTTTGCTAACGGACAACGACTTTTTGAAGCTTGGCCGGGACGCCGTCACCAGCAGCGCGTGGTGAAGATTAGTAGCACTTCCGGGGAGAAACCAAATGTCAGTTGAATCAGAAAACGAAGTCGTCAGTGAGCTTGATGACCTCGCTTCCGAATTGGAAGAATCGATCAACGATTCAGGTACCTCAACCGATGCCGAGGCGTCGGCGGAGCCAGCGAGTGAATCGAGCGATTCGCCACAGGTCAGCGAACCTGAATTTCAATCGTTCGAAAATTCTGGGTCCGGCGATTCTGATCAAGACATCGATCGCCTGAAGAAAATTCAAATCTCTGTAACTGCCGAGTTGGGTAAAACCAACATCTCGATGCAAAAATTGATGTCGCTCACAGTTGGCTCGGTACTGGAACTTGATCAGGAAATCGACAGTCTTGTTGAACTGGTGGCCCAAGGCGTTCCATTGGCAACGGGAGAAGTCGTCGTAGTGGAAGGACACTACGGAATTCGAATTGTCGAAGTCTATCAAAACAATTGACCAAAGTCGGGAGTGTTTGCATGAACAAGAATCAAACCAATCGACGTTTCGTCACGCCGTTGGCACTGCTCCTCGTATTTGGTGCATTCGCCTGTCCTTTGAACGCACAGGATCAGATGCCGCCAGAGATTCAGCGGATTCTTGATCGGTCAACCGACACATCGCGACGGTCTGAGTCACAACCTCCAACCGTTGCTTCAGCACCAATCGTTGAGCCAGAGCGCTTTACGTCGCACTCGAACTTGTCGCCCAGGCCTCAACGGCTTGCCAATCCGCTTGACAATCGAGCTGAGCGTTTGCCGACACAGCCGCAAAATTTAGGTGGCCACTCGCCCGTTCAACTCACTCAATCGCCTCCCCACAACGACGTCGAACACAACGTTACTTTAGCGAACCATGAATCACCGACGATTCCAGACAGCGTGCACCGTCCTGGCCAAGCCAACAAAATCGGCGCGATCGACCGTCTTCAATCTCGCAAACCGGTACCACCGAGCGATACTCAAAATTCCAGCATCTTCACTGCTTTACGCTCCCGAGCGGCAACTGATTCTTCGACGTCAGCGGAGTCCACCGGTCAACCATCATTGGATGGCGGTACTCAAACCGAAGCAGGGCTGGCGGACCTCATTCAGCGAATTGGTTATTACACGTTGATTGTGATCTCAATCGCGATGGGATTCATCTTTCTGGCCAAACTCTGGCAGAACAAGAAACAATCGAACAGTACTGACGAAACGGCAGGGTTCAAAATCTTGAGCCAGTTGCCACTGGCCGGCAAGGCAACGTTGACATTGATCAGTGTTGAAGATGAACGACTGGTCGTAGCTACGGACCTCACCGGTTGTAAATCAGTCGTTCGTTTGGGTTCGAGCGTTGAAGAGGAAAAGGGATCTTCAGCGGCACCGCGAGACGCTCAGTTTCAAGATGTTTTGCGGGAGTTTGAAACCGAGTCGCCGCCAAGAAACGCCAACCCGTCTGGAACCTACTCGCTCGGAACGATCGGACAGCGCGTCGGAGATACAGACGAGAAAGCGGAACGTCAAACTTCGAAAGAGCCGACAACTGCGTCACTTCAGAAACAGATGGAAGCGGCGATGGTTCAGTTTGGCCTCAAAGAGATGTTTATGAAAACGCTTCAAGAAGATGCTTCGACGCCGAGACACTAGTTACTCCTCTGGTCTTGACACGGAAGTCAACCATGAACTTACTTTTCCTAGCCGAAACAGTCGCCAGTGATCCCTTCAAGGATCTCGCACCACCGTTGCAGGTTGCCCTGCTACTGGGCGCTCTCAGTTTTGCCACGGCGGCCCTGGTGAGCCTGACCGCGTTTACGCGAATCATCATTGTCCTTTCATTCGTTCGACGTGCACTTTCGACGACGGAGATTCCGCCGAACCAAGTCATGTTGGGGTTGGCGTTTTTTCTGACCCTGTTCGTAATGGCACCGACCTTTGAAAAGATCAACAACAATGCAATTCAACCCTATCTCAAAGCACAAGCGGCCGCTGACAAAGCAACAGAATCAGCCGAATCACTTGGGGTGATCGAATCAGCTGAATCAGCCGGGGTGGCCAAAAATGACGAGGCCACTTTTGGGCTGCGCGAGTTATTTGAAAACTCGGCTTTTGAGATTCGCCAATTCATTACTGTCCACACGCGTGTCTCGGACATTGAACTATTTGTCGCGCTCTCAAATGAACCGGAACCGGAATCGATTGATGCGATTCCGATGATCGTTTTGATTCCGGCGTTCATCATCAGCGAGTTGAAGACCGCGTTCATTATGGGGTTCTGTATCTACATCCCATTCCTGCTGATTGATCTGGTGGTTTCCACTGCATTGATGTCGTTGGGAATGATGATGATGCCTCCCGTAATCGTCTCAACACCGTGCAAATTGTTGCTGTTCGTATTAGTGGACGGCTGGCAACTGATTTCAAAGTCCCTTGTTGGAAGTTTTGTGGTTTAGTCGTTTCGCATGAACACGATCAGTGAAAAAACCGAAAATCTGGGATTTGCTCAACAGAGCGAAACCTGGCTCTCAGCGACGTTTCTGATCACGCTCGGCGTGTTGATCGTTCCGTTGCCGACGTTTTTGCTGGACATGTTCCTGGCGACCAATTTGGCGATTGCCATTTTGCTGCTGTTGGTGACACTCAACGCGAAACGGCCACTCGATGTTTCGGTGTTTCCTTCGCTGTTGCTGTTGATGACGTTGTTTCGGCTTTCGTTAAACGTCGCGACCACTCGCCTAATTCTGCTCGACGGGAACGCCGGTTCCATTGTCGATGCGTTCGGCAGTCTCGTGGCAGGTGGAAATCTGATTGTTGGTTGCGTCGTCTTCCTGATTCTGGTCACTATTCAATTCATCGTGATCACCAAAGGTGCCACTCGAATCTCAGAAGTCAACGCGCGATTTGCGTTGGATTCGATGCCGGGCAAGCAGATGGCAATCGATGCCGAATTAAATGTGGGTGCCATCGACGAGGCTGAAGCGAAGGTTCGCCGAGCAGAACTCGCCGCCGAGTCCGAGTTTTACGGGGCAATGGATGGAGCGAGTAAGTATGTTCGCGGTGACGCCATCGCCGGCCTGATCATCATGGCCGTCAACATTCTGGGCGGTGTGATCCTGGCTGTTTCGAATGGTCAGGAACTGGTCGATGCGATTCAGATCTATTCCCTACTGACTATCGGAGACGGCCTCGTTTCCCAGATTCCAGCATTGATCATTGCGTCCAGTGCAGGTGTGCTGGTCACGAAGTCAACATCTGATTCGAATCTGGGCCAGGAGATTGGCAAACAGGTTTCGGCCGGGCACCGGTCGTTGGTCACCGGCGCTATCGTACTTGGATGCGTCGCCCTTGTGCCAGGTTTCCCCAAACTTCCATTCCTCGGCTTGTCTGCGTTGTTGGTCCTGTTCACACGAATCGCGCGACAATCGATCAAGTCGGACGCCGAAGAGGAAGCCAAAGCGGAGGAGACGGAAGAAGTCGAAGCCTCACCTGAAGAGGTCAACCTGGACAACTTCCTGCAACAGGATCGCATCGTCATCGAGATTGGGGCGGGTCTGATCGGTTTGTTTGATCCCAAAGACGGCAAAGGGATTGTTGGCCGAGTGGCCAGTTTACGAAAAGATCTCGGTGCCCAATTTGGGATCTGGATTCCCAAGATTCGAATTCAGGACAACTTGAAAATCGATGTTCTGGCGTATCGTATCAAGATCTGTGGGCGGGCCGTCGGTAACTCAGAAATTCGCCCAAAAGAGTTTTTGGCGATCAACCCAGGGTCGGTCAACACACCACTGGAAGGGACAGAGACGATCGATCCAGCATTCGGCTTAAAGGCCAAATGGATCAATGAATCACTCCGCCGACGTGCAGAGATCGCGGGCTTTACAGTCGTCGACGCGACGACGGTCCTGACCACGCATCTCGGTGAATGCCTGAAGTCATTCGCCCACGAACTTTTGAGCCGCGAAGACCTCCAACGAATGCTGGACAAGCTCAAGGAAACGTCACCTACGATCGTCGGCGAGGTTCGACCGGACGGACTCAACGCAGGTACGTTGCATCAGGTCCTCATCCGTTTGTTGATGGAATCAGTGCCCATTGCCAACCTCGAACGAATCATCGAGTCGTGCAGTCACCATTTTGCTCAGACCAAACACACAACAGCATTGACTGAGTTTGTTCGCGCTGACATTGGCGCCAATATTGTCGAGTCATTTCGTGTCGCGAGCTCTGGGCGTGTGGCGGTCGTGTTGTTGGAACCGAAACTCGAACAGGTCTTACGAGAGAAACTCGATGGCGACTCGATGGTGCTGGGGCCCAAACCACTGACCGACCTTATCGACAAAATCAAAGCGAACTGGGAACTGGGCTCGATGAAGAATGAGACCCCTGCCGTTCTGGTAGACGGTTCTGTTCGTTGGCCGCTAAAGAAAACGATACGACGATCGCTGCCTCAAGTTGCCGTCGTTTCCTATAACGAAGTTCCCGACAATTTACAAATCGAACCGATCGCCGTCATCCGCCATGACGAGATCTTTGGCGGTTCGACTGACGCATTGCCGCTCGGAAATGGCCAAACCACCCAGAATCAACCAGACCCTAACCCGCAACGAACTGTCGCATGAATATCGAATCGAGAATCGTCAATCGACGATTAAAACGCATCGGCCCAATCGGGACCATCGTCGGTCTATTGACGGCCAGCCTAGTCGCTGTGATCGGCATCGCGATAGGGCTTGAACCTTGGGTGATCGCCATTCGCGGAAGCATTTCATTCCTTTTGTTTAGCTGTCTCACCGGTTTCGGCATGAGCGTGATACAAGCCGCCAATCATCATCCTGATCGATGACACCACCCCTTTCACGGATGATTTAGAGTCTCAAAAAAAGAGCAACGGGCCATGGATTCGGCGATTCAAACTTATCAAAACGCGTCACAAGAGCAGCTTCGAGAACAGCTGATCTTTGACAACATCGACTACGTTCGGAAAATCCTCAGCACACTGACGGTTAACTTGCCGCCCAGTTACGACAAGGAGAATCTTGAACAAGCGGGAATCGTTGCGCTCGTCGAGACGGCTAACTCGTTCGATCCAAGCCGCGGCGTGTCGTTTCGCACGTACTGTTTTCCACGCATACGCGGCGCCATCATCGACGAGATGCGGAAGAACTCGCCGGTGCCCCAAAAGATGATTGACTGCATCAAACAAGTCAAATCCGCCTACGAACGATTGGAACCTCCAGTAACCCCCGAAGCATTGGCAGACGCTACTGGCATGGGGATCGATACCATTGTTCAAGTCCTCGAAGCGATGCGTTTTTCACAACCCCAACATTGGGATGACCTCTATTGCACGATCCACAAAGGTTGGCGAAACGGTGAAGACCAACCTGACAACCGGTTGGAGAAAAGTGAACTCGCATCGTTGATCGCAGACTGTATTGAACGACTTCCTGATCGAGAACGACTGGTCCTCACGCTCTACTTCACTGAGGAGTTGACGCTGAGTGAAATTGGAACGGTCATCGGCGTTTCGGAGTCACGCGTATCCAGAATCCTTGCGGCTGCCAAGTTTCGACTCAAAGAACTGGTGCTGGCCTCGATGTAGCTCCGCTACCACCGATCGACATCGCCGCTTTCATCATTCCACAGAATCACTGCCATGCAAACTCGACTCGTTAAAAACCATTCTTCGATTCTCAATGCGGAACAGCTGCGTCCCGCCAACCATCACGCTCGGCATGTTGTCGGACCGCCGCAACAACCGGAAGTTGAAACCGAGCAACCGGGCGTGACCATTCAGCGGGTAGATGGAAAGATCGAATCGATACAGATTCAATGTGCTTGTGGTGAAACGATTACCGTGAGGTGTAACTATGAATGATACAGGTAACGATGTTCTGACAAAGAGTTTCACGCTCCGGTGGTCCTGTTTCATCTTTGGGGTGGTTAGTCTCGTGGCCACGCTCGGTTGCGCAACAACCGGCAACGCTCCAGATCAAGCGGAAGTTCGCGAGGCGGCAGCCTTGGCCGACATTCATGACATCGTAGAAAGGCACCAGAATGCCGATGGGAGCCTGAAGTTGGATCTGGCATCCAATCTGCCTGCCGATGCACTGGCAGAAATGATTCGTTCGCAACATTCTGAGAAGTTGGAATCCTCGACCAATGAGCAGTCCAGTCAGGTCAGGTCGGCGAGCTATCAGGAATACGCTGAACCGATGTTGAACGATCCCAATGCTGCCGCGTACCAGGAGCAACTCCCTGGTAACGATTCGTCAATGCCCGAACTGGTTGACGCGGATTCCGTTCATCATTTCCATGATGGGTCGTTGGGCGGTAACGCAGCGATGATGACCGACCAATGGGGCAAACCTTTGCAGATCAATCAGGGCATGACCAAGCCAAGTCAAACCGTTCGGTTGCAGGGGAGCGAGTTTCGCAAGCATTCAGAAATGGCGTCGGAAACGATGATTCGAATGCGTCAAGAAAAAAACCAACTGCAACATCATTTGTCGATTGAGAAAAATCGCTGCCAACAGCTTCAGCAACAACTGGTCGACGAACAAACCTCGCACCGACAAACGCAAAACAGCTTGCTGTCATTGGAGCAGCAAAACAAGGACATGCGAAGGATGTTGGCCAAGCTCGAAGTGCAACGCGACCAGTTGATTGCCGAGAAGGCTGACATTGAACGCCGCGCCGACGAAGCACTTCGTGAAATCGAGTCCGTGTTGGATGCAACGCTGATGAACTCGATCCAACAGACATTGAAAAGGGACTCACCATGAGCACAAACAGGACGAGTTTTATCGGATTGGTATTGGTGGTGCTTGCAGTCGTGACCAGTACCGGTTGCCAACGCTTCGCCCATTGTGGTTGGTTTCCCTTTGGTGCATCGGCGGAAATTCACACCACGTCCATTGCTCCGCCTTCGATTCCGATCGCGATCGATCCCCGGTTTCAACATGCCGAACGAGATCGAGTGCTATTGATTTCTTCCGGTTTTGATCAAAGTGGTTTTCCATCCAACCAGTCGATGATCGACGAACTGCAGCTGCAGTTTCAAAAGTCAGGTCTGCAGGAAGCCATCGCTCCGAGAAATGTTGAAATGAAGTCTCATACCGATGAAATTCTGGTTGGCAAATTTAACGAATACGAAATGGTCGAACTCGCGCGGGCCTACAACGCTGACACAATTGCGTTGGTTCGAGTCAACGAGCTCAGTCGACATGCGCCGCTGCGACTCGGTGTAACGGTCGCGTTTGTTGACTGCAACGAGTCCTACGTTTTTTGCAGTGTCGATTATCAATGGGACCTCGCTGAGAATTCCACCCGTTGGGAATTTAACGATTTTTTGAGTCGCATGACCATTCCTGATTACGAACGCGAAATCAGTTGTGCGTCACCACGACTCGTGATGCAATTCGCTTCAGAACAGTTGGTCCATTCGCTCGAACTCAATGGCTATTAGTCCCGACTGTTTGCCTGACCAGAAAACATTCGCCAATCAGAAAGTTGAAGAGCAAGTTTCTCAAGCTTGCTTCGATCACATCTGTATTAACTAGCCATCTTGTCTCGAGGTCGAAATGCGATACATGGAATCCGAACACCCAGCACTTTTCAAGATTTGGCGGTTCGTCGACGGGCTCGTTTTACCCGCAATCTTCGCAGGACTCTTGTGGAGCGCTTACTTGCTGCTTTCGGCATCAAGATTCGACTTCGGAAGCTTCTAGAAGTTGGCTACGAGTGTGTTTTTTGGGTTGGCAACTTGACTCAAACGACAGATTTCGAAATCAATCGTTTTGCCAACTCTAGTCTTGAAGCCTGACCCCTATTCAAACGAATCGCAACCGTACGACTCCTTCCATCAACTTGCGATGTTCTCCAAAAATCTTACATCCAAGAAAGCGCGCAACAGTCGGTCCCGCCAAGGAACGTCTGCCGTTGAATATGCGCTGATCATTGCGCTGGTCGTGCTGGGAACTGTCGGCACGATTTCCAGCATGACGGACACAGTGTCCAGTAGTGTAGAAGAAGTCCGCCAAATCGCCGGCCAGCCAGATAATCCATCAATCGATGAACGAGCGATGTCCGGGAAAAAATTGATGATCATTGGGGAACATCAAGTCGACTACTTCGACGAACACCGAACGTTGGTGTTGTGGGCTTGCGGCAGCACTTGCTGTGCATTGGGCGCGGGTTGCTACTACGTCCGTTTCTACTTTTAGCCGACGAACGTTTTGCTGTGAAATCGTTTTCTTGACTGCAATCACTAGTCATGGAACCGCGTTCAAAAAATTAATCAAAAATCATTGATACTCTTTCGCAATGATGCAGCATCGCGATCTTCCAGTTAAGCTAGTTCAAAAATTGTAAGTTAGGATTCGGTTTATCGTGCGCTCCAAGGATCGTCCGGTTTCTCATCTGCAGGCGAAATTCCGACGACCGTGCTACTTGCGTATTTGATGAGTTGTATTGACCTTTACATAAGGTTCGGCTTTCGCAAGAATCCGCCAATCACCTTGATTAACAACTTGGCCGTTCGCGATGGATCATGTTCGGCAAGACATCGTTGTTTCCCCACCTAGCGCAGGTAAAAACATGGCAAAAATCGTGGTCCTCGATGATCAAATTCGAACGTGCGAAACCATCAAACATCGCTTGTTGGCAGATGGACACGAAGTCAAAACTGCGACTGCAGGAGCTGAAGCGATCGATCTTGGCTACCTTTTCGAGCCAGACGTTTTGATTACCGATTTGGATCTACGAAGCGACTACGATGGATTCGAAGTCGCGACGGCGGTTCTCGCAGCCAAGTCCGATGTGAAGACCATTCTCATTACTGGCCATGACATTTGTCGGCGAACCCCGGACAAGCGTTTCTTTGCACGATTTCAAAAGCCATTTTCGCTGGACAAGCTTGCCGAATCAGTCAGCTTGGCAATTGCTGCTCAGTAAGACCGCCGCGATCACTCAGCGGCCAAATCAAGCGTGCCGAACTAGGTTCCGAAATGTCGGGTTGGGTTCATTCGTGCCGAGTGTTCAATTAACGAATCAAACTCGGCTTGGCGACGCTTGACTGGATCGCTTTCGTTGTTGGCAACCAGTCGGATCAGTTCTGCGAACGAACAGACGCCAAGTTTCTTCATGACTTGGGCACGCCCCGCTTCGACGGTCCGCAACCCGATATCAAGCAACGCGGCAACGCGTTTGTTTGGTTCACCGCCGACCAAGTGAAACAGAATTTTTTTCTCTCGATCGGAAAGATCGGAATAGATCTTACCGACGAACGGCTGGTTGACCTGCTCCAGCCGTTTTAGCCGACCTTCACTCTCGAAGGCCGTTGACAAACGCAAGGCCAATGAATCGACCGTTGCCTCTTTTTCGACGACGGCAACAGCGCCGAGAGCAGCTGCGCGAAATGCTGCATCGACATCACCGCGGGGAATCGCAAACAATAAAACATGATCAGCCGCCATCCGCCATGTTTGTAAACCTTCTGAATGCTCGGCAGCGATCAGGTTATCCACCACGACACAAGCGGTGGCGCGTTGATGGCATTGGTCGACCGAGTTTTGCAGCTGGAAGGAACAGTAGAAATCCGAACCGACTTGTTCAGATGCCAGTTCAATCCTTTTCGAAAATGAAGTTTCGCTGGTTGCGACAGCGACAAGAGGTTTACGAGTCCAACCCTGGTTCACCTGCGAATCATTCATTTTAATTCCTTATGACTCCAAATCCATTTCAACATCAACTCGTCGATAACTTCAGGTGGGCGTTTGCGGTGGGGTCACAGTTTAAATGATTTTGACAGTGTGCCGAAAGCCGGAAGTTGTAACATCGATCGATTAACTTCGGTTTTCCGCAAAAAATGACCAAGGTGATTGGAAAATTTGTGCCCCGTTTTCGCGTTTTTCAATTCACCCCTACGGGTCCTTTATCAACCGCTAAAAGCGTTCACCATTGAGAACGTCACTGCCAAAAACGTTCACTGCTGAATACGTTCACCAATGGAATCGATCACCTTAGGGACACTTTCAGCCACGCTAACAGAAAAGTTTTCCGCACTAAGGAATATTCTTCTAACGTCCTGCCGGAACATCTTGCCCAGCTTTTTTGTGTTTCCATCAAACGACAAATTTTCGCGTTTTGAACGGATGGCATTCCGTTTGCTCTGAGTCGAGGGAACCCCAATCCCGACCCTATCCCAGCTACTCGATGTCCCTCGCAACCTTTCACCAACCCAGTTTGCCTGTGGCCAAATCCTCGGCCGAGCTACCAAAGCCTGGATCCGAAAAACGAGCGAACCACGATCGCTTCGAATCAGAGCTATCCGCGGAAAGAACCACCCAACAGCAATCACCCAAGGAAATCGAAGCCAATCAAAACGAATCGAACGAACTTCAATCGTCCCCAACAGACAACACTCGAATGCTTTTCGCAAACGCAAACGACTTGGAAACCCCAACGGATTCGCTTCCTCCAATCGAGCCGGTTTTGGAACCGATGGCCGATCCATTAGCAGCGTTGGTATCTGCTCAATCCGAAACCGAACCCACGTCGACCGTCATGAATGCACCGGTCGTCGCCTCGGAACAACCGGCACCTGTTCCGCTGCAGCCTACGATCACTTCGTCCTCAGACGAACCGCTCAATGCTATCGCTTTACTCCAACCCGACAACAACGCTGCGGATGATGCGACTGCCAATCTCACCCATTCAGATACTGGAGATGAGTCAACAACTCATGATGGAAAAGCTTCGTTGTCCGCATCATCGGTTGGTGAATCGACGATTCCCTTCCAGGAAGCGGGAACCAAGGAAGCGACGGCAATCTCCAAGACCAATGCACAACGAATTCTTTCAGAAGTTTCAACCCAACTCAGCGACCTTGCCAGTTATTCATCCGACGGCAGTCAACGGCGATTGCTGATTCAACTGCACCCTGCCGAACTGGGACAAGTCGCTTTACAAGTCGAATGGAATGACGATCGACTGACGGCAAAAATTGTCGCAAACGATTCCGCGACAAGCGAGATGTTGGCTCAAAACAAACCGAGACTCGTGGAAGCCCTTGCCGAAAACGGCATCGAACTGGACGCTTTTGAAGTCGCCCATCAAAACGATCCAGATCACCAGGCCTTTCAACAAAACGAGAGTGGGCAAAACATTTCGCTATCCAAACGAGCGAACGAGTCAGGTCCATCAACGCAAGTTCATCCTGACCATGACGATGCAAACCAACGACTCAACCTACTGATCTAAAACAGCCATCAAAAAGGAATTGACATGAATGGAATCTCGTCCAGTACTGCGACCAATGACTTCCTCCATCTGCTGACGATCCAACTTACCAACCAGGATCCGATCGAACCAATCAAGCAGGAAGAATTCACGGCTCAACTGACCCAAATTTCAATGCTGGAACAGCTTGAGTCGATGACCGGTTCGTTCGACAGTCTGCTCCGCGTTGATCAGGAAACACAGGGGATTGAATTGGTCGGCAAAGAGGCCAGCTATACCGATCCGTTCACTGGCGAACGAAAATCTGGGACCGTTGAAGAAACGCTTACCGAAGATGGACCGGTCACACTGGTCATCAACGGAGAACGAGTCCTGCTCGACTTGATTTCTGGAGTCAAAGCCAGCTGAGGCAACTCAGGTCGTCTGCGCAAAACGGTCTGACGACGCACACGACCTCTGACTTCATTCGCGTCCGTCGTTATCCACATCTGCACTGGACCGACGTCTCCCTGAGTGAAACGGATTTCCCACATCCGTTTGAGAAGACCTTCATCCGCTAAATCATCACCCAAAGCTGAAAGCTTGACCCATGTCCACGCGAAGCTTACTTACTGGTGCCTCAGGACTGATGGCCCATCAACAAAAACTGGATGTCGTTGCCAACAACATCGCAAACTTGAACACGACTGGCTACAAGACGCAACGAACGTTGTTCTCAGATTTGATGTACACCGATCTGGCGCCGGCGGTCGGCGCGACCGGGCAACAGAATGGCGGTGTAAATCCGACTCAAGTCGGCAACGGGGTTCAAGTCGCCAGCATCAATCATAACTTTGCGCAGGGTGTCCTGGCCGACTCTGGTTCCGAGTTTGATTTCGCGCTTGACGGCGACGGCTTCTTCGTAGTCGATAAAAACGGACAACAGTTTACGCGTGATGGCTCATTTTCCATCGACGCCAATGGTTTCCTTGTCGACCCGGCTAATGGCGGGTTCGTTCAACGTCACGGCACGGTCGGAGAAACGATCGGAGATGACATCGGTTTTCAGTTGGCTGGGGACCAACGAATCAACGTTCCGCTTGGCGCAACCGTCCCCGGCGAAGCCACGACGACCGCCAGTCTGTTTGGAAATCTTCCGAGCAACTCGCTTCCTGCATTAACCGAAGTGCTGACGACGGCTGCACCACTAACCGCGGGCGCGATTCCGGCAACGTTGACGACTCTGATCAACGATCTCGATATCAACGTCTCGGATTACCTTGCGGGAGATCAAATCGATATCTCAGGGACCAATGCAGATGGTTCCTCGTTTTCGACGTCGTTGGCTGCCGGCCCGACAACAACGCTGGGCGATTTAACGACGGCCGTCAATGGCGTGCTAACCGACGCATCAATGACGCTTTCGCCAACTGGAAACCTGCAAATCACAGCGGATCAACCCGGCGACGCGTTACTGAGCCTGTCACTGTTTGATGCAACGGGAAACACAGGTGACAGCAGTTTTGAAGATGCGTCGTTTTTGATTGAAACGGACGGCAAGGATCCAGACCGGTTCGAGACGACGATGCAAGTTTTTGATGGTCGAGGAACGCCGTTGATCTTTAACGTCGCTTTTGACAAGACGGACTTCAATCGTTGGAACGCAACATTCTCTGGCCAAGATAACGTGCAGTTTGACGACGCGTTGGTCACCGAAATTGTGTTCACTGAACAGGGCGGTTTTCAAGTCGTCAATGGCAGTGGCGAGGGTGATTCCAATATTGAGTTTACGGTTGACTCCATCACTGGCACACAACAGGTCGATCTCAACTTCGACAACCTGACCCATTTGGCTACCAACTTCACGGCAACCTATGACCAGGATGGGTACGCACCAGGAACGATTGTCGCCATGGAGATGGCTTCGGATGGAACGATGTCCGGAATCGTCGACAATGGACAACGACTCGAAGTGGCTCAATTGGCAGTCGCGAGATTCGCCAATAACCAGGGTCTGGAAAACATTGGCGAGAACTACTTTCAGCGCACCGCCAGCAGTGGAGATCCATCGATTGGAGCGGCACGCGAAAACGGACGCGGTTTCCTTCGCGGCGGACAACTGGAAAACTCAAACGTAGATGTGGCACTTGAGTTCACGCAATTAATTATCGCTCAACGCGGTTTCTCGGCTAACGCTCGATCCATCACTGTCGCGACCGAAGTCCTGCAGGAATTGAACAACATCTTCTAAACATGGCGGTCTCTTCCGCTGGCGATGAATCGTTGACGACCAGAAAGTGATTCACGAATGGACAAGGCGAATGGTTGGCTTGCCATCGATTGCAATGCAGATTCGATTGGCAAAAGAGATGTACGAATTGGCCGGCCGCAGCGAAGTGGATTCCGTTTTACTTATCCGGCCGGACGAAGCGCCCTGATGAAGTTCATGATCTCGGCGACGGCGTGGTACATCTCAAAAGGAATTTCCGCTCCGATCTCCACATTCGCGTACAAAAACCTTGCAACCGGTTTTCGCTCGACGACAGCAACGTCATTTTCTTTGGCGATCGCAATGATACGCTTCGCCAAGTGGTCTGCACCTTTGGCGATGACAATCGGTGCTGACGACTCACCTGGCAAATACCTGAGGGCCACAGCGAAGTGGGTTGGGTTGGTGATGACAACAGTGGCCGAGGGGACTTCCTGAACTGCACGACTCTGCGACATCTCTGTTTGCACACGGCGGATGCGAGCTCGAAGTTGCGGGTCACCTTCAGCATCTTTTTGCTCATCCCGAATCTCCTGTTTCGTCATCATCAAGTCCTGGTATTGCTTCCAAAACTGAAATGCGACGTCCGCAAGACCGAGCACGACGAGGAATGCAGCGGTCAAAAAACCAATACGCAACATCATACTCCCGCCGAGCATCAGCACAGCCCGGTAGTCCATCAACACCGACATTGTGATCTCGTTTCGATAGGCCATGACGACCCAATAAGACGAAAGGATGATGGCTGTTGCTTTGAGGATGGAAAGTGCCGTTCGGTTCAATGTGCGTGTCGAAAACAGTCGCTTTAACCCTTTCCACGGTGAAAGCTTGTCCCACTTCAATTCAAGCGGCTTGGTTGAAATATTAAAACGGGTCTGCAGTACCCCCACGAAAATGATCATTGCCGAAAACGTCAACAACAGCGGCATGATCGCCGCCCCCATGCCGAAAACAGTTTGCCGGATGGCCAACACAATTGTTTCTGGCGATTCGATCATTGGATCAAAATAGGTCAATCGCACCAGAATCGAACGACGGATCGTTTCGACAAAGTATTCTCCATACCCGAGTGCCCAAAGTGTTGCGGTCAGGATGATGACCGCACCGATGGCCTCGGAACTGAAGGCCAGCTGACCGTCCTCGAACGCTTTTTGCCAACGCCGCAGTGTTGGCTCTTCGGAAGGCTGATCGGTACGTTCAGACATTCAGCCTATTCCCCAAAACTGGTCAGGAACGATTCGAGCTCAAACAGATGCGACTCAAAATTGGCGGCGATTGCATCGAGGATGACCGGGAAAAACAACAACAAGCAGACGACACCCAATCCGGCTCGCATCGCGGTTCCAACCGAAAACAGGTTCAGCGAAGGTGCTGCACGATTCAACAACGCCAAGGCCACGGTCAACATCAGCAGTACAAGGCCCACCGACCCGGCGATCACAACGCCGTGTTTGGTCACTGAATTGGCAACATTGACCACCAGTTCGGTTGGCATCTCCAACAAGCTGACGTCACTGCCCATTTGCAACATTGAATGATGCAACAGGAGGATCATCACGTGATGCAGATCGAGCGCAAAAAACAGCAACACGGCAAACGTCTCAAAAATCGTCGTCAACAACGTAGATGAGTCAGCCGTCCCAGGGCTCGAAACCGAAGCCAACGAAAGTCCCATCTCCTGCCCAACGTAGGCGCCAGCAATTCGTGCTGGAACCAACAGCCAGCCAAAGAGCGTTGCCAGGACAAAACCGATACCAATCTCTTTCGCGATAGCCAACAACGATCCGACAATTTCCGGCGAACCGCGGTACAACTGGTCATCGGGGACAGTCGAGAACCAGAACAATGTCAGTCCGACAGCGAGTCCCGATTTGACGAGGTTTGGCAATTGCTTCTGCGCAAACAATGGCAAAAACGCAATAAACGCAGAGACCCGCGCGAGAATCATGATGAAAGAAACGAGTTGTTGAGCATCAGGTGTCACAGCATTTCCACCATCATCTCAAACGTCTCAACAGTAAATCGCTTGAGCGTGGCGATGTACCAAGGCGTCATAAAAATGATGATCGCCACGACAGCGACAATTCTTGGCGCAAACGTCAATGTCTGTTCTTGAATGCTCGTGACCGTCTGGGCGATGCTCACGATAACCCCGACCAGTAGACTGACGACGACGATCGGCATGACCAACCAAAGAGCGGTCACCAAAAGGTCACGACTGAGCAATGTTGCGTCGGCGACTTCCATGTTACGTCCTGATGTAAAGTTGGGTGGCCGTTGGTAGGGCGAGTTGTGTTCAAGTACGGTCTAATCCATCGCCGCTTGAGCTTTCATCATGCTTGTCCGGTCATCGATCGATTTGCATCAATCGGCCGTTGAGCCATTTGCAGTTTGCGCTTTTGCCCATCTGCGCTTTTGCCTATCTGCGCTATTGCCTATCTGTGCTATCGGAGTTTATTGTTGGACTTGGACGGCGATTTGTTCACCGTCGAAATGATCTCGGCAACCAACGGTGTATTATTGAACGCGGTCAAAACATCCGCTTTTTTGCGATCATCGAGTTCGTCGATGATCATTCCAACAAATTCAATCTCACCTTTATTGGCGAGCTCTTTAAGTACCGTTGCTGCTTGATCGTCATCGACGCTTCGCAACCATCGAGCGACATCTTTCGCCTTGTCCGCAATCTCGGCGTCTTTGGCCTGTTTCGCTTTTGTGCCACCATTTCGCTGAAGCGTCGTCAACTCGTCAATCTTTGTTTGCAGTGATTGCTGTTCCAGTTTCAAATAGCTTACGGCTTCCTTGGCTTCGACGATCTTTGCTTCGACTTTGGAATGAAACGCCATCAGTTTTTCCTGTTCGCGTTTCAAGTCTTCGAACAACATTTCGATCCGTCGTTCATCCCGTTTGATCCTTTGCTCTTTTTCAAACATCGCGCGTTCTTTTTCCATCATCGATTTGGCCAATTCCGTGGCGACTTCTGCGGAAATTGGCAAGTCGGGACGAATCGCCACCGGCATCGCCTCTTGTTGGTCTCCGTCTTCGACAAGCTCGCCTTTGGGGGCCTGCATATCGGGAGGAATCAGTTCGTCCATTTCCTCCGTCGTTTCAATGGGCTCGTGTAAGTACCACCACGACGCGCCGGCGGATGCAGCGAACAGAAAGAATGCGACCAAAAGGGTGGTTACGATTGACTTCATGAGGATTCTCCACGGAAGTTCTGTGCCAGGAATCGGTCATCTGATTCTGCCCATTCCCGTTTTTGACGAGCGGCATTGCAGGCAGCTTGTTTGGATTCGATTAACTTTTCCAACGACTCGATCTTCTGTCGTTGTTGCATGACCTCCAGGCGGTACTCGCGCAACTCTTCGCGACGCTGCTTTTGTACCGTTCTCGCGGTCGATTTCTGTTGACTCAATCGGCTGAGATAAGCTTGCCCGACTTGCAACCTTGATAATGAAGGCGATGCTTGTCCCAGATCACGCCCTGCCAACTCCAACACTTCGGAAAGTTGGTTCAACTTGATTTCGGCATTCGTGCAGTGCGTTACTTTGGTGGCAAGGATCGATTTCTTGACGTCCAATTCCTTGCGGTAAAACTCAAGGATCTTGGTGAGGCGAGCGATTTCGTTTTCAATTGGCATGATTCACTCCTGTCCCTTGCGGACGGCGGGACGAGAGGAGCAACTCATTCATTTGTTTTCGAGTGGTGTCAAACGAAGCCGACTCGCCGAGTTGTTGCTGAAGGAATTTGCAGATGATTGGGTACATCTGAATCGCAGTATCCGTTTCAGGCGACAAGCCAGGTTGATAAGCACCGATCTGAACCAGTTCGACGACATCGAGGTAGCGAGCCAATGACTTGCGAATCTCAGTCGCTTGATTGAAGTGTTCGCTGTCGGCCAGATCGTGAAAAACTCGACTGGCACTTTGCAAGACATCGATCGCAGGAAAATGACCTGCATGGGCTAACTTCCGATCGAGGACAACATGCCCATCGAGAATGGATCGTGCTGCGTCGGCCACGGGATCATTCATGTCATCCCCTTCGACCAACACCGTAATCAAGCTGGTAATCGTTCCGCGATCCGAGTTGCCCAGCTGTTCCAGCAACATGCCAAGTTTTTGAAACACGGACGGCGTATAACCCCGACTCGTAGGTGGCTCACCCAGCATCAGCCCCATTTCTCGTTGGGCCATGGCAAAACGAGTGATGCTATCGAGCAAGAAAAACACGTCTTTCCTTTGCTGTCGAAACCACTGTGCAATGGTCACGGCCGTCTCTGCAGCACGCACACGCATGAGGGACGACTGATCCGCGGTTGCGACGATTAGGATCGATTTTCGGAGTCCTTTTTCGCCCAGTGACTCTTTGATGAAAGGTAGAACTTCACGACCACGCTCACCGATCAGTGCTACGACATTAACGGCCGCCTCGGAGCCGCTGGCAATCTGTCCCATCAATGTGCTTTTGCCGACGCCACTGCCAGCAAACAATCCGACTCGCTGTCCTTTGCCAAACGTCAATAGACTATCAATGGCTCGCTGGCCCGTTTCGAAGATCTCGTCGACTGGTCGCCGCGTCAAAGCATCGGGGGCCGCCAGAGAAATGGGCTGCTGGACGACCGAAGTCAGGGGTCCCCGATCATCGATGGGCCGTCCTGTCGCATCGATCACTCGACCAAGCAATCCGTCGCCGACCGGTACCAGCATCGTTTGCCCGGTTCCTGAAACTCGGTCGCCAACTGAAAACCTCGCCTCATTTTCAAATGGCATCAGTTGAACCCGATCCCCGGAGAATCCAATGACTTCGCCTAACGTGCGTCGGTGGTTCGAATGGATGTCGACAATTTCGCCGACAAACGCTGGCAATGAAGCGGTCAACATTCCATTGGCATCTCGCAGTTGGCCGTGTCCGAGCCAACGCGGAACTTTATCGCCAGAGGAATCTAACGAGTTCAAAATTGCGCTGAAAGGACTCATTCTGTCCCTCCTACACGCGATACGATCCCATCCAGGCGTCGCCAGATATCGGACGCTCGCAGGAAACCATCAAACTCTGCACGACATTCGCCAGGGGCAACACTTGGATCGCCAACTAGCAATCCGTCGGGTACTTCAAACGGAAAGTCTTCGGTCGAAAGCCGTTGCAGATCTTCGGGGTTGATCTTGACCGCAACGGGTGCTGGCTCAAACTGAATCGCTTCGCCAATCAGTTCACTGAGCCTGAGGTCGACGAGTTCCGGCGCCTGTCCGATCAAAACCTCACAAAGCTTTTTTGAAATCGCCAGTAGTGAATCCGTGATTTCGCGTTGATGCGTGTTGCTCTCGTCGTGAACCTGTTTTACTTGATGTTGAATCGACTCCAACAAATCGAGAATTCGCGCGGACTCTACCTTGGCAGCTTCGGCAGCCAGATCGACTGCCCCCAACGCCCCTGTGGATTCCACTTGGACGCGGTTCAATCGAGCATCAAATTGCACGCTATAGGTGGCCATCGCTAGCTCAACTTGACCTCTCCGGCTTCATCGAGTGAACCCAACGTTGCCACTAAGGACTCTCGAGCTGCTTCGATCTCTTGCTCTGAGCAATCATTTTTGTATTCAATCTCGACTTCGATTGCCTGGCGAGCCCGTTTTGAAAGGTTATTCAAGATCTTGTCACTGATCTCCGGATCGCAATCCTGAAGCGCAACGATCAGATCTTCCGTCTGTGTTTCGGCAATAAACTTTTGCGTGTCACGATCGTCCAATCGCAACAGGTCATCAAAGACGTACAGTTTGGAGCGGACCGACTGAACGAACTCTTCATTTTGTTCAGTCAGCGAAGTGATCAGTTCAGCACGAATGTCTCTTGGTAGTGTTCGCATCAAGTTGGCCAACACCTTGGAACGGTCATCCCCTTGAGCCCGCTCAACGACCGCGTTTGCTTTTCGAAACGTCGTGGCCAGAATCTCATCCGCAACGGCAGCAGAAACAGTGACACCTTCGCTAAAAATGAGCACCGCTTGGTTTCGCGTTTCATCGTCCAACTCTTTGAGCACTGCACCACAAAGAGTTGTTTCCAGCGAATCCAGAATCACGGCGATCGTTCGAGGATGTTCTCCATTCAGTGCTTCAACGATTTGACCTGGGTAGAGTCGATTGAGATCCGCAACAAAGTTGCCCGATTCTTCGATCGGCGAAAACTGCAACGGCTCACCAGGATCCGCGCCTTTACTTTTCTTGGCAGAAACCGCTGCTGAACCGCCACTGACTTTACCTCGTACCACAGCGCGATCAACTTCGGGTTTCAACGACTTCAGTGCGAATGAGAAGTAGCTTCGAAAGTCGCGAAGCACGACTTCGACCTCCTGCTTTGAAGGAGGGTCATCGCGGAATTCTTGCAACAATCGTTTTACAAACACCGCACGCGTTGGATGCATCTCTTTGAATGCCGCATTGGACGCTTCATCCCCTAAAACACTGAGCAATAGTGCGAGTCGTTCTTCCGTTGAGTATGCAACCATGGGGGTCTCCGGGACTACGCCGCTCGTTGTGACGTGGATTCGGGAGTTGAACCGGAATTAACTTCCGATTCCGACCAAGCAGCAATGATTCGCGAAAAGATCTCGGGGTTCTCTTGAACCATCTCGGTTAGCTCATCGATTCCCGTGCTAGAAGATTCGGCGGCTGGCGTTTCGGAGATCGAGTCGGGAGTGAATTTCTGAAATGCTTTCAGAGCGATAAAACCCGCAACCAGCGCTGCGATACCAAGTGACACGTTCTTGAGGATTTCATTGATCAGATCCCATGGAACTGGCGTCGCAACAGGCTCAAGTACCAGCGGCGATTCGACGAATTCGAACAGATCAACCGCGATCTGATCACGCTCAGGGACTAGCCCTACAGCTTGCGAGACTAATGACTCGACTCGCTTCTTCAGGTCATCAGGAACGACCCCTTCGGCCAAGTCGGCGCTATTGATCGCAACAGACACCGTCATCAAGTTAACAACGGGATCGCGAATCACCTCAGTGGTTACTTTATCGCCCACGTCGAATGTGGTCTCATTTTTGTCCAATTTTGAAATCGCACCGCTTGGGTTTCGAGTCCCCGGTGGAGTTGACCCATCATTGGATTCGATTCCTGGCACGCCAACCGCGGCTTGAGATCGGTTCGTGGTCTCATCTTTTTCAATTTTTTCCGAACTGATAACTCGATTGTCGTCATCAACTTCTCTGGTGGTCGTGGTCCCATTGGGGAACGAGACGTCCATCGAGACCACGACCCGAGAATTCTCTGCTCCAAGAATCGGAGCTAAAATCTCTCGCGCTTGAGCTGAACGCCTGCGCTCCATTTCCGTCCGTAATTCAAACTGATTGCTGACCCCGGCATAAGATCCATCTCCGTTGTACTGATGCCCAGTCGTATCAGAGACGACGACTTGATCTTCCGTCATATTTGTTACGGAACTGGCAACAAAACGAGCGATTAAGAGCGCGTCGGAGTCTCCGAACTTACTCCCTTTGGTCAACTCAACAATCACCGCCGCGGAAGGTACAGCTTCCTTTCTAAGAAAACTTGAAGTCTCAGGAATCGCCAAATGAACTTCAGCAAACTCGATGCTATTGATCTTGGCAATCGAACGCTCGAGTCGGACCTCAAGTTTTAAACGTCTCGCCTCCGCTTGGGTCGTTGGATCCATCCAGATGGAACTCTCAACCATTGGAGTTTCCTCGACACCAATCCCATTTCTTCCCATGGCGAGTTTGGCTCGCGACCAATCTGTTTTATCGACTAAAACGATCGAACCCGAACCTTTGATCTGATAACTGATGCCAGCAGAGTCGAGTCCGTCGATGACTTTCGCGGCATCGGTCGGCGAAAGGTCGTTGGTCAAGACGACATAGTTGGGTTGCGCCGACCAAACGCCAACTCCAACAATTCCCGCGACGAAGATGACTGCCAAGAGGGCGATGCCCAATCTGGCGGCGCCGGTTGCGTCCTGCCAGATTTGTTTGATCTGATCGAGAATGGTTTTTAAGACTTGCATCGTCGTTCAAAAACTTGTTTTCGAAAATAGGCTGGTTGTGAAAAGACGGTTGTGAGTTTCGGCGATCGTCGCTTCAACCCCAAAAACCCGTTGCCAAAGTACAGGATGATAAAGATCCTTGACTTCCGCACCGGGCTGGGATTACCGCCGCCTCCAAATTGTGATTCTTTAAAATGTGTTGACCATGTTCTTGAGTTTCATTTCGAACTGAACTGTTTTGCCGGGGCTGTGGATCGTTTTCCAAGCGGTTGACGATGTTAGAATTGCATCCGCATCAATTCGTTGTAGGAATCAATCAGTTTGTTTCTCAGCTCCATAAACAGTTGAAACGACATTTCTGCGTTGGCGACCGCTAACACGACCTGTTGGATGTTGTCTGTCTTACCCGTGACCAGATCCTGAATCGATTGATCTGAGCTCACTTGATAATCGTTTGTCTGCTCCACAAGCTGTCCAACCAGGTTTGAAAAACCTGAGTCTTTCTTGGGAGCGGACTGGGTTAGATTGGAAGCCCCTGCACGATCCAATGATGAAATGGATGTGCTGGGGGTGATTGGGTTCATCGTGAGACTCGCAGCAACGTCAATGTTTGTTCGATCATATCCTTAAAGGACGTCAGGGCTTTTAAGTTGGCCTCGTAGGAACGACTGGCAGTGATCAAGTCGACCATCTCATTGGGAATTTTTACGTTGGGCATTCGAACGATTCCGTTTTCATCTGCGTCAGGATGGCCCGGCGCAAACACTTCAGGAAAGGGTGAATCGTCGCGACGTTCTCCAATCACTCGAACACCACCCGACGTCGTTCCGTTGGGTGACTGAACGATCTCGGCAAAGACCAGTTGTTTTCTCCGAAACGGATCTCCGTTTTCGCCAGCAGTTGTGTTGGCATTGGCAATGTTGTGTGCGACGGTCTCCATACGAAGTCGCTCCGCCGTCATTCCTGAGGCGCTGATGTCAGCAGCTGAAAACAGATTGTTAAACATCGCGTCCCCGATCTATCCTTCAATCGCTTGTTTCATCATGCCCAATTGGCTGGCAAGTAACTGCGTCAAGGTTTGGTAGGCCAACGCGTCTTTCTTCAGTTGAGCCAATTCCCGGTCCAGATCGACGTTGTTGCCGTCAGCTCGCGAAATCAAACCTTCGGTATTGGTGACTTCAAAATCGTCTTTGATCTCATTCAAGCGACCCGATTCCACTTGCCTGACCAATTCATCAAACGAAACTTCTTTCGCCTGAAACCCTGGTGTATTGATGTTGGCGAGGTTCTGCGAAGTCACTTGGTGACTTTGCGCAGCGAATTGAACTGCTTGAGCAAGCGTTTGAAATTGTTGAACTTTACCGATCATGCTGTTTGGATCGGTTAGGTCGGGTTTACGCCTTCAATGGAAATAGCGGCATTGCGGTTAACCGCAGGGCAATGCAATCCAACTCGCCGTTCACGCATCTGCGATTCGTGCTCGGCGGCAACATCTTTCGTCTCACGTTTCCAGGCGATCAAGAGACCATTGAGAATCAGCTGTACGTCAACGATTGATTGAATCAAAGTCTTCAAGCATGGGCTGAAAGCGTGCTCGTTAGACGTGGCTTGCCAGGTCACTTTTGCAGGCAGGGTTGTTCGAACCGAATCAAAAACGCTGAACGCAATTGGCGAAATTTTCCGCAACAAATCCCTCTACGCTATCAGAGGATCGATAGGTTGCTCACTTCGGATTCGTTTCAAACATTCGGCAAACGTTTGGCGTATGGCAAGGGGATGCCGGTGAACGTCGATGACGAACAACGTGTCGGTCGGTTTGATCGATTGTTGGTACGCCCTATTCGAAAGCGCTCAGATGGATATCGCAACGATCATTGGATTGTTGGCTGGTTTTGGCTTGATCTTCGCGTCGATTGCGATGGGAGGTGGCAGCGGCCTTTCTGCGTTCATCGATGTCCCTTCATTGATGATTACCGTGGGTGGTTCGATCGCTGCGTTGTTGATCAACTTTCCTCTGAAAGTTTGTCTCTCGTCGATGTCCGTCATCAAAAAGTGTTTTATCTCAAAGCTGCCTGAGGCGACCGAGCTGATCTCGCGATTCAAACAGCTCGCAGTCATTGTTCGTAAAGACGGACTGTTGGCATTGGAAGCCGAACTGGAAACGATCGACGACGACTTCCTCAAACGCGGGCTGGAGATGGTGATCGGCGGCGCAGAAGAAGATCAGGTCCAAAACGTACTGGAAGTCGAATTGGCCTCGATCGAGCAACGTCATACGACGGGAAAGAAGATCGTTGAATCGACGGGTGCTGCGGCACCAGCGTTTGGAATGATCGGGACGTTGGTCGGGCTGGTCCAGATGCTTCAGTCGCTGGACGATCCGAGCAAGATCGGTGGAGGTATGGCGGTCGCGTTGTTGACGACTTTGTACGGTGCGATCATCGCTAACGTCGCCTGTATCCCATTGGCTGGAAAACTTGAGACGCGATCTCAAGAAGAAGTCGCTTGCCGTGAATTGATGATTACTGGAATCGTCGCTCTTGCTAAAGGCCTTTCGCCTCCCGCCGTAGAGGACGCTTTGGTCGCCTACATCTCACCCAAATCTCGACGGTCGCTACAGGCCGAAGCGGAAGCCGGGTAACGAAACGACTGCAGCCTGCTGCAACCTCACGCACTGTCGTTCTAACTTTACATCGCGTTTATTCATCCAAGAAATCAAGATGGCCAGAGAAAAACCGTTCCCAGAACCCAAAGACGACATCCCTGCATGGTTCATGACCTACAGTGATGTGATCACATTGTTGATGACGTTCTTTATTCTGCTACTCACTTTTGCCACGACCGAACCAGAGCGGTTTGAGAAATCGATCTCCACCATGTTCTCCGGCGGCTCAGCGACGGGTGTGAGCGGTGACAAAATGAAATCGATCGACCGAGATTCATTCGTCAATCGTCTGCGCGTCCCGGCGGCAAGAATCGCCATACGTGGTGCTGAGATGCCTCCCATCACGCACGAACCCGCTCGAGAAACATGGGGCAAGGGCCTTCGTTCACTCGATGAGGAAGAAGTCAAACATAACGAGTTGACATCGCATCGTTTCGACTTGCCGATCTCCTTGATGTTCAACCAAAAACATGAGCTGACGGCAAAAGGCAAGATGATCTGCAGCATGCTGTCGAGCCAGCTGAACAACCTGCCCTTTCGAGCATCCATCTCGTACTCCGACTTGTCAAAAATTGAAAAAGTTGCTTCCTTGATGGAGCACCTGTTCCACACTGAGATGGTTCGGCCGGGGCAAGTCTCGATGAGCTTCACCGATACGACTGTGGTTCGAAAATCCTACTTAAGGATCACAATCGAGCGGTTTTCTCAAAACGAACAGGACCTGTTCGCATCCGGACTCAACTAGGCAAGACTGAAAATGGCTCGAAAAAAGAAACCGCCACCGGAGAAGCCAAGCAAGGCTTACCTTGTTTCATTCGGCGACACGATGACCGCTTTGCTGGCGTTCTTTATCGTATTGAATTCCTTCGCCAAAGAACAAACCGGGGCGAACATGCATTCAGGCACTGGCTCGTTCATGAATGCTGTTTCAACGATCGGACTGCCCGGTGGAATGATGGGCGACCGCTCGCAAGTCATGGTCGACAAGAAGGCACCTTCACCAATCTATGCGGTGCAAGGCTCCGAAGAGCGTGGCCGAGAACGACTCGGACCTGACGATGATCCGGACAACAAACGGATCATTGATCGGCAAACGGAAGAGTTCAAGCGATTCCTCAACAATGTTTCGAAGCAATTCGACATCAAGGAAATGCCGCCCACCAAAACCCAGATCGTTTTTGATTCGTTCGAAAAACTGAATCGGGATGACGCGTTGCTGAAATTTGGACCACTCAAAAGGAATGGCATTCGCATCGCTTCCGAAGCGATTATGAAACTACCCCGCGATGATTTTCGCATGGAAGTCGTCGTCTGGGCAAACATGCCATCGAAAAATGCGATGATCCGGGCGACCGAGACCTCCGTGGCCATCAAGCAGCAAATCCTCACCATGTTTACACTTACCCGAGAACAACGTGAACGACTGGTCGTCTCCGCCAAACCCTGGTTATTCTCCGACGCGGCACGACCGAAACTTTCCTTCGTGATCTCAAAGCTGGATCTGGACGAACCACTGCAACAGTTCCCAACGAAATAACGAACCATCACCAGAACGCGTCTTCAATCACGAAGGCGTCTTCATCACGAAAGCGAATCCGTCTTAGCTGATGACGCCAATCAGGCTTGGAGAATCAAAACTCCGTGCCTCAGTGTTTCAATATTCCATAACAGCTGCGGAATTTTCTGAAACACCGAGACCCAGAGACCAAGAGTTCTCGCTAAAATTCACTCACGACCATACGTCGCGATGTTTGAACATGGTTTGCCAAACGTAAACGTGATTGCCAAACGTGATTGCCAAACGTGGTTGCCAAATGCTGGAGAAGAACAAGATCCAGTTTGCAAGACTCGCAGTCTGCGGCCCTGGGCTTAGGCGCCAGCCTGTTCAACTTTGCACTGGTTGCGACCGGAGTTCTTTGCTTCGTATAACAACTTGTCCGCCTTCTCGAAGTACTCTTCCAGCTTTCGATCGCCGGCGTCTTTCGACCACGACACGCCAACGCTGACGGTAATGTAAATGAACTCGCCGTCTTCCAGCTCAATCGGAGTCGTCTCAATCGTTGAACGGATTCGTTCTGAGACAGCCACGGACTGACGGAAGGTGCAATTGGCCAACAACAGCACAAACTCTTCTCCGCCGATCCGATAGGCTGAGTCATCTTCACGCAAACAATTGCGGATCATCTGACCGACCTTCTTTAAGACTTCATCGCCGACAGCATGCCCATAGCTGTCATTGATGATCTTGAAATAGTCGATATCAAGAATCAGGATCCCAAATGGCGTTTCATTGGCAGTCGCCAACTCGATGGCCTTGGATGCATCACGGTCATAGGAACGTCGGTTTTTCAACGCGGTCAGCGGATCAATATTGGCTTCGCGAGTTAGCTCCGAGTTGTTCGACTTCACATCCCGCAACTCATCAACTGCATCGAGTGACATCTCCAGCATCCGACTTTTCGCTTCGGATTCCATTGCGTCAAAATCACCGTACAGATCCGATACTTTCGGCGTCTCCGCGTTAATCCCAAACAGGGATTTGTACTCGTTCCATTGCATAATCAACTCCTCTAATACTTCAGCAAAACGAAATTCTTCCAGTCCAAACATTGACTCAGCGCGATACATCAACGCTTCGCGACGTTCGTTCACAAACGTGTCGTCATCGAGATAGAGCGTCGATGCCAACTCACTTGCATACAGTAAAAACTCAAGCGACTCGCATGAATCTTCGCCACTCAAATTTCCCAAACAGGCGACTTCCTGACACATGGTTTCCGGGAATCGCCACTGCCTCAGAAGTTGGGCGGTGATGCTAAATCGATTGTTTCCGAATTCAGATCGTTCCTGGTCAAGAATCCTGTGGTCATCCAGGTCGATCAGCCGTTGGTATTCTGCTGTGTATTGATCAGGACAAGAAAGCGCCAATGCGACTTGACCCAGGTTCATCACCAACCCGAGCAGGAAGTCTTCTTCGTTCTGACGTCCAATCTGTTTGCCTAATACAGAGCAAGTCAGTGCGTTGGCCAGCGACTTCATCCAAAACTGATCCATGTCGAATGCAAGATCATCGTTGGTGTCGCTCTTGAGTAACGAAAAGGAAAGCGCCAATAGTTTGAGTCGTTTTGATCCGACTCGCATGACGGCTTGTTTCAAGTTGGTAATTTCATGCTTACGCCGCTGGGAAGGCGAGTTACAGAACGCAATTAGCTTTGCGGAGAGAGCCGGATCTGAAGAAACGATTTGAATAATCTGCGCTGTATCAGCTTTATGATTGTCAATCGTTTCAAGGAGGCGTGCCGCGACTGCTGGTGGGGAGGGAACTTGATTGAGATCAAGCTTGACAATGGGAGGGGAACTCATATTTAAAAACTCTTGGGAAAATCATCGATTGACATAGAGGCTGTCAACTTGGTGATCGATGCGACTCGCAGAGGTCTTGCTGGAAAAGAGTGTCAAACCTTGACGAAATCTTAAACGGTATCGGTTGTACCGATATTGCGTGTACACAGAAGCGATTTCGCGCAAATTAACGTGGTATCGGTTTCAAAAACTTACCGAAGTCGAGGCCAGCGGCGGTCATCCGCCAAATCTGAACGCGTCACCGGTTCGAACTGGAGGAGAGTTGACGAGAACGATACGTTAACGATCAAAACCGATCGAGACCTTCTCAACGTGATTTATGAACGCCTCTAAGAATCATTTGAAAGACGTTTCGTGTTTGCCCGTCTGCGACAAAACTCCGAAAGGAGCCAAATTGTATTCCAGAAAATCCGGCAAGCACCTAGGCAAACTTCAACAATGCATTACGGGACTCTGCTACTACGAGAATCCTGAAACTCCTGGACGACGTCAAACCATTTTTGTCACACAGGTCTATTGGCAACGCTAGGTGTGAACCACGTTGAACCTGCTGCAAAACTTGTTGCCGACGCTTGTCGTTTCGCCTTCAGACAGAAGCTTGCGGCAGTCAAGCAAAGCCCGAAAAAGCCAGCTCTACGGGCATCTTTGGAACGGGTTGTCTTCGATTCCAACAAACGTCCTGACCAACGATTACTTGACGTTGCTGCGAAGCATATAGCTTTTTGGTGAAAGTTCGTCCTTGATTGACCACAACGGCACACCAATCATCTTGTCTCCTTTTTGGTGATCCTTGATGATCGTGACCGGCCGGAGGATTGCTTGCTTCGCGTTCTCTTTATCGGCAATGACTAAGTAAACCGCCAACTTGGATCGGTCAACAAAATACCAGGTTCCGTTGCTATATTGCCACATCGTTTCGCGCGACCACACGTCGGACGGGATTCGTTTCGATAAAACCTTGAACGAAGGTTGCTGATATTTCCAGGCGTCAATGGCGACGGAGATGACTTGATCACGATCGCTGGCACGGTATGAGTCTTTCGGTAGGGCGTTCGATTTGATGATCGCTGCAGCAAGTTTTTGTTCCGCGTTTTTCAACTTCGATCTGAGGGTCGCCAGTTCCTTCTCCAGCGACGCTGCCGAATTCTGGTTCATCGTTTTCAACAGCGAGATCTTCTCCTCGGCGAATCCCAGCACTTGTGGAATGCCGCCGGTGAAAAAGAGGGGCTTTTGTTTTGCGACCGCTTCGTCGGCAATCGACTCTGCTTCTGCCAGATGCTTTTGGATCAACGAAGGCAGTCTGGACTCATACTGCTTGGCGGCCAAACCAAACTTCGCAATTTGTTTTTCCAGATACTGACACGCTTTGTCCAAACGAATTCCTTCGTCCGATTGCTGCGTGATTAAACGTTGATAGTCTGTACGGACCCGCTCAATCTCGTCGACGGAGGCTTGTTGTTGACTCAAGACATTGGCCGCTCGTTTCAAATCGGTTTGCAATACCAGAGGGTTGCCGAACATCTGCCCAATGTCTTGAAGTCTCTTGAGATCGCTGTTGAGACTTGGATAATTCTTGGGATCAATCAACTTCGACAACTTTTGATGCAACGGCAACAAATATTGAGTGGCGGTTTCCATTCGCTTGCCCGCTGCTTCAATCCTTTGGCGAACTTCAGCGACACCTTCACCATTGGCTGGTAGCTTTTTGAGGGATTCGGTTGCGAATCCAAGTTTCCGTTTTGCGTTATCGATGGTGGCCATCGTCGATCGAATTTTCTTGAACGGTACAGCCAGTTGGTCAGCAACCGGTTGGTATTCTTTGACGACCGAGTCGAGTGCATTCAGATTCCCTTCGACTTCGCGAAGATTAAACTTCGCTGCTCGAAACGTGTCTTCGTGTGGATAACCCAGTCTTACGGTTTTCGCAGCGGGTGTTTTCATGGCCGGCTGAGTCGACGACTCTGACGTTGTTCCGGTTTTCGAATCCGTTTTCGGCGACGCATCTTTTTCTTTGGCAGACTTCCCATCCAGACGACTTCCCAGCAGTTCAATCGAACTCTTTGCCGACTCTAGTTCCTCCAGAAACGCAGCGACGTCCGCTTGGCTCGCGGGAAGTCCGGAGACCATCGATTCAATTTTCGGCAGGTCATTGGCTGACGAACCCAAACGAACTCGGGTAAGTTTCGCTCGAGATCCGGTCAGTGCTCCGTCGCCGGCCCCGGCTGTCGACTCAGCCAGCGAGACATTCGCTTTAATCCGTCGGAATGCAGATTTTGCACTGTCGAGCTGTTTTTTCTGCTCGTTCGTCAACGAATCTTGCGGCGCCGATGCCAGGACCACATTCCCTGTCATGGTGAGAGCCAGGCTGCACAGAGCAACGGCCAGGACCAGGATTGGCGAATAGAAGTTGCGTGCGTCGATCGTCATCATGTTGCTTTCGTTGATACCATGCGGCGGCGAAATGAATCCCTGAAACCTGAGATGCGATTCGCTGGTTATACTCGTCGGGGAATTACGATTTTTTTTCAAAATTGCGTTCGACGAATCGTCCAATTCGGTACCTTGAGCGCTCCATCTCTGTATTTCCCCCTCCCTCCAAATGAAGCTTTGTGATGAAGCGAAGTGTCGCGATTCTCGGAACCACTCCAGCCTTCGTGCGTTGGGCTATCTGGCATCCTTGTGCCTTGCGACCTTTGTTCAAGGACAGATTCATTGACCAAACGTTTCGCACCCTCCGCTCGCTCAAAGAGCTGTCTGTGGCCCGCGCGGATTCTCGCTGCCACGAAGGGTTTTGCGTTCACCCACAATCCTCCCAGCAAGACGCTGAATCTTTGGAGGGGTTCTCTATCGAAGAAGTGACCGCGACCTTTGGTGGCTTGGATCACGTGCAATCGGCATGTCAACCATGTGATGCGAACATCAGTCGTCAGTCGCAAGATGCCCTGGTTGGTTGCTATGGTTTTTTAACAACCAATGGATTCAGCTTCGATCGTTTGTTGTCGGGCTACCCTCAAAGCGAGTTTTCAGCGTTTGATCTTGTTGCGGAAGTTCAACGCACGGCCAAGGAAACTGACCTTCTCGATGAACTGCGGCAAGCGTTTGATTCGCTTGCCGATGTGCAACGCGACACATTGATCTGGTACCAGCTTTGGAAACCAGATCGCATTTCGCCAACTGCCGAAAAGATGTTGAATCAAAATCAGTTGGTCGTGCTGGAGAAATTGTTCCACCGATTACTGCAACGGCTTGAAGAACGCGTTGGAAATGAGGACAACATTGCCCCTGAGCCCTGGAGAACGTTTGCGACGGTTCTGGCCCATTGTGTCCAGAAAAACCTCAAGCTGGTTGCCGAACTCGTACCGTCTGGTCACTCCGATGGAACCAATTGGCAATTGAACCGATCCTGCCCAGAGTGCCGCTGTGAGGAAACGATCGATGGTCTTCAAGCCAAGCATCAGACTTGTCGTGGTTGTGGTCGAATTGGCAGCTGGACCAACGGCGCAAAGTTTAAGGTCTTGGGAAAACGTCCCTATATTCGGCTGTCAGATGTCATTGGAATTGAAGGCTCGAAAACTCTGTCGGAAAAAATTGCTAATCGAACTGAGTTGCTTGATTGAGCTGGTTAAACTGCTTAAAAAGTGAGTTTACTTTCAAGCCAAAATTTGCTGCCAATGACATCATCATTATCGATCCCCGTCGTCGACAAAGATAACGTTTCTCAGATTCTTGACCGCGCGATGGATGCCGGCGAAGGTCTCCTCAGGCTAACGCCAACCTGGGTTCCTCGTAGCTTCTTGCACCCAGGCAAACGGATTCGGCTTCATCCCGATGACTACTATGCAATGGGTGCCGAACGTGGAGGCATCGATGAACGTTGGTTTGCCAGTACAACTGAGGCGGCCAACGAAAATCGCGAAGATACTGAGGGACTCAGCTATTGCCGTTTTGACGGGCAAGCGTTTCTACTTCGTGACGCTGTCGATGAGTCAGGTTCACGTTTGCTCGGTGATGCGATTTGGAACAAGTTCGGTCGATGGCCGGTCTATTCCAAGTTCTTTGACAACATGGGACCGATTCCCCATCACATGCATCAAAGCAAAGCGGACGCTGCATTGGTGGGTCAAGAAGGGAAACCCGAAAGCTACTACTTTCCTCCGCAATACAACAATTGCGACAACCACTTCCCATACACATTCATGGGATTGGAGCCAGGAACCTCAAAAGCACAACTGCGACAGTGTCTGGCCGATTGGAACAAAGGTGATAACGGCATTCTCGATCTGTCCAAAGCCTATCGGCTCAAACGTGGTACCGGTTGGTTGATTCCGCCAGGAGTTCTTCACGCGCCCGGTTCGTTGTGTACTTACGAGCCGCAATGGGGCAGTGATGTTTTCGGGATGTATCAAAACATCGTCGAAGGGCGTTACGTGCCATGGTCGCTGTTGGTCAAAGATATGCCGTCAGACAAACATGATGACCTTGACTTTATTGTTGGTCAGCTCGATTGGGAAAAGAACGTCGATCCAAACTTTAAAGACAACAACTACCTGGAACCGATTGTCGCCGACCAAGGCGAGGGATGGTTTGACCGCTGGATTGTCTACGGAACCGTTGACTCGCAACAATTGTTTACGGCACGTGAATTGACGATCGAACCTGGAGCAAAATGCACACTCAAAGACCCTGGGCCCAGTGGATGGATCACGGTGCAGGGGAGTGGACGCATGGGAAACATGAATCTGCAAACACCCGTTATCATTCGCTACGGCCAGTTGACCGAGGACGAGGTTTTTATCTCAAATCACGCTGCCAGCCAAGGCGTCGAAATTGAAAATACAGGGGCCGAACCATTGGTTGGACTGCGGTATTTCGGCCCCGACACGTGGGACAACTGCCCCAACGTCGGTGACCACAAACGTGGATCCTAAATCAACAAAATTACAATCTCGCGCGACGACGGCGCATTTCATTATTCAAACTAAATCAAAACAACCATGAATCAGCTTCCTAAACTTCACAATGCCATGTGGCCTGGTCTCGTCGGCAAAGGTGACGGGGACGATCAAGAATCGGCCATCAGCCTCGAACGAATGCTCGACTGGACCGCTGCGGCCGAAGTCAATGGCCGCAAGTTTGACGGCATTGACTACTTTTTGTTTTTGCCGCACACCGATCCCGATGCAAGTGACGACGAACTCAAAGCGATCGCTGATTCTATCGCTTCACGTAACCTGGTCGTGGGATCGCTCGTCGCACCGGTTTGGGCTGGGACCGTCGGCGACAGCGCAATGGGAACCGACGAACAAAAGCAAAAGTTTCTGACGGCGGTGCGCAAAGCATGTGACATCGCTAAAGTGTTTAACGAACACGGTGTTCGAACCTACGGTTCCATTCGCATCGATTCGGCCGAGTCTGGTGTGGATGCCTGGAAAAGCGATCCGGCAGCAAACACAAAAAAGATCGCTGATACGTTTAAAGAAGCCGCTAACATCGCTGCTTCCTACGGCGAACGCCTGTGTGCAGAAGGTGAAATTTGCTGGGCCGGAATGCATTCATGGAAAGACATGCTCGACTTGCTCGAAGCGGTCGGGATGCCCGAAACGCTCGGTTTTCAAGCAGACCTTGCCCATACGTATCTGTACCTGCTCGGTTATAACGCACCTGAACACGCGTTGCTGCAACCCGGTTACTCCGATGAGGAATTCTGGGAAGCTTACAAAACGATGACCGACAAACTTCGTCCGTGGACAATCGACTTTCACGTCGCACAAAACGATGGCGAAGTCAAAGGGGCAGGCGATCATGACAAAACCGGCAAACACTGTCCGGCCGACGATCCAAATGGAAAAGTTGATATCGTCGAATGTTCGAAGTACTGGCTCGAGGGTGCCGCTGAACGAGGGATCAAACATATCTGTTGGGATGGCTGCATGTTCCCCAATGAAACCTTGGCCAAACCCGAAACATGGACCTCCATTCTCGACGTAATGATCAAAGTTCAAGCTGCTTACGGTTGGAATGAGGCCTAACCCACACAACAGTCTCACCATCTGAACAACACAAATACAACGGTTCAACGAACAAACTCAACGAGAACTCGCATGACAAAAAAACCGCTCAACATTGGAATGATTGGCTACGGCTTTATGGGGAAAGCCCATACAAATGCCTACTCAAAAGTCGGACACTTTTTCGAACTTGAACATCAACCCGTCTTGAAAGCAATCTGTGCTCGCAATGCAGAAGCAGCGCAAAAGTTTGCCAACAACTGGGGATACGAATCGATCGAAACGGATTGGCGTGAACTGATCAAACGGGACGACATCGATGCGATTGATATCTGTGTTCCCAACAATCTGCACAAAGAGATCTCTATCGCCGCGGCCAAAGCCGGCAAAATGATTCTTTGCGAAAAACCAATCGCAATGAACGCGGAGGAAGGCGAAGAGATGTGTCGTGCGGTCGAAAAGGCTGGTGTCGCCAACATGGTTTGGTACAACTATCGACGAGTCCCCGCCGTCACTCTGGCCAAAAGTATTATCGACAGCGGCAACCTTGGCCGAATCTACCACTATCGTGCAAACTTTCTGCAAGACTGGACGATTGCCGAAGACCTGCCCCAAGGTGGCGCGGCACTCTGGCGACTCGACGCGACGGCAGCCGGCTCGGGTGTGACTGGCGACCTGCTGGCTCATTGCATCGATACCGCAATCTGGTTGAACGGCGGCGTCAAAGAAGTGAACGCCATGACCGAGACGTTTGTCAAAGAACGCGTGCACCAGGAAACAGGCGAAGTCCAACCTGTCAGCATCGACGATGCGTGTACATTCTTCTGTCGATTCGACAACGGCTCGTTGGGGCTGTTTGAATCGACCCGATACGCGCGAGGACATAAAGCGTTGTACACGTTTGAAATCAACGGGCAACACGCGTCGATCAAGTGGGATCTTCACGATCTTCATCGACTCGAATACTTTGATCATCGCATCGAAGGACCCATGCGAGGCTGGCGCAGCATTCACGTATCCGACAGCGATCACCCCTACATGGGTAACTGGTGGGTCCCCGGATTAAACATCGGTTACGAGCACAGCTTCGTCCATCAAGTGGCCGACTTCATCAAAGGCATTGAAACCGGATCACCCGCAGGACCAACCTTCCGAGACGCATTGGAAACGCAGAAAATTTGCGATGCCGTCCTCAAAAGTGCGGAAACACGATCGTGGCAGAATTGCTGATCTCGACGAATGCTTTGTGTTTAGAAAAAGCTTGGCTCAACCTGACATCGCATGAATATCGACGAGATGTGCGACACCCAATCTGCCAGAGAGCCAAGCTTGTTCGTTTTCAACCGAGAGAAACCAGAGTCAGTCAACTTGGGCTACTCGGTTTGAGTTGTTGATCTCAATTGGATCAAACCAACTCTAACGAGTCTGGCTCGGATGCAAACCACGCATCGAGCAGATGAAATCGCTCACGACGTGACTCCAGTGTCTCCATCCAACGATCAAGATGGTTTGGCTCATTGGCAGTGATCTCCACTGTCAACAAAGGCTCGTCTTGATTTTCAATCACGTCAACCATTTCATCTGCACATGGCAGCTCCTCTTCGGCCGGCGGCAACTCCTGAATCAAACCCAGATTGTAGGAACCGGTCGTACCTTCGGTCGAGGCAATGGAAACAAAGTAAGTTTCACCAGCCAACAAGTCAGTTTTCAGTTCGATGAACTCGTTGGTGACGCCATTGGTGATCGGTGTCCCGAGCGCATCAGAAATCGTGACGGCAACGTCCTGCTCGTTCCCATCCGTCATCTCTTCAGCAAACAATGACACTTCGCCATCTGCTGGAGCCTGAAACTGGAAAACGTCAACGTCCCCTGCGGTTTCCAAAACGCCCGAGATGGCGGCGGTTCCCGAATCGAGATCCAACTGCGTGGCGTCTTCCCCAATGACGTCAACATGTTGGTCCACCAAAATTTCAACCGCATCTGCTTCAAAATGGGCAGTCAGTTGAAACTCACCTGACGCATCCAAATCGGTTGATACCGTAACGTTGTATGTCTGTTCGCTATCGACATCAAACGCGATCTTTTGAAAACCAGAGAGTCCGTCCACGGAACTGGAAGCAATCAGATTACCATCAGCGTCGACGACTTCGAGATTGGTGTCTCCACCACCAAAATCTGCCGCAATAATCAACTCAATCGTCCCTGATTCTGTCGTCTCCATGGTCACCGTTTGGTTGGGTGACTCGGAATCCAGCAAGCCGAACATTCCGTCAGTGCCATCCGCCAAATCAAACGCAACCACATCAGTTTCTGTCGTCTCATCCAGGACCGGCTCCGCCTGAATGTCGCCTTCCGTATCGGTCTCGTTTTCCTGAACTTCCGTTTCTGAAGTCTCAGGATCAACCTGGATGACTTCTTCCGTTCCAGTCAAGCAATCATTGCCCAGATCCTCCTCGATCAAATTGGGAGCATCGTCATTCGTTCCATCTTCATTCGCAGCACAGAATCGATCCATCAAGTCCGCATTGCTCTCCGTTGAGACATCCTGAACAGGAACCTCTGGTTCGGGTGTGTTGACCAGATCATTGGTCACGCCACACATTCCAACGTCTGCTGCCAACAGACACTTGTCCTCCAGATTCCCATAACCCAACGTTCGCGATTGTCTTTTTCGAGACATGCTTTTGCCCGGCAGTTGCCGGCTCCAATGAAGTAAGGGTGGCACAGCATCACGTACAACACGCGATCCAACTGTGCTTGAGGGGAATACTGTCGAAGTCCAGAAATGGTTCGCCAAAAAGAAGAGAAAGCGTGATGACATCACTGCTGTCTAAGGACTGCTATCGCTGAAGCTTCAGCATGTTTTTGACGTCGATGCCGTTGCCCCAACGCGATAGCCAGCAACCGTTGGTAACAATCAACGTTGCGAAGGCTGCCAGCCTTTGTGAATCTGTACAAGTACGTTTGGCAACACGACAACCCGGCAACCGGGTTAAGAATTACTATCAACGTTGCTTCGTTTTTAACTCAACCAGTTCCTGTTTGGCAAACGCATTCCATTTTGCTTCGACCCTTTCCCGATCGACTTCACTGGCAAAAATCTCCAGCCGGTACCGAAGACTCAATGTGCTACCTTTAGCAATGGTAACTTCTCCGGTCCCTTTTGGTTTGCCCAGAAAATGGTGCATGCCGAACGGGTTGGCAGCCACCAAGCCATAGTCACGCGCATGCCACATCGTTGGGTGCCGCAGATTGCTCGGATGGTCAAACATGGCGATGCTAATTGGCTGACCATCGATCTTGCCATAATACAAAACCCATTTGGCGGGCTTTCCCCAGATCGCCGGACCGGCAACTCCTTCACTATTGATCGCAGACCCAAACACCTCCGTGACACCCTGTTTCTTATTGGGTTTTAGTCGAAGGTCTGGATGTGTGCGGATCGCGAACACGCCCTCTTTGGTATCATCAAACGTGACATCGCCTTGAGTTGCTTTAAACGTCACAAGACAGTTGATCCAACGACTGTCTGAGTCACCGCCAAACCAAAACGTCGTTGTGTCGGTTAAGACGACTGAGTCATCCGTCTTCTTTAACCAGCTCGACGTCGCTCGAATCGCATTGGACGTGGATCCTTCAAACTCAGTTTCCAACGAGTCACTCCGGACATGACCGCCCTTCTCTGCCCAAAAATCGATCCCATTGATTTCGTGGGAGATCCACATCGACTTGTGGTGTGGATGATCATGCGCTTCCCCTTCGACATCTTTGACGATCGGCCAGTTTCGTGTGACCGGAATCTTTCCCGGAGCATAGATCGGATAGAGGACAGGCTTCCCCAACCCCTTACTCACATAACTTGTAAAAGGTTGGCCTCCAATTGAGACCGCGACTTGGTCATCTTTGATGGAAAGACTGACGGCATCTTCGGCCGACTCGTCATTCTGATTTACCTTTGGTTCCTGACCCAACGCTATCCCCGCCAGCGATAAAAACGCAAGCAGAACGCATGTTGGTTGGACCAATCTGATCATTAAAACAGGACTCAATTGAAACTTCAGTTGCGGACTAACCATTTCATCTCTTCCCAGAAGTGCAAATGACATTGCTGACCAGTTTAGCAGAGCGCATAGCCGTGCGCATTTTTCAGTTGGTCTCCGTCCAAAATATCGAGGCCAATCGCACCAAGGAAGCGAAGTCAGAGTTGCTTCTTGCGATAGGTCACACAGATGTCGTCGACGAACTGCTCGATGGAATGGATGTCAAAGTTGTCTGCGTCATTGATTGAGTTCGTGACCAACCCAGTGACTGGTGAAATCGCTGCGGCATCGCCGATCAGCTTCGGCCCGATGTACATCTGAACTTCATCGACCAAATCGTCATCAAAGAAAGCTCCTAAAACTTGACCGCCCCCTTCGATCATGACGTTTGTCGCGCCTTGCTTGCACAAGCTCGTCAACAATTCACGCGGTAGCACTGATTTGGAACTTGCCGAAAAAAGTTGGCAGCCCTTTTGCCGCAACGCTTCGCACCGATCAGCATCTGCGCCGTCAACGGTCGCAATCAACACGGGGTATTGTTCGCAAGTCGCCACCAACTTTGATTCCAATGGCGTCCTTGCCTGAGAATCGAGCACGACACGTGTCGCGATGCGCATCGGAGTATCCTGATTCTCCAGCCTAGCGTTGAGCATGGGGTCATCTGAAATCACGGTCCCAATCCCGACCATAATCGAGTCGACGCGCGAACGTAGCCGATGCACGTTTGCGCGTGATTGGTCATTCGTGATCCACTGACTATCCCCACTGGCCGTGGCAATCTTTCCATCAATTGTCATCGCCCATTTTGCAATGACCCAGGGCAAGCCAGTTGTGCGTCGTTTCAAATAGGGACTCAGAAGTTTTTGGGATTCCGATTGCAGTAACCCAACCTTAACTTCGATGCCAGCCTGTCGCAGCTGTTCGATTCCAGTGCCGGCAACTTCTGGATTTGGGTCTTTGACCGCGACGATGACGCGACGCACGTTGGCATCGATCAACGCTTGCGAGCAAGGTCCCGTCTTGCCGTGATGAGAACAGGGCTCCAACGTGACGTAAACCGTCGACTCAGTGAGTCGACTTCGATCAGCGCTGGACACGGAAGCCAAGGCCTGGACTTCGGCATGCGGTCCTCCATACGTCTCATGCCAACCTTGTCCGATACGATGATTGTCATGAGTGATAACGCAACCAACCATCGGGTTGGGCTCAACCGCACCTTGCCCCGCTTTGGCCAACTCAATCGCCAACCTCATCCAGTCTTCTGGCGCTGGCATGATTACCCTCGTCGGATTGACGAGCCTTCGAAGAAAATCGTGATCCGGTAAAACACTTTCTCTTTGCACTCAATCTCGCCCGTCTTGAGATCGACTGTCTTGGGCATATCCTGACGACGTTTATCGACGACCGCGTGAAACCCGCGTTCTGAAAAGATATCGATCAGCATCGTCAAAGCGAGTGAATCACCAAAAATCTCTTCCGTCGTGTTAACCAATGCGCGACCCGACAACGCGTGTCGCTCAATGATAGGCATGAACTTGGATTGAACGATATCGACAACGCGTACAAACAGTTCGCGATGATTCAACTCGTAGCTGTCGAGTCGTTTGACCAACTCCTGCCGCGCATGGACGATGATTTCTTCCGCCAGCGGTATCGATCGCAATCGATCAAAGGTTCGTGGATCCAGCTCGAGCGAACTTTGATACTGTAACTCTTTCAGAATATTGGCTTCGACCTCTTCGATCGGGCCTTCCGCATTGATGAAGTGGTAGTGATAAATCTCTTTGAGCGACTGGAGTGCGTCCCAAGTATGCTCCTTAAAGACCCGGTATCGCTGAGCTGCTTTGATTGGATCAAGATCCGTGGCACGCAATTCCCGTATTTCTCCGACCCCGGTTTCATCGACCTTGCGGTTATGCTCCTGGAGCTGACGTCCCCGATACAACTGCCTTTCAACACTGGTCTGCTCGCTGGCAAACAGCACCATCGCATGAATGGTCGGACGGCGAAAGTAGATTGCCAAATCCGTGTTGGCAAACTCATGATTCAACTGATCAATTTGATCGACCAGCAATTTGAGGCATTCCACTTGGACACCCGTTCGTGGAAAACCGTCCAACAACGCTCCATCACGGTACTCAGGTTTCAGCAATTCACGCAACAGGATACCGATGACTTCGGTATCGCCTACCATCTGTCCCGAATCCTTGATCCTTTGAGCTTCCGGGGTGGTCAACAACTGCGACACCACGATTGGCGGACAGGTTAAACCGCGCGCCTGCATGATGAACCGAGTATGCGTTCCTTTACCTGAACCGGGTGCACCACCCAGCAGGATCAACTCTTTGGGAAAACGCAGATGTTCATGGCCAATCTCTTCCTCTAACGATTCCCAAACCGTTTCAAAAATGACTTGCGCATCTTTGATTTCCAGATCGACATGATCTGTTTTTTGAGGTGAAGCTGTCATGAAAAATCCAAAACTACAAACAAGAAAACCAGCCGACTGGCGAACGATGTGAGCACACTGCAGCGTCTGGACGGGCGATGTTCAATTCAAACAATGACACGCTTGTGGCATCTTCAAGGGGACTCATTGTATCCAAAAATCAATAGCGCGACAGTCGCCACCGATGTGACAAACTATCCCAGCCAACGCTTGCCCAACAGCATCCCCAGAAAGACCAGCAACAGTCCAGCTGCGAGGCTAATGACCATGTACGCGATCGCCATCAATGACTGGCCGGATTGAATCTGCTCAATCGACTCAGCGCTGAAAGTTGAAAAGGTCGTTAACGCTCCCAGGAATCCAACACCAAACCCATACTTCAACGATGGGTGTTTTTCGGCCAATCCACTACCGAACAAGATTCCGATCAGGAAGCAACCGACGAGATTGGCAGATAGTGTTGCCAATGGCAATCCGCTCTCTACCGAGGGCTTCGCCAATTTCAACCAACTAAACAATTCATTGATCGCAAAACGAGAAACGGCTCCTGCAGCGCCTCCTCCAGCGACAATCGCAAACTTTACCCAGAAATTCATTGGGCTCCTCGATTCAAGATTGGAACCTGTGACTAGAACTTCCAGCGCAAACCGATGCAGACTGAATTCGATTGGTAGTTATAGTTGCCCGAGTAAGATCCGTTCGTGGTATCCAAATTCAAAGCATCTGCTTCAAAGAAGCGGTACTCAACGAACAAATCCATATTACAGCTGGCCTTGTAGTTCATTCCCGCCATCCACTGGTAAGCAAAGCTGGTGTCTTCACCACCTTCGTCAGTCAAAATCGACGCGCCGGTCGAATCGATCAAACCAGCGTCCAGGCTTGCAAATCCAACGCCAAAACCGACGTAAGGTCGAAACCGCCCGCCTGGAAAATCGACGAATTCCCAATAAGCGTTGGCCATGCCAGAAAACGAACTAACGTCGCCACTGATACCCTGCCGCATGTCCGCTTCGATCAAGTCGGAGATGTCGTTGTTCCGAATGGCCAGTTCAATTTCGGTGCGCAGATTGCGTCCATTCATCCGGCCAAGCGCAAACGTAAACATCGATCCAGTTTCTGTTTCCAGCTCGTTTGCATCACGATTGATCATGTTTTGCAGATCATTCCATCCGCCTTGAAAGGCAAAATAAAATGAAGGACAAGTTTGCTCGCAGTCCTGACTGACCTCGCAGTCATCGGAGATCCAATCCTGCAAAAATCCACCACGCCAGAGCTGACGTTTGCTAACTCGATCGACGCAACCACCATACGGCTCGCTCGATTGACAAGGTTCGCACTGATTCACAACCTGTGAGTAGACTTGCTGTTGAGGCATTGGCGTCGCGCGAGGTGCAACGATTTGAGGCACGGCAACCGAATGAGGCTGCGGCAGACGTGGCTGAGTGTAAACAGGAGCTTGTTGAGCTGGAACGATACCTGGAATCGGTTCGAATGCTGGAACAAAGTAGGGCTCTGATTCGATCGGCGTTGCCATCGGGCCAACCTCGTACTCAGGCGGAAAGTTTTCATAGGTAAGCGGTTGCTCTGGCGGTCGGTACACGTTCGAGGAGCGATCCTGATACTCCGGGAGCGGTGTTCCTTGATAGTACTCAATCGATTTGTCGATCGTTGGCTTGGTTACCGGGCGACCGTTTCCAAACTCCTGTCCTTGATCGCCACGTGGATCAGAGTCAGGTGGGTCTTGATCAGGAAGACCTTGAGGAGGACGAACCGGATCTTGCGGCGTGATGTTGTTGGGTTGTGCATCGTTGGGCAACACAGGATCTTGTCGTTGAGGTTCTCGCGGATCAAGTTGACGCGGATCGAGCATGTTCGGATCTTGTTGTTCTGTTACGCCCGGTAACTGACCGGGAGTGACATTCTGTGGCACGTCAGGATCTTGGACCGGAGGTTGTCGCGGTTGAAATTCATTGGGATTTGGATTTTGAACAGGCGGCTTTTGCTGTTCACCAAACGGATCCTCTTGTTTTACAGGAGCCGGCATCGGTTGATTCGGGACCGGATCGCCAAACGGATCCAACTGATTGGTTGGCGTCGTTCTGGGATTGGTTTCAATTGGCTGTGGATTAGCGATGGGCCGAGGCTGAGCGACGGGTGGTTTTTGCTGATCACCGAAGGGATCTTCTTGCCGTGAGCGAGGCAGACTGGCATTGGGTAGCCGTGCCGGTGGAGCCAGCCGATTGGCAACGCGACTGGCATACGATTCTCGCACTTGGCGTGCCAGCGCAGGCGTTGGTTGATATTGTTGAGGCAAGTACGTCCGAGCAGGACGTTGATTGAGATTCTGCTGATTCGCTGGTTGCTGATTCACTGATTGCTGATAGGCAACTGTCTGAACCCGACTGGAATCATCATGATTGGACGATTGAAAATTTGCCGTCTGAACTTGTTTGTCGCTGGAAGCATCGCGTTTCGGTTGAACCCGTCGCGTCGTGGTCTGATCGCTAAAGCTCGCGAAACTCTGGGCGTGAGCGCAATTTGCGGCGGCAAAGATCCACACGAAACCGATCCAGACGACGCTGAATTTAGTAACGCCTTGGACCCTTTGAGCTACTGTCGCGCTTGCCGCAGTTGACTGAGCCGTTTCGGCACTAGCCGCGGTTGGCTGAGCCGCTTCGGCGCTAGCCGCGGTTGACTGAGCCGCTTCGGCGCTAGCCGCGGTTGACTCGGCATTTAAATAGGCGACAACGTCCAACGACGCATCATTGCCACCAGGTTGACCCAACGACAGCGAAATGGCAGATGCGGAAAACTTCGACGGACCCATTGGGGACTACTCCATCTGACGTCAGGAATTCAAAACGCGCAAAAACCAGCGCGTACCCGAAACCCTCGCCAGCCGAATCGTGGGGGATTTGAGTCGAGCTGACCGGAAATATCGATAAACTTAACCGGACCGTAATACTCCGGATTACCGTCACTATCGGCACAACCGGTACAGCTTATCCAGTTTGAACCGGTCATTTTTTGAAAACAGTGCAGCGCTTTGCGGAACGCACGATGTAGAGAACCGGCGGAAGACGGCCGGTGAGAGAGAAAAAGGTTCCAGACACCTTAAATTTCACGGTGTTTCTAAAGTGGACCCGATCGGGATCGAACCGACGACCTCTTGAATGCCATTCAAGCGCTCTCCCAGCTGAGCTACGGGCCCGTTTTCAATATTTGCCAGAATTTTGACAAACGGAATCTCGCGAGTGCCTGGTCAGATATGCACCGCGGAGAAGTAAAGATGGTAGAACTACGTTTCGGGGTTGTCAAGCCAAAATCGGCTGTCCCAATCCTGGAAACGCAAGCTGCATCACGCAGTGTTTACCCGGCCTGAAAATAAGAATGGGTCGTTTTGCGTTTCCACAAAACGACCCAGTTAATTCAACGAACCTTGGTTCGCCGACGATCAAGCAGAAGCCAATTCAGGCAACTGCTCAGCAAGTCGCTTTCGGGCGACGTGCAATCGTCGCTTGATCGTACCGAGTGGTGCGCCAAAGTCTTCAGCCATTTCGTTCAACGATTGGCCGTCAACATAGAACGCAACCAACGTTTCTCGGTCCATTTGGCCAAGTCGATCGAGACCTTCCATCAATTGCTCTTTACGCTCAACCTCAAGCAAGGCATCGCAAGGCAATGCGTCCACTTGCATGGTTGATTCGAGAACTTCAGGTTCCACGGCAATCGAAGGTGCACGTCGAACAGCTCGGTTAATCGCCATTCGAACCGTGATCTGACGCAACCAACCGATGAACGCTTCAGGAACTCGGAGCTGATCAATTTTCAACATCGCCTGAACGAAAACGTCCTGGCAAAGTTCTTGAGCATCGGCGTGGTCACGCAAACGTCGCAGCGCGATCGCGATCACGGTTGGCTGGAAACGTTCGAACAAAACACCAAAAGCGTTTCGGTCGCCCGCTTGAGCCAATCGGACCAAGTCCGCAGTTTCTCGGATTTCAAATACAGTTTTATCGATAGCGTTCATCTTCTTGATTTCTCTCGAATCGACATCCAGAACCTGAGTTCGTCTGAACATCAATGTTAAAAGGCCGGAACGGATACGATGAAACCTGCAACGAGAGCGCAAGGTTTCCTCTCAGGAATCCGCAGCCGGAAATCTGTTTCTGGATTTGCCAGGATGTCGCCTTAGCTGTTGGCTATGAGGCGGCCGCGGTGCGGCTAGCTAATCCGTTGAAACGTGGTGGAGGCCAGGACGGTTGGTTTCACCGTTCGTTGGGAACGTAGCGGCAGATAATGTTTGCCTTGTTCCGATTCAACGAGGGTTAACCCGGGTGATTGCTCAAACGCGACTAGCAGATTTCGTCTGCTGGTCGCGCTGGTATCACTGGTCCCGGCACATGTGGCATGCCATGAATCGAGCGCGGTAATGCGATTGCCGCGCAACATCACGGTGGCCTGGGCGCTAAAACGTACAACGTTTGCGATCGAGCGATTGGTGATAATGTTACGCATTGCAATACTCCCGCGTGTCGAGCACGCCATTCGAGAGAACTAGTTTTTTTGTCGATACAGTTGATCCGACAACTGCATCCAGAATCTTCAGATCTCGCCGACAAAGCAAAGATCTAACCACGGCAGACAAGTCGTTAACGCCGCAAGATGATTCGAGTGTAACGTGAAGACTGGAAATTTCAAATTCGATTGGCCTGAGCGATCAAAAACGTCGCTACCAAACATCAATCACCGAAGATCATGATCCGTCGCTTTGATTCCATCAAAACAACTTGATTTTCCGTTACGCACCACTAGAGTCTGCTTCGTCGAATAGGTTCGCGCATTGTTTGCTTTTTTTGGAAATTCCCAATTTCATCGATTTTTACCGGAAAAAACCACGTCGAACCGAATCATCATGCTGGCAAAACGCCATGGCTCATCTCCCGAATTAGGATCAAGCAGCTGTTTTTCGACAAGAGTCCATCCAATAGCGAATTCTGCACGAGCAAAACTTTCTGTTGGAACAAGTAACGAATCAGAACCTGATTTGTTGGAAGAAAAATCTCAAATTGAATCAGACCGTCGTGTCAACCTATAGCATCCGCGATCCTGACCTGCGGAAATTGCTTGATCATCAAGCGCACCGCATCGGTATCAAGATCGGATCTCAACGAAATTATCGACAAGTCGCTTTCGAGCCATTCGAAATCGCCGGACATCGCCATCGATCCCGGGCAAATGGATCGAGGGCGTTTTTTTGTCATCTGGAATCGCGTATGCTGAAGGTCGTCCGCATGCCCATCCCTCAATTATCAGCAACAACGTGGACCAGCATTCCAACAGCCCGACCGTCCTTCGCTTCGTACTGTTGCACCATCAAGTCTCGCCTTCGTATCGCAATCAATCTGGACGAAATGACCATTTCGACTTGATGATTCAGTCCGACGATGCCAACGTGTTGATCACATGGAGCCTAGGCATCGATCCATTTGATGCCGTTGATGCGTTGGCCACGTCGTCTCCCCAGCCACATGTCTTGAATACTCCAGCCACCCGAATCGCCGACCATCGAATCGACTACCTGACCTACGAAGGACCTGTTTCCAACGATCGCGGTTGGGTACGCCGAGTTCGCGAGGGAGAAGCCCAATGGCTAGCCGTCAAAGATGATCACTTTGAAGCCGAATTCAAAACGGGTGAAGCAACCTATCAGGTCGTCATTGACCGGGGCGTTGCGGTGTTTTCGCGATCTTGAAAACTGGGCAGATCCTCATTGTTGCAACGCCTCAGTTAATCACTAGCAATGTGAACAGGTTTTTAAAACGAGCAGCATGCATTGAGGCCTCAAATCGCTCACTGCCAAACTCTGCTAAAATGCAGTTGCGAAAAACGCCGTCGTTCGCGCCGTCCCTCCGCAGGATTCAACTCAATCCCCAAGACGACTTTATTCATGTCGCTCTCCATCCTGATTGTCACCCCGGTCCCTCTGTCCTCTCGCCGTGGCAATCGATTAACGTCAGATCGATGGGCCAATCACTTGTTGGAGCAAGGCCATCAAGTTCAAGTCGCAGAGTCGTACCGATCTGGCAGCTTCGACTTATTGATCGCCCTACATGCCGAGAAGAGCGCTTGCTCCATTCTACAGTTCCAACAAAACGTCCCAGATGGTCGCTCCGTTGTGATCATCACAGGGACGGATGTCAATCAGGAAACGATCCCTGTTTCCTCAATCGAAAGCATGAACATTGCCGACCGCATTGTCGTATTGCAAAACGGTGCGTTGGCGAAAGTTCCACGTCACTTAATTGACAAGACGATCGTCATTCATCAATCTTCAAAACCGCCGGCGAATCGGCCGGAACCGAACGTCACATCGTTTGAGATGACGCAAATTGGACATCTACGACCGGTGAAGGATCCGTTTCGCGGTGCCAAGGCAACTCAGCTGCTGCCCAAGAGCTCCAAGATTAAGTTGATTCATCTGGGCGAAGCACTCACGCAAGCGATGAGGCAAACAGCGACTTCATTGACCACGGAGCTGCCACGCTACCAATGGATCGGATCCGTTGCTCATCAAGAATCAGTCCAGTTGCTTGCCCGAAGCCGCGCGACACTTTTGACTTCCAAATCTGAGGGGGGCGCTGCGGTGATCTCCGAAGCGATCGCCTGTTCGGTCCCCGTTTTGGCTTCGCGGATCGACGGAAACGTCGGCATTCTTGGAGACCATTACTCCGGATATTTTGACGTTGGCAATACGGAGCAGCTGGCGGAATTGATGTTGAAATTCGAACAAGACAAGTCGTTCCAACTTCAACTGATGACGGAGATCAGCGAACTCAAACCGCTCGTTGACTCCCATCGCGAATCGCAATTGATCCAACAGCTGATAGCCGAGCTATTTGAGTAACTTGTTGCACGAAATCGAACATCTATCTGATCGACCTGTTAGTGCCTGAAGTGCCGTCGCCCAGTCATCACCATGGGAATTCCATACTGGTTGCATGCATCGATCACTTCTTGATCGCGTACACTTCCGCCTGGTTGAATGATCGCAGCAATCCCAGCTTTGGCCGCCGCTTCGATCGAGTCCGCAAATGGGAAAAATGCATCTGACGACAACACAGAACCGGCAGCTCGGTCACCTGCTTTTCGAATGGAGATCTCAACGGAGTCAACTCGACTCATCTGTCCCGCACCGACGCCGACCAGTGCCAAATCCTTTGACAGACAAATGGCATTCGATTTGATGTATCGGACCATCGACCACCCAAACGTCAATTCCTCCATCATCTCCTGCGAAGGTTTTGCGTCTGTTGCGACCGTCCACGAGGAGGGTTCATCGACCTGATTGTCGATGTCTTGGACCAGCATTCCGCCCAACAAAAACCGGTATTCCCAAGTTTGTTTAGCGGGTTCCAGCTCGCCAACTTTGAGCAATCGAACGTTCTTCTTCCATTTTGGCTTGGTCGTCAAAATCGACTGCGCATCGGAGGTGAATTCGGGAGCCACGATCGCTTCAATAAAGAAATCACCGGTTGCCAAGAACTCAGCTGTTTCTTCATCGACGGTTTGATTCAACCCGATGACGCTGCCGAAGGCGCTAACTGGGTCGCCGGCAAGTCCCTTGCGGCAGGCTTCCGGTAAATTGTCCGCGATGGCAGCTCCACAAGGATTGTTGTGTTTGATCACGGCACAAGCGGGCTTGGCTTGCAAACGCACGATCGAAAGTGCGCTATCAAGATCCAACAGGTTATTGTAGGAAAGCTGCTTTCCATTCAGCTGACGTGCATCGACCAGATTAGCGTCCCGGCATTCTCCGGTACTGTACAGTGCCGCTTTCTGATGACTATTCTCACCATATCGCAGCGTATTTTTCCGGTTGAGAATCAGTCGCTTCGTGGTTGGAAATTGTTCGCCTTCCATTTGAACCGAAAAATACTCGGCGATCGTTTTGTCGTAATTGGCCGTATGCTGGAATGCATGAGCCATCAACTGCTTGCGTAATCCATTTGAGGTAGTGCCGTCGGTACCGATCTCATCAAGAACGCAACTGTACTGCTCCGGACTGCAGACGATCGTGACAAAGTCACTGTTCTTGGCCGCCGCGCGAATCAAGCTGGGACCCCCGATGTCAATCTGCTCGACCGCCTCATGGGGCAGGATGTTTGGACGAGAAATCGTGGCGGCAAATGGATACAAGTTGACGACAACCAACTCGAACGACTTGATCTCATGTTCCGTCAACGCGAGTCGATCAGCTTCGAGATTATGTCGACAGAGAATTCCAGCGAAAATTTTGGGATGAAGCGTTTTCACCCGACCATCCATCATCTCGGGAAACTGCGTGTATTCCGAAACATCGACGACTGGGACACCCGCCTTCTCCAGATGCCTTCTTGTTCCGCCCGTACTGTAGATTTCAACTCCGGCGTCCGTCAATCCTTTGGCGAAATCGACCACGCCCATTTTGTTACTGACGCTGATCAGCGCCCGCTTGATTTTGGGAGAATCCATGTTTGTCCGTTTTCCGTTCAGCAACCGGTTTACGTCTGCCGATAGCGTGACGGCGACGATGACCAGCAGGGTGAAAACGCACTATTGTTGCCAGCTGGCAATTTTTCGCAACCGGCGACTTTCCGAAACCTTTGGAATCGATTTGCTACCGAGCTCGCATGCTCATAACGTCGCACGCAATGGCGAATTCTTGGACTTTCAAACGTTGGCGAACCGCATGAGCTCATGCCGATTCTCGAGACGGATCCTCAAACCAACGGAAGATGACTAGCCACCGTCGAACGGATTGGAAGTATCGGGTTCAGGCGTTTTTTCATTGCCACCTTGATCGAACGGGTTGTTCTCAAATGGATTGTTCGGATCCCCTTTCGGTTTGTCACCTTCAGCGGCAGGCTTGTCTTCTGCCATGTTTGGTTTGACCACCATTTCATCATCATGAAAATAGGGGCGGCTGCTGGCGATTTCTCGAATACAGCGAATGGTGCCTGATTTGTTTGCAACAAAAAGTCGATCTGATTTCAAATGTGGCAACGTCTTCATAACATTGCCGACGTCTGCACTTGCGACGACAGTACCCGAGTCACGATCTCGAACTTCCAACATGCCAAACTTGTCAAACACGAACACGCTCGATTTGCTGGCTCCCAAAAACGATGCCACATTGGGTCGCGGTTGATCCCATCCTTCAGCAATGATGCCGTTGGGTCGGTTAAACTTGTGCATTTCATTTCGATCGTTGATGACAAAGACATGCTCTCCCAACACGAAAGGTGCCTGAGAGATGCTTCCTCCAGTTGAGACGTCCCAATTAACGCGTCCTGTCAATTCATCAATCGAATAGAGGAATCCGTTTCTTGAACCAACGAAATACGTTCGGTCTTCGTAAGCGGGTTGCGAGACAACTGGCTTGCCTGTCTTTAACTGAAAACCCATCGTAGCTCGGCGTCGAAAACGTGAACCAACATTGAAGTCGCCTCCTTCGGTTCCCCAACTGACCGTTAGCGGTGTCACCATCGGACGAGTTCTAACTTGCCCCGACGAGACATATGCCGTCGAGTTAAAGCCTTTCGTCCGGACATTGAATCGCTCAAGTTGTCCATTGAACAAGGGAACGTAGATCTGATTCTCGACCACTGCAGGTGGTGCGGAGATGATTCCGCGACAAGCTTTGGACCAAAGTAGTTTTCCAGTTTCCGAGTCCAGGCAATGGATCTTGTTACCAGCTGCGACCGCCACGTAAGTGTCACTGGCCGCTACGCCGAAGCATTCGACATTCGGATCATCGACGATCACTTTCCAAAGTGTCTCTCCGGTTTCGCCGTCAAGTGCGCGGACGAGAGCGCCTGAGGTCAACGTATATAGGACCGTTTGTGGTTGTGCGTATTGGGTGATCGAAACATCGACTTGTTTGCCCAACTTACTGGCCAATTCAGCAGCAACAATTTCTTGGCGAAGCTTGGCATAGGTGGATCCGCCTTCGATTCCAAACGGTTTGCCATTGGGGCCGATGTCGAACTGAGAAAACGTTTCGGAGTAGTCACCGCCAGCCACCTCGAAATAGGTGGTGGATCGGTTCTCATCCACAAAATAATCCCAATCAATCAGCTTGCCGGAAACGCCGATTCCCGCTTGGGTAAACCACTGAACTTTCAGACCCGCCCGATGCAGTTGCTTCTCACGAGGCTCTGCTGGATGGTGAGCAAATACTGAAACACTGCTGAACATCACCCCAAAAACGACCAGCATGGCAATGATGCCAGTGGTCAACGTTGAGAAAATGCCTCGGACGGGTCCTTGGTTTTCAGATTTTCCAAATCGCATTCTGTATTGCTCCAAAACTGATCCACGCTTGGCGTTTTTCGATCGCATTTGATCCAATCGGAAACTCCACAGTTCACACCCTTTTAATATAGGCGCTTTTGTCCGATGACAAAGATTCGGGGAATTTGACGACCGAAGGAATGACCACAAGCTAGCGGGGGTACTCGCGGTAGTCTCAGTATCGTTCAATTCATGGATGCTTCCAGACAAAAAAGTCGCTTTTGTCGAGCAAACTGCCGGTTCTCATCCGATTCGCGGAAAATTCGAGCCAACCGAATTCAATTGTCGCTCTAGTATCGTCCCAAATTTGAATTACGCGTGGATTTTCCCCTTCGTTCGCTGGCGTTGGCATTTCCTCCGAGGCGATTTGTTGAAAATCTGTCTGCAAAAACCGGGCGCCGCGTAATCTCGGCTAGACCATTTGAAGTCCGATTTTTAGGATAATCCCAATTACGATCCGAGGATTGGTAAGTCGCCGATCACAGCCTATTCAGCTCGCGAGCCCAATCAGCTCACGATCGACGCTTCCACAAGAGCCTGAGAACAAACACCCATGGGGTCACCTCATTCGGAACAACAACTCCATTCTGCAATGGACCCGGTCCTTGGGCACCTGAATTTCGGTTCGGGATCGTTCGAGGCCAACTTTTTCCGCAATCTCAATGCGCTGTTTGGGATTTTGGAAACCGACCCCTCCGATGCCTCGCAAAATGACGCCGACACGAGCTCTGAAGATGGAGTGAGTTCAAAAGAAGTTTCTCGCTCTTCGAGAAAGAAAGAGTCCTCGCAGCTTGATCGCGAAGTCTTTCAAGCGTCACGTTATCTTTCAGAACAACTTCGTACTGAACTCGAAGCAGACCATTCCGTATCACTTAAAGGGACCAAGCTTCATCGGATCGGCCAGTCGATGCTCAACCGACTTGAGCAACTCGAATCGTCCCAATCAACTTTTCGCGATGCGTCGCAATGTCGATTTGCCGTATTGACAACGTTTGAGAACGTTTTGCCAGCGTATCTTTCGTTTCATCGCGACTTGTTGTTTCATCAGTCACCCGACTTTCTGTTCAATTCGTTTTTTGTTGCCAGAACATTTGAATTGGTTCTGCAAGAGATTGGCCAACTCCATCTCGATTCTCGCGAAGAGTATCAGCAAGTGGATCGGGACCGTTTTGCCGCACGGGTGATCAACCGTCTCAATGACTTTGTGGGTCACCGTCCTGTCGCCACGTTGGAAACGCAAAAGATCGAACCTTACGCGCACGAATACTTTCGGCCGCTACCCATTTTCGTACGTGACGTGGGGGTCGCATTTGGTCCCTATCAGTTGATGTTAGGAAAAGCCCTCGAGCTGATCCGCCAAACCAACCCGCATATCGGACGAGCGGCACACTTTTCGATTGAGCGATTGGATGAGCTTTCCATTGACACACGCGCTTTCGATTTTGATCATCCAATCAATCAACGCCCTAATCATCACTTTGGTCAATGGGATGAAGAACTGATCGATGGCGATGGATTCTTTCGACGTTTTATCGTCCACCAAGTCACGCTGGATGCATTGTTGGAACGGGTCGAAGATTCAACACAGGGTGAACAGGGAATCGATAGCGAAGAGGCAATCATGGAAGCGGCCGCGGCGCTCGCTTGTACGATGCTGATGGGATCCGGGATCAGCGGAAGTGGTCCAGGAACTTTTGACTCAAACACGACACTCGGTTCTTTAATCCCCAACATCGCCAACTATCGAGACCAGTTCTATGATGAACTGCTGGGGCAGTTGTCGCCGGCTCATCAAGAGCGACTGAAAAAGGAAGCTAAGTTCCGGCACCAACCATTCGGTGCGGTTCGTCAAGACCTGAATGCAAGGCTCGCTCGCCAACGCGCGACCCAACTGGTGAACTGTCGACTGGCAGCGATCTTTGCGCGAATGGGTTATCCAGAAGCTGCGGAACAACAGTCCAGCGTTGTTCCGGTCGCCTCCGCAAGAATTCAATGCCAGATTGATTGCCTGTTGTCCGCCGCGATGGATTGTGTCGATTCGGGAGAACTGGGCGAAGCCTTCGCTGCGGTCAAAACAGTCATGCGGCGACTTAAAACTGCGATCGAATGCGGCGCCGTGGTTGATCCATGGAACATCATCGGTTTTGATGCCCAATACAGCTTGTTCCCTGCCATTGAAAACTCTGTCCGCGATCACCGAGTCTACGACTTGTTGGACAACATGGATCGTGTATTTGGTCTGTTGTCCCGGATCACCAGCGAAGCGGCAGCGATTGACGATGAGTCAATGCTGGTTGACGCAGAGGGTGAGTTTCATCGAATCGTCGCTTGGTGGAAAAAGTTCGCGGCCCATGAAGTCGCCAATGTTGGGGCAGTGGACCCCGACGATTTACTCGAAGCCGCGACCGTGGTTAGTCAAGCGTTGAATCTTTGGCACAAAGGCGGCGCAGCGGCTGGCGACATGGAATTCTGGGCACCCCACGCGGAATTACTCGATACGCCAAAAGCTTACGCGTTAGTCATCGATGCCTTAATGCAACGCGATGACTATCAAACCACTTCTGCCCTGCTGGTTCATTGGATTAGCCAGTCGGAAATGGTTCCGCTGGAACAAGGGGACAGTTCTTTTCACAATCTGCTGTTTCGCTGGATCGTCGAACAGAAAGCGAATATTCACGAAGCCAAAACGGATACAGATAAAGATGCTGTCTGGAAACAGATTCGCAAATTCCATGACTTCCTGGAAGTCAACTCCGAGTTCTACTGGCATGTTCCCAAGTTTGAACTTGGCAATGGAAAGAATCGTAAGCGTTCAAATGAAACGCGATCATCAAGCCACTTTGATGAGCTCGATGAGTTCGTAGAGTATGAGGCTGAAGACGCCTCAGACAATCTGTTCGACGCCGCCTACGATGAATTCACGTTTACTGATTCAACCGATGACGGCATTGACGGTGAAATTCACGACGGTGGATTCGACCTCCGAAACGACTCGCTCGATGCCGAAGCGGAACGAATCCACGAACGGCTGGAGTTTTTATCCACAATCTCCGCCTATTGGAACATCGTCGCAAAAATCCCGCTGCCTGCCACAAGAAACGACGCGTTGAACGACGCAACGCGACAACGACTGCAGGATCGCCTTGCGTTTACCGAGGCATGGGTTTTTCAAGCTGACAAGAATCGCGAACAGTTGTACGCGTTGTTAAATGACATCGACTCCTATCAACTGAAACTGAATGGTTCCAATCGGGAAGCGATGGTTCAGTACGATCAACAACGACTTCAAAAGGAGTCGCTGTTGGAGCATACGGTCAACACTTGTATCGACACTGAAAATGCGATCCGCATGATGGTCTCCGTTGCCAAAGCGATCGATGTTTTGATCAACGACAAGCCACTTTGTGAATCAGCCGAAGGGTCGACCGCCGAGTCGCCCGAACCGGACGACCAACGTCCGACACTTGACTCGATCGTCAATGGTGGTGCACCCGTCGTTTGCCTTTACGCCGCATTGACATTGAACGATAGCCGACTGGTCGATCAGTTTTTTGAGCCGTTGAAATCCTATCTCGACACGCAAACGCTGCTGTACGTTCCATTGTCGAAGGGGGGCGATCCATCCGCCATTGTCAATGCTCGTGTTATCCAAACGGCGGTACTTGAACTGCTGGAACGACTGCCGGCCCATGGACTCTTTGGAGAAACCTATCAGTTGACGAAGACGGCATTGGAGATGGAGCGAAACAACCCCGTCAGCGGCGGCGCCGTCACCGAATTTGATGAAATCTTTGAAGTCGCATATACCTCGATGGTCAGTGCTCTGGTTCGATCGACGAAACAACTGCGGGAGATTCAAAGTGGCGATGAAAACATCGAACCGGCCGAAATCAAGAAAGAGTCCCAACGAATTCTGTTTGACTGCATCGAAATGCTAACAGAATCGATGTTGCCACTTTGGCTGGAGCACAGCCGGACATTGCGACTGAGCGTGCTGGAAAAAGTCAGCAAAGAGGCGAATTGGGAACGATTGGTTGACTTCATTCGCAAATATGGCGAAGGCTTGTTTACACAAGCGTTCTTTCACCTTGGCAACGTTCGCGCGATCCTGCACCAAGGCGTTGATGCTTGGCTAAAATTCGTTGAAGACTCACCTGAAATTCCCGACCTTCGATTGTTTGACGAGTTGGGTTCGGAACTCAATCGTGAAACAGCGGTTCGCTTTCTGACCATCGTGCTTGAAAGTGTCCGTGAGAACTTTAATGAGTACGTCGATTACAACACGACGACCACTCAGTCGGATCACGGCGACCAATTGGACTCGTTTTTAGATTTTCTTAGATTGCGGTCCAAGTTTGATCGAATCTGTTGGCATCTGAAACCAGTCGTTTGGGCGCATCGAATTCTTGTGCATGATCAAGAAGGTGGAGTCGCACGCATGTGGCGGCGTTCCTTGACCGAGCGCGTGGGTCCGGAAGCAGACAAGTACCTGGAGCGTCTTGAGAAGCTGCGACAAAAGTATTCGATCCAGATGAACTCGGTCGCCAGACGACTTGAGGGGCGTTTTGCCCATCAGCTGCAAATCGATCGCTTGCGTGCTTTGGTCGTTCCAGCGATGACTCGCCCACGATCGCGAGAATCCAAACGAGCCTTCGAATTGCTGCAGCACGAAGCTCAAGCATTCCTGAGATCAACCAATGGCGTTGGTGTCGATCTGCCGGAATGGTTGGCTGAGCTTGAAAACGAGGTCTTACAGTTTTTGTTGCCTCGTCGACTTCGAGACTATTGGCATGAACCCAACGTTGTGGAATCGGATCCACTTCCGATCGCCGACTTACGTGAGAAACTAGAGCAGTTGCCGAAAAAGGAATAAGGGCAAAGACCTGGCAATTCGCAGCCAAACAACGAAACGTAGCCATGACGAATTCGGTCAAAGATCGCGATGGCCGTTTAGCTTGCATCAAATCGTCACAGTTGGCACTCCCCACTGGACCTTCGCAATCGACAGCGCATACTAATCGTTTCAATAATTCCCAGACGAACTCAATCGAGTAGAACGCTTTGTCAAAATCGCCCACCAAGGGATCCCTAGCGGTTATCTTTTTGACCGTTTTCATTGACTTGCTTGGCTTCGGGATCGTGCTGCCGTTGTTGCCGATCTATGCCGATATATTCGGCACGGATCCAAGCGGGTTTGTCATTGGGATGTTGATGGCCAGCTACTCGATCATGCAGTTCTTTTTCGCGCCTGTTTGGGGCTCGCTTTCGGATCGAATCGGTCGCCGCCCGGTCATCATCATTGGCCTCTTGGGCAGCGTCGTTTTTTATCTGGCCTTTTCGGTCGCCGCGCTTTATCACAGCCTGCTCGGACTGTTCATCACTCGAATTGGTGCAGGCATTGCTGGTGCGACGATTCCCACAGCGCAAGCGTACATTGCTGACACCACCACCAAAGAAAATCGTGCCCGCGGTATGGCGTTGATCGGTGTCGCCTTCGGCATGGGCTTTGCCCTCGGTCCTCTATTCGCATTTTTTGCCGTGACCAGCGATCAGGCCGACCCAGGAGCCGGCCCCGGCTTCGTCGCCGCGGGATTGAGCTTTGTCGCCTTGATGATGGCGATTTTTTTGTTGCCTGAATCTCGCGACGAAAACTCGGCTGCTGTCAAAAGCAGTCGCTTTAACCTCGGCGCCTGGCGTAAAGCGTTCTCAAGTCCGGCAATGGCTTACCTGTTGTTTGGATTCTTCGTCTGCATCTTTGCGTTTGGAAACTTTGAAACAACCCTCAGCCTGTTGATCAAAGGCTCCGATGAGATTGGTCAAACGAGCTTCAATTTTTCGTTTAGAAAAGTCTGCCTGACGTTTGCATTTATCGGATTTCTCGTCGCGCTCGTTCAAGGACTAATTGTTCGCCGCATTGCCAAATTTGTTTCCGAACAATCGCTCGCCGTCAGCGGAGCACTGATCGAAGTTGTCGGTTTTGGCGTCCTTACATACGCCGTGGCGATTGTTTCAGAAGCGTGGTTGTTTGGATCCATGGTGATCATCGTCACCGGATACAGTTGCCTGCAACCGAGCCTCTATTCCTTGATCTCTCGCTGGACAGATCCGTCGGAGCAGGGGAGTGCACTCGGCGTCAGCCAAAGCGTCGGCGCCTTGGCAAGAATTTTTGGCTCGGCGTTGGGCATCCCGATGCTAAAGGCGTTTCTCTTCTTGCCTTATATCGTGGCTTCCGTTTTGATGCTGGTCGTCGGTATCGCGGTTGGCGTCGCATGCCGCACCGGTCGTGATTTTGAGACCGACGGATCGATGTCGGCCGAACAACAAGCCAACGAAACTTAGCTGCGACTAAGTGTTGAGGATAAACTCTCCAGCCCGCTCAACGACCGAACCGCAATCCTTGCACGTTCGTACCTCTTCAGGGCCATTCCAAAATTGATCCATGATCCGATGCAAGTCGCGATCAATGTGCTTGAGTTCAAATTCGGCTTCGTGCACCAAATGCTCATCTGCATTGCAATACCATCGCAAGTGCTCCACGGTTGGTCGCGGAAACTCAACAATCAATCCGAGTGTCCCCTCGGGCCGCTGAGGTCGGTGAGGTACATCACGAGGACACAGCCACATTTCACCTTCACGAATCACCACATCGTGCGGCGGTGTACCGTCGAGCGGTCGTATGCGAACGGCAATATCCCCTTTGAGCTGGTAGAACAATTCCTCGGTCGGATTAACGTGATAGTCGTTGCGAGTATTGGGCCCCTTGGAAACGAAAACGATGACATCGTTCGCTTCCTTGTAAAACTGTTTATTCATCACCGGCATCTTGAACTCGTCTTCGTGCTCGGCGATCCATTTCATCAGATTGAAGGGTGGCGTGATTGACATCGGACTCTCGTTGGGGTTTGACCAATTGCAACATGCAGATCATCTCATTAGAAACTTCCTGAGAATCGTATTCAACCGCCAAAACTACGTCAAAGAGTTGGGATTGCGCCAGTTTACGAAGGGAAACACTTGCCGAATTTGAGCAACCACAACGGAGAACCACTTAAACGGATACGCAGGGTCAACAACGCCCAAAGCAGACTTCGCTCACGCTTAAGAAACCCCACCCACGTTTCACTATCGGCGGTTACCAACAGATTTGCTTTGCCAACATGCCCTTCGGAGACGGTCAGTTTTTGCTGCGAGATTTCTACCGTCGCCTTGCGAGATTGAGCGCCGTAAAACGTGAAGTGATAAATCGCTTCAAGCCCTTTCGCTTGGCCCGGCTGAAACTGCAAGTGCATATATTCCAGGAACGAGTCGATCGACTTGGGGTGCAAACTTCCACGAACTTTGCGTATCTGTTTATGAGGAAACCGTTTGGCCACATGCTCCTCAGCGTCGGAACCAGGCACGACATAAATGTTCTCCTCTTTTTGCTGGAGCGGTCTTAACGTTTCATCCATGAATGATTTTCGATCCGTCAACCACGGACCGATCACATCCTCGCCAGCTGGGCAGACCGCCAGGCAATAGGCGGCTTTGTAATTGGCTCCAAAGGAAAGACTGGCCCACATCGATGCCGATTCCGCGTCGGTAAAACGGCTCCGGTACCCGTTTCGACTGGCACTTTCCGCCAACTGCTCCGCCCAATCGGTAAAGCCACCCATGAACTCGCGATAGTTGTGTGTGTAACAGGCATTGAAATTGAAATCGCCGTCAGGAGCGATCGCCCCGACAGGGCATGCGGCAACGCATAACTTGCACTCAAGGCAAGGGTTGTATTCAATCGGTTTCGATTCCGTCTCAATCGCTTGGTCCAAAAGAACGGTTCCCAACAGAATAAAATTCCCAAACTTTGGATGAATCACGTTTCGATGGATCCCCATGCGTCCAAGTCCAGCCGCGACAGCAACTGGCTTGTGTGAGACAACCCAAATTTTGCCGGGAAACTCATCCATCTCCATCGGGAATCCCATCGAAGGATTCATTGCTCGCACCCCCATGCCCTCCAATCGCGACACCACCGCACGCGCGACTTCGTTCACATGATCGCCAACATGGTGAAACTCAAGATTGGAAATGGACCGCGCCGGACTCTTGAGTGGCTCTCGATTCATTTTGCAAACGAATGTAAGCAGCGACTTGGTCCATGGTGCCGCTTTGAGAATGTCCTCACGCTGGTCGTCCAGCTCGGAGCGGTCAATGGAAATGATGCCCGCGTCATCCGCGCCACTCGACTTGCACAGCTCGATCAATTGCTGAGCTGAAAACTCATTGGCGGGTTCCGGTTCCTGATTGCGAATCTTCATGACCGTAGGGTGTTCATCCATCCGAGCCATCGTATGTTCCTTGGTTGACTAAAATCCAATCCATCTGATTCGAAACTGCCGAATCACCAGCGATGTCACTTGCAAAACGCAACTAACACTTGAGACTTGCATTTTGCAAGTATTTCGTCTAAAGTCAACCATGAACTCAGAAAAAGGATCCATCATGAACAAACGATCTTGTTGTCCGATCGCTTGCACGCTTGATCTGCTTGGAGACAAGTGGACCTTGCTGGTGGTCCGAGACATGCTGCTCGGCCGTCAAACGTTTAAGGAGTTTGCGGCAGCTCCGGAAAAGATTGCCACCAACATTCTCAGCGACCGACTCAACCGGCTCGTTGCCTCTGGACTCGCAGAAAAAACTCCGTTGCCTGACCAGCCGAATCGAGATGCCTATCGTTTGACCGACAAGGGCAAATCGCTGCGCAAACTCATCAAGTCTGTTTCGGACTGGGGGCTGAAGAATCTACCCGAGACCGAAATCCGGATGAAGCCAATCAAAAAACGGCGAGGCTCCTAATCAAATATCAATCGACTCGCGCGAAAGCACATCGCCGACGTCGTTGATCTCAGAATGACGACCGCAGAAAGTACCGCTTCGCAATCAAAGACTCAAACCTCGATGCCGCGAAGGAAACCACGACGATCGAACGCTGCCGTAAAGCTCCCATTGAATTTCGTTAACGAGATCTTCTGTACGTCGTCCAATCAATCCGCGTCATTTGAAGCTGGCGATCCATCGGGGAGCTTAACCTTGGAGCGCACTTCCGTAGACACGTCGTCGAACAGTCCAAACAAACGATCCGTCGGCAACAGAAACAGTGCGACCAAAGTCGCGTTGAAATGAAAGCCAAAATCGATAAAGGTGGTCAACACGCCCAGATAAAATCCGAATAGACCAAGCCCGATGGCATACCGGAACCACCGATTGACGATCGCCAGGATGCTGGCGCACTCGATCAGCAACGCGCCCGATTGCAGGACCGCAGTTAGTCGCGTGTCCAACAGGATCAGTTGAGCGAACGGCGAACCTTTCCAGCCAAACAGGTCGACCCATAATTGCAGCGAAGCTCCATTGCCCCACGCCAATCCCGAGGAAGCAATTTTCGAAAATCCCGCGAGCGAGTGAAACCAACCAAGATAAAAAACACAAAGCCAGAACACCCAGCGCGGGTAACATCGGCTGCTGGCATCACCCGACGGTTGATCGAAGCCGGCGTTGATCGAGCGATAGTAAAAATGAAACCAAACGGCATGAATGAACAATAGCATGCTGGTCGCATGAAAAATGTGCGCGCCGTTGGTCAAGTTTTCCATACGCAGCGACCAATACAAAAAAGCCGCTGCCACAGTGGCCCATGAACTGATTGGCAGCCATTTTCGCATCGCCCAACAGATCGCTGACGCAATCAACACGATCCGCGCGATGAAAAAGAAAACGCCACTTCGAATCAAAGACGACGGCAACCAGGAAAACACGGTCGCCGGAACCTCAGATCGCGGCCCTGGTGAAAACTCGATCGGAGACAAGGCAATCACGACGGTGAATGCCAACAAGACGTACGTCGTGAACATTCCAAAACGAAACGAAGTCGTTTGCATCAACCAGTCACGCCACGTCAGCCTGGTCGAAGACACCCGACCAGATTCTGACGTTTTCAGATCAGGGGGCGATTCGCTCACTCGTTATCCGATCCCATATTCTCGACTTTGATTTCCGCATCCACTCGTTCCAGACAGTGATCCTTACAACAGACATAGTGTCGTCGAACGATCACAAACGGGTAGTTTTGAAACGCTGGTCGAGCCAACGTTGTCTGCACGTGAGCCTTGAGTTCGGCTTCGGAAGCCTGTTGTCCGAATCCGTGTAAAGTCGACTTGGGTTCAATCCCCATCCCGTATCCTGGTGGGTTGCCGTCGTAAACCAAGTGCAACCCAAATTCAGATTCGTCCAATCGTTCACCATCGGGGCCTAAAACTTCATACGTGACATAGCATGAAGGTTGGTCGCAGAACATTGGTGAAACAGTGAACGGGAATTTTTCACCAATCACCAGAGGTGCGGCCAAATTGACGACGACAAAAACGACCACGAACCAAAGCTCAATATTTCGTTTCATGAATGGATTCATTCACTTGGAGGGCTGTTTTCAAATTCCAAAACCCAAAGTCTAGTGGATTTGAGGAAAACCAAAAGCCGCGAGTTGACTGGACAATCGCCAATGGTGCAAAACTCCAACCGATGCGTAGAATGGACTCAATTCATGCGAATTCGAGTTATAATCGTGGCGAAGAATTTGCTGCCCAAACAGCAAGATCAAGAAACTGATTATTGTTACGCGTGCCCCCTACAAACGACAGAGAGAAGCCATGTTTTCCAGCCCCAATCGACGAGGATTTCTTGCCACCACTGGAGCGATCGCCGCCGGCGCTGCAACCTCCCAAGCCGGATGGGTGATGGGTAGCGAACCGATCAAGAGAGACCTGCCCTTTAAAATCTCGTTGGCAGAGTGGTCCCTACACCGCACGCTCAGAAGCGGCAAAATCTCAAACCTTGACTTTCCCAAAGTGACCAAAGAAGAGTTTGGGATTGAGGGAATTGAGTACGTCAATCAATTCTTCAAAGACAAAGCCGAAGATGGCAAATACCTTGCCGATCTGAAAAAACGGTGCGAAGACCACGGCGTAGAATCTGTTCTCATCATGATCGACGGCGAAGGCGCTTTGGGCGATGCCGATGATAAAAAGCGGGCCGAGTCGGTCAAAAAACACCACAAATGGGTCGCTGCTGCCAAGTTTCTCGGCTGCCACTCGATCCGCGTCAACGCCCGATCATCAGGTACCTATGCGGAGCAGGTCCAGCGGGCAGCCGATGGCCTTCGACAACTTTCCGAATACGCTCAGGAAGTTGACATCAACGTCATCGTAGAGAATCACGGAGGCCTCTCTTCCAACGGACAATGGCTCGCCCAGGTCATCCAGAAAGTCGACATGGACAACTGTGGAACACTCCCCGATTTTGGCAACTTTCGGATTCGCCGCGACAAGAATAAAGCCAAAGAGATTTGGTATGACCGCTACATTGGTACGGCGTCTTTAATGCCCTTCGCAAAAGCGGTCAGCGCCAAGAGCCACGACTTCGACCAAGAGGGGAACGAGACGAAGACGGACTATATGAAGATGATGCAGATCGTTCTCGACGCTGGCTACAACGGCTGGGTGGGGATCGAATACGAAGGCAGCAAACTGGACGAGTATGCTGGGATTCGCGCCACCAAAAAACTGCTCGAACGTTGCCAGACAGAACTGTCGGTTGGCGGTTAACCGCTGTGGCCGACCCAGAAGCTGCTGTTCAGCGAATATTTGAATCCTTGAAAGAGCCCCGGAACCAAAAATCCGGGGCTTTTTTTAATTCAGGCCTGTTTTTCGCATAATTCCGAAGGAAAACCGGAAACGAGACACTTGGCATTTGCAACCGGCCCGGCTGCACAAGAATTAAGCACCACGACCGGTGCCTAAATGAAACGCACTCCTGCATTTTTTATTGGCACATCTTCGCAATCGCCCATAAGTGCAAGCAGTTTAGTGACATCAGTTTGTTCGTTTGCCATGACTCGAAGATGGCACTGATTCGGCCCATTGAAACGCCCAGGCGTTGATGGAATCGACTCACTTGCCAGCTTAATCCAGATATCGCATGCATCACGCGAAAGGAGTCATCGTGACCAATGTAACTGTTGACGAATTTAAAGAACGTTGCCAACAAGTCCTCGAAACTGCCCGTTCTCTCCACGCCTCAAAGCCCGACTGGGTGACATTCTTCCGAGAGACTTTGGGGGTCGATGGCGCCGCTAGGTCTGTTTTCGCCATGCAAGAAGAATATCTTCAGTTTGAGAAGACAAAAGAACACGAAATGATCAAATCCATGGTCGCCAACCTACGATCACGCAAAGCGAAAAAAGCACGCGAGGAAGACACGAAAGTGATTACTGTTCGCCTGCCCGAAAGCCTGCACGAAGCCTTGAAAGCGGAAGCGGCTGAGCACCGGACCAGCATGAACAAGTTATGTATCTCGAAACTGCTTCAGGTGCTTGTGGAACAAAGTGAAGCGGAAGCACTGGAAAATCGGGCTGCAGAAAACCGGGCTGCAGAAAATCGCACAACGGATAACGGACAAAGCAACCGGGGCTTTCGGTCCTCCATCGACCCAAGCTGAACCGACACCAAACTGAACTCTGACCCAATCCATGCGAAGATTCGACTGGCCCCCGCTTCTTGTGGGGTCTGGTTGCGATGACGCTGGCAAGCGCGGTGATCGAAATTGTTATGCCGAAAGGGGTAGCAACTTCGATCACCCAATCGCCAGTTGCGGCAAAAGCTTAAGACCAGCCAGCCAATATCGCGACACATCCGCAGTTTCTCCACTCGACGATTCGCTGATCAGGTATATTCAAGTTGGAATCCAGCCCAACTGCCCTTCATCCGTCTTGAAATTCGCGTTCCATGCCAGCCAACGATTTTGATGTCATTGTCGTCGGCGCTGGTGCCGCGGGTTTGATGGCAGCTGGAGCCTCCAGCCAGCTTGGCAAACGCACGCTGCTTTTGGAAAAAAACCGGAAGCTGGGTGTCAAGATCCTGATGTCCGGCGGAACTCGTTGCAATATCACTCATAATTGCGATCACCGCGGTATCATTTCCGCGTTTGGCAAGCAAGGAAACTTCCTGCACTCCGCGCTGGCCGCGTTTTCTCCTCTCGCAATCATCGAACTGCTCCATCAGCAGGGCGTGATGACCAAAGTTGAGGAGACTGGAAAAATCTTCCCGGTCAGCAACCGGGCGATCGACGTCAGAGATGCACTCGTCCGATTTGCCAAGGGTGAGGGTGCTACGATTTTCACCGAGCAGGCAGTCCGATCGATTCTGCCTTGCACCCCACAAGACGGGTCCGCTGATTCATCAACGACATTCCGTGTCGCGACTGAAGACCAATCCTGGTCAACTCAAGCAGTCATTGTGACTTCCGGAGGGCGGTCTTATCCGGGATGTGGCACGACAGGTGACGGCTATGATTGGGCTCGTAACTTTGGCCATTCGATCGTCCCAACGGTCCCCGCACTCGTCCCGATTCTCTGCGACACAAAATGGGCCAATGAGTTAAAAGGAATCACGATCCCGTCGACAAATGTTCAAGTCTGGGAGCCTGAGCCGAGCGATTTGGAATTGGCTCAAGCCGTTGACAAGCGGAAACAACGAAAGCCCAAACCGATCTCCAAACGAAGTGGATCGTTCTTGTTTACCCACTGGGGTTTTTCCGGACCTTCCGTGCTTGATGTCAGTCGCGAAGTTGCACAACACGCGCAAAAAAATCGGTTAACGCTCCGCTGCGACTTTTTGCCGGACAAGCGAGAGTCCAAACTGGCCGAGTTCATCGCGCGGAAGAAACAACAAGACGGCAAGCAGATCGTCGGCAACCTTCTGAATGACTTTTTTCCAAAACGACTTGCCGAAGCCTTGATCGTGTCCAGCGGCATTGAAACAACGACGCGAAACGCTGAGCTCTCCACTGCCGCGTCACAACAGTTGGTAAACCATTTGAAACGGTGTCCATTTTCCATCCAGGGAACACTTGGGTTTGAAAAAGCGGAGGTGACTGCCGGCGGCGTCGACTTGGCGGAGGTCGACAGTCGCACGATGCAGTCCAAGCGAATCCCCGGTCTTTATTTTGCTGGCGAAGTCCTTGATCTCGATGGATATATTGGCGGCTTTAATTTTCAATCAGCATTCAGCACGGGTTGGCTTGCCGGGCAATCCGCTGCCGCACATCACAGCGACTAAGCTTCGGTTAACTTGATCTGTTTCAGAGAAGCCGAAAATTAACCAGCCTGAGGCGACGCGCTTTCAATTGCTAGAAACCGTTTCAAGCTCATAATGATCTTCTTGTCATTCAATCTTTCCGTCCTTAAATCTTCCTGTCTAAAAACGAATCTTCAAGTTTGAATTGGACAGAAAAATTTTGACACAGAAAAATCGTTTTGCGCGGCAACCTGCCCACCTTCAAAGGTAGCCACGTTTAATCGTGCTAAGAAGACTCGCTTTCAATTTCTAGAAGTCGGTTCAAGCTCTCATTGATTCTCCTGTCCTTCAATCTTCCTGTTCTTAAATCTTCCTGTCCTTCAATCTTTCTGTCTAAAAAAACAGTCTTCAGGTTTGAACTCAACACAAATCTTGAAGCTTTTTTGCGTCAAGCCAATCATTCCAGCATCGCTTGTTTGGATACGTTTTAAAGTTGACCGGCGCCAACCCCAGCGATAGCATTGGCCGCAGATTGCTGCAGCTTGGAGAGTTGATGATGCCCGACTTGCAGTTGTTTACAATCGTTAAGATGAAACGATCGGGCTTGGTGATCCTTACCGTTCGCCAAGTATTTCCACCGCCGGCAAAACACTCGGATGCTCATGACTCCATTGCCCTACTTGTTCGTTCTCGTCATCTCTTTGTTTGCGACCGTGAGCCAGCCATTGAGCGCCGAGAACAAGGCTGATGTTATCGTCTACGGTTCGACTCCAGGAGGTTTTTGTGCAGCGATCGCCGCCGCTCGCGAAGGGGCTTCCGTCATTCTGCTGGAACCGACGGATCATGTCGGCGCGATGAACACTGGCGGGCTGAGCCACTGCGACTCCAATCAGATGGTCCGCAGTACGGTGCTGGGGCTGTTCGATGAGTGGCATATGCGTGTCGTGAAGGACTATACGGATCGCGGGCTCAAGGCTCCCTACAACCCGGCGGTAAAGGACCAGTCTCGGTGGACCTTTGAGCCGCACGTCGCGATGCGAGTGACGAAGCAAATGCTCGATGAGGCGGGGGTCAAGGTGCTGACCGAACGCTATCTAAAGTCCGTCACAAAAGACGGCCCAAGAATCAAGTCCCTGATCACCGAAAACGGCACGTTTACTGCCAAGGTCTTTGTCGACGGCACGTACGAGGGCGACTTGATGGCGGCCGCAGACGTCGGCTGGACGATCGGGCGCGAGGGTCGCGCAGAATACAACGAGTCGCTGGCTGGCAAGCGATACCCCAAGAAGATGTTGAACATCAACGGCTTCGACGACAAAGGCATGCTATTACCCCTCGTCACAACCGATGATGCCGGGCCTGAAGAAGCGGGTGACAAGAACGTAATGACTTATAGCTTTCGACTGTGCTTAACCGCGGACCCTAACAACCGCGTGCCAATGCCCGAGCCGGCCAACTACGACCCCGACCGATTCGAGATCGTCCGCCGTGCTTTGAAGGCGGGAGAAAAGCGTGTCGGCTTTGACCTCTACCCTTTGCCTGGCAACAAACTCGACGGCAACAATTCGATCGGCGGACAATTCTCCTTGGGCCTTGTGGGTGGCGGAAACGACTGGCACACGGCTGACAAAGAGGGACGCAAGAAGATCTGGGAAGCACACAAACAATACACTCTCGAATTCTTTCACTTTCTGACCACTGATCCGGCCGTGCCTGCAGGGACTCGCAACAAGTTCGCGAGGCTCGGCCTGTGCAAAGACGAGTTTGCTGACTACGACCACTTTTCGCCTGCGCTCTACGTCCGTGAGTCGCGGCGCATGCAGGGCATGTACGTTATCAGCCAGAAGGACATCCTCGAAACGCCGGAGAAGAATGACCCGATCGCGATCTCGTCGTTCCCGATCGACTCGCACGACTGCCAACGCGTCGCGCGGCAAGGCAAGGGCGTGATCAACGAGGGGACGATCTTCCCCGTGAGGCGGACGAATCCCAAACAGGGCTACGCCTATCACGTGCCTTACCGCTCGATCCTGCCCAAACCTGAACAGTGCGACAATCTGCTCGTGCCAGTGGCGCTGTCTTGCACGCACGTTGGCATCTCATCACTACGGATCGAGGGGACGTGGATGATCATCGGACAAAGCGCGGGCGTTGCCGCTGCGTTGGCCGCCAGCGAAAACCTGGCCGTGCAGGAACTGCCGTACCCGCAACTCCGCAAACGACTGTTGGCCCAGAGACAAGTTCTCGAATTGCCCGTCTTCTCCGAATCGCCAGCGGCGGATGATCGCATCGACGCCAAAACACTGCCGGGAATCGTGCTGGACGACACCAGTGCGGAGCTGACAGGCGACTGGACTCACTCGACGAACTTCAAACCATACATTGGCAAAGGATACGTCTTCAGCGGAGAGAAAGATATGAAATCAACAGGTGACGGCAAAGCGACCGTCACCTTCCGATTCAAGGTACCAAAATCTTGTGAATATCAACTGCTGATGGCCTATTCGGCGCACGAGTCGCGGGCGACAAATGTTCCAGTGATCGTCACCAGCGGCGACTTCAAAAAACAAATCACTGTTGATCAAACTCAGCCATTGCCGTCAGGCCAACAATTTAAACGCGTCGGCTTAGTACCACTGGAAAGTGGAGTCGAAACGACCATCACCATCGACAACAGGCAAACCGTTGGCTTTGTCGTCGTCGACGCATTGCAGCTACTTCCCAAAAACCAATAGGCAAACAAACGGATGCGCGCAAAATCGTCATGGGCGTGCTGATTCAATCTGGTTGAACACTCATGACGACTCAGTAATCACGGACGCTATTTGACTTATTGGCCCAAGGTGTCGAATGAACCTTCGCGAAGCCGCAAGATGCTTGTTAGACGATTACGACTCTCACCGACCCGGTACGATGTTCGAGCGTGCCGAATTGAACTTTAGCGTCAATGATGCTTATGATCTGCAATTCGAAGTGGCAGCCCTGCGCGAGTCCCGAGGCGAACGTGTTGCTGGGTATAAAATTGGCTGCATCAGCGACACGATGCAAAAGCAGCTTGGCATTGACCATCCAGTTTTTGGCCACGTGTGGGACACAGAGATTTACCGATCCGGAGTCCAGCTGGACGCGGAAAACTTTGATGGCTTGGCAATCGAAGGCGAACTCGCCGTCCGACTTCTTGACGACATCCCCTCTGCCGAATGGCTACGAAAAAATCCGCAAGTGGTTGCTGGTCACGTTGCCGTCATTGAGCTTCATAACTATGTCTTCCGCGGGACAGAATCGATCAGAGCTGCTGAACTTATTACGAATAATGCGATCCATGCCGGCGTGGTCATTGCGAATAAAGAAACCGGTTCGACGCGTTTCAACCCGAATGCAAAAATACGGGTTAATCGAAACACGGAACGCCTCGGAGAAGGCGTTGTGACTCATCTCCAACATGGCGCGATCGAAGTTGTGGCGTCCGTAGCGGAGCACCTCGCACGCCGTGGACTCAACCTAAAGCGAGATCAAATTGTGCTTACTGGTTCGCCCCTTCCACTTTGGAAAGTCGCGCCGGGAGAACGAATCACGGTGCAATGCGATGGACTTTCCGATGTGAGTTGTACAATCGCCTCAGGGAAGTAAACGACAAAAATTTGACTTCGCGCGTTGGACGAACGATGGCATTGATTGTTTGGTGATGAAAATTTCCAACCGCGATCGGTTTGAACGGTGTTGAGCCAAGTAGCGTTGGTGCGCAAGCCCTTCGGTGTTGATCCATGTAGCGTCTGGGCGCAAGCCCTACGGTGTTGATCCATGTAGCGTCTGGGCGCAAGCCCTACGGTAAAAAAGATTCGCTTGTTTGATTCGACAACGACTTACGCCAGAAGCCCTTCGCTCGGTAATCTTTCTGTCAAACCAATCTTCCTGTCATTAGCAAATGACGGGGCATCGTTGAGTTGGTTGAAACACCGGACGGCTCGCGCCGATGCGCTACGATTGGAATGTGACATCGGACGGCTTGCGCCGGGCCGCTACATTTGAGTTGCCACACCGGACGGCTCGCGCCGATCCGCTACGATCTGTGATCGTGACAGGCCGTACTTGTTTTCGATTCCTCGCAAACCGAATAATCCGTTTACCAGTGACCATCTCATTTGTGAAATCACTGGAGGGTTCCTGCAGCGCTAGTTTCTCATCCTATCTTCTGAAACCACCGTGTTGATCTGTATTGTTTTGATTGGCGTTGTTGCGCTGTTTTGGTGAATTTGTTGAAAGAATCACATGGAAAAACTCATTCCAACCGCACTGTTCTGCACGGTGTTGGCATTCTCATTGGCACTGTCCGACTCGTCGCTGAAGCTCGTACAAGATGATCACTTAAAGGTCTGGTATGAGTCGATCAGCACGCCTCAAGCGGAAGCGATTCTCTCATCGCTATCTGAAGATCTTCGGGTCATGAATACGGCCTACGAAGAGGATGACAAACTTCCTGTTTTGGAACTTCGAGTGTCCGTTGTTGATCAACAACTTCAGTTCAAGTGGGACGGCATGGCCCTTGAAAACTACACGCCTGAGGTTGGTGCGATCTTTCATGAAATGACCAGTCGCGCGTCGGAAGAAGCATTTGGAGACGTGCCGTTTACTGTCATCGGTTATGACTATCGTACTCAACAGACTCAAGTCTTTGAGCCATGGTCGCCACCGAAGCTGCGTATTGATTCCACTGATGAGCAAGTTTCATCAGCCGCCAAATAACTCGATTAGGTTTGGCGGACCTTCTCAATTTTTGTTTACTAAAGAATCATTTGTTGTTTCAGGTGGATTTCCATGCTTTCATATCATCGACAAGTCTCGTTGTACCTGCTGGTGTCCGCGATCATGTTTGCCGCCGGGCTTACACTCCCGCTCGGTTTGCATTTCGTCGCACCCGAAGTCTCATTGCCACCCTGGATCTATGACTTCCTGTGCTATTCAGGCATCCTCGGGATGTGCGTGTTCTCACTTGCGAAGCGGATGAGCTCGAAGTTACCGAGTCGATTACCTGAGAGTAGCGATTCCGTTCCAGCGGCTTAGAGAATGATTTTGGCGGAGAACGTTTCTGGGTGAGACCAGGCCAAACGGTAGAGAGCCTCAGTCTCCCTGGACCTTCTGTTTCTAGCTGGCGTTTCATTCCAAAGCGTTGCGTGTTTTGACGGATCGTTTTCGCAGCTGGTGCAGAATCGGCACTGGTCGGGTCAATCGCTCGTTTTCACGAGAAAAACTGTGATTCGCGTTCTGTGAGACCAAAGGTGTCAAATTGATTTGCAATACTATAATGCGTGTCTGCAAATCGATTTGCTTGCCTAATTCTCACAGGGATGTCGCGCGTGAAAAACAGGGGAACTGAACCAACGAAAGAACCAACGAAAGCTTCTGGCCAGGATCGAAATTCGGTGCCTGACCCGACCGCAAATCGGTGCTTTTTCTTGGGCCTTTCGCAACCACCGCTCGTTGCCGCTGCCCAATGGCTGGTGGCGGCCGAGATCAACGCGTTTCCTGATCGCGCGTCGATCAACATGCAGGACTTTGTCTTGGTCCTGCCCACGTTTCGTTCAACCCAACGATTGATGCAGTTGTTGGTCCGCGAGTCGGCCCAAGTTGGCCTGCCATTGATTCCACCGACGATTACAACTGTCGGACAACTTCCTGAGCATCTATATGTTGCCGAAAAACAATTGGCATCTGACCTGGCTCAACAACTCGCATGGTCTCAGGCACTGGCCGAAACTCCCAAGGCGGAGTTGGAGATTTTGACCGGTCGCCCCGAAGTTGAAAATCTCCAGGAATGGCAGCCATTGGCGACCATGATTTCTCGACTGCACACGCGTCTGGCAAACGATATCTGGAGTTTCCGATCGGTCGCCCGGGAAGTTAAAAAAGATGACGGGTTCTTGAAAGAAGAAGCGGCACGTTGGGATGTGCTCAACGCGATGCAGCAGCGTTACTATACGATTTTGCACAGCGTCAACCTGTGGGACCGTCAAGCCGCGAGAAATTATGCGGCTGCAGGTTTGCTAAAGGCAGACGAAATCCGGTGCTCGACAGACAAACAGATTGTGCTCATTGGAGCGGCTGACCTCAATCGAAGTGTTTCCGAGATGGTTCGCCAAGTTCAAACAGCCAACCCACTTCAAGTGACGATCTTAATTGCGGCAGAAGAATCGATGTCGGATCGGTTCGACGATTTTGGATGTCTGATCACTGAGCGTTGGTTGGAAACGCAAGTTGACATTGACGACGAACAAATTTTGATTGTCGATCAACCGGCCGACCAAGCCGACGCGGCGGCGTATTTTTTGACGAATCTTCCCGATGGCTTTTTCACCGATGAAATGACGATCGGTGTGCCTGACATGGAGATTGTGCCTCAGTTGCAACGCAGTCTCAATGCGATTGGTGTTGAACATCGCAACCTTGCTGGAAAGCCACTTGCCGAAACGTCACCTGTCTTGTTGATGCTCGCTGCCAAAGACCACCTGGAGTCGCAGGATTTTGCGTCCTTTGCTCGTTTGATCCGTCACCCCGAATTGCATGATTGGCTCTGCGACCAAACGGGGATGCATGATTGGTTGCGCGATTTGGACGAGTTTCAAAACAATCGCTTGCCACATTTGATCTCGCTACATCGACCGTTTCCATTTGGCTCGCCCAGCGACGTAGCCGCCGATTTTGATCCTGCCGACGATGGCGGTGAGAAACGGGCTAAACGCGCGGCCGCGGTTTCGGAGTCGCTGAACCGGATTCATCAACTTGTCGCTGAGTTGCTGACGCCACTGGCAGGCTCGCCGCGACCAATTGCAGATTGGACGCAACCCTGGAGTGAAATCCTGATTGCCGTTTATGGAAATCGCGTCCTCGATTCGCTGGACTATCAGGATCGACAAATTATCAAGGCGTGTGACACTGTCTACACGGCACTGGGCAATCAACGTCAAGTACCAGCGGAGTTCGGCACAGAAACCGATGCCAGTCAGGCGCTCGATTGGGCGATCCAGGCTGCTGCAGAAACCCGAGTGATTCCACCTGCCATCCCGTCGGCGATTGAGTTGGCTGGCTGGCTCGATTTGGCACTTGATGATGCCGCGGTGATGGTCGTGACGGGAATGAACGACGAGCATGTTCCAGCGTCCGAAGTCGGTCATCAGTTTTTGCCCAACGAGTTGTGTAAACAATTGGGGATTGTCGATAACGACCGTCGCTATGCTCGAGATATTTACGCGTTGACTGTCATTACATCGGTTCGAGAGCAACTGCGGCTAATCGTCGGGCGTCGCAATGAAAAGGGCGAACCGAAAAAACCGAGTCGCCTGTTGTTTGCAACGGACGCAGCCACTTCGGCGAGACGTGCTCGAGCTTTTTTCAGCTACGAGGGTGAGCCGCGGTCACGTTTTTGGATTACAGATCAACAGGAGCATGATTTGCCGCAGGAGCAACCGCTGGCGGTACCCGAACCGATCTGTCATCAACCACTGAAGAAACTTTCCGTCACCAAGTTTCGCAGCTATATCAAATGCCCCTACCGGTTTTATCTGAAACACGTTTTGAGGCTCGATTCGATTGCCGACGATTGGACCGAACTGAGCGGTGGAACGTTTGGCGATCTCTGTCACAACGTGTTGGAGACGTTTGGACGCAGCGATCAGAGAGACTTGGACGACGCAGAAAAGATAGCCGAATACTGGATGGATACGTTGGATGAGTTCGTCAAGCGTCGCTATTCGACTTCTCAACTGCCGTCGGTTCGAATCCAGATTGAACAGTTGCGGTTACGGTTGCAAAAATTTGCACCCATGCAAGCCGAGCGTCGGCGACAGGGCTGGCAGATTGTCAGTACCGAGGAGATGCTCGAACACGAGTTTGTTGTCGAAGGCGAACCATTCATCATTCGAGGAAAGATCGATCGAGTTGATCGCCACGAATCGACAGGTCAGCTTGCCGTTTGGGATTACAAGTCGTCAGACAAAGGTGAGCCACCGGAACGAGTCCATTTTGCGCCACGGCAAAAAACCTGGAAGGACTTGCAACTGCCGTTGTATCGTCATCTGGTGAAGGAAGTCGAAGCGGTTGCGGGAGCAGATTTTTCCAATGTGATCATGGGCTACATCTTGCTTCCCAAAAAGCTAGAAGACGTTGGTTTTAGCCAAGCGAACTGGACGGCGGATCAACTGGTCACCGCTGACAATGAAGCGAAACGGATCATTCGCGAAATCAGAGCCAATCATTTCTGGCCGCCAAATCCCGATCCACCCCAGTACTCTCAGGAGTTTGCGGCGATTTGTCAGGACGATGTATTTGAAAAATTTGCCATCGCGGCGGGTGAGGAGAAACCACCATGGTAACACCAACACCTGAGTTTGATCACCAAATCATTCGTGCATCCGCTGGCACTGGTAAAACGTTTGCTCTGTCGAATCGCTACCTTCGCTTGTTGGCGGCAGGCGTCGACTGTCAATCGATTTTGGCCACCACCTTTTCGCGCAAAGGCGCTGGTGAGATCCTTGATCGGATCGTCGGCCGCCTCTCGGCCGCTGCACTGAATTCCGCGATGGCCAAACAGCTTTCTGAAGAGTTGGATGTGCAACTGGATCAGGAATCGGCGGCAGGCATTTTGCACAATCTGCTGGGAAACTTGCACCGCCTTGAGATCAGTACGCTCGATAGTTTCTTTAATCGTGTTGCCAAAGCATTCAGTCTTGAACTTGGTCTGCCGCCGACCTGGGACATTGTCGAAGAGCAACAGATCGCCCAACTTGAGGATCGATCAATTCAAACGGTCCTGGAAGACAATGCCGTCGACACGCTGCTGCATATGCTGTCTCGCGGCGAAGCCAACCGCCGCGTTGCGACGATGATTCGTGATGTCGTTCATCGTGTCTACCAGGTGTACCGTGAGTCGGGACCGGAACCATGGGACCAGTTGTCCAAACAAGGGCACCGACTGACTGATGATCAAGTCATTTCGATTATCGACGAAATGAAATCGTTGGAGATGCCGACAAAATCGTTGGGGACGCATTGGGACAAAGTCATCGCTCATGCGGAATCGGAAGACTGGAACGAATTTATACGCGACAACACATCATTTCAGAATTTTCTCGATGGCAACCTGAAATACAGTCGCACCAAACTCCCTCCAGCGGTTGTTGCGATCTATCAGAAGCTGCTGCCTCATTGCCAGTCGATCGCCTCCAATCAATTGATCCAGCGAAATATCGCAACGCGTGATCTGCTGGGCGCTTTCGGTGTTTTGTTGGAACATTCGAAAGACGTGACTGGTCAACTCCGTTTTGATGACGTCACTGAACGGCTGAAAAACTTCGTCGCGATGTGGGACACCGATCGATTTTCTTTTCGACTCGACCATCAGATTCAACATCTATTGCTGGACGAGTTCCAGGACACATCGCCAGTTCAATGGAAAGTGATCTATCCGTTTGCCAAAAAAGTAGTCGCGACGGAAGACTCACAACGGTCATTCTTCTGCGTCGGCGACATGAAGCAGGCCATCTTCGGATGGCGCGGTGGCGTTGCCGAGATCTTTGACCTGGTCGATAAATCGCTGCCAAATCTGAACCAACTTTCGTTGGCGAAAAGCTATCGAAGTTCACCCGAAGTGATCGGTTTGATCAACGATGTGTTTGGGCATGTCGACAAGTACAGTTGCAACGATGAGCTTTGTGATGAAGCGATCCAACAATGGGCACAATGGTTTACCGAGCATTCTACCAACCATCAAACAATGCCCGGGTTCGTCTCCGTTGAGATGGCAAGCGATTGTGATCGACAGGCCAAGTCGTTTTCGGATCGAAAAGATCGATTGCGAAACGACAACGTATTGGAGGCGACCGTTGTTCGCGTGAGGCAATTGGCGAGAACCATGCCCGATCACCAGAGTATCGGTGTACTCGTACGAACCAACCGGCAAGTATCGGAGTTGATTTTTAAACTTCGACAACGAGGCGTTCATGCCAGTGAAGAGGGCGGAAGCGCACTGACGGATTCCGCATGCGTCCAGTTGATTCTCTCGGCGATCCAGTTGGCCGATCACCCCGGCGATGGCCTGGCTCGGTTTCACCTTTCGCATTCGCCATTGGCCAACGTGTTCGGACTATCACCGGAACACGATCAAAATCAAACCGCCATTCGAGCAGCAGCGCAAGCGGGCGCCGCGAACTTGCGAAAACGATTGGTTCACGAGGGCTTTGGGCCGGTCATCGAATCGCTGGCGCGTCAATTGCTTGAACACGCAACGGCAAGAGAAACCAAACGATTGCAACAATTGACACGGGTCGCCTACGATCATTCCGATGCGCGGCAATGGCAATTGCGTCCGCGACGATTTGTTGAATTCATCCGGGACGATGTTAAAGTCAGTGACGAAAGCTCTGCGCGTGTCCGTGTTATGACGATTCACAAGTCAAAGGGACTTGAATTTGATGCGGTTGTTCTTCCATACCCGTTGACGTCCGAAGGATGGGCCGGACATGTGCCCGATGTCGTTGTTGGACGCCAATCACCAACAGCGCCCATCGAAATCGCTTCGAGGTACGCAGGGGCAGAGCAGCGCAAGCTGTTGCCAGTTGAATTTCAATCAATGTTCGAAGCGGATCGACAAAGGAACGTACGAGAGTCGATGTGTGTTCTCTATGTCGCACTGACTCGCGCGGTCCATTCGGTTTACATGGTGTTGTCATTCGGCGCGAAACCCGATCACAAATCGCCAGCTGGAATCCTCATGGCAACACTTTGCCCCGACCAAAAACGGGAAGAGGGTGTGCTATATCAATCGGGTAATCCGGAGTGGTACAAATCGACGGATGATCCCGTTGCCAATGATGATCCGTTTCAATTGAAGTCATTCTATCTGTCGCCAGATATCTCTTTTGATCCGGAAGGAATTTCGACTTCGGTTTGTTCCGGACGCGGGTTGCCCAGTTTCACGCCGTCCACACCGGAAGGGGCAAATCAAGTTCAGTTGAGCAAGTTGTTCGAAGCAAAAGGTGATCAGTATGGGATGCTGCGCGGCACTATGTTGCACGGCTGTTTTGAGCTGGTTCAATGGCTCGATGAAGCGATCCCTAGCCGACAAGAACTTGCTCGCCATTTGAAATCACTGGAGCCCAGTGTTCGCGATGTGGATTCATTCCTCACCGATTTCCACGCAGCGATCGAGCATAAGAATGTCAACGGTTTGCTGTCCAGGATCTCCTATCAAACCAACTATTTGATGGACTTCTCGACGCCTGATGAAGTCACGATGGAAGCGACTCGGTTGGAGGTTCAAACAGAACGGCGTTTTGCCGTGGAAACAGAAAACGGGTTCACGCAAGGTGTTATTGATCGACTGATTCTGATTTTTCGCGGTGATACCCTCGTCGCTGCCGACATCATTGATCTGAAAACCGACGATGTGCAATCGGCCGGATTGCACGATCGTGTGATTCAGTATCGCTCGCAGGTTAGTTCCTATCGTGATGCCGCTGCGTTGTTTCTGAATCTACCTGTCGAAAGGATCTCAACACGATTGGTCTTTTTGGGATCAGGGCAAATTGTCAACGTCGATGTCGTCGATGGTGTCGTGCTTTCAGGTGCAACGGCGAAGCGTCGCAAGCCTCAATATCGACGAGGAGGCACCGATGCAAACGGAAGACGCGGAAACGCAGATCCGACAGTACCCGGTAAGCCAAAGCGTAAACCGGAGCAACAAAACTCTCCGTCTGAATCGGAGCCCCCCAAGCCAAACCTGCTTGGTAAACCGACCCGCGTTCAAAAAACACTTTGGGATGACTAGCGGGGCCGAGGTCGAAACGGGCGCTGGAGCGAAACCAATCCTTTAACGCCACTTTCCAGCACACGATCATTGGCTTCCCTCCATTCAGCAGTTGGAAAGGCATATTCTAGAAACGCGCGATCTCGTGTTAAACTGTGGGTTTGAACCCTCTGGCCGCTTTCAACGGATATCCATGCTCCCTTTTTTGCTTTCCCAGGTTGAAAACGAAATTGCGGAGCCGAAGGCACTGCTGGACACCAACGCATTAGCGTTAGTCTTGATCGCCTTGATAACGCTGTCGCTTCTCTTGGGGGTCGGACAGTATCTAAAACGCCAACCGGAGTCGCACGTCGACCCGAGTTTGATCCGGAACTTCAACAAACGCGTCACTTCCTGGTTGACGATTTTTGTCTTGTTGGTCGTTGCGTTGCTGTTTCACAAAACGGTGACCGTAGTTCTGTTCGGGTTGGTTTCATTTTGGGCCCTCCGTGAATTTATCACGATGACGCCAACCCGCATCGGTGATCATCGAACGCTGTTCTGGGTGATTCTCGGATTCACTCCCTTGCAATATGTGCTGGTCGGTTGTGATCAATACGAATTTTTTACGGTCGTCATTCCGGTGTATGCGTCGTTATTCATTCCGGCAAGGATTGCGTTTACCAGCGACCATAAACGGTTTCTCGAACGGGCAGCCAAAATCCAGTTTGGTTTGTTGATCTGCGTTTATGCGTTGTCGCATGCACCAGCGTTGTTGAATTTGAATCTGGAGACATGGAACACAACGACAGGGCAACGCGAACCGTGGAATGGTTCGCCGGCGAGTCTGCTGTTCTTTTTTATCATCATGGTCCAATTCAGCGACATGTTACATTTCGTATGGGATCGGTTGTTTGGAAAACATGTGATTGCACCAACGATCAATACAACAAAAACATGGGAAGGACTGATTGGAACGGCATGCTGTACGGCGTTAGCCGGACTCCTGTTGCAGCAGTTCCTTAATGTCACTCCGTTTACATGGTATGGTGCCGGATTCATGGGATTAATCATCAGCGTGATGGCTTCCTCGGGGACCATGACCATGTCAGCCATCAAGCGAGACCGCGGCGTCAAGGATTACGGAACATTGGTTCAGGGGCATGCCGGTGTGCTGGACCGAATCGATTCCAGCTGCTTTGCAGCGCCCATCTTTTTTCACGCGACCCGATTCTTCCTGGGAGCGTAATGAGCGACCAACTGGTGATCATCGCGGCGCTGGCTGACGGCTTGACAGCTCATTCAATGCGATTGTTGCTGGAGGCGAGTGGCATTCAGGCGTTTGTCACTGGAGATTTTCCCAGCGAACATGGTGCGGATGAAGTGCATGTCATGGTTCGCGAGCAGGATCGAGAATTGGCCCAGCAAATTGTCAGCGAAGTCCCACAAGCCTCGGAAGTCCTGATTCCCGAATGGGTCTGTGAGTGTGGTGCAACGGTTGACGCCGGTTTTCATCTGTGTTGGTCATGCGGCGCCGAGCACAGCTGACTCCCTCGGGCAAGCACGAGGGGTCGATAAGACTTGAGAGCCGAATGAATACCTAGTACCCGGCAGCTTGACCATCTTTGCGAGACTCGGACGCACCAAGAAAAACATCATTGTCCGGGTCGTATCCGATTCCCTGGTAGCCGCCATACGAGCCGACGTTGTATCCGACTGAGTGCCCACGTCGCATCAACTGCCGAATAACGTTGTATTCAAAACCGGTTTCCAGAGTCAGTTTTCCTCCATCAAGCATCCGTTGCCCCGTTGGTTGAGAAGAACCGCTGTGCAAGATTCTCGGTGCGTCACCCGCCTCCTGAAAATTCATCCCAAAGTCAACAATATTGATCAGGATCTGAGCATGCCCTTGCGGCTGAGTGGCACCGCCCATCACACCAAAACTCAGAAACGGTTTTCCATCTTTGGTGACGAACGCTGGAATGATCGTATGAAAAGGACGCTTGCCTGGTTCGTACGAGTTCGGACGACCGGGAGTCAAGTCAAACAGTTCGCCGCGATCTTGCAGGCAAAAACCTAATCCATCTGGGCACATCCCGGAGCCCATCCCACGGTAGTTACTTTGGATAAATGAGATCATATTGCGATCCTTGTCTGCGACCGTCAGGTAGATCGTATCGCCATCGATTGGACCGGCGTTATATCGTCGTGCCGCAGACGTTGGCCGGATTAGCTCGGCACGCTTTTTCGAGTACTCGTCAGAAACTAATTCAGCGACCGGTACATCGGCGAAGTCTGGGTCCGCGTAGAATTTGGCGCGATCCTCAAACGCCAACTTTTTAGCTTCGGTGAAGTAGTGAATATGGTCGACGCTGCCAAATCCCATTTCCTTCAAATCAAACTGTTTCAAGACGCCAAGGATTTGTAACGCAGCAATTCCTTGTCCGTTGGGCGGAAGTTCCCACAATTGATAACCTCGGTAGTCGACGGAAACGGGTTCGACCCATTCGCTTCGATGAGCCGCCAAGTCCTCATAGCTCAAATAGCCTTTGTGTTTTTTCATAAAGGAATCAATCGTTCGTGCGATGTCACCTTTGTAAAAGGCATCTCGACCCTCGTTACCGATTTTTTCCAGTGTGTTTGCCAGTGCCGGGTTTCGAAAAATTTCACCTTTGCCGGGAGCTTTCCCATCGGTCGTAAATGTTTCTGTAAAGCCTGGATAACGTCTCAGCACACGCGCGCTTCGTTGCCAGTAGTAAGCGATCAATTCAGAAACGGGAAATCCTTCTCTCGCGTAACTTACCGCGGGCTTGAGGACTTCTTTCATTGGCAGCTTGCCAAATTTCCCATGCAGCTCGAACCAACCATCCACGCAGCCGGGAACTGATACCGGTAACGGCCCCAACGATGGGATACTCGTTCGATTGCCAATCCGCTTCTTGAGTTCTTCCAGCGTCAACGACTTGGGCGATCGACCGCTGGCGTTGAGTCCATACAGTTTTTGTTCTGACTCGATCCAAACAATTGCAAAAAGATCACCGCCCATACCATTCCCTGTCGGTTCCATCAATCCAAGGGTGGCATTGGCAGCAATGGCCGCATCGATTGCTGAACCGCCTTGCTTCAAAATGTCGATGGCAACCTGGGTGGCCAAGGGCTGGCTGGTTGCAGCCATGCCGTTTTTGGCAATCACTTCACTTCGGGTGGCAAACTGCTCGCCGGTGATGCGATCTTGTGCAGCGATTGGCTGGCACAATCCGCAGGCCAGCAACAACCAAAATAAAATGGGGCGATCAAGTAGCGACATGATTTTAAGCTCGAAGTTGAAAGGAACGACGAGATCATGATAAAGCGAATCAAATGCGGCGCCGAATGTTCCACGGCAATTTTGAAGAAAGGTTGGCGTTTTTGAATTGAAAAGGTGAACCGCCTGACAACGGCCAACCAAGGGTCATCAGCAAAAGTGCTTCTTCGTTTGCCCAAACGTAGGTGTGACTCATGTAGCGAGGACTTACGTTGGGGTGACCAACGCATGCCGCCAATTTAGGTCTTGCCAGGCACGGCAAGGCGTAATCACGTTGACTGTGCTGGCGAATCCGTGGTTCTTGATGAATCACAGCCTCACTGAATGCACAGAACGAGCGATCAGAACAAACCGTGTGCGAAATAGATCGCACACTCTTCGATCAAGTTCGTCGATGCCTTGCCGTTCATCCAACATGAATTCGCTTTGCCCCTGTGCGTCTCGCTGTCCGATGTTTTAAAACGCGGAAACACGAATGAACACTCAGGGGCGCCGAATCTGACACCAAGCTCGTCGGCTCGACATTGGGCGCTAACTTGGCAAAACCAAATTAGACCGTTGGATCGTCAAGCCGTATGATCGCTGGATCGTTAAGCCGTTGGATTGTTAAGCCGCGCCTTCGTGAGACGAATTTCCAAGCGAATTGTTGCTCAGCATATTCGTAGGGATCGGGGTCCCAGCATCCGGTTTGGATTCCTCTGAGAATTCATCCAGCGAGATTTCGAAGGTCACATCGAATGGGGAAACTTCGCCACGCAAGATTTTGACATGATCAGGAGCTTTGACTCCCAGTTTGACAACGTTGCCTTTGACTCGAAGAACTTGAACTTCGATCTGGCTGCCGATCATGATGGATTCAGATTTTTTTCTAGATAAAACTAACATCTCTCTTACTCCTTTTTGAGTGGGCTTCCGAGGTTGGTCGCCCATTGCTTCCTGCTTTTGTTTATCCGAACGGCCAAGTTTGATTGGCGGGGGTTGGATACGTTTTGCGTTCGGGTCTGTTGTATTCTTCGCAGGTCGATTGACACCGTTGGTCAAACTGAAGTCATTTACGAAAGAAAATTAAAAACAGCTCAAACACAGTTGCAAAATTTCCTGGATTGTCGATTTAGACGCGTTAGAGTTCCCCTCCCTTACCGCGTTTACCCGAATAATGCGATATCCGGACAACATTTGAATCGCCGTGCTATCACTCGGCCGCTGCTAGCAATAGTTAAGCTTTGCGGATTTTGACGCTTCCTCCGGCAGCCGTCATTGGCACAGCTCGGAATGTAACGGTTTTGTTGGTATTGCGATTCCGATCACACCGATTCTGACGTCTGTTCCGTTACGGATGTGTATTGAGGAAAAGGTATGCCTCGTTGTCGAGTCGTTTTAGTCTTAGTCGTTTTACTGACTTCCCCTTCCATGGTGGTTGCGCAACAGTACGTGGGGACGCCGTTTCCACGGACGTTTCGGGAGGTGTTGGCGACAGTCAAGGATGCGCCTCAGACGCCCAACGCCACTGAAGAAAAACGCGGACAGCGTCGAGTACCGGCGCCCTTGAGCACCGCTCCGGACACCGCCTACTGGAACGGCAATGGCATCTTGACCGAGTTCGACAATAGCTCCCAGATCCCACCCAACGTTTATCGCAAGCCAACACCGGCGCAACCAATCGGCAGCTCCGCTCGCGACGGCGAATTCGACCGAAGTGATTCCGAACCGCCAAAACCAACTGACGTCGAGCTTGAGCCGCCGGCGATATCACCATCGCTAGAAGGCCCGGCAAACACGCCAACGGACTCACTCAAATCACCGTTTAATTTGCCGAATGCTTCATTCCCGAGTCGCACACCAGTTTCCGTGCTCGATGCCGACATTGTCCGTCGAGGTCCCGTCGTCGAAAACCTGAGCGATTCCCTGAAACCAACTCTGGCCTCACGCACAAACCTCAATTTCTCTGACTCACCAGTCAAAGAAACCCCTGCCGTCAATTCATCGTTGGCAGGTATGTCTTCTAGCCAGTCGAACAAGCTAGTCAACCAACCGGTGAACCAGCGATCCAGGCAATCGGACAACCGATCGGCATCGCAAGTTTCCAACCCCACACTCGATTCACAACGTGCTGGACAACAGACTGCTCAAGCACCCGCTCGGCGACCTGTCAATGTCGATCCCACACCGGCGTCGATGAAAGTGCGATTGTTGGCACCGGAAGTGATGCTGGCCAGCCAACCAAATGAGCTTGCGATCGAAGTATTGAATCTGAGCACCGCTGCCTCCACACCGGTCAAAGTGAAAGTCGCAATTCCCGACGACTTGACAATTACCCGGTTTGATCGTGACGCGTGGCTGGATGAGAAGAGTCGCACGATCACCTTTTCGATCAATTCGATCCCCGGAAGATACAAACAAACAATTCGTCTTAAAGGTGTTTCCCATTCAACGGGACAACACCAAGTTCAAGTCGCTGTGTTTGCCGAAGAGAATCTGATCGACCAAAGCGCATTAGCGCTTGGGGTGATCGCTGAGTCAGCACTGACGCGAAATGCGACGGCAGAAAATGCGGCTCAGGGCAGTGTGTCCGAACGAAGTTTGATCGAAAGATAATTCACTTTACGAATGACCCACTCATGCGTAGCTCGTTCTCACATTCCAAAGTAAACCTACCCACCCTTGATTTTGGAAAACCGATGGCCACCTGGAAACAAAACCTGACTCAGATGTTCGCAGCTGCGGTCATGATCAGCTGTAGCGCCCCAGCGTTTGGACAAATCCCTGTTAACATGGATCGCCGGTTGCAACCCCAGCCGATTGCCGTTCAATCTCTGCCAGCACAACCTTCGCCACAGACGGTCACGCCAGCAGTCCAGCTTCCATCAAACTTCAGCGGTATCGTCGTCGACCGCACGTTCAACTTCCCGGTGGAATTTGAGCCCAAGCCAGCGCCGGTCGCCAAGCCTACAACGACGCCACTCATCGACGCGGCACCGTTACATCCAATCACTCCGGAACTGAATGCGCCACAGGTAGCAGCTGCTGAGTCGAATCAGCCATTGGTCCAGCCAAACGCTGCCACACTGAAACCTGTGGTCACACCTGATCCAACCGAAGAGCTGCTAAAGCAGTGCGCTGTCGACGTGAGCACCAATGCTCAAGGGGATCGTTTCAAGCTTCATTTGGCTGTCCCCAGCAATGTGACTTCGGTCGAGGTGGTTAATGGAGACGAACCGCATCAGCGTTTTGAAATTCGTTTAGACGAAAAAAGCGAAGCGCCGCAAGTCGATCACCCTGAAATCGTCGTGTCCGCAAAGCCGCAGATGGGCACCGACGAAGCTCAATCCATGCCGGTCAACGTTTCCAAACCGACGGCAACGGTGGCAGCCAATGAAAATCTCGGCGCAGGCAAATTCAAAACGAATCCTTTCTTTAACTCGGATGACGTCGTCCGCCAAATCGAATTGACGCGTGCCAATATCGATGTCGCAACGGGCGACCGTCAAGTGCGTGGAATTGGTTCGATCGTTGACCAGCCTGTGTATCAACAGGCCCCACCAGCGTCGATGAATTCACCCTTGATGAACTTCCACGAAATGGTGATTTCAAACGAGCAGGATGCCGCCGACGATTTAACGTTTGCCAACAATTTCGAAATCGAACCATCCGGTCCTGTCATGATGCACGCCCGCGGGACGGCTGACTTTGCAGTGATGGTTCGAAATACGACCAACGAAGAGACTGGCCGCTTTCAATTGCGTTTGTCGTTGCCGCAAGGAATGCAGGTCACGGTTTTGGACCGGCCGGCTGCCTACAACGCCGAGTTCCAAACGGTAACTTGGGAATTGCCAGCAATGAAACCGGGACAATCAATGACGTTACGGTATCGTGTCAAATCGATTCTCGACGGACGACACACGCAAGCATTTGAAGTTGGGCGTGGCCAATCGTTTGGCAACTTGACAACGATCTCAACCAGTTCCACTCGTTAACGATCAATCAAACCGCTCAGACACTTTGCGGCGTGACATTGGACATCGATGTTTTGATTCGTTTGATCGCTTCCTGCGTATTTTCCAGACTGTTAAAGGCACTCAGTCTGAAATACCCTTCGCCCGCAGCGCCAAATCCGCTACCCGGCGTACCAACGACGTTCGCGGTGTTAAGCAACTCATCAAAAAACTCCCAGCTGGTCATTCCTGTCGGAGTTTTCAACCAGACGTAAGGTGCGTTGACGCCTCCGAAAACTGTGTAGCCAGCTTCGGTCAAACCTTCTCGCAACAGTTTCGCGTTGTTCATATAGAACGCAACGAGCTCCGAGATCTGCTGTTTTCCAGCGTCCGAGTAGCAGGCGGCAGCGCCGCGTTGCACCGGGAATGAAGCACCGTTGAATTTGGTGCTATGTCTCCGACTCCAGAGCGAGTGAATTGAGTGGGTAGTCCCGTCTTCGCGATAACCCATCAGCGTTTTTGGAATCACAATGAAGCCGCAACGAACTCCGGTGAATCCTGCCGTTTTGCTGAAGCTTCGCAATTCAATTGCAACGTCGCGGGCACCATCAATTTCGTAGATCGACCGGGGAATATCGGTTTCAGAGATGTACGCCTCGTAAGCTGCGTCGTAAAAAATGATCGCACGATTTTTTTTAGCGTACGCCACCCATTTCTCGAGAACCTCACGAGTGGCAACAGTGCCGGTCGGATTGTTGGGATAGCACAAATAGATCAGATCGACTGGTTCGTTGGGCAGGTCGGGCTCAAAGTTTTTCTCTTCCAAAACCGGCAAATAGACCAGTCCAGCGTAGCGGCCGTTTTCATCCGCTGGCCCCGTGTGGCCGGCCATGACATTGGTATCCACGTAAACCGGGTAGACCGGATCAAGCACCGCGATTTTGTTGTCGCTACCAAAAATGTCCAGCAAATTCGCGGAGTCACATTTGGATCCATCGGAGACAAAAATTTCATCAGCCGCGACATCGACTCCTCGGTCTTGATAGTCATTTTTGGCGATCGCATCACGCAGAAAATCGTATCCCTGCTCAGGACCATAACCCCGAAAGGTTTCTTTGACTGCGAGTTCGTCAATCGCCAAATGCATGGCCTCAGTAATGGCGGGGCACAACGGCTGAGTCACATCGCCGATCCCCATTTTGATGACGTCCGCAGCAGGATTTGCATCAATAAACGATTTGACGCGTCGACCAATTTCTGGGAACAGATAGCCAGCTTGAAGTTTCAGGTAGTTCTCGTTGATATTCGCCATGGAAAATGCACTCCATCGTGCAACGTATAAAAGTAAGTGAAACGGGTGAAGTTGATGGGCGATTCGGACCAGCCGGCAAGTCAACCAGCGTCTTGGAATCTCGAATGCAAACGGTTCTTTTGAGGATCCATTATCGGGGTGACATGATCACAGAATCAGAAGTGAAAAACAAGTGATCAGCGTGTTGTGAATCGCATGCATCGCGATCGGCGAAACCAAACTCCCGCGCCATTCGCGAGCCAACGAAAAACAAAATGCCAACGACATCAACACCGGGATCGCAATCAGCCCTTGCGGGTGAATCGCGGCAAAGATAAATCCGTTGATACATGCCGAAAGAAAGACGCTGAACCAACGAGCATATCGCGAACTTAACTCGCGCAAGTGCCGATAAAAAACACCGCGGAACATGGTCTCTTCCACAACCGGCGCGGCGACACACGCGGTGATGAACACCAGCGTGATCATCAAGACATTCCCGGAACTAATGTATTCCTGGATCGGGTGTCCGGGCGTCGCCTGCCGAGCGAATTCGTGCGACTCTTGAACCAATCCCAGAAGCGCCGCTGCGAGAATCACGATGATGAATCCTGGCACCAACAATGGCAATGACGCGACGTACGTAAACGGGGTGGTCACCAAATCCATAAACGGGTCGCTAAGCGTCCATCCAATGTCCCGCCGAACCTGTGAGAAGCTGACTCCACGTACCACTGGCCAAACTAGACAGAACAACGAACCAAAGAAAATGATCGGTTGCAACAGCATCTGCAGCTTTGCATCGGTAACAAAACCTCCCATCACCAGGGACGATCCAAAAAATATCACGAGCCAAATCGCAAACGTCTCGATGTAGACGTTGTGATCCGTCAATGAAGGTTCCAACCGCGCCTGAAACTTCCCCGATGCCAACAGGTAGAGATATACCACCGCGAACACAAAACCAGCGAGAAAAATCAGGATGCCAAACAGTCCAGCGACTGCCATGATCAACAGTTTTGTGGCAGCTCCAACCACCAACTCATCCCGTTGTGCCTCCAGCGGCGTTCCGTCTGGCAAGAGCGCTAATTGGCCACAAAAACCCAAGCGTTCCTTGAGGAACTCGCTATCTTCATCGGAAAGAAACTGTGAATCAAAGTCGCCGATCGAATACTGTTGATATAACTGGCCTAGGAGTGAGCGAAGTCGAGTTTGATTTTCTGTCAACTCAAGGTCGTGCTCTTCAACTTTTTGATCCAAGTCGTCCAACACCGACAACGCGGCAGCCGCATCATCAGTTTCACCTTTGAGTGTCACGAAACAGAGGCGTTGTTCGTAGCAACCACCATTCAGTTCTTTCGGAACTGGCGTTTTCTGATTTCCCCCGCCCGGAACAATTTCGGACAGATTGTTCTGTCCAACGACCGTTCTGGCTTGCAGTTGGACCTGCATCAGATCACCACTGGTCGCGTCTCCGCCAATCTCATTGACTGCAAAAAACTGCTGAATTGCAATCGAGCCGACCAACAACGCGGTGAGCAACAGAATGACGATCCAGGAAACCAAGCCTCCGATCGATAAACCGCCAACTCGATGTGGCGTTTTATCTGGCAAGTCATTCGAATCGTCAGGGGCGCCTGAAGAGACAGGTGATGAATAGGGTTCGGGTTCTTGCACGTGATCGAATCAAACTGGGAATTACAATCGTTCTGCGAAGTCGGCAGGAGTCTATGAATGTACTTCCGATTGCCGAACGGCGATAGCGTTAATTTCTAATCTACTCGAGCATCCGATCGGCTGGGTCACCATGGCCCAACCAAATTTCCGATCGGTGAATTGACGACCTTAGCGACCGCGGCTTGTCTGGTGGAAACGCTGCTGGGACTTAAACGGTTACGGTGACTTGTCGTCTCGCTTCGCTTCTTCAATTTGTTGTTTCGCCATATCGAAAACAGAATCGATCATTTTCTTGGTCAATCGGCCAGTGAACGTATTTTGCTGGCTGGGATGGTAGCAACCAAGCAGCGTTTGTGATGAATCAAACCGGACAGTTGCACCGTGAGCAAACTTGGGTCGTCGTTTGGGTTTGGTATACCGTTCCATCTCAACCATCGCCACCAGCGTCGCGTTCCATGCGAGCCCGCCAAGCGCAATGATGACCAGCGGATCGACCAGCCGTATGGTCTCCAGAAAAAATGGCCGGCAGCGATTCAGTTCGTCAGACAACGGTTTATTGCCAGGCGGAGCACATCGTCCGACGTTGGTAATCGTCGCATCGATCAACTTGAGACCGTCCCGTCGCCCTGTCGATTCCGGTTGATTGGCAAAACCCGCTTGATGCATCGCGGCATAGAGCCAATCGCCGCTTCGATCACCGGTAAACATCCGTCCGGTCCGATTCGCACCATGGGCGCCGGGAGCCAACCCAACAATCAACAAGGATGCGTTTGGCGTGCCGAAATTCGGAACCGGTTTGCCCCAGTACGTTTCATTCCGATACGCTTTCCGTTTTTCGGTGGCAATCGTTTGGCAATGAGTTACTAACCGAGGGCAGAGTTGGCACTGAGTAACGGAGCGTCGCAATCGCGTCCAAGCGGCTTTGCTCATCGCAATATCACTCGCTTACTTTATCGTTCGCGGCTTCCAGTTCCATGTACTGCCTTTTGAGACTTTTGATGCGTCGCTCGAACAGGAACAGGGCGAACACCATCACGCCCACCCCAATCACTTTCATCCAGATGTTGTCACCGCCAGGAACAAGGTTGTTAATCTGTTTGGCGAACACCAGCATGATTCCGTTTCCTAAAACGCTGCCGATCAGAATCGCACCGATGATGGTCGGGCGTTTCATCCCGAGTAACCGTCCAAAGATGGAGCCACCAATGCTGCCTGTTGTCGAAGTCGGGAAGATCACAAACACGACCAGCCCCCAAAACGCGGCCTGCCGAATCCAAGGTTGTCTTTCGAGAATAAATCGACCGTCGGCGACCAGATCTTCCATTTTGGTGCCGACCCAGGGGATACGAAACAGCACCGACATGTGAAACGCCACAAAGATGGCTGTCATCACGTCGAGCCACGTCAGCATCGCAAACAGATTGCGCGCATTGAGATGCTTGAGAAAAAAGTAAGCATCCGGGTCAGGTTGATCCGCACCGAGGAGGATCACGAATCGGCCGAATGCAAAGAAAGCCGTTGCCGCAGCGCCGACGTAGCTGGCAGAGACCTCCCAACCTTGTGTCAGATAAATAAACCCAAGGGCCAACAGCGTTACTAACGCGGGCCCAACCAACGCCGCCCACCAGACCAACGGAGAATCGGTCGTCGGTTTCTCAAAGTCAATCGAACGCGCTGGCGGAATTGCGTCCTTAGGCATGCGGTCAGGCTCTGCTTGATCGTTGGCCTCGGACGGCGTCTCATTCTGCGTATCGGTTTCGTCCACCCACACCCTCACCTAAAAAAATGCGAATCCTTGTCGCCTACGATTGCCATGCTGTCCATCTGTCGATGTTTCAACGCAAAAAACGACCGATCTATAAGCGTAAAACTTATTGACCGATCGCTATAGATTCAACCCATCGATGCCCGCTGGGTGAGAAACTTCGCAAGATGAGCGAGGAATGAATCCGCGTCAACCAATTCGCGTCGCCTGAACCGCGTCGCCTATTTCGATGCGGCGTCCTCGGAGCAGACCTGATTTCGGCCACTTTCTTTGGCAACGTACAGCCGCTGGTCAGCCTGTTCCAAAAGCTCAGAGAAGTTCTTGTGCTTTTCGCTCTCGAACTCAGCCACTCCGAAGCTGGCTGTGACCGAGAGATCACCTGCACAGCATTTGAATGGTTTCTCTTCGACTAATTTTCGAGCCGCCTCAGCGTATTCGTGAGCTGGACCGCACTCGGTTTCGACCATCAACCAGGCAAATTCCTCACCACCAAATCGAGCGAAAATATGATTGACCCCCGATAGCGATTCGACGCGACGCGCAAACTCCTGAAGCACTTCGTCACCAGCAAGGTGGCCGTAGTTGTCGTTGAACTTTTTGAAGAAATCGATGTCCATCATCACGATTGAGAACGGTCGGCCAAATGCCTGGCTGCGTTCAAACTCACGTGACAAAGCGTCGACCAGATAACGTTTGTTGTAGACATTGGTCAGTCCGTCGATCGTCATCATCGAGTAAACCGTCTCGTGGTATTGTGACTCAATCGAATCTCCGGCCAGAAACTTGAAGATGTGATTGCCGACTTGAATCTTGTCACCATCGGCCAAGCGTCGCGCCTTGATCATCGTGCCATTGACGAACGTGCCATTGGTGCTCCCTTTGTCTTCGACAAGAAACCCATCGACGTCCTTGGTGATGCTCGCGTGCTGTCGCGAGATCGACGTGTCATCACAGAAAACATCATTGTCCGGCTCGCGGCCAATGGTCGTGGTTCGCTGTGTGATCCGCAGCATCTTGTTTTCCAGTTCCAGTGGGTGGATGCGGACGAGGCAACCATGATTGCAAACGCTGCTCGAGACAGGGTGGTTTGAAGGCGTTTGGACGGTGGCTTCCCATTTACTCATTTTGATTCTCTAGAAGTAAAAAAGTGAACTGACTGGATTCGGTTTAGATTGGGGCATGCAAAATACAGGGTGATCAAGTTGTACGCCCCGATGATTAGTATTCGACGTAAACAAACTCGAACGTGCTGAAGAAAAACAAAGCTAGACCGGCAATGATGATCCAGGTAAACAACCCGGAGAAACTGACCTGGGTTCGGTATCTCGGTTTCACATGGCCACGTGAGTTCGAATTGACTTCGACTTGTTCTACGATCCCAGCGAGCTTCAACGCAAACAGAAGTACGCTGATGACGGCTGCTGCGACTCCGCTGACAAACTGGTCGGCAAAACTTGTTTGCTGACGCGTGAGGCTTTGATTGACGACAAACGAGCCTTGTTCAAAAATCTTTGCCGGATCAATTGGTTTGGCAAAACGGCTGAGCACTTCGCCGACTTCCTCCGCCGTTTGATAGCGATCGTCGGGAGACTTGGCCATCATTTTGTCGACGATTTGAATCAGTTTTCGAGGAACATTGCTTCTCAGTAAATTGATTGCCTGGGGGACCTCGTCGGTGTGTGCCAAAATTTTGCTGACGACAGATTCATAGCCGTCACCGTGAAATGGAGGTTGGCCAGTTAACAGAAAGTAAAGCGTGCAACCGAGGCTATAAATGTCAGCTCGGTGGTCAATTTCGCTGGTGTCAATCGCTTGTTCTGGCGAAACGTAATCCACGGTCCCCATGAACTGGCCCGTCGCTGTCATTTGCGTTTGAGCGTCAGCCAGTGTGACCCGCGCCAAGCCAAGGTCGAGGATTTTGACGGTTCCGTCCTTAAGCACCATCGCGTTTTGAGGTTTGATATCTCGGTGAACGAGGTGTCGATTGTGGGCGTAGTGCAGCCCTTTGGCCATCTCACAGATGATCGCACACGCTTCCGACGGAAGCAGCGGACCGCGTTTGGCAACAATGTCGGCAAGATCCATGCCGTCGAGAAACTCAGTGACCAGGTAGCAACTGTCGTCGATCGGCCCGCCATCAACAGCGCGGACGATGTTGGGATGATTCATCAGTGCAACCAGTTTTGCTTCGCGATGAAATCGCTCCATGGCGACAGCGTCATGTCCAAACATCGGTCGCAGAATTTTGATGGCGACTGGGACATCGAGCCAGCGATGTTTTCCGAGGAAGACCTCACCCATCCCACCACCGCCGAGAAGTCTCTCGACGATATATTTGTCGATGCGTTTCCCCACCCAAGTGGATTGGGGAGCAGTGGGAGCATGTTCAACAGGAGCGGGCATGCCGTACGTCGAATTTGTTCTGTTCTCGCCGTTTTCGGGGTGCGAATGCGACAAGGGCGCGTCGCCGATTTGGGACGCGACGGTTCTTGGAGTCCCGAATGTGACGGTTTGTTGAGCCGTCGACGGAGAGCTCAAATGGGGATCGGTCATAGTTTCCTCTGATCCGTTTTACTCGTACCGACGCGGTGGGGTCGCCGAGAAATAGGAATTGTTGAAAACTAGGTTGTCGTTAAGCGGACTCAAATCATCGAAATCAAATGGGTCGACAGAGTTGAACGACTGTTGCTTGTCGCGCACGGTCATGAACAACGCATCGGCAAAACAACGTGTATCAATTTTTCTGTTTCCCTGCACTGAAAACGGGTCGTACCGGTTTTTCCTTGGATGCGAGCATGATAGACTCGTGATTCTGTCGCAACGGTACGATTAGCGCCGTTGATTGAAATGCGCGGCCAATCAAGACGCTGGCAAAATCTTTTGTAAAACGGATGATCCAAGATGGATCCCATAAAAATTGACATCTCGGTCATTGCCCGAGACCTGAAACTTGCTCCTCACCAAGTCGAATCAGCCATCGAGCTGTTGGACGATGGCAACACGATTCCGTTCGTGACCCGGTTTCGAAAAGACCAGACCGGTGGGCTCAACGAAGAACAGCTGCTGGCGATCAAAACCAAGACGACGCAGCTACGTGCTTTGTCCGATCGAAAGTCGACGATCCTGCGGGCGATCGAATCCCAGAGCGAGCTGACAGATCAATTAAAATCACAGATCCTCAAGACGACTTCGAGTCGACGACTTGAAGACATCTATGCACCCTTCAAGACACGCAAGCAATCTCGCGCTTCATTGGCACGACAGCAAGGCCTCGGACCACTGGCCGATGAGATTCTCAATTCGACCGACGAAGTCGATTTTGCCACGCGTGCAACCGACTTTGTTCGCGTCGACAAAGGACTGAACACAGTTGATGATGTCATCAAAGGTGTTGGTGATCTGGTTGCAGAAAAGTTTTCCGAAAACGATTCGCTCCGTCTGGCACTGAGGAAACTGATTCGGGAACAAGGTCAACTGAATTCCAGTTTGATTGTCGCGACAGAAAAGAATGAGCCACCATCGAGTGACTCCGAGACGGTGGAGCCGACTCCCTCAAAAGAAAGCGACACGCTTTCAACTGATGACAAAACAGGTTCGCTGAATGTCGCAGACGAACCTTCATCATCTGCCTCTGAGGATCCACCGGCACCCGCGAGTAGCGAATCGACACCGCCTGCGAACACCAATGAGGCAGTGACAAGCGTTGCGGATACCAATGCAGCGTCCAACGCACCGCAAACTGACGCTGGCGATTCCTCAGTCACCACTCAAGGTGAATCCTCCGAGCCAAGCAGCGATGTGAACAACGAATCGGTCACGCATTCCATATCGGCGGCTTCATCGACCGAGTCAGGAGCCGTTACGCCGCCAGCGGATGCAACGAATCCAAATTCTGGTGCTGGACCTCAGACGGCTGAAAAAACAGCTGCCGACAAGCCGGATTCGACCGACAAAGCAAAACCCAAGCCAAGGAAAAAGAAGAAGAAAAAGAAAGAACAGGATCCGTTTAAAGACTACCACGATTATTCACAAGCACTCACGAAGTTGCCACATCATCAGGTCTTGGCAATCAATCGTGGAGAACGGTCGGGTAAGCTTCGAGTCAAAATCAAAATCGATCCCGAGAAAGTCAATGAGCTGGCTTACACTCATTTGGTGCCGGAAAATCATCCGTCAGAATCGTTTCTGAAAAAGTGTGCCAATGAAACACTTTCCAGATCGTTAATTCCCTCGTTGGAACGAGAGATTCGGCGTGAATTGACCGAAGCCGCAGAACGTCACGCCGTTGACGTGTTTGCGAATAATTTGAAGAACCTCTTGTTGCAACCGCCAACGAGAAACCGTGTCATCATGGCAATCGATCCGGGCTACAAACGTGGATGCTCGGTCGCGATTATTGATAGCTGTGGCAACTTGATCGAGTCAGGGCAAGTCTTCGTCGTTGGCAATCAAAGTCGACGAGATGAAAGCAAGACTCGGATTCACGATTGGGTCATGCGACACAAAGTCGATGTCATCGCCATCGGCAATGGCACTGGTTGTCGCCAAGTCGAACAGATGGTGTCTGATACGATCGCAGAACAGCTTTCCGACCATCAAGTTCGCTACATCATTATTAACGAAGCGGGAACAAGCATTTACTCGACCAGTGAAATTGGTCGTGAAGAACTGCCCGATGTGTCACCGGCAACCCGTAGTGCTGTTTCGATTGGACGACGATTACTCGATCCGCTTTCCGAATTGGTCAAAATCGCACCAGCCAATATTGGCGTCGGGATGTATCAACACGACATTAAAGCTAAGCATCTTAGCGAGTCGCTCGATGCGGTTGTCCAGGCATGCGTCAATCGAGTCGGAGTTGATGTCAACACGGCGAGTTCGGCATTGCTGAAATACGTCTCTGGCCTGAACGCACTCACCGCTCGACGGGTCGTCGAGTTTCGCATTGAGAACGGCCGTTTTAACTCACGAGAGGAATTGAAGAACGTCAATGGTGTTGGGCAGACGACCTATATCCAGGCGGCCGGTTTTTTAAGAGTTCATGGCGGTAGCAATCCAATGGACGCGACCAGCATTCACCCCGAGTGCTATGGAATCGCCAATGACATCCTCGAACGTGTTTCCGCCAAAGTCGAAGACGTTTTTCCTCGCTGGTTGATGCAGCCGTCGCGTGAAGAACAAGCCGCTGCAAGGCTCGCTCAGGAAAAACTCGCACGAGCGCAGTTGGAAAAAGAGAAAGCTGAAAAGGAACAAGCTGACAAAGAGAATGCCGAGAATGAGAAAGCAGAGAATGAGAAAGTAGAGCAAGCTCAGACGGTGTCCAGCGACGCTGCAGCATCCGTCGACGTTTCGAATCCTGAGCCATCACCAAAGGCAGATTCGGACAAGACAGTCGACGCGATGCCAAACGCCGGTTCAACTCCTGATGGCTCGCTTCCTGCTGAATCCGCTGCGTCAGCCACCAGTATAGCGGAACCGGCAACGGAGACGAGCGATCCTCCAACGACTCAGGAATCTGCTGGCGAGCCAGCCCCGACGACGGAACCTTCACCTGAGACTACGAGTCAATCAACTCCGACAGGAGCGCCAACTGAAACGCCTGCGGAAACTCCAACTGAAACTCCGATAGCAACTCCAACCGAAACGACGACCGGTTCAACACCTCCTTCTGATGAAGCAAGCTCAAACGAAGCAAGCTCAAACGAAGCAAGCTCAAACGAAGAACCGATCAAAAAAGGGAATCGAAAAGAGTTTGAGGCGAACCGAAAAGAGATTGTCAAACGAATGACGGAGTTAGACATTGACCAATTGGCCAAATCGCATCAGAGCGGGCGGCTTTTGGTTAAAGACGTGATCCTCAGTCTAAAACGCCCCGCTTGGGATCCGCGAGACAAAGTGCACAAGCCGCTCTTCCGCCGTGGCATTCTCAAAGCGGATGATCTTCAACCCGAAATGCAACTCGACGGCCAAGTTGTCAATGTCGTTGACTTTGGCGTCTTCGTCGATATTGGTCTCGGCGAAAGTTCGCTGGTCCATGTCAGCCAACTTTCGAATCACTATATAAGCGATCCGTTCAAGCACTATTCTGTTGGCGATGTTATCAAAGTCTGGGTGACCGAAATCGATTCGTCCGCACGTCGCGTCAAGCTGACTGCGATTCGACCGGGCACAAAAAAACCACCTCGCCGTCAAAAACGTGGCGAGCGTAAACCATCAGGGAGTGCGGACCATCGTAAACCTCAGTCGCATCAGGGTGATCAAAAACGCAGTAATCGGAGTGACAACAAAGGTAGTGCTCGACGGGATGGACGAAAACCTGGCAAGTACGATTCGCGAAGTTCCAGTTCACGAAATTCCAAGTTTCAACGTCGAGAACGACGACCATCCAAACCAAAAGAAGTCAAACCGATTACCGAGAAGATGCTTCGCGGCGATGAACCGATGAAGTCGTTTTCAGATTTGGCGCAGTTCGTACGCCAGAAGCCAAAAACAGAGTCGGCTCAACAAGATGCCAAGCAGCCTCCCAAGAGCGAATCCAACAACGACAGCAAACCGGATGCGTCGACAAAGGACAAGTCATCAGACGCGAAAAAGGAAGATTGAATGGAATCCCCGGAACAAAGACTGGCCTCATTGGGATTCGAGTTGCCGTCAGCTCCGTCCGCCGTGGCAATCTATCGTCCTGCAATGATCATTGGCGATTTGTGCTATACCTCTGGGCATCTTCCACTGTTGCCCGACGGCAGCATGATGAAAGGGATCGTTGGAGCCGAGGTTGATCAACAACATGGATACGACGCGGCACGTCAAGCAGGACTGGCCATGTTGTCGACTCTAAAGGCAACGCTGGGGGACCTTGGCCGGGTGGCCCAAGTCGTCAAACTGTTCGGGATGGTCGCGTCAACCAGTGAGTTTACGCAACAGCCTGCGGTCATCAATGGATGCAGTGAATTGATGAAGGCGGTCTTTGGGGATGAAGCCGGAATTGGAACACGCAGCGCTGTTGGCGTCGCAGCGCTTCCACTTGGAGTCAGCGTCGAGATTGAAGGCATCTTTCTCATTCGAAAAGCAACTTGAGCCCAAAATCGCAACCTGATCCGTTACGGTGTTAGCTGACGTTGATCGCTTTGATTTGGCCCCACGACTTGCCAAGCATTCGTGCTGGAACGACCGACTCAAACACGTCCGAGTACCTTCGTTTCCGTTCGCGAGACCGACCCCCCTTGTGGTTGAAATTGCTCGATTGACCGAAGCTGCTATAATGGCTTCATCGAAACGCATCCGAACCACGGTTTCCATGATCCGAAACGTCTTTATCTGGTTAACCATGACCGCGCTGATTGCCAATCAGGCATTAGCCAACTGTAGTCATGCGCACCATGGGTCGTTGGATCAATCGTCAAGATCACATATCCACTTGTGCGGGCATATTCACGCCGACGTTTCGGCACATGAATCACACCATCACGGTGATCATGCTCACGCTGATCATGCTCACCACGATTCGCAGGAACGAACCCGCCGATCAGGTGACGACGAAACTGCTGCCGATCAAGACCTGCCCGACGAACACGATCATGACATCGTCTACATCGCAGATCATGAATTTGTCCGTGTTCTGGAAGGCACCGAGTGGCTACCGGCTTCGACACTTTTGTGGCCCATCATCGAGCGACAGTGCTCAATCTTTAAGGTCATCCACCCGCAATGTCATGCACCCGATTGCAATTCCTTCGGGTCGACGTATGCGCTTGTTTTGAAAAAAACGACCTGTTTGCTGCTCTAACAGCCCCTCGATTTAGCGCGAACCTTTGGTGAGGTAGCGCCAGGGCGCAAGCCCTTCGGTGAAAGGTAGCGCTAGGGCGCAAGCCCTACGGTGAAGTTCCTAAACCCTTAATCATTGAGAGTCGGTTTAACACCGGCCGGCTTGCGCCGGTCCGCTACATTTCCAAGTAGCGCGAGCCCTACGGTGAAGTAGCGCAAGGGCGCAAGCCCTTCGGTGAAGTTCCTAAACCCTTGATCATTGAGAGGCGGTTTAACGCCGGCCGGCTTGCGCCGGTCCGCTACATTTCCAAGTAGCGCAAGGGCGCAAGCCCTACGGTGAGAAGTAGCGCGAGGGCGCGAGCCCTACGGTGAAGTTCCTAAACCCTTGATTATTGAGAGTCGGTTTAACACCGGCCGGCTTGCGCCGGTCCGCTACATTTTCACCGGTCCGCTACATTTTCGCCGGTCCACTAAAATTCGCCGGTCCGCTAATTGCAACGGCCAGCTTGCCAAAATTTGGCTTTACCGAAACTTGAATTAACCACAAATTGCATTAACCCAGATTCTGAATCAAACGAGGCGACACGATTGTGCCTCGCGACAGCAAGCTCACATTCCGAGGTAATTCGATGGGTACAAAATGGGAATGGGCGAAACGCTTGATTTCGCCCCTGGCTTACATAGTGGTCGTTGGTGCGATCGGTGCCGGCGTTTGGTTTGGGCGTCAATATTGGCGACCATTGCTAACCAATGAACCAGAGCCGGCACATGCTGATCACGATGAGACACCCATCGTCGATAAACCGAGCGTGTTGGAGTTGAGTGCGCAAGCACGAGCCAACCTTGAGCTGGTCGTTGCCCCGGCCAAAGTGCAAACTTACTGGAGAACGATCCAGATACCCGGCGTCATTGAAGATCGACCGGGGCTCACAGATCGGGGACTCACTGCACCATTGGCCGGTGTGATCACACGAGTCCACGCGTTTGAGGGGGACATCGTTCAACCTGGCGAAAAACTATTCACATTGCGTTTGGTCAGCGAATACCTCCAACAAGCTCAATCGGACTTGTTCAAAGCGATTCGGGAGGTCGAGATTCTCAACAAGGAAATCAATCGCATTCAAGCACTGGTCGATTCAGGGACAATTCCCGGGAAACGAAAAATCGAACTGGAACAACAGGTCAGTCGACAAAATGCCAGAATTGATGCCTATCGTCAAGATTTAATTTCTCGCGGCCTGTCACCTCAACAAGTCGAACGCGTCGAGCAAGGCGACTTTCTTACGTCGATCGAGATTGTGGCACCGGACGTCATCGAGAAAACGACTGAGACGAACAATCAAACCGAAAGCCTCTCAATCAATGTGACGACCTCCACGCGACAAGACTTTTTTGAAATCCAGGATTTCAAAGTTGAACTGGGCCAACAAGTGCAATCGGGTCAGGCACTCGTTGTATTAGCAAACCATTACTCGTTGTATATCAAAGGTCATGCCTTCAAAAAAGAAGCCTCCAGCTTGGCACGGGCTGCAGAGCGCAGTTGGAACGTCGAAGTCGATTTTCCGGACGACGTTGCAGATGACTGGACGAACATCGATCAGACGTTTCAGATTCGCCACCTGTCCAATACGACAGATCCAGACAGTCGTACCTTTGACTTTTTTATTCCGCTGGAAAACCAGTCGCGCGTTTATGAAAAACAAGGCCGGCCATTTGTCCTTTGGCGGTTTCGTCCGGGGCAGCGAGTTAATATTCGTGTTCCCGTCGACGAAATTGACAACGTCTTGGTGCTCCCCACCGACGCTGTCGTGTTTGAAGGTCCCGAAGCGTTTGTCTTTCAACAAAATGGTGATCTGTTCAATCGGATACCTGTCGAAATTGTCCACCAAGATCGCACGAACGTCGTGCTGGCCAATGACGGCTCGATCAGTCCGGGATTCTATCTGGCTCAGAACGCCAGCGCATCATTGAATCGGGTGCTCAAGTCACAAGCAGCCAGCGGAGCGCAACCCGGTTTTCACGTACATGCCGACGGTACGGTTCACGCATCTCATTAAGGATCAACGCGATGCTGAACGCACTGATTAGGCTTTCACTACGTTATCGTTTTCTGGTTGTCGTGATCAGCTTGTTGATGCTGGTCTACGGCTCCTATCTCGCGACCACGATGCCGATCGATGTTTTTCCAGATCTTGATCGTCCCAGAGTCGTTCTGTTAACTGAGTGTCCAGGACTTTCGACTGAAGAAGTTGAAACGTTGGTGACGCAAACCGTCGAGAACGCCTTGCTGGGTGCCAGTGGCGTGGAAGCGGTGCGTAGCCAAAGCACTGCTGGGCTGAGTGTTATTTTTGTTGAGTTTGGTTGGGAAACGGAGATCAGTACTGCGCGACAGAAGGTTCAAGAGCGACTTTCGTCGATTGGCGGGGAACTGCCTCGAGGAATTAATCCGGAAATGACACCGGAATCTTCGATCCTTGGCAACATCATGATTGCCGGGATGTATCGACAGCGCGGGCCCAACGGTGGCAAACTCACAATCGTGCCTGGCACCAACTGGATGGCCGAATGGGTAACGACTGACTCACCGCCAGGATCGATTTCTATCTGGTTGCCCAAGGACCGTCATGACTTGGAGAGTTGGCAGTTGATCCCTTCCAGGTCCGCCACGCGAATCGGCGACTCCGCAATGGATGAAACCGCAAGTAATTCGTTTTTGATTCAGATTGATGGAGTGGACTATCAAGTTGACTTTCCATCCGACCTGGATCAGGAGTTGGAGCTGGGCACGCTCGGAGACTGGGTGGTTCGACCGCGGCTTCTAAAACTTGGCGGCGTCGCAGAATGCTTCATGCAGGGAAGCGAGCGAAAACAGTACCAGGTGTTGGTCGACCCAACGCTGCTGATCGAATACGGCGTTTCACTGCAAGATGTCGAACGCGTTTTGATGGAAAGCAATATCAATACGAGTGGTGGGTTTGCCATTACAGGTGAATCGGAACGTCCCATTCGAATCCTTGGCCGCGTTGGTCCCGACGCAACCAATGTTATCGAGGACTTGATGAAAGTCCCCGTGCGGGTGACCGAAAAGCGCCCGATCTTGCTGGGGCAAGTCGCCAAGGTTTCAGCTGGAGCTGAATTCAAACGTGGCGATGGAGCCATTAATGGCATGCCCGGAGTTGTCCTGTCGATCGTCAAGCAACCTCACGTCGACACAAGAGCGCTAACCGATAAAGTTGTCAAAGCGCTGGAAGAAGTGGAAGCCTCACTGCCGGCCGACATCATCATCAACAGTGAGCTGTTTCAGCTGAGAAACTTTATTGATCGAGGCGTTTTCAACGTCGGTGAGGCGTTGGTCATCGGTGCCTTGTTGGTAATCGTGGTGTTGTTCTTGTTTCTGTTGAACTTTCGAACCACGTTTATCACGTTGACTGCGATTCCGTTGTCGTTGGTGATCACGACTTTGGTGTTCCGTTTCATCGGATACTTGACCGACTCGTCACTGACGATCAACGTCATGACGCTCGGCGGGATTGCGGTCGCGATGGGCGAGCTGGTTGATGATGCCATTGTCGACGTCGAAAACATTTTCCGTCGGCTTCGAGAAAACAATGCGATGGATCAGCCAAGGCCAGCAATCCAGGTCGTTTACGAAGCGAGTTGTGAGATTCGAAGTGCTATCGTCTTTGGAACCATTGTCGTGATCCTGGTGTTTTTGCCATTGTTCGCGATCTCTGGAATTGCCGGTCGCTTGTTCGAACCGCTTGGCATTGCCTATATCGTTTCAATTGTTTCGTCGCTGTTTGTATCGCTGACGCTGACACCCGTCCTTTCGTATTACCTGTTGCCAAAGGCGCCGGCGACTCACGTTGAGCAGGACGGTTGGTTGTTGAGGGGGCTCAAAGGCATCGCCACGCCGCTGATCCATATCAGCATGGCGATTCCGGGGCCATTGTTACTGGCGACTTGGGCGATGGTAGGGATCGCCGCGTTAATGTTCGCCAATCTTGGCAGCAGTTTTTTGCCGGATTTTGATGAAGGGAGCGTTCAGGTCAACGTCACGCTGCCACCGGGTTCTTCGTTGGAGGCATCCAATCAAGTGTCATCCACTATTGATGCCAAATTTCGATCGTTGCAAGTCGGCCCTGATAACCCCGAGGGTGCCATTCGGTATTTTGTTCGCCGGACTGGACGGGCTCAGATGGATGAGCATGCGCTCCCGGTCAACTTTGGAGAGTACGTCCTGAATATGAATCCAGACGTGCATCTACGCAGGGAAGAAATCATCAAGAAGCTGCTGGATGAATTAAAGGAGGAAGCACCCGGTGTTGACATCGAAGTTGAACAGCCCTTGGCGCATCTAATTAGCCATATGGTCTCAGGCGTTTATGCGCAGATTGCCGTCAAGATTTACGGAGACGACCTCGACCAATTGCAGCAACTCGCCAATGAAGCCAAAGCTTCCATGTCGACAATCGAAGGGCTTACTGATCCGATCGTTGAACCGATTCAAAAGACCAGCGAACTTCATATTCGACTCCGATCCGACGACTTGGCTACCTACGGCGTGACGCGGGCCTACGTTGCGAGAATTCTACAAACGGCGCTGCAGGGAGAAGTGATCTCGCAAGTGCTTGACGGCCAGCGACGTTTTGATCTTCTGGTTCGAATTGAAGAAGAGTTTCGCACCGACTATGCCAATTTGGAGCGTTTGCGAATCGACCTGCCCAACGGTAATCAAGTCGAATTGAGCGACCTCGCCGATGTCGAAGATGGCATGGGTCCCAATGCAGTCTACCGCGAGAACGCGCGCCGCCGAATTGTGATCCGCTGCAACACGCTCGGGCGTGACTTGTCGAGCGCGGTCGCTGCCATTGAGCGTCAACTGGACGCAGATCTTAACTTGCCAGAAGGATACTTCGTAGAATTTGCAGGGCAATTCGAAAGTCAACAACGCGCGACGCAAATGATCTTGATCCTCAGCGGTGTCTCCGTGATTGGCATGTTTGTTGTCCTGATGGTGCTCATGCCGAGTGTTCGCATTGTTCTACAGATTCTCAATGCACTGCCAACAGCATTCATTGGAGGCGTGCTCGCGTTGGTGCTGACCGGTCAAGACCTTACGGTTGCCAGTTTGGTCGGCTTCATTTCGCTTGGCGGAATTGCGGTTCGCAATGGAATCCTGTTAGTAACCCACTACATTCATTTGATTCGTGAAGAAGGAGCATCGTTTTCAAAGGAAACGATTCTACGGGGAAGCCTTGAACGACTCGCCCCGGTGCTCATGACCGCCTTAACGGCAGGCATTGCACTCATTCCTTTAGTGATCGGTGGCAAAGAGCCAGGAAGAGAAATTCTGTATCCCGTCGCGACGGTGATTCTTGGCGGTTTATTTACGTCGACGTTTTGTGAATTCCTGATTCACCCCGGACTGTTTTGGCGGTTTAGTGGAAAAGATGCTACCGCGATCTCGAATCAAGACGATGAAACCATATTTGAAAACTAGTTCTGAAGATGAGGAAACTAAGATGAATCATAAAATTTTTCCAATCGCGCTGTTGATCGCTGCATTGGTCACATTTTCAATCGGCTGCAATGAAGGTTCTGATCCACCGGACGACAATTCGACTGGAGTCAACACGACCGATCCAGGTGAGCATGTTCATGCCGATGGAAGTGTGCACAAAAACCATAGCGAGGAAGGCCATGCACACGGACCGGGACCACATGGCGGAACCATCGTTGACTGGGGCGGTGGAAAGTATCACGTTGAGTTCGTCGTTGATCATGATGAACAGAAGGCAACGGCATTTGTACTTGGCAGTGATGAAAAGACACCGACACCGATTGACGCAGCCGAAATCACACTGGTAATCAATGATCCGTCGCTCTCTTTTGCGTTAAAAGCGAGCCCGCTCGAAGGTGAGGGCGAAGGCAAGTCGTCTCGGTTTATCGGTGAACACGAAGGCCTCGGTGTCGTTCGTGAGTACGAAGGATCATTGTCCGGGTTACTCGACGGAACTCCCTATTCTGGAACGTTCAAAGAATAGTCCCATAGCACCAGTGGTTTGTTGCGCAAGTAAGTTGAGTTGGCCACTCGATTCAAACGACAGATTTTGAAATCAGTCGTCGATCGTTTTGCCGACCTTAGTCTTGAGCCGTAACCGACCACTGGTCATCTCCGGCTAACTGGTTGGCTCCACTGCAAGCGATTTGGATTGGCGTCGTTTGGGCCCGTTCAAAATTGTCCCAATGAATGTGTATCGGATGAACCAATCGTAGGTCAGCAGCAGCACTGCTGAGACGACCAAGATGATTCCAATGAACTTGATGAACGACGGAACCGGCAGGTCTTTGACAAACCATTGAGCGAGGATCACCAGCGGAAGGTGAGCCAGATACAACCAGTACGATGAGTCTGAAATGTATCGCATCGTTTTGCTCTCACGCCAAAGCAGTGCGCGGAAAGCACCGATCGACCCAAAGATCATCAGCCAGACAAACAATGCCTGGATACCATAACCCATCCACAATTTGGTCGGCTCGGCCATCTCCTCAGGTAGAATTCCAAACGTGCCCGAAACGATTTCCAGCCCTAAAGGAAACACGATAAAGAGTGCGACCGGGAGCGTGATATACCACCACCGTCCCAGCATGCCAGGTTGGTCATCGAGATCCCAATAAATGACACCGAAGAAAAAGAAGATTCCATAGAACGCAAGTACGCTGGGGATCGGCAGCAGGCCCACCGATGTTGCAGGGCCAAAGCCCTCCGCTGGCATGAATGACAGGGGAAGCATGGTTAATGGGACAAGCCAAACGAGACTGATTGGCGAACAGAAGAGCCACTTCGGCAGCCCGCTAAATGGAATCCTTCTGGCCATCAGCGTGTAGGCTGCAAACGCAATCACCAACCAACAAAGAAAGGCGAGAAACCAGAGGTGCATGAAAACGGGAAACTGGAAAAACAATCCATACAACGCTCCGATGCCGGGACCTGCTGTGACAGCGTTACCTGCTGCGGATTCGTTTTCGCCCAACAGCTTGGCGATTTCCGTTCGTCCTTGCGTCAATTCTTCTTTGTCCAACGTGACGGAGTACATTTTTGCAATGAAGTCTGTCGTTCCAAAATCAACTGTCAGATTGTCTATTGGCGTATTCCCGTTCACATCTTTGGCTTCGCGGTTGGCGCCGGCTGCCAGCAGTCGTTTGGCTGATTCTGCGCGCCCCATGAAAACGGCGACATGCAATGCGGTCCCCGCGTCAGCATTCTTCTGATTGACGTCGGCCCCCTTGTTCAAAAGCATTTCGACGGTTTCTGTTTGGCCGTAGAACGTTGCAATCGTCAATAAGGATGAACCGGAAGCTGGATGCTTGGCGTCAATGGATATCGTGTTTGACTCGATCGCCTGGCGGACGAAATCTGTTTTCCCGGCTGCGGTGGCGTCAAAGATTTCGGTTGGCTTCGACGGACCGCTCGGTTGAGACGCGAGAATACTGACGGCCCACATCGCGGGAACGATCGTCATACAGCCAATGATCAGTGGTACCAGAATCCGTTTAAGTCGTTGTTGGATCAGACCACCAAGGCCTCGTTTGCGCCACAGCATTGCAGTAAAGAAACCACTGATCAAAAAGAACAACGGCATACGAAAACCATGGATTGCCGAAAACAGAACCAGGTAAACGACGCTCTGGCTCGCATCGCTGACCGTCCATGGGATGGGAGCAAACGCAAGTGCTGCGTGCAGCACGATCCCCAGTAACATGGCGACCGCACGAAGTGCGTCGAGATCGTGCCTTCGTTGAGCGGTGACTTCCGCCAAAAGCTCTGTTCCGTGTGCGACGGGTACGTTGGTGGATTTCATTTCAATCGTTTCGTCGGTCATTGTCGACATATTGTCTCCTTCAATACGGATGGCGATACATTCGCCGCAGCAGCAATGGGAAATCAGAAAAAGGGAGGGCAGATTGCCCTATTCGATTCGAGCCCGCTCGATTTCTTCGAGGGTCATATAAGCTCGAGTCAGACCCTCACCGATAAAGCTCTTGTGCCACTTTTCCGCGGCAGGTGACTTTGAGTTGAGTGCACGAATGTAGAGCCAAAGCATGCCGAAGAATCCAGGAATGCCAATCGCAATCGAAACCCAGAAACAATTTGGGTGCATGACGGCATCGAAACCGATCGCGACACAAGCTGGAAGCCACAACAACCACCACGGGAGGCCGATGATTGGTCCGGTCATTAAATACGCTCTGCGAACTTGATCCAACATCGACCGAACCTCTTTGACAGGTTTGGAAAAGTCCATTCGACCGATCCGCGTGCAGACATGAGCACCCGCACCAATCACGATGACACCGTAGACGTGCATGATTATCCCGGAAATCAATCGATGAGGGACTCCGGTGTTTCGTGTCCAGCATTGAGCCCCAAGCGCAATGAGTCCTATGCCGACCAAGATCTGGATGATCTGCCCGGTACGCAGGGGACGCAAAGAGTCTTTAACGCGGTCCATCAGCTCTCGCCGAGATAGCAAGAGCCGTGCAGCAGTCTCCTGTTCCGCCAAACTCATGCTCGCAGCAGGCATGCCCGACTTAGCTTGCATGTTCTCGCGGTTCCCAAACGGCATGGTCGGCGCGAAATCGTCGGCGCAACTTGTCGACGAGATTGACTTCAGGTCCGATTTAATTTCGCTGGCTGCCTGATACCGACGCTGGGGCTCCTTTTCGAGCGTACGCAGAACGACTTCATCCAATCGAACGTCGATCTTGACTTTCTGCGAGGGAACTTCGAATCGTCCGATCGGCAACTCGCCCGTCAACATCTCGTAGAATACGACGCCCAGCGAATAAATATCGGCGCGATGATCGACTCCGTGAGAACCTTCAAACTGCTCAGGGGCCATGTATCTCGGTGTGCCAAGGACTTGGTGGGTTTGTGTCAGCGAATGAGATTGATGCTCATTGCCAACAATTCGAGAAAGACCAAAGTCCGCGATCTTCACCGAACCGTCCTTGGCCATCAAAATGTTTTCTGGTTTGATGTCTCGATGGATCACCCCATGATCATGAGCGTATTGCAAGGCGTCGCAAAGATGCGGCACGATGGTCAATGCATGTTCGGGGCTCAGTTGGCCCATTCGGACGACGTCGCGCAGTGTCGATCCATCGACATACTCCATCAGAAAATAGTAGACGTCGTTGGCGTTTCCAAACTCATGAACGGAAACGATATTTGGATGATTCAGACGCGCCAATGTTCTCGCTTCGCGAGTAAATCGCAATGCGAACTTGACGTCGTGCCCAAATTCTTCTGGCAAGATTTTTAGCGCAACGAGCCGATCGAGTCCCTTTTGACGAGCTTTGTAGACAGCCCCCATGCCGCCCGCGCCAAGCAGCGAAATGATTTCAAGTGAGGGAAACTGTTTGGCAACCTGGTCAATACTAGGAGGCTCAAAGTGTCGTCCCTTCGCTTTGTCGAGCCCCATCGCATCTCGAATCGTCTCGACGTGATCAGGAAAACGCTCAAGATATTCGTCAGCTGTCAACGCTTCGCCCCGACGACGTCGATAGTCGATTTCAAGGACCAATAGCTCCGACAAAAGAAGCTGTCGTGCGTCTTCGCTCAGGTCGTCGGCGATGGCCTGTTCAATTGACGGCGGATCGTTGGCTTGCCAACGGCGTTCGAATTGGGCGCACAGATCATCAATCCGTTCCAGCGCTGCGATCGGTAGTTTTATTCGTTGAATCGTCATTGTTGGCGATCAGTTCCTGTTGCAATTTTTCACGAATCAAATGCAAACGACGCTCGATCGTCCGCTCAGAGCATCCAAACTTTTGGGCAATTTCCGCGTTTGAATACCCCTCTAATTTGGCACCCGCTAATTCTTGCAACTGCCCGACACCCAAATGAGAAAAAAGTTGCTCAACTGATTCCTGCATCATCAGAATCATCTCCGGCGAGGGTTCGCTGCCGATCGCCTCGACGATAACCGAGTCTTCATCACCCCCCAGTGGAAGGACTGCCACATTTCCACCACGACGCTGTCGTTGGTCATGCCGCCGTTTATCGACAACTTTTCTGGCCGACATGGTCAACAACAGTCGCCATAGATCATCTCGATCTGCCAAGTCAGGGAAACGGCCCTTTTCCGCTGCCGCATAAAAACTGTCAAAAACACTAAGGACAATATCTTCTTCATCAGAGACTGCCCGATTTTGACCGTACAGCCGATTACGAACCGCTCGAACCAGCCGGTCAAAGTAAAATTTCCAGATCCGATTGGCCGCATCCGAGTCTCCATCCTTGATCAGGTGGATCCAGTGACTGACGTTCTGAGATTTTGACATGGAGGTAGTGATCTCCAAAAAGGACGCAGTTCTCATCACAGTGAGAACCAGAACGCTAAACGTTCAGTTCAAAGTTAGCAGATCAGCACCAAATAGAAAGGTCAGTCGAATCAGCACGACTGGCTGAAACCAGGGTCTGAATCACCGCTTTTCGAATGACGTGCCGAATTCCAACCAGTAATCCGCCAACAAAAATGTGACTCCAGCAGATACGGCTGTTACTAAATTGTGGAAACTGGAAAAATTCTGCGTCAGAACTCAGCGGCTGTTGTGTTATTTCCATCAGACGCAACTTTGCGAATTTTTTGAACGAGCCTCAACGTGCAACAACCTCCTGAAACGCGAGAAAGCCTTTTGCTCCAAATCCGTGAGCCGGAAAATCGTGAGGCTTGGGAGGAGTTTGTCGAAATCTATCGTCCGGTTGTTTTTCGGATGGCCCTGGCAAAGGGACTTCAACATGTGGACGCACTGGATCTCGTTCAGACGGTGTTTATTTCAATCGCTGGTTCGATTTCCAAATGGGAGAAACGTGATGGCAAAACACGGTTTCGAAACTGGCTGCTACGTATCGCAAAGAATGCCACACTCAATGCATTAACGCGACGACCTCCCGATCAGGCGATTGGTGGTGACACCGTCGCTTATGAGTTGGTCAATCATGCCGCTGAGGATTCTAACGAAGCGTCGCAACTCGATCTTGAATATGGAAGGCAGATCTACCTTCGTGCCGCCGAGCAAGTTCGCAACAGTGTCAACGAATCGACTTGGCAGGCGTTTGAATTGACCGCTGTCCAAGGCATCTCGATCGCATCTGCCGCGTCGGAACTTGGAAAATCAGTAGGTGTCATTTATGCCGCACGCAGTCGCGTGATGAAACAACTTGCTGCCGTCGTTTCAAAATTAGAGGAGTCGTACGAATGAAACCTGAACTGTGTAACGTCGACCAGCTGACTGCATTCCTGGATGGTCATTTAGGAGCGGATGAAGAGTTGGAATTAACCGAACACCTCAGCTCGTGTGATGTATGTGCACAAGAGCTCGAACGACGAGCCGCATCGCTAACTCGCTGGAGTGATGCCCAACGTTTTCTTTCACGGTCGCCAGAAGTCATCGCGCCGCTGTCCGAAACGGTGGATCGAGGTAATCAGTTGCCACTTTCGGTCCGTCAAGTATTGAAATTGATTGATCCAACAGACGAGCCAACGCGTCTGGGAAGGATTGACGGCTTCGAGATCGTCGGTGTGGTTGGTTGTGGCGCCATGGGAGTCGTACTCAAGGCTAGCGAACGCGCGTTGGATCGTGTGGTCGCATTGAAAGTAATGAATCCTTCGTTGGCGGCTTGTGCGACTGCCAGGCAGCGATTTGCCCGTGAAGCGAAAGCTGCAGCGGGGGTCCTGCATCCCAACGTGATCGCGATTCATGGTGTATCGATCGAGCATGCCCTGCCCTACCTTGTGATGCCTTACGTCACGGGAACTTCATTGCAGCAACGCATTGATCACCAAGGTCATCTGGACTGCTCGGAGATTCTTCGCATCGGCAGCCAAGTCGCTGCAGGTTTGGCGGCGGCTCACAGCAAAGGTGTGATTCATCGCGATATCAAACCGGCCAACATCATGCTGGACTCGGGTGTCGAAACCGCATTGATTACAGACTTTGGTCTGGCTCGCACAATCGATGAAGCGACGATGACTCGCAGCGGCGTGATCACTGGAACGCCTGAGTACATGTCTCCTGAACAAGCACGCGGCGACGTGATTGAGTTTGCGAGTGACCTGTTTAGTTTGGGCAGCGTTCTGTACACGCTGTGCACCGGTCAACGCCCATTCCGCGCCCATACTTCGTTCGGTGTGTTGAGAAAGATTACAGACCAATCTCCGACTCCGATTCGCGAACTCAATCCGGACATCCCCAAGTGGCTTTGTGGCATCGTCGAACGTTTGCACATGAAATCACCGGGCGAACGCCCAACTGCAATTGAGATCCGCGACCTTCTGGAAGGATGTCTGGCACATGTTTATCAACCCGACCGCGTTTCGCTTCCCGCTGCATTGTCCAACTCAGCTAAGACTGATTCGAGTTTCTTTACCCCAACGATCAAAAATGGAGTCATCGCTATCATGGCATTTTCTTTCCTGGCACTTCTGGCCTTTGCTGTTTTCCCAAACTCATTTGCCTGGGGACCCAATGAAGTCGCGACGCCTCAACATGAAATTCTGGTTCCCGATGATCCCGAAGTGTTCAAGATTCACAAACTGCAATTGCCCAATCCGGACAAGCGGGGAAAGTTGATCATCGATATCAATCGTGGTTCAATCGACGTTGTTGGCCACGACCGTCCTGAGGTCATCATCGAAGTTCTTACGCCTAAGGAATTCCAGAAAACTGAGGGATCCAAGAAATCGACTTCTCGAGTCCAATTCGCTCCTCGGTATGACCTGGAAACTCGTAAGGCCGAAAACTGTATCGACCTCGATACGTACAACCAAGATTATGTGCTGGACCTGCGGATCAAAGTACCGCATAACATCGACCTTTCACTGGACACCTACCGAAGTGGTTATTTGAGTGTCAAGAATGTGTCTGGGACAATTGACACGCATAGTCAAAACTGCGACATAAAACTGCTCAACATTTCCGGCACCGCAACTGCATATAGCTACAACGGAAATTTGACGGTGCAGTTTGAAGATGTTGCCAAAGATGCGAAATTGGATTTTGAGTCGTATAACGGATCCATCTATCTGACGCTTCCTTCTCTCACTGAGGCATCAGCGGCCATCGCATCGGGCGTCGGCAGTTACGTAACTGACTTTGAAATTGAACGAGTGCCCAGCGAAAAAAGAGATGAGTATTCTTTTCCTCCTATCAAAAACAACAAGATCGACGAGTACCAGCTTGTAACGATCAATGGAGGTGGCATTCCAATTCGAATCGAGTGCGAAAAAGGGGATGTAAAACTTCGCAAAGGTATGGCGAAAATGAACAAGTAGCCTTATCAAAGGATTGAATCGAACGGCATTGCATCCTTGCAGTGCCGTTTTTTTTGCGGTCGCCGCCCAGCCAAATAAATTTGAGAAAATTCTGTAACCTTTCTGGTCCCATCGCGGATTCCTCTCCAGTCATTCATTCAGATTGGGGAGACAGAAATGCGAAACAGGCAACAAACGTTCAGATGTTCTTCGGCAATGATCGGCACCCGCATTGTTGGATACTTGTTAATCGGATGGATGGCATTTGGAATAACCAGCCGTCTCGTTGCCCAACAAGCCGATGACGATCCGTATTACTCACCGTTGCACGAAGCGGCTCGAGAAGGTGACACCGACAAGATCAAGGAGTTGCTTGGAACTGGCGTGGATGTCAACCTGAAGAATCGCTATCGCCTGACGGCACTCTATTACGCGTCGGACCGGGGGCACGAATCGACTGTAGAGTTGCTATTGGATTCCGGTGCAGAAACGGAGATCCCCAATGAGCCGTACTATCGCTTGAATCCGCTGATCATGGCGGCCAGAAAGAATCACGCCGGCGTCGTCCGTTTACTTTTGCAAAAAGATGCTCAATGTGGTTCCTGGCTGGCGAGCTGGCCCGCTTCACTCGGTCATACCGAAGTCGTCAAGACGCTCGTTGAACTTCGTCCAGACACATTTAACGAGGCAAGTCTAAATCAGCTGGCCGGTATCGCAAAATCAACAAACAACAAAGCGCTGTTTGAATATCTGGAAAACAAAGGAGCCAAAGCCGAACTACCGAAACCGTCAACGATAAACCAAACGCTGTCCAAAACCGATCAAAAAGCGATCGACGGAGTCTATCAAACAACCGAAGGCGACGAGTCCGTTCGAATTTGGGCACGTCGCGGTAAGCTATACCTCGGCGATGAGTTGGAATTGGCTTTGGAGCTTGAACGCATTTCCGAGCAGGAATTTCAAGGCAAAGAGAACCAAAGCGTACGGCTTAAGTTGCAGAAACCATGGGGCCAAAGCCTAACCATCGTTGATGCCAACGACTCAAACTCAGTTGAAGCTTCGTTTGTCCGTTCATCAATCGACGCCAACTCTGCATCGACCCGAAGCCCGCGTGTTACAGGCAGATGGCCGAGATTCCGAGGGGAACACGGTGATGGAAATGCGGATGGTTTCAATTTGCCCGTCAAGTTCGATGCGACTACCGGTGAAGGCGTACTTTGGAAAACGAAGATCCCTGGCCTGGGACACAGTTCACCCGTGATCTGGAACGACAAAGTCTTCTTGACGTCAGCCGAAGCGATTTCTGACGATCCTAAATATGACATGCGAATCGCCAGCGGGTTCGATACACACACCGAAGATATCGAATACCGCTGGATCGCCGTTTGCATCGACTTGAATTCTGGCAAGTTGATCTGGAAGAAGCAACTGGACGAAGGCCTGCCCAAAGCACAGCGACACGTTATGAGCTCACACGCAAATTGCACGCCTGCGGTCGACGACGAATTCCTGGTGATCAATCTCGCTGGACAGGGACTGTTCTGTTTGAGTCATGACGGTGAGATTCTGTGGAAGAAAGACTTGGGGCGACTCGCTGCTGGATGGTTTATGGACCCCGGATATGAGTGGGGTTTTGCAAGCTCACCCATTCTGCACAACCAAAAAATTTATGTGCAGTGTGATGTATTTGGAGGCGCATTCATTGCCGCTTTATCTGCCAGAGACGGAAGTAAACTTTGGCGAACCGAGCGGCAGGAGATCAGTAGCTGGGCGACTCCGCTGTTACTCGAAAACGACCCGAGCCACCCGCAACTCATTGTCAATGGAACGCGAGCGATCTGCAGTTATGATCCGGTCAACGGGAAAGAGCTCTGGCGCGTGGAAGACAATTCGGAAGTTACTGTTGCATCGCCCATTCGCAACGGATCTCACGTCATTGTGACCGGCGGTTATCAGCCAGTTCGTCCGATCTTCTCCGTCGACGTTTCCCAACGTGGCAACTTGACGCCAAAACCTGATGCCACCAAAAACAAAGGTTTGCAATGGTGGACGAACAAAGGAGGCGCTTATGGGGTGACACCGATCATTGACGACGGCATCTTATACATCTTTCATGGCAACGGAATTTTGACAACGTATCGCAGCGATACCGGAGAGCAAATTTACAAGCAGCGAATCGGCTCTCGTACTGGCGACATTGTGGCGTCACCGATTGTCAGTGATGGGAAAATCTTTCTAGCCGGAGGAGACGGCGATGTCTTTGTGATTCCTACGGGAGAGGAGTTCCAAAAGGCAACCGTTTGTCCAATCGGTGAACAAGTGATGGCTACTCCGGCCGCTGCAGCGAATCGTTTACTGATCAGAGGTGTTGAACATCTCTACTGCCTCGCAAACGAAGACAAACGTTAAACGCCGGCAAACTTGACGAGTGGACTGTGACGATTGGGACCAAGCGTTGCTTAAACCATCAACAGAATGAACGTGTCCAATACGTTGAGCCTCGGAGCAATGTCAGTTCGTTTCGAGTCACGTCATTTGTCTCGCTTCATTAACTCGCTTAACCGTTGCTTTCCCGTTTCGTTGTTAGGGTTAAGCTCGATTGATTTTTGATAGTTTTGAATCGCGGCTTCTGTTTTTCCAGCGACAGCACAGGCTTCGCCCAGACTGTCCCAAGCATTCCGTGAGGCGGGGAATTGCGAGACGTTGGTTTCAAAGACCTTGATCGCCAGTTCAACAAACTCTCGTTCCAACAACAGGTAACCAGCGTTGTTCATTTCCGTCTCCCGGATGTAGTAGTCGTCGGCGTCCAGATGGGTCGCCAGAAACTGACTTGCCGCTTTGGCACTCTGGTTGTTCGCAATGTTGAAGACTTGCTGGGCCAACGATTCCGGAGCTTGGTATGGTCGATCAGGGTTCTCTTTCTCAAAGGTATCTGGGCTCGTTGAATAAACGAAGTTGGTTACTTTGCCATTGGAGTCGCGGCTGAAATGAACCTGACGTCGACCTTCCGATTGAACGAACAGATCGTCTTCGTAGGGTAGATAGCGTTCGTCTCCGATGATTAGGATATCCTTATCAACGGAAACTGATCGTGCCGCTCCTCTGCTCCATGCACCAGCTGACATGTCCTCACGCGTTGGCGAATGACAATAGACACCGTAATAATAGTCACCTGCGTACTCGCGCAGTTGTACGTTTCTGTTGGCAATCACCTCAGGAGTTGGAATGGGAAACGGCTTGGCTTTGGGTGCGTCAGAGAACTCATTGATGACCAGTTTTAGAATCGGACGAAAATCGACCTGGCCGCCACCCGACTCTGGTGCTCGGTTTGCGATCAGAAAAACACCGACTCTTTTTTCCGGGATGATTGTCAACGCGCATCGGTAACCATCCATACTTCCGCCATGCCCAATCGTCCTCAAGTGAACATCCGTGTCGGCTTCCGAGGAGGTGTACGATTCAAAAAAACCGTGAGTAATTCCAACGAATGTTGGATGGGTGCGGAACTGAGGGCCCAGGACGCTTTGCATGGTTTTTTTGCTCAAAAGGCGGCCATTTTCGTTGGCGCCATCGTTGGTCAGCGCCTGCATCAGCAAACCCATATCCTCGGGTGTCATATCAACCGATGAGGCGGGCGTCGTCTCGTAAACTTCATACGGCCTCGGCTGAAAAGCGTCTTGTTGCCAGCCGTAACCCATGGCCAGATCGTTGTCAAAGTCAGATTCCACTTCGACGAAACTGCGTCGCATTCCCAGCGGCTCGAAGAGTTCTTTTTTCATCGCGGTTGCAAACGGTTGGCCAGTGACTTTCTCGATAATTGCCCCCGCCAAAGTCACTCCGTAGGTATCGTAGCGAAACATTTCACCTGCTTGGGTTACTCGTCGCAAATTGCCAGATTCAAGAAAGGCCTTGATGCCAAGTCGTTTCTTTTTTCGCTCGGCGAGACTGAGATGATGATCGCGAACGTGTCGATTCGTTCCAATTTGATCGAAACCGCCGGTGTGCTGTAGGAGATGGTCGATTGTGACCGGTTGCCGGAAGCCGAACGGGTTGGCAACGTTATCGATAAACTGTTCGACGTTGTCAGTTCGTTTAAGGCGGCCTTGATCGACAAGTCGAGTGAGCAACAAAAAAGTCAGTGCTTTCGAAACGGAACCTATACGAAACAATATCTTGTCGGGATCGACGGGAATCTGTTGTTCGACATTCGCCAAACCGTACCCTTTGTTAAAAACGGTCCTTCCATTTTGGACCACCACGATCGCCAAACCGGGCAGGTGTTGCTCGGTCAACATTCGTTCCGCCGTTTGGTCAATCGTGTCGACTGAGAGTTGTAAAGTCTCAGTTCCGATGATCTTGGATTGCGTTTGGTTGGATTGAGTTTGGTTGGATTGAGTTTGGTTGGATGGCGGCGCTTGAGTTTTTGCCGTCGCGAAATCTGCCGTTGTATGGAACACGTAGAAAACGATCAATGAAACTGCAACCGCTTGGAACAAAGGGTTGGTGTGAAGCATCATTTGTGCCTTTTGGTTAGACGAGCGCCGGAACCGTACAGTTTTATCTCTGCCTTCAACAGCACATTTGACGCCAGAATCTGGAAATAGCCCCAAAAAGGCACCTGAAACGCTGCTGAAATTTTTTCCTGCTCAACTTTCTTGCTTGATCACCAGATTCGAAAAAAAATGACAGTTTGCGAGAGAGAAACGAGGCCTTTTGAAGCAGTAATTGGGAGTACACGTTTGATTCGGTCCCGCAGAACCCTTGTCGCAGGCGACACACACATCTGCAAACGATCGGTGTTCTCCACAAACTCAATACCAATTCATCCACGCGAGTATACGATGATCTTCAAAGCGAGCCCGGACATTGCCATGTTTCTTTCTGGTAGCGACGGAACAAAGGATACGGACGTGGCTCGGATGGCCGGATGGTACGCTCGTGCATCGGCTTTGGCAGATGCCAGATACTGGTGCTACGCGATCATCGGACATGGGACGCCGTCAACCATCGCTGAAATACACATCTCTCAAGCCATCCAAAATATAGAACTGGCCTATCGCACGTACGGCAAAAAACGGGTCCTTCTGGTGCTAAGTTGTGCGCTCGGCTATGGTTCCGCACGGACGATCGCAACGCGACTGAGCGCCAACGTGATCGCTGCTCGAACCACCATCACGATTTCTGATACCGGAGATATCTCACTGAAACCCGAAACTGAGGCCATCAAAATCGGTGAAATCAATATGCCGCCTCGAAGCGATTGGATTTTTGTCAAGGCGGACGGTTCCATGACTTTGAGTTCATTGAAGAGTCTCAGTCTCGGTAGTGCCGGTGAATTCTTTGATCTCTGAAAAAGCAATTTCAGCACAAGTTGTAGCTACGGCCGGACGCAACAATTTCGGCCGTGTTGTTGCGAAAGCAGTTCCCGAAGGCTGAGTCGAAACTATTTCAACTCCCAAACTTCGACGCCGTCACCGGTGCAAAAGGCGATTCGATTTTTGTACTTGCTGAATCGATTGACGTCCGCGCAATGCCAAACCTCGCTACCGTCTGAGTACGCATAGAAACTGAAGTTGGCTTCTTTATCGATCATGATGAAGTACTCATTGTTGAACGGAAAAATTTTCAAATCGTAACCACTGGGTGGAACTCCTTTTTTCCAAACCGGTTCGGATTGACCAAATTTTTGACAAACGAAACTGCGGATGTTCGTGCATACCCAATGCTGTTTGTCTTCAGTAACGGCAACTCCAAATGCACGATCGGCATCTGTTTCGACTTCGATACGACGCGACGGTCTTTCGAGCGACATGAGATACATCGCTGGTAAGAACTTGTCCTTGGTTGCTTGCATCAACACTTGATCGCCATCCAGGGCGATAATCCTTTTGAGTCTTCCCGGAAGCTTCGAGCGATGTGTTTCAGGCCAACCTTTTTTGTCCGTTGAGCGAATCACCAGCTGGGGCAGTTCGTCCCCTTTCTGTTCGGTAGTGACCAGTTTTTGTTGTTTTGCAAAATGGTAAAACTGCCATCCCGATTGGAACGGGCCCGCCTCGACTTCGCCAGTTTCGCAACTGAGCGCGTACAACGACTTCCCAGATCGCACCATCAATCGTCGTCCATCCGCAGTAAAGCGAATCGAGGAAACGACGTCTGAATACTCACGTGGTTTGCCAATCGGCTTTTGCGTGGCAACATCCCAAAGTTGCACTGACTTCATGGTCGTGCGCGTCGCGATCAATTTTCCCTGAGGACTGATCGCTGGCTGAATGATCGTGTCTTCGCGAAGTTCGTGTGGGATCGCGTTTCCTAGTGGTTCGCCCGACTGGGCATTCCACAACTGCATCGAATTCCAGTCGGACGAGTAAGCGATTTCATCATTGACAAAACCGACTTCACCATCGCCGGAGGTTCGGATCGATTCACAGATTGCAGTATTGTCTTTGAGATCAAACAGCTGAATGGTGGAGCCGTAGAACGCCGCAATGATCTTCGTGCCGTCTTCAGAGAACTCAACCTCGCGGCCGCCAGTGCGTCGAAACTCTGGATTCGGGTTCGCAAATTTTGCGATTTGTTGAATCTCAAGTTGTGCATCGACAGCCGAGCAGGCGAGCACCAACGTGATTGTGCAGCATACAATTTGTTTCGACATCAACATGGTCGCGTTCCCCATTTAATAATGCTGTGGATTAGTTTCCGACAGCCACAATTCTATGGTTTGAAAACGCGAAACTCCATTGATTGTTCTTTCGAGGGCCAGATTCACCGATTCGGCTTCTTTCCAAGTCGATGAGGTAGTCAATTTGAGCCGTTTGGAGTAGGTCGTTTGGAGATTTGGCGGCTGAGTCGGGCGTTACTTGAGCAAACCAAACAAATAGCGGACCGGCGCAAGCCGGCCGGTGTTGGACCAACCGGTGATTGAACCAACCGGTGTTAAACAAACTCCCAACAATCAAGAATCTCGGTAACACAACGGAGAGCACCGGAACTCACCGAAGGGCTCGCGCCCTTGCGCTACTAAACCGGAGGGCTCGCGCCCTTGCGCTACTTGAGCAAGTAGCGGACCGGCGCAAGCCGGCCGGTGTTGGACCAACCGGTGATTGACCAATTGTTGTTAAACAAACTCCGAACAATCAAGCGTCTCGGTAACTCAACGAAGAGCACCGGAACGCACCGAAGGGCTCGCGCCCTAGGTAGTCGGTTATTCATCCGATTGGAACTTGATTCAGCAATCATGGGTCGATTGGTTTGAGTTTGGTTGCACTGAGTTACATATATATTTCAAAGAATCTTCTTAAGCGAAAATCCCACCCATCTGCACATCAATTGCAAGTGCAATACGAAACATTGATCAAAGTTGTCGACGGCTTGTCGGTCGCGGCAAGTCGAACTTCCGAGAAATCGGAGAAGGACCAGGATCGGTCGTTCCGTACTTTGCCTTGCTTAACCTGTTTTTAAGCTGCGATTCATGATCCTTTAACGTGGCATCGACACAACATGTCTTCTTTTTACGCATTCTAGGAACGAACGACAAAGGATTACGATGCGACTACTACTGGTTTCACTTGCAACGATTGCAATCAGCCTGTTGCCACAGACGGCGAAGGCGAACAACATTTTTGACATCTTGTGGGGCAAGCCGACCCTGCAAGTCGAATGGACGTACAGCACTGGAGTATTTGACGAAAGCGCCGCAGAGATTGTTGCTTACGACTCGGCGACTCACAGAATTTTTGTAACCAACGGTAATGATCAAGCAGTTGATGTGCTCGACGTCGAAGGCAACAAGATTGGCGCGATTGACGTTAGTGGAATTGGTTCGCCGGACAGTACACCCACTAGTGTTGCTTCGTTTAACGGGCTTATCGCGATCGCGGTCGATCCAGACGATACCGCGGTGCGTGGTAATGTTCTTTTTGTCGATGCATCCTCTTTGTCAGTCAAAAGCACTGTCGAAGTTGGTTTTCTGCCTGACATGGTGACGTTTACACCCAACGGCAAGAAGGTTGTTGTCGCAAATGAGGGTGAACCGAGTGACGACTATACGCTTGACCCGGAAGGTTCCATTTCCATCATCACCGTTGGCGATGGAACTCAACCTTCGGTGAAAGAAGCAGGCTTTACGGCGTTCAACAGCCAAGAGGCTGAGCTCAAGGCAAAAGGCGTACGGATCTTTGGCCCGAACGCCAGCGTCGCGCAAGATCTTGAACCAGAGTATGTTGCTGTATCAGCAGATTCGAAGACTGCCTACGTTTGCTTGCAAGAAAACAATGCCGTAGCGGTCGTTGACTTACGAAGAGGCATCGTAAGATCGGTGGCAGCGTTGGGCTTTAAAGATCACTCGATTCCCGGCAATGGAATTGACGCGTCCAACCGCGATGACGCAATCAATATTCAAAACTGGCCGACGCTCGGAATGTACCAGCCAGATTCAATTGCGACGTACAAGTTTCTCGGCTGGACGTTTGTCATTACGGCAAACGAAGGGGATGCGAGGGACTACGATGGGTTCTCTGAAGAAGAACGGGTTGAAGACTTGACGCTTGATCCAGCTGCCTATCCAAACGCAGCAACGCTGCAGTCGGAAGAGAATCTGGGTCGCCTCAAGACAACCAGCGCGACTGGTGACACCGATGGCGATGGTGACTTTGATCAGATCTATTCGTATGGCGCTCGATCGTTTTCAATTTGGTCCATTTCCCGGCGCGGAAATGCAACGCAGATTTATGACAGCGGCGATGATTTTGAACAGATTACAGCCAGCGAGTTGCCACTGGATTTCAATTCAACCGACGACGAGAACGATAGCTTCGACAATCGCAGCGATGATAAAGGTCCGGAACCGGAAGCGTTGACGATTGGTCACGATCTCTTTCAATCGTATAGCTTGGTTGGTTTGGAACGAGTTGGCGGCATCATGCTGTACGAGATCACCAACCCATTTTCGCCACGGTTCATTGAATACAAAAACAACCGTGACTTTGCAGGCGACGCCGAAGCAGGAACTGCTGGCGATCTCGCGCCGGAAGGAATCGTTTTTGTAAGCCGTTCCAAGAGCCCATTCACTGAGCCCGTGGTGGTGGTTTCCAATGAGGTTAGCGGAACCACGACACTTTATCGGGTCAAACGAACGGGCGGAATCTTTTCAGCTTGGTTGAACGACTGAGTTGGTCCTGCTTCAAATGATGTCTTTGAAATGGTTCGCAGAAAGAACCTAAAGTAAAAGACCAAATTGACTAAAATGAACACCACGTTCGCCAAGGGCTGACGTGGTTTTTTTTGTTCGGTACAAAAGTGGCTATCCAACGGCTCAATGTGAACGAACCGTAGCTTGGCTATCCAACCACAGTGATCCACCGAACCGTAGCTTGGGCACTCTTGCCCGAGAATGCCATGTTCGAATTGGACGAGGAAATCGCGATTGGAACTGACAGGCCGTTGGTTACCCTAATGATTGCCCATGACAGCCAAGAGTGGCTATCCTACGGCTCAATGTGAACGAACCGTAGCTTGGCTATCCAACCAATTGATGATCCACCGAACCGTAGCTTGGGCACTCTTGCCCGAGAATGTCATGTTCGAATTGGACGAGGAAATCGCGATTGGAACTGACAGGCCGTTGGTTACCGTAATGATTGCCCATGACAGCCAAGAGTGGCTATCCTACGGCTCAATGACCCACCGAACCGTAGCTTGGCTATCCAACCACTTGATGATCCACCGAACCGTAGCTTGGGCACTCTTGCCCGAGAATGCCATGTTCGAATTGGACGAGGAAATCGCGATTGGAACTGACAGGCCGTTGGTCAACGTAATGATTGCCCATGACAGCCAAGAGTGACGCGCCCGACATTAACCGGGCTTAAGCGAGTTAATTTTTTGGTTGGTGGACGCCAATTTTG
>JBCAWX010000009.1:0-227922 GCA_038534355.1 Planctomycetota bacterium
TAGGTAATGACCCGCCTTGCCTCGGACTCCGAAAATCAGCCTGCGAAAAAACTCACAGCCGCATCACGACCTCAAATCTCGCCCAACAACAAAATTGGCGTCCACCAACCAAAAAATCAACTCGCTTAAGCCCGGTTAATGTCGGGCGCGTCAAGAGTGGCTATCCTACGGCTCAGTGATCCACCGAACCGTAGCTTGGGCACTCTTGCCCGAGAAAAACCCTCCTCCATGCTAAAACAATCGAGCGAGATTCAAGCAAAACCGCAACAAGAAAACTTAATGGCAAACTCGCGACAGCCAAGAGTGGCTATCCTACGGCTTAGTGATCCACCGAACCGTAGCTTGGGCACTCTTGCCCGAGAAAAACCCCACTCAACGCTCAACATGCGAGCGAGATTCAAACAAAACCGCAACAAGAAAACCTAATGGCAAACTCGCGACAGCCAAGAGTGGCTATCCTACGGCTTAGTGATCCATCGAACCGTAGCTTGGGCACTGTTGGGCACTCTTGCCCGAGAAAACCCCTCCTCAACGCTCAAACAATCGAGCGAGATTCAAACAACGTCGCAACAAGAAAACCTAATGACAAACTCGCAAGCTACTCGCCAAATTCGAGTGCATAATAATGTTCTTGGGTCTCGGTCGGCCATTCGATCAAACTCGGATCAACCATCGCGGCGACTTCACCCACGACGGTTACGACTGGGTTAGCAATCTCCAGCAAGTCAACTTGATCTGCGATTCCGTGCAACGTTGAATAGGTCACGCGTTGATCCTTGCAAGTGGCTCGCTCGATACAGGCGACTGGCGTCTCAGGATCTCTCCCGGCTGCGATTAGACCTTCGGTCAATTGACGCAAGTTCTTTCGCGCCATCATCAACACGACGGTATCGATTTGAGCGATCGCCGAAAAATCAACGTGGTAACGTCCCAGCTCTGGTGCTGTTTGACCGGTCATCACCAACAATGACCGCGCAACCCCACGACTGGTTACAGGGATTCCTGCAGCGGCGGGAGCGGCGATAGCGCTACTGACACCAGGAACAATCTGACAATGAACTCCATGCTGTTGACAGTAATGCAGCTCTTCAGTACCTCGTCCAAAGACAAACGGATCTCCCCCTTTGAGTCGAACGACGTTTCGTCCCGCTTGCGCATGAAAGACCAGCAACGCATTGATCTCATCTTGTGAGATTCGGTGGTGATCCGGGTATTTTCCGACATCAATGATCGTTGCGTCGTTGCGACTTTCCCTCAACAACTCCATCGGTATCAATCGATCGTGGATCACGACGTCGGCGCTTTGCAGCAATCGCAAGCCGCGAACCGTGATCAGCTCGGGATCGCCTGGTCCTGCGCCGACCAGAAAAACATCACCTAATTTGGTACTCATACCTGCGACCTTTCAGGCTCAAGCGACCCGACCAGGTCGAGTACGATGCTGGGCATCGATTCGTAAAGCGCCAACGGTTGGTCACAAAACACGACACGACCGGCCTCATTGGTTATCAAAGGAAACTCCGAATCGAGCGTACATTCCAAGCCGAGCGCAGCTGGCACATCGTCCGTCATGTGAGGACCGAGCGCTATCAGAAACGGCATCGCAATCAGATGACTTTCTGAATCAGCCTGTTCAATCACCACCGAGAGTTCAGGATCCTGGTCGAGGAAAGCAGTCACGATCTGAAGCTTTTCTTCGTCCGACAACAGACTCTTCAATTGATCGGCCAACTGGAATGTCGTCGTGCCGCTGTTCGTATTGCGCCGTGTCCCATGTCCGATCAACACGACCGTGGTCGGCTGATTCGCAATCTGCAGCGTCATCAAATGTTGTCGAATACGTTGCTGCATCAAGTCCGCCAGTCCGGCGTGAAGCCCCACGACGGGCGTCGTTCGGATTCGGTACGAATCAAAGTCACGATTTTGCTGAAAAATTGCCGGCAACTTTTTCAGGTAGTAACCTTCACTGGTCATGACTGGAACGACGATCACATCATCGGTGGCCAGCGTACCCAGCACTTCACTGACCAGCGGCTCGCCGTTGAGAAACGCAGGTGTAACGGCGGCAAAGTCACTCTGCATTGCGACACGCTGAGCCAATTGATGGAGGGGCTGATTGGAACGTGGCGCATCCACGGCGCCATGAGCCACCAGAACCAGGCTGGTCGCTGACGCATCGTTAACGATGAATTGCGAGTTCATTTAGCGAGCTCCCAGCTGATACAACTTGGGTTGCACTTCGTCGTATGTCGGCACTTCTTTGCCTGTCACTCGCCGGCGGGGCTCCGAGCGTTCCAAGGTTCGCTGATAAAAATCACCCAATCCTTCGCCTTCTTTTCGAAGCTCCGCATACGACGTCAGTAGAGGAGTCAACGTTTCGAGCAACGCTTCGACCTTGACATCCGCCGCATACAGGTCGGCCATTCGATCACCGGCAAGTCGGCCACCCACAAACAGGTGATAGACACCTGGTCGTCTGCCAACGAGGGCCAGATCGGCGGTATAGGGTCGTGCGCATCCGTTGGGACAGCCTGTCATTCGGATCGTCATCACCGAATCACTGAGCCCCAATTCCTCCAGCTTGTTTTCGATCGACGTGATAATCTCTGGTGCGACTCGTTCGGATTCAGCTACAGCCAAACCACACGTTGGCATGGACGGACAGGCCATCGAATACCTTCGGGCATTGGAAAGTGTCTCTACCAACGGCACGTTGTTTGTGGACAGAATTTCTTTGACGCGATCGACTTGTGCGGCATCCAAATCCTGAAAGATCAAGCTTTGCTGCGCCGTGACGACGATGCCACAACCGAGTTCTTCCGCTATCTGACGCAACGCCGTCCGCATTTTTATCGATTCAGAATCTTTAACGCGCCCGTTTTCAACAAACACTCCGTAAAAGAATTTCCCATCACCCTGTTCATGCTGGCCCATCCAATCGTTGATGGTGACCGCGGGAATCTCTCTCCAATTTTGCACTTGAAACAGGCAACGCTTGCGGAATTCAGTTTTGAACTGGTCCAATCCCATCGTATCGATCAAGTATTTGAGTCGCGCCTGTTTACGATCATTTCGATTGCCGAAATCCCGATAGATCGAGGCGATCACGCGAATCGCATCAACACCTTTCTCGATCGCCACAAATCCGATCTTGTCAGCGATTTGGGCAAACGTGTTTGGTCGACCATGGCTCATCCCCAGACCCCCGCCAGCCAGTACGTTCCAGCCAACCAGTTCTTCATTTTCGATCACGCCGATCAGCCCGGCATCGTAAGAGTAAATGTCGATTTGATTGTCGTTGGCGACCGTCACTCCCGCTTTGAATTTTCGCGGCAAGTACGTCTCGCCATAAAACGGCTCAGAATCGTTGGTCTCCATCGACGAGAGCTCTTTTTGTCCATCGATCCACAAATCGTAGTAGGCTTTTGTCGCCGGACGCAGATCCGCGGCAATGGCGTGCGCCGTTTCGCGAACCGTTTCATGAATTGAATCTTTCAGCGGCGCTGCAGTCGCCATCACGTTGCGACAAACATCACCACAGGCGGCAAGTGTCGTCAACAAAGATTGGTTGATTTGACGGAGCGTCTCTCGCAGATTTGATTTGATGATGCCATGAAACTGAACAGCCTGTCGTGTTGTCAAACGGATGGTTCCGTTGGCGAACTCATCGGCCATGCGATCAAGATCAAGGTACTGACTGGCCGACAGCTGTCCCGCGGGAATGGCGATTCGCAACATGAAACTATACGCTTTGCCCAAGCCTGCCGCGCGACGTTCTTTGCGCAAGTCACGGTCGTCTTGCTGGTACGAGCCATGAAATTTGATCAGCTGAAGATCCGACTCCTCAAAGTGATCTTTCTCCGGATCGCGGAGCACTTCATCAATCGTGCCTCGCAACAAACGGCTCTCTTGTTTGTAACCTTCAACTTTGGAAGGACTGTTCTTGTCTTTGGCCATGGGTGTCTACTGGTGGTGGTTTAAATAAGGGTCACTGCGGCGTCACGTCGCTTAGCTGAGTTGCTAAATCTGATAGTGCAATCCGCACTCGGTTTTTTCTGAATCGGACCAACGACCCTCGCGGGCATCGGAATCGGGAGTGGAGCCAGGCACGGGTTTTGTGCAATGAAAACAGCTGACGCTGGGGTAGCCTTGCAAATGCAGCTGATTGAATGGCACGTCATGTTTTTGGATGTACTGCCAAACGTCCGAACGCGACAGCGTTGCCAGTGGGCAAAACTTCAAAAGCTGATAACGCCAGTCCCAGGCGAGCACTGGTGTATTGGCCCGTTGCTCCGTTTGCGATCGACGGAGCGCGGTCATCCAGACGCGAAAGTTAACGACGTTCTCCGACATCGGTTGCACTTTTCGAATATTGCAACACAAGTTTGGGTTGTAGCTCCAGAGATTCACGCCATACAGCTTCGCCTGCTTCTCGATAGACACAGGGGTTTCCCAAGTCACAAAGTTGAGGTTTTGGTATCGCTCGATCAACTTGTTGCGCAGCTGTTTGGTTTCAGGAAAAAAGAAACCTGTATCGATGCAGGCGACCGTGATCGGTTCCAGACGTTGGCTTTCAATTGCTTTCGAGCACATGTCCATCAGCACACATCCTTCCATGCCAAAGGATGATGTCAGGACGATTGGTTGGTCGGCAAAGTGCTTGAGCCCCCAAGCGACCAACTCCTGCGGCTCCTTCGTGTCGTCCATACTGGGACCTGGTGGAGTCGGTTGCTCGGGATTCGGCGTCGGTTGCTCGACTGCATCTGGACGAACCAACGGTAACGCCGTCGCATCGCCTTGTTGTGGGTCGGGAGGATTCATGTGGACTGGTTGAATTTCAGGTTGCATAAAACTTGCTTAATCGAGTTGATCCGATAATGAAATGTCTCGGTGTGTCGATACCGTCGTTGTTCAACTGAGTTGGAACGCTTGCTCAGAACAGGCATAAAAAAACCGCAGGTCGCCCTGCGGTCATGTGCCAATCGCAATCAGAGGGGCGTTTCAAAGTCAGTAAATACAGCAAAATGCCGACTTGAAACAACAGCAAGCTGAGAAGGAATTCGACTTGTCAGCTCGTAGGTTCATGTATGGATCGCTTCGATAAATGTTTCGTGTGAGCATTATTGATAGTCGTCTAGAGGGCGATTTGTCAAGTAACACAGCTTGCGGCAAATGGACAAACTGCCAAAACAGGTCAACCCATCTTGAAGCAGCTCAGACCCAAGCAACGATGATTCGGTTGCTAATTTGACCAACACCGCCGCTTCGTCCATTTAGCGGAAATCAAAGAAACCTTGGTGCTGGACAGTGCCGCTCGAATCGGCTTGGGACGAAATTCCGACTTTAACAACAAGCTTTGATCGTACTGCAAACTCGACATCTAATCTTCTGTGACTTCGATATCCGATTTCGCATCTGTGATCTGATTCTTTGCTAGCGACAGATGATCTTGCGACTCCTTACATATTTCTCCAAACTTCCGCCCGAAAGCAGATTTGTAATGAGCTCAACCCAACCACCAACGTGTTTGCCAAGTTAACTGAAAATCAAATGCTAATCTGCCGATCGTTTTGCGATTGTCGTTGGATTGCGCTTTTATGTATCGCGCTGGTTTCGCTGACCGGTTGCCGTGCGATGCAACAGTACGGGGGGCTGACGTCTCAACCCAATCTGTCCCCCAATCAACCGCAGTTCGCGAATCCACTGGTCGTTCCCATGGTCGATCGTTGGCAAGTGATGGAGCAAGTGAGCGACGAAGTCGACAACTATTTCAAGATTCATCGTGAGGAACGCATTCGTGTTCACGATGGGATCATGACGGAGGGTTGGATCGAAACTCACCCTCAAATCGCCAGTACGCTGTTGGAACCTTGGCGTCGCGATTCCACGCCAGGTTTTGAAAAGCTGCACTCAACATTGCAAACGGTACGTCGGTACGCGAAAGTCCGCGTGATTCCAACGGGCAACAATTACCAGATTGATGTGAAGGTATTCAAAGAGATCGAAGACCTGCCACAACCATTGGGAGCCAGTGTTGGAGGCCAATTGCTTCGCCATGACAGCTCGCTGGACATTGATCGTGAGCTTCCACAGTTGAAACGCGCCAACGATGGCTGGATCCCGGTCGGCCGCGACTTGTCTTTAGAACAGACAATTCTGAAATACATTCATACACGAATTGCCAATCTGACCCAATGACCAGAGTTCGAATGACGAGTTGTTTGAACGCGAAACGCACATCATTCGACACAGCCGGTACTTTCTGTACACCTATTCCCATTGGGAAAGACCAGCATCTCTTGAATTGCTAGACGTAAACTCGACAGATCTTCCATTGCCAGAACTGGGCCAGGGGGTCTCATCGAAATCTGATGGCGGATTTCACTCTATTAAATTTGCGTTCACCAAGTGCGTCAGCAAACAGGCTTTGAGAGATAAATCTGTTGCGTAGTCTTTAGCGAACGATCCAAGCACGAGAAAACATTCAAATGACTTTGATTTCAATCTAGTTTGGCGTGAAATTCCCTCTGTCAATCTGCTGTCACTTGCACAACACTTTGTATTAGTCACACTATCCAAAGAGCGGCACTAGTGGTCCAACCGATCTGAATTGACTAGCGACAGATTCAGTTTGGGCCTCAGATCACCGCTTAAAGTCAATTTCTAGACCGGTCAATTCAACTTTGAAGGACCACTAGTGTGAAAAGGCGAGGAAGCGATGGCATTGAAGCGAAACTGGACGAATTGCGTTTTGTTTGCGATGGGAATGTTGCTTGTCCAAGGTCAAGCGATTGCGCAATTTAATGCCTATGACACAGTCATCAATTCTGGCGACTCCTCAAATCGTGTCGACATGATCATCATTGGCGATGGTTACACGGCGGGACAAATCAACACCGATTACGTCGACCATGTGAATGGCACGATCAATCACTTCTTCAATAACGCTGGTTCAGCGCCACTGAATCGCTATAAAAACTTCTTCAATGTTCATCGAGTGAACATTGCCAGCAATGAATCTGGTGCCGACAAGCCGAATGATAACGTCTATGTCGACACCGCACTGGACGCAAGCTATTCGTGGGGCGGCAACGTGGAACGTTGCTTGTACTTTAACACGTCGAAAGCGAACATGGCGGTCTTCAATGCACTTTCAGGAACTGGAATCGACATGGATGACGGGATGCTCTTGGGAACCGTCAACGATTCCAAGTACGGAGGTTGTGGCGGTTCATGGGGAGTCTATGCGGGCGCCAACAGTTCGGCCTACGAAGTGGCAACCCATGAAATCGGTCACTCCTTCGCTAACCTTGCTGATGAATACTTTTCGGTAGGTCAAGACTGGACGGGGGGTGAGTTTTCTCAGTGGAACGTGACCAACAACCCTAACTCGGGCAAATGGGACCGCTGGGTCGGCTACGACGATCCAGACACCAACATCGGTGTGATCGACTACTACGAAGGTGGGCGTTACAACGAGACTGGCGTTTGGCGACCCTCCGTGAACTCAAAGATGCGATCGCTGAATCGTCCCTTTGATGCGATCAGCCGTGAAAAATTCATCAACGACATCTACGAGGAAGTTGATCCATTGGACGACTGGTTGGCGATCGACGACGGAGCGTTTGTGGACGAACTTTGGGTGAATACGGTTGATGAAAATGTCATCGATGTCGAGTGGTTCGTCGACGGGCAATCCGTTGGCATCCACGGCGAAACGCTCGACCTGAACAGCCTTGGTTTGGTCAGTGGAAACTACGCGATTTCAGCCCGCGGCTACGATGCCATTCTCGATCATGCTTTTTCGGGCAACTCGTTGGACTGGTGGCGATTGGATGGAGATCACCTTCAACAAACGGTCAACTGGAACGTCAGTTTTTCTGCGGTGCCTGAGCCAGGAACCGGAATGTTGATTGGGATGACCGTTGGCCTGCTCTTTTGCCGACGCCGTCGCCGAACATAAACACACGCATCAATCGCGCATGACAACCAAGCGATTGGAGTTGGCAGTAGGCATTCGAAAATCAAACTGCCACACGGACAAAGATTCAAGCTATTTTTCAGAGCACAGCAAGCTAAGGTTCAAACCAGCAGCTGGGGGTGCAGAACGATTGGTTCCAGCCCCCGACAAGCCATCCAAATTAAACCACTAATTCTGTCTGAAGATGCCAATATCTGATGGCCTTTGGCGAATTGTCAGTCGATTTATCCGTCACCGTTGCCCGCCAATTTTTTCATGATCGTTAACATGGCCATAGGCTGCGTAACAATTGACGTAAACTCTTGACCAATCTTTATTCAACAAAAAAGGAATTGGAATGCAACCCAAACACGTTGTAATTGCTTGTCTCGCATCGATTTTTCTGGCCTTCGCCACCACTGATGCGAGCGCACAGTACATCATAAGAATTGAGTTGGCAACTTCCGCTACAGGCATTGAAAAAAACACCGTTGAGCAGCAAAGCATCGACAAAATGCAACAACTGGTTAATGACATGGCGTTCGTTTACGAAAGCATGGGAGCTGAGGTTATTCAGGTAGGCACCTTCACGACAACATCCGAATGGTTTTTTGGCTTTTCAGGATCTAAATCGAACGACCGGTGGCCACTACTTTGGATCGCACGGACTCATTCGTTCCTGATTATCGACAGTCCCTTTCCAGAGTTTTGATTCTCGAATCGGTGGCGACTTACATCATTCGATCGAATCGAACACGATGCGCCAGCCGCTGTCAGCGTGTTTGAATTGCCCGCCTTTGAAATTCCCCGCGGTGAGACCAGTTTGGGGAATTAAAAAACTCCTCCGGTCCCATAGGTCAATTTAGCGGCATCGCGATCTTGGTCATCCCGCTCAACGACGATCCTGCACCCAGAATCAGCGAGATTCTGAAGTTGATCCAAATCGGGCGAAAGCCCATCAACAACCAACACTTGTAACTTTGGACATTTGGATAACGAAGCAAAATCCTTGAGCCCAGTATGGCTGATGTCGAGTGCATAGAGTCCCTTTATCGACACTATGTCTTGCATGTCAGCTGGAGACAATTGCAGCCTGGCCAATTGCAAATTCAGAATATTCAGGCGACGGATCGGCGAGAGATCGGTCACCAGTGTGTCAGAGACATGCAGCAGTTCAAGATTTTGTAATCGCTCAAGTCCAGCAAGGCTACGAAAAGGAGTTCGATTGATTCGAATCGACTGAAGGTCGGCCCCGGATGACAACAACGGTTGCAGACTCTCAATCTGTGTTCCGGTAAACTTGACGCTTCTTAGTCTGCTTGACCTTTTCAAAAAACCGACGTCTTTCAATTCACAATCAGTGATGTGCAGCTTGAACAAGTCGCGGAGCTGACCAATGGTCGAAATGGTCGAGAAATCACTGATTCTGCAGTTGTATAGGCGAAGTGATTCAAGTCGCGAACAAGATGAGAGAAATCGCAAGTCACCCAAGTCAGCATTTCGAATCATCAGATCTCGTAAAAACGGCAAGGACTCAAACAGATCGTTCAGATGAGTCCCGTCGTATAGTTCGCCATTGTCGATGCTCAACGACCGCAAATTCGAAAACCTATCCAGGCCTTCGAGAGAACGAAGTCTGGTTCCACCAACCTTCAGTGAATCTAACCGTGGCATGTCTGGCAAAGAAGCAAGTGACTCCACGTCCGTTTCAACGAGCGACAAATTGGTCAGCTTATCCTGCCTTTTGAGCGGTTCAAGACTTCGAATTTTGGTATTCTCGAGTTCCAGAAAAGAAAACGACATGTTCTCTGTTCCACGCAACGTAGTGACCTTGGAGTCTTTCAGCGCCAAATGCCTTAACGCGATCATTTGACGCAGTGGTTCCAACGACGTCACGCCTGTTCCGCGAATATAGAGAGATCGCAGCTTCAAATTGCTGATCGGGTCGAGATCAACGACCTTTGAGTAAGAAACATCCAAGCGGCTCAGTGAATCCAGTCCTGACAATGGCGAGAGATCAACGACGTTTGAGTCCGAAACATCCAAGTAGCTCAGCGAATCAAGTTCTGACAATGGCGAGAGATCAACGACGTTTGTGTAAGAAACATCCAAGTGGCTCAGCGAATCAAGTTCCGACAATGCCGAGAGGTCGACCGTTTGGGTCCGACTGATGAACAGGTATTTCAATTGTTTCAGTCCAGCCAAAGGTTGAAGGTCTCGCACGTCGCAGTCTTTACATCTCAGCAACCGCAGTTGTGTTAGATGCTTCAGTGGTGCCAACGAGTTAATTTTGCTCTGACAAATTTCCAAATGATCCAGAGCCGCCAAACTTTTTAGTGGTGAAACGTCCTCAAGATTCGGTGCATCGATAATCAGCGTTTGCAAATTCACCAGCTTCGACAAGGAAGATATGTCCGTGTCACTGGTGAGAATATCAAGGTAAGTCAGTCTCTTGAGCGGTGGAAGCTGAGAAACATCATCGACGTCAGCGATGTCCAACCAGCTCAAATTCTCAAAATGCCTAAGCGCAGAGAGCTTGGGATTGGGTCCAGTAACAAAGATATCAGATACGGTTCTGGGGTCCGTTCTAATTCCAGAAATCTTGTAAACCCATTTCTCAAACTTGGACAATGGCTCGATATTCAACTCATCAATCTCATCGGCGTCGTAGAAGAAAACGTCTTCCATATCAACACCCAAGTCGTCGAATGCTCTGGCAATCGGTGCATACCGAAAATTCCAATATCCGAAGACGCAAGCGATCAACAGGACAAGAACTAAGAGTGATCGAATGCCAAAACGAATCGAACGCGCTTTCAAACTGGCGAGTTGCGGTTCAACGCCACCGTCTTTGGATGATGTCATGCCCATTCAATGCAAGTAGATTTGTGGTACAGCCCAGAAATACGGTTAGTTTGCTGGTAGTAGAATTGTGTGATCAACTGCCTTTTTCGCGACACGGTCTAAGCCCAAACTGTCTTGCCGGTTTCACCCGCCAGTTCTTTCACATAACGAGGAACGGCATAGCCCGGCAATTGGCTCCGCATCCGTTCGATGATTTGACGACCGACGTCGGCGGCAACTTCAAAATGCGACGTGCCAGTGATCGGGTCAAGCTGATGCAGATAATAGGGTAACACGCCTGCCATGAGCAGTCGCTGACTCAACTGGATCATCGTCTCTGCATCGTCATTGATTCTTCGCAGCAAAACCGTTTGATTGAGCATCGTCACGTTGCACTGTCTGAGTTTCAAAATGGCTGCGTCGACGCCGGTATCAAATTCGTTCGCATGGTTGGAGTGAATGACGAACACGAGCTGTGATGACAAACTCTGGAGCAAGGAAATCAATGCTTTGTTGATACGCTGGGGGATCATGATCGGCAGACGCGAATGAAACCGAATGCGTCGTACGTGTTCAATCGAATCAATTCGCTGCACCAGTTGCGACAACGTTTCGTCGACCAGCATCAACGGATCCCCACCGCTCAAGATGACTTCCTCGACGGAAGTGTCGCGTTCGATCGCGGCCAGCGCATCGCTCCATTGGTCCAGTGACTTGGGCGACTCTGAATAGGGAAAGTGTCTTCGAAAACAGTAGCGACAATGAACGGCACAGGCACCCGTCGTGATCAAGAGCACACGGCCGTGGTATTTTTGCAACAGACCCGCGGTCACGGTGGCTGCCGTTTCGCCGAGTGGATCTTCAGAAAACCGAGCAGGAGATTGATCTTCATCGGGAAACGGTAACACTTGCCGCAGCAGCGGATCGTTCAAGTTCCCCCGTTCCATCCGCTCCAAAAATGGAATCGGGACGAAAATCGGGAACGCTTCTGCCGCTTGGGCGATTTCCACATCCGCGGGCAGATTCAGTGCTGAAAGCAGCGAACGGGCATCGCGAATTGCCGATTTGATCAGCGGTTGCCAAGTGCCGGAAGCGGCGCGGACAGAATTCGTTTGAGAGGTTAAAATTGGCATCTTGAAAAGGATAGTCATTTTCCTCGGTAGGTCCAATGGCCGCGGTTGGCAAGCAAAACGACCAACCCTGATTCAGGCTTAACCTTCCCAGTCAATTCTCAATTCAAACAACGACTCAATTCAACAGGTAAACAGCGTGGTTTCGATCAAAGCAGGCGATTTTCGCAAAGGACTCAAGGTTCAGATCAACGGCGAACCTTACATCATGACCAGCATGGAGTTTAAAAAGCCCGGTAAAGGGAGTGCCCTCTATATTTGCAAGCTGAAGAACCTGTTGCGCGGCACCACTTTTGACCGGACTTACAAAAGCAACGACACGCTCGAGGAAGCCGACATTCAGGAAACCGATGTGCAGTTTCTGTACAAACAAGCCGACACTTTTGTGTTCATGGATAAAGTCTCCTATGAGCAATATGAACTGTCAGCCGAAAAAGTCGGTGATGACTGGAGATACCTCAAAGACAACATGGATTGCCAGATGACTTTTTTCGGCGGCAATCCGATCATCATGACGCCCCCCAACCATGTGGAACTCAAAGTGACTTACTGCGAGCCAGGTGCCAAAGGGGACACATCAACCAACGTCCGTAAGCCAGTGACCGTTGAAACGGGCGGTGAGTTTCAAACTCCCATTTTCGTCAACGAAGGCGACGTGATCAAAATTGATACTCGAACCGGTGACTACGTGGAACGCGTCAAGTCATAACCAATCCCAACTCCCGTTCAGACCCAACAGGCAGGTGAGAGATGCTTACAACCGATAACATTGATCAGATGAAACGTCTTTCGCCCAAAAGAAATACGACCACGGCGACGTCAGCTGCAGAGCTGGCCGCCGAACAACTGGCACACTTCAACATCGATCCACAATCGGATTACGGTGAGACGTTGCTACGCGTGGTCGAGCGGATGTATCACAGCCAGCAAGACATCGAGCACTTGTGGCACATTACGCTCGCGACGATGAACGAACTGGACAGCCCAGACAACATCCATCGATTCAACGCGAAGAAATTCCTCTCGTTTCAGCTGGCCAAAATTCTGGATACGCTGCAACATCCGTTTCGAAAAAGCTACCAAAGTCTGGGCTACAAATCGGAAACGTATTCTGCCAAAGGCCCCTACCCTGTCTTTGACAACGTGACAGCATTGTTTTCGGCAACGCCTGTGATCACTCGAACCGCGACTTACATCTATGCGTGTGCCGAATGGATTGAGGACGCGTTTCGCGGCAAGGAGTTGATGCTGGAGATCTACTCCCGCTTGCTCAATCCAACCAGTGTCTGTCTGGCCAACCATATCGTCGACCTCGAAGCTGGCCCCTACGCTGCCGACTACATGGCGTGGAATTTCAACAGTGGCATGGCGGCAATCGATGGAGCATTGTCGCATCTGCTCGGTCGCGATGACATCTTGATCACCAGCCGAAACATCTATGGTGGTGCTTACCAGTTGATCCACGACTGGTTCGCCAAAGATGGCAACCTTGAGATCGAAGTCGAAACCTGGGACGGTTTTTCAGCCGACGAATTCGAACCATTCTTGAAGTCGGTACAGGAGAAGTACTCGGATCGAATTGCCAAAGGGCGACGGATCTACGTCTACCTGGAATCGCCTTGCAATCCGCAAGGCTACGTGCTGGATGTGCCTGGCATCTCCAAAATCGCACATGATCATGGACTCAAGGTCATATTGGACGGGACCGTCGCAACTCCGTTTTTATACCGACCATTGCAACGCGAAGATATCAACGAACGTCCGGATTTTGTGATTCACAGTTACACCAAAGACTTGAGCGGTTGCGGTGGCGTGATTGCGGGTTGTGTGATCGGCAAAAATACCGACATGTTCATCCCCAAAGGGGAGACTGTCGATGGAACGCCATGGGACCAGACCATGTTCTGGAACGTGTACTACGTCAAAGGGGCTTTTCTCAATGCAGACGCCGCCTTTGAAGTGATGCAGGGGATGCGGACGTTGACGCTGAGAATGTTGAGAAAATGTATCAACACAAAAATCCTCGCTGATTTTCTCGACAGTCACGAGAGCATTCAGGTCAACTGCAATGCGGTTCCCTCCAACCCGAACTATCCCTATCGAGAACATCTTTACCTCGGGCTGCCTGCGCCGTTGTTTACATTCGACATGGGCGCCATCGAACGGGAATCATTCCAACGATTTTTTGACGCACTATCACCAACGTTCGGGCATATGATCAGCTTGGGTCAGTCGAACACGATTGTCAGTTGTCCCTCGTTAACAACGCACTCGGAATTAAATGAACAAGCACTTGCCGAAGCGGGCATGACACCCACGACGGTTCGTTGTGCTGTCGGAGATGAAGAACCGATGGACTTGATCACTCACTTGGTTGCGGCGGCGAAAGGGACGATCGACTCGACGCACCCGGGTTACTCCGAAGGCTTCATGTCGAACGAAGCATGTCGTGAAATGGTGCGTCGGCACTACGTCGATGCACACGCTGCCCATGTCGACGCACAACTTTGCGAATGATTTAAGTATCGAAGTCATGTCGCGTTAGGACGCTAGTTCGACGGTAAGATCAGGTCACGCTTATTTTTAAGGGTACCTGGAACCTTTTTTCTTTCCCGGGAAGAAGGTTTGTGTTTCGTTGTAAGGCACCGGCCGGCTTGCGCCGGTCCGCTACTTTCTCGAAATGTAGCGTTAGGGCGCAAGCCCTACGGTAAGATCAGGTCACGCTATTTTTTTGGGTAAGTGGAACCTTTTTCTTTGAAGGCTTGCTGCCTTCCGCAACGTCGAGGAAACAATTTCGACGCGAACGGTGCGGGACGATTGAATTGTGTTTCGTTGTAAGGAACCGGCCGGCTTGCGCCGGTCCGCTATATTCTCAAAATGTAGCGTTTGGGCGCAAGCCCTACGGTGAACTCAGGTCACGCTACTTTTAAGGTACCTGGAACCTTTTTTCTTTTTGCCAGCCTTCGCAACGTTGAGGAACGCTATAACTCGATCACCAGACCGAAACTTGCCAGCGATTCTGAAGGTTCGGACTCAAGCTCTTTCGACAACTCGAACCCTCGAGCGGATAAAGAGAACTCTCGTTGCAAATGATGCAGCAATAATCCGCGCGCACAAAGCTCGCGAAAACCATCCAAAAAACGAACCGTCTGTTCCGGTGATTGCTTGTCCAAAAGCACACGCCAGCGATCGACTTCCAGCTCGACCGCCACTGCCAAAAAACGCTCCGCTGAATCAAAACCGTCTTTGTTGGCGCGAATCTCAAACGTGCCTCGCGCTCGACTGAGCCAAAGGATCGTCTTGGCTTCCACCGATAAATTCCAGCCTTTTTCGTCGTTCGGATCGATTTTGTCTGTAACACCCCGCTGCAGCGCATCCGCACACAATCGTGCGAACGCGGCGATGGTCGGCGCTCCAAATCCAAGCTCTTCCCACCACGAAGGAGGACTGGCACCCGGATTATCGATATTTCTCGGCAGCATTTTTGCCTCAGAACCGGGGATGTGACATGATTCGTTTATCTTCAAGCTACTTTTTTTGGCAAAGTAGCAACCAACTGTCTAACGTCTGACTTTGGATGTCGTCATAGGTAGATGAATGCTTTGTGACATTTGCATTTGACTCGCGACTCTATGTTGCAATCAAACCGACATGTCACGCTTGGCTGCAGCGACAGTCAACGACGATGAAGTGTCACCGAAATCGAACCGCCCGTTAAAATTCTCAGGTAGCCAGTCGAGGCCCCTCATGTTTCGAACTTCCATTCTATCAGCGTTCCTGTTTGCATTGGTCCTTAATTTGATGGCAACCGCGATCGATGACACCGTGAACGGCCAGGAAATTGGCTTCCTCGAAGACTACGTGTTAGCCGAGGATCGTGAAACGGCACTGAAAAAACTTGTGCCCGGCACCGAATCCTATTACTACTACCATTGCCTGCACTATCAAACGACTCGTCAGCTCGAAAATGTCGAAAAGATGCTTCCTGCATGGAAGAAGCGTTTCGGCGAATCCTCGCTTTACCAGCAGATCCGCAACCGTCAGATGCTGTTGGTCTATCCAGAGAATCCCAACCTGTCGCTTGAGTACATCCGCAAACGATTGGGACTGAACTTCAACCATCAACGCCAGATCCCGCAAGCTCAACGGAACCTCGCATCTGAACTCGATCCAAACCTGGTCTCCACTGACCGTCTGCTTGAACGCGCGCTCGGACACTCAGGGCTCGAAAAGGTCTCCGACCAAGGTTTGTTTCTGCTGGCAGACAGCAAGCTTTCAAAGACCCAACGCCGACAATTGTTGCAACGATTAACTCGTCCAGATTTTCCCAACCTTGTCGATTTGATCAACAATGAACTACAAGAACGAGATGCCAAAAAATTCAGCAGTTTTCGCATTCATCAATTGTTGACGATCGAACAACTGGATCAACTGGCAGCAAAACGCCCCCGCCTGAAATCTGAAACTGGATTTGTCTACAACTATCTTTCCAAACTGGTTCCATCAAATGATGTCAACTGGATGGTCGACCGCGAAGAACGTCGTCAGTACCTCGAACGTCTCTGGGCGTATGTTGAACCGTTGCAGCCGTCATTCAATTCTTTGAAAGCCAATGTGCTGTATCAACGATTGCAGTTTGATGCACAAGAGGAGATTTACGACCGCGAACGGTTCATGACCTACTTGAAGCTGCCTCGCAATATCCACTACGTCAATCCAGAGTACATCAAGAGCATTCGCTCGCGAAACCAGATTGTTCAACTGAACAGCGACTACTCCCAACAGATCCGGATGCCAGCGATCGGCAGCGATGTCGAATTGGTCAGCCAGTTTTTACAACACTTCTTTCGCGATGCCGAAGATCATCGTGAATTCGAACCCTACGTACGTGATTCCTTCCTGCGAGAGCAATTTGCCGAGGCCAAGATCCTTGCCGGTATCGGTGATGTCGAAAAATGGGCCTCGATGTTATCTCCGGACCGATACAAACGATTGCTGGAACGTGTTGATCTCGATTTTGCGCCCAACAATCCAGTCTATTTGGCCACAGACGAAGACGTGTCGCTGGACATGTTCGTCAAAAACGTGGACACGATGATCGTCAAGATTTTTGAAATCAATACGCAGAACTACTATCGAAAACACCGATCCGAGATCGACACCGATATCAATCTGGACGGCCTCGTTCCCAACTTTGAAAAGACATTCAGCTATACAAACCCACCAGCCATTCGAACGCGTCGGACGTTCAAGTTTCCTGAACTCAAAAATCGCGGCGTCTATGTAGTTGACTTCATCGCCAGCGGCAAAAGCAGTCGGGCGTTGATTCGAAAAGGTAAACTGCAAGTCGTCGGCAGCGTCAACGCGGCGGGACATTCGATGTTTGTGATCGATGGTCAGAACAAAAAAGCCAAAGACGCGACAGTTTGGGTCGACGGGCAACGCTACCAACCCGACGACGACGGGAACATCCAGATCCCATTCTCAACCCAACCGGGCCGCACCAAAGCGATCGTAACTCAAGGCGACTTCAGCGCGCTGCATGAGTTTAACCACCTCAGTGAGCAGTATCGATTTACTGCAGCCATGATTCTCGACCGCGAGAATCTGACGCGCACCAACCAGGCAAAACTGATCATCCGACCATCGCTGACCGTTTCCGGCGCCACGAGCGCTCCAGTCAGCTTGCTTAAAGATCACAAACTTGAGATCACCACGATCAGTCTCGATGGGCTTCCATCAACTCGTACCATTGATGATTTCGAGTTCGACGGCGCCCAGGAAACGGTTTGCGAGTTCATGATTCCACCTCGAACCAAAACCGTAACAGCTCAACTGCGGACAGAATTGCGAAACATGAGCCAAGACAAAGATGAAACGTTTACCGCTCAAAAAACGTATCATCTCAACGCAATCGATGCCTCCGAACAAATCCAGGATTTCCATTTGATCCCGACGATCAACGGGTACTTCCTCGAAGCGTTGGGCAAAAGTGGCGAGTTGCGCACCAACCAAGCCGTTCGAATCAGCTTCAAAGTCAATGGTTTTACCGAAACGGTCTACGCCGATTTGCAAACGGACGAGAACGGCTTGATCAACTTGGGCAACCTGCCAAATGTTCACACGGTGAGTATCAAACCTTCGGTTGGGAATTCGAAGAATTGGGAAATCCATACACAGGATCAAGCTTACAGTCGCACGATCCACGTCAAGCAGGGTGAACCGATTCTGATTCCGGCACCGGCAGGTGTGATGGAAGCTGACCCACGTTTCATCTCGCTGTTTGAGTCCCGTGCCAATCGGCTTACTCGGAACGTGTTTCATGCCGTCTCTGTGGTCAAGGGACTGATTGTTATTAAAGACCTAGCTTCCGGTGATTACTCGCTGCGAATCGATGCACCCGTTGAGGCCGCACAGAATCGAGTCCAACATCAAGTGACGATCCGCGTGTCCGATGGAGGAGAAGTCGAAGGTGTCGTCGTTGACCCCGCTCGACACATGGAACTGGGCAACCGCCAGAAAATTCAGATCTCGACACTGGCTGGTAATCAAGACAAACTTCGCATCGAGCTTGAGAATGCGACATCCAGCACCAGGGTCCATGTCATCGCTTCTCGATACCAACCCGCGTACAACCTGTTCGGTTCGATGTTGACTGCCCAGTCGATTGAACCATGGCTCCGTCGACCGGCGGATCTACGGACGGTGTACCAGGAAGGACGAAAGATCGGCGACGAATACGATTACATTCTTCGTCGCAAGTATGCTGCGAAGTTTCCGGGCAATATGCTCGAACGCCCTTCTCTGTTGCTCAATCCATGGTCGCCCAAAGAAACACAGAATGATGCCCAAGACGCTGCCAAAGGCGATGTATTTGCCGGATCCGGTAGTGATTCCGGTGGCCAAGCGGGACGTGCCAAGGGAAAACGGGTCGCGTCTTCAGACGAAAATGACTTTGCCAATCTCGACTTTTTGGGAAATGGCTCCGTCGTTCTGGCCAACCTAAAACCCAACAAAGCGGGAGTGATCACAGTTGACCGAAAAGACCTTGGCGAAAACCAACACATTCGCGTGGTCGCTGTCAAAGGTGCTCAAACAGTCCAGCGAAATATTAACTTTCAACTCCAACCACTGGTACCAGAGGACGCGCGGCTGATCATCGCACTCGATCCGAAACAACACTATTCGCAATCCAAACAGACCGAACTTCTGGCCAAAGGCGAACAGGTCAAAGTCGACGATCTGGTCTCGGCAAAATTCCAGCAGTACGACGACTTGCGTGATGTTTATACGCTACTGGAGGCACTCAGCCAAAACAACAGTACGCTGGGGACGTTCCGATTTGTTCTCGAATGGAATAACAAGACCGACGAGGAAAAACATTCGCTCTATTCCGAGTACGTCTGTCATGAGTTGAACTATTTCATCTTTAAAAAGGACACCCAGTTTTTTAAAGATGTGGTTCGGCCGCACTTGGAGAACAAGCGTGTGAAGACGTTCATGGATCACTATCTGCTCGGTGAAGATCTGATCCCATTCACTCGCCCCTGGAAGTTCGCGCGGCTCAACACGTTCGAGAAGATCCTCTTGTCCCAACGCTTGGAAGACCGAACTGACGACATTGTCAGAAACCTGTCCGAACTCTATTTAATCGCGCCGACTTCTCGAAACGACGTCGATCGTTTTTACGATGTTTCCATTACGGCGTTGGGTCTGGCTTCAGATGAACAGTCCGTCGAAAGCTATCGCTATGAGCGAGAAAAGGAGATGCGAAAGAAGTTTAAAAGCGTCAACGAACTCTCCCGCGCCGCCCCCAAACCGGCCTACGCAGTGCCCGGAAGACAGATGGGCGGAGGCATGGGCGCAGGGGTAGCCTCAGGCGGGCGTAGCAGCGGACAGCGAGGATTTGCGGGCGTGATGACAGAAGGTATCGATGCTGCACGTGTCTTGGCTGTGGAAAGCAAAACCGCGGCTAAGGATATGGATTCACTCGAGGCAATCGTCTCCAACGGAAAGCAGCTCAACCAATATCGCGGACGTATTCCTTCAAGCAAACTTGGTCGACTGATGGAAGATGAAGAACTTGGCGAAATGGATGCCGATTTTGATGACGATGGAATCGAACTCGGCGTTCGATTCCAAGAGCTTAGAGAACAGTCCAAACGGCTCTATCGTCGCGTCGATCCGACTCGAGAGTGGATCGAGAACAACTACTATCGAATCACACCTGAACAACAAACGCCTGATCTGGTTCGCATGAATCAATTCTGGCGGGATTATGCCAACCATCAGGCAGGAACGTTTTTGTCTTCCAATTTTGCAGAAGCGAGCCATTCGTTCACGTCGATGATGTTTGCACTTTCTGTGTTGGATCTACCTCTTGAAGCGGCGGATAACCAACTCGAGTTTGCCGATGACTCGCTGATATTTAAAGCCGCAAGTCCTGCGATCGTCTTGCACCAACAAGTCCGCAAGGCAAAGTTTGAACGTCAGGACACCAAGATTCTGGTCAGCGAAAACTTCTTCCAGCAAAACGATCGTTATCGATACGAAGACGGGGTACAGTTTGACAAATTCGTCACTGACGAGTTTCTCGCCCACACGCTGTACGGCGGACAAGTCGTGATCACCAATCCGACCTCGACCCCTCAACAAGTCGAACTATTGGTTCAGATTCCAGCCGGCAGTGTCGCGTCCAACGGCTCTCAAGAGACTCGAACTGAATTGCTGGACCTCAAACCGTTTTCAACTCAAACATTCCAGTACTACTTCTACTTTCCAACCGAAGGTGACTTTGGACATTACCCTGCTCACGTTGCTTCTGATGATGAAGTCCTGGCCGTCGCCGATGGGATTCGATTCAACGTTGTTGACCGTCAAGCAGAGTTGGACAAGACATCATGGGAGTTCGTTTCTCAGAATGGCACCGACGACGAAGTCATCGATTTTATTAACAACAACAATATTCAACGAATCGATCTGTCGAAAATTTCCTTCCGAATGAAAGAGAAAGCGTTTTTCAAATCAGCGATTGAGTCGTTGCGAAATCGTTACGTTTATAACCAGACGCTGTGGTCCTATGCAGTCAAACATAACGACATCCCCGCAATCCGCGAGTTCATGACGTTTGACAACTCGATCACCAACAACTGCGGTATTGAATTCGATTGCGATCTGGTTTCCATTCTACCGACCGAACGAAACTGGTACGCTCACAAAGAGTACTGGCCGTTGGTCAATGCTCGAGCTCATCAACTTGGCCCTCAACGCAAGATTCTCAATCGAAGCTTCCATACGCAGTATCAATCGCTGCTGTCTGTTTTGGCACAACATCGGGAGCTGACCGACGATGATCATTTGGCAATGACGTACTACTTGTTGTTACAGGATCGCGTTGAGGCGGCCTTGGATCACTTCTCCAAAGTTTCTTCATCAAAGGTCTCCAACAAGATTCAGTACACCTATTGCGACGCCTATCTCGACTTCTACCGCGGAAACCCTTCTGCAGCGGCCAACAAAGCAGCGGCCTATGTCGAATACCCTGTCGACCGATGGCGTAAACGTTTCCAGGCGATCGTCGCTCAAGTCAAAGAGATTAAGAGTGGTCAGAGCGTTGCGATTGATGAAGAAGATAACCTTCAGAAGCAAACTGAGATGGCCGCATCATCAGAGAGCATCAACCTTGAAGTCACCAACGGTGAGATCAACCTGACGTATCAAAACGTCGAACAGATTGACGTTAACTTCTATGAAATGGATATCGAACTGTTATTCAGTCGCAGCCCATTCGCCCAGGACGACCTTGACGGATTTTCGATGATTCGGCCTAACAGCAGTAAAACTGAGCAGCTGAAACTCGACAAAAAAGGTCGTGGTTCAATGGGAATCCAACTGCCCAAGAAGATGCAAAACAAGAACGTTCTGGTCGAAGTTGTCGCAGGCGATCAATCGCGATCGGCTCCGTTCTTTGCTCATTCGTTGGATGTAAAGCTGATCGAAAATTATGGTCAACTGCAAGTCCTCGATGCCAAAACTGGCAAACCGTTGCCGAAGACCTATGTCAAAGTTTACGCGAAGACCAATGGTGGCGCTCGTTTTCATAAAGACGGCTACACCGACTTGCGTGGGCGATTTGACTATGCCACTCAAAGCAATCGATCACCCGACGGTATCCAACGTCTGTCGATCCTGGTCTTGAGCGAGGACAACGGCGCCGTCACGCGACAAGCCGATATGCCCAAGGAGTGATGATCACTCGATCAACTTGCGTTCCGTTAGTGGATACCAGTTTTCGATCTTGGACTTCAGCTTTTTGACGATATCCGGATTTTTGGCAGCGACGTTGTTCCCTTCGAACGGGTCCGCCTCCAGATCAAACAGCTGAGGTCCTTTGACGTCACGTGGATGGGTCGATTGATAACGATTGACCTCGCCGTCGTACGTCAGCAGAAGTTTCCACTTGCCGTGAATACACCAACGATAAAGCAATGAAGCCTCTGGCTTTTTAAGATCCGCAATATCGTGTGCAAATCCTTCACCGAGAATGAACTCGCGTTCGACCGGATTGCCCGATTCAAGTTGTGGAAGCAAGTTCAACCCGGGAAGATCTTTCGGTATGTCCTCGCCAACCGCTGCCAACAGCGTTGGCATCAGATCGATGGTGCTGCAAAGCTCACTTCGATCGGCGGGTTTCAACCGATCCGGCCAGCGAAACATGATCGGCGTTCGAATTCCCCCTTCGTAAGCCGTCTGTTTGGATCGTGGAGCATAGCCATTGGCATCGGGATTTTGAATCCAACCGTTATCGCACGCGTACACGACGATCGTATTGTCGGCGATTTCCAATCGATCCAGCTCGTCCAATAGCTCACCACAAGTTTCGTCAAACCACTCGCACATGGCGTAATATTTGGCGACTGTTTTGGGCAAGTCCATGGCAGCGTACTTGTCAAAAAGACGCTTCGGAGGACGATGCGGAGTATGCGGTAGAAACGGAGCGTACCAGACAAAAAATGGTTTCTTCGATGTTACGCACTCGTTCATGAAGGACATGATCGGCTCCAATCCTTCGCGACCGATCTTCAGTCCGTCATCCCCATGCCGCCCGCCTTGCTGAGGAAAACCTCGCGTCATCCCGTCCGTGAAACCGCCCTCTTTGAAGTTGCCTTCCCACCATTTGCCTGTTTGCAAACATCGGTATCCGGACTTGGCCAGCGTCCGGGGCAGCGTATCAAACCGCTGGACGTAACCGATCAACTCTTGTCGACGTTTCGACTGTAATTCGGAGCCACGGGGTGCGTACTTGAGCGAAGGATCATTACCAGTCACACCGTGTTGATGAGCGTAACGCCCTGTGATGATCGTCATGAGTGATGGCCGACAAAGTGCGGTCGGGACGTATCCTCGCCGAAACAGAATGCTCTGTTTGGCCAAACGATCCAGGCTGGGGGTCTCGATCATTTGATGATTCATGAATGAATAGTCATTCCAAGCTTGATCGTCCGAGATGATCATCAAGATATTGGGGCGCTCGTCCGATTTTTCTTGAGCAAATACGGAATTGGCAGAAACGAAAATTATCAATGCAATCAGATAGCTGACAGGAAAACGCATCTTAGCTCCATGGGATCGAACAAATCGGAATTGCCAAGATACCATAACGCCAGATCGTGATCCCCCCAAGCACACCTGTCCGGCAAGGACAAAATATTGGGGTGGGGACAAAATTCGCAACGAACTGTCGTCGCCAAGACGCGCAACGTAGTCAGGGCTGCCAGGCCTCGTCTGTAAATATCGTGACAACTCGTCAACAGATGAATTCTAGCCGGGTTGCCTGCGTCGATGCACGGTTTTATGAAGGCTGGCGAGCCTTCGCGACGAAAGGTGGTCACCAAATCGCTCAACGTATCAACGGGTTATCCTCACCAACACGCCTTCCCGTCACGTGGGGACACTGGATCTCAACCCTATTCCGTCTCGACTTGCGTGAGATACCAAGCAGCGACCGTTGCGAACGGCTGCCAACGTTCTGCGATCTGCATAATCGCTGTTTGCTCGTCCGCATCCGACACGTCCCAATGTCGTTTTACCGCCTCACAAAACGTTGCATCTTGAATCGGAATCACATCGAGTCGACCGAGCGAAAACATCAAAAACTGTTCCGCAGCAGCACGGCTGTTGCCTTGCTCGATCCATCGCCGCATCACTTGCTGATTCGACAATGCTGAATATTCAACGGCATTCGCTGCAGGTTTCATTCTCGCTTTGAATGGCCCAACCTGCTTGATTATTGATTTCATCGTAGGACTGGACTGCATCAGATGCAGGCGAGCTGCCTTGATATGTTGAGCACTAAAAGGCATGAGCGTTTACTTTGAGAAATTCCGTTCTATCAGGCACAGGTCGCTGCATCGCTCGAGTGCAGAGCTTACGATTCCAACAGTCGAGTTTGCGAGGCCAGTGAAGCAGCTCCAACTTGCCAAGTCACCAGCCAGATCGCGAGCGACGCCAACGATGAAACCAAGATTAGCTGATTGCTTCCAACCGCTTCGATCCAGGATTCGATTTGTGCAATCGAGATATTGTTGGCGACAAAGATCACGATCACGCAGAAGAATATCGTACTAACAAGTCCAATCTGGAACAGCGCCATCAAATCCGAAAGGTTTTTGAAGTAGCAAAAAAATGTGCTGAGTAACAGAACCAGCAAACCACCGATGGCGCTACTGGTGATGACACTCAATAACGCAAGCGTCATGTGAGGTGAGTCGAACGGCACCAGAATCAACACACCGAGCGTCGACAAAACGATCGCGATCAAGTTGCGAATGGCGCTAATGGTAATGAACCGTCTCGCTGTGGTCATTCGATCGACATCGATGCCCATCATCCAGAAACGCTCAAACCGTTGCGTGACATCAGCATAGAAACAGGACACCGGGAGGACGGCTGTGAAAACCACCGCCACCCAGACAAACATCGCAATCATCAAGTCTTGGCTACGTCCAATCAGAAGCACTGCTGCGATGATGCTCAGTGTGCTGAATGTCTTCAACTGATTGGACGGCATGGTCCATCGATTGGGCGTCACCAGTTCATAGAGACGAAGCCATCGAAACTGAATCAGATTGCGGGAGAGATCGGACTCTCTAATCTCCGCGACGCCAGTTTTCGTCGAATGCTCTCCTTTGTCATTTGGACGCACTGCCAAATCACCACCGGCGAGCACCTGACTGGTTCCAAACCACCAGACGCGGGTCGCAACCAGCAGCGTCAAGATGAACGAGACGTACCCGATTCGCTGTTGTTGTCCGGTGATCAAGGCGATACCTCGATTAAACTGACTCTCAATGGTGTCCACAAACGGTCCAACAAACAGACCATTGATCGCCAGAAAAGCCGTCAGCAGACAAAGCATGAACCCAACCAGCAACGGGACGTACAACCACGCTGATAATCGGTCGCCAGACCCAATCCAGACACCGCAGATGATCGACAAACAGGAAACCCCGATCCAGCCAATCACTGGGCCGTCGGTGAGCACGATCAACGTTGCCGAAGCCACCATGAAAACCAACGCAACCAACAACGCGACCTGCGTGTACCGCATGAGCAGTTTCGGTACGAGTCGACCAACTTCCCATTGACGCATTTGATGCACCGACGCGCCGACACCAATCGCGTACAGACTGGCGACCATGATCGCCAAATGGAACACGCCGAAGTAAGCGTTGAGCAACGAGATGCCGACCATTAACAGGCCGCCCCAATTGATGATTCTGGACTCAGTCATCATCGAACGGACAATCATCCAGGGTTGGGCATTCATGACGTCATCCCCATGAACAAATCCTCCAAACCAACATGTTCAGCGTGCACTGGAACTCCAAAGGCGTCTCGAAGTTGATCTCGCTTTTCGTCGTCCCAGTCTCGCACCCAAACTTGAACGCGCTGGCCATCAATTCGACAGCTGATGTATCCTTCCACGTGCCTGGCCAGATTGTCACCTCGATCAATCTGCTGAATCACTTTCGAATCGGGCCGCAGATAGAGGCACTGAACCTGTTCTTTCAATTGGTCAAGACTTCCGTGATAGCTGATGATCCCCTGATGCAGAATGGCGATATCGGCGGCCACACGCTCGATATCCGTGGTGATATGACTTGAGAAAAGAATGGTCTGATTGATTTCGACGTTGAGCTCCAGCAGCGCTCGAATGAAGTCATGCCGCGCGACCGGGTCGAGGCTGGCAACAGGTTCATCGAGGATCAACAGTTCAGGCCGGTGGCCAATGGCGATCAAGATCGAGGCCTTCTGTTGTTGACCGTGACTCAACTTCGAGATCCGCTTGGACTCGGGCACTTGCCACTCCCGGCGAAACCGCTCGACCAGGGAATGATCCCATCGATCATAAAAGCTGCCGACTAACTCGATCGCATCTCCGACGCGCAGATGTGCCAGGTCATCAAACTTTTGGGCAACGTAGCCGACGCGCTGCCGAATCGACGCCGGTGCATTGAACGCAGGCGTTCCAAACAGGTAAGCGTTTCCATGGTCGGGTGAAAGCAAACCAACGGCAGTTCGTATCAACGTGGTTTTTCCAGCGGCATTTCGCCCCAACAAGCCGGTGATCGAACCAGGTTGCAAGCGAAGCGTCGCTCCATCGAGAACCATCTGATCACCAAACTGCTTGCGCACTTTGTGGACAAACAGTGGATTCTCGTGAAATGTCGAATTGGAGGGTTCCATCATCGTTTCAGCCCCTTTTCCAGTACTGCCGCACCCATTGAACGACCTGTTTTTCTGAAAGCCCCAATTGCTTGGCATCAGCAACCAACTGCTCCAATACCGGTTGCAAATGCTGCTGTGGCTTGAGTGGTTTTCGAACGACAACCATGCCGACACCACGTTTGCGCTCCACGACCGAATCGGATTCCAGCTGGGAATACGCGCGTGATACCGTCATCGGATTGACACCCAACTCGGAAGCCAGGACGCGAACCGACGGCAACAAGTCCCCTGTTGGTAACTGCCCGGCATCGACCGAACGAACGACCTGTTCGACGATCTGTCGATAAATTGGAACGCCAGAATGGACTTGAATCGAAAACATACAGCACATCAAAACAGGACAAACCGCCGGAGCAAGCGGCGCGGCAATCCGCACGACTCACCCGGCATGTGTATCAGTGTATCGATACACCTGTGCCAAGTCAAGAGAACTGTTTCAATTTTTTGAGCCCCGCCAGGACGTCAAACTGCGGTGACATCGATCACCGCTTTGATGACCCCCGACTCGGGATGCGTGAAAGAGACAAATTCATCGATCACGGTGGCGAATGTTGTGCGGTGCGTGACCCAGGGTTCTGTGTCGATCGTCCCATCTTCGATCAGCTGAATAATGCGACCAAAGTCTCCGGGTAATGCGTTTCGTGACGCCTTGATCGTTGCTTCGGGGCGATGCATAACCGGATGTTCAAAGGCAATCTTCTGCGTCGTAATTCCTACGTAGACCAACGTTCCAGTGGGAGCAAGATACTCAATAGCAGCCGCCATGGAATGATGATTTCCTGTCGCATCGATAACGACTGAGTACAAATCGCCTTCGGTCAACGAGCGCATCTGCTCGATTTCTTCACCGCTGCCAAACTGAATGGTGTTCTCGATGCCATAGGTCTGTTTAACAAAATCCAATCGCGACTCAACCATGTCCATCACGGAAATTGTGGCCCCAGTTAGACGGGCGAATTCCAGAGTCGCCAGACCGATCGGCCCGGCGCCAATAACCAACACATGATGACCTGGTTGGGCATTCCCTCGATCGCTGGCGTGGCACCCGATGGCCAACGTTTCAACGAGTGCCAGTTGCTCGTAGCTCAATTGTTTTGAGGGGTGAAGTTTGTCAGCACGGATTAGAAACTGTTCACAGAGTCCACCGTCTATCATCACGCCGATCACATTCAGTGACGCACAGCAGTTCCCATTTCCTTTGCGGCACGCGAAACAGGTTCCGCAGTTCATATAAGGTTCCACGCTGCAGCGGTCTCCCGGCTGAAGATGGGTTACCTTTTCGCCCACCGCAACGACTTCGACCCCCAATTCGTGACCGGGAATTCTCGGGTATTGAAAGAACGGCATCTTTCCAAGGTACCCGCTGTAGTCCGTTCCGCAGATTCCCATGCGATGGGTTCGGACGATCGCTTCATTTGGCCCGGGTTGTTTGGGCGCATCGATTTCAATGACTTGAAAGTGCTTGGGTTTGGTGAGCTGAATCGCTTTCATGACGTTTAATGATCAGAGATGGTTGGCAAAGCGTCGTATGATAACCGATCACCTATGCGGCGAAACAAATCAGGTATAACTTTAGGTAAATCAGTGCGAGTGATTTTGGAATTGTAACTTAGCCCCATTGATCCGATGAACCAACCCAACCTGACAACTCAAGTTTATTCGATCGCTCCGTTTCAACTCGGGTATGCTGTGATCGTGACCATCCCAGATCGACCGGGACGCCACGTTTCTCGGGTCGAGTTGGCAACCGACCGATTCGAACTGACCCAGTCGTTTGTCGAGCGTTTCCCCAACGCGGTTTCCATCGATGACTGCGTCGACTCAAAAGAAGCCAAGGCTCATGAGAAACTGGTCGTTCGCGTCGTCGACCTGCTCGATCGCGGTCAAACGGCGGATGCACAATTCCCATTGCATTTTGATGGGACGGAATTTCAAAAATCGGTTTGGCAAGGATTGCGAGCGATTCCTTTTGGCCAAACGACGACCTATCAGCAGTTGGCCGAAGCCATTGGTCGACCGAGTGCTGTTCGCGCTGTTGCAAACGCTTGCGGCGCGAATCCATTTGCAATTTTGGTCCCTTGCCATCGCGTCTTGCGAACCGATGGTGGCATTGGCGGATTCCGCTGGGGCGTTGAGATCAAACGACGACTATTGGCTTTAGAGGAATCACTTCCAACGTCTGCTCAAAAAGAATTGAGTTTTCACTGAGCCGACCTGAATTCGGCGACGATTCAGTCTTTCTAGAAGAAACTAACCGATAACGTTTTTACGCGAGCCCGACATGACTGCCACACACTGGAAGCGAAGACTTGTCGCTTCATTCGCAACATGCATTTTGATTTTTTTGACCTTCGAAAGCGCTATGGCACAACAGGGATACCAATTACCTCCGGCGGAAGTGGTCGACATCATTGATGCCAGACCGGATCCATCGGTTCGATTTAGCCCAGACACTCAATGGATGATGTTCGTAGATCGGGATGCCATGCCCGATATCTCAGACGTTTCGCGACGCATGCTCCAGCTGGCGGGAATGCGAATTGACCCCTCTGCCAACGGAACATTTTCAACCAGCTTTAGCCGAGGGTTGACGCTCAAGAAAAAGGACTCACCGGAAGACGCCGACATTCGAATTCCTTTGCCCGATGACGTGAAGTTATCGTACGTCAGTTGGTCCCACGACTCCAAACACTTTTGTTTCGTGACGGTCACGGAGTCGGGACAAACGCTTTATCGCGGCTCGGTCGACGATCCCAAGAACCCACAAAAGCTGTCCGAGAATCTAAATACCGTGATGGGCGGATTCGAATGGATGCCAGATGGCATTCAAATCGTTGCCACTCTGGTTCCGGATGATCGCGGCGACGAACCGACCGCGGACCCCGTACCACCGGGCCCAAACATTCAAGAATCGGCAGGGAATAAATCACCGACTCGGACGTATCAGGATCTGCTTCAAAATCCACATGACGAGGCACTCTTTGAATATTACACAACGACTCAACTGGCACTATTTGATGTCGCAGGGAAACGAAAGGACCTCGCGGTTTCCGGTATCATCGCCAGCTTTGATATCTCCCCCAGTGGCGATTACCTATTAACGACAACGATTCAACGACCGTTCAGTTACTTGATGACATCGCGAAGTTTCCCACGAACCGTCGAGGTTCATAAACTTAGTGACGCAGCGAGTGGACCGAAACGCAAACTAGTTGCTGAGATTCCGATGGCAGAGAACATTCCGATCGAGGGAGTTCGCATGGGACCCAGAAACATCAGTTTTCGCGCTGGAGAACCGGCGACGTTGGTTTGGACGGAAGCACTTGACGGTGGTGACCCGAATGTGAAAGTTGACTTTCGCGATCAGTTGATGATGCATAAAGCTCCATTTGATGGACCGCCTCAAGAGATGCTAAAAATTCAACACCGCAGCTATGGAATGACCTACTTTGAAAATCCTTACCAGCTGATGACGACTGAATACGATCGTGACCGTCGCTGGGTACGCTCGTTGCTTCATGACTTGCAGTCGCCCGAGTCGGAACCGAAAGTCATGATGGATCGAAGCATTCGCGATCGTTATGGAGATCCCGGTCGAATGATTCAAAAAAGTGATAAGACGGGATACGGCATTGTGCGACAGGACGGTGACTATGTTTATCTTTCAGGAGCCGGTGCATCTCCCAAAGGCAATTTACCTTTCATCGATCGCCAAAATTTAAAGACCCTGAAAACCGAACGCTTATGGCGGTGTAAAGAAGGAACTTACGAGTCAGTGGTCCGTGTCGCCGAAAGCCAAGCTGACAGCAAGCCCAAACTGGTGACGCTACGCGAATCAAAGACAGCGCCGCCGAACTACTTCTTGCGAGACTTGAATCAGGGCGATTCCGCCAAACCATTGACCGCTTTCAAAGACCCGACTCCTCAGATTCGTGGCATTAAAAAACAACGCGTGACTTACGAGCGATCGGATGGAGTGCCATTGTCGGCAACGTTATATCTGCCAGCCGACTACAAAGAAGGCACACGGTTACCGTTGCTGGTTTGGGCCTACCCCCGCGAATTCAACGACGCAAAAACGGCGGGCCAAATCTCAGGCAGCACCGACAACTTCACTCGCATGCGTGGGATCACGCACTTGACGCTGCTGACCCAAGGTTACGCGATCATGGATTCGGCAACGATGCCTGTCATTGGTGATCCGGAGACGATGAATGATACATTCATCGAACAGATCGTCGATGCAGCCGAAGCGGCGATCGACAAAGCGGTCGAGATGGGCGTTGCGGATCGAGAGCGGGTCGCCGTCGGCGGACACAGCTACGGTGCATTCATGACTGCGAACCTGTTGGCCCATAGTGATCTGTTCAAAGCGGGCGTTGCCAGAAGTGGCGCCTACAACCGAACACTGACGCCATTTGGTTTCCAGTCAGAACGACGACCTTACTGGCAAGCCAAAAATATCTACCATTCGATCTCTCCATTTTTGCACGCCGATAAAATCGACGAACCCATCCTGTTGATCCACGGCGAAAATGATAACAACAGCGGCACATTCCCCATCCAATCGCAGCGAATGTATCAAGCGATCAAAGGGAATGGCGGCACGGTTCGACTCTGCATGCTGCCTTACGAATCGCATGGCTATCGAGCACGTCAGTCCGTCTTGCACACGCAAGCCGAAATGATTGCGTGGTTGGATGAGTACGTCAAAAATGCGAGCAGCAGTGAGGCGAAACCTGAGTAAGCGGGTCGTCAACGTTTGACTTGCCGGGGGCGTTCGACGACGCGTCGTTCGCCTTTTGGCCAAGCCGTGTTTCAATCACTGGAGCATGGCTATTTTTCGCCAAGCATCAATCCGTACAAGAACGGTTCGGCAGGCAGGTGCGTGAATTGGACCTTGGGAAAACCTGCAACATGCAGCATTGACTCCAGTTCTCTAGGGTCATGAAAACGACCCTGAGAGTGTCGCAACCCAAACTCCAATGCGGCAACCGAGTATTGCGATACGCCTTCCTCCTGTCCTGGAAAAACATCAACGATGACCACCTCGCCTCCGCGAGCCAACAGCAACGCGCCGATCTTCTTCAACAAGGGGCCCAGTCGTTCCAAGGGTTCCAGATGAACGAGTCGTGTCAAAATGACCATGTCGAATACGGGTTGCGGAATGAAGCGTTGCCCCCCATTTTCAATCTCTTCTCGCGTCACTTCGGTTGCCGAAAGATCGAGCACTTCGAAGTCTCTCCAATTGTCAGCGATAACCATCGACGTTTGGTCGGCGACTTCGATACTTTCAACGGTCTGTCTCGCTCGACTGATCTCTTCGGCGGTATCGACCAGCGTCAATTTTGAAGTGGGATCCACATGAATCAATGTGGCCCCGATCACCGCGGAACCACACCCGAGCTCAATAATATTGAGACCCTTGCGTGAGTTACCCATGTCGAGTGCTTTGGCGGTCGTCATACCCGCTGGAGTGAGCGTCCACTCTTCTGCCGCCTGATTGACCAGAAAATCCTGATCTGACAACGTAACGTGTTCCAACTGATCCAACGAACTACCCGTCTTTACGTGCCCCACCAAATGCTTCCAGTAGGAGTCACCCATATCATAAAAGGCATGTGGGATCAGTCGTGCGAGCGTCGAGAGTGCAAAATCATCCTGATATTGCTCAATCAATTCCGATTGAACTAAAACATCCATCAATGCCTGCAAACGAGCAACATCGGCATCAATTTCGCTAGCTAATTGGGTTACGGTCCGTTGACCATTGGCCAAAGCACGAAAAACCCCCAACTCGTTCGCAGCACGCACCACATGGGTCAAAGCATGCCGGTTCTTGAGTTCCACAAAATCGGTAAGAGTTTTATGCTGAGCGGTGGACATCGGGTTTCCTGTGTTTCAAACTGTCATTGTTGCACGTGACCCGGAACATCTTCAATGCCAGGAATGACGAACGCATGAAATCCTATAGTCTCTTGACCCATTTTCGATGGATGCTACCAACAAGCCTCCTGCTCAGTTTGACTTGCTTGTTGAACCCGATTCTCGGTCAAACAACCACGACGGAACAATTCAAATTGCCAGAGGGTTTTTCTGCCGAACTGGTTTATGAAGTTCCAGGCGAGCAAGGCTCATGGGTTTCCATGACCACGGATCCAGAGGGTCGATTGATCGCCAGTGACCAATACGGATCGTTGTACCGCGTGACGTTGGGCGAGACAACCAACATCGAAACGATTGACGTTCAGGTTGGCAGCGCACAAGGGTTGTTGTACGCCTTTGACAGCTTGTATGTCATGTCGTCGGGCAATAACGGTCGCAATGGCAAACCGGCTTGCAAGTCAGGGCTCTATCGAGTTCGTGATACCAATGGCGATGGTCAATTCGATTCCGCCGAGCACCTTCAGGAGATCATTGGTCGCGGCGAACATGGTCCCCATGCAATTGTGTTGAGCCCCGACAAGAAATCGTTGTTCGTTTGTGGTGGCAACATGACCAAGCTTCCCAAGATTGGTTGGTCACGCCAACCTGAGGTATGGCAAGAAGATCAGATCATTAAACGATTTCTTGACCCGCGCGGGCACGCTGCAGGACTGCGTGCTCCCGGAGGTTGGATCTGCAAGGTTGACCCGGATGGGAAAAACTTTGAAATGGTGACTAGCGGTTTCCGCAACGAGTATGACTTTGCGATCGATCCCAACGGTGAATTCTTTACATACGATGCAGACATGGAGTGGGACTTTGGATTGCCATGGTACCGACCGACTCGAGTGTGTCATGCCGTCAGTGGTGGTGAGTTCGGTTGGCGAACCGGTTCCGGCAAATGGCCTGAGTATTACCCAGACAGCTTGCCACCGGTGATCGACATTGGTCCGGGCAGTCCCACCGGTGTCGTATTTGGTGTCGGTGCGAAGTTCCCTGGCAAATACCAAAACGCGTTGTACGTTTCCGACTGGAGTTACGGCATCATTTACGCGATTCATTTGCAACCAACCGGGGCGACTTACACTGCGACCAAAGAGATTTTCTGCACCGCGCCGGCGTTACCTGTGACTGATATCGTCGTTAATGGCGGGCCTCAAGGGGATGGTTCGATGTACTTTTTGATTGGTGGTCGTCGATCGCAATCGGCGCTCTATCGAATACGTTACACCGGCGAAGAGTCAACGACGGCCGTCGCTTACCCTCAATTGACAGCTGCTGCCAAAGAGAGAATGCGCTTGGAAGCTTCCCATGCCAAAGAGGGGGGCGAGTTTCCTTTAGGCGATTTGCTGACCGGATTAAACTCCGAACATCGCTCGATCCGTTACGCGGCTCGAATTGGCTTGGAACGCAAACCGATCGAATCCTGGTTGCCTGCCATCTCCAACGCCAAACCGCAAGCGCGACTGGAAATGATTACTGCGTTGGCTCGAGTCGGAGGTGAAAAGTTCCAGGACCTTGCCTCAGGTGCACTTGATGATCTGAATTACGACGCATTAACGAATGCTCAACAGCAACACGTCATTCGAAACTTTGGTTTGATCCTTTGCCGAATGGGAGAACCAAAACCTGCGACAAAAGATGCCATTCTGAAATTCGAATCTCGTTTCCCGACGCAAGATCGATTCTTGAACTATGAGATCGGAAAGTTGTTGGTCGCTGGCAAGTCCAAAATCGTTACCTCGAAACTGGTTGAGATGTTACGGACACCGGGTTCTCAAGAGAGCAAGATCGGTTATGCATTGACGCTCAGCTCCGCGACCGAAGGATGGACTCAGCCGCTACGAGAATCCTACTTTCAATGGTTTCTCGACTTTGCCAACGCCCGAGGAGGAAACTCGTTTGATGGGTATCTGAATAACATTCGCAAACACGCTGTCTCTCAGTTGTCGGAAGCGGATGCAACGGCGATGAAAACCTTGTTGGCAAAGAAACCAACTCCCAAAGATCCATACGCGGAGTTGAAAGCGCGTCCCTTCGTCAAGAAGTGGTCACTCGAAGAGCTGATGCCAGAGAATGATGACGTCTTTGCCAACCGCGACTTGGCGAATGGCAAGAAACTGTTCGCCGTTGCCACCTGTTACAAATGTCATCGCGTCAAAGGAGATGGTGGTGTCGTCGGACCGGATCTGACGGCTGCAGGTCGACGTTTTAATACGCGCGACCTCCTGGAAACCATTATCGATCCAAGTAAAGCGATTTCCGATCAGTACGAAGCTCACATGTTCCAAATGGCCGATGGCCGCGTCATCAATGGACGAGTGGTCAACATCAGCGGTGGCCAATACGTGGTTCAACCAGACATGGCAGAACCCAATCGGCTTGAGCGAATCAAAGTGGCTGACATCGAAGCGACGCAGCCTTCCAAGATCTCGCCGATGCCTGCGGGACTTCTGGATTACTTGACGCGGGAGGAAGTGCTTGACCTGTTGGCCTATATGAAATCCACGGTCACAGACGCTGAAGAGTGAAAATGCCGATCGCTTTCGGCTAGCCATTTTCCTGAAAGGCCAATGACCTGTTGGCTTAAACAAAAAGACGGACGCTCAATCGAGCGTCCGTCTTCTTTTGTGCTTCCAATTGGGATGACGAGGGGCCGTTAACGTCCTTCGTCTTTGAATAACTCGTTAATTAGTTGGATGGAGAAGCCGCACCTGGATCGTCATCTGCGATCGCGACAATTGAGCCGGCAACGGCACCCAACGTCAACAACCGGCCTAGCCCAGACGTGCCTGCCAATCGTCCTCCTCCAAGTCCACCTCGGAATCCCGAACCGAATCGTCCGCCAAGGCGTCCGCCGACCATTCCACCATTGCCGAAGTTTGTGAAGTTGCCATAGGTTCCGGCAGAACCGCCACCTGCACATCCACAACCGATTGATTCACCAGCGTATTCAACAGCGCCCATCGACTGGTTGGCGATGGCTGGTTCCATGTAAACCTCATTGCCAGGAACAAACTGTGCGTCTGCGGCTACCGGAATGTCAGCTTGAACCACATCCTCGGCCAGCGGAACTTCGATCACACTGGACACGTCTGCTTGATACGAAATTTTTGTCATGGGACTGCGGCTGCCGATCGCTTCGATTTGCAACGCGGCAAAACCTTTTTGTCCGACTGCAACAAAATCGTAGATGCCGGGCTGAACATCGGGAATCAGGAAACTACCCAACTCATTGGTTTCAACTTGAGCGATCGGTTGGTTGTTCTGAATCAAATGAACTTGAACTCCACTGGCGTTGCTTGCTGAGATCAGCGAACTGATCTGACCGCGAATTCGACCATTAATAATGCGTACTTGTTTGGCAACTTCAACATCTGAAATGACGGTGGAAACCTGGGTGGTTGGAATCTGGTTGGACTGTTGAACGTTTGGCAACAAGGCATTGCTCATCAGTTGCTGGATACCCGAGTAGCCGGTGCTGACCGTGGTCAAATCCAGAGAACGATTCGCATTGGTTTCGCTGGCTCTAACAATGGAGATACCTTGAGCCGCAAAACGATTCTTGCCTGACACAAACAGCGAGTAGCGACCGGGTGCGATTCCCTGTAGTGCGAATGAACCGGTGCGATCGGTGGTTGCTTGCCCGATGATACTTTGATTGGCAACGACCACGACTTTCAGGTTGGCCGGGGATGTGTTTCCGGCGGCAACGCGGCCCGTAAGGAACCCTTGTTGATCGAGTGAATACTGGTGAACCGATTTGATAATGGGAGTCGCTTGCGAGGCTTCCGATTGAACAGGCGTGATCATTCGGGGCTGCGCTTCGTAGCTGATTTGTGGTTGGTCCGCAAATCGGAATGACTGATTGGTTTGTGCGCTCAAGGTAGCGGCAAACATGGATGCGGCCGCCAAGGCGAGGCCAAATCCGAATTGTTGGATACGATTCGCGAGAGAATTGCGTCGTGCTTGCATAAGTCCGTTACTCACATTGTGTTTCCGAAACTGTGACAACGTTCGAAGATGGAACGTTTCCTGATGGAAACCTAAGCCACAGTTAAGCGGAATCAATTTTTCGGCGGTCAGTTACAGCCAATCCTTTTGGAACGCGTTCGGATTTTTCCAATCTGGAAAACCCGTCCTGCATGTCGAGAATTGGTCCAAGCGGGTCGTTTGGGGTTCCGCTTATCGTGGTTTTCGGACTAACTCCCCGAACCGCTTGAAATTGAACACAACGTGAGAACAAACGTGATAATCGTCAAAGTTTGCCAATGGTATTGAAGGACGAGTGGGCGAACCTGTTCACCACAGCGTGAAATGGAACAGGCTCGTCACATCGTAGAAAGCGTTCTCTAACCTGTGATGGGATCTTCCTTGGCTGCTGGACCAAGGACCGCGAACGCAAACAGTGTTGTCGCGAGACCGCCACCGAACATCAACAGTTGAACCAGACCAAGAAACATATTGCACCTCTTTCGTGTTAAGGACAAAAAGAAGTAACGCAATTGGCAAGCCAAGGTTCGAGGCGGTTTGGTAAAAGGACAACTTCCTTAAACAAACGCTGAGTTTTCTTCCGTCGATTGCAACTAAACTGGCAAAGCTTAACGCTTGGGCAATCTGGTCAGTTTTCCTGAGACCTGATGTGTCCATGCCAGCAGATTGTGATTTTACACATGGCGCATAAAAAACGACCGCCACCGTTATCGTAACGATGGCAGTCGTATCTTTTCGATCACAGATCCACTGGTCAGTCGATCATGAGTTTGCGTTTTACCAGGGAGCTCGCACTGAGTAGACGCCCATCTGATCGGTATGCGAAGGCCAGTAGGGAGTTCGGGAGAACATACCTGCTCCGCCACCCATTGTTCCAGCACTTCCACGTCCGTATTGGTGATGGATGGGATAGCTGCGAACTTGACCAACGCCCCATCCATAACTGGTTTGGTAGGCAGCGGTTGGGGGCACGACCAAAGCAGTTGGTTCGCCGTAGCGCCAGTACTGATAGTTGTCGTGCCATGGCTGAGAAGCCGCTTCCTGCTGATTCCACTGGTGAGTCAACCCAGCGCGGATTCCGGTATTGGAATACGTATAGATCCGATGGGGTGAAAATCGGTTCTTTGCTGCGTTTCGAAAAGTTTTTGCTGGCGAGACAAAACCAACATCGTTGGTTGTCGTCATCATTTCAGCGTCGAGTCCATTGTAGATCGGAGCCTTGAAGCCACCGAGTCGGCCACGCAATTGAGCGTTTGCCTCATTCGCGACGATCAGGCTGCCGATCATCACGCAAACCATCAGTCCAAAATTCTTCATGTCACACCTTGTTTGTGATTTTCAGGGGCTTGTTCGTTCGCGATTGTCGATCGTCAAGCCGGTCGCAATTGCTGGTTATCGTTTTGTTGTGGCGTTGTTGGTATTGGCTGCACAACTACCGGAAGCACATCCTGCAGATTCGCCCTGGTAGTAGTCGCCCATGTAGGCATCGCTGGAATAGGCTTCGCCGCAGTTTCCACCACTGCATCCAAAACCACCGTTGCCGATTCGTCGAACGCGTCCACCACTGTTACCACAGTCACCACCGATGCAGTATCGGCGGCTGCCAAAGCGGTAGCTCAAACCGGAAAGGCCTGTTGAGAATGGGAGCGGGCCCATGTGATTGTTACCGGCTTGCCAGCGGACAGACGTTTTGTTCAACGCGCCACCGCCGTAGTAGCCAGTGTTGTAATAGTTGTAATAATTTCGCGAGTGTTGATACATCATTTCGTGCGGCATCAACGGTTGGTAGGTGTAGTGCGATTGAGCTCCGAGCATTGGCGAGTAGTGCGGTGCTGGGTAAGCCGCTGCTGAGGAAGCTCCTGCTCCCTGAGTCACATACTGAGAAAACAACGGGCTCTGATAGTTGCCACGCGGGAATTGGGCTTTGGCGTCAGCCGTCATCGCGAACATGCAGACGGCGGCCAGGGCAGCTACGGACAATTGACGAATCATTGGAAGGCTCCTTGGGACTTCGCGCGGCGATCGCGCAGGCGAATGAACATCGCTCAAACGGCGATGCTGGTAGCCACTTCGACCAATTCAACGATCGACTGACACCAAAAATCATTTCGCGTCACTTGTTGCAGTTATGACGATCGCAGCGACGAAAACCGCCTGTGAGCAATATCGCCCAATTGGTATACTTTCGCCAGTTCGCCTGTTCTGCCCCACAGCCTGACCTGCCACCAACGCAACAACGACAAAGGAAACCAACGTGGCCAAACGCCGCCCCGCCAAAAACAATTCAACCAAGAAGACGAACTCATCCGGTCAATCCAAACGAAAATCTGCGAAGAGTTCCAACAATGGATCCGCAGGAGACCTTTTTGAAGAGCTTGAGCAACCGATCGATTCGGTCTCATTACGTACCGCTGCGCAGTCCCGGTACCTCAATTATTCGCTCTCGGTCATTACGTCTCGGGCACTGCCCGATGTTCGCGACGGACTAAAACCTGTCCAGCGGCGAATTCTCTACACAACCCGTGAACTGCGACTCGACCATAATGCCAAACATCGCAAGTCCGCCAAAGTGGTCGGTGATGCCATGGCGAACTACCACCCTCACGGTAACGACTCCATTTACGATGCGCTGGTGAGAATGGCACAACCGTTCTCGCTCCGCATGCCGTTGATTGATGGGAGTGGTAACTTTGGATCGATCGACGGCGACAACGCAGCGGCCATGCGTTACACCGAATGTCGTCGAACACGGATCGCTGGCGAGTTGATGACCGATCTGACAACCCGCACGGTTGCGTTTCGCCCCAACTACGATGGCAGTCGTGAAGAACCGGTCGTCCTGCCAAGTCGGATCCCCAACCTGTTACTCAATGGAGCGTCTGGTATCGCCGTCGGAATGGCAACCAACATTCCCTCGCACAACCTCAAGGAACTTTGCAAAGCACTATTGAAGCTACTCAAGGATCCCGAGATTAAGGACTACCAACTCGTTGCCAATGACGCCGTTCAAGGACCTGATTTTCCTACTGGCGGTCAAGTCATCAACACCAAGGAAGAACTTAGAGAGATCTATCGAACCGGCCAAGGTCCGATCAAGCTGCGTGGCACCAGTAAAGTCGTTGGCGGCAACAAGAAAACAGGCCGCATTCTCAGAATTGATTCAATTCCGTTTTCGGTCAACAAAGCGAACCTCGTCGAACGCATAGGCGAATACGTTTATTCGGGAAAGCTGCCACTGGTCACTGATGTTCGCGATCTCTCAACGGACGACATCCGGATTGATTTGAATCTGAAAAAGGATGCCGACGAAAAGAAGGTGTTGGCGTTCCTCTACAAGAACACACAGCTACAGATCAACTTTAACGTCAATCTGACTTGCCTCGTTCCGACTGAGAATCCGGAGGTTGGACGACCCGAGCGACTCGGGCTCAAAGAAGCACTCTGGTATTTTCTGCAGTTCCGCCTCGATGTCGTCACGAAACGACTCGAGAATGAACTGGCAACGCTCAACGCGCGAATTCATATTCTCCGTGGTTTCGTCACGATCTTTGATGTACTCGACGAAATCATCCGCATCATCCGTCGAAGTGATGGCAAAGCGGACGCGGCAAAAAAGATCATGAAACGGTTTCCGGTTGGCAAAGGCCGTGGGGGCAAACAAAGCGGCCTGGACGCGGAACAGACCGACGCCATCCTCGAACTGAAACTCTATCGACTCGCCAAGCTCGAAATCAATCTTGTCCTTGATGAACTCAAGAACAAAGAAAAACGGGCTCGAGAAATTCGCAAGCTGTTGCAAGAAGACACTGCAGACACGAACGCTTCGGGGCGTTGGAGAATTGTTCGCAGCGAAATCGAAGAGATTGTCAAAATCTATTGCTCCGAAGAAGATGCGAAACGTCGAACCATCATCCAGGCGGCCGGCCGAGAAGTTGAAATTTCAGCCGAAGATTTTATCGTCGCTGAAGATGGTCACGTTTTGGTCACGAAGGATGGCTGGGTGAAACGCCAGAAAAACATCGCAGATCCATCCAAAAGTCGTTTGCGTCAAGGAGACTCGGTACTCGCTTGTGTCGGTGGATCCACACGCAACACGATCGGATTTTTCTCGTCATTGGGCGTCTGCTACACCGCACGCATGGCGGACATCCCGGCTTCGACTGGTTTTGGTGAGCCGATTCAGAAGCTGTTCAAGATGAAAGACGGCGAAAAAATTGTCGCGGTGCTCAGCTTGGACCCACGTGTCGTCGGCAACGTCTTTCCCGATTCCAATGAGTCGGAGTACCTTCCGGACATCCATGGATTCGCCGCGTCGAGCAACGGGTATGCGTTGCGGTTTAGTTTGGACACGTTTGTGGAGCCGTCGACTCGTTCCGGTCGCCGATTCGCTCGGGTTTCTTCCGGCGCTGAAATCATTGACGTCCATCCGATCGACTCGTCAGAAACGGTTTTGGCAATCTCTGCTGATTGTCGCGCCATGATCTGTCCGATTGAAGAAATCAATTACCTGTCGGGCGCAGGGAAAGGAGTGATGCTGATCAAACTGGCGAAAACTGATCGCTTACTCGGTGTCAAACCCTCCAAAGGTGATCGTGACTTGTTGGTCGTCGAAACCAATCGGGGCGCCAAGAAGACAATCTCGACAGCCAAGTATCGCGTCACCTCACGAGGAGGCAAAGGGAATGAGATTCAGAAGAACGGAAAGATTAAACAGGTTGTCCGCCCACCCGTCGAATCGCCACCTGAACTCAAACCGCTCAAAAAATAACTCGTCGCCCATTCAAGAAACATCCAACACGAACCACGTTCGTTAGCCTCCAAGTCGGCAACCATCCATGGCAAGCAAAAAGAATAAATACGAAGGCGACAACATCGTTGTGCTCGAGGGTCTCGAGCCAGTTCGCAAGCGACCGGGAATGTACATCGGTGGCGTCGGTGCGACCGGTCTGCATCACTTGATCTGGGAGATCCTGGACAACTCGGTCGATGAGGCGATGAACGGTCACGCGACCGAGATCACGCTGCAACTTCACAAGGATGGGGAAACGATCACGGTCTCCGACGATGGACGCGGAATTCCAGTCGATAAACATTCAAAGACCAAGAAGTCAGCACTCGAAACAGTGCTGACGATTCTGCATGCCGGTGGAAAATTTGACGGCAACAACTACAAAACCGCAGGCGGGCTTCACGGTGTAGGGGCATCCGTTGTTAACGCGTTGTCCAAGAAGCTTGTCGCGGTCATCAAACGGGATGGCGCACAGTATCGAATGGAATTCGCCAAAGGTATCGCCAAAACCAAACTGCAAAAACTGAAGGGAACCGTGCGTGGAACCGGGACTGCAATTACGTTTTCGCCCGATCCAACGATCTTTCCACGGACCGGATTCAACGCCGATACGATCCGCCAGCGACTGGAGATTGCCAGTTTTTTGCACCGCGGAGTGAAGGTCACATTTGTCGATGACGTCAACAAACAGAAGGAGACGTTTTTTCACGAAAACGGAATCGTCGACTATCTGGGGAAAGTACTCAAGCAGCGTGAAGCGAGACCGATTCATGAATCGCCGTTTACGCTCGCCGTCAGCGATCCTGACCGAATCGAACTAACGTTGCAGTGGACCGAATCCACTGACGAGCACATTCGCTCATACGTCAATGGGATTCCCACCGGCAGTGGCGGTACGCATGAAAACGGATTTCGTGCTGGACTGAATAAAGCAGTTCGCAATTATTTCGATCAATACAACCTGGTTCCCCGCGGCGTCAAAATTTCCCCGGATGACATTCGCGAAGGCTTGGTGGGAATTGTCTCGATCTTCATCGCCGAACCACAGTTTCAAGGCCAGACGAAAGATCGCTTGAACAACCCGGAGGTTCAGTCTGCGGTTGACGGTGCCATTCGTCCCGCCTTGGAACAATGGATGAACTCCAATCGAAGCGTCGCCGATACGATCATCGCGCGAATCATCGCAGCCGCTCGCGCTCGCGCAGCATCCCGTGCAGCATCTGCGGCAGTTTCACGGAAGAGCAGCGGTAAACGATCAATGCTGCCGGGCAAGCTCAGCGATTGTTTGCATTCAGGACGGGGTAATTCTGAACTGTTTATCGTCGAAGGTGATTCAGCCGGCGGGTCAGCCAAACAAGGTCGCGATCGAAACTACCAGGCAATCCTGCCCTTGCGAGGCAAGGTCCTGAATACGGAAAGCGCGACGTTCAAAAAGATGATGGAGAACAAGGAAATTCAGGACTTGGTCACAGCCATTGGCTGCGGCATCGGTCCCAAGTTTGATCTTTCCGGATTGCGATACGATCGGATCATTCTTTTGGCGGATGCAGACTCCGATGGCCACCACATCACGACACTCTTGTTGACTTTCTTCTATCGACACATGCCACAGCTGATTGCCGATGGTCGGTTGTATATCGCTCAACCTCCGCTGTATCGCATCGACATTGGCAAAATGACGTATTGGGCTGCTGATGATGCAGATCGAGATCAGATTCTGGCGGAACACGGTAACGGCCGAGCGAATCCAGAGATCACGCGATTTAAAGGGTTGGGAGAAATGATGGCCAAAGTGTTGTGGAACACAACGCTGAATCCGGAAACCCGTCGGTTGTTAAAAGTAGAGATCGACGACCAGCTGGAAACGGATCGCATCATCAGTGACTTGATGGGCCGTGACGCATCGGCACGGTACCGATTCATCATGGACCGATCCGAAGATGCTGTCGCAGTCGAAATTGATGTTTGATCGATAGTCAGCTGAGCTGTTTCGGCGCGGTGGGGATTACGTTGGGATACGACTCGTGGAAGTCAATGGTAATGGGTGCCACGAAGCTGGCGGACGAGGGCTGACAGCCCTCACTACGTTGAGCAGGTTTGCGATTCGTTGCACGGTTGCCAGAAAAATCTCCAAACCTAATTCCAAACATCGACAAACGTTGAAACCTGTTGCTGTAACTCGCTCAGGTTCCAAAAATGTAACCGACCATCTGAATCACCCATCACGATCCATTGCCCGTCTGACGAAAACGCGACCGATGCAGGACTCGCTGTTGTTGGGATGGGAATTTGTAAAAGAGGTTTGGCTGGTTGCGATGAATAAACCTCGATCATTCTTGGAGACGTCACAACGAACAACGACCCATCGTTATTTACCGAGGCGGTTCGTCCGTTGAAAGGCACACTCTCCTGACGCATCAAACACTTCCATGTCTGTGTGTCGTACCAACCGAACCCATTGAAATCAGCGACCAGCAGCCGATCTCCGTTTTTGGAGAATGTTGGTCTCGATCCAACCGACGTCGGCAATGTGGCAACGGGTGCTCTGGACGAAAGACTGAAAACGGTCGTCTTACTTGTCAACTCGTCTCCCACTGCGACAAGGCTCGCGTCGTGGTTCAGATCGTGCCAACGCCCCGCAAAGGCCAGGCCCGTTTTCTTCGCCGTTTCGGCGTCAACGTCGTAAACCACGAAATCATTCTTGATCTGAAATCCCAATATGGAGCTATCTCCTGACTGAGAGATCATCCCCGACATCAAGCCTTTCTCAAAAATCTTTTTGACTTGATACCCTGACAACGACAGTCGATTTGGACGAGGCGGACTCTTCGTCCATCGCCAGCGTTTCACTTGTCCACCCGCGTCACACGTAAAGACATCCCCTGATGAATCGACCACAAACGAACGAGCCTGTTCATTGAACGTGCGGCCTGTCTTGCCGTTAAAACGATCGAGTGTCCGATGGTAAACACGTTTTTCCGCGTAGCAGCTTGCAAAAACGTGGTTGTCCTGACACTCAATCGAATCGATCCCAAACGTGGCGACCTTGAGACAGTGATAACTTTGAGGTCGTCGAATACTCCAAACTTCGACAGGTTTTCCGATGCTGGCAAAACCGACTGAACCATCGTTGCCAAAACGAACACCACACTTTTGTGTTTCAAAAATCCGGGTCTGGGACGCCAAGTCAAAAAAATCGCTCGTCTGGTCAGTATAGGTAACCATGCAAAGCTGGCCTTGGGGCGACAACTCGATCTTGGGAAGCGAATCACCCCGATGACGAATGGATGTCGCGAAATCAGAGACGAATTGTCCGCTTGCTTTCGTGAATTTAACGAAGCTGATACTCGCCGGATGTGCGATTGCCAGACGGTCTCCTGAATCGGACCATGCCAGATCGGGAATAAAGTATCGAAATTGGGGACTCTGATAACTCAACGTAGCGTTCGTCGCATCAATGATTACCAGTCGACTACCTCGCCCAGACTTTTGTTTGCCATCCGAACAGACGTAGGCCAGATGCCGACCATCGGGACTTGGCTTCAAACTGGAATGAAACTTCTTTGGCAGATCCAGTTTGGAGAGTTCCTTGTTTGATTCTAAATCAAACCGTTGTATCGATTCAGATTCATGTTCCGCCAACAACAACTCCGTTGAATCATGGTTGAATGAGACGACCGATTTACGCTTCAACTGCTTTCGAAGCACCTCTTCTCCTGATTCGATACGAATCACCTTGAGATTGTGTTTTTGATTGTCGACGCTGAGGTTTTGCCACGTCAGTGCCAACCAGTTTCCATTGGGTGATAGTTTGGGAGTGGCCGCAATGTGTTTGGACATTTCAATCCGTTGGAGCATTGAATTGTCGGTGGTCGAGCGAACTTGAACCTCCCCTTGAATGGCGACAACATGAATCTTGAGGTCTGACGAAAAATCGATCTTAAAGCGGCGCCCTTCAGCAACGGCTGTTGGCCAAACCTGTTGAGGTTTCGAAGAGAACTTCGTCAATGTCGCGACCAGTTCTGAACGTAGCGCCAGTTCGTTATTATCCGATATTTCAATCTGTTTTGAGCGACCGATCGCTTCCTCAAGGACCGTGATTCTTTCGGTATAGTTGGACAGACTTTGGTGAAACCGTAACGCTTTGGATTCGGAAATTTTGGACTCAAACAACGCTCGATTGGAGATCTTGAGTGATTGCGTTGTTTGTCGGTTGGCGCTATCGAGCAACAACAATCCGATGATCATTCCGACAATCAGTGCGAGTGTCGCCAAGGCAGCCAAACTGCTGGCCGTCGCGAGAAGGGGATTCCGGGCAATCCAGCGCCGCAGATATTCCAGGTTGGAAACTGGTCGAGCCACGACAGGCTGGCCATCGAGAAATCGATTCAGATCGACACCCAATTCGAAAACCGACGGATAACGATTCGAAGGATGCTTTTCCAAACACTTGAGACAGATGGCTTCCAGATCACGTGGCACATCGGGATTGATGCGACTGGGCGGAACAGGATCTTTTTCGATGACGGACTGAATCGCAGCGAGTAAGTTATCCGCTTCGAAGGGTGGTTGGCCAGTGATCATCTCATAGAGTACGGCACCAATCGCATAGAGATCGCTGGCTGGCGTTGCCGGTTGTTGGCGTGCCTGTTCGGGTGACATATACGCTGGCGTTCCGATCAGTGCTCCGCTTTTGGTTTGCAGACTTCCGTCAGAAACATCTTTGGCGAGTCCAAAGTCAGTAATTCTGATCCGATCTTCCAGAGCGTTATTGCTCGAATCGACCATCAAAATATTGGCTGGCTTGATATCCCGATGCAACACGTTTCGCTGATGGGCGTGACTGATGGCATCAGAAATCGCGGCCGCAATTTTGGCGGATGATCGGCAATCCATCCCATCAGACGACTTGATATGGTCAGCGAGTGTGACTCCATCGATGAATTCGCTGGCCAAGTAGCAGACCGATTCGAATTGCCCCGATTCATAAACCGGTACGATTTTGGGATGAGCCAACGAAGCCGCAGCTTTGCCTTCGCGCACAAACCGTGACTTCAGCTCTGGCGTAATGATGGCCTCTGCGCGAGGGATTTTCAGTGCAATGTCACGACCAAGATTTGGATCATGCGCCAGAAAGACGACTCCAAATCCACCTTTGCCCAGAAACCTTTTGATTTGAAATCGACCTATCGTGTCGGGGATCGAAGTTTCATCATCTGCGCCGAGGCTGGCGGTTTCAAAAACCTGACTGAACTGACGAACCGTTTCACGCTGTTCATGGTCTCGCACTCGCGCGATCATATTGACGGCTTCGATTGCGCTTGCCGCACGAGGGTCCAACTCAGCAGCAGATGATCCGCCGGTCAACTGCAAAAAGATACGATCCAAGTCATCGTCGCTCGGATCGTTGTCTGCTAGATCAATTTTGCCCTCTGCTTTTTTCATCGCACATTTCGCAAATGGTTGGAACTTCACTACTCCAAGTGCGAATTGGTTTGGTTATGGACACGGTTTTTCGAACTTTGTAAAAAACCTTTTTGCTTGGAGATCGCTTGCTGAAGTTTCAGGATGGCACGAGTCCAAAGCTTGCGACAAGCATCTGCCGATCGGCCCAGAATACTTCCAACCTCTTCAAAGCTCTTGTGTTGCCAACTATGAAGTTCGATCACTTGCTGGTGGTCTTCGGCAAGCTCCGCGATTGCAGCTTTAAGAACTTGGGACTCTTCCAACGCCAGTGCATTGGTTTTTGGAGTTGAGTTTGGGTCCACTAGTGGGGACTGAAAATGGGAACCGTATTGAATCGGTTTTTCACGATCGACTTGTCGTTTTTGCGTTCCTTTGTAGGTACGTCGCGCTTCCAGAAGATCATGAGTCAAGATTTGCCTGAGCCAAGCTAAAAGCTCATTTCTTGAGTCGCCGTGAAATCGCGCGAAGTTTTGATGTGCCGTCAACAAGGACTCTTGAACGACATCTGACGAACCGACTTTGGATTTGATTTGGCGGTCAAGATCCTGATTGGCGATCTTCAGGAGAAAATTTCGATGATTGTCGAGCAGTTGTCCCAACGCACAATTATCCCCCGATCTGGCCAACGACAGGAGTTGGCCAAACTCATTATCAGGTTGATCATTGTTTTCGTCGGCCAAACCGCACCTTCTTTCATCGCTGTTTCGGGCGATTATGAATCGAAAACTCGACACCACGAATATTTTGGCAGTTTATTGATTGGTTTTCCAATAAATCTATCCAAATTCTGACCTTCCCGCACTCAGTGGACTGCGGAGACCTCTCCCCTTTCCGCATCCGACCGTCCGAATTGAGCCAGTCACTGGGTGCCGCGTGAACGACCAACACACCAACAATCATCGACAAAGCCTGTTGAATACACTGAAAAAGATGTTCTCGGGTCTTGAGGCGAAACGACGTCGGTCTCGGCAAAACAACACGATGTTAAGTGTTGAACGACTGGAAGACCGGATGATGCTCAACGGCGACGTTGGCGATGTCGTCTTTGAAGCGTCCTTTGAAGACGCAGCCGTTGCCCCGGGGGATTTCGCATTCGTGAGTTCAGTTTCTGGGTTAACGGCGACCGGAAGTCCAGTGGAAATCCAGAACAACCATCCTTCCGTGGGACCGGCATCTCAAGGTCAAAAGCATCTGGAGCTGGATGGACGGAATGGCGTCTACGTTGACTTGGATTTTTCCGGCAGCAATCGTCTCAAGCTCTTCTTCGACTATTCTGCCAGACCGGGCGTATCGGCCGAGCAGAATGCAATTTCGATCATTTGGAATGACGTCGTGATCGATACGGCTCAACTTGATGGCCAACGGAATCGGAGTACATCGTTCCGAACATTGGAATATGATCTCAACGGAGGGACCGGGCGGCTCGAGTTTCGGTCAACGATTCCTGGCGAAACGCTTGGACTTGGCGGACTGCTCGACAATATTCGCATCGTCCGACCGGCGGTTCCTCTCGAGCTGGCGGAAATTCCTGACCAGACAATCGCTGTCGATGAACAACTCAACATCACTGCCAGCTTACTACCCCCCAACGAAGATCTAATCGGGGTCAACTATCGCTTAGTCGATGGTCCGCCGGGGCTTCAGATCAATTCAACGACGGGAAACATCCAGTGGACCGCTAGTCAAGAAAATGTCGATCTGGCGGATATGCAAAACGACTCCATCGTTTTGGGAAGTTCGATGCTCCTGTTTCGCGCCGGTTTCGAAGACGTCAATATCGAGAGTGGTGGATACGGGTTTGTTCAGTCCGTTTCAGGCTTTGGAGCCACTGGCCCGCGGGTTGAGCTTCAGCACAACCATCCCTCAGTTGGTCCAGCATCTCAAGGCAACCAACACCTGGAACTTGACAAACTCAATGGAATTGGTCGAGACGTTGCGACGGTTGCTGGAGACCAATACGAATTGGTTTTCGACTACTCGCCACGTCCGGGTGTGGGAACCATCGGCAACACCATCGAAATCTGGTGGGATGGACAGCGAATTGACTCGATCACCAAAAACGGCACGAATCGAAGTACCAGTTTCGAAGAGTACCGCTTCGACGTCTCAACATTCTCTGGCGATTTAACCCGGTTGGAGTTTCGCTCCAATGATCCCGAAGACCAATTTGGTCTGGGCGGATTGTTGGACAACATCAGGCTTTATCGAAGGCCTGTCACGATCATTGATGGGCCAAATGGAAAATACGAAGTCGTCGTTGAAGTGACTGGCCCCAACGGACAACGAGACCGCGAGTCATTCACGATCTGTCTGGAGGACGTGCCATCGAACCTGCCGCCCACGATCGATGCCATTTCTGATCAGTCTGTAACCGAAGGTGAGGTTTTCTCATTGGACGTTAACGCAAGCGATCCGGAACAAGAGACATTGGTATTTTCGTTCGATCCTCAAGTCGAACACCCCGCGACGGCTTTCATTGATCCAACGACGGGTTCCATTCAATGGACGCCGTCGGAAGATGATGGACCGGGTGTTTATGAGTTTGCTGTGACCACCACCGATCCGTCTGGGCAATCTGACACTGAAGAATTTTCGCTGACGGTTATCGAGTTCAATCAGCCGCCCACCATCGATTCGATCGCTGACCAAAACGTCGTCGTCGGAGAGTTATTGACACTGTTTGCAACGGCGACTGATACGGATCGACCAGCCAATCAGCTGGCGTACTCATTGGCTCAGGGAGCCCCAAGCGGTGCCTCGATTGATTCGATGACGGGCGAATTCAGTTGGACACCCGCGTCGAATGACAACAACACGGTTTTTCCAATCTCGGTTGTTGTTTCTGACGACGCTGGTGGGACCGATTCAACTTCGTTCAACATCGTTGTCGGCAACATCAATCAGCCTCCGACGCTGATCGTACCAGAGGAAATTGCCAGCGGAGAACAAGTCATCGATGTCAGCTCATCTTTAACGCTCGATTTTGACGCCGTCGATCCCGACGCAGATGTTCTGTTGTTCTCACTGGAAGAACCAAGTCTTCACGCTCAGATCGACCCGGATACGGGCGTGTTTACATTGTTTCCAACCGCCGCGCAAATCGATCAGACGATGAACTTCACCGTCGTGGTTCGCGACAGTGGTTCGCCCAGTCTGACCGATCGATATGCATTTGCAATCACGGTCGAATCCTGTCCTTTCCCAGATGATCTGTCGGGGTGGCGAGTCGACGAACACGGCGGTTCTGAGACCGGCATGGGTCACGTGACGGCAGAAGACTGTATTGCGACGCTCTCAGAAGGCGACTCGTTTCAAGTCACATTGGAACAGTCGTTCGTCATCCAACAAAACAAAGCGATTGAGTTCACGTTCTCTGATCCAAACTTTGATACCAGCGCAACTGGGTTCATCAACGATGCATTCGAAGTGGCGCTACTGGATGCCAGCGGAAACTCTCTCATTGAAACGTTTGAATTCGGTCGCGATGCGTTTCTGAATATCTCGGAAGGACTACCGATCGCGGTTGCCAACGGAGTACAAGTCAATGGAAACACGATCACGGTAGGACTCAATGGACTGCCGGTCGGCGACGAAGCCAGACTGGTCTTTCGTTTGCTGAACGATGACGCCGATACGCAAACCGAGGTCCTGATCACCGATTTTCAACTTGTTGACAGTTTCATCGCTGCAACCCCAAAGTCATCGGTTCTCTTTGAGGCTACTACGACTGAGTCCATTCGAACACAAATGACGACCAGCGTCGAAGCAGACAACTCGCTGGACTTGCCAGTCGTCGTTTCTGCCGGTCAGATCGAGCCAACCACGACCGGCACACTTGGCGAACCCGTCATCGTCGCACGGGCACCTCGCGGTGGAGCACCGGCCGGAAGCCGTATCGTTGTTACTGGAAACGCAATCGCACAAGGCACACAATCCTCAGGCGATCCTAATCAGATCCTGTCTGTCACCGTCAATGGCGTTCCGGTTGATCAGTTGGACCCGAACGGTAACTTCTTTACGGCCATTGACCTTCTACCTGGCAACAACGAACTCGTGTTTGAAGCGATTGATATCGCATCACAAACTACACAAGCCACACTGACGATTGTCGGCACCCAGTTCGACTCGGAAATCAACTTCAACCAATTTGCAGACATTACCCAAACCGTCGAAGGCATCTACTCGCGCACGTCGTTCGAGGAAAAAGGGAACACCCTGTTCGTTGACCTTGTCGCTTCCAACCCCGGCAGCTTTGCAGCAGACGGTCCACTCTTGGTTGGCGTCACCAACGTGTCCCAATCAAATGTCAGCTTATTGAACATCGACGGTGTCACTCCAGACGGAATGCCTTATTACGATCTAACCGCATTGCTTGATCAGGACTCTTTGCAACCAGGTGAACAAACTGATATTGCGACGATCGAGTTCTTCAACCCGTCCCAAGTTCAATTTACCTACGACCTTATCTTTCTCGCGCAAACAAATTCACCACCAGAGATCACTTCGATTCCCGTCGTTGAAGCCTATTACGATGATCCCTATATCTACGATGTTGACGCAGTCGATGCGAATGAAGATCTACTGAGCTTTGAACTGACGATCGCTTCGGACGGAATGACGATCGATGCGGCGACAGGTTTGATCGACTGGTCGCCAACCATCAACGACTACGGTCTTCATGACATTGCGGTCGAAGTCACCGACGGTCGCGGTGGCCGAGCCGAACAACGATTTACGATCAACGTGACCGAGGCGCCTCCGAATCGTCCGCCCATCATCGTCTCGCCTCCCATCACGTCAGCGAGCGTTCCAGTCGGCGGTGGTGAAGCTCCGCAGGTCGACCTCACTGAGTTGGTCCTCAACGGTGATGCGGCCGTCGCGACCACCCAAGATGGAACGGTGCTGCGATTGGCGCCCGCCATCGAAGACCAGGTTGGCACGGCTTTTACACGAGATCCCCAAAACGCCAGCGAGTTCAGCGCGGCGTTCTCATTTCGAATCTCGGAATCGGAAGGAAGATTCAATCCGGTTGGATCCGACGGAATTGCGTTTGTGATTCAAACGGATCGAACCGAGATTCCAAATGTTGGTGGTACCATCGGATACGGAGGCATTAACAACGTTGCAGTCGAGTTCGACACGTGGCAGAACTCTGGTGCCGACTTCAGTTCGAACCATGCGGCCATCTCCATCCAAGGAGACATCCGTCACGAACAAGGATCTGGGTTCGTTGTGGACGTATCTCCCAACTTTGACAACGGAGAATTATGGTACGCGTGGGTCGACTATGACGGAACCAATTTGGAAGTCCGACTGAATCAAACGGACCTTCGCCCCAGTGCCGTCCTCTTGACCCGCGAACTCGACATTCCGGAGCTGGTTTTCGGTGAAACCGCATTCTTTGGATTTACGTCTGCGACCGGCGGAAATTGGTCACACCATGACCTCGTCGATTGGCAATTTCGTGACCAGTACGCGCCAATTGGATTCAATTCGATCGGCGACTTCGTCGTTGATTGGCAATCCGAAACGATCAACATTTCGAATTCAAACGAACCCTCTCGTATCCCAACGATCGCTGTCGACCAAAATGGCGATCTTCATATCGCCTATGCCGAGGGACCAGATCGAGGTGCCGGATGGTATGAGAATCTGGTCTACGCCAAATACCAGGTCAATGGATCTGAACTGACGGCACCCGTTTCGATTGACACACCAGGATGGAACGGCGCTGCGAGCTTGGTGTTCGATGATGACAATCGACCGGTCGTCGCTTGGAACTCCATCAATACGGTTCCTGGAGAAGAGGTCTTTTTGACGACGTTGGACGAACAAGGTGTCGCCAGCGGTTTCGTCCAAGTTAGCGATACACCTTCCAGAGTCAATTCCGATCTACCTCATCTGGCCGCCGGCAATGAGGGCGAACTGTTTGTCATCTGGCAAGATGAAGTCAACGATCCGATTGATGGTGATAACAATCGTCGACGCGATTTGTTTCTTCAAAAACTCACTTTCGCCGAAACTGGATACGTGCTCGATGGTGATCCAGTTGAAATTACGACTTCCGAGGGAACCGGTTTCGCAAACGTCGGATACGTCAACAATTTTGGTGGAACGGCGGTTGATGGATCCAACCAATTGCATGTGGTCTGGTCGGATTGGCGAGACTCAAGTGACTTCAATCAAACCGAGATCTTCTACGAAATTCTCTCCAGCGACGGGATGACTGTCGTTGACGAAATGCGAATCAGCACGTTGGACTCGACGCCGGCGACGCGACCGCAAATCGTCATTGACTCCAACAACAACGCACATGTCCTTTGGATCGAGCGAACCACCGAGCGCGACTCGCTGGTTCACGCGATCATTGACCCATTAGGCAACGTACTCTCAACCAACCGGTTGTTGGCGGGCCAACCAGATGCGGTTTCCAGCTTTTCCATGACGATGGATGAGTTTGACCAACTTCATGTTTTGCAAGTCGATAGCACGGGCGAACAGGACGTCGTCTATTACCAAAGATTCAATCGCGAGGGTGACCCGTTGGTGAAGAACCTTCAGATCACCGAAACCGACGCCGCCGTTCAACTCAATGCAACTTATCCGGCAATCGCCATTTCGGGAAAGGACACATTCTCTGTCGTCTGGGAGGAAACTACGAATGCAGGAACAGAACAAGAAACTTCTGACGCCTTCTTCAAATCATTTACGGTTCGCTCCACGTCGATCGTAACGTACCGCTATGACGTTCAAGCTCTCGATCCAGACAATGATCACGTCGTCTTTGAACTAACCACTGCCCCGGAAGGAATGACGATCAATCCTGATTCGGGCGTCATACTCTGGTCACCTTCAACGATTCAGCTTGGAGACCATGAGGTCGTCGTTCTGGTCGATGATGGTCGTGGGGGACTTGCTGAACAATCCTTTCTGGTTTGCGTTCACCAAGATCTATCAGGCCAAACGCGTCAGGTAACGACGGTGTTTGAAAGTGAATTTGAAACCCGATTGGTCAATGATGCTCCAACGATCGTATCGACTCCTTCGCTGTACGCGACTCAAGGTGAAGCTTACGAGTATGATGCAGTTGCTAACGATCTCAACAATGACACCCTCCAATGGAATCTTGATTCCGCACCCATTGGAATGACGATTGACGCGGATACCGGCAAAATTCAATGGACGCCCTCAGAAACTCAACTAGGCGTTTATCGAGTCGTGATTTCTGCTTGGGATTCGGTGGGAGCCCACTCGACGCAACGTTTTGAAATCGAAGTTAGCTGCCACAATCTTGCCCCGGCGATTCTTTCGATTCCGCCCACTGCGGCGCTGACCCAACGGCAGTACACTTACGCCGCGAAGGCGTTGGATCGGGAAGGCGACCCGTTGTCCTGGTCACTGGAACAGGCTCCAGATGGCATGTCGATCCACCCTGAACGTGGAATCATTCAGTGGCAACCGACCGTTGAGCAGATCGGTCTTCACGACGTGATTATTAGCGTGTCTGATGGATCAAACACCGCCAAACAATTCTACACCGTTGTGGTCACCAGCGCGGATGACCTGATTGACCCCAATGATCCATCACGCGGCCCCAAAGGGAATCGGGCACCTCGGATCACGTCCACACCTTCGTTGGGGGCAACCGTCGACCAGTTGTATCTCTATCAAATCGAAGCTTTGGACCTCGATGGTCACGACCTTTCCTACCGGTTAGTTGGAACCGCGCCCCAGAATATGTCTGTCGATTCCGAGGGTGAACTGACATGGACTCCCGCGCCGGGAGTCACTGGCGATGTCGCCGTTAATATTCAAGTGGTTGATGAGTTCGGCGCGATCGCGTCACAAGGATTCGTTATCAAGGTTGAATCCAATTCTGCCCCGACAATCAACTCAACGCCACCGACGACGATCGTTCAAGGAAAGACATACCGATACTCGATTGATGCGAATGATGCAGATAACGACCCGTTGAGTTTTTCGCTGATCGATAGCCCGGAAGGCATGCAGATCGACCCTCAAAATGGATTGCTCATCTGGTCAACCAATCGCTCAGATGTGGCCGTTGGTGATCGCTTCCGAGTCGAGGCGTTAGTCGTCGACACGTTTGGGTATCAAGTCAAACAACCATGGCAAGTTGAGATCCTTGCCGATACGATCGCGCCGGTTCCATCCATTACAGTCCTGTCTCCAGAAGGGGTCTTTTTTGGCGACCGGGCGACGTTCAACATCGGTTCTCCGTATCGCGTCCAAGTTCTTGCCCGAGACAATGCAGTCGTCAGTGAGATCAGACTGACGCTCGACGGCGTTGATGTTCCACTCGATGATCGAGGCATCGCAACGATCACGCCCGTGCAAAGCGGCGAATTCGAATTGATCGCGACAGCAACCGACACGGCTGGCTTGACGGGGACCGATCAAGTAACGGTAGAACTGCTCAACAGTCCACCTGAAATCATTTCGAAAGCGCCGCGCTTCGGCGCTGCCAATGAAGACTTTCGGCATATCGTCGTCGCAACGGACGCGGAAGGTCATTCGATCTCCTATTCGTTGACAAGTGGCCCCGCCGCAGCTTCGATCAACTCGCTCTCGGGTGAATTGACGATTTCGGGAACGGCGTTCGACCCGGGCACATACGAGATTGTTGTTCGCGCAACCGATTCTTTTGGCGCATTCACAGAAGAAACTTTAAGTTTTGATGCAATCGACCTGACGATCAATCACGCTCCCATCTTCTTGACAGAGCCGCCGACTGAGATCCCTGCCGGACTCTACTACTACTACTTGCCGGAAACACTTGACTACAACGGTGACACCGTGACGTACTCGCTGTCGTCAGGTGGAAACGACTTCGTTGAAACGACCGGGCGGTTGCGATTCCGAGCGCCATTTACTCCTCAGACTCTGGAATTCGAAATCCAGGCAAGCGACGGCAATGGCGGAGTATCAACTCAAGCGTTCACGGTCAATGTTACTGAGCCGAATCGAGCGCCGATATTCATATCGGAGCCGACCGTTCGTGTTCAAGCTGGGCAGCGATACGTTTACGCGCCGGTCATTAGTGATCCAAATGGCGATTCATTTGTTTTGTATAACCTCGATGGTCCCCGAGAACGAAAAGCAGGCGACTTCTTTTCATCATGGTCAATCGACATTGGCGATGATAACGTCCTACGTTGGCAGACTGACCTGAATGACGTTGGTTCGCACTACATCAAAATTGGTGCTCAGGATCAATGGAGCGAATGGGGTTACCAGTCATTCATTTTGGATGTTGTTGAAGACCTGACTTCGCCTGTGGTCGAAATATTGGCGACACCCAACCCAGCCGAAGTAGGTGATCTCATCGACATTCAGGTGATCGCTGAAGACGACGGCGTTGTGGAATCCCTGAGCTTTACGTTTGATGGAGAACTGGTCCCACTTGATGAAGATGGCCGTGCAATGATTACGGCAAACGCGACTGGAAACTTTGAACTAACAGCGATCGCCACTGATGACGACGGCAACACGACCACGCGTGCCGTCCCGCTTCAAGTCCGGGACCTTTCAGACAGAGACGCTCCGGTCGTTAGCCTGAGCTCGCCCGCCAACGGAACTGAGATTACGGCGTTTACGGATATCGTCGGTTCAGTCACGGATGCCAATCTGGACTTCTATTCACTGAGCTACCGACCGGTTTCCGGCGGCACATTCGTTGAATTCCTGCGGAGTGACCAAACGATCGAAGACGGTGTTCTGGGAACATTTGATCCGTCCACTTTGGCCAATGACGCCTACGTGATTCGCTTGTACGCTCGCGATGTCAACGGTCAGGACGCATTCACCGACACAACGGTCGACGTCATGGGCGAGTTAAAGCTGGGCAACTTTGCTCTCTCGTTTACCGACATGACAATTCCAGTGGGTGGCATTCCGGTGGTCGTCGGGCGGACTTACGACTCGCTGAATGCCAATCGAGTTGGCGAATTTGGGTACGGGTGGCGACTCGAGTATCGAGACGTGGACCTGCGAACCAGTGTCGCTCCATCAGGCACCGAAGACCTCGGTTTCTATCGACCGTTTAAAGATGGTTCTCGCGTCTACCTGACGCTGCCTGGGGGCAAACGGGAAGGCTTCACTTTTGAAGTGAAACGAGCAGGCGGCCTGCGCGGTGCACTTGGTATTCATTATGGCGAGTTCGTGCCTGACGCAGGTGTCAAAACGCAACTAGCCGTTCAACAATTCGAGCTTGCATTTGATAGTGAAGCAAACGTTTACACGTGGGGCTCGAACCAAGCTTACAACCCTTCCAACTCCATCTTTGGCGGCAAGTACTACGCAACCAGAGAAGATGGAATGTTGTTTGAGATTGACGGCGACACGGGTGATCTCGAAAGGGTGATCGACGCCAATGGCAACACGGTTACTTTCAGCGACACAGAAATCGTCAGTTCAAGTGGGCAACGTGTTGAGTTTGTTCGCGACGCACAAGGCCGTATCATTCAAGCGATTGACCCAGAGGGGAATGCGATCGTTTACCGCTATGATGACCAAGGCAACCTGATTTCAGTGACGGATCGCGAAGACAACGTCACTCAGTTTCGATACGATTCTCCTCGACCGCACTACTTGAGCGAAGTCATCGACCCGCTGGGCAGGACCGGCATTCGGACGGAATACGACGAAACGGGCAAGCTCGTCAAGTTGATTGATGTCAGCGGCAACGTAACACAGATCATTCACGACCCAGACAATTTTGTTGAACAGATTGTTGATCCTCTGGGCAACACGACGACGCTTGAGTACGACCAACGTGGCAACGTGCTCCGCGAAATCGATGCGTTTGGCAATTCGACCAGTTACACCTATGACATTGAAAACAACGAGCTGACAATCACCGACGCCCTCGGCAACACCACCGAGATGACGTATAGCGGGCAAGGTGATCTTTTAACGACAACCGATCCACTGGGGAACATTACCACCAGGACCTACGATCGACTTCAACCCAGCGTCAGCCTTGGCAACGGCCTCTCGTTTGCTGGTTTCGTCAAACCGTTCAGTGTTGAAACGAGTTCAACCAATGCAATCGGCGATGTCACTCAGATGCAATACGACTCGCAAGGCAACTTGGTCGCCATGGTCAACGCTGCCGGCGAAACGAACACGTTTAGTCTCGACGAACGTGGCTTGGCCGTTGCTGTGTCACGAGCGGGCACGACACCGCAGTCCTTTCAGTACGACGCTGCGGGATTCCTGGTTGAGTCCATCGATGCCATGGGCAACCGAACCGAGATCGCGTACAACGGCAATGGAGAGATCGCCAGCGAAACAACCTATTGGACACAAACTGATGGTTCGATTCGACAACTAACTCGCCAGAACGAATACGATCGCGAAGGCCGCTTAATCGTCACGCGGACCTTCGAAGATGGCGAACTGTTGACCGAGAGCGAGTCTCGCTACAACGAACTGGGCCAGCTGATTGAACAGATCGACCCACTGAATCGATCCACGCGATATGTCTACGATGAACGCGGGTTGCTGGTTGAAACGATCTATCCTGACGCCACACCTGATGACGACACGGATAATCCAAGGACTCAAACAGAATACGATTTGCTTGGTCGTCGCGTCGCTCAAATTGATGAATTGGGTGCCCGCACCGAGTTTGTGTACGACGCACTTGGTCGATTGGTCGTCACTGTATTCCCGGACAACGCTCCAAACGATTCGTCCGACAACCCAAGAACGGAAACCGTCTACGACGCACTCGGCAGGACGATTGCGCGAATCGATGAACGCGGTCATCGGAGCGAAACCGTCTTCGATGCGGCCGGCAACGCAGTAATGACCATCTTGCCGGACGATACGCCTGACGATTCCAGCGACAACCCACGGATTAAATCCGTGTTCAATGCGGCAGGACAACAAATCGAGCAGATCGATCCGCTTGGAAACAAGACGCGATATGAGTACGAAGACGGTCGCGTTGTTCGAACGATCTTTGCGGACGGAACATCCAGCGAATCCGTCTACAACGATCGTGGTCTGGTCGTCGCCAGCATTGACCAAAACGGCATTCGAACCGATTACGAACATGATGACCAAGGTCAGCTTGTCGCGGTCATCGCTGCTGAGGTCACCAACCCGTTGAACGGTTTACTTGAACGGCCTCGGACCGAGTATGAGTACGATGACCGAGGCAACTTGCTGACTCAACGCGATGCGCAAGGGAAAGAAACCACCTATGAATACGATGGGCAGAACCGGCGCATTCGTACAACGTTGCCGATGGGCCAGTCGACGACGTCGAGTTACGATTCGATTGGTCGGTTGGTGGAAACAACCGATTTTGAAGGCCAATCGACTCGTTACGTCTATGACGCTCGTGATCGCCTCGTTCGAAAAACATTTGTCGATGGTTCGTTCGTTGAAACCAACTACACGGCAACTGGCCTGGTTGAATCGATCGTCGATTCACGCGGCACAACAACGTACGAATATGATGAGCGAGGACGATTGCTGTCCCACATCAACCCAGATTCGACTTCGTTGTCCTACACGTATGACGCAACTGGCAATCGTACGTCGATTACGGTTCCTTCTGGGACAACGAACTATACCTTCGATGCCCGAAGTCGGGTCCGCTCGGTCACTGACCCAGACGGTGACGTCACGACCTACACTTACAACGCGATCAACCTGATCCAAACAACGCATGCCAATGGAACTCGCGAAGCTCGCGTCTATGATGCACTGAATCGATTGACCTATCTTGAAAACAGTGGCACCAACGGAATCATCAACAGCTTTAGTTACGGCTTGGACGCAGCTGGCAATCGAATCGGAGTATTAGAGGACAACGGTCGCCGCGTAAACTATCAGTATGACAACCTTTATCGACTGACTCGCGAAAACATCGTTGATTCGGTAAACGGTGACCGGTCGATTGACTACACCTACGATCAGGTTGGAAACCGACTACAGCGAATGGACTCCGTCGATGGGCTGACGACTTACTCGTATGACCTGAATGATCGACTGCTGACGGAGAACAACGATTCCGCGGTAACAGAGTACGCGTACGATCACAACGGCAACACATTGACGGCGTCCACTGATGGCGAGTTGTCCTCAAGCTACGTTTGGGACGTGGAGAATCGATTGATTGCGGTCGATACAGATGGCGATGGCGTGATCGACGTGACCAACGAATACGACGCAGCTGGCGTTCGCATTGCCCAGGAAATCGACGGTTCAAGGACTAGATTCCTGATCGATTCCGCCGTTCGATTCCCCCATGTGATCGAGGAGTATACCGAAGGCGGTGTGATCAAAGTCTCGTATGTTTACGGTCGTGATCTAATCTCACAAAATCGTCCAGGCCAATCGGACAAGTCAATTTATCATACCGATGGATTAGGCAGCACACGCGTGTTGACGAATTCAAGTGGCGTGGTGACAGATCGTTACGACTATGACGCGTTTGGGCGAATCCTCAATCAAACTGGCAACACAGAGAATTTGTATCTATTTGCTGGTGAGCAGCGGGATTTTGCAACTGGCTTCGATTACCTGCGAGCTCGTTTCCTGAACCCAGTCACCGGTCGTTTCATGAGTCGCGACCCTGCCCCATCGCGTCCCGATATGCCGCTGACCGCCAATCGATATTCGTATGTCGAAAACAACCCGCTGAACCTGATCGACCCAAGTGGCTTGAGCAGCATCGCCGAGGTTTCAACGACCCAGGCGATCGTTGGATCACTGATTGCGTCGCAAGGATTTCTGGCGAGCATACTCTTGTTTGAATCAGCGTTGAGCAACGATATCGTCAAGTCGAAATTCCTGACGCTCTCTATCTCGACGGCCACTTTATTTGGCACCGTGTTTCTGGCGAAAACGGAACCTCTTCCAGGCTATCCAGAGGGCCTACTCCAGGGAGGAATCATGATTGGCACCGGGGCCTCAGCACGACCAACATCGGTTGGTTTCGAGTTTTCATCCGGGACAACTTATTCACCTGGCCTGTTCTTTGACAGTGCGAACGTTGCGAAAGCCGCCTTTATGCCAATCTTTTCAATCTTTTCAGCCGGCATCAGCATCGGACCTTTGAACGCTGGCTTCGGTGGTGGGTTCATTGGATTCAGTGCGGTCGACCTTTCAGGTTTTGGCGTGTCGCCGAGCGTCGATGATCTGGATGGAAACGCTTCGGTCTTTGCAGGAGTTTCGATCGGCGGAAACGGCCGGGATTGTCGCAATCATCCAACACTTTGTTCACTCGCAGACATTGACCTCGGGGGACCTGGCAACGAAGACCTTCTGAGGTTAATCTTCCGACTAACCGTTGGCCTCTAGAATCCGCCGTCCCAGATTTCGCCGACCACCTGAGAAAAACGGGGGCGGTGGTTTTGCCAGTCACCATTGGCATCGACCGAATCGACTTGGACGCTCGTGGAAACGTGTGTTCGATCTGATTGTGACTGGTCTTGTTGTTCAGCCATCGTGATCTGTTCGGCCGGAACGTCTTCCATAGCGGCTTGACGGACTGCTTGTGCGTTGAAGAACAGGGCCGCGAAACCGATCACAACGATCGACTCCAATACCCAAAATCCTGCCATGCTCTTCTTGTTTTGTTTTCGACGTCGGCGGGCCATGATTCAATCCTTTTAGCCTGAAAGTTCAATCTGATCTTGCGATTGGATTTGTTGTTTGGTTGCGATTCCATTCGCAAGCACTGTGCCAAATGTTTCAAATGTTGGAAGTCGAAAAGAAACAAAGCGATCGCGGTAAGTGAAAAACGGTTGATTTCACGCTCTTACGACGCTGATCTTGTGTTCACATTACGATTGGGCAAACGAACAGTTCGCTGATACTATCGTGTGCTAGCAAGATTTGTAAAAATCCAATCCGCATCATTGATACAACATTGATTTCTTCTGACGCCAAATTGACGGCACCGGAGTATCCCATCGAATCCAACTCAGAATTATCGACGTCGCCATCCCAGTCCCGTCGAGACGAAATTGCTGAGGCCTATTTTGAATCGATTCCATTTGATCCCTATCCGGTTCAAGAGGATGCGTTACTTTCATGGTTCACAAACGAACAGGGGATCCTGGTTTGTGCACCCACGGGAACCGGCAAAACGTTAATCGCCGAAGCGGCACTTTTCGAAGCGTTGCATCTCGGAAAAACGGCGTATTACACAACTCCGTTGATCGCATTGACGGATCAGAAGTTTCGAGAGATACGCGAGTCGGCGGTCCGCTGGGGATTTTCTGCCGATGATGTTGGGTTGGTGACGGGGAACCGAAAAGTAAACCCCAACGCCAAAGTCCTTGTTGTCGTTGCCGAGATCCTCCTCAACCGGCTGCTTCATTCTGAAGCGTTTGACTTTGATGACGTCTGGGCTGTGGTGATGGACGAGTTTCACAGCTTCAACGACAAAGAACGCGGCATCGTTTGGGAGTTTGGTTTAGGGTTGTTGCCCGAACGCGTTCGTACGTTGCTGATATCGGCGACGGTAGGCAACTCCATGGATTTTGCCAGCTGGTTGACCCGCGTGCATCGTCGAACGCTGAAGGTGATTGAAGGTGACGAGCGAAAGGTTCCGCTGTCGTTTCATTGGGTTGGCGATCAGATCCTGCCCGATCACATTGAGTCGATGGTCTCAGGAACGGAAGAATCTCGCTACACACCGGCACTGCTGTTTTGTTTTAATCGACAACAGTGTTGGACCGTGGCGGAAATGCTTAAGGGCAAGAAGTGCGTTGGCAAGGAACAACAAAAATTGCTTGCCGAACGATTGGAGACATTTGACTGGTCTCAAGGTGTCGGGCCCAAACTAAAGCAAATTTTGATCCGCGGTATCGGCGTTCATCATGCTGGTGTACTACCCAAATACCGCCACATCGTAGAGCAACTGTTCCAGGAAAAACTGCTTTCCGTCTGTGTCTGTACTGAAACATTGGCCGCAGGAATCAACTTGCCAGCTCGCAGCGTCGTCTTGCCAACGTTAATCAAAGGTCCTCGCGGCAAAATGAAACTGATCGAACCCAGCAGCGCTCATCAGATGTTTGGCCGGGCGGGACGACCTCAGTTTGACGATCGCGGCTACGTGTTTGCGTTGCCACATGATGACGATGTGAAGATTCTCAAGTGGAAAGAGAAGTACGACTCGATTCCCGATGACACCAAAGACCCGGGACTACGCAAAGCAAAAAAGGCGCTAAAGAAGAAACAACCCAAACGTCGCGAAGGCCAGCAGTATTGGTCAGAGCAACAGTTTGAGAAGCTCAAAGATGCTCCTGCTGCCGATTTGGCCAGTCGAGGTCCCCTGCCCTGGCGACTTTTGGTTTACATGCTCGATGCCTCACCCAACGTCGAAACGATTCGCAAATTGCTTGCAGGCCGGTTGCTCAAACCTAAAGAATTGGAAGTCGCTAAACGTAAATTGAATCGACAATTATTGACGTTGTGGCGAGGCGGCTACGTGACACTGGAGCCCAAGCCTCCATTGGACGAAATTGTCAACGAGTCAATCGTCGATGACAGTGAAGCCGATAGCGACTCTCAAACTGCGTCAGCCGACGCGAGCGAAAGTCCAGCATCGGCCAGTGAACTTTTGTCAGGGCTGACATTTGGAACAAGAGTCGATCTGCCCAAAGATACCAACGATCAAACAAATGCGGATCAACCAGCGCCCAAGCAAGCTCGCAAATCGAAGCCAGACCAACCCGACTATCGGCCGGAAATGGCCACGCCGACCGAAGCAATGGACGACTTGTTAAAACTTCGTGGCGTTCATCCGCTGTATGCCGTATTCCTGATGAAGCACATGGGGATTGCAGATAAAAACGAACGGATCATGGCACTGGAGAGCTTATTGGAAATGTCTCGGTCACTCGGCAAAGCAGTTCGTATTCCCTACCCGGAAGATCTACCTCCCGGCCCTCTGGCCACGGCTCGGCTCGATCCGCAGCTGTTGCAATTAGGGTTGGCAACGGTCGACGAGTTGGGGACAGATCGTCAAGACGACGATGAACGACCAACGGACGAGAATGGATTTTACATTCCCATTTTGACGTTGCCGAGAAAACTACAACGGCTATTTGAGTACGATTTTCCAGCGGTGGATGACGTGAGGATCACGCCGGTTTGGGTTGCGGGTGAAGCGATTCAATATGGCACCGACTTCAATAAATACATCCTTGCCAACAAATTGCAGCAACAAGAAGGCATTATCTTTCGACACTTGTTGCGATTGGTGATGCTGATCGATGAGATGGCGGAACTACAGCCGGCTGATATTTCGCAGGATCAATGGCGCGACGAAATTTACGAGATCGCGGACCAGCTGGAATCGATGTGTCACCAAGCAGACCCGCAAAGCACAGATGAATGGTTAGCCGAACGTCCTGGCGGCAAATGAACAACGGCGGCTGGCGATTGATTCACTCGGTTAACGATTCATTCGAAACCTGGATCGTCGCGATTGGTTTCAGGTCGCTTGACTAGTTGGCGATGGGGAAATCTCACCGGAGGGTTTGTGAATTTTTGCTAGGCGCCGGAGGGCTTGCGCCCAAACGCTACATATCCGAGGGCTTGTGAATTATCGCTAAGGACCGGAGGGCTTGCGCCCTAACGCTACATATGCGAGCGTTTGTGAATTATCGCCAAGGACCGGAGTGCTTGCGCGATGACGCTACATATGCGAGGGTTCGTGAATTATCGCTAAGGACCGTAGGGCTTGCGCCCTGACGCTACATATGCGGGGGCTTGTGAACTATCGCTACGGACCGGAGGGCTGGCGCGATGACGCTACTTGATGAGAACGAAGCGACTGCTGCAAGTGGTAACCGGCTTGGATGTTCGTCTGGTTGCACTGCAACGAGTCTAGAGTGCCGCGAGCAGCGGAATACGTTCGCGTTTAGATCTCATGACGCCGCCCGGCTTTTCAATGGTGATGGCAAACTGTACAGCCTTGTCGACGGGCACGTGCGACTTGAACGGGACAATCACACTGCCATCCGCATTGACGGATGCGGCATCGATGTCAAATACTCCACCATCGACTGGTATTTCCTGTGCTGGATCGGTGTCGAAAATCCACAGCTGGTACTGTTCAATGGTCGGATCATTGACGGGAACGCCATTGAGAACCATATAGCCTTGCTGTTTTTCATCGCTCCAAACTACACGACCGCCCGCATCCGGAACATGAATCGGTGCAAACGGAAGGTCAACCAAATCATCGGTTGCGTTGGCAAGGAAAGTATCCAGTTTCTCTTGGTTGGTTCGTTCTACTGCGACTCCATCACCGCCACCGCCAGTGGGCTTTGTTGGATTGAAGGCAAGCGGATTAAGACCGGAAAACACCAAGAGCAATGACGCAGCGGCGATGGTCATGGCAATCACTTCTCGCCGGGTCACTGGTGGACCGACTTGCGACCTTGCTGCTGCTGGTTTGCTTGCGGCCGGCTCCCTTTTAGCGACAGTCGGCTCCTCGCGATCGTTGATCATCTGGGCAGCAGAAACCGCGGCTTGCTGGTGCGTCTCATTATCGCGACGCGGTCGGCCTTCTTGCAAGAATTGTTGTGCGTCGGCGCTGATGCGATCCCGCAACGCTGCTGGCATCGCGAAATCACTTCCAGCGTTGTTTAAAAGCGCCAGATCGTAGGCTGCAGCGGTTAACTCAATCCGTTCCAATTCGGATTCCATCTCGGCACCGAACTGATCCGCTTCCGATTGTTCAGCTTCGACGAGACCGCTGGTTGCGCGACGGATCATGAGGTCGAGCAACCTCGGATCATCCGGCGTGGGTGCGGAAGAATCTTGACTCATCAAACTCCCTCCTTCCCAATGGTTGAACCAAACTGATCGTCGCCGTAATAATCGGGACTCGAAAATAAAGCGCGACGCAGCTTGAGGATTCCGCGTCGAATGTGTGTTTTAACTGTGCCCAAGGACAAACCTGTCGCCTGAGCAATCTTAGCATGCGACAAACCGTCGAACACGCTCAATTTAATGACTTGTTGTTGATCCTGCGGAAGTTCGTCGAGTAATTCAGCAGCCTTGGCGGCTTCATCACAAACTTCCAAACGATCCTCGACTCTCGCTTCATTGTTTCGAAATGAATCGAACTCGTTGACAGCCGACGTGGGGAGTTTTCGTTTGCGGTTGATATCGATCAACTTTCGTCGGGCGATCATCGCAACAAACGTTGTTTCACTGGCGATCGAAGGATCAAAACGATCGGCGACTTCCCAAAGCTTGAGAAAAATTTCCTGTACGGCATCTTCGGCAGCTTGTCGATCCGCGACGCTTCGGCGAGCGAGCGTCCAGATCAGGCCACCGTATCGGCCCAGGCACTCAGAAACAGCCGCGGAGTCGCCGTTGGCGACCCGCGGCAAAATATCAAGAGTTGAAGATGTCATAGCGAATTGATTGCGAAACTCAAAAACGTCATCTCGGTTAATTCGTGATGCAACGGTTTGGCTCGCGATCTTTGGCATGACTACTTCGGCATGATAACGGAATCGATGATGTGGATGATCCCGTTGCCACAGTCAATATCGGTCGCCACAACTTTGGCGTTATCAACCATCACGGTACCATTCTCCACTTTGATGGAGACTTCGCTACCGTTTACCGTTTTGGCCGAATTCAACTTAACAACATCTGCAGCTGCAACGCGACCGGGAACGACATGATAAGTCAAAATTGCCGTCAATTTCTCTTTATTTTCTGGCAAAAGGAGTGACTTCAGCGTTGCACCATCAATTTTCGCAAATGCATCATCGGTTGGAGCAAATACAGTGAAAGGTCCTTCGCTTTTGAGTGTTTCGACGAGACCAGCTGCTTTGACAGCTGCGACCAAGGTGTTGAACTTCTTGGCAGACACAGCGGTGTCGACGATATCAGCTGGTGGCATGATGACACTGTCGATGACGTGGATAACGCCATTGCTGGTGCCAATGTCAGTTTTAACAACCTGAGTTTTCTCGTTCAGCATGACTTTGCCATCAACAACTTTGATGTTGATTTTGCTTCCCTGAAGCGATGGTGCGCTCGTCAGTTTCACCACATCGCCAGCCATCACTTTGCCTTTGACAACGTGATATTTCAAAATCGCGATCAGCTGCTTTTTGTTTTCTGGTTTCAACAGTGTTTCAACGGTGCCTTTTGGCAGCTTGGCAAATGCTTCATCGGTTGGAGCGAAGACTGTGAATGGACCTTTGCTTTTAAGTGCTTCACCCAAGTCGGCTGCAGTGACAGCTGCAACGAGAGTCTTGAAAGCACCTGCTTTGACAGCAGTATCAACGATGTCCATTTCTTGAGCGGCAGTCGAGACAGTCATCAGTTCCATTTGATGCTTCTTGGCAGCCATTTTTGCAGCCTGCAGCGGGCACTGGCACTCTTGAGCTGCGATCGGCGAAACAAAAAGGAATGCGATTGGCAGGATGGCAGCCAACGCAGTTTGGAGGTTAATCAACTTCATCTGAATTTCCTTGTACGAATTGGTTTTCAAAAATGGATGACCCATCTCGCGTTTCCGGGTCAGGATGTCGCTTAATTCGAAAGGCACGTTGGGTTGGATTCAAGAAAACAAAAATGAACTCGACTTGGCCAATTCTCAGGCATTGTGGCCGATAACGATGAACGAATTTGATTTGTCGCATTGGGTTTCGCTCGGCTATACTAGAGCGAGTCGGTGATTGACGACGTCAACTGCCGTTTCTGGACCAATTCGTCCTTTCCGTTTTCTGCCATTCCAAGATCCAGTGATTCAACGACATTCCCAATTACGAACTTGTGCTGGCTTGGGTCGCATCATTCGCTTTGGTTTCGCGCTGGCTGTCGCGGTCTGGTCGATATCTGGCGATTCGTTGGTCGGCCAGAATGAGCCCGACGAAACGCCAGACCGAAAAGCTGAACGCTTTGAGCTCAAAGGGACCGTCGTCGCGAAACAGAAATACAGCGTCACGGTGGCGACAAAAGAAAAAGAGTACCGCGTTCGTCTCGGTGAGAACGCCAGTGTCGCGTTGCTAATGAACAAGCCGTTTTTTGACTGGAAAGCGAATCGGGTTTATGTAGAAATACCCGGATCGGCCACTCAAACATCGACATCAAAAAAGCCAGAACGAGTCGGTTACGCTTTTCCCGCTGAACAACTCTTTTTGATTGCCAAGTTCCGCAATGCGGCCCAAATGAAACGCATCATGGCGACGAAAGAGAAACGAATCAATTTGTACTTGATCAGCCCAACTGATCTAGGGAACCACGAGCCGACCGAGGATGAACTGTACATTTCTGGAAAGCTGACCGTTGGAAAAAATGACAGGGCCATTTCATTGGAAACCGACCAGCAAACGCATCGAGTGCGGCTGGGGTTTCGCACCGCGACGATGAATGGATTTTCAATTGCAGAGCTGAAACCGAACAAAACCCGTATCACACTGACCGGCGTCAAGGATGAGGTGACTGGCGACATCATCGCTTCACGGTTGGCGTTTGAGCCGATCGAAAAATAGCGCCGTTCTCAATTTGCCTGCAGACATTGGCGTTGCCACCAAAGTATTGCTTAAACTGTCAGTCACAGATCTGACAATTCTCATCGATCATTGGAGCGTTCATGGCTACCCATTATTCCACCTGCCTCGCATTTCTGTTGGTTGCGTTTACGGTACCAGTTCAAGCGGAAGAACCAGCGAAAACGGTTGACGAATCCAAGCCAAACATCGTCTTCATCGCAATCGACGACATGAATGACTGGGTTGGTTTCTTGAAAGGTCATCCTCAAGCCAAGACACCCAATATGGATCGACTGGCTCGGCGAAGTGTCAATTTCAGCAACGCCCACTGTGTTTCGCCGGCCTGTTCCCCATCGCGTTTGGCGCTGCTGTATGGAGTGCAACCCTTTCACTCAGGCCTTTATCCGTTTTACAACCACGAGAAGATTCCGACGGAAACGCTGCAAGCCTACACCAGCCTGCAAACCTTGTTTCGCAAGAACGGCTACCGAACCTATGGCTCTGGCAAGATCTTTCACGGCTATAAGGATAAAGGGGACCATTGGGATGACTACCATCAACCCAAAGGAGCCAAGTTGAAATACGATGCGTCCGCGGGCTACCAGATCGGCAAGTCAAACAAGATGGCATTTTGTCCGACCACGAACCCGCTGGAGGATCATCCTGATTACCAGGTGGCCAACTATGGAATCGATGTAATTAACCAGAAACACGAGCAGCCTTATTTTGTTGCCGTCGGAATTGTGAAACCCCACCTCCCCTTTGTTTGTCCGAAACAATTTTTTGACATGCAGGACGAGACGATCGAAACACCTCCCATTCGTTACCGGGACTTGGCCGATATCCCAATGGCGGGTCGCTCCAATGCCAAGCTCAGCGATGATCTCAAGTTCCGCACCGACCAAGCGTGGGGGCGCGTTCGCCGAGCGTACCTCGCTTGCAACTCGTGGGTCGACTACAACGTTGGTCGCGTCGTAGAGGCTGTAGAAAAAAGTGATGCAGCGGACAACACCATCATCGTCCTGTGGTCGGACCACGGATACCATTTTGGCGAGAAACGGAGCTTTCGAAAATTTAGCCTTTGGGAAGAAGCGACCCGCGTGCCGTTCCTCATCTACGATCCGCGGCCGGGACGACAAACCGCCGGCGAGTGCACCGAGGCCGTTTCGTTGATTCACATTTATAAGACGTTGGCGGAACTTGCCGATGTCGAAGTTCCCGATTATGTCGACGGTGTCAGTTTGACGCCTCAACTGAAAGACCCCACCCAGTCCGTCAACCTACCGGCAATCACCACTTGGGGCCGTGGCAACTTTACGGTTCGCGGCGACCGGTATCGATACACCCGATACTTTGACGGAAGTGAAGAATTGTACGACCACCAGAAGGACTTGATGGAATGGGAAAATCTGGCGGGCGATGCAAAGTTGTCGAAAGTGAAAACCCGGTTAGGCGGATTCCTGCCCAGTAACCCAGCCCCTTTGGTCCGAGGCGGAATCGGGCTTTGGAACGTCATTGATGCCGACCGACCAGAGGCACTGAAAAACTTCACCTCCCAGACGTGGCCCAAGATGAAAGCGAAGCTAAAACCCAAGATTGAGTGACTCGTTTCCAAAATATTGGTTTTTCCCGGGTAAAACCGACGAAGACCAGATTTTTCCTGAAAACGAGGCTTATCGATCTTCGATATCTCTGGTACACTTCGTGGCTCAAAATCAAGCAAAAATTAATTCGACCGATCAAGGTTGACGAATCATGGCAAAAAAATCTGGCGGTAAGAAAAAGAAACTGGAAGTCATCCATCTCGTATGTGAAGAGACGGGTGACTACAACTACACGCTGCGTCGTAAGAGTGGTGGTGAAAAATTGAAGCTGAAGAAATTCTCTCCAAGGCTCAAGCGTCACACCATTCATGTTGAAAAGAAGAAGTAAGCGACTGGCTTGCCCTGAACTGGCCAATGCATTTGGCCGGAAGACTCGACAAACATATTCAACCTCGGCAAAATCATGTCGAGGTTTTTTTGTGGACTTGTGGGCCGTGGAGGGAAACGCGATGAATTTGAAATGGAATCTAAGAGTGCACGATGCACACATGGTTCAATCAATCGAACGGCATGCCAACGTTTCGCCCATCGTTGCCCAACTGCTGGCCGCTCGAGGTATCACTTCGCCCGAACAAGTGGCGACGTTTTTTGATTTGAAAATGACCGGCCTGCGACCGCCCGATCAGTTGCCGGGAATACCACAAGCGGTCACTGCAATTGCAGCAGCGATCACCAAACAGAAGAGAATCTTTGTCTACGGCGATTATGATGCCGATGGAATGACTTCGACCGCGATCATGGTTCGCTGTTTGAAGCTGCTAGGAGCCAACGTCGCTTATTTTGTTCCCAGCCGATTGGATGATGGCTATGGACTCAGCATTGAAACACTGGACCGATTAAGAAAACGTGGCGCTGAGATGATCATTTCCGTCGATTGCGGAATTGGCAGCATCAAGGAAGTCGAGTTTGCCAATTCGCAGGGGATTGAGATCGTCATTACAGACCATCATCATCCTGGCGAGAAACTTCCAGAAGCTGCAGCCATCGTACACCCTGACCTTCCCGGTACCGATTATCCATTTGCCGGACTCTGTGGTGCTGGCGTCGCGTTCAAGTTGGCTTGGGCTTTATGCACGCATCATCATGGCTCACCAAAGCTGCCTCTGCCGATGCGCGAGTTTCTTTTCTCAGCCGTTTCACTGGCAGCCATTGGAACGGTATGCGATGTCGTGCCCATGAAAGATGAAAACCGAATCATCGTTCACCACGGGCTCAACTGTCTTCGATCCTATGCGACTCTCGGCTTAAAGCATCTGATGGAGAAAGCGGGCTGTTTGACGAAAGATCGACTTGATGCGAGCGACCTCGGCTGGGGTGTTGGGCCGCGACTCAACGCGGCAGGACGTCTGGCTCAAGCACAACTTGGCGTCGAGCTATTGATCTGCGAAAACGAAAACCGAGCTGCAGAATTGGCTGAATACATCGATGCGCTCAACAAAGACCGCAAGAGTCTGGAGATCCAGATTCAACGGTCAGCGGAAAAATTGATCGAAGAGAAATTCAATCCCGAGCGAGAATCTGCGCTCGTGCTGGCAAACGATGATTGGCACCTGGGCGTCATCGGGATCGTTGCCGGACGACTTGCCGAGCGATACCAGCGACCTACCGTATTGATCTCGCTGGATCCCAATGGGGAACGCCCCGGCGTCGGTTCCTGCCGTTCCGCATGCGGCGTCGACCTGTATGAAGTCCTTTCGGGATGTCGTGATCACTTGGACAAATTTGGAGGACACTCAGGAGCCGCTGGCGTAAGTATTGAACCTTCGAAGATCGATGAGTTTCGCGAAGACTTCTGTCAGCAAGTTGTCGAGCAAGTCAGTCTGGATGAACTCTATCAGGATCTGGATGTCGATGCCGAAGCGATGGTGGGCCACTTAACCATTAGCATGATGAATGAACTTCAGAAACTGGCACCGTTTGGGCATGAAAACCCCTCTCCAGTTCTCGCAGTCAAAGGAGTTACATTGCGAGAAGTTCGCACGATGGGAACAGAAGACCAACACCTTTCAGTGCGGATGGAGCAACACGGGAACCTGATCCGCGCGGTGGCGTTCGGCAAAGGAGAATGGGCCGAATCGCTTTCTTGTGAGGATGACCAGCACTACGATTTTGCCTTCAAACCCGTCATCAACGATTTTCGCGGCCAATACAATGTCGAAATGCACCTGATTGATTTTCGCAAATCAGAGTTTGCCTGCTGACGCAGAAGCTGTGACTTAGTCGATGGAAAGATCATCGTCTAAAAGATCCTTCAGCTCATCGTCAAGATTCAGCATCTCCTGCTCGAAGTGATCGTGTTCGATGTCGGCCTCTGTTTCGCCACCTGTTGACGGGGCTGACGTCGTCGATTCTGGGGAATTCGTCGGAGAGTGCGTTACCAGATCATCACCGGCGATATCCTGATCGGCATCGGAAAAAATTTCCATCCATTGCTGGGTTGTCGTTTTGTCGATCAAGGATTGATCGGAATCCGGATTGGGCAGGGACGGAGCCGTCGTCGATTCAATTTGGTCGAGCCAACGTTCGCTGTCAACGATCGACGCTCGGCGGCGACTGGCAGCTGTCTGAATTCGATGGTCACTGGAAACAACGAGCAACTGTTTGGGATGACTGTGATGAGCGATCAATTCTTCGACCATCGAATCAGCATCTTCATATCCGACCGCAAAGAGCACTCGGATATCCCGTTTTCTTGAGTCGATGTGCGACTCGCTGACCGGAAGTTTTTTCGCATCAAAAACAATCGTTGTTTTTATTCGTTGCGCCTGCTCCATTCGCTGGACCAGGTAATCAATCAGACGACTTCTCGAGCGATCGATTGCCTGTGCTGAAGCGTGATTGGCATTGAACCCAAGTGCAAAAATCAAGTTGTATCCATCGATCAAGATTTCCTTCATGTCGGTATCCTACCTGATGAGATTCTGGTGATCGCAGGTGACATTTTGCTGGATTGAGATGATTCGCTGGCAAAGGAATGATTGTAGACGTTAAATTATTGGCCGAAGCAAACGTTTTTTCGCTGTTAAATTTCGTGCGACCTAACGAGAACATCATGTTAGCCATCAAAATGCAACTGATTCTTGGACAAGAAGGCCCACCGTCGCAAGCGAACGTCGACGGCTCGATGTTCTTTGTGCTGGTGATGCTGGCTCTAGCGACAGTCTTTCTACTGGTCCTTCTTGGGCTACTCTGGTTTTTTGGGAGGCATTGGCTCCGAGCGTTCCTTGCCGGCACGCCGATCTCACTCATCCAGATCGTTACCATGGTATTGAGAGGGTCGGATGCTTCGACCATTATCGACCAGGGCATTCAAGCGAATCAGGCAGGCCACCCAATCGCTTGGCATGACCTGGAGCGTGCCCACATCGCAGGTGGAGACCTGCCAACAATTACGACAGCATACTGTGTGTCTCGCAATAAGGGAAAGCACTTCTCTATCGATGAACTTTTAAAGGCATCGCTCGAGTCACGCCTGGACAAATTGCTTGAAAGCTAAATTGAGTAAGTTGCAGTTGATTGAAGATCGAGCCACTGTAAGGCGACACGCGATTCTTTCCCGCAGATCAACCAGCGCATAAAAACACCCGGGGATCGAGCCCGGGTGGATATTTGCTGAATCAGCTGAAGCAACTTTCTAATTCGCAACTTTCTAGTTGCGCTTGCGTCGAGCGAACAAGCCAATTAAACCAATTGCCAGGACGGATGCACTCGCTGGTTCAGGAATCGCTTGAGTGAAATCAATCGTGATGCTTGAAATCACGACACCATCATTTGCACCATTCTGTGCGATGGTAAAACCGTAGCTGACTGTGTCTCCTGCGGAAACTGCAATGTCGTCAAACAGGTTGTCGACAGACGTTCCATCAGCGACCGGAGTTCCCGCGTCGCCCGTCAACTCAACTCGACCGAGAAAGACTTCGACGGCAGCATCACTGTTGATCTGGTAAAACCAGGTAATCCCTTCTGGCAACATCTCGAAAGGTCCATTGGAGACCGTTGAGTTAAACGCTGCATTACCCAGAGTGACACCGATCCCTTCGATGTCCATCGTTCCGTCTTCCGTGGCATCCCAGGTACCCGTCAATGTGCCGACGCCCCCCCAATCCTGAACACGCATTATGCCGCCAATGGCCTGAAATTCATTGAGCGTTGCATCCGAGGTGATGTTCTGGGGGACGTAGCTGATCAACCAGTCATTGGGGATCGCACCACCAGCAACAGGCGAATTGGGCAACGGCCTGTCGATTGTGTCATGGACAACACCGTCGCTGTCATTCGAAAAATCAAGAAAGTCAACGACATCAGCGTTTGTGGTGGAGGCAAACAGAATTAACGCGAGTGCCACAAGCACCACGTGCAAATTTTTCTTCATGTTGAATCTCGGATGAAAATAGAGGCTTTGAATTCGGCTTTTTAACTCGGTACTGTCAGCGATTTAAGACGATAGAATTTGTGTGCGGGGGCCAAACCAGCACCACCACTAACGTTAATTATGATACTTAAAATTGAGGACAATTCGAGCGACTTACTGATAAAGTCTAACGATTAAACAAACTCGCTCAACGCTTGATCGCGCATGATCGCTGTTTCAGCGTCGATCGTCCCTTGGACGAACGGTTGGTCAAACCGCAGCGATTGTTACCTATTTCTTCGTCAATTGACTCATTTCGACGACTGATACAACTCAAGGAATTCCATAGTGACCCAAAATTTGACGCTTCCGTTGAAGGATTCTCGAACAAAGACGGTGGCCACGGTCGGCCCAGCGTCAAGTTCCATCGATATGCTGAAACAACTGCTTTCTGCAGGTGTCGACGTCTTTCGAATCAACATGGCTCATGGCGCCCGTGAAGATCACGATGTTGTGGTGACCAATATTCGCGCCGCATCGGAAGAGCTGGGACTTCCTGCCGGGATTCTTGTTGATCTTGCAGGTCCCAAGATTCGATTGGGGCAATTGACGCAAAATCCACTGGTGATTGCCAACGACCAACGCGTCCGTTTCATTCGAGGAACGGAATCGCACTCCGACGATGAACTGACTTGTATTTACGAACCACTAATCGATGAAGTCGGTATCGGAGAGCATATCGTATTGGCAGATGGTTTGGCCCGCTTGGTGGTGACTGACAAAACGAATGATGAGCTAATCTGCCGAGTCATTGACGGAGGTGCGATCCGTTCACGTCAAGGCGTCAATCTGCCTGGCACCAAGTTAAGTGTTCCGGCGCTTGGAGATATCGACAAACAAAATGCTGCATGGGCGGCACAACGCAAAGTCGATTTCGTATCGCTGAGTTTCGTACGCAACGCCGACGAAGTTCAACAATTGAAGAATTTGCTTGCCGATGAACGAAGTCATGCCTTGGTGGTTTCCAAAATTGAAAAGAAGGAGGCCCTGGATCATCTTGACTCGATCGTCGCGACGACCGATGCAGTGATGGTTGCCCGAGGTGATCTCGGAGTTGAAATCCCTATCGAACAAACGCCAGGCCAGCAAAAACGAATCATCAAGATGTGCCTGAAACATCGCAAGCCAGTCATTGTGGCAACACAGATGCTCGAAAGCATGCACAGCTCCAAACAACCAACTCGTGCAGAAGTAACCGATGTTGCCAATGCAATCCTTGACGGTGCCGACGCCTGCATGCTGTCTGGAGAAACAGCGATCGGAAGCTATCCTGTTGATGCGGTGAAGATGATGAATCGCATCATGACTGAAACCGAAAAAGCACTTGAGTCGCGTCACTCCAAAGTAACGGCCTATTCTGGTGCGACCGGCTGGGAAGTTGACGATGCGGTCATCTATGGTTCGTCACAAATCGCCAAACGGATCTCTGCGAAGATGGTGGTCTTGGCCAGTAGCGAATCCAAAGCAGCCTTGCGCAAATCGAAACAACGAGACTACATTCCGACGCTTGGAGTCACTGATCGCCTGCAAACCTATCGCCGAATGACTCTGTTCTGGGGCGTGATTCCTGTGCTCTGCACAAATGCCATCGAAGAGACGCGGCTATCGCAATTTGTCAGTGAATGGATCAAAGAGAAAACTTCGCTGGTTGCGGGAGACCGATTCGTCATGGTCACCGACAACGAAGTGCTGCCGGGCGTTCACGACTCGGTCATGGTCAGCGAAGTGAAATGACGATGCATTGGAGCGCACCTGAACTGATTCGGCGGATGCTTCAAATAGAAACACCGGAGCTGTTTTGTATAAGCCGCGGTTAAGTTGTTCAGTTTCTCCTTAAGACTCATTCGTGTCGTTTTGCATGCTTTCTGTCGTGCTTTGCGCCTCTGGTTAAGGAATTGCGTCGCATGAACCTTCCAACCAAAACTTGCGAGCCCGAGCCTACGGCCCGCAATCGATTGCCCTGACTGCTAGCTGAACCTGACAGCACGCCAGGCGATGCCCAAAACGAAGACAAACGGAACATTTGGGAGAATCAGGTCAGCCTCTTGGCTCTGTTTAACCGATATAGATTCAAGGCCTGTATACCGCTACAGTCTGGCGGAATCTCAATTCGTTTTGCCGATCGGCATTGACCAAGTTCTTCAGTGTCAACTAACCGTCGAAACGCCATCGACTACCTCGCAAAAGTTTTCTTTTGAACAACACTCCACCACAACCTTCCATCACTCGGATGCCCCATCGATCGGTGAGGGTCCTGTCGGTGTTGTTTCTCATTGGCTCTGTGCTACTTTCAGGGTGTCAAACGTTTCAGCCCTTTGCTCAACGGACGCGAGAGAAAATCAGTTCGGCCAGACAATGGGCCAATGGTGGCCTCGAAGCGTTCCAATGCGGTCAGTTGCAGCGAGCCAAGAGCTTCTTTTCCAGAGCCACTCAAACTCGCCCCGAGGATTTTCGTAGCCGGGCGAACCTTGCCCGGACACTGCATCAGTCGGGTGAAACGTCGGATGCCATTTCGCAAATGCAACAAGCTGTCGAGCAATCTGGCAACGACCCAAACATGTTGATCGAACTCGGTGAGATGTACTTCGCCGCTGGTCAACTTTCGCCTGCCGTTCGTCAAGCGCAAGCGGCGCTCAACGACAACCATCAACTCGCCGGCGCATGGAAGTTAAAAGCTAAAGTATCCAGAGCACGAGGCGAGCTCTCTCAAGCACTTACCGAATTCCAGAAGGCTGCAGGATTTGCTCCCAACGACCAGGACCTCCAACTGCAAATCGCTCAGACGTACGCTGATGCCAATCAGCCTCGAATGGCATTGGCGACAATCGAGAATCTGTTGGCTCGACTTCCTGCAGACAGCCAACCTGAAAACGTGATCATTTCCAAAGCGAACATCCTGATTGACTTGCAACAGCTCCCGTCGGCGATGGCGATGCTCAAACGTGCCAGTCGCGAACAACAACACTCTGAACCAATTCTGATTCAGTTGGCCCAAACGCAGTTGATCGCTGGTCAGTTTTCCCAGGCACAATCGACGCTCGCTCGCGGACGCGATCTGTTCGGGGACACGCTTGAATTGAGCCAGCTCGCGACCACGATCGCCAAACAATCTGATTCCGAAAATCGTCTGGTCCGTGTTGATTGATCAGCAAAAAAAGCCGAGCGACTTGCCCGGCTTTGCTGTAATGGTTCTTCGTTGGTTGGGTTGAGACACTAAAAACCAACTCGCTTCTGTTCGTGGATTTTTCCATTCTGCTGGGTAATCACTTTCAGGTCGTGATGTTCGGCGCCGGTGATCGTGTTGCGCCAGACGTTGCCTTGCTCAAAACCGACGATACGCCCCCGAGCATCGTAGACGTTGCGCCGAACAAAACGCTCAGTCCCGTTGTTACGCATCAGGTTTCGGTTGGGATCGAAGTACGTGTTCTCGACCTGAAGATTCTGAGTGATCGGCATGCCTGTATAGGGGTCGTAGCCCCGGAACTGATTGGGAGTCACGAACACCGGATGTTGCGGCAGTGCCCAATGAGGTGTTTGTAGTGGCGTGTAATACTGCCGTTGTTGCATTGGAAAATATTCCATCGTGCTGTTCATAATGGGGCGGCCCAATTGTTGATTCGGACTTGGCCAAGATGACTGAATGCCTTTCATTTGAGCTTCGGCACTGAGCGTAAACAGTGCCACGACGGCAATGGCGTAAGTTAAAGTTTTCATCGCAACACTCCTGAGAATTGGTTGTTTTCGTTTGAGACACTCGATTGATGAGCTGTTTCAGCCCTCATTCGCCAAGAAGGGGCGTGTGTTACATCAGAAAACAAAGATTCTTTCAAAGTGGTTGATTCAGTTCGGTGAAAAGCCTGCCGTGTTTGCGGCAGCGATTGCGAAATGCACGTTGCCCGGAGCGCCGAGAACCGAAGTGCTGGATCAGTCAGCTTTCAAAGCGACGCTGTCACCCAGTTTGATCTCGCCGGCAACGACGACGCGAGCGGTGATACCTCCGTGGCCGCGCATCGCGTTGTAACCACCTGCTCCAAGGTTCTCCTCCATTCGGCTGCAGGGTGGGCAGTTCCCTGTTCCGAACAGTACGACATCACCGATCGAAAACTCATTGTCTTTCAAGGCTTGGAGATTGATTCCTGAGACGACGATGTTCCTTCTCAAATCCGCTGGGTCAATTGATTCAAATTTCATTATGGCAGCAACGCATGCGATGTGTTCCAGTTGGATCAAGGTGATGGTTCGCGGGGCGCCTTCGGGCCCATTAAACCGGTCTCCCTCCAGACCTTTTGGTCCGATGGCGACTGCAGACACAACCTCAATTGGCTCTTTTCGACCGGGGCGGACACCGATCCACTCGACGGTACCGGTTTGAGGCATCGTGCTCAACAATTCTTTCATTTCCAGAGACACTGCCGGCTCCCTCACTTAAAATGTTTTGATCATTCGCTCAGCGTTTCATTATTATCAATCAGATGAAATTCGAAACGTCAAATTGGCAACCAAAGTGCAGTATCGAAACCGCCAAAAAATGTCGCCCAGACGCAATCCGTCACGGTGGGGGACTTGGAAAAAAACGAGGTTGCCCGTAGCCTTGTGGTGATCACAACCAAGTTGTAATGAAGGGAACCAAGATGAAAACGAGCAAATACATTTGGATGAACGGCGAGATGATCCCCTGGGAGAACGCGACGGTTCATGTGATGGCCCACGCGTTGCACTACGGGTCAAGCGTGTTCGAAGGGATTCGTTGTTACGAAACCCCCAGTGGTCCCTGCATCTTTCGACTTGGCGCACACATCAAACGGTTGTTCGATTCTGCCAAACTTTATCGTTTTCCGATCCCATTCACTCAAGACGAAATTGAGAAGGCATGTTGCCAGACGATCGTCGAGAACGAACTGTCTAATGCCTACATTCGCCCGCTCGTTTTTCTTGGTGCCGGATCGCTGGGCGTAGTTCCGAACGAAAATATTCCGACCGATGTGATCGTCGGTTCGTTCGAATGGGGCGCGTACTTGGGTGAAGAGGGCATGAAAAACGGGATCGATGTTTGTGTATCGTCCTGGACGCGAACCACCAGTGCCGCAATGCCGATTCTCTCCAAAGCAGGTGGTCATTATTTGAATGCACAATTGATTGGTGGCGAAGCGCGACGCAACGGTTTTGCCGAAGGCATTTCAGTCACTCACAAGGGAACCGTCAGCGAAGGCTCAGCTGAAAACATCTTTGTGATTCGTGATGAGAAAATTTACACGCCGCCTTTGGCCGCTGCGATCCTGAATGGAATCACACGAAACTCTGCCGTCGTTTTGGCCGAACATCTAGGTTTTGAAGTGATCGAACGAGAGATTCCACGGGATCTGTTATACGTCGCCGATGAGCTGTTCTTCACTGGAACCGCTGCTGAAATCACCCCGATTCGCAGCGTTGATGGGATTGAAATTGGCTGTGGTTCACGCGGACCGATCACCGAAGCGATCCAGTCGGCTTTCTTCGGATTGTTTGATGGAACGACCGAGGATCAATGGAGCTGGTTAGACGCGGTCAAACAACCGGTCGCATAACGTTGACCTCGGATGAACTCCGAGCGAGCCCATTCAACCATTCGCCTCAGGCTTGCGACCTCGTCAGACCGTCTGAATCAACGCACACCAAGCCAAACCGTTGGCCCCAAACACCGAATACACTATGACTGCCGTTTATGACAAACTTGGGATCAATTTCATGTATCCCGAGAACTGGAAATTGCTTGACGAAACCTCCGGCACGCCGCATGTTGTGACGCTTGAGGCGCCAGATGGAAGTTCTACCTGGAGCGTTCATGTCTACGACAAGGACATTGATCAAGATCAAATTTTCAAAGACACGCTTGAGGCACTTCAAGAGACGTACCCCGATGTTGAGATTACGCCATTGGGTGATGATGAGCAGCTGGACCAGCTGAGGCAGGTCCCCAGCGTTGATTCGGACTCCGTTCAGAGTATCGAAGCAATGTTCTATTGCCTTGACTTCCTGATTCAGGCAAGGCTCTGTTTAGTGGCCACCGACCGACATTGGCTGTTGGTGTGGACTCAAGCCGAAGATCGCGATTTTGATAAACAGAAAATCGTTTTCGCAGCGATTACCGTCAGTCTGTTGCAGACGTTGCAGAAGACCAACTAAAGTCGTATGGGTTCGCGTTTATCCTGCTGCGACCTCAAAGAGCTCACAGCAGTTGTTGAGCTCCCAGCAGTTGTTTTGAAGCAAACTTTTAAAGCAAACTTAGCCGAGCGGGTGAAGATCTCTCGAACCAGCATCCATCACTTGATGATTTTTGTCGGTGGCTCTTCGCCTTGGGGATAGAACTTCATCGAGATGGAATTCACACAGTGGCGAATGTTATTCTCGGTATAACCTTCCCCCTCGAAAACGTGTCCCAGGTGCCCGTCACAATTGGAACAAAGAATCTCGACTCGGTAGCCATCGGCGTCCCGCTCTCGTCGAACAGCACCTTCGATCTCGTCATCAAACGCTGGCCAACCACAGTTCGACTGAAACTTGTGCTCTGACGTATACAGCGGCGCATTACACTGACGGCAAACGTAGAGGCCTTCCGCCGTTGTTTTCTCGTATTCGCCTGTGCCGCGCCACTCAGTCCCCTTGTTGAGGATCACGCGTGATTCTTCGGCAGATAATTGGTTGTACTCAGTCACTGATGGCTTCTCCAAATCTTCTGTTGATGCTGAATCATCACCGTTTGTTGTGGTCTCATCAAGCTGGGCTTCATCGTCCTGCTGTTGCACCTGCGACGTGTTGCTGCCCTGTTCCGGACGATCGGTTGGTCGTGCGTACTGATAAACGAAATAGACCATTCCGGCAAGGATAACGAAAAATAGCGCTAGGAATCGAATCATGGGTTTAGCTCATCAACAATGGTTTGCATTCGCTTGCGATTGGCTCCAAGATCGGAATAGCCAACTCGCGAAGCAGAACGAAAATGAATCTGCTTGCTCGTATCATCGATCAGAAACTCGACGTCGTCAACAAAGCGAAAAATAAGACTGGTAAATTCGAAATGCAGATAGTGTTCGGTTTCACTGATCAGTTTTGTACGGGCGAACTTCGTCTCAACGGTTGACTTAATTTTCTCGATGATTGCTTCTGACGAACCTTCGTAGCTGACCGGTTCCATTCGTTGTGAATCGTTTCCGGACTGGGTCGCTACACAATTTGGACTTTCTGGACACTCTGCCAAAGTGCCGTTGCGGACACCAAGCGTCGAGGGAGGATTCGCACTCATACTCATAAAATAAAGTCCGGCGACAGCGACTAATGGGAGAAACAGCATTCGAAACAAAATCCGACTTTTCCAGCTTCGACCGCGCTCCGGTGGGGCCCGGTTTGGCACGTCATTCGTTTGATTTGTTTCACCAGCCACATTCGGTTCCTGTTTTGTCGTTGCGAATTCAATTTGCACTCGCCATCAATCGTACCTTAACGTTAGCCAAATTGCTCAGCCAACCACGCCAATCCGAGCATCACAACCACGAAAGCAGCCAAACTTATCCCTGCGTATAGGTAGTCGGTTGGTTTTCCGTCGCCGCGAGACTTAAGCTTGATCAAGTCTTCCGAAACTTCGCTGAGCATCCGCAGCTGTTGTGGTTGCGTTTCAAACAAAAAGACCTCAGTTTGACGGCTTGCCGACTTTCGTTCATCGTCGACGATGACACCCCAAAATTGGTTCATCGGCCGGGCATCCAACAGCGGTGGTTCACCGTCAGAATCATCCGGATTTTTCCTACGAACTTCAATGGAGAAGCGGAAAACCTGCAACCATCCCGGCGATTTAATGGCATGCAATTCGAGTTCGCGCAGCTTGGCAAAACGACCGGCAAACCCGTTTCGGTCAAGCCAATCTCGAAGGTCTTTTTCAGTTACGCGGTTGCTGATCACTGCGGTACTTACCTTCCGTAAATGATTTTCGTGTTAACCGAATCCGGCACGCTGGATTAACCTGAGCATCTCATTGCACGAGAAAGTATCCCAATGGACGACGAAAATATCTTGATTGCCGTAGCATTGGTGCGTCGTCACGGCCCTTCCGGCACGAAATGGCTGGGTAAGCTCAACCCGGCGACCAACACGATTAGATTTCCAATCGGGTTTGCTGATTCGAAAGAAACGCTGAGGGATAGTGTTATTGAAACGGTTGCTTGGGAACTGGGTATCAATCCGAAACGGGACATACTTGTTTCCCGCATGGCGCAGCTCAACTTTGAGTTTGCAAACTCAGTACCAGCCGTAGTCGATCAAAAGCCGTTTATCGCCTCGTTTTATAATGTAGAGATTTATGGACGCAGTCCTCGAGAGTCAATCGGATGCGATCCTCAGGTTCGCTGGCTTTCTTCAGAAGAAATCTGGACCGGCAAAAGTCGCGACGGCGAACTTCTGGATCCGTTGATCTTTCAAATGGTGACTCGAACACAAGTCATCCGCCAATGGGAATCAACCGCTTAAGACGTCTCTTGCCTTAGTTGAGTTGCTTCCTGGCGAAGAACGTCTCAGTCCTCCAGAATCTAAGGATTGCCTTTCGATGAAGTGGTTACTTGACGGCGACACCTTGATCCTCTCTCAGGTCGCCGCGACCTGGTTTCTGGTCGGCTTAATTTGGATCGTTCAAATTGTGCACTATCCGCTAATGGCAAACGTCGGCGCATCAGATTATGCGAAGTATCAAGAGCTTCATGAACAACGGATTACCTGGGTCGTTGGTCCAACGATGTTGATTGAGATCATTGGCGCTGTTCTGTTGCTATTGACGCCAAAGATCTCAACGACACAATCCGTTTTGGTTTGGAGTGGTTTTGCTCTAGTGATCCTGATCTGGTTGGCCACGGCATTTGTCTCCGTTCCCTGTCATGCAAAACTCGCCAACGGTTTCGACAGCGTTGCTCATAGTCGATTAGTCATCACCAACTGGATTCGAACCATCGCTTGGTCTGCACGCGGCGTCATCGTCTTGATGTTGCTTCGGCTTCACTACGGAATCCTTTCCTCGTGACAACGTCGACGCTGCACTAAGTCAAACCCAACTCGCGACGAAACAAAGCGTCGATTTCCACGTTTTCGGCCGGCAGCCATGCGGGATCGATTTCTGCGCCGGCAGCGATCAGCGCTTTTGCGGTGCCAAGATGATCGGCGGTCGTCAATTTCCAGCTATGGGTCGCTCCATAGGCACAACAGCCCAATGGCGTGCCTCCATATCGATTTTTCATTTTGAGCGGCGGTCGCGGATCCATCTTTATCAACAACTCAACGATCTCGCGTTCACCGTGGAATGCGGCTCGGTCGAGCGCAGTTGACGCTTCATCGCCGCGTACATGAGGGTCAAAGCCGAGCTCTAGCATCAAACGAACCGATTCAAGTTTGCCATCCCAGGCGGCTCGTGGCAGCAATCTCAATTCGGCTTCGTCTAATCCAGATACCAAGTTCGGATACTTTTGAGCCAACGCTTTTGCCGTTACAGATTCTCCGTCCCAGCAGGCAGCGAGGAATTGTTGACGGTGCCCGACTCGTTGAAACAACTCCTGGTAAAGATCGTTGTGGCTAAACGCCCGGGCGACTTCCAAGGGTGTTTTCGCACCCAGTAATTTCCAGGCGTAAATATGCGAGTGCGACCTTGGATCGACAGGCGAAGTATGTTCACAAGACCCCACGACCGATTCAAGGCACTCAGGCTCTTGACGAAACACCAACTCCACAAGCGCGCGATCACCAAGTGCACATGCCAGGAAAATATCCGGTGTTGCACCACACTCGATCAAGTGGCGACACTTGTCAACTTCCGAGACGGCGTATTGAACGGCAGTTGCCGAGTGATCGAAGCAACGCAACTCCAAATCCGCGCCCGACTGAATCAACAGGTCAACGATTGGCAGCGTTGACGCGGTATGCAATGGAGTCTGACCATCGCCTCCACGGGCATTGACCAATCCAGGGTCTCGTTCGAGAAACTCGGCTACCAATTCCAGTTCACCCTGCTCGGCGGCTGAATGGATATCGAAACGCGCTCCACGCTTGATAAAAAAGCCTGCCGATTCCCTGGAAACGCCATCGAGCACACCGAACGAGCCAGCCCACCAACTGGACCGCTCATTGATGTTGGCTCCATGCTTCAGCAGCACTTTGACGACCGGCTCATCATGTTTTGCAGCAACGATCGCCGGCGTATCGAAGGAGAACCAATGTGTATCAATTTTTTGAACAAGGTGCGGGTTCTGGGTGAGCAAAGCGTCAAGTTGTAAGTGATCACGTCGATTGACCAAATCGACGAATGTTTGCTCAAGCTCGTTGGTAGGTTTCAGCTTGCAAAATGTCTCTGACATCAATTCACCTGTGACGGGGCCATGAATCAGCCACTATTCTATCGTTACAACAGGAAAAATCGTTGCCTCACAATCGTCAGAAAGAGGTTCGTGCTCCCTCGTCAAGACAAGCCGACGAAAACCAGCGCCGCCAACCGAAAAAATAGTATCGTTTCCGTGGGCGTGACTGAACGTCAACAACTCCAAACCTTCTTACCGTTTGTCGAATCCATTCGGGGCACATCATGTCGATTGAACACCAAACGTTTGGTACCCAACAGCAAAACATCGATCCTTCGACGTTTATCGACCGACGGATGAGCAGCGGTCGTTCGGCTCCTGGATTGGAACGCCGACAATTCTCTGACGGTCATCAAAACCTTTCCCCTGACGCGGCTGAACTGGGGCAGGCGATTGATCAATACAAACTGATGAATCGACGTCGATATATCTCATACGAAGAGATGCTCAGTATCATCAAGGAGCTGGGCTACTCCAAATCATAGCTAGCCTGACAAATTTGAAATCGCGCGTTGACGATGCATCCATCGCTCCCGGCTATAATCGATCTCTCTAGCATTCTCGATCGATTCGGATTCAATTCCTATGCCTGTCCCAAACGCGTTGTTGTTCGCAGCTACGATAGCTTTCTCTATTGTCGTTTCCGTCTTACCTGTTGACGCGCAAACGGAAACGAAAACCTCATCCGCCCGCTCCCCATTCGAAGGCCGATGGGCGTTCCAGTTGCCTGATCAAAACGTCGGCTGGTTGCACTTGATGCAAGATGATCAAGGAGAATGGTCTGGGTCGTTGCTTTGGAGTGTCGGTAACGCACGACCACTCAAGTCAATCAAAGCCGAAGATAGCCGACTACTCATTCAACGACCGATCCGCTGGAAACCGGGTGGTGGAGAAGTTCAAAAGTTCATCAACCAACCCATCGTTTGTGAACTCGATGGGCAACAACTGACCATGATGGTAGCCCAAAGCTGGAAACAAATCCAGAAAGCTGAACTGGAGACATATCGTCTTTCTGCAAAACGCATTTCCGAACCGCCTCCCAAACCTGATCTAAAGACGTTGAAGTTTGGTGAACCGATTCAACTATTCAGTGGTGACGATCTATCTGGTTGGAAACTATCCCGGGAAAACAAAAAGAACGGTTGGCGTGCTGACAACGGTGAATTGGTCAATGAAACGCCCAAGAAAGATTTTGGAGCGTACGGCGATTTTGGAAATCTGATCACAGAACGTAACTTTCAAGATTTCGAGTTGTCCATCGAGTACAACGTCTCAAAAGGCGGCAACAGCGGCATCTATTTGAGGGGAATGTATGAAGCCCAAGTCGTCGATCGCGACAGCAAAATGCAAGGCATTCAGGGACCGGGGGCCATTTTTGGCAGAATCAAACCGAGCGAGAACGCGGCCAACCCAGGCGGCCAATGGAATCGCTACGTCATCACACTGGCCCAACGACACATCACCGTCGTGCTCAACGGCAAAAAAGTGATTGACAATCAACTCTTGGAAGGACCGACGGGAGGAGGCATCCTGTCGCATGATGACCAACCGGGTCCCATCTTTTTGCAAGGCGACCACACTTCAATTCGCTACCGAAATATCGTGCTGCGTCCAATTGAAGATGAATCGTCGACGATCGGTTCCGATCGTGATCGCCAGTAAGTCATGGTTGTCGAGTCATCGTTTGAGCGAACCTAAAGGGCCATCCAATAGTGGATCGGTCAACTGATCCATCGACAACAACCCAACTGCTTCTCCATTTTTCGAAACGACTTTCACGAGCGTCTCACGGTTCGTTTGCATCTGCAGGATTGTTTCGCCATACAGCTCAGTCATTTCTATCGACCGCAGCGGCCGAAGCACATCTTCCAATGCAATCGTTTCTTGATTGATCAGCAAGTCAATCGTTCGCACGTAGCCGATGATATTCGTACGTTTTTCATCGTAGATCGGAATATCGGCGATCTGGAATCGCTGGGCAAACACTTTGGCATCTTCAACTGGCGTCCCTTTAGGAATCGATGGTGTTCGCATCAATGGCCAACAAATTTCTCCCACCGGTTTGGCAGCAACCAGAAAGAAACTTTGAGCCAGATGACGTTGGGTTGGGTGCAAGATCCCTGCCTCAAATCCCGCTTCCAACGCCTGTTGAATTTCCTTTCGCGCCAGCAACAACCGAACCTGTTCTGGTGATTTCCCCAGGATGACTTCTAAAACACGACTCATCCCCCACAAGACCGCTGCTGCTGGAGCAAACAGAGCGGTGAACAACAGAAACAGCGGCGCCGCCAATCGAAGCAATAAATTGGGCGCTTGATAGAACAGATTTTTAGGCAACAGCTCGCCATAGACAAACAGTAATGGAGACATCAGGATTGGGGCCAACATTTCAACCGCACTTGAAACGCTGGCCTCTTTTGCCAACAACACGATTGCGAGGCTGGTTAGATAATTAGCAACGTTGTTTCCGATCAAAGTCGTTGCGACAAAGAGCGCAGGATTATTGATCAACCAGATCAGCGATTTGCTGATTCGATCGCCATCGAGACCTGCGATCACAATGCGAACACGACTGGCACGATAAAATCCGGTCTCGCTGCCACTAAAGAAGCCGCTAAGGAAAATCCCTGCGATCAACAGCACGATTGCCAAGAGCAACATCAGTCCCCCCATTCGCTGTTGGAGACGACTTCTACATCGACCATCATCGCGCCACGTTGTCGCATTTCGACGACATGAAACTTGAAAGGCCCCCACTGGCAGCGATCGTCCGGCTCGGCCAACCTCTGCAGCGTTTCCTGAATCACGCCACGAACGGTGACGCTGAACGTTTTAGGGATTTCAACATCCAATCGTTTGGCAAGCAAACGGAGTCCCATGATCCCGGCCACCCGCCAACGTCCTTCTTCCAGTTGTTCGATGGCAGGTCGGTCCAACAGTCTGGCGGTTCGTGACGGCGAATAGGCGAACACGGTTTCGAGAATGTCTTCAATGGTCAGAATGCCGATCGTTTCGCCGAACTCATTGAGCACGACAGTGACTTCACGATCCTTCTGCGACATCTTCTCAAGTGCATCAGCGACGGTTGCACACCAAGGGAGGTACAGGACAGGTTCTGCGATGCGATCGACTTCGTGCTGACGAAAACGAAACTGATTGTCCAAGCGTATTGCCCGTTCGATCTCTGCTCCATCGGGCTCGGTAATTAACAGGTAACCGCTGTGGGGCACGATCCCTTTTAAATCTTCTAACTGAACGGGTGGCTGAAACGAGACAAACTGATTCCTCGGTCGCATCCATTCTTCGACACGAATCGTCGATAGCTGGACGATGTTCTGCAAAACGGTCTGTTCCTGCTTGATCAATGCCTCATCGGCACCTGAAAGGGCGATCGCTTTTTCCAGATCGACCACATCGATTTCAGGCTCCGGCTCAAATCCGGGCCAGATGATTCGTCGCGAGATTAGATTGACTGAACGGAGTAGTGGCATCAATGGATCGACGATGCGAACGGCAACGCCGAGCGGAATACTCAGGAACGTTGCCAACTCGCGCGGCTTGAGCACCGCAACCGTTTTGGGAAGCATCTCACTGCAAAAGATGATCGCCAATAACGATAACATGGCGAAACCCCAAGCATACGACGTGCCCATTACTTCTGAGTTTTCCATCCGAATCGCACAGATAGAACTGATCGCAAAGTAGGCGATATTGACGACCAGATTCCAGAACAGAACTGCTGAAAGCAGACGATCCGGGTTATTCAAAAGCGTCGCAGCCGCACGTTCCGATACCGTTCCTTTGGCCATCTGTCGACGATCAGCCGCCTGTAGATAAAACAATGCGGCTTCGCTGGCTGAGAAGAAACCAGAGCAGGCAATCAAAGCCGCCATGGTCAAAAGCCAGGGAATCAGTGAGACCAAGTCATCCATTTGCCGCGAAGCGTACCTGCGTTTTAAACAAGGAATTCGTCATCAAGAATCAAGTTTTACTCGAAACTTATTTTAACGATTCAATCAACTGGCGACGTTTTCAGATTTTGCTCGGCCGGTGGAAACCAGAAATTCACTCAGCCGTGGGATCATCATCGCCAATGTCGTGAACCCAAACGTCGCAGACATCACGATTAACACAGATAGGTAGCTGCCGATTAACAAACTGGTAATCGAATAGAACATCGTGATTGGAAGCAAACCACAGGCGACGACCAGTGCCGGTGACGGCACATTGTAACCCAACGCCAAATACAACCCGATTGAACCACCAATGATACAAGCCAAAAATGGGGTCAACTGAGCGCTAAAGTTTCCACTGAAGGAAATCATCATCATGATCACGGTGATCACGCCAAGAAACAGAAAGAAAACCGTCCCCAGGCTGACAGCGATGGCTTGCCGGCTGCCATTGTACGACATGCCGCTGTGGATCCCCAACATGGAAACGAAGACCAGCATCACACTCGTTCCCAGAATCAGATAGATCAGATTTTCAAGGCTCATCGCCCCGCTAAACCAAATGTAGATGCACATCGCGATCGGCAAAAGCACCATATCAGCCGCGACATACAGCACTCCCAAAAGTTTTCCAAACAGAAATTCCTTGGGAGAGATATCTGTGACCATCAACAAATCAAGCGCCCGTCCGTCTCGTTCCGTGGTGATCGAGGTGACGGCCAATGCGTTGATCATCACAATGCTGACCAACAGGAACGGTGCCAGCGGTTGGCCAACAATAGGAATGCCTACGCTACTGTTTGCCGTAACACGTGTCGCAGCTCCCGACGAGATCAGTGAATAAATCGCGAAGAACACACACACGGCAAGGATCCAGTAGGCCGCGCGGATGAACAGAATTTTGCGACCGTAGGCCCACGTTTTCATCTCGCGCCAAAGTACCGGGTTGTCCCAAACTCGGCGGCTCGTCTTGCTGGTCGTTCGCGCTCGATCGTCGACATGGCCTGAGCGTAGTCCTTCGGATTGCTCGACAATCTGAGCGCCCGTGGCATCTGAAACGGAACCATCTTCGAGAATGACTTCGCCAGTAAACATGTCGATTTTGGTGTCATCCGGATTGTCAGTCGCCTGGCCGGGGCGGACATCGCGACTGGGATTCCACCGCCGAACACGTAAAATCGAAACCGAACACAGCAGTGTAGCGATCGCCGTCGCCGTCACAAGAAACGGCACCACCGAGTACATCCATGTCGTTGTTACGGTCGATTGACTGGCTGCAATGACGGCTCGAAATGGACTCGTCGCTGCGGCGACCTGGGATCCACGTACACCACCAATGTTCCAATCAAGAAACGCCAAAACTTCAAAGAGGCCCAACCAGAAGACGATCAACATTGCGACGAGTGCTAACGCCTGAAATGTCTTTTCACGCCAGAGTGCAATCATTGCACCGAGGCTACCAGCGGCCAGTGCCGTCACCACCGTGACTGCAAACGTCCAACCAACTTGAGCGAACGATGTTCCACCAAACAGCACGACCAACATGAAAATCGGTAGCGCCGCGATCAACATCACACCGATGTTTAACAAGCTAGAAAAGAGTTTTCCCAACACCAGCTCACTGTTGGTCAATCGGCTCATCAACAACAAAATCAGCGTCTGTCGATCCTTCTCAATGGAAATGTTACTGGCCGCCTGAATCGCTGACAAAAACAGGATCAAGGCAAGCTGAAGGGGCGCCAGAATCTGAAACAGAGACGCACCAAAACGGGACATATCACCGACGTTCTGGATATATTGCGTGCCCAACAAAATCATCCAGGCCGTGCAAATCAATAACAATAAGGCGACCGCATACACCGTTCGCATGACGTAATGGCGAACGCGTCTGGGAGCAACAACCGCTTCTCGAGTGAATACCGGGCCGATGAACAAGTGAAACAACCTGAAAATGATGGAAATCGAGTGATCAGCCGGGTCCTACCCGCTAGCTGGTCAAATCGGAGATTATAAACGGAATCGTAAAACTGGCGAATCCTCACCGCTGCCCGCCGATTCACGATCCGACAGAAGCGATTTTTCTACTCCCAATCAGGAGACAAGTTCGCCGACTATCCGTAAAAGGCCTTAAAAACAGCTGCAATCCCTAGAATTTGTTAAGATAAGCGATTGTCTTCCGGTCGAACGGCTGAAAAATTGGCGATGGTGCCGAGAATTGAGAGAGAAACCAATAAAACGGTCGCGCGGCGCGTCTAGGGAATACAGTGTTCGGTTGATAAGTGAAGATTTTGAATTCTGATACGTCCAAACGAACACCGCTGGCTCCAGAAAGAGTTCAGGCGATCTATGACAAACACGTTGTAGCGCTCGAACGTTTTCTGCTGGGTGTTTTGCGTGATGAAGCTGCTGCCTCAGATGCCCTTCAATCTTCGTTGATCAAGTTGATGGAAAAAGGGCATTTGGTACAGCAGCAAGACTCCATGCGATCATGGTTGTTTCGCGTTGCGTTCAATGAAGCGATGTTGATCAAACGGAAAGCTTCCATTGGTCGCAAGCATGCTCAAGGGATCGCCTGGAAATCCGAGTTGTCCGCCGGTGCCGACAAAGGTGCCGACCCTCGACTCAGTCAATCGGTCCATCATGCGATTCGCCAGGAAGAAATCGTCAAGGTCAGGGAAGCGTTAACGCGGATTCCTAAACCCCAACGCGATGTCGTGGAGCTACGAATTTACGAGGGCCTCAAGTTTCGCGAGATTGCAGATAAACTTGGAGAACCCCTCGGTACGGTCTTGGCTCGGATGCAGGCAGGACTAAAGAAACTTAAACCGATTCTTAAAGAATCGCTCAACGAACTGAACGAATAATTCGGTTCAAGAATAGTCGCAGGTAGTTATGACTTCCGATCAAAAAACTGAAAACTTCGATCCCCAAGATTTGGATTGGCTCGCGTTCTGCTATGTGGCGGACGAGCTTGACTCGGCCAAACGAGCAGACTTTGAAGCACGCCTTGATGAGGATCAGGTGGCTCGCGACGCCGTCGCTCGTGCCGTGAGCGAAGCTTCGCTGATTCATCTCGCCATCGGCACATCGCGGCACGCTTCGGTTGCTGAAGAAAAATCGACCTACACTGTATCTCGCGGCCCCGTGACCCCGGATGTCCCGTTCTGGAAACGCCCTGCTCTGCTAATGACAGCAGCAACTGCGTTGGTCTTCTTTGCGTTGATTTGGACATTCAACACCGACGCTCCTTCCGCACCAACCACTGTTGACCTGGCCGAAGTTTGGGGATCTGAATCGTGGGAATCTGATTTATCAGTCGTTGACGCCGACGAATTGCGAGAGCTTGTCGCGGACGAATTTGATTCACCAGAGTTTGACATGACCGAAGCGACTTGGCTGGTAGCGGCCGTTGACGCAACCAACGAACCGGTTGATTCCATGGATTCAATCGAACCCGAATTCCCTGAGAACGACGAAGGAGGCATGCCGTGTTTCCACTAGTCAACTGTCTTTCGAAGCTAAAAACATACGCGGCACTGATTGCCATTTGTGCCTGCGGTTCGTTCGTCTCCAGCCAAGCATTGGCCCAGACAACGCCATCAAAATCGACGCTGACCACTAAGGTCCAAGACAACAAAAAAAATAACAAGCCCAAGTCGAACTCCAAGAAGGGGACGAGCCAATCGAGTTCCGTCAAACCACCTCCCGTCTCTGAAGTAAACACGGAACGAAAAACTCCTGCCCCGGTTTCCAATCAGCGGATCAGTGAAATTTTTGATTTCCTTTCCAAGCATCATCCAGAGATGCGCCCCATCTTGCGAACGCTGCAACGTAACAACGCGCAGCAGTTCCAAACGGCGATGCGCGGACTCGATCGAGACGTGCGTTCACTTCAAAACCAGAAAACCAACTCACCCGATCGATATGACCGGTCTCTCAAAATTTGGGTTGCCCGTTCAAAGACCAAATTGATTGCCGCGAAAATCGCGACGTCATCCAATGAAAAACAGATCGAGAGCCTCAAAAAGAAAATGGAGGCGATGGTGAATGAACATTTCGAGCTGCGAAAGAAGCAACTCGAAGATGACCTCGCCTTCTATCAAAAGAAAGCCGCTCGTGTTCGAAAACAAATATCCGACCTGGACCAGCAGCACGACCGTGAGATGAAACGGCAGATCGACGCGATGACTCGGGCTGCCCAGAGGATTAAGAAAAACAACAAACAACGCTCAAAGAATCAAAAGTCCGACCCCAAAAAATCGGATTCAAAAAAGGCAACCGATAAGAATTCGGGCGCAAAGAAATCAAGCGATAAATAGTCGGATACATTCCGAGCGACAAAAAGTTCGCGAACGGACTCGTTCCCCTGATCCCACTATTCCGCATTGACGGCCTAAATGGTCCTCGGCTCGATCCGGTAGCTTCCTGATGCCGATATCCCGGACATGGCAAAAATCCGCAAAGGCAAACGAAAGCTCCTCAAACCCAAACCGCTCTCGCATGCCAACGCGACCAAGCGTTGGAATGAAGCGTTTACTGACTATCTGCGTACTGAGTGTCACCTCGCAGAGAACACGGTCATGGCCTACTCGCGCGATATGCGGCGCTTTACCGATTGGTTGGGCAACCGAAGTATCGTCGAACTTGAAGTTCGCGAACTGGCCGAATTCGTCGGTCTTCTCAAAGACATCGATCTCGCTCCTGCATCGATCGCACGACATATCGTTTCCGTCAAGATGTTCTTTCGCTACCTTCAACTGGAAGGCGTGTTGACGGAAAACAAAGTCGAGTTGTTGGGCAGCCAAAAGCTTTGGCAACGCATTCCAACCGTGTTATCGCCCCGTGAAGTCGACCGCTTTCTCAATGCTCCCCGCCGTATCGAGCTGTACCATTTTCGTGATCGTGCACTGCTCGAACTGATGTACGCGACAGGTTGCCGAGCATCGGAAGTTGCTGGACTACGGCTTCGCGATCTGCATCTTCAGGAACGCTTTTGCAAGTGTCACGGCAAAGGGTCGAAACAACGTATCGTGCCATTGGGCGAGGCGTCCCTCGAAGCAGTTGAGTTGTACCTCGATCGGCAACGACCAAAATTGGCGGCGATGCGACCCCAGGAACCAGACTGGTTGTTCTTGTCCCGCTCCGGTCGAGCACTCCGTCGTGAAGCGATTTGGGAGCTTGTCAAAAAGTACGCTCTGATTGCCAACGTGTCGGTGAAGATCAGTCCTCACACAATGCGGCACAGTTTCGCAACTCATTTGCTCGCCGGGGGTGCTGATTTAAGACAGGTTCAAGAACTTCTGGGCCACGCCAGTATCGCCACGACTCAGATCTACACTCACGTTGATCAGACACGTTTGAAGAAAGTTCACAACCAGTTTCACCCCCGTGCATGAGCCCTTGATCCGCGGGTTTTGTGCGGCATTTGCAGTGAAAATACTGGCAATCGGCATCTTTTCGCCAAATAATCCGCACCGTTGACGAACAACAACTCTCGCCCGGTATAAACTTCCGAAACTGAGTTTGTACCGACGTTCCATGACGGGTCACCATTCAATTCGATGAACATTCGTTCTACATTTTCCGGCATCCTTTTGTTAGTCGTCGCAGCGCTTTTAGGCGTTGGACTGATCTGGTTGCCAGGTTGGATCATCGACAATTTTCAAGCTGTCAATGCACTGGGCTCGGTCTGGGGCACGCTCTATCTGATCGTGGTCGGTTTCGGTGCTCTCTTGTTGATCGGCAGCGCGGGGTGGACGGTTTGGAAATTGTTTGGGGCCACCATCAAAAAGAAATTGCGCACCGAGCGTCGCAATCGCAATCCAAGTGAAATGTCGATCGGTCAACGAGAATTCGAGATCGATGAAAATTTGGATCAGATTGAAAAACTGCGAACCGGCGCCGGTGGTCAGTTTCAGGATCAACTCGACCCACTGATCAAAGACCTGGAAGCCAAGCGGGAAGCTCAATCATTGGAGATCGTTGCGTTTGGAACCATCTCCAGCGGCAAGTCGTCGGTGTTGAATCTGCTGGCTGGTCGTGATGTGTTTGCCACCGATGCGCGCGGTGGAACCACCGTGACCCGAAATGAAATCCCTTGGCCTGGGATCGATTCGGTAACGCTGGTCGATACTCCCGGCATCGGTGAAATCGATGGAGCTGACCATATTGCGATTGCCGCTGAGGCTGCCAAAGATGCTGACCTGGTGTTAGTCGTTGTCGATGGCCCGTTGCGTCAAAGCGAACACGATTTGCTGGATCGACTCGGTCAAATGGAAAAACGTGTCATTATTTGTTTGAACAAATCAGACTGGTATTCTCAATCCGATCGCGACAAACTGACGGGACAGATTTTCGAGCAAACCGCTTCGTTTGTGAAACAGGAAGACATCGTTTGCATCCAAGCCCAAGAAGGTCAGAGGATTCGCCGCAAGATACTATCGGATGGCTCTGAGATGGAAGAAACGATAACTGTTCCAGCTGAAATCGATCCGCTTGCCGATCGGATGGTGCAAATTGTCAAAACCCAAGGCAAAGATCTACTGATGGCCAACGTGCTGCTCCAGTCTCGCGGGCTCGTGGAGAAAGCTCGTCAAAAAGTTCGTGACTCGCTTGACCAGAACGCGTGGTCGATCGTTGAAAAGTACCAGTGGGGTGCTGGAGGGGTCGCCGCCATCAACCCATTCCCCGTCGTTGACTTGATTGCCGGTTCGGCGATCTCGACCAAGATGATTCTAGATCTCGCTGAGGTATACCAACAGGATATCGATCTCGAAACCGCTTCGAAGTGGCTCGGTGAGATGGGAAAAAACTTGATCGGAGTGTTGGGAGCACAGGGCGCAACCGTTGCCGTCAGTGCCGTTGTTGCATCTGTGATCAAAACCGTTCCATTTGCGGGGACCGTAGCCGGTGGCGTACTGCAAGGTGCCGTCCAAGCGTTGATCACTCGCTGGATCGGCATGGTATTCATCGAGTATTTCCAAAACGAAATGGAAACTCCAGAAGGTGGACTGTCGGGTCTTGCGAGACGAAAATGGGAAATCATTACAACCGCTGACGAGATCCGAAAGCTCGTTCAAACCGCACGGAAAAAGTTTAACGAACCCAAGTAGCTGACTGATCGTGAATTCCAACCAAAGCCAGCCGGCGATTCGCTGCGATTCACATCGTTTTCAAAACCTTTCACTCTGGAATGTCTAAACAACGTGGTTTCTTCAACAGACAGCACCGACACGTCGCAAGACAGCTATACCGATGCCGTCAAAGCCGTCGAAAAGACGCTTGCCGATCTCCGAGGTTGCCCTGAATCGGAGCGTAACAAACTTAAGCAGGACATCTCACAACTTTCCGAGATGTATGAAAAGGTCACCACTGGCCGAATCGAGATTGTCATCTTTGGTGAGATCAGTACCGGCAAGTCCGCCTTGATCAATGCGATGATTGGCCGCCATGTGGCCGATGTCGATGTCCAAGGTGGATGGACCAAACAAGTTTGGGGGACCGCTTGGGATGGCGCCGGTTACCGACTGCCGGGACTTGATTCTTCCGAAATCATTTTGGTCGACACACCTGGGATCAACGAAGTCGGCGGGGCAGACCGCGCCGAGTTAGCCGAGGTCACTGCTCGCCGTGCCGACTTGATTCTGTTCGTTACCGATTCTGATCTCAACGAAACCGAATATGCGGCGCTCGTCGAATTGGCCGCCGTTCAAAAACCAATCATTCTCGTGTTCAACAAGACGGACCTGTACCCAGCTGATCAACTTGAGTCGCTGGCTGATATGCTCGAAAAACGATTGGAAGGCTTGATCCCGTCGGGGCATTTTGTCAGAACCGTCGCCGATCCCCGCAAAGTCGAGTATGTAATCGAGCAGGAAAACGGAACCACCAAAAACGAATGGCGAAAGCCAGAGCCGCAGGTTGAAGAACTCAAGTCGATCATCCTGACAACGTTGGAAAAAGAAGGCCTCGGATTGATTGCGCTCAACGCCGCGATGTACGCGGCGGACAAAAGCGATCGTATCTCAGCGATCCGCGTGAAACTGCGGAACGAACGAGCCGATCAAGTCATCTGGTCCATGGCGGCCACGAAAGCAGTCGTCGTTGCTGCCAACCCGATCCCCTTTGTCGATATGCTTGGCGGAATGGCTGTCGACGCCGTGATGATTGCAACGCTATCGAAAGTGTATGGGCTTTCGTTTTCAATGGCTCAGGCACGCGGCCTGGCCAAGTCGATTTCCGGGGCCGCTGGCATCTATGCGCTTGGTGAGCTGGCCAATTTTGGGGCTAGCTTTTTCAAATTGGTCACCGGAACACTCGGCACTGCCCTGACGCTCATCCCTCAAGGTGCAACCGTCGGATTTACGTCGTATATCATCGGCAAGGCTGCCAAGCACTATTTCGAACATGGTGGTTCGTGGGGCACCGGTTCCGCCAAATCGGTTGTCAAAGAGATCCTCGATGCCACCGATAAAGATTCCGTTGTGAATCATCTCAAAGAGGAAATCCGGGAACGACTGAACTTCAACCGCCACGGCAGCTAATCGGCTGAGGCTGTTTCAAACTCCGCGACGACCACGCGTTTGTGGCCGGCAAAATCCTTTTCAATACTGACTTGTTTAAACTCCGTGTGAGCTTGAACAAGTTGAACACAACGATCGATATTGATCGGACTCGTCTCGAAGATCAACGCTCCCCCTGGCAACAACATCGACTTGGCTTCGACGATCAGTCGCTGAATGATCTCGGTGCCTTCATGTCCCGAGAACAACGCAACGTGCGGTTCATGAGCTTTGACGTGTTCATCGATCGTGGCAATCTCACCCGTACCAATATAGGGCGGGTTGCTGACAATCAAATGGACTGGCTTGCTACCATTAGGAAGTGCCGTCAACAGATCACCTTGAAAAAATCGAACACAGTCATCAACACCATGCTTCTCTGCGTTCTGTTTCGCGATCTCCAAGGCCTCCGCTGAGACATCCGTTGCCGCAATGGCAACCGACGCGGTTTCCGGTTTCGCGCGAAGCTGCTTCGCCAACGTGATTCCGATACAGCCGCTCCCGGTGCCAACATCGATCACCCGAATGGGGCGATCTTCGATCCGTTTTACGTATTCCAGCGCCGCCATAACCACATGCTCGGTTTCTGGTCGAGGGATCAATACTGCGGGGCCAACTTCAAATGAGATCGAATAGAACTCACGATGACCCACGAGATAGGCAACCGGTTCACCTTCGGCTCGACGTTTGACCCAACTGCGAAACTGAGCAAGCTGTGGTTCACTGGGCACCTCGTCAAATCGTGTGTACAGCGAAATTCGTTCACACTCGAGTGCTTCGGCGAGCAGTACTTCGGCATCCAGTCGCGAGCTTCCACTTTCGGACTTGTCAAAAAAGTCGACCGTCCAGTCGAGCAGGCGTTTGATGGTCCAGGGTTGTTGAGTCGTGTCAGACATGCGTCAGTCCAATGCACCCATCGAGCTGCGTAGGGTTTGTCGATCATGATCAATCAGAGCCTCTGACAACAAGTGAACCGAACCGGCGATGATCTGATCCAGCTTGTAGAGTGTGAGGCCAATTCGATGATCCGTCACCCTGTTTTCAGGGAAGTTGTAGGTGCGAATCCGTTGGCTCCGGTCCCCCGAACCCACCAGACTCTTGCGTTGATCAGAGCGTTCTTTGTTTTGCTGTTGTTGAAGGTGATCGTACAGCTTTGATTTTAGAATACGAAGTGCTTTGGCCAAATTCTTGTGTTGAGAGCGCTCTTCAAAACACTTAACCACCAACCCAGTTCCATGGTGCGTTAGTCGAATTGCAGACGCAGTCTTGTTCACATGTTGACCGCCGGGACCACTACTGGCTGCGTAGCGTTCGACTTCGTAGTCTTCGGTGTCTAGATCGACTTCGACGTCTTCTGGTTCGGGCAGGACTGCGACAGTGGCTGCAGACGTATGCACGCGTCCTTTGGTTTCGGTATCGGGAACACGTTGGACTCGATGACCGCCATTTTCATATTGAAGCTCCCGGTAACAACCTTCGCCTTCAATCGAAATCGTGATCTCTTTGAATCCGCCCAGTTCTGTCGGGCTCGACTCGAGTGGTGCAAACTTCCAGCCCTTGTTCTCGGCATGTTTCTTGTACATCTCGAACAAGTCACGCGCGAACAATGCCGCTTCATCGCCCCCAGTTCCTGCTCGTATCTCCATAACGCAACGGGAACGGTTGGCGTCCTCACCACCGATCGTCATGTCCAATAACTCATCCCACAACGTTTCGCGTTTGGCCAGCAGCGATTCGAGTTCTTCCTCAGCCATCTCCCTTTCTTCAGGGTCATTGGACTGAGCCATCTCGCGAACTTCATCGATCTCACCGACGGTTTCACTGAATTTTCGATATTTGGTAGCCAACTTGGCCAGCGAACCATGTTCTCGGGCTACGGCAGCCATGCGGCGTGAGTCAGACTGAACCTCAGGATCGGAAAGCTGTTTTTCCAAGCTCTCAAATCGGTGCAGTTTTTCGTCGAGCATCTCGCGCATTAATACGCCTCGGGCAATTGGAAAGAATGAAAGGAAGAACCATCGTCGGACTTATTTGCAAATCGCGTCGATACGCGACTGCCGCGGCAACGGTGTTAGGAGTCAAAGACTGACTGTTGAAGCAATTTCATGTTGATTTTACAGGATCCTTTCGAGAGCTATCATTATCACGAACCAACTCAAAACGACAAGAGAGCTTATGAACGACAATGATGTTTGAGATCGATTAGATCCAGATTCGCAATTCTCTTTGCTGTTTCCCGTACTCCGGTTATTTCCTCGTCGACGATATGACTAGCCGTGGCGGGAAATGGTGCCGAATCTAAATCGCATACAACAACGACGGATGAGCGTCCAGAATCACTGGAGATGCGTATTTGGGAGATCGGCGAATCGACGACGGCCGAGTTGGATCGCCTGTTCGATGGCGTTGAGTGGCGCGATTTGGCGTGACGGACGAAACAGATACTGTTGTTGAATTTCAGTTGGCAATATTGACGGCGCCGTCAGCATGGCAAGCCACTTCTGAAATTTCCCATGAGCAAACTGACATTCGCGGATCTGAATCTCAGCGTGGGCAAGTGATCCTTGATCGACCAATCGGTAATGCGATACATCGACTTGTGTTAACTTGCCCGTCAATCCATCGACACGTCCGTCGCTTGGTGACATCTCCAGTTTTCCTGCGAACAAGGCGTCACCGCCAAGACTGGCAGAAATTTCCGGCTCAATCCCATCGAGCAACCAGACGGGCAGCTTGTCTTGATGCGTATTGAGCCGCAGGACTTGTTCTCCCGCGAACGTATCGATCTCAAACGTCATCGTTGGTGTAGAGGCATCGTCAATCTGCATTGGATCTCGGACATTGAAATAGACCGTCGTCGCCATTCCATCGGAAGTTGGAGCAACGTCAATTCGAGCATGCTTGGCTATCGTCAATTGATTCCGTTGCTGCTCTAGGATCTCCGCATGGCTCATCGGAAAGACACTGTCTGTGTTCCTGGTTGAAGTCGCGTTTCGATCGATGACCAACTCGTCCTTGAAATCGACGCGCCAAATCTTGGTTGAACTGCGTTCTTTTTTCCGGAGGACATGCTGATTGATTCGATCAACCAGGTAGGCCAATCCGACACTGTCCAAATTGGTAACGGGGTACTCGATAATGATTCGATTGATCTCACCAAAAACGATTCGAGCTTCGACCGTTTGAAACAGCGTTCGGTCACCATCGTGAAATCTCAAGTCACGAAGAATGGTTTCGTAGGGACCTGGCGTTTCGATGGAACCAATTTCGGTATCTAGGCCCAACTCAGCTTGAATCGCCTGAGCCCAACCTTCTGGTGTTTGTGGGTGACAGATCCAATAGCTGGTGATTGCCGTTGGCAGCAGGCAGAATGCCAGAAACAGGAAACGGCAGAGATTTCGTCGTTGGTTATCACTCATAACTGACGTCCATGTCAGCTGACCGTTGAGGGAAAGCTCAGATTGATGTTACTAACAGACTCGATTCAATTCTCGGGTCGTTGTTGACCGCCTTGGATTTTGTCGTTTTCACCCCGCCGAGGCAATAACAGTTTATTTCTGCCGCGCCATCGAATGAAAAAGATCCCACCGTGCGTGCATTTCTTCGATGCTATCACCACCAAATTTTTCCACCATCGCAGCAGCCACTTCGAAGGCGACGACATTTTCCACGATGATTGACGCGGCGGACAATGCACAAACGTCGCTCCGTTCGTAGCTGGCTTTGTGAGGCTTCTTGGTATCCATCTCGATCGATTCAAGCGGCTTTTGCAAAGTGCTGATTGGCTTTTTGGCAGCGCGAACAACGATCGGCTGGCCATTGGTCATTCCGGCTTCCAGCCCACCCGCATTGTTGGTCGGACGCACATAGCCAAGCTGATGAGTGGCGGATTGTTGATCATCGTATTTGATCGGATCATGAACTTCTGAGCCGGGGCGTCGTGCGGCTTCAAACCCCATGCCGATCTCAACGCCCTTGATGGCTTGAACTGCCATGACCGCCTGGGCCAGTTTTCCGTCAAGTTTTCGATCCCATTGAGCGTGGGTCCCCAATCCAAAAGGGACACCCTCAACCATCACTTCAACGATGCCTCCGAGCGTATCACCTTGCTTGCGTGTATCATCGATTAGCGTTTTGAGCTCTTCGTCACGCTTCGGATCAAGCGTGTAAAGTTCGCTCGAATCTCGCCAGCTCAACCGTTCTTGGAACGGGCCCGTTTTGGGTTCAATTTTTCGATCGCCCAATTCGACTACGTATCCGAGTGTGTGAATATTGAACGACTCAAGTAACTGTTGACAAAGTCCACCAGCGGCAACGCGAACACAGGTTTCTCGTGCACTGGCTCGTTCAAGGATGCCGCGGATACTGCTGAGGTATTTGATGGAACCGCTCAAATCACCGTGACCGGGGCGCGGGCGCGGCAGCTCTTTCAGACGTTCCAGTTTGTAATCGGAATTGACCACTTTCAACGTGATCGGTCCACCGATGGTGACGTTTTTCCAAACACCCGTGAGAATTTCAACCTTGTCGGTTTCCAGCTTTTGCCGGCCACCGCGACCATAGCCACCTTGCCGTAGTCGCAGGAGTCGATCAATCTTGTCATTATCGATATGAAATCCAGCAGGAAATCCATCAATGATGGCCAACAGACATTTTCCGTGTGATTCTCCGGCAGTCCAATATCGAAGCATAAGTTCAAATGAAAAAAAATCTCGACCCAGTGACTTCAAACGCGGTCGGAATTTCCAACACACGTGGATTACATCTTAGTTTTCTCCGGCCCTTCTGAATAGCTGGAGCGATTCCAATACGCATTGATGGCGATAATCAAAAAATACTGGTTCCTGATTGCACTTTCGATCCTTTTGGTGGCGGGATATTTTTCTGCGTCGTCACTGGAGTGGTTGGCCGATATCGAATGGCTCAAATGGAGCGTTGTCTTTGTCACGATGTTTTTGATGGCTTGGCCAATTTCGTTTGGGCAGGTTACGGCAACGTTGCGTGACCCTCGGCCTGCACTGCTCGCCTCATTTTTGAATGTCGGTGTGATTCCGTTGTTAGCCTGGCCGTTTGCAGGATGGGCGGGCCCGGAGCTGGGACCTGGTATTTTGATTGCAGCGGCGACGCCTTCGACACTGGCATCGGCCGCCGTGCTAACACGACGCGCGATGGGGAATGCACAGGTCGCCGTCATGGTAACCATTCTGACCAACGCCAGCTGCTTCCTTGTCCTGCCATTCTGGATCTTCCTGCAAACGGGAAACCAACTGGACGGAGACCTTTTGACGCAAACGATTTACAAGCTGCTTTTATTTGTCGTCGTGCCCATGTCGTTAGGCCAGCTCGCGCGAACACATCTCCGCAGTGCGACGTGGGCAACCGAAAAACGATCTATGCTGGGCGTCATCGCACTCACTGGCGTTTTGTCGATTGTTTTTCTGGGGGCGATCAAGTTCGGAATTCGGATGCAAACTGCGGCACCAGATCAGCCTACTCTTTCGACGTTTCAGTTTCTGTACACGCTGGGCGTTGTCGCCAGTTTGCACGTCTCTGTTTTTTGGCTTGGATACTGGACGTCCCGCATGCTGCGGTTTTCGAGCGGCGATCAAATCGCCGTTGCCTTTTCTGGAAGTCAGAAAACACTGATGATTGGGTTGTCGACGTCGTTGGTTCTGGGGATCAGCATCATCCCGATCGTTCTGTTTCATACATCGCAGTTGTTAATCGATGCCGTTTGGGCCGAACGCATACGCGTCCAACAGGAACAAAAAAACCCAGTCGATTCGACTGGGCAATAACTGTTCGGTTGAACTACGACGATGACTAGGAAACACCTTTGGCCATGGTCTTGGGTCGATCTGGATCGTTGTTGAGCACCATTGTGAAGTAGCTTTTGACGACGCGGTCGAAATACTCCGGCCGCATCTCCATGGGGAGGTCATTGTAGACGCAAAAATTGTTGATCTGGTTCAACAGATCGCGCGGATGACACCGTCGCATTCGACGGTCCGGAGTGATGAAGTGTGTTTGAATCAGGTAGTCGACAACATCGGCGCGGTACTCACACTCCATCTTCTCACAGTAGATGTTGAAGAGTACATGAAACTCTTTCGGAGTTGGATCACCAATCTCAATCTTGTAAGGGATCCGACGCAGGAACGCTTCGTCCACCAAGTCAGATGGTTCGAGATTGGTTGAGAAAATGATCAGCTGCTCAAACGGTACTTGAATCTTCTTGCCTGAGGAGAGTGTCAGAAAATCAATTCGACTCTCCAATGGGACGATCCAGCGGTTGAGCAACTCCTGTGGTTCAATGCGTTGTCGACCAAAGTCATCCACCAACAAACAACCGCAGTTGCTTTTCATCTGCAGCGAAGCCTCGCTAACGTTGCTTGACGGGTCGTGTCGGATTTCCAGTGAGTCCATGGTCAACTCACCACCGACCACGACGGTTGGCCGTCGAATCTTGACCCACCGCTTGTCGTAGGCAGCTTCATGGATCAACGCATCTGAGTCGTCTTGTGTTTGCTGGTGATATGCCGCATCGAAGAACTTGATCAATTGCCCATCTTCAAAAATGGCATGGGGAACCCAAATCTCGTGGCCAAAACATTGAGTCACTCGTTGTGCCAGCGTTGACTTACCATTTCCCGGCTCACCATAAAGGAACAAACCGGCGCCTGAGTTGATCGCGGGGCCAAGGCTTTCGAAGAGCGTCTCGTTGATCGATATATCTTTAAACGCGTTGCGAAGATCATTCCGTTTTGGTGACTCCGCTCGAATCGTCTGGGCTTCGGCACTGAGCACGTAATCCATCAAAGGAACCGGTGCCGGACCGACATACGAACAAGCTTGGCGTGCGGTTGCAGCTCGATCACGGCCGTTTTCGGTCAATATGTAATTGTAATCGTTAAGTGGTGCCGACCCCTGATGAACGATGATCTGGCGAGACCGCAAATGCTGAAACAGGTTTTCGAGCACCCCAAACGGCAGGCAAAGGTCGTTCGCCAGCTGACGCCCGCTGGTCATCCCAACGACGGCCAGTCGTTTGATAACAAGCGACTCGATCAGCGAAATTGGCAATCCAGTTTCTTGAAGGGTCGTTGGTTCGGAAGGACGATACGACTCATCTGCAAGGATGGTCGCTAACAGACTGTTACCGAGCGACGGTTGTGTTTGGGATTCGATCATGACGAATGACGGCGGTAGATTGGGGAGATTTGGTGCCCAACCGTAGGTTACGGCAAAGTCATTGATTGGAAACCCAACCAGCAACTCCAAACTTCCCGGAGGCGTCTGGATAAACCTGGCATGATCGCTACGACATGACCATCTGAAAGATTCTCTACGACCGCGCTGTTCATTAAGCCAAGGGACAGGCGTTGGAGTTTGCCTGATTATCAAACGCCTTGAAGCTTATTGAAAGCTACAAACTCAGAGCGGAAACCACGCGTTGAAAGGTTTCCACCTTCTTCTTCTTTACCCACTTGCGCAAAAACATGAGCGACTTCCCATCTCGCACCGCCGGTCCCATGCCAACTGAACCCAAGTCTGGAATCGTCCAGACCGGTCAATGGTTCTTATCCGGTCAGATTGACGAAAGTCAACCGAACCGCCAATACCCGGTCAACAAATTTCCGTTTACCATCGGCCGCAGCAGCGAATCTTCACTGCACCTTCCCGTCGGTTGCATTTCCAAGAACCATGCCGAGATTCACGAAGGGGAAAATGGCACGCTGATTCTTCGCGAGTTGGGCAGCACCAATGGAACGTTTGTCAATGGTAAGCAGGTCTGTGGTGAAATCGAACTCTGTGAGAATGACCTGATCCACTTCGCAGCCATCGTCTTTCGAGTGGTGCTCAATCAGGCGCATGACTCTCTGCACAATAACACGATCCAGGAAGACGTCTGCGATCAAGCACTCGCCATGATTCAGTTTGAACGACTGATCAGTGACGGTGGACTCTACCCGCATTTTCAACCCTTGGTTCGTTTGGATGATCAATCCAGAATCGGATATGAAGTCCTCGGCCGAAGCCGGCTTTTTGGTCTGCAGTCACCTCAGGAGATGTTTCATGCGGCTTCCCAACTGAATCTCGAAGCTCAACTCAGTGAAGCGTTCCGACTTCGGGGTGTGGAGATTGGGACGGCGTTTGGAAACCAGGCCAACCTGTTCGTCAACACGCATCCAAAAGAACTCGATCGTCCTGAATTCTACGATTCGCTACGAACGCTACGTGAAGTCGCACCGGAGCAAGCGATCACGCTTGAGATTCATGAAGGTGCGGCAACCAACATGACCATGATGCGAGAGCTTTGCTCTGTTCTTCAAGATCTCGATATCAAACTTGCCTTTGATGATTTTGGAGTCGGTCGCGCCCGTTTGGTTGAACTTGGTGAAGTCCGCCCAGACTTCTTGAAGTTCGATATGAAACTGACCAAGAACATTGAACACGCCCCGCCAAAGCGACAGGAACTGGTCGCGTTGTTTGCCAACTTGGTCAACAACCTTGGCATTCGCACCCTGGCGGAAGGCGTCGAAACTCGCGAGTGCCATGAGATTCTCGTTCAGATGGGATTCCAGCTGGGCCAAGGTTTTTACTATGGCCGGCCATCGCCCATCAGCAAATACACCACAGACGAGCTAACGATGCGGGCTGTTGACTCCAGCACCGATACCGACACCAACCCCCAACTGGATGATGAATAACGGCAGCCAAAGACTCCCCAACTCGTTCATCCGTTTTCGAAACCTTTGGGTGGATCCATCTGGATTTGCAGACCCCAATCACCCACATTGACTCCCCGAATCGCCATAGGCAAACCCGTGTTACAAACTCCCCATGAATCGCAAAAAGAGATCCTTGGCTACCAGCTCATCGAACGTATCGGTTCTGGTGGTTTTGGTGAAGTCTGGTCTGCCACTGCGCCGGGCGGTCTAAAAAAAGCACTGAAGATCGTTCATGGATACCACGACGGTCGGCGTGCCAAAGCGGAACTCAAAGCTCTCGGTCGAGTAAAAGAGCTCCGCCATCCGTTTCTCCTGTCGCTCGAACGGATCGAAGTCTTCGAAGGACAATTGATCGTCGTAAGTGAGTTGGCGGATTGCAGCCTCGCTGATCTTTACAACCGCTATGCATCCAAAGGCGAACAAGGAATTCCGCGCGACGAGATGCTGAAATACCTGCGGTGCGCCGCCGAAGCCTTAGATTACCTCAGCGACGAACACAACCTGCAACACCTCGATGTGAAGCCTGAAAACCTGTTGCTGGTTGGGTCGCACGTGAAAGTGGCTGACTTTGGATTGATCAAGGACCTTCAGCAAGCGTCGCAATCGCTGATGTCGGGCATGACGCCAGCGTACGCTGCCCCAGAGCTGTTCGATGGTCGACCGGTCAGCAACAGCGATCAGTACTCACTGGCCATCGTTTACCAAGAGATGTTGTCAGGCGTTCGTCCTTTTCCGGGTAACACGCCTGCGCAACTTGCCGCTCAACATATGCACGGCAAGCCCAACCTTTCCAGCCTCACACGGCTTGATCAACCGATCATCGCCAAAGCGCTTTCCAAAGACCCAAAGCTGCGATTCAGAAACTGTCGTGAACTTGCCGACGAGTTGTCAAACCAGCGACGCGCTGTCAAGAAGGCGATTCGACGTCAAACATTTTCACGTGAGTCAACCGACACTGAATCCAAAACGATTAACATCGATCCTGGCCACGGTCATGATGTTACCGCGATTATTACCGACAAGGCTCTCCCATTTCTGGCTAACGAAATCAAAGTTCTGCCACCGCCAGCATGCGATGGTGAAAAAGCAGAACTTCGTCCAACCTTTGTTGTCGGTCTCGGCTCCACCGGCAGCAAGATTGTTCAAAAAATCAAGGGACTGTTGACCGCCAGATACACTTCGATGGATGAGATTCCGGCGATCAAGTTGCTGGCGATCGACACCGATCGAAATGCGTTGGGACAGCTACGACGGGACAAGGGCCATGGTTCGCTCAACAATACCGAATCGCTGGAAGTCCCTTTGCGAAAACCGGAAGGCTATCGCAAGCGAGCGCAATCGCATCTGAACTGGCTGAGCCGACGCTGGATTTACAACGTTCCCCGTTCGCTACAAACCGAAGGACTTCGGCCATTGGGTCGACTTGCTTTTGCCGACCATTTTGATTCGATTTGTGATCGAATTCAGGATGCAATTCGTGGCATGGCGACCGAAGAAGCACTAGCCAAGTCTGCGGATACGTTAAACATGGACCCGGGGGAACTTGCGCCGCGCGTTTTTGTTGTCTCGTCCGTCAGCGGCGGCGTCGGCAGCGGGATGACACTCGATCTGTCCTACACTGTCAAACTGTTGCTTCACGAATGCGGTTTGCCAGCCGAATCCGTCGTTGGCGTCTTGCTACATTCGACGTATCAACGATACCGTGACCCTGGATTATCCGCGGCCAATGCATTTGCGCTACTCACTGAGATGCGCCACTTTGTCGAAAATGGCTTTCCAGGCGACCCATCCATTGGCATGCCTGACTTTGGCGAACAGCCGCCATTCGATTACACCTACTTCAACGATCTCGGCAACGACCTCTGCCAATCCGAATTTGAAGGAAAATTGGATCGCGTTGCCGAGTATATCCTTCTTTCATCAACTTCGAAGTGTGCTCCATTCTTTGATGAATGTCGCGACCTTGAATCAGAGATTGAACATTTCTCTTTGCGGACCTTCGGATTGAGCATGACTGGCCCGGGCAACCTGGACGCCGGTACTCATGCCATTCGCCGGGTTGGTAAGGGCTTAATCCGACGTTGGTTGTCAGCCGAAGGAGATGGCTCAATTCCAAACACAGTCCTGGTCGACCGAGTCTTTGACGAACAGGGACTGGAATTATCCAAGCTTGGCGAATCGATCTCAAAACGATTGGACAATTATCAACCGTTTGATCGAGCGATGAATTGCGGAAACGCCTTCGAAGCGATTCTGGCCAATCCAGGGCGGGCGAAATCTGTACTTCAAGAACAAGCCGACAGCGTATTTGGCTGCCCGCACGCTCGACGCGACGCGACGCATGTTGAACCGGAACACTGCATGCAACTGGAAGACGAAATCGGTTCGTGGGCCCAGGAAGTTGGCGAGTTTGTAACTCAGATCATTCTGGATCAAATGGATGGTCATTCCATGAATCTTGGCTTCGCACACAACACCGCGAAGTTTGCGATCGAGAAAATCAAATCGATCGGCAAAGAACTGGATCAACTGGTCATCGAGGGACAAGAAACCGAGAAACAAGTCCTCTCCCTTCTGTCGAAGGTTTCGATGGCGAAAGTTGGGACCGTCGAATCTGCTCGAGAAGATCTCGCGAGCATCGTCGGTCGGTATATGGACCAGCGACAGCGAGAGTTTGTGAATCGATATAAACGACACTTCTTTCGCGTAGCCAGCAGCTCACTAAGCAACGCAACGGCAAGTCTTGCGCGGTATGTCAGTCAGATCGAAATGATCGACAATGAGTTCAACTACATCGAGGACATTTCCAGTTTGACCGCTGATGAGTGCTCGCTGGATATGAACCGACTGCTCAATGAAAGCGTCGAAACGGAAACCAGCACTCATATTCTCGCGACAGAAAATCTGGTGTACGAGCACTTGATTAAACCGCGAGGTGGATACCTCCAAACGCTGGACGAACCTTCGGCTTGGCAAGGTCAACTCGGTTACGAGGTTCGAACTCAGGCGCAGCGTGTTCTAACAGAAGCATACAAGAAAGCGTCAATCCAACGAGTCGTCAATCACCACAACATCGAACCTGAGCGGATGGTCCGCTGGCTCAATGAACGGATGGTCGAAGCGAAACCGAGCATCGACAACTGCGGCGGTGCAACACGACTTTTGGTTGCGGTTCCTGAATACTCTGAAGATGACGAACTGCAATCATCGCTGGAGAAACACTTCAGCGTCGAGGGATGTTCAATTCGAGGAACACAGGGCAATTTCGTACTCTGCTTCGAAGGTGAGGACATCAGTTTGGCCAATGTCGCCTACCGCCTGCTCCAGGCACGTCCTGACGCGATCGAGTTGGTCAAACGAATCCATACGCGAAGCGATATCGACTGGGTAACGCTCGACGACCTGCTGTAATCCTGAACGTGAAAATGAGAAACTCGTTTTCAAACGCAGTCCGTGTAAGAGCATCTTGAATCACTTGGCAAGCGTTGGTGTTTCACGCAGATCGCGTGGTCACCGATGGCGATCAATCTTGAACGCTGAACCGCGACTCAGAAGTCACCACAGCGCCGGACTCAGGAAACGTATGGAACACACGTACCAAGACGTGTTCCATGAATGACTGCACGTGCATGTAGCTGATCGCGCCGAAACTCAATCGACCATTGGAACCAAACCGATGGACCAACCCTTGCGTATCAACGCGTTGATCGAGCTGTTGTTGGACCGCGACAAAAAGCGTTGGCTTCACGAGTTCAAGATTCACATTGGTTTGATAGTCAATGCGGTCTTCATAGCGAAGCTGATTTCGCAGTTTGCCATCGATGGACTGTTTCAACAACTCGGCAAGTGTTGGCAATGGATGGTGCGCGCCCGCATTGACTTCGGTCAACACTAATTCGTCATGACGAAAACGAATCACGTGGCCATCGGGAGTGATGTTCAGCTCCAACTGATACCGATCCCGCTCGACCGTCCGATGTGCGCAGACCTCAAACAACTCCGGATGGACTTCTTGCCCAAACAGATGAAAATTAAGATCGGTGATTCTGGGTCGTACAGTTAACACGGTTCGTTATTCGCTTTCAGTCTTCGCAACTCGCAGCCTAGTGCCGCTTTCTATATTTTAGAATGACGACGCAACGTTGGCCTGTTTCTTACGCGACAATTCGGTCTGTTTTTTTTGTCGTTTTCAGATCAAAAAGTCTTGCCATTGTTACATCGACGAAGTAGCACGTTCGAATGATTAAAAAGATTTGAATTGCAGTCGATGCCACGACGATCAAACGCATGTGCCGCTCCAACTTCACTGTTCGTTAAGCAATTCGTTAACTCACGCAAAATTTGGAGTTGGCAAAACGCCAATGCAAACTCGCGATGAGTCTGCAGTCAATCGAAGACACGACTTCAACAAAAACCGCTGAACGGCTCAAGATGGATTTGAAATAATTTCCCAATCGATGGGAGTTCGTCCGGCTTCAGTCAAAATGGCGTTTGCTCTTGAAAAAGGCTTGCTACCAAAGAAGCCTCGGTGAGCGGATAGCGGCGACGGATGGGGGGAAATAATTGTGGCATGCTGTTTGCCGATGATGCTGGCTTTTGTTTCTGACGGCCTGCCCCACAAGACAAAAACGATCTTTTGATCTTGTTCACTCAATTGGAGAATTACGTCGTCGACAAACAATTCCCATCCTTTTTTTCGGTGAGAATTAGCGGCTCCCTGTCGGACAGTCAGGACCGTATTGAGCAACAGGACACCTTGTTCTGCCCACGCTGACAGATTGCCGCTGCTTGGCAGCTTGCAACCGATATCATCCGCTAACTCGCGAAAAATATTTTTTAATGACGGTGGTAGTTTTTCAATTCGTTCGGTCACCGAAAAGCTCAAACCGTGGGCTTGTTCCGGGCCGTGATAGGGATCTTGTCCCAGGATCACAACTTTAACATCCTGAAACGGCGTTTTTTGAAACGCAGTGTAAACTTCATCAACCGGCGGGTAGACAGTTTGAGATTCCCGCTCAACCTCGACGAATCGTAATAGCGTCTGAAAAGTATCTGACTGGAAGTGCCGTTCCAATCGAGAAGTCCAATCACTTTCGACAGGCCACCCCACAGGCAAAATCGAATTACGATGTTCGTCTGTTGTCATACTCGAATCGCTTTGTCTGAAATATCTTTGCGGCACCAAGCCCCTTCCCAGCGAATGCACTTGACCGCTTTGTACGCTTGGAGTTTGGCAGAGACGACGTTATCGCCAAGTGCCGTTACGCCTAGAACACGTCCTCCATTGGTGACTGTTTTTCCATCGGCATCCAATTGGGTTCCAGCATGAAAGACTTTCACATCGTCAATCTGTGCGGCGTCATCGAGCCCACGAATCGGGTGACCTTTGTCGTAGCTTCCGGGATAACCTTCGGATGCCATCACGACGCAAACGGCCGGTCGCTCGTCCCATTCCAGTGGCCCAATTTCCTCCAACTTGCGATCAACAGTTGCCTCGAGCAGCGTCACAAGATCCGTTTTTAATCGCATCAGCAACGGCTGGCATTCCGGATCACCAAATCGCACGTTGTACTCCAGCACTTTGGGTCCCTGCGGTGTCAACATCAACCCAGCGTAGAGGATGCCGCGAAAGGGACATCGCTGTCGCTTCATGTGGTGAATCGTTGGCACAAGCACACCGGACTCGACGCCTCGCAACATCGAATCATCGATCGAAGGTGTCGGGCAATAGGCCCCCATCCCTCCGGTGTTGGGACCTTGGTCACCATCGTGAGCCCGTTTGTGATCTTCCGCAGGTGGCAAGGTCAATATCGTCCGACCGTCGGTGATTGCGAGAATGCTGGCTTCAACACCCTGTAATCGATCTTCGATAATCAGCTTGTCTCCAGCGGCACCAAATTGCTTTTGACGCGCAATGATATCGATTGCTTGGAGTGCATCGTCGCGTGTAGAGCAAACGATGGCCCCTTTGCCGGCAGCGAGTCCATCTGCCTTGACCACGACAGGACAGTTCTCAGGTGCTTCTTCGTAACGTTCATTGATGAACCGTTCAGCTGATTCGGCGGTATTGAACTCGGTGAAATCCGCAGTCGGGACATCGGCGGCTCGCAACACTTGTTTGCAGAATACTTTGCTCGCCTCCAGCTGAGCCGCTTTTTTCGAGGGACCAAAAATTCTCAGCCCCTCAGCGTCAAACAGATCCACGATGCCGTCACAAAGCGGAATCTCAGGGCCAACCACCGTGAGGCCAACATCATTCTGTTTGGCAAACTTGACCAATCCATCAAGATCGGTGGCTGCAATGTCGACGTTTTCTGCGTCGCTGGCCGACCCAGCGTTTCCAGGGGCAACAAAAACTCGATCCACGCGTGGGCTTTGGGCAATTTTCCATGCCATTGCGTGTTCGCGACCGCCACTTCCAACGACGAGTACTTTCATGCTTGTTCTTAACCTTGGAGTCGATTCGACGGAAACGGTCGACGATTTTATGCCGTCATCGGTCGTATTGTTAGGTGGGTTGTGTGACAATTTGTCCGCTCGACAATTATCGTTCTGCGGGAAAAATAGCCAAAAGAGTTGAATGCGATAAATCGCATGTGTACTGCTGATTCGTCACCACGGTTCTACCGATACTCGGCCAATCGGTCGGATACCCTCTGCACTTACAGCGAATTACTGCCACAGCAGTCGTCGCGTCATCACTTATTCCAACCCACCCAACTGCCTTGTATCGGTTCACGGAAAATTCGTTCTTTCTGTTTTCGACCCTGTTCGTGGTGTTCGTTGTAGGATGCGGTCCGTCTCCACCGCCACGTTTTTCGGCCAATGATGTGGAATGGCTGAAACAAGAAAAGATGGCGTTTGGTGAGAACGAAGTTTACTCGTCAAAGTTGAAACAGGAAGTTGCCGACTCGATGAAGGCGCTTTTTGGAACGCCTGATCACGCTCGGATTCCATTTGAAAACATCGAACAGCTCGTCGATCTTCAAAACCTGAAGTTGTCTGCGGGAGCCGTAGCCAGCGATCGCAATGGAACTCCACAAGGACTCTATCGAGAACACTGTGCCCAATGTCATGGAGTTTCTGGAAACGGAGCGGGACCTAACGCAGCGATTCTCGCTCCCTATCCACGCGATTTTCGACTTGGAAAGTTTAAATTCAAATCGACCGCGCAGCGTCAGCCGCCGACGGACGAAGATCTTCGAAAAATTCTCGTTCATGGCATCCCCGGCACCGCCATGCCTTCGTTTCAGTTGTTACCGGAAGAAGAAATTGTCGCACTGATTGACTATGTCAAGTATCTCTCGATTCGCGGTCAGTTCGAGCGTTACCTTTTGAGCGAAGCGGAATCGCTTTCGGGTGAGACGTTCTTCGCCAACGAAAGCGAAAGAAGCGAGTTGCTCAAAAACAATATTCCAGACGAAGCAGATCCACTCACGGACGATCTGGGCCAACGCCTTTCATCGGCCGAAACTGGGTCGCAAAAGCTGCTACAGCATTTTCAAGCACAGTTTCCTGGATTGCTTAAAGAACAATTCAGCGAGTACGTCACTGACCGTTGGGCTCAAGTTAATCAGCAGGCGACCCAGCAGCTTTCTCCGCCTGTTTGGCTAACTCAAAAAAGCGAGCCACTGTTTCGCGAGAAATTGCAACTTGGCAAGCAGCTGTTTCTCGGCAAGGGCGCCTGCTATCAGTGTCACGGCGAGGATGGGAGTGGCATGGGAACACTGGTCGGATACGATGACTGGACCAACGACTGGATGAAGTCACCCGGCGTCAACATGAATGACGAAAAGGTCGCCGACGCTTTTGTTAAAGCGGGAGCACACCGCCCGGTTCTGGCTCGACCCAGAAATTTGAACCAACAAGTCTACCGCGGTGGCGGTCGTCCAAGCGATCTCTTTTTGCGGATCACCAACGGTATTGAAGGCTCTCCGATGCCTGCCGCTTCCAGCCTCAGCGATGAGGAGGTCTGGTCTCTCGTAGCGTTAGTGTTGGAGATTCCGAATTCACCGCAACTTCTCGACGGCGAGGGCAAGCAATGACAACTTCGCCAGTTGAAATTCCCAGCCGAATTCCACACCGTATCGGTGCACTGTTGACAGTATTGGTCTTTCCATTGATTTGGCTTGGCGGATTGGTCACAACCTATGATGCTGGCATGGCTGTTCCGGATTGGCCCGGAACCTACGGGTACAACATGTTTCTCTACCCGGTTGAAACTTGGTTGTTTGGACCGTTTGATCTGTTAGTCGAACATGGACATCGACTACTGGCGTCGCTCTCGGGAATCGTGGCCATCGTGCTGGTCGTTGCGACGTTCAAGGTGGAGCCACGCCGTTGGGTTCGCTGGTTCTCAGTCATACTTTTGTTGTTGATCATTCTTCAAGGTGGACTCGGGGGTGCCCGTGTGCTGATGGATGAACGAATCATCGCCAAAATCCATGGATGCGTCGGACCAACATTTTTCATTAGCGTCGTGGCATTCTGTGTTGTCACTTCCAGATGGTGGTTTACCGGAAGTCGTGGTGAAGTCATGCCGACTTCCGATCAAGCTGGGCCTCGTTGGCTAGGCAGGTTTGCCATTTTCATGTTACTGCTATGCTTAAGCCAACTGGTGCTGGGGGCACTTGTTCGTCACGTGGGAATTGATTCGTCACCCAGAGCTTTTCGCGGATTGATTTTTATGCACGTGGGGATGGCCTTCGTGATCGTCTTGGGCACGATCATTCACTGGATTGGCAGCCGTCGAACAACTTGGTCTGGTTCCGGGATTCGAACGTCGGTCAACATGGTAGCCATCTTGGTGTTGACCCAGTTTTCACTTGGACTTGGAACTTGGGTGGTCAAATGGGGATGGCCGGCATGGTTCGCCGACCAAGCATTTGCGTCTTCGTACATCGTTGGTGAAAAAACCTTCTTTCAGATGAATTTAGTCACTGCTCATGTTGCAGTTGGTTCGTTAATATTGGCGTTTTGGACGATTCACGCGATTCGATGCCTTCGGTTAAACCATCGTTGGAAACATCGCTCGGCTAACAAAGAAATCGCGGGCGACATGCAAACGAGACCTGAACAGTTCCAACTGAGTCAACCGACTGAGGTTCCAGTCCAGGTTTGACGCGCCCAAGTGGAAGTCACTCCGCAGCATTTGTATCCTGAACGTCTACTTAAACATCGTACAGATCCATGTCCACTGTGATATCGAAACCCGAAATCGCTACTTCAAAGACCAACGCACCGAAGACGCGAACCCAGGCGTACGTTGAACTCACCAAGATGCGAATCACGGTGATGGTTCTGCTGACGTTTGCCTGTATGGCGTTTCTGGCAGCATTGGTTTCAGGGACACCAATCTCCATCGGCGTTCTTGCCTGCGGACTTCTCGGCATGACGCTGATCGCGTCCAGCGGCAATGCGATGAATATGTATCTCGAACGGTATTCTGATTTTCGAATGCCTCGAACTGCGAATCGTCCACTGCCCGCGCAAACATTGACATCCACAGAAGTCGTGACCTTCGTTTCCATTTCTCTGGGAATCGGGTTGGCAGTCCTGTTTGCAGGGGTCAATTGGCAAACGGGTGTTTGCGGCGTGCTCAACTGGATTCTGTATGTCTATGTTTACACGCCTCTGAAACGAGTCACTCCGCTGAACACGGAAATCGGCGCCGTTGCGGGTGCGATGCCTGTCATCATGGGCTCTCTGGCAACGACCAAAACGGTTGGACTATTGGGATGGTCGTTCTTCGCCGTCCTCTTTCTGTGGCAGTTTCCTCACTTCTTTGCAATCGCTTGGAAGTATCGCGACCAATACAAAATGGGTGGCCTGAAGATGTTGACGGTTACCGATCCCAGCGGACGGCAAGCGGGTGTTAAATCAGTGATTGCCGGCGTTGCGTTAATCGTTGCCAGTTTGGCACCGATCTATCAGATTGACGGACGCGTTCAGGCAATCCTGTTTGCTATCGTAGCCGCTGCAATTGGGATCTGGTATTTGATCCCGGCGATCCGATTTTGCCGGGATCGCAACGACCAATCGGCAAAAAAGCTACTGCATGCTTCGCTGTTGTACCTTCCAATCTACATGATGATTCTGGTCATCGCCTTCGTGTTGTAATTGAAACACACAATACGGCAGAGACTAAAACCCATGCCTCGATACATCCCAATTGCACTCTGGACCCTGGTCGCCCTGATGGGTGCAGGCCTATTGTGGTCTCGATTTGCCAACTCAAACGACCTCGAGGATCAATCGATTGCTTCCGAGGAAGATCCAACGGTAACGAGTACCAAAGACGGCCGAGTCTTTGCCAACATACCCTGGGACCACTTGCCGCATGTCGATCGCTTTGTGCTCACCGACCAGACAGGTGCCGAGTTCGATTCTGCAGATCTTCACGGACAGCCGTATGTCGTCAGTTTCTTTTTCGCCAGCTGTCCATCCTTTTGCCGTGATCTGAATAACGAGCTCGATCGTGTCAATCAGATCCTCAAAGGGACAGACGTTCGTTTCTTGACCATCACCGTTGAACCCGAAAAAGACTCCATCGATGTCTTGCGAAAGTACGCAGCTGGCTATGATGCCAAACCGAGTCGCTGGGCGTTCTTACGGGGCACTCAACATCAACTGGCTCGGATAGGTCAACGCATGTTTGATGTTGTGGTCGATCGAGACACTCACACAGACAACATCCTGCTGGTTGACAAATGGGGGCGGTATCGTGATCGGTTTAAATGGGACCAGCCCGAAGACATGAAACGATTCCTTCAAGTCGCTCGCGAATTGGCCAAGGAAAAGTCACCTCCGCTGCATCAAACCGTCACGACTCGCAACGTTCGCGCCGGGGTTGAACCTGAAAATCTTGCCCAGCTTCCATGGATGAGAGACTTTCATTTGAAAGACACCCAAGGTGAACCATTTTTTTCTCGCGACCTGACAGGGGATGTATGGCTGGTTCATTTGAGTGACCAGCCAACTCAAGAGAACTTTGATCGATTTGAAAATCTGCGGGCCAAGCTCCCAGAATTGACCTTGGTCAACGTGACCACCAATCTGCCAGATTCGAGCCAGACCTCGACAGGCTGGAAAAGTTATGCGCCACCGCTACGCAAGTTTGGCCGGATTGCCCGCGAGTGTTTTGGAATCGACATCCTCCGCGTGACAGGCGAACAGGTCGAGGCAGATCCAACCGTTATGGCGTCGCTCAAATCAACGGTCTTCATCATGGATCGTTGGGGCTTTCCCCGGAACCAAGTCGAATGGACGGATGAAAATTTGACGCAAGTCGAATCGGAAATTCAAAAGCTTCTGAAGGAAACGACCCCGCCCAAACCAGAATTTGGTTTTTCTCGAGACGAACATTGATTGTTGATGCTGCCACCAAAACCTCAAGTCCATCGGATTCCGATCTCGCGTTGGCAAACAAGCTGAGGATTGCCGTTTGGGTCGTTACCGTTCTGGTTTGGCTGCTGGTCGGTGCAATGAGACGACCGGAAAAGATTCCGTTACCCGAAGGTTGGAGCCTAAGTTTCTTGCCAGCGGTTCACGCTGTGCTCAATTCTCTGGTTGCCATTTGTTTAGTGATGGCACTCGTGATGATCAAGCGTAGGAACGTCGTTAACCACCAGCGCTTTATTTCCGCGGCGATGGTCTTCTCCGCAATGTTCCTTCTGTGTTATGTCGCGTATCACTTCACGACGGCCGAAACGAAATATGGCGGAACGGGAACCATGCGAGTCATCTACTTTGTGATGCTTATCAGTCACATTGTGCTGGCGGCCGTCAGCCTGCCCTTTATTCTGCAAACCTGGGTCTACGGTTTTACCAATCAGTTTCAAAAACATCGAAGACTTGCCAGATGGGTATTCCCAGTTTGGCTCTACGTCGCGGTGACCGGCCCACTCTGTTACTTGATGCTTCGACCGTATTATTAATCCGCCGTGGTAGATCATTTCCTCGATCCCGACGGCAGTGCTTAAACGCTCGCCTGCTCGATTTTTGTCTCAAAGTCAGCAAGGTGGTCAACCAGCATCTGCGTTTCCGAATGTGCTTTTTCAATCCAGATCAATTTGACTGACTCTGGCATGCCGATCGAGTCGAAGCGATCAGCTGGAAAGCAGGCGAGAATTCCCGCAGCAACGTCGCGATTCAGATCAGGATTAGCTGCATAAGGACGAAGTCCTTTAGAGATATCTTCAGCAAACGAAGAGACCAGTACCCTTTGTCGCATCTCAAACTCAGGTCCGACGGACTCGCGTTGCTCTCTGTGAAAGTCTGCGACGCGTTTTTTATCAAACCCAAACTGTGCCGATTTCTCGCCAAACGGCAATTGGCCAAGAAAGACGTCCGTCCAACGTTCCATACGACGACGAAGTCCATTCAGTTGATCAAACGTTGCTTCATCGTCAGCTTGACCCTTGAGCATCGTTCGCAGCGCCCGATTTTTAACTTCGACATGGCTCAAATGAACCGAATGAGCAAGTCCATGAAGTTCGTCTGCTTGATGGTACCAGTCGTGCATCAGCACCGTTGCAGACCAGATTCGGGTCAACATCTCAGAAACAAAGATCTCCTGAATCACGATGTCCAGTGCGTTCCAAGGTCGATGCCCGGGCGTTGGATCCTCAAAGTCACGTTCGAACATCTTCAGCGCAGTTACCCAGTGCTGTAGCCGTTTTTTCGAAGCGGTCCAATAGGATGTAGCGACGAGCATCGGCTGATCTTGATCTCCGTAAATCAAATTTCCGGAATTGACCGCAACCCAACTTGCTAACTCTGCGAGACGACTGGCGTGCATGAAATCCTCTGACTTCGTATTTTGAAAATGTCTGTTGCGTTTCCAAATGCACGCGCGGTGCCAATGACAAAAACCTCTCCGAATCGGATCCCAAGTTGTCGTCTCTTCAGCGTTTTACTAGAATCGCCGCGATTTGACGCGAAAAACGCTTAGCTTTTGCGTTGTTGCTTCGAATCAACGTGTTGCGTCACGACACCGCCGGCGTTGTTTTTTCACCACATGAACTTTCGAAATAGATGCCATGAGCTCCAGCCCGATCTCTGATTTTATGGACCAACAGTTCCTGCACTTCAATGCGAGAGAAACGGTCGACGCAGCTAAAGCTTATCGATCGCATGTGGAGTCGGGCGGCAAGATGCTGGTCAGCCTTGGCGGTGCGATGAGCACAGCCGAACTGGGAATTTCATTGGCCGAGATGATCCGCCGGGACAAAGTTCACGCCATCTCATGCACCGGGGCCAACCTCGAAGAAGATGTCTTCAACCTGGTCGCTCATGATGACTATCGACTGGTCCCCAACTATCGCGATCTTTCCCCCGAGGGTGAACAACAGCTGCTTGAAGACGGATTTAATCGTGTGACGGACACTTGCATTCCAGAATCCGTGATGCGACATATCGAAGACAACTTCATGAAGATCTGCGCCGAAAACGCAGCTGCTGGGCATGCTCTTTTCCCATTCGAAGTATTCTATCGCCTGTTTGAAAACGGATCGCTGGAACCTCACTTTCAAATTCCCCCGGAAAACTCGTGGCTCCTGGCGGCGTATCAAAAAGGGATCCCTGTCTACTCGCCTGGTTTTGAAGACTCGACACTGGGAAACATCTTTGCAGCCCGTGTCATTGAGAAAAAGATCGCCAGCCACGCCGCTTTGAAATCAGGGACACAACAAATGGAACACCTGATTCATTGGTATATCGAGAATGACGCACTTGCGCCGATCGGCTTCTTTCAAATTGCTGGTGGGATTGCTGGTGACTTCGCGATCTGTGCTGTTCCAACGATCATTCAAGATTTGAAAAAAGAGATACGACTCTGGCAATACTTCGCCCAGATTTCGGATTCAACCACGTCGTACGGTTCTTATTCGGGCGCCGTTCCCAATGAGAAAATCACTTGGTGCAAACTGGGCGTCGATACGCCGAAGTTTATGATTAACTCGGACGCGTCCGTGATTGCACCTTTGATTTTTGCCTACGTATTGGGGCGTTAAATTTCTGCAGGGGCGTTAAACTTCTGCAACGGATCCAAATTCAGCGAGAATTCCGTTAAGCGTTTCGCTGGGGCGCATCGCGGCTGATGCTTTGCTGGCGCTGGGCCAATAGTAACCGTCGATGTCCATCGCTTGCCCCTGAGCCGAGTTCAGCTCATCGACAATCTTGGTCTCATGCGCTTCCAGTGCCTCGGCAAGCGGTGCAAATTTCGCTTGCAGCTGTTCGTCGCCAGTTTGATCGGCCAACGCTCGGGCCCAATACATGGCGAGATAGAAATGGCTTCCTCGATTGTCCAACTCGTTGACTTTACGTGAAGGTGATTTGCCGTTGTCGAGCAGCTTTCCGGTTGCGGTATCCAGAGCGTCTCCAAGAATCTTCGCTTGAGGATTCTGATTCGCTTCGCTCAGATGCTCCAGCGAAACTGCCAAAGCCAGGAACTCGCCAAGTGAGTCCCAGCGCAGATGATTCTCTTGCTGGAACTGCTGGACGTGTTTGGGTGCTGACCCGCCGGCACCTGTTTCAAACAGTCCCCCACCGTTCATCAGAGGAACGATCGACAACATCTTTGCACTGGTTCCCAGTTCGAGAATTGGAAACAAATCCGTCAGATAGTCCCGCAAGACGTTACCGGTCACGGAAATCGTGTCCTGCCCTGCCCTAACGCGGTCGAGTGTAAACCGAGTCGCTTCGATGGGAGACATGATCTCGATTTGCAACCCTTCTGTATTGTGGTCACCCAAATACTGTTTGACCTTGGCGATCAGCTGCGCGTCATGTGCACGATTTTCATCCAACCAGAACACGGCCGGTGCGTTCATGGCGCGAGCACGCGTGATCGCCAACTTCACCCAGTCACAAATTGGCGCGTCTTTGACTTGACACATTCGCCAAATGTCACCTTGTTCGACTGAAAACTCCATCAACACATTGCCGTTTTGATCGGAAACCTTGATGGTCCCAGCCGTTTCGATTTCGAACGTTTTGTCATGGGACCCGTACTCTTCCGCTTTTTGTGCCATCAATCCAACATTGGGCACGGTACCCATGGTTGTCGGATCAAACGCGCCGTGTTGTTTGCAAAACTCAACCGTTTCCCGGTACAGCCCGGCGTAGCTGGAATCAGGAATGACCGCTTTGGTGTCTTGAGAATTACCATCGGCATTCCACATCATTCCTGAGTTTCGAATCATCGCTGGCATCGATGCGTCAATGATGACATCGGACGGCACATGCAAATTGGTAATCCCTTTGTCGGAATTCACCATGGCCAACGATGGACCATTTTCAATGGCCTCCGCGACGCTTGCGCGAATGGCTTCCTGTTGTTCAGCTGGCAACGATTCAATCTCTGAAAGCAGATTGCCCAATCCGTTGTTCACGTTGACATTCGCTTCTTCGAGCGCTGCGCCATGTTTGTCGAATACGTTTGCGAAGTAGGCTTTAACCGCATGTCCAAAGATAATCGGATCCGAGACCTTCATCATCGTCGCTTTCATGTGCAACGAAAACAGGACGCCCTGTTGTTTCGCCTCAGCGACCTGTTCGGACAGGAACGTTTGAAGATGGGCGACCGACATAAACGTCCCATCAACGATTTCACCCGCCAGCACTGGCACGTCTGACTTTAGCATTGTCGTTTCGCCATCGTTGCTGATCAACTCGATGTTGAGTGTGCCTTCGTTGTCGATGGTGACCGACTGTTCATTGGAGCGAAAATCGTTTTCGCCCATGGTTGCGACATGACTTTTGGAAGTGGCAGACCACTCGCCCATCGAATGTGGATTCTTCTTGGCATATTCCTTGACCGCCTTGGGAGCCCGGCGGTCCGAATTGCCTTCTCGCAAGACCGGATTGACGGCGCTGCCGAGGACTTTGGCGAAACGCTTGCGCAGCGTTTCATCTGCTTCAGTTTGCACTTCATCGGGGTAGTCCGGGATGGCAAAACCTTTGCCTTGTAACTCGTCGATTGTCGCTTTGAGTTGTGGCACGGAAGCACTAATGTTTGGAAGCTTGATAATGTTGGCCTCAGGGCGCTTTGCCAACTCTCCCAACTCAGCCAACGCATCATTCATCTTCTGATCGTCGCTGAGTCCTTCCGGAAAATTTGCAATTACTCGCGCGGCCAACGAAATATCACTCGTTTGGACCTCGACGCCGCAAGCTCCAGCGAAGGTTTCGACGATCGGCAAAAATGACTTGGTGGCCAGTGCAGGTGCTTCGTCGGTCAGCGTGTAAATGATGCGTGATTTTTCGGACATGGTGATGGCAGAAATCAAAACAGTTCAATAGGTGATTACGAGTCGGATATTGTCGCGACTACGCGTACTTTTTCCAGTAGGCGGCATTTTGAAAACGGGACCCGAATCAAGTGTTCGAGAAATCTGAGTCGCGACAACCTGTGGCCGTTTCATTCAATCGAGGTCCACGCGTCGGGGTTGATGGATCGCTCGAACATCAAAGCAGCCCATTCCAGCTCGACGAGCCGCCTCGACTCCAAGGTCCGCGTCTTCAAATACCTGGCAATGCTGTGGCTCAACGCCGATTTGGCGAGCAACTTCCAGAAATACGTCCGGTTCCGGTTTATGTTTCGAGGTATCTTCAGCGCCGACAACAGCGTCAAAAAAGTTTGCCAACCCGATATGTTCGAGAACCTGATGGACCACATCACGATTGGATCCAGACCCGACCCCCATCGGTTTTGAATCACGAAAATGTCGCGCGATCTCAACCACCGGTTCAATCGGCCGAACGTTAGGTAGTTCAACCAAAAATGCATTCTCCTTGGCGCGAGCAATCTCGCTCGCGTCGCCGGCAACTCCCTGCTCCGCCAAAAGTATCTCAATGATCTGCAGAGTGGGTTGTCCAGCCATCGCGTAAAAACGATCTTCGCTGAACTCGATACCAGCGCTGCTCAAAGTTTTATGCCACGCCACAAAGTGCAACGGCATTGTATCGGCCAACGTACCATCACAATCAAAAATCAATCCAGCAAACATGGAATGCTGCTGGAACAAATCAGAAGACGAGCTCATGGGCGATTTTATGAAAGTTCAAATTAGACGAAACGAGGGCGGACGAACGACGATATCTCATCGAATCAATTCAGCAAATGATACCGTTTAGAAAGTAGCGGCCGTGGTTTGTCAAATTGACGATACCGCCAGTGACACAGCGTCACGTTTTGATTCGTTATAGCGAACGCAACCAGTGGAGAAACTCTTGACCCTGCATTGGTCGATTGATCAGATAACCTTGTACCATGTCACAACCCGACGCGCGAAGAAACTCCAATTGACTCATCGTTTCGACTCCCTCCGCGACAACGTTCAAGTCCAGACCATGTCCAAGGGACAAAACGGTTTTGGCAATCGCTACCGCGCGGGAACACGTCGGCAGATCTTTGACAAAGGTCGTGTCGATCTTCAACGTGCGAATCGGGAAATCACGAATGTAACTGAGCGACGAGTATCCTGTCCCAAAGTCATCCATCGCAATGGAAACACCCAACTCATTGATTCGGTGCATCAATGCCAATGCTCGATCGACATCCTCCATCACGGCGTTCTCAGTGATTTCCAACTCCAACCAGTTCGGCTGGCAGCCATGAGAATCCAGAGTTTGAATCAGATGATCAAAGAAGTTGGGCTCTTTGAGTTGTCGGGGAGACAAATTGACGGCAATCGGCCCACTCAACACCCCCGCATCGAACCATTCCCTGGCTTGCCGGCAGACGGACTCGAGGACTTGTTGACCGAGTAGATTGATCAGCCCAAAATCCTCAGCCAGAGGAATAAACTCAGCGGGTGACACCACCGTGCCATCTTCTTTGGTCCATCGAACCAAGGCCTCACTGCTAGTGACCCGATTGGTTTTCAAGCAAAGTTTTGGCTGATAGACGACCGTCAAATCACCTCGATCCAAAGCAACGCGTAACTCCGAAAGCAAGCGCTGACGCTTTTCGACAACTTCAACCAGATCCGTCGAGAAGAACGTCACCTTGTTCTTGCCTTCATCCTTCGCTTTATACATCGCGACGTCAGCGTGCCTCATCAACGACTCAACATCGGTCGCATGATCAGGGTAGATCGTCGTCCCGACGCTGACACCGATATGAACCTCGTGGCCGGCGAGGCTGAAGGGCTTACTCAATGCTTCGACAACCGCCTCGGCACACGCATTTGCCTGTAGTTCGCAGCCCATCTGCTCTGGAATCAACAAAGCGAATTCATCGCCACCAAATCGTGCCATAAAACAGTCAGGCCCCAGCGTCTCTTTGACACGACAGCTGACTTCGACCAACAGGTTATCACCCGCGTCGTGTCCCAGTGTGTCGTTGACGATCTTAAAATCGTCGAGATCGAGAAAGCTGACACCAAAGCGAACATCACCGTTAACATCGGACGCGATCAAATCGGCAATCTTCTGCCGGTAGTATCGCCGATTTGGGAGATCGGTCAGATTGTCGTGGAGCGCCTGGCGATGCAACTCGCGACGAGTGTCTTCGATCTGAGTGATGTCGGAGAACATCGCAATCAAGTTTGTTGTTTCGCCCCGACGGTTTTTTGATGGCGAAAGTGACAACCAACAGGCAATCTCTTCCTGTCGCTTGTTGATCATCTTGACATAGCCGAACCACGGACGACCGGCGCGGGCAAGCGAGACGATTTCTGAAAACTGATGGGGCTGGCAGTTGACGACTTCTTCGAGCGACGTGCCCAGAATTTTTGCGTGTGCCTTGCCAACCGTCGCGATAAATTCTGGATTGGCTTCGCAGATGGCACCATCGGGATTCAAGATCGCCACACCCTCCTGTGCATTCTCGAAAACGCTGGCCAACAACTGCAATCGGTTTTCCCGTTTCATTTCTGTCGTCACATCCCTGGAGACCGCAACCACATAGGGGTTTCCAGTGGTGTGATCATGAAACGCAGAGCGATACGTCGAGAGGATGAACTGATCGTGGTTGGAATCGATAAACGCTTCAAATGCCGCTTGCTGCTCACCTGTCTCGAGCACATGCTGCTCATGTTGAGCTACTTCGGCCGAATAGGAACGAGGCAAGGCCGATTTTGCTGGCTTGCCGATCACGTCCTCTCGTTTGACGTCGTGGGTTTTGCAGAAAGCGTCATTGACCAGAACAATTTCAAGGTCAGAGGACTTGACCGAAAGTGCTTCGGGAACTGCATTGAGCGTATGCTTGAGAAAGTCTCGACTGCTGGCGACTTCCAGTTCGTACTGTTTGCGCTGTGAAATATCGCGCGCCAGGATGATCATTCGCTCGTCATCGTCACTCTGAAACTTTTTCAGCTGGACTTCATACCATAACGACTCATCAGAATTCGCTCTTTGAATTTCTTGTTCGACAACCTCGCCTGCCAACAGTCGCTGAACGGTTTGATTCATCCAACTCCGTTCAAGATCAAAGTTCCGAGAGATGATCTTGATAAACGACTCGCCCCGATTCTTGTCTCGGTCCATCCCAAAAAGATTTTCGGCGAGTCGGTTACAGGAAATCACCTTGAAACCGTCGAGGATCACGATCGCGTCGTGAGAGAATTCCAGAATGGCCTGAGCCAATATTTCGTTTTCGCTCGAACCGGAAATATTGTGCGAGCTGGTATTCAGCGATGATCCCAAGTCGCCAAGAATCGCGATCGAATTCTCAATTCGCCGCGTTACTTGTTTCTGGTCGTCGGCCGCGTTGGGTTGACCTTCGGTCGAATCGCTGGCCGGCTCTGTGTGAACTTCCGACTCGGGTGACTCAACGACTTGCTGACGCTCCGAACCGAGCTCCGAAGAAGGATCAAAGCTGGTGCGCTCATCAATATCTTGCGAAGATTGGTTGGCTTCGTCCATCTCTCTCAATTCAGCGAAGACAGCTTCAAACCGCAACAACGATCGAGGATCGTGATGGGATGACCATGAACTTGATTGAGGCGAATCGGACATATTTGGTGGGAATCAGCGCGGGTGAGGCTCACGTTTGCCTGAAACCTATTCATCACCAAGCCCCCTCACCAGCCTATTTGATGGGGTTTGGCATGTTCAACCAATCGGTTTCGCGGCGTTCAATCCGTATCGCGGCCAATATTGACCTGCTTCGGATGCGTAAGTGACATCGGCGGATCCAAGTTAAAAAGTTATCAAATATGGCACCGCTTCAGAATCCGCGGTGAGCCGACAATCTGAGGACAGGGTTATGACGTTTTGACAAGCGGAAAGAAATTTCTAAACCTCACCCGAGGCTGACTTGTCGGTGAATTTCGCAGAATCGGCAAACGCGGCAAAGTCAAATGTCCTGTAAAGAAAAAACGGTCCTATCGATTTCGCGGGATTCGACAGACAATGAGCCGAAAGTTGCCAAGTTAGTTATTCACGACCATCGCATGACGAATCCGCTCAAAAAACCAGAACTCATGTCTCCAGCGGGATACTGGCCGCAACTGCAAACGGCCGTGGAAAGCGGTGCCGATGCGGTTTACTTTGGGCTCAAACATTTCACTGCGCGCAGCAAAGTCGGTTTTGAACTGGAAGAACTTCCCGAAGTCATGCAAACGCTGCACGGTCGCGGTGTGAAAGGGTTTCTGACGTTCAACACGCTCGTGTTTGACCATGAACTCCGTCAGGCAGAGTTGGCGATTCAATCGATTGCTGCCGCAGGAGTGGATGCGGTCATTGTTCAAGATACGGGTATCGTTGATCTGATTCGTCGCACCGCGCCAGATCTCGAAATTCATGGCAGCACTCAGATGTCCATCACAAGTGCGCAAGGTGCTGAGTTTGCAGCGAAGCTTGGCTGTCGTCGCGTCGTGCTGGGACGCGAATTAAGTCTCGATGACATTCGTAGAATCGCCGAAGCCACCGATGTCGAACTGGAAGTCTTCGTTCATGGAGCACTTTGCGTTTCCTATTCTGGACAATGTTTCAGCAGCGAAGCGTGGGGCGGGCGAAGTGCCAATCGAGGTAAATGTGCTCAAGCATGTCGGCTCTCATACGACTTAATTGTTGACGATCAAGCTCGCGATCTTGGTCCCTATCGTTATCTGTTGTCGCCCGGCGACCTTTGTGCCATTGAACAGATTCCTGACCTGATGCGTTTGGGAATCGCCTGTGTGAAGATCGAAGGGCGCTACAAAGATGCCAACTACGTTGCCATGACCACTCGTGCGTACCGTGATGCGATTGATCTCGCTGCCATTGGTGAAACGGGAGCACTGGAACCGCAGCAGCGACTGGACCTGGAACAGATTTATTCGCGCGGTCTCGGTGCACATTTCATGTCCGGAACCGATCATCAGTCGGTGGTGGACGGTCGAGCGCCTCGCCACCGTGGTCTGCTCGTTGGCGTTGTTAAAACCATTCTCAAACCTCATTCAGTCGTTATCGATGCCTTGCTTCCACTTCACCGTGGCGATGGCCTGGTGTTTGACGCAGCGGACTGGCGCAGTCCTGACGAACCTGAAGAGGGGGGCCGTATCTATGATGTCGCTTCTCCAAACGACGACTCCACCGACGTCGAGATTACTTTTGGACGCGGCGATGTTGACCTGGATCGAATTCGAGTCGGTGACCGGGTATGGCGTACCCACGATCCGCAGTTGATCAAACGGCTCAAGCCTCTGACACAAAACCAGGCCCCTGTCTTTACCCGACCGCTTTCGTTCCGAGTGATCGCCCATCTGGGCAAACCACTTCGAGTCATCGCAACTCCTGATCTGCAACCTGAATTGCAGATCGAATACGAACACAATGAGCCATTGGTAGCTGCATCTAACCGAGCGCTCGACGAAGAACTGCTGCAAGACAAACTCGGGCGGCTTGGCGGGACACCTTATCATCTGGGTGCGATCGAACTTGAAACTTCCGGTGATGTTTTCGTCCCCACCAGCCTGATCAATCAGGTTCGTCGGTCATTGGTCGAGGCCGCGTTTGAAGCTCAAAGCGAAACAGAACCGATTGCGACCTTTGACTCCGGACTCGAAGACCAGCTAAAGTCGATACGAACTTCGGACGTCGATTCAACGACTCGGCAACCCGTCTTGCATGTGTTGGTGCGTACGCCCGAACAGCTCGATGCCCTTTTGAATATGCCGCAACGCGATCAACTTGCGTCAATCACATTAGATTACCTTGAGCTTTACGGATTGCGTCCAGCTATCGAACGAATCCAATCGGCGGGAGTGACGGCTCGTGTTGCCAGTCCAAGAATTTTGAAACCTGCTGAGCAAAACGTCATTCGTTTTTTGATCTCTCTGGATTGCGAGATTCTGATCCGTTCAACAGGACTGTTGCACGACTTGATCCAGCTTCGCGATCACGGAGACCTCAAGAGTGAGCACCACTGGATCGGTGACTTTTCACTTAACGTTGCCAACGCTTTGTCCGCTGACCAATTTCTGTCGAGTGGGCTGGAACGAATCACGCCGACGTTTGACTTGAATGCGATGCAAATCGAAGAGCTTTCAGCGAGTGTCTCGAGTCGACACTTGGAAGTGATTGGTTTCTCTCACTTGCCAGTTTTTCATACCGAGCATTGTGTGTTTTGCCGGTTCCTTTCTGAAGGAACGGACAATACCAACTGCGGACATCCCTGCGAAAAACACAAGGTAGCCGTCCGCGATCAACAAGGGCGAGCGCACCCTGTGATGGCCGATGTCGGCTGTCGAAATACCGTTTTTGGAGCAGAAGCACAAACTGACATCGATGCCATGGAACGTTGGTTTGAGAAAGGCATCGAGCACATTCGAATCGAATTGGTCCATGAGTCGGGAACTCAAACCGAACAGATCACGACGTTGTTTCTGCAGTTTTTGAATCATGACATCGAACCTGCCGACATGAAACAGCGACTCGACGAAGTCGCAAAATCAGGCGTGACGCAAGGAAGTTTGTTTGTCGCTGCCGATTTCAAGGATCTGGTTCAGCTTCAATGAGGCCATTTTCCACCACCAACACGTGCAACCCGGATTTGGGTTGGATACCATTGAACGCGAAGTAAAATCAAGATCGTTTTAGTGTCGCGCCATCAGGATAAAACATGAATACCGTTGCCCAAGTCATGGCGGAGCTCAAGAAGAAAGGCTCTGCTCAAACTAGAAAGATTTTCGCAAATCACGGTGCTCCCGATTCGATGTTCGGCGTCAAAGTGGGTGACCTGAAAACGATTGCGAAAAAGATCAAGGGAAATCAAGAACTTGCCCTCGAGCTCTACGAAACGGGCAACTCAGATGCAATGTACCTTGCCGGAATTGTTGCTGATGGTTCGCAGATGACCAAAACGCTGCTCAACAAGTGGGCCAAAGAAGCAAATTGGCACATGATCTCCGAGTACACGGTACCCGGCGTTGCTCATATGCACGCCGATGCAGTCGCGATCGCCAACAAGTGGATCAAATCGAAAAAAGAGGGCATTTCGACGACCGGTTGGTGCACCTACGTTGGTGCATTGGCGACGCGAGATGACGACGAACTGAATCTTGATGAAATCACGGATTACCTTGAGACGATTGAAGCCGGAATCGAAAGTGCACCCAACCGTGTCCGTTACACGATGAACGGTTTCGTGATCGCCGTCGGAACCTATGTTAAGCCACTGCTCAAAAAGGCAAAATTTACCGCCAAGAAGATCGGCAAGGTGGACGTCGAAATGGGAGGGACGTCCTGTAAAGTTCCTTTGGCCACCGAATACATCGCCAAAGTCGAGTCGATGAAGCGAGTCGGGAAGAAGCGAAAAACGATCAAGTGCTAACTGGCGACGCTCTCGCCAACAAAACGCAGATGCCATTTCTGACCCGGCTTTGTTGCTCTACAATTTGGAAAGGTTTTTGAACCTGTCCGAATCTGTTTGTGAACTTATTCCAGCAACGCGCTATCATGACCAACGTCGAAACTCCTGAAGTCGTCCGTTTACCACCTCGAAGCGAAGTCAAAGAATCCGATACTTGGGACCTCGCCAAACTGTTTCCCGACGATGCGGCATGGGAAACCAGCTTCGACAAGTTTGAATCCATGATTTCGGGGTACGAGCCGTTTCAGGGAACGCTGGATCAATCGCCCGAACAACTCTGCGAGTGTCTGGATTTCGACAGCAATATCAGCCGTCTTGCTGAACGACTGGGCAACTATGCGTTTCTCAAAATGACGGAAGACCAGGCCAACGGTGACTACCAGCGAATGGTCGGCCGATTTCAAAACGTCGCGACACGTGCCGGCGAAGCGAGCAGTTACATCCGCCCTGAAATTTTGGCAATCGACGACGATCGGTTGCAAGAGTTTTTAAAGTCCCCTGCGCTTGAACTGTACCAATTGTCGCTGGAAAGATTGACGCGATACAAGAAGCACACGCTCGGAGAAAAGGAAGAGCAACTATTAGCGATGCAAGGCGAGATGGCTGGCGCGACCTCCAAGATTTTTCGTCAACTGCATGACGCAGACCTTAAGTTTGGTGAAGTCACCAATGAGAAAGGAGAAACGATTGAACTCTCAACCAGCACGTTCATGCAGTTTCTTATCTCACCCAGCCGCGACGTTCGCAAGACTGCATTTCACCAGTTCTACGATCAGTTCGCCGCTCATGAGAACTGTTTGGCAGCAACTCTTTCCGGATCAATTCAGAAAGATGTCTACTACGCCAGAGCCCGTGGCTACGACAGCTCGCTTCATCAAGCGTTGTACACCGACAACGTTCCACAATCGGTTTATGACAATTTGATCGGCTCGGTTCGAAACAACCTCCCCGCCCTTTACAAGTACTACGAGTTGCGACGGCAGAAGATGGGTCTCGACGATATCCGCCATTACGACACTTACGTGCCAATCCTCAGCGACATCGAAGTCGAACACAACTGGGACCAAGCTGTTGAAGTCGTTTGCGATTCAATGACCCCGCTGGGTGAAGAATACTGTTCGGTGCTCCGCAAAGGACTAAGTGGTCGCTGGTGCGATCGTTACCCGAACGAAAACAAACAGTCAGGCGCTTTCAGTTGTGGAAGTTACGATGGCGATCCATATATTCTGATGAACTACAAACCAAAAGTTCTCAATGATGTTTTCACGCTGACTCATGAAGCGGGTCACTCCATGCACTCATGGTACTCAGTCAATCATCAACCGTTTGAGTACTACAACTACACCATCTTTGTCGCCGAAGTTGCCAGCACTTTTAATGAGCAACTTTTGACGCGACACATGTTGGCCAACGCCACCGATGATCGATTCAAAGCTTATCTGATCAACAATGAGATCGATTCGATTCGTGCAACCATCATTCGGCAAACAATGTTCGCTGAGTTTGAGAAAGTCACGCACGCGATGGCCGAAGCTGGCGAGCCTCTGACGATCGACGCACTCAAGGAAGTCTACGGTGGACTGCTCAACGACTATTTTGGTCCCGACTTTGTTGTCGACGAAATCTTGAAATTGGAGTGTTTGCGGATCCCGCATTTCTACCGGTCATTCTACGTGTACCAGTATGCTACTGGCTTGGCGGCGGCAATCGCGCTTTCAACACGTGTTGTGAATGGAGGCGAATCGGAGCTAGAGCAATACTTGAGTTTCTTGAAAGGCGGCTGTTCCAAGTACCCTCTGGATTTACTGCGCGATGCAGGTGTCGATCTCGAATCGCCTGAGCCCGTGGATACGGCACTGAAACGCTTTGCAGAGCTCGTTGACGAATTGGAAACGCTGATCTAAACCGCCAACTTGTTGAGGACCATAGCATCGCGCGGATCACTCCGCCGATGCGTCCAGCGTTTCGTCGAATCGATGTTCGCAAGCGACGGCGGGACAGTGCGTGGGGATGATTTCAACATCAGGAAACTGTCGATGAAATGAGACCAGCTGCTTTCGAGTCGTTTCTGCTGCACGGGCATCGGCGGCCAGCCATTTAATTGGACGTGTTAACGGCAAGTCCTGCTCGATCGTTTTGCGGGTGAGCGTTGCGTCGGCAACCAGAAGGACTCGGCGATTTTCCGCGACTTGAACTAACGCACCCATTTGCCCATCCGCATGACCGGGCATCTTGATCAAACGAACACTGCCGTCGTGAAATAGATCATGGGTACGAACGAACGGACCGATCCCCGGGTCATGAAACTGATCCAGCAGACACCATCGTTGAGAATCACGGCGCGGCATCAACTGAGGAAGGAACGCACTTCGCACCGCGCGAAATCCCGTATGGTATCCGTCGGACCGACCTACCGAATCAAACGCTTCCCGCGTGCTGATGAGATCTGCGTCGGGAAAATCGAGTAGCCCTCCAGTGTGATCCGCATGAAAATGGGAGATGATGATTCTCTGGACGTCGGTCTGATGGATGCCCAATCGTTGGAGTATGGCAACCGCGCTATGCTGTTCTGGCGTGAGTGCCGGTGTGATTTTTGCATAAATCGAGTAAGGCCAATTCTTGGTGGCATCGAAGAATCGCTGAGTGTAACCCGTATCAAACAATGTTACGCCATGTTCGGGATGCTCAATGAGGGCGATCATAGCGTGGAAGCGAATCTTCTTTCCCCAGGCACCTTCGGCTTCGGCAGCCATTTCTCGATTCGTTGTGTAGCCGGTAGAAAACAACCGAAGCTTTACCCACTGTTTCGCATTCGTTTCCACCTTCGCTGAAAACGAAACCAGTGTCTCTTGAATCGATTGCTGTTGGTCAACAAGTGGCTGGTAGCCAAGATGGTGCTCGGCTGCTACGGGAGAAAATGTTTGACTTCGTCCAAGCAAACCGACGGAGTATCGCGTCAACGTTGGTTCCTGTTTCGCAAACCAGCGGCAATACCACTCATTGATCGACGCAATGGTATAAGCCAGCCGATAGGGGACTCGTTTCAGTCGATGACTTCGTCCATGTGCTGACAAAATTTGGCGGACGACGTCCCAGATCTTGACTGGTTCGCCACCGGTGATCGTGCAGATCCCCCCGGTTGTCCCTTTGACAATCGCTAACGCTACGGCATAAATCAGATTATCGATGTGTGTCAGGTCCGTGAGATTCTCGCCTGAGCCAATCTGTTTCAAACTGCCACGGTCATGAGCTTTGAGAATCCGGGGAACCAAGCTGTTGTCTCCCGGTCCATAAACTGCTCTTGCCCGAATGATAAACCCATTGAGACGTTGCCGACACGCTTCGATCACACGTTGTTCTGCGACTGCTTTGGATTCCGCGTATCCATTGAAGAAACGGGCAGGCAGGTTTCGAGCATCATCAATATTCAAATCGTCACGAGCTTCAAACAGCACTGCCGTTGAAGAGATATGTACGAGACGTTGAACGTTATGTTGCAGGCAACCTTGGATGACATTTTCGGTGCCGATCACGTTGATGGGCTCCAATTGTCGATACGTCTTGCCGATGGAAGCCTCCGCGGCAGCGTGGATGACGACATCTTGCCCTCGGCACAGCTCAATCGCTTGTTCCGCGTCTCTGAGATCCGCTCGTCGAAAGCCGATGCCCGGTGGAGCGAGATAGCGATTTCGTCCGGTCGTCGTGACCGTGTGACCTGACTGTGAAAACGCCAGAGCGACTCGCGATCCAATAAACCCGGTGCCACCGGTCACGAGAATTCGTCGCGGAGTTTCACCCAGAACATTCTGAATCGCATCGGTCAATGTCGAATTTACCATCGAAGGATTGCCGCTCCAATCGACATGCCAGCGGCGGTGCCCAGCAATAAGATTCGGTCACCTCGTTGAAACTTCCCCTGTTGGGCACCTTCAGAGAGTGCGATCGGAATCGATGCGGCAACGCAGTTTCCGTACTTGGCCAACACATCAACAATCTTGTCTTTGGGAAAGCCAAGTTTGCTAACGATTTGCATCGCAGATAGCGATGCTTGATGGGGCACGATTGCGGCAAGGTCCGAAACTGAAAGATCGTTGTCCTGAAGAAACTGCCGAACAAACGGGCGTATTCGAGGCAGGGCAAATCGAAGTAAACGATCTCCTTTCATATCAAATACATGATCCTCATGTGTTGTCGTTTCATCCCATGGTCGGCGCATCACACCACCGCCCCGTACTTCAGCATAGTCGGCTGCTTCAGGCCACGTTTTCATCCGAAACGATTCAATGTGTCCCGTCGACGCGCCAGCTTCCACAATCGCAGCAGCCACTCCATCGCCCAACAACGCCGCAGATTCGGGTTGGTTGAAGTTCCGGCCACGGGAAGGGAATTCGGCGGTGCAAATCAATACGCATTGATAATCACCGGAACGAATCAATGACTTGGCGGTGTTCAATGCAACCACAAACGAAAGGCAGGTCGCGTTGATTGTGAAGGCGGGAACTTCTTCAACACCTAGTGACCGAGCGATAAATACAGAAGTATCAGGAACCATCTGGCGGTGCATGGCGCCTGCATTGAGGATCAAGTCGGGAGACCCGCATTGATCCAGAAGTGGCTTGGCCACGTCGGCGACTAATTCGGCGGGATCCTCACCTGGAAGTGCAGTATGTCGACATGCCACACCCGCATTCTCGACTATCCAATCTGGCGACTTGCCGATACGAGGCGCGAGTTGCTCAGCCGTTTCGATCGTCGGTGGTGCCGCATGGTTGATCGCGACGATGCCAACTGCAACATCGGACTGTTGGACGTGATCAACTTTCGGACTGGACATGATTCACGGAGGGACACGACGTCGAAATGACAATGCAAAGTGTCAAATGAATATTTCACCACCGATCGTCAACTCAGTATTGTATGATCGATAGCCGGGGTCGTGTTGACTTAAGCTTGGCCAGTGCAGTTGTCGAAAAACTGGCTCGAGAAAGGTAGACTTCCTGCAGATTGGGAATTTTGGCCAACTGCAATAATCCTTGATCAGAAATTCGCGTTGCAATCAGCTTGACGCTGACCAATGCAGGACACTTGGCGAGACCTGCCAAGTGGCTGTCCGTTACCGAAGATCCGCTTAAATCAAGCTCGGTCAGATTTTTCATTCCGCCAAGCCCGCTGAGTGCATCCTCACCAACCGCACACTCCGTCATAAACAGCTGCGACAGCTGATCGCATTCAGCTAGAGCGGTCAACCGTTGCTGAGTGACCTGATTGCCGCTGATATCCAGCCAAAGCAAATTGACACAACGGCCGATCGAATCAAACGCCGCCGTATCAAGATCCGCTTTCGATAAAGACAACACGGTTTGCGTTTCTGGACTCGCAAGATAACGTGCCACTCGTTCGGAATCTACTTTGAGAAACTCGACGTAGCGTTTATCCAAATCCGCAACACTTGAGCCGAGAAGTTTCTCAAACGCATCGGGTTTGGGTTTTCGTTTGTAGACCAGCGTCAAAAAACCGATGAACTGTTGTTCCAACTCACCATTTCCATCATTCATTAGCATCTCTGCCAGACCGGCAGATTGGCTGTACATCAATCGCATGTCAGCCCGTTTTTGAAAACCGCTTAGTCCGATTGCCGAAAACTCCTCCAACGGAACGTAGTAGTCTTCGAGAAAACGCCGCAGTCGCGCGAACTGGACTCGTCGAGCATCGAATCCGCCGATCGTCACGTGCGTGTCAAAGTCTCTGAGTGACTCAAAGTAACAGGCGATCCCCTCGTCGACCCAGAAGTATCCATCCTCAAATGCAGCCTTGCGAGTTCGTTCGGACTCGCGAAACATCTGGTGAGTCAGTTCGTGTTGCCAAGTATCCTGCTCCAGTTCGCCACCGTCATAGAAAATCGAAATCTGTTCGGTGTTGCTGTAGTATCCAGTCGACTCTGCCACGACACCTCGAACACGCTGCGACAAATGGTACAGATACTCCTGTTGGTTTTTCAGGAATAGCACTCGAAATCGGGTCGTGGGTAATCGTATCGCTTTCCCATCGAACAGCTTTTTGGGATACGAAGCGCTGGCCCAGTACTCAAAGAAAACTTGACGCCAAACGCCATGCCAACGTTCAAGTTGATCCGCAAGAAATCGTGTCCGCTCTTCACCCACAGTCGATTCAATTTGAAAGTGAGGCGTGGTCACCGTGATGTAACCACCAGCAGGAATCTCAAACAGATCATGGTCTCGTTTGCTCTCGCGAACTTTGACCGTCGCCGAAGCGACTCTCCAGTAGTCGTCTCGTTCGATATGGCGCAACATGGCGCGTGTTTCTTCATGGTCGCGATCGTAGAAGATAACTTCATGAAGCAGTTGATAAGCTATTCCGCCAGCATCCGCCAACGCCGCCTCGCGAGCGAGTTCAAAAATTCGTGACGCATGACTGCGACGAGCGGCATTGACTTTCTCTAACCATTGACCCAGCACCCCTTCTTGAGGTTCTGGCATCTTTTTCGTGGTCGGTGGAAAAATGTATTGCCGTTGTGGGTCGCGATTGATCTTCAGTTGAAACGTGGGTTCGACTTGTTGTGGAATCCCTTGTTGGCGACACCAGTCTGCAATCTCAGTCAGCTCTTCCCCGAACTGATGCTCCAGATTGATCCGTTCAATTCGCCAGTTTCGCTTGACTTCAGGTTCTGTTTCCTGTGCCCGTATGGGCTGCGGATTCAGCATCCCAGAAGCGAACATTCCTACGAAGAGCAACGGAAAGAGCAAGACACGCGGATTTCCGAATAATCGGCAGCGTCGCCAAAATTTAAAAGTAGATCGCATGACGCAAGTTTACCCGCCTTGCCCTTTGGAGGAAACGCCGAAAGCGAATCGGTCATCGAAAGCCCTGCACACAAACGACTTGAAGCAGCATGATATTTGGTCATCGTCTCAACGCCGACTGACACACTTTAATCAAATTTCATACATAAGCGCTTTCGTTAAACGTGGCACACGGCGACTCTGCACGCCGAAATGACGTCGTTAAGTAGTGAATTCTGATGTCGATTTTATGACTATTTGTCGCCCTCTTTTTCCTGGAGTGTAAACTACACCCGGCGACGCTACGCCGCTCAACCAAGTTCGACACCAAGTTTAAAACCGGAGATGCCTCGGATGTTTTTGCGCCAACACTCCAGCAATTCAGCGATCGCACTTTCGCTGATTTTGTTTGCCACGTCTGTTCTAACGACCAACACGAGCACGGCTCAGGACTCCGACGAGCCCAAAGATGAAACGCCGACGCTCAACTCGAGTCTGATTTCGGCACTGCGGTTTCGCTCAATCGGACCGGCATTGATGTCGGGCCGGATCGGTGACATCGTGGTCGATCCTGTCAAACGCAGTACTTGGTATGTTGCCGCTTGCAGCGGTGGAGTTTGGAAAACAACCAACGCCGGCGTGACCTGGAAACCGATTTTTGATGGCTACGGAAGCTACTCGATCGGGTGCCTGGCGATTGACCCAAATGATCGATTCACGATTTGGGTAGGTACTGGCGAAAACAATTCCCAGCGAAGTGTGGGCTATGGCGACGGACTCTATAAGTCGACCGACGGAGGTGCTTCGTTCAAGAAAGTCGGGCTCTCCAATAGCGAACATATTGGCAAAATCGTTGTCCATCCTCGCAACTCGAACATTGTCTATGTTGCCGCTCAGGGACCCCTCTGGAAAGAAGGTGGCGACCGCGGACTCTACAAGACGGCCGATGGAGGTCAAACCTGGGACAAAGTTCTCGACGTCAGTGAGCACACCGGCATCAATGAAGTTCATCTTGATCCAAGCAATCCCAACATCATGTACGCGTCTTCTTATCAACGCCGACGACACACGTGGGTTTTGATCGATGGCGGACCCGAATCTGGAATCCACAAATCAATTGATGGCGGCAAGACTTGGAAGAAGATCAATCGGGGTTTGCCTGGTGGGGACAAAGGTCGAATCGGAATGGCAATTTCGCCAATCAACCCCGAAGTCGTTTACGCCATCGTCGAAGCAGCCGAAGGGCAAAGTGGTTTTTATCGGAGCACCAACCGCGGTGAAACATGGCGTCGGATGAGTGACCATGTTTCCGGCAGCCCCCAGTACTATCAAGAGATCATCGCTTGCCCACACAAGTTTGATCGCGTCTATGCCTTGGACACCTACAACATGGTGACCGAAGACGGCGGGAAGACATTTTCGCGACTCGGCGAAGCTGACAAACATGTGGACAACCACGCTTTGGTCATCGACCCAGATGACGCCGACCACCTGATCCTGGGTTGTGATGGTGGCGTCTACGAAACTTGGGATCGCGGCAAGACGTACGACTTCAAAGCAAATTTGCCACTGACCCAGTTTTACAAAGTTGCTGTCTCCAACGAGAAACCGTTTTACTTTGTCTACGGAGGCACGCAGGATAACGCCACACAGGGCGGACCTTCGCGAACCAACAATTCACACGGGATTCGTAACAGCGACTGGTTCATCACCGTGTTTGGAGATGGTTTTGATCCCGCCGTTGATCCTGAAGACCCCGATACGATCTACTCACAATGGCAGTATGGTGGTCTGGTTCGTTTCAATCGAAAAACTGGAACCCGGGTCGATATCAAACCGCAACCAGAGCCCGATGGACCCGCGTTGCGCTGGAACTGGGATTCTGCACTGGCTATCTCACCGCACAACTCAAAACGAATCTATTACGGATCGCAAATCCTGTTTGCCAGCGACGACCGCGGTGACAACTGGGAAGCGATCTCAACCGATCTGTCTCGCAACCTTGACCGAAACAAACTCAAAGTGATGGGGCGCGTTTGGAGCGTCGATGCAGTCGCCAAAAACATGTCGACTTCGCAATACGGCACCATAGTCAGCGTCAGCGAATCACCAGTCGAAGAAGGGCTGATCTATGTTGGCACCGACGACGGAATGGTTCAGGTGACCGAAGATGGAGGCCAAAACTGGCGCGCCATCAGCAAGTTTGGTTCGCTGCCAGTTCCAGAGTACGGTTATATCAATGACATTGAAGCGGACATGCACGACGCCGACACGGTTTATGTTGCTGTCAACAATCACAAACGAGGTGACTTCAAACCTTACGTGCTCAAGTCGACCGATCGCGGAAAGACGTGGGAATCGATTACCAATAACTTGCCAGAGCGCGGCAGCGTGTACACGCTAAAGCAGGATCGCGAAAACGCAAACTTGCTGTTCTGTGGAACTGAATTTGGCTGCTACACATCCGTCGATGGCGGTGAGAAATGGCTCAAACTGGGCGGTCTGCCTACCATTGCGATTCGTGATATCGAAATCCAGAGCGAAGAGAATGACTTGGTTCTCGCTTCCTTCGGTCGTGGGTTTTATATCCTGGATGACTACTCGCCCCTTCGATCCGTTGACGTTGCGACTCCAAAATCAGACCAGATCTTCCCGATCAAAAAGGGAATGATTTTTGATGTCACGGCGCCATTGGCTGGCAGCGGTCGGGCATTCCAGGGAGCCAATTTCTACACCGCAGCCAATCCTCCCTACGGTGTCGCCATCACCTATCACTTGAAAGACTCGCTCAAAACCAAGTCTTCAGAGCGCAAGTCAAAGGATAAAAAACTGGCTGCTGCTGGAAAAGACAATGCTTATCCGAGCTGGGAAGAGTTTAAACAGGAGGATCGCGAAGTTGCGCCTCGAGTACATCTGAATATTCGCGACGCCGATGGCAATCTCGTCAAGCGACTCTCTGGCAGCACGTCCAAAGGGATGCACCGAACCCATTGGAATCTTCGACATGGTGCATTTGGCAACTTTGGCCCATTGGCTTTGCCAGGCACTTACACGGTGGACATCTCGAAAACCGTCGATGGAGAAACAACCGAACTGGTTGCAGCCACGGAATTCCAGATCGAACCGCTGATGGCCGAGCTCGTCGATGCTTCTAATCGTGAGGCGACCATGGACTTTCTCAAAAAAGCCCAATCACTGTCGATTTCGATCAACGGTGCGACCAGCGTTGCCAGTCAAGCCAAAACGCAACTTGGCGAAATCAAGAAAGTATTGCAAAGCTCTGTGACACTTGATGCTGAGATGCAGAATGAAGTCCGCGCTTTGGAAATCAAGTTGATGGATGTCATGGAAGCCTTTAACGGCGACCCGACCAAGCCCCGTCGCAACGAACCCGCCCTGCCCGGCATCACCAGTCGCATACGCACGATGATGTTCGGTGCCATGGGATCACTGGAAGGCCCGACCGGCACCCATGAACGTCAGTACGAGATCGCTCGTGAGAAATACGAAGCTGTGCTGGGCGACTTGAAAACGTTGGTCGAAGAGGACCTGCCAGCACTTAATGAGAAACTGGACGAAGCCGGCGCCCCTTGGACGCCCGGTCGAAAAATTCCAGAAATCAAATAGGTGTTCGACACATTTAAACGGTCGACATCATTTGTTGTTGGTCCAAGTCTTAGGGCCAAACTTGAACGCCGCCTTAGACCTTAACAAGTTAAGCCCGGCGGCGTCTCAAGAAGAACACGGAACCGAGCATCCCGATCAAACCGGCAGAAGTCGGTTCCGGGACGGTCGTGATCTCAATTGAAAAGGACGTGTTGTTGGCATTCACATCGTAACGGGACAATTGCGCCGTATTGGTGAAGACTCCACCGTTGGGCGCTGATGAACCGTAACTGTAAAGGTCAGCGCGGATCCAGAAGTCGGTGCTTTGCTTCAATGATTGCGGAACATTGACGGTTCCCAAATCACGCGCTGATCCAAATGCCGGCGGTTGCAACTCGGCCATCAATTCCCAATTCGTACCGTCATTGGAACCATAGAGAAAGTTGTGGCCGCGGCTGTACGACCAATGAAACGTCGGCATGTTCATCCACAAACTGATGTCAGAAATCTCTTCTGCCATGTTGAATCGATAAGTCACTTGCGCTGGTGTCGTATTGCCAAACGTCGTTCCACCGGAAACCGGCTTCCACAGTCGAACCGTCCCCTCGCTATACAACGTGGCGTTGTTGGTGGAAACGATGTAGCCGTCGTTGACGGATGAATAGGGATTCCCGTAGCTGTACGAAAACACGTCAGCGTTGGTGACTGACAACGGAATCCAAAAGACGGCTAGCATGAACAGGCTGGCAACTCGGAAGTGACTCGACATGGTGACTCTCAAAAGAAAAACAAAAAATGGATGCGTATTGAGTTCAACGCAAACGAAGACACCGAACGGACAGAAAATTGATTCGCAATCAACTGCCGAAGTCATATCGGGCCAGTCGTTTTTGAAAAATTCATCAAGGACACCCTTGAAAGAGCCCGGCTCCGTGTCGACGGTGATTTTTTGCTAAAACGGATCCGCCTTGATTAACGGACATGAATCTGAAAATTTTCGCTGAACTTTCTTGTTTAAAAAAAAGTTCAAACTTGGAATTGGGAAATTCCGATTCGTTTCAGGTAGACTGGAATTGCCGAGTGGTCCTACAGTTTTGAATTGCCCCGTCGCATCTCAAGCGGCAAACCGTGCATCAGAGCCAATATGACTCTGTCGATTCAGTCTTGAACGACCACACGTCTCATGTTGCTGAATCAATCGCTTCCACCCGCCACCTACGGTTGCTTCATGGTCCAAATCCAATCGAGTCAGTTTGCGCAACTAATGCGCGACGTAAGAAATGGAGATCAAACGGCAGCGGCCCAACTACTTAGACTCTACGAGCCAGAGATACGCCGAGATATTCGGCTCCGACTATCGAATCCCAAATTGCGACGCGTTGTCGATTCGATGGATATTTCGCAATCAGTGTTTGGAGCGTTTTTCGTTCGCGCAGTTTATGGCGAGTTTGAACTCGAACGCCCGGAACAGCTACTCAAACTGCTTTCCAAGATGGCGACCAACAAGGTCATTGATCGCCATCGCCGAGAAACGTCGCGGCGAATTCAGGACATGTCAGACGAGCCGGTCGAAGAACGCGATGTCGCGGATCAAAAGTCACCAACTGCAAGTCAGCTGGTTTCTGGAGCGGAGTTGCTAGAGCAATTTCAACGACGGTTGACCAACGAAGAGAATGAAATCGCCAAGTACCGACGAGAGGGAATCAGTTGGGCCGAAATTGCCAAACGGCTTGGAAAAAACGCCGACGCTCTACGCAAGCAACTGACCCGCGCCTGCAGTCGAGCACTGTCTGAACTGGGCGAGTAACACCATGTCGGTAAACGAGCCAACTTCGCAATCGCCAAACCGGGTCGACGATCCATCGACCGACCAACACGTATTGCAGAAACGTCGATCGTTGCCCATTCGCGAGTTGGCTGATGAGTTGTTGCTTGAGCAACAAGACCGCTCCGCTGCCGGTTGTCCCGTAGCGTTAGATTCGTACTTTGTCACGTTTCCTCAACTGCGTGAAGATGAGTCAATTGCTGTCGATTTGATCTACAACGACTTCCTTTTGCGTTCAACGCCAGACAATCGTCAGCAACTGCAGCAAGAAACTCTGAATCGTTTTCCAGAATTTGCAAACACACTCGAGCGCCAGTTCGAAGTTTTCGACGCACTGAATGACGACGCAGGAGTCAGTTGTCCGCTCAACGGGGATGTTGATGACTCACGAAAAACGAACCTTCAACGTTGCCTCGACAGCAATCGGTTTGAGTTGAACGAGATGATTGGTGAAGGCACGTTTGCGCTCGTCTACGGTGCCTGGGACCGATCGCTCAAGCGTTCCGTCGCGGTCAAATTCGCGAAACTGCCGTTTGACGGACCATCTGTCGAACGCGAACGTTTTCAACGAGAGGCTGCAGCGGCGGCGGGAATGGCACATCCGGGGATCGTCTCGGTGTACGAGTTTGGAAACTCGGAAGATCACGCGTTTATGGTGCAAGAGTTTGTACCCGGAGGCACCCTGAAAGAGCGGATTCATCGTGGCGATTATTCGAAACGACAAGCAGCCAACTGGGTTTGCAAACTCGCCGAAGCAATCGATTACGCGCATCGATATGGCGTCGTTCACCGTGATATCAAGCCGGCAAACATTCTGTTTGATGATCGTGATGAACCGAAAATTGCTGACTTTGGACTGGCGGCACTGGCCGATCAAGAAAGCCAACTCACACGCCATGGTGACTTGATCGGAACTCCCGCCTACATGTCGCCGGAACAAGCCATGGGCGAGTCGGCGGTGATCTCCAGCGATGTTTACTCGCTGGGTGTCGTGCTGTTTGAACTCTTGGTTGGCAAGCCGCCATTTCAAGGACCGGTCTCTTCGGTCATCGAACAAGTGATCCACCGCGAACCCGAGTTTGGACGTTCACGGCAGAATCCGATTCCGAACGACCTAAAAGTGATCTGCCTTAAGGCGATGGCCAAATCCGCCGAAGATCGCTATCAAAATGCCCAGGAATTGGCACTCGACTTACGGCGGTACCTGTTGGACGAACCCATTCGCGCCAAACAAATCGGCGTCTGGGAGAAAACGATTCGTTGGTTCGCTCGCCAGCCAGCATTGGTGGCCACGATTTGTCTCGCGACCGTGTTGTTGTTTGTCGGGGGAGCGTTGGCGATCATCAACATTCAAAAAGAACGGCAGAAGTTTCAGCATCAACGCGACATTGCCAACGGTCGCCTGTTTGAATCACTCCTGAAAAGTGCCGAAACCAATCTTCGTACGCGACACGATGGATGGTACGAATCAGCATTTGCAGATTTGCAAAAAGCGGCTGCCATGGACGAGGCTGAGAATCGCATGAAACCAATTCACGAGTTGTTGGCTGAGATGGTTTGCGATGACTCGTTTCGAATCTGCGTCGATACAAAATGGATCGGACCCAAACACCCGATCAGCGCAATCAGCTGTGGCAGTCAGTGGAATGCCATCGGCTATGAAGACGGTTCGCTGCGATTGATCGACAACGACATTCAGGACGTGTATTGCGAACTGGCAGGTCCGACGGGTGCGATTGAACGTATGGAATGGGTCAGTCATTCGAGACTGTTGGCGATGTCCCAAGGCAAACTTTGGGCATGGACAATACCGGAAAGTCCCCTGTCAAACGCGACGCAACCAGAGACTCAAACGATACCCAGCCATCAGTTTTGCGTTGTTCGTGACTCGTCAACAACCCGTCAAAACGTCATTGTCGCGTCCCAACCAGGTCGTCTTGATGTGTTGGACTTGGAATCGATGGAGTTCATCGATTCCATCAATACGGAAACCAAGTTTCGAATACTGGCACTCGACGGACAAAGTGACCGGCTGATTGCGTCGTTTGAGGATCATAGCGTTCGCGTTTTCGATCTCGTCACGAAGAAAGCGATTCAGCAATTTCGTTCAGATGATCCTTCGATTGCCGTCGCTCACGATGGATCGAATCATCTGATGTGGACAACCAAAGTCTCCTATGCGACCGATGCTGTTGTTAACGACCACCCGCCCAAGCGACGTGTCTTTCATGGGGCACCATTCCTGTTAAAGCCGTTTCAACACACACAGCTCAAGATGGGTGTCATCGTTGGCTCCGACGATGGCAGCATCACCGTTTGCGATTGGTCTCAGAACCGACATGCGTCCAGGCGTATGGAACAAGGACTGACTTGTTTGTCAGTTGATCCCGTCGATCTAACCCGATTTTTGATTGGCAACGACCAGGGTGTGCTCACCCAGTTGAGTTTGACCAAGGGGGGTGTTGCCAAACGATTTCCTACGGTCCATGCCGTTGGTGTCGATCGTCAAGGACGGATGATCATCGACGGTATGCGAATCGATCCAGTAACGATGAAAGTTCAGCCGATTCGCTACAACGTATTTGCTTCAATCGATGCCGGAAAACACATCTTCGCAGCGGCAGGAACGACGACCGGTGACCTTGTTTTCAAACCTGACGTGGGTTCGCAAACCGTTTCGATCAAAGATGCTCATCCTGCTGCCATCGAGTTTACCGAGATCGGATTTGAAGGTCGTTCAATCGTCACGGCCGACGGGCTGGGAACGATTCATGTGTGGGATGCAAATTCGCAGCGCCGAATCGCTGAGAGTTCGATTGCCGATCGGACCCTAACCGCATTGGTAGCTCATGAAGATTCCGAGCATGTCGTCATCGCCACCGATCAAGGCATCGGAATTTTCAACAACCCGACTTCAGAAAACAGTAACGTCAACGAAATAGACATCCAGTGGTTGGACCTGGAAGCCGCGAACGTCCAGCTTGACCTCAATGCAGATCGACTGATGATCGCTTTCGATCGTTCGCTGCAAGTTTTCGATTTGGCAGTCACCGGTGAGTTATCGATGACGAGCCCAATCTTTCAAACCGAGCTGGACCCATCGTTTCGATCGGCCCGGTTTTCACCCGATGGTGAGACGTTGTATGTGTTGAATGAGCAATCATTGGAACGTCACAGTTTGGGCGAGCCAAAGATCTCGCAAATCAACAACCCTTCTGCCATGTCAGTCGCGATTGATCCGGCGGAACAATTGACGGTTGATACGCGGGGAGAGTTTGTCACCACCAACTCATCGCTCGATGGGATCCTGCACTTTTTCGATGCAGAAACGCTTGCTCCCCTTGTTCGTGTGCACACGCGTTCGTCGACGCAACAGGAACTTTGTTTTCTCAACAATGGTGATTTGGGAATTGGAAACCGTGGAATGATTCGTCTCGAACGTCGGATGATCGAAAACGGTTTGCAACAGAAGTTGTCCAAAGAGCACATCGTCGACATTGACTACCGCTTCAAAATTGTTCTTGAAGGAGACGCCAGAGCAGCGAGGTGGTCAGCTGTCGCCAGCAACGATGGTCGCTGGCTTGCCTTCGGCCGGCATTATCGCAACGTCGAGATTGTTGACGCCGTCAATATGGAATTGGCTCGCCTGTTGGATGAATTTCCTCAAGAGGTTTGGGCGACGGCTTTCAGTGGCGATTCGAAATGGTTCGCTGCTGGTAGCGAACAGCTAGGCGATTCGACGCACGGAGTCTTGCGAGTCTACAACACGGAAGATTGGACGATGCGATATGAAACCGAAATCGCGAATCGCCTGATTGCGGGGTTGGACTTTCACCCAACGCTGCCGATCCTTGCGATCAGTTCATTCGATGGAAGTCTCTCATTGGTTCAAGCTGAAAATGGAAAGTTACTCAAACAACTTTTACCCAGCCAAGCTGGCAATCGGCAAAACTCATTGGCCACGATGGATGTTTCCTTTAGCCCTGACGGAAAGTGGCTGGCCGTGACTCGCAAGTCTGAGGGTGGACAAATTTGGCCGGTCGTTGCTGGCTCCGAATCGGCAAACCAAGTACAACGATGGGTTGGAGATCCAGTCACATTGAAAATACCCGGCCAACGCATCTGGGCCTTGGCGTTTGATTCGACGTCAAAACGATTGGCATTCGCCAGCGAGTCAGGACAGATCAATCTTTTTTCTGTCGACGAAGCTGAACACCTTTTGACGATCCGGTCCGGATGTCCTCGATTGCGAAATCTGGTCTTCACGCCGGACAATCGATTTTTGATCGGCTCCGCTTGGACGTCGCAGGGCGTGATCATCGATTTGCAGTCCATGCAAACCGCGATGAGTGAAATGGGCAGCCAACACGCGCAGCGCGAACCTGTTTTTCTGTTTGAAGCGTCCGTTGCGAAGTAGACGACTGTCGAAGTTGACTCGGCAACGTTGACATTGGGCCACTCGTTTGAGCGACGAACTTGAACAATAAATTTGGGCGACAAACTTAGGCCACGACCAAATGGGCTTTCTGGCGAGACACTGAAAACCGAGCGATCGTTCCTGCATTGAATTCAATATAGTCGGACTCGATACCGTCTGAAAAAATCACACCTTCGGTTCCCATCTGGGATCCGATTACCAATTCGTTCCCTTGATTGAGGAACCCGGCCGTCATCCCAGCGGACGAGTGACGGCTGATGAACGGCTCGCGCACCGCCCAAAAAAGCTGCCCATCGCTCCAATTCATTTGCACCGACGAAGACGGGGCTTGCTGACCAAAAAAACGTTGCATGCCATGAAACATATTGAAAACGGAGGACAGCCAACCCGTCGATCCGGCGCCGGTAGCAACTAAGACACCGCTCGATGATTGCGATTCCACTTCACCGTCGTACTCTAGCGTATACCGCGCCGAAACATGGGACTTGGCACCGACGTAAAAGTCGTTGAACGCGAGCATCCGTTGGCCATCGTTCGTATTGACTTCGGCCAATGTCACAGACTTGGTTTGATAGCTATTTTTGATCACCCGTTGGACCATGCGACGAGCATCACCCACAGAAAACGGCAACAGCACGCCATCATGTCGCGTTGGATCCGGGTTGATGCCGATAATCGGCAAATCGCCAACGTATTTGGCAGTGTTGGCAACCAACCCATCCTGACCAATTACCACCACCGCCAGGCAGCGACCAAAATCAAAATTGGCGACATGCTGACGATTGACTTGAGTCACTGGATAACCCAGATCAAGATCGTCGTTGAGGTCCATCACCGCTTGTTGATAATTGTTGTCCTCAAAAAGAAAATCGTCATCATCGGCGTGAGCATCAGCCAACATGTTTTCACGAACTTCATCAAACGAGCCCGTCTTCATCGATTGTCTGCGACGCTCTAATTCGTTGGATGCCGCATTGCTCAAACGAAACGCGGCCTGTTTAAACGTAACCCAGCGCGACTTTAGATGTTGTAATCGCGTTTCACGAGTGACAACGGCGATGACTGGAAGGTTGTATCCCATTTAATCGCGCTCCTGCTGGTCACGGTTGGCACTATCCAACAGATTGGAAAGCAGGTCAGGCGAGATGTTCAACGAGCCAATTTTTTCAGCGTTGTCAGCGAGGTCGCGAAAGGCCATTGCGATCATCTGTTTGGAATCAAGTCCGCCTTCCTGGGTGGCCAAGAGCGTCCGCCAGTCGACATCTTTGACTGCATCAAGCGTCGCTTTGAGCGCTGCCGCGCGAGCTTCTGACTCTTTCGTTTCGTTGGCCACTTGGGTGTCGACCAACTCGGACCGTTGTTGTTCCAGAGCAATGTCCGCTTCGAGTTTCGTAGTTCGAACTTCACGCTGTTTGTTTTCGACGGCAATCTGAGTTCTCAACTCGTTCTCTTTGATTTCGCGCTCCAACTCGATCGAGACATTTCGCCTCGCATAAACTGCTTCATCCGCCTGTTGCAACAGTTTCTCTCGCGCTCCGGCTTGGAGGGCTTTCGCCATCTCCGGTGTTGGTTTGATTGACTGCAAAGCAATACCCAGCACTTCCAAGCCGTGCATCTTGACCGTCTCTGATTCAGCAACATGGCTGGTAATGTGAGTGACCAGCTCATCAGAACTAGTCAGGACGGCTGCCAGTGATTGACGCTGGACGAATCCCCGCGATACCGTTTTTGCGACTTGAATGAGGCGGTCATTCAACTTGGTTGGATCATCGGACAAATGTCTTCCGTTGGCGTTAACGGTATAGTCCAACATCGCTGAAATTACGGTGGGATCTACGATGCGATACGTCAGTTCGCCTTGAATTGTGACATCCTGAAAGTCGACGGTCGTTTCTTCAAACAGGAACGGCACATCGATCGTCGAAAGCGGGATCTGCACAACGGTCGAAGTTGGCGAGTAGTAGAAAAAAGAAAGACCAGCCCCCTGCCGAACGGCCTCGCCTCCCCGGTAAAGAATGACGTAGGTTGTTGGAGGAACTTTGAGATAACGAATGCCTAGCATCGTGGCTCCTGATTCGAGATGAGCGTTCAATGGTGTCGTCTCATTCTACGCAGGTGAGACACTGATGGCCCATCAAAAGTTCGCTCAATCACGGTCGTCACCCTTACAACTGATAACGTGACCTGAAATCGGTACTTGGGTTGCCCCGTCCCGGGGGTCGGTGCTGGTTTTTGAGCGACTTTGGAATACGATCGATGGTTTATGATGTTTCGCAACAGTCGAACACACCGCAGGAAACCCGATCCGATGCTATTTTGGCGAAAAAAGAACTGGGAAGACGAATACGACGACTACTACGCGCAGGATCGCGGCGTCACCGATGGCAAACCTCGAACGCGAACACGCTATTTGGCTCACTTGCTTCTGCTTGGTTTGGTCGCTGGACTGGTGCTGGCAGGTGTTGGTCTGGTCAGTGGTCGAACCATGGTGGAAAAACTGATCACCTCCTTGATCACTCCGGTGGGTGTGATTTGGATCGTGCTGACGCTGATGGTCTATTTCTCATTGTTGAATCGACGGGGCTGGACCGCGATCGCAAGTTTCGCGTGCTGGTTGATCCTGACAATCACTGGTAACCAAATCGTTGCCAACTCATTGGCCATCCAGCTGGAATCGGACTACCAATCGATCAATCCTTACGATGGAGATCCTTTCGAACTGGTCATCGTTCTTGGCGGTGGCACGAACACAACCATTTCAGGTCAAAGCCAATTGGCCATGAATGGAGACCGAGTCGCTGTTGCAGCTCGCATGTATCACGGTGGGCAAGCAAAAATGATCGTCTGCACCGGTTCACAAACGTATCGATCCACTCCACTGGACCTGCATCCACGCGAAGAAGCCATCAACATCCTGGTCGGCTTTGGCGTGCCGCGTGAATCGCTGTTGGAGATGAAAGGGAACAACACATCTGAGGAGATGCAGAACTTGAAAACATGGTTGGCAGAAAACCGTGTCGATGGTCGAATCGGCGTGATCACATCGGCCTGGCATCTTTCTCGAGCCATGCGTCTGGCTTCTGCGAATGGATTGAATGTGGAGCCGATTCCTGCCAACTTTATCTCCGAACCCTACGCTCCCAACCCTAACGTTATCGTGCCCAGCGCAGATAATCTCTTGATCACCGCACGCGTCTGCAAAGAGATGCTGGCTGGATTTGTCGGACGTTAATTACACCTCGCTTTCGTGCAGCGAATCGTCAGAAACGTTCGCAGCCTTGCCGACTGGCTCTGTTAGAGCTTCCACCAAGCGCTATCGACGATTGCATTCGAGGCAGCCATCAATCAGGCACTCCGAACACATTGCATATGGCCAGCTGGAATTCTGACAGCCGCTTGGCAGGTTCGATACAATGGACATCGTTGCATCGCGACTCCGCCGACGTTGCCCTCTGATGAGACAAACATGCCTGCTGCCAAACGATACTTCACGCTGATTCTGATCTGCTTGATCAGCTTTGGGTTTTTGAAACGAGTTGACGCGGGAGGTGGCCCCGAGAATCTGCTGTTGGTGGTCAACGCGGATTCCCCATCGTCGAAGATGATCGCCAACTATTACATTGCGCTGCGGCAAATCCCGTCACAGAATGTGGTTTATCTCAATGGTCTCCCTGATTCGGAACGGACTTCACTGGATGAGTTTCGAAAACGCATCCTCAAACCAGTGTTTGAAGAGATCCAGAATCGCGGACTTGCCAATTCGATCGACTACATCGTCTACTCAGCGGACTTCCCCACCGCCATCAACATCGCAGAGCATTGGAAAAAGTTCTCGGAGCGATTCAAAAACTTGCCTGCCGATAAGCAGCCGGACCGCCGAGTGTTCACTCCCGTAGCCTCGATAAACTCGTTAACGTTTTACGCCAGTGCGATCATGGCGGACGAACCAAGCTACATGATGCTTGATGCAAACAACTACTTTCGCAAGCCAGCGAGCGTTTTGCTTCGGAAACCTTTCGGCGGTGAGCTGCAGAAACGTTTCGAGCAACTTCGCGCGGGGTTGGACGTTGATTCCGATGAGAAGTTGCGAAATTCGGCGAGCACACTTGAAGCACTCTACAAAAAGAACCCGGGGCAACTGGCCGTTGCCTATGCTTTGGCACAGTGCTACGGCAAACTTGGTGAAGGAGACAAGTCGGCTCAATGGCTGGGTCGCTCGGTACAACTGGGTTGGATGTTCCGGAAGCAAACGGAAGCCGATCAACTTTTTGAAAACGTCGCCGACAACGACATGTTCCAGCGCGTACTGGATTTGGTACCCGATTCGTCATTTGATTTCGTCCCAACTCGTGGCTTTCGCAGTCGTTACGCGTTTGGCCCTAACGGGATGATCAATTCGACACCGGGTCAAGGAAACCGGCACTACCTTTCAACGGTGCTGGCGATCACACGCAACCAGGGAAACAACGAGCGTGAAGCGTTGGAACAACTGCAGCGTTCAATCCGCGCCGATGCGACTCGTCCCCAAGGAACTTTTTATTTTGTTGAGACCGCTGACATCCGTTCGAAAACGCGACAACCCGAGTTTCAAGTTGCCATCGATGCCCTTAAGGCACTCGGCTACCCAAGCGAAATTATCAAAACAAAAATGCCAGTTCGCGCGAAAGACGTACTCGGCGTCACTTCGGGTACCGCCAGGTTCAACTGGACACAAACGGGAAGTCGATTTGTGCCCGGTGCAATCGGTGACAACTTTACCAGCTATGGAGGGCGGATGGATTCGCCCGGACAAACCAAGCTAACCGAGTTTTTGCGAAACGGAGCCGCTGGTGCGTCCGGTACGGTGATTGAGCCTTACGCGATCGCTCAGAAGTTCCCGTCTCCGATGCTGCATGTTCATTACGCCAGGGGTTGCTCATTGGCAGAATCGTTCTATCAATCCGTTTCCGGTCCAACTCAGTTGATGATTGTTGGCGATGCACTGTGCCGCCCGTTTGCGGTTCCACCGACAATCGAAGTCAAAGGATTACAACCCAATGCAAAAATCAAAGGCCCACAAATCATCAACTTTGACACCAGCCAGTCACCTGTTCGCGTTGCTGCGGTTCAGTGGTATCTGGATGGCCGATTGATCCACCAACAGGCGAATGACGGAATGTTTGTGATGGAGACCTCCGGACTGTCCGATGGCTATCATGAAATTCGGGCAGTTGCGATTGGTGCCAGCATGATCGAATCGACCGGTCGGAAAATCATTCCCATTCTCATCGACAACCAGGAAAGAAACGTAGAATTATCGAGCAAGCACCAGACGTTTCTTGATACCGACACTCTGAAGCTATCCGCAAAGTCCAACTGGGGAGATGCCATTGGCTTGGTACATAATGGTCGAATGATTGCCCAGGAACGTGGCCAGAACGTAGAATTCGAAGTCAAAGCAACCCTACTTGGTCGCGGCCCAATCAAACTGGAAGCGGTCGCACTGGATGACGACCCCAAATCCAAGTCCGTCTCCAGTTTGCCAATCACATTGGAGATTGAAGGTCGATTGTCAACGCTGCGAAAAAACACAAACCCTCGAAAGAAAAATCCGGAAAAGAAACCACAATAACCACACAGACCTGACGAACGCCAATAGCACAAGTTGATTGTGCGCTAAAATTCCGGGTTACGTCTTGCGACGTTTCGCCAGTCATCAAAAACTGTTTTTCGATTGTTCTCACTAGATATGAATTTTGTATCGAAACTTTGTGATCACCTTGTTGCCCGATCGTGGCAGGCCTTGGTTGTTCGTTCAATCGTTATCGCCTGTTGTGCGTTGCCATGCCACTTTGCCTCGGCGGCACCGCAGGAGCCAGAGGACGATCGAATTGCACACTTGGTGAGAGTTCGACTTCCGGTAACCGATCTTGTCAGCCGCGGCGTCCGACAGACACTCAACGAAATCGCCGAGCGTGCACCTCGCTCGATTCGTCCTGAAGATCGACCTTTGGTCGTGCTGGAATTTGACACTGCTTCAGGACGCTCAGGTTTAGGAAGCGAACTGGAAGCCTGCCAGGCACTCGCTCGAGACCTGATCGACGCTCGCTTAAATCGGATCGAAACCATTGCCTATATCCCGCAAGCAAGATCGCTGGTCCTGGAACCCGACCCCGACGCGCCCAACTCGAAAGGTAACTTGATGGGTCACGCGGTACTGATTGCCATCGCCAGCAATCGCATCGCAATGGAGCCGGGTACGATGATCGGCAAGGCCGGTGTCGATGAAAATCGCGTCAACCGGCTGGTCTCCACGGTTTACGAAACGATTGCGGAAGATCGATTGACGTTGCCTCCACCGATTGTGATGGCCATGCTGCAATCGAATCGCGAAGTCTTGCGTGTCGACCGACCGAGCCAACGCGCGGCCTACATGAGTCAAATGGAACTCGACGAAATTCAAAAGACGGAAGTGATCGACGAGATTGCAACCATTTCCAAAGCGGGCGAACCGTTGATGATGTCAGCTGAAGAACTCGTCAAAGAGAAACTGATCAGTCTCGTCCCGGAATCCAAAGACGATTTGGCACGGGAACTGGGCGTCAACATCGAGTCGCTCGACGCTGATCTTCTGGATACCGAGAATCGTAAAGCGATTCAAATTCCAATGCCATTTCGCGTCAATGAAAGAGCCACGACTTGGATGATTGAAAACATCAATCAACGAGTGGCAGACGGAGTGAACGTCGTCATCTTGACTTTTGATGACAATCGTGGCGATCCAGATGCCTGTATCGCTTTGGCCCAACACTTGGCTGAACTCAAGGAACGCGAAGTCAAAACGGTCGCCTTCGTACGTGAAAAAGCAACCGGCCCGATCGGTTTGATCGCACTGGCTTGTGATAACCTGATCATGAAGGAGGACGCCAGAATCGGGGGGCTTACCGCAGATTCCAATGACCAACTGGAAGCTGAAGAAGTCCAACGTCTTCAACCGCTGATCCAGAATGTTGCCAACGCTGCCGGGAAAGACTGGTCAATGATGTTGGCGATGATCAACCCAAATATTGGAGTCACCAGTTTTCGGGACACTCAGAATCGTTCGGCTCCGCATCGATTGCTTTCTGACGAAGAACTGAAAACGCTCAAGTCCCCCGAACGTTGGACGCCGATTCGTCCGTTGAGCATGACCGACGGATTGGACGCGACGACTTCCGAGCAGCTCGGTCTCGCCCGTTTGATCGCCGAAGACATTGGGCAAGTCGAAGTCTTTTATCACTTGGACTCGTCGCCAGAAGTCATCGAACTGCGAGCTTCGGAACGCATGCTCGATCGCTTTGCACAGTTTCTGAGACAACCGCTGGTGTCGATGCTGCTACTGATGGCCACGTTCATATTGTTTTCAAACGAGATGTCGGCCCCTGGTTTGGGCGTTCCCGGATTCATGGCCCTGATCTGCATCACGCTCTACTTTTGGGCGATGTCATTGGGCGGCAATGCTGCCTGGTTTGAGATTCTGATGTTCATCGTTGGTGCGGGCTGCATTGCGATCGAGTTCTTTGTGATCCCGGGTTTTGGGATCTTTGGGATTGGCGGCATCCTCTTGGTCGGCCTTTCGCTAATTCTTTCCGCGCAGTCCTTTTTTATCCCGTCTTCGATCCGCGAATTCAAGCAACTTCCTTATTCCATGTTGCCAGTCGTCGGGGCGGGGATGGGCGTCGTCGTCGGGGCGTGGATCATGAGCCGGACATTGCCGAACTCAAAGTACTTTCGCAAGTTCATGATCAACCCGCCGCAACGCGATGAAACCGGACTGGAAGCGGATCGAGACCCCGAAGCGATCGTGGACTGGAGTTTCCTGGAGAACTCCAAAGGTGAGACCGTCACCCGCCTCAACCCCGCTGGTAAAGCAAAAATCAAAGGCAAAATCTATGACGTCATTAGTACTGGCCAGTTGATCGACAAAGGAGAACGAATCTTGGTCGTCGAAGCCGTCGGAAACCGCATCGTGGTCCAAGCTGAGAACGCTTCCTAAGTTCGCACCTAGTCCATTTCCAGTTTCCAGACTCCGCGACCATGAGTCGCAATCACCATCGTCTTGTCGCGCTCGTGAATTTTGATGTCGTGTACAAATGCAATCGGCAACTCGCTTCCCAGAACGTTCCAGGACTTGCCGGCGTCATTGGACACGTAAACACCCATGTCGGTCCCAACGTAAATCACACCTTCCTTAAACGGATCCTCGCAAATGACGTTGGCTGGACCACCGGGGATTCCTTCACCAATGTCGGTCCACGTCTTGCCAAAATCGTCCGACTTGTAAACGTAAATCTGAAAATCATTGTCACGTTTCCCATTGAGCGTGACGTAAACCGTACCCAGCTCATATTTGGAAGCGACTACTCGAGAAACCCAACGCTTTGGGAGGCCCTTAATCTCATCCCAGTTGTCACCATGATTTTGAGTAACATGCAAACGGCCATCATCAGTACCAGCGTAAATCACGCCAAATTCCAACGGTGATTCACAGAGTGAGCTGATCGTTGCAAATGAAATGTTGCCCTGTTTCTTCTCATCGTAGTCGGTCAGGTCTGGGCTGATTCGTTCCCATTTGTCACCGCGATTCATGCTGCGAAAAACGTATTGCATGCCGTGGTAGATCACGCGTGAATTGTGAGGGGAAACTTGAAACGGCGCCAACCACTGGCCTCGCAACGGCGGCGCGTCTTTTTCTGGCTGTGGTTTAATCCGCTTGGTCTTTCCAGTCGCCAGATCTGTTCGATTAATACTGCCGTAAAACATCTCTGAGTACAGCGTGTTGGGGTCATCTGGATCTACAGCGTGATAGCTCGCTTCTCCTCCGGGCGCCAGTTTCCACTGGTAAGGATCGCTTCGACCAGGACGGTGCGTCGACGGCCCAACCCAACTCATGTTGTCCTGAATAGACCCGTAAACGTTGAACGGTGTTTGATTGTCCAACTCGACGTTGTAAAACTGCACGACCGGCAGGTTTTCGATGTTCTTCCAGCTCTTGCCTTGATCGTATGAAAGGTTCACACCACCATCGTTTCCATTGATGATGTAATCTGAGTTGTTGGGATCAATCCACATGGCATGGTGGTCGCCGTGCAAACCTCGATCGTACAACGGTCGATAATCGACGCCTCCATCGGTCGATTTCAACAGCGCCACACCCATGATGTAGCTGGTATCCTCGTCGTTGGGATCAACGCGGATCTGGCTGAACACCCAACCGTAAGTCGAGAACAATCGTTCCATCGTTCGCGTCGATTTGCTGACCTTGCTCCAAGTCGCCCCAGCATCTTTGGAGCGATAGACTTCAGCGCCTTTGATCACGTCCTTCTTGGGTCGTCCGTAAGAATCCAGCTCGCCTTCTTTGGCTTTTCGAGCGATTTCATGATTATCAATCAACGCGTAAATGACGTTTGGATTGCTGGCTGCCAAAGAAATCCCAATCCGTCCCGTCCGATCACGTTCGGGAAGTCCTTTGTAAACACGCATCCAGCTGTCGCCACCGTCAGTCGACTTGTAGATGCCGCCACCGGGCCCAGGCAACGGATCGCTCCACGGTCGTCGAATGCGAAACCACATCGAGGCATACATGTTGCTCGGATTCTTGGGGTCGATCAGGATATCGTTGGCACCCACCATGTCCGACTCATAGAGGACTTTCTTCCAGGTTTTGCCGCCGTCAGTTGTTTTAAAAACTCCACGCTCTTTGTTGGGCGTGTACTCGCGGCCACCGGCAGCAACCAAAACGGTGTTGGAGTCATCTGGATGAACAGCAATTCGCGCGATGTGCTGAGTGTCGGCCAGCCCCATGTGCTGCCAGGTTTTTCCTGCATCGTCGGAGCGATAGACTCCCGTTCCCGCCATCGAACTGCGAAAAATATTGGACTCGCCTCCACCGATCCAAACCGTGTTGGAATCTTGAGGGTCGACGGCGACCGCACCCCAGGCAGCTGAGGGAGCGTCATCGAAGATCGGCTGCCAATGAGTTCCTTCGTTTTCGGTTTTCCAAACGCCACCCGATGCCGACGTCACATAAAACGTAAATGGCTGATCCAGCGGCTTGGCAATGTCAGTAATGCGGCCGCTCATGTGAGTCGGGCCAATGTGGCGCCATTTGCGCGCCTTGCTGGGCGATGATTCTTGCATCTCAAGATGCTGTTTGTGCCAGCGAAATCGACTCTTCGAATCGAAGACCGGCTCTCGCGCATCCTCAGACGCTCGGTAAGTCGTCTGGTTGACCGAGGTTTCCTGTGCGAAACCATTTGCCGAAAAATCGCCAGTCCAACTAACGATGACGACCAAAACTGAAACGTAAAACGACGTTGTCATTCAATTGATTCCCAGGCTGATGATGCAATAGCTGAGCACCATCTTAAACAGACAACCTGTCGTTTCAAGCAACGAGGACACCGAAGCAAGCACAACGCGTTGCCACATCCGACGACAGCGAGACATCTAACGGCCAAGCGATTAATCGTTCCAGCGAAAAATCAACAGCGCAACGAAAAAAGGAACGACCGCCCAAACCGCCATCACACCCAACTCAAACCACAACGTCGTAATCGATCGGCCTTCGTTCATCAATGCGCGCAGAGCATCGATGATCGGCGTCAGTGGCAACCAACGAATGAACGGGTGAAAAATCTCTGGAAAATTCTCGTATGAAAAAAAGATGCCACACAATGTCCACATCGGTAGCATCACCAGATTCATTAATCCAGAAACCGTTTCCAGTGTCTTTGCTCGTGAAGCAACCAACAAACCGATGCCGGCAAACTGAATCGCACCCAACAGGATGATCAGCGCGATCGACAACCAATTGCCGTAAATCTGGACTCCAAACACAAAGTACGAAAACACCAGCAGGATAATGATCTGTGGCCACATAAAGACCAGGCGACTGCACATCATCGCGATCAAAAAATGCGTCCGCTTCATGGGTGTCGCCATGAACCGTTTAAGCACTTTGCGGATTCGCATGTCGACAATGGCAAACCCGACGCCCCACAAGCCTCCGCCCATCAGCCCCATCGCGAGCAAACCGGGGACAAGAAAATCGACATAGCGACCTCCCGGCTCCTGAAATTCGACATTGGTGGTTGCGATGACATCCTCTCGACCTGCCGCTCTCTGCAGTGTTTGATCGACATCGTTTCGCGCCATCGTACTGCCGGGTCGGGCAGGATCAAATTGATAATCAATCGATTGTAACGACGCGTCATTCGCTGTGATCAGCAATAGTGTTTTGCCGGTACGAAGGCGTTGCTTGGACTCCTGCTCGTCAACCACCGTGATCTTGAACGTCTTCGACTCTTCAAGATGGGATGTCACCGATTCAGAAAAATCGTTCTGCAAGACGTCGATTGCGATCGTCTCTTGAGGCTTGTTCCGAAACGCGACACCAAGCACCAGGACCATCAACACTGGAAAGAAGTAGACCCAGAACAGAGCCTCGGGTTGACGTGTAAACTCGCGAAGCCTCGCCAGCGTCAGAGCCCAGATTGGATTTTGTGTTTGCATAGTGCTGAAGTCTACTCAGTCGATTCTCTATTTGGCATCTGCCGTTTCGGGCTCAGCGTCCAACAAATGCCGTCCGGTCAAATTGACGAACACGTCTTCGAGACTGGCATGTCGCGTGGACAAGCTCGACAAAGCCAGCGATTGTCGCGACAGTTTACTGATTAATTCCGAAAGTACGACGTGGGGCTTGCCAACGGTCAGATAAAACGCATCATCCAACCGCTCAACCTTGTCGACCGTATCGATCGACGAGATATCATGCACGTCGACGACCGCTGGATCGGCATCGACTGAAAACTCGATGATGTGCTCAGCACCGACCGAGCGAATCAATTCTTGCGGTGTTCCTTCGGCGATAATCTTTCCTGCATCAAAAATGGCGACCCGATCACACAACCGTTCGGCTTCTTCCATATAGTGTGTCGTCAGCAGAACCGTTTTGCTTTCGCGTTTAAACGTCTCAATGATCTCCCAAAGCTGTCGCCGACTTGTCGGATCCAGCCCTGTGGTCGGTTCATCCAGAAAAATCAACTCGGGATTACCGACCAATGCTGTGGCGACTGCCAAACGCTGTTTCTGTCCGCCAGAAAGTGTTTTGATCCAGGCGTCCTTCTTTTCTTCCAACGAAACCTTGGCCATCGCTTCGAGCGGGGTCAACCCATCGGCGTAGAAACTGCGAAATAGCTGAAGTGTTTCGTTGACGCTCAATCGCTCGCTGAGCCGGGTCTCCTGGAGTGAAACGCCGATCCGTTCACGAATGGAGTGCCCATCACTCGACCAGTTCATGCCCAGTACTTCCGCCGAACCCGAAGTCGCGTCCAGCAGGCCTTCGAGAATCTCAATTGTCGTCGTCTTACCAGCACCATTTGGCCCCAAGACTCCGTAGCACTCGCCGACTTCGATTTCGAAGTTGATTCCGCGCACCGCCTCCACAGGGGGTTTCCCCGGATAAGTTTTAACCAGATCCTGGCAACGAATCGCTTTCATGGCGATCTTTAATCTTGAGAACAGTTAACGGAACAAAGTCGGCCCATTGTGATCAGCGCGGGTCATCTTCACAAGTCAAATGGTCTCATAAACGACATTGCATTTAGGAAGCGATTCGACGAACACATGTCCGTATTGTTTTGTACGAACACGCGGGTCAAGCACCACGACCATACCGGTATCTGAGCGACTGCGAATTAAACGACCAAATCCCTGTTTGAATTTGATTACCGCTTCTGGCAATTGATAGTCAAAAAAAGGCTTTCCACCTGATTGCCGAATCGCGTCTAACCTCGCTTGCAACAACGGTTGATCGGGAACACTGAAAGGAAACTTGGGAATGATCACGTTCTGCAGAGCGTCGCCTTGAACATCCACGCCCTGCCAAAAACTATCGGTACCAAACAGGACGCCTCGCGGATTCGATTTGAATCGATCCAGCAATTGAGTTCGCGAAACGCCAGACCCTTGTTGATAGATTGCCAGATTCTGCGACGACATCCACGAAGTCAGACCCTTGATCGCCCGATTCATAAAATGGTAACTCGTAAACAATACAAACGCGTGACCATCCGTCTGCTCAATGTAATGGCGGATGGCGTCGATTGACTGCCGCTCGTGAAGATCGCGATTGGCCGATGGACAGGCAAGATTAGTCACCAACACCAGCTTCGCCTGTTTTTCAAAATCAAACGGACTGCCCAGTTGCTTCGTCGCTGATTGTGTCAAACCGACGCGGTTGCGAAAAAAGTCAAATGACTGGTTGCCAACCGCCAGTGTCGCACTGGTCAGAATACAGGTATCCGTTTTGTCAAACAGCTCCTTGCGTAACACTGGCCCGATGTCGATCGGCGCCGCCATCAAACTGATTCGCACATTGCCCCATCGATTAGTACTGGACTCGATCCAGTGAACATTATCTTCGAGAGATTGCAGTCGCCACGTTTCCAGTCCGGCGGCGAGATCATCCAATCGCTCACTGGCCGACACCAAGTCTTTCTTCTCAGATTCGTTGTTGGTGTTTTCGGCAAACTGTTTGGCCAGCTGGCTCAACTTGCTGAGCCGAGGGGAAAGATTATTCTGCACGATTCCAGCATCACGAACACGCGTGGAGGAACTGCGGCCATCGGGATCTTTGCGGGCAACCCAGCCAAGGATGTCTGAAAAGAAATGCTCCGATTCGTTGCGGCAAGCAACGACCGACTTTTGACCCATGGCGAGCTTGTGAAAAACAAACAGGCCTTTGTTGGTGTTCTGATTGTAAAGCTTGTTCAACGTGTACTCGATCTGCCCCTTGGTGATCGACAGTCCGAGATGGTCGCTGGCGACATCTTCGACCGTATGAGCTTCATCGAGAATCACCACATCGTAGTCAGGCAGCAAGTTGATCCCCATTCGTCTGAGGCCAAGGTCGCTGAAGAACAATGCGTGATTGACAATCATCACGTCCGCATTCTGCAAACGCTTTCGCGCCTTGTAGTAGAAACATTGCTCGTAGGTTGGGCATTTTCGCCCCATACAATTGCCACCATCGCTTCGCGCTTCATCCCAAACCTCGCGATAGACTTTTTCAGGCAGATCGGCCAATGAGCCATCCGTCGTCGTCCTGGACCATGAGCTGACCTGCCGAAGCTGATTCAGTTGTTCATCGGTATCAAACAGCGAATCGGACTTCTCGATCGCCTTGCCCAGCCGACGAAGACTCAGGTAGTTCCCTCGTCCCTTGGCAAGAACGGCAGAGAACTCCAACGGGATGACGCTGTTGAGCAGCGGGATATCTTTGTTGACTAACTGTTCCTGCAAACTGATCGTATGGGTCGAAACCACGATGCGTCGACGAGGAGCTTTCTCATCCTTTTGCGAATTCTGCAACGAAAGGATCGCCGGCACCAGATAGCCAAAGCTCTTACCAACGCCGGTCCCCGCTTCTACGACGAGATGATTCTTGGCCTCGATCGCTTTCGCAACCGCGTCGGCCATTTCCAATTGAGGTTCCCGAGCTTCGTAGTTCTTCAGACGCCGGGAGATACTCCCGTTGGGACCAAGAATTTCGTGAGAGTTCACGTTTTCATCCAGACGCTGTCTACGATTGGAACAGGAAAAAACAGTTCGATTCGCCGACGATTTCAACTTGGCGAAACGTTCAGATTGTAAAGAAACGACTAAAAATCAGATAGCAGGCGAATTTCAGTTTCATCAATGACAGCGTTTCGGTCATTGGCGGCAGAACGGGATGGCTAACAATCGCTCGTTGACAATTTGATCGATCCGGTTATCATCACAAGCATGATTACAGCGAACTTCTTTGACTTCCATCACCATCATGGACACCACCTCTACCGGTGACGTCCGTGGACTTACGCATTCGCTGTTTGACAAACAAAACAGATTAACGCTGGCCCACTCGGTCAGCGTTTTTTTGTTGATGCTGCCCAAGACGTGCATAGTTCAAAGGCGTCAACAACTTGGTGTTTGCCACTTATCGGCAACGTAAACAACCTTTCCAAACAGAAATACCAAAACAGAAATCATGTCCTCAGAACTAGAATCGGGTGTCATTCGATTGGCGTTGCCCAAAGGCCGAATGTTCGATCAAATCGTCGACCTCCTTAAGGATGCTGGTATAACCATTCGGAGCTCCGAGCGGGGATACCGGCCCAACATTTCTCTGGCCAATTACTCCACCAAAATTCTCAAGCCGAGAAACGTCATCGGAATGCTTCAGGCCGGTGCTCGTGACCTTGGATTTGCCGGTGCGGATTGGGTCGTCGAAACAAAAACCGAGTTGCATGAAGTTCTCGATACTCGACTGAATCCCGTTCGGCTCGTCGTCGCAGCCCCCACCGAATTGCTCGAGAATGGCAAACTGCCGAACCGACACCTGGTCGTGGCGACTGAGTATCCAGAGCTGGCATCCAACTGGATTCAACAGCAAGGTCTCGACGCCAGCGTCTTGCAGACCTACGGGGCGACAGAAGTTTTTCCGCCCGAAGACGCTGACTGCATCATCGATAACACGGCAACCGGCTCGACCCTCCGCGCCAATGGATTGGAGATCATTGACGAGATCATGACATCGTCGACTCGGCTCTATGCATCCACTGCAGCGATGGAGGATCCGGCTTGCCGAAAGATGATCGATGATCTGGTGATGCTGTTGGAGTCGGTATTGAAAGCACGCCTGCGGGTGATGATGGATTTAAATGTCACGCAAGAGAACCTCGATGCCGTTCTCGCAATCTTGCCGTCGATGAAAAGCCCCACCGTTTCGTCAAACAGCGATTCTGAGTGGGTCGCGATTCGATCGGCCGTTCCCAGAAAGGAACTGGCAGAGGTGATTCCCAAACTCAAAGCTGCCGGTGCCGCTGACATCGTGATCACAACCGCCGAACAACTGATCCCTTGATTTAAGTTTCTAACCTGGCCTGACTCGAACCGAGCGACCCTCTGTTCGAGTTTCATTTGACCGAGTTTTCATCAACCGAGCTTGCTATGGCAAAAACCCGAGACGGATACTCGACGCCCGTATTCGAAGCGCCGATCGATTTAGCGCTCAATGCAAATGAGTCATGTCCTGCGATTCCTGACCTGCCACAATTTCTGGCTCAACTCGAACAGAACACCGTTCGCTGCTATCCCGATCATTCGGACCTCCAGCATCGCCTCGGATCATGGCTCGGTCTGGATGCGGAACAAATTGTGATCACCGCCGGAGGTGACGATGCAATCGAACGGGTCATGCGAGTTTCGATCGAGCCTGGAAAAAATGAGATCATCACACATGCCCCGACCTTTGAGATGGTTCGGATCTACGCCAACAATTACGACGGGGCCATCAAGAACATCGATTGGGTTGATGGTGACTTTCCACTGCAGGCGATCAAAGATTCGATCAACAAGTCAACGTCGATCGTGGTACTAACCACGCCGAACAATCCGACCGGTCAATCGATTGCGTTGGATTCAATTCAACAGGTTGTGGCAACGGCGCAAACGTTTGATGCCAAAGTCCTCGTTGACTACGCCTACGTTGAGTTTGCCGACGAAGACTTCACTGAGTCGCTCGCCAAAGAACCCAACGTGATGATGGTCCGTACGTTTTCCAAAGCTTGGGGATTGGCCGGGCTGCGAGTCGGCTATCTGATCTGTCCCGAAGCGGACACAGCGTCATTGATTCGAAATGCTTCCGGCCCTTACCCGGTCAGCGGCGTTTCGCTTGCCACGGCGTTGGCGTCGTTGCAACAGCACTTGCCCGAGATGCAATCCAATGTCGAGCTCATCAAGACGATTCGTCAATTATTGACATCGCTGGTTATCGCATGCGGCGGTCGCCCACTTCCCAGCCAAGGTAACTTTTTGCTGGTGCAGTTTGACGATTCCGAACGGATTTGGCATGGCCTGGCGAAGAATGGAATCGGTGTTCGAAAATTTGTGAACCGCCCCGTCCTGGAAAACTACCTGCGAATCACTTGCCCGACCAATCATGGCGATTATTTAAGGTTAGCCAACGCGTTGTGTGACATCTGCGAGCTCGATCCTGAGTCTCATCGAATTGATGCAGCCACCGCTCTGAGGGACGACTTGGTCAACGACGAACCGACCCCTGAAACACTCGCGACACCGGTTTTTGATGAGCCAAACCGGTCCGGCCGAACGCACTCGTTGCAACGAGTTACCAAAGAGACTTCGATTCAATTAGCAGTCAACCTGGATGGGACTGGCGCCGTCGACGTAAAAACTGGCATCGGATTTTTGGACCATATGCTCACCGCACTGGCATTTCACGCCGGGTTCGATCTGGATCTGCAATGCGACGGTGACTTGCACGTCGATGATCATCACACCGCCGAAGATTGCGCGTTGGCGCTTGGAGCTGCGATTGATGCTGCGTTGGGACCACGCAAAGGGATCCGGCGTTTCGGTTATGCATACGCTCCGCTGGACGAGGCGGTTGCCAGAACAGTCGTTGATTTGAGCGGCCGCCCTTGGCCAGAAATCCATCTACAACTCGAACGACCCATGATTGGTACGTGGGCCTGCGAAAACATCACCCATTTCTTTCAGTCATTTGCCATGTCGCTCAAATGCTCGTTGCATGTGGACGTGCTACGTGGCAGCAACGACCACCACCGCGCTGAAGCCGCGTTTAAGTCAATGGCCAAGGCACTCAAAGAGGCGCTAACCAAAACTGCTGGCGACGTGCCCAGCACCAAAGGGGTTCTTTGAAATGATTCAGATTATCAATACCGGCGTCGCAAACATACGCTCCTTACAAGCGTCGTTTGACCGACTAAACCAGCCGTGGAACCTGACAGAGAGTGCCGACGACGTGCGAGAAGCAACTCACGTTGTTCTGCCGGGAGTCGGTGCCATCGCCGCCGCCGCAGAGAGCCTCGATCAACTCGGTCTTCGCGATGCATTGCGTCAGCGGATCGCTGATTCAGATCGTTCAACGCTTTGCATTTGCCTGGGCATGCAACTGCTGTTCGACGCCAGCGAAGAAAGTGACTCGGCACGGGGACTCGGGATCATCCCGTTAACCGTCAAACGATTTCCAGATGACTTGCCAGTGCCACAACTTGGCTGGAACTCTGTCAAACTGAAGCGACCCGATGCTTCGGGAACGAGTCGTTTTGACGATGGAGAAGCCTACTTTGCCAACTCGTTTCGTCTGGTCGATGCGCCACCTGACGATTGGGGATTTGCCGAAACGGACTACGGCGGTCACTTTGTCTCGTCACTTTGGCGCGGTCACACACTCGCTTGCCAATTCCATCCTGAACTGAGTGGAAGCTGGGGCGAGCAACTTCTACGGAACTGGGTCATGCGAGTCACACTGCCCCAAAAGACGCTTCCCACGAGTCTTTCGGAGGAATCGTCATGTTGAAGTCGAGAATCATTCCCTGCCTGGATGTGAACGATGGACGCGTCGTGAAGGGTGTCAAGTTTCAAAACTTGCGCGATGCGGGCGACCCAGTGGAATTGGCATTTCACTACGAACAACAGGGCGCCGACGAATTGGTGCTGCTGGACGTTACCGCGACTCGGCAAGATCGAATCGCCATGTTGGAAACGATTCAGCAAGTTCGAAAAAAGCTGGGCATCCCGCTGACGGTCGGAGGCGGTATTGGTTCACTTGAAGATGCCGCTCGACTGCTGAACGCTGGTGCGGACAAAGTCTCAATTAACTCCGCTGCCGTTCGCGATCCAGAGTTGATCAATCGCATGTCCGCTCGATTTGGAGCTCAGTGTACTGTCGTTGCAATCGACGCCAAATTGAATGACGGTCAATTCCAGGTTCTGACGCGAAGTGGCACCGAAGCCGAATCGCTGGATGCCATCCACTGGGCTACCGAAGCCGAGCAGCGTGGTGCGGGCGAAATTTTGTTGACCAGTTTTGATCGGGATGGTACCCGTAGCGGTTACGATCTACCTATGCTCAGTGCTGTCACGACAGCGGTACGCATTCCAGTCATTGCATCCGGTGGTGCCGATTCGGTTCAGCATATGGTCGAAGCATTTGAGCATGGTGCCCACGCTGTGTTAGCTGCCTCCATTTTTCACGACGCCAACACGACGGTCGCCGAAGTCAAACTGCAACTGGCTGAACTCGGCATCGCCGTTCGAAGATGACCGCTTGGTTCTGCCGGCAATCGTTATCCGTTTTTTCTTCCATTCATTCGTTGATCATGATCATCCCCTGCCTAACCATTGATGCAACATTCGAAGCCGATTTGGATTCGATCGTTCAATCGATACGAAACTGGAGTCTGTTTGGTCAAATCGCCATTCGGGGAATCCGTGAACACGATCTGGATCTGATGGAAGCGACGTTCCAACAAGTCGGTGGTTCCGTCGACATCCTGATGGAACTGGACGAGGATAACGAAACGAATTCGATTCGACTGTTGAACGCCGGAGCCACCTTTGTGTCAGCGATGCCAACTGCGACGCAAGCTTGGAGTACGATTCCCGCAGACCGAGTTCGCGCGATTGTGGATGACCCTTCACTCGATGAGGCAGTTCCTCGCGGTCATGTCGTTGGACTGACCAACCCCACTTCCGAGCGAATTGCCGAATTGGAGATGGCACGAATTGATGTAACGGTCGAAATCGAAGCCCTGAAAAACACTGAGATGATTGTCGATTTCCTGGAACAAGTCCTGGTCACCGATCGAGAAGATGGGCTCTGGTCCACGTTAATCGTTGATCCCATGGGCGTCGCTTTGGGACTGGCCTACTCCAACCGCGAAAGTTTGACCTACGCGATTGAGCATCGCGTCGGTACCTATTATTCTCGCAGCCGAGACGAACTTTGGATTAAGGGAGAGTCCAGCGGCGCGACGCAATCTCTGCTTGGACTGCGGTTTGATTGTGATCGTGACTGTTTGCGATTTCGAGTCACTCAAGCGGCACCCGGTTTTTGCCATCTGAAACACTACGCCTGCTTTGGTCCGCAACGAACGATTGAAAGCGTTACCCAGCGATTGGCTGATCGGTTGAATGAGTCCGATTCAAAATCATTTACGAAAAAACTTGCCGCTGATCCGAACTTGCTGCGCACCAAACTTCTCGAAGAAGCCGAGGAGTTGGCGGAGGCCAGCGAGCATCAAGCGGCCGCTGAGGTCACTTGGGAAGCTGCCGATTTGTTTTACTTTTCGTTGGTCGCCATGATAAAAAATGGTGTTTCGGTCAACGATATCCACGAAGAACTCGCTCGTCGCATGAATCGGGTTGTCCGGCGAAAAAACAAACTTGAATCGAAAGAACCATCATGAATGCCACCCCTTTAAAAGTGGTCACTGCATCCGAGTTTGAACCGGCATACGCACCTCCGTCGCTCGACGCAGACACCATGAGCGTCGCGGAAACGATCATCGATGCAGTTAAGGCCGAAGGCGAACCAGCCATTCGAAAGTTCGCGGAGCAATTCGGCGAACGATCAACAGAACAACCTTTGTTGATCGGCCCCGATGACATGGTGGCCGCCGCGCAGCGGATCAATCACTCCGATGTCGAGTTGTTAAGACGCGTGGCTCATCGAATTGAAACATTCGCCGAAGCTCAGCTGGAATCGTTGTCAGAAATTCAGATCGACGTTCCCGGTGGCACTGCGGGACACACGATCGTCCCAATCCAGCGAGTTGGTTGTTACGCCCCGGCAGGTCGTTACGCATTGCCCTCGACCGTATTGATGACCGTCGTCCCAGCCGTCGCTGCTGGATGTGAAGAGGTCATTCTGGCAACACCCAACCCGTCTGACCTGATGTTGGCGACCGCTGCTGTCGCTGGGGCAACCCGAGTGTTGGCCGTCGGCGGTGCTCAGGCTGTCGCAGCCATGGCTTATGGTTTTGACGATTTCGAACGCTGTGACCTGATTTGTGGTCCCGGCAATCGCTACGTGACGGCGGCAAAGAAACTGGTCTCTGGGGATTGCGGAATTGACATGTTGGCTGGCCCCTCGGAGCTGGTCCTGGTTGCCGATGACTCCGCCAGTCCATCGACCGTCGCTGCAGATCTGTTGGCGCAAGCCGAACACGACACTGACGCCAGACCGATTCTGGTGACCAACTCCAAAGATTTCGCTGAGGCGGTTCAGGCAGCGCTGGTGCGTCAACTCAACGTCTTGCCCACCAGCGAAACGGCCCAGCAAGCACTCGGAAACGGTGCTGCGATCGTCACTGAATCAATCGAAGAGGCGATCGAGATTTGTAATGAATTGGCGCCTGAACATCTTGAGTTGCACGTTGCCAATGCGCGTCAGTTTGCCGAACAGATCAAAAATGCTGGTTGCATTTTCATTGGATCTCAATCAGCAGAAGTGTTTGGAGACTACGGTGTGGGGCCGAATCATACATTGCCGACGGCAGGAACCGCCCGTTTCAGCGCCGGGCTGAATGTGTTTTCATTTGTTCGTGTCAGGACGTGGCTGGAAATTGAAAAAGCTCCGCAGATGCTGGTCGAGGACACAGCAAGGCTTGCGGAGCTTGAAGGATTAATTGGTCACCAACGATCGGCGTTGAGGCGTTTGGAAAGCTAACGACAGGTCAAGCTGATCGCGGGCAAAACTTAATTGTCATCCTTTTTATCACGGAGCTTTTGAAGTTCCTTGCGAAGCTGTTCGATTTCGTGACGCATGCTTTCAATTTCGCTCTCTTTGACTTCAAGGCGTTTGGTGCGAGTCACAAGATCCTTGTAAATGTTTTCTGCCGTAGCTTTCGAACGTTTTTTAGTTGCGGCTTTGGCAGCTTCCAACGCTTTCGCTTGTTTTTCACGAGCCATCTTCTCAGCTTCAACAGCCCACTTGCGTGCTTGTTCAACGGCGCGACGAGCAGCTTCAGCGCGTTGCACTGAATCCGCTTCGACCGCTGCGCGGTCTTGTTGCAACCTCGCCATTTCTGCGAGTCGAGCTTTCTCTGCGACGGCTCGCTCAAGATCAGCTCGTTGCAAACGGTACATGTCCATCTTCTGACGAATCTGCATCTGTTTGGCTTCTTGAACTTCAAGTTGGGCCATGATATCTCGGGCCTGCATTTCCAAGACACGCTTGTCGCGATCATCATCAACCGAACTCATCTTGTCTTGAACGACGGCCAGTTTTTCTGCCAGGGCTTTCTTTTCAGCCATGAACTTGTTCATCATCGCTCGAGCGGTCTCGGTTTCCATCGTTCGTTTACGACTTGACTGGTCGCGATCTCGCTTTTCTTGAAACTTGTTGAGCAGCTCTTCAAGCTCTTCGATGCTTTCAAAATCACGATTCTTGAGTAACTTGTTTAACTCATCAATCTTTCGTTCCGCGTCACGAGACTGACGCTTGTTTTTTGCTCGGAGAGCTTCCTGAAGATTGCGAATCGACTCCGCTAAGACTACGCGACTCTCACCCGCCGCGTCTTCGATCATCCGTGCGGCGTCACCATCTTTGAGTGAACTCTCCAACTCCTTCAGCGATTGTTCAATGGAGCCAGCCAAAAGATCATTCAGTTCACCCAACGACTCCATTGGCAAGTCATCCATGTCTTCGCTCAGTTCACCGAGTTGTTTTGTCAGTGAGGCGATTGGCAGATCGCTGAGCAGCTTCAGGTTGTTCTTCATGAGTGCTTTGAGCTTGTCCTTATCAATACCACCTTCGATATCTTCGGCCCATTGCTCCCAATTCTTGGAGTACTTTTCCGCCCACTCCTCCATCTCTTTTTCTGTTTTGTCGGCCAATTTTTCCATACGACCTTCAAATTGCTCAGCCCACGCTTCCCAGCTTTTTGCGTGTCGTTCGGCCCAGGCTTCCAGCTCTTCTTCGATGGCAGCTTCCTTGCGATCCGCTGCCTTTTTGTCGCGCTCCTGCAAACGTGCGTGATCACGTTTGGTTCGTTCGTATTGTTCTTTAAGTGCTTGTTTCTCAATCTCAACTCGTTTTCGCCGAGATTTTTCTTGCGCGACGCTGGTCAACGATGAGGTCAACAAAAACGTCAACGTCAGCGAAACCAAAACTATGATTCGTTGCATCGGATTTCTCTTGTTAGAAGGTAAGGGTGAATCGAAAATCAAAGGGATGTGTACTATCGACTACTGTGTTGAAAGCTGCGCGATCTGTTTTTCGTTGACGCGATTCATCATCTTGTCAACCTTGGTCGCGAAGTCGAACCGGTCCTCCGTAGCCTCAAGTACTGCAAGCTCCAGCTTCAAATATCGCAACTCGAACTCGAGGGCTTTTAATTGAATCGCCTGATCGCGTTCCTGTTCCAGACTGATCAAGTGCAGATCTTCCATGGGCTGAATGATCTGTTCCGCCGTTAGCTGTTCTGTTTCCGCGGCGGCCGGCGGCCAAAAGACGACGAGAAGGACGCTCGCTGCCGCGACTGCAGCGGCGACTCCAAGCACGTATCGAACGATGGATCGTCGACCAGAGCGAGCCGTTGACAATGAACGTGGTTTCGTTGGAGCGGTGGCGACGCCCGGTGGAAGACTACTCGCAAGCACGGTTCGATTGACTGATTCAAACTCACGGACCACTTGCCGGCAGCTTTTGCAATTGAGCAGGTGCTCGCCAAGGGCTGTTTTTTCAGAGGGAGACAACTCGCCGTCGACCATTGCACTGATGGCGATCTCGAATGGTTCACAGGATGTTTGCGGTGGCGTTATTTCAGGATTCATTCTTCGTTTCCGATAAGGCCTTTCTGCCTCAAGTCGTTGGCAATGACTTTGCGAGCCCGATAGATCCAACCACGAATTTGATCGGTCGTCGCATTGAGCACGTTGGCAATTTCAGCGTAAGTCAGCTCGCCATTCACTTTTAGTTTCAGTGCATCCGCCCAGGTCTCTGGCATCCCGGCGAGACTGTCACCAATCGTGGCTTCCATCGTCTGTAACTGTTGGCCTCGATTTTCATTCGCACGATGATCGACAAGTGCGTCCAATTCGCGGTGCTCGGTGCGGCGAATACTGGAACTTCTCGACCGGTCGATCGCCAAGTTTCGAATCGTTGTAAATAAATATGATTTCCGCGACCTGACCACCGAAGTTTGGGAGTCCTCAGTCGCCTGTTGTTCTGTGCGGGTCATTCGAAAGAACGACTCCTGAACCAACTCTTCAGCGTCACACCAACGATGGGTCATCGACATGGCAAATCGCTTCGCTTGCGGCGCAATCTTCTCAAAGAAATCTGCCAACGATTCGGCAGACTCATATTGAGAAACTTCAGGCGGGCTCATCGACGAATCGATCGATCTGGATCCTGTTTTCCAAGGATCACGGTCGTCCGGTACGTTGATGTTCAGGGCCTCGTCCGCTGATGCAAGCTCCGATTTGATCGGCAGCGACATGGATGTGTCCAAAGGTTGTCAAACTGGCCAAAATTGGCATGTCTGTATGGTATGACGGCACGGTCGATGTTTGTCACAGATTTTTTTGAGAAAATATGGCTTCGAGAAGTAGCGAAAGGGCGCAAGCACTTTTGGTGTGACGTTATTGCGCAAATGTAGCGATAGGGCGCAAGCCCTTCGGTTTCGTTTCGGAAAGGTCACGCGTGTGAGGGACACGTTTGGGTTTCAATACCGGACGGCTTGCGCCGGGCCGCTACATGCTCAAGTAGCGATAGGGCGCAAGCCCTTCGGTGTTGTTTGCGCGAAATGTAGCGATAGGGCGCAAGCCCTTCGGTTTCGTTTCGGAAAGGTCACAAATGTGAGGGACACGTTTGGGTCGCAATACCGGACGGCTTGCGCCGGGCCGCTACATGCGTCGTGACGCTACATGTCGACGATGGAACCGTGGAACTCTCCACTGACGCGTTGGCCTTGGTCGCTCTTCAGTGAATATAGAATCTTTAAACCACGAGTTGGTTGGAGGCCAGGAATACTCAAACGTATCGTCTTTCCGTCCTTGAGTAGTTCAGACTTTTCGACAACCCACTCACGCTCATTGTGGTGTTCCGATCCATATCGAGGTAGTCGTTTCAAATCCCATACCTTGATGCGATAGTTATCAACAGCCTGCACCGATGCGGCATCGAGTTCTTCCGTCATCGTTAACTGAATCCCGCCCTTAACCACCTCAAAACCGACCGGCACATGAAGCGGTTGACCGGTATAGCGAACGCGGTAGAGCCCCCCCGGCTGTTGCTGATTCCCCGCCCAAGCAAACATGCCGCAGCAATAAAGCTGCCCGTCGTCGGGATGAAACCGCCCTCGCATGATTCCAGTCGGAAACTGTTTGAGTGGCAGACGTTGCATACCCCCCTGCACTTTTCCATCGATCCTTTGATGGGGAACGACATAAATCTGGCCATAACCATATGAGAAATTCAGCAACGCTCCTTGCAATGGCCCCCAACGATCACTGTCGACCCACAACAGCTCCGAAGGTGAGCGATCAAAGGCGTTGGTGATCCAACAAACAGGCTCCTCCATCGCGTCGTCCGATTCGCTAACGCCATCGTGGTAACCCAGCATGTTGCCGTAAAAGCCGCCTTGGCGAACGAGATTGATTCGGTTCTTGGGTGTCCAATGGCCTTCCTGATCCGTCACAAAATAGGTGCCGTCGTCGTTGAGACAGACACCGTTAGCCGCGCGAAAACCATTGGCGAGTATCTCGGTCCGAGAACCATCTGCGGATACCTTGAGTAGCGTCCCATGCTGTGGCACGATCGCCTTCTTGGCGTGGCAAGCACACTTGGCGTAGTAGAAGTTGTTTTGCTCATCAGTTTGCAAGCCCGCTGCAAACTCATGAAAGTGCTCCGTCACCTGATGATCGCTGTTGAAGTTTTCGTACCAGTCCGCCTCACCATCACCATTGAGGTCGTGCAACGCAACCAGTTGATCACGACAAATGACAAACGGCGTACCCTCTACAACCTTGACGCCCAACGGTTGGAACAGTCCATAGGCAAACCGTCGCCACCGAAGTTCCTCCTTGCCAGCATTCGGCTGCCGATTCACTTGCTCGGTTGCGCCAAGTCCGCTGACCATCCAGACTGAACCATCCCAAGCAGTGACAACGGCGGTGTTTCGATCCGGCATGAAGTCAATCCCCGTCAGTCGCAATCGGCAGTTCCAGGGATTGGACTTGGGGCGTTCAAAAACATCGACAGCAAAAGGCCCCTGACCTTCTCCACGTATCAATTTGGTCGTCAACGCCTGAGAATAATTGGACGGTCCGCCTGCGGTTAACGGCTTCAGCGTCCGTGCAGGCGACTCACGCATAGCCAGCGACAACTTCTCTGCAGTCGCGCGATTGTTGGGCTGGGCATGAGAAATCGCGAAGCTTGTTGCGGGTCCTTTAAGAATCTTCAGCCGCAAACTTCCATTCTGATGAACCCACTCAAACCGGTTCTGCAATTCGTCGCCAGATATCGTTACCAACAAACCTTGCGGCGTTATCACTGACGCTTCAGAGTGCGGCAGTGCTTTGACCATAGCATCTTTGGTTGCACCGAACTGCTCCAGTCCATCCATCGCTTGATGGTTCCATTGTGCGACCAATTTTCGTTTGTCCAGCTTTGCAAGGTCCTCGACTTCGGATCGTTTCAATGTTCGTTGATAAAAGCGGAGATCATCGATCATGCCAGTGAAACTGGATTGACCAGGAAAGTTATCGTTCGTCTTACCAATTCGAATCACGCTTTGTTTCAAACGGGCTTTGGGTTGGAGCTCTCCTCCACCGGCGGGTTCGCCATCGACAAAAAACGAGACTTCACCATCCGACCAATTCATGACGATCTCATGCCATTCCCCATCGTTGACCTTTCGGTTGGCTTGAACGTCACCGACCCAACCAATATCGAAAGTCGGGCGCCCGCCCCGAAGAAATAACGCCTTGCCTTGAGAAAGCCATTTACTCTGGTCACGCGTCTTGGCAAAAATCGTGCCGTCTTGTTTCGTCTTGATACGCGTAACGATAGAGAAATCCTGTTGACTCATATCAAACTTTTTGGCCGGCAGCTGATAGAACTGGTTACCGTCGAGCGAAATTGGATGACGTTGTTTGGTTGGTTTCGATTTGGAGTCCTTGGAGCTACCGGCGGGACCAGCAGGAATTGCGATGACAGTTGAACCGTCGATCGTCGGCGGATGATCCAGATTGGCAACCTGAATGACCAAGTCTTCTTTCAGCCGTCCCACCTCAAGATTCCGCGTAAACACCGCTGCACCATCTTCGAAGGCGAGACTTGGTGATTCCAGAATCGCGGTCTCGCCAATGCGGTATTTCAAGATCGTTTGCTTGCCAAACCGATATAGACCTTCAAATTGCCCCCAATCTTTGGGCAAGGGGCCATAGTGTTTGTCGTCGCGACCGACCGTTCGATCATCTGCAAAGCGTTCCCGAAGTGACAATCCTTTGTTGAGCTCTGCGGGCGAGCGAAACCAGGCGCTGTTTTGTTTTGAAAAACGACATCACCAGCGATCTTGGGGTGACGTTGGTGAGCCCCATTTAAATGGATCCCTTCGTAGTCGATGAAGTCACCCTGCCATGCAGCAGCAACACGCAAGGTGTCATGTTCGTACATCATCCAGTACTTGCCGGACTCAACGCCACCGGGACCTTCATCAAGTCGTATGGCGATCCCTTTCTGAGCAATGTTGGAACCGTCGTTGGATACTTCAATCGTATTGTTGAGGCTTGGCCCATAGTCCATTGCAGTCCACGGGCGAGAGACGACTGGTTTGGGGCCGCGCGTATCACCCTTGGGCAACCCTGCCAAATAATTGTTGTCGACCTTAAAGTACTGACTGGCATTGTGTGGCTTCAAAAGTGTTTCGCGGATGTAGTGAATCACTTCGTACTTTTGCTGAGGGACCATCCAGCGTTGTGGATTCATCATTCCATAACCATGTGTCAGCGTTGTATACATGGTCAATGGATCCGAACCGTGTTTGAACTTGCCACTGGCAAATCGCAACGACGTCGGCATCGATCCTTCTTGTTCGAGCGTGCCATGGCAGCTGGCGCAACGCAAACGGTAAGTTTCTTCGCCACGAACCAGCGAACTGGCGCTGAGACTTTTGATGAGTCCTGCGTGATCCACTCTGTTTTCATATTCGGGCAATGGAGCGACTGCCGCAATCGCAGGCCGTAGCGAATCTGCGACGACTGGACCACCCTCCGCTATCACCGCCAGGTAACTGACCAAGTCTAAAAACTGTTGCCTTCCTGAAAGCTGATTTGCCAGCCCCGCAGGCATCGATGACGTTTCAATCGTTTGCCAGTCTTCAATCTCTTCTTTGGCAATGGACCTGGGTTGGTCAATTTCAATCTGGTCGATCTTCAACTGGTTGTCCGTTTCTTCGACCAACACCCCGGAGACGACTTTGCCATCATCCAGCAAGATCTGGACCGTCGAGTAACCTTCGCGAATTTTTGCCGACGGCGCGATGACTGATTGGGCCAAGTGCTCCCAATTCACTTCCCGTTTTTCGGCAAGGTTGGGTCCAAGTTGGCGTTGGCCATTGGCAGACTCGTGGCAGCGGGCACAGTTCATCGTTGGCTGATAGAACGCGATCGCGCCACGTGTCGGGTCACCAAACTTCTGAGCGTCTTCAGCAATCTGCGACAACGGCTCAGCTGAGAGTTTTCGTGTCAGTTCAGCATCCGTTTGAAGTGGCACTGCCAAAAGTTGAGAACTTCCGGTAAACAGGAACGCGCAAACCGCAATAACGCCAACGATGACGATTCGACTCATGGTGGACACCTAATGTAGAGACAGCATGATCCCCAGTACGGGACTCATTTCAACGCAAACCAACGCACGTCGCTGAAACTCTACTTTATCACGCCAACGCAGAAGTTGCGCGCAGATGGACGTTTACTCGGAAAGCAGATCATCGATCGAATCGAGACCGAGTTCGTCGATGGGTTGTTCCAATATCTCCCGATCGCGTGCAGGAAGTCCTTCTGCGTCGATTGCCGTTTCGCCTTCGTACGGTTCGACGTAGATTCGGTTGCCACGCACGGAGGACACGATCACGGCAACGCCCGGTTCAATGGCAAACCCTTCGCTGACCGCATCAAATTTTTCGCCATTGATTACGACTTGGCCGCTCGGAAGCATCTTTGTTTTGGCAACGCCAATTTGCCCCTCAAGACTGGCCGTTTTTTGATAGTGGCCACTGTTTGGCAAAATGTTTTCGGCGCTTAACTCAGCTTCGCCTTGAAGAATTTGTCGACCCAGCCAGGTATGAGGCCAGATCTTGATCCAGCCAATAAACAGAATCGGAATCGCCACCACGGCGAGCATCAGAATGATAGCTCCGCTGACCATACTGTCGTTGAAGCCAAACCACAGCGCAGCGATCGCCAGACATCCGGCCAAGATTCCCAAAACGCCCGCAGAGGGAATAAAGAACTCGATCACGACAACGCAAAACGCGAGAAACAGCAAAATGAGTGCGAAGTAAAACATCGAGTTAATTTCATTCTTCAAATGATTGGACGACCACACATTGTACGCCGAAAGTCAAGCGGAGAGAAACAATGCGATGAATTGCCCGACAAATGTGGGTCTTGCTCCCGTTGGACCCACCAGTAAACGCAACATGGCAAGCTTGTCTATTTCGTAACCCACTGACCGTTTTGAAATCTCGTTGCCCGAAAGTCGAATTCTGGCCATTGCTCAAACAACTCTTCCAACGTTGGCAAACGATTCGCAGTCTTCGCCATCGCAGTCGATTGTTCTGCCCAACTTTCACTGAGGCCATCAGCGCGATTCCGACTTTCTGATCCCTTCGGCGCGGATTGGCGACCTTGAACATCCGATTCGTCATTATTTGACCGGCCACGTCGGTTCTCTCGAAGCAACTGCAGCTCAACCGACAGCAATCGATTTAGCTCGATCGGCTTCAACTCGGTCGATCTAGCCAGCCGGTCCAATTCGTCCAGTGTCAGGTCGGATGCCCATTTTAGGGCCGACTCCCTCATTTGCTGTTTTCGCAACAGATCAATTGCTGCCTGTGACTCACGGCGCCGAAGATGCTTGACCAGCTTCAACATCAACGTTCGATCCGCTTGAGTCACCCCTGACACCTGGATTTCTGGTTTCGCAAATCGAATCTCTCCCGTAGATCGCAACAACAGAGCCCGGACCGATTGACGCCGCCGGTCATCTGACTCCAACGACAAAGTGCCGATCAACGCGCTACGATAGTTCCCTTGGTGTTCGTTACTGGAATCGCGATGGCTCAAGTTAGCGGTCAACAAGTAGAGTCGGATTGCCAACGATTTCGCATACGGATCACTCGCCTCGGCAGCCAGTTCTTCGGCATATTCGAGATACGCCGAGGGGCTCGCGGGATCGAGTTCCGACAATCGCTGTTCATCGACATTGACTCGAACAAGTTGAATTTCCGAATTCAGAATCGACCGCGACCTCGCCTCGTCACCGATTCCTGACCGGATCGTCAACTTTGTATCATCACGCGATTCGATTTTTCCATAAACCGTTTGACCATCTTTCAGCCAGACCACATCACCGTGCGCGCACCGATGAAATCCGACCAGCAACAGCAGCAGCAGCAGAGCGAACGACTTCGTTTGAATCGGATTGGTCATTGAGTTTGCCAATGTGAGGCTTTGGGTCATCATGTTCGAAAATCAGAGGTTAGGTTTCCACGACCAGCGCTTCAACAACTTTGATTCTGCGATCATGCAACAGCAGCAGCAACATCTGTTCGGTGATGAGCAGTTGATGTCCGACTGTCTTCACAGCCTTCAGCCTTCTTCGAAACTGTGCACGCAACTCCGTTTGGTTTTCCTCAAAAACATCATCTGCGATCAGATGTTGGATCATCCGTTGATTCGACAAAGACAGAAAATCGATCTGATTGACTGAGATCCGATCACGAACATGCTGCATCTCCATTCGCGCGTCTGCATCGATCAACGTTTCCATGATCTGAAGGTACCGACCTGACAAATCTCCATCTCCTATTTCGAATGCCGACGTACTCTGATTCTTCGAAACAGACGTTGCGAAACGAAATCGATCGCGATAGGCAATCTGACAAAATGACCGGAGCCGGTTCCAATTCGCTTTTGGGTGATTCGGATTCTGAATCAGTTCACGCGAAAGGTCGTCTCGTACCACGGCGATGATTCCTTCGATCAACTCATTTTGCCAGTCATCTTGGTTTCTGACTTCAAACTCTTTCCTCAGCAATAGCCGTGCGATGGTTAACGCGCGATCCATCGACTCATCGGTTTGCTGCTCTCGCTCAAGTTGGTCCGCCAGGGCGAGAGAAAGATTGTGCCAATGGGAGAATGATCCCAAAATCTGTTGCAACTCCAAACGTTGTTTCAGCGGCAAGTCCGAAAGAAAAAACGCAGCCAGCTTTTGACACTCATCGCAACTGAGATCGGGAAATCGTTTCGCCATTCGGGCAAGCTGCTTGAGTGCCAGAATTTTGATCTGAATGGAATTACCTTCCCCTTCTTTGTTGATCCGGTCGAGCGTAAAGTCTTTGTGCCGCAAGTCAGAAGCCGTCGCTCGATCATTCGCTTCAGGTTCCTCGTTAACCGTACCACCTACCGCGAATCGACCAAGATTGTCGGGAACATTTTCGATCGCCGCATCCAGCGACGCATAGCTTGACGCCATCAACACATCATCATTCTGAGAAATCGACAACAGCTCCAACTCAAGGTTGACCGCGTGAATTTGCAGCGCGATCTCAATGGGAAGTCTTCGATCCGAAATATCGTCAATCGGCTCCAAACGTTGCTCGATGATTTTGTTTACCAAGTCGGCTCGTTGAAGCAAGTTTTTGAAACGACTTCGCAGATTGGCTTGGCGAAATGCACTGACCGCCTCGACATGCGTCTGATTCGACCCACGTCTTAACTCAGCGGCCTCGACGAGTGTCCGGGCAAGATCGTTTTGGCAACCTAATTCTGGATGTTCCGAGATGAACTGTGCCCACCGCTGAAGTTCGCTTGGCGACGCCGACTGAATCGACTTCTTACACAGCGATTGAATCTGATCAGCCACATCGGGTTGAGTTTCAAGCAACAGATCAAGCGTGACGCTTGTGTGTTGGGTCAGCTGCGGCTCGGGAAGGTGAGGTTGCGTCAACGCGATGACCGAATCGATCAGCACACTCGCCAGCAGAGGCTGTTCATAGACGAGTTGGTTTAAACGTTGCCATGAGTCGTTCGCCAATTGCAAGTTGACGACCCGAGCCAGTTCCTTTTGAGAGACGCCGCGTGACAGTGCCTGCCGGAACCAAGCTGGTAATTTTGTCTGCAAACTCAACCAACCATCGACTGCATCCGCACTTGATTCGCTTGCTTGGCGAGTGGATGCCTGCGACTGGATTAGCAACGCAATCTCCCCGGCCGCAAAGGCGCTTCGGAATCGCCGAACGGTGTGCTCGGCAGAGGAAGCTTTTTCATAGAAACGCGGAGCCAGTTGAAAATCTGGCGGTGCAGCAATTAACTGTGCGATCTCGCTGGCAGTTGTCTCCACCAACACAGGATCGACTTCATTGAGAAACCATTCGACCAGCAACGCGGAACCTGACTCACGTTGCTGCCTTTGATTGTCCCCCAGCCCGCACAAGGCAAAGATCGCTGGGCCAACTGGTGGCGGATCTTCCCCATTTTCGAGTTCCTTGATCCATTGAGAAAACTTGCTCGAGGGAAAACGTCGAGCATAAGCTCTCATACGATTTCCCAAATCGTCGACAGTTGGGACGTCCGAACGATCAGGCTCAACTTCATTTCTGTTGGGTTTTGGCGGTGGCAGACGGTCTCGATTTGAGATCAAACTGGGCGCGAAGAAAAAGCCAATGCCACCCATGATTGCCAATCCGAGTAGCAGGATCAACAGCGGAACAATCCGCGACGTTGATGCGCCCAACTGACGGGCGCGACTCTTTTCAACCTGCCGAATGATCACTTGATCGACGGCAACATCATCGAGACCCCATTCCTTGCCCATGTCGTTCAACTGAGCTCGAGTCTCATCGTCGACAACGACCCGGTCACCGAGCCTAGCGATGATTGATTGCGTCGCGTAGTCACGCGCGTCGTCAAACGAAATCCGACTGATACCTTTGGCGTCACACGTGTCAATTAGCAGACGCTCAGCGCGCGATGACTCGATCTGGTACTTGTCTTTGGCAATTTGAATCGCCAGCTGTTCCATTCTCGGCGAGATCAACTCACCTTCCAGCTTGGCAAACTCAGAGAGCAGAAAGTCCACGAACGATTGTTCGTAGCGCGTCAGCGGATCGACAGGAAGATCATCTGACTGGAGTTGTTGAAGAGCCGATTCAAACGTCGATTTTGGAAGCTTGATCTGTTCGGCGATTGCCTGCAACTTCAGTCGACAAGCAGGTGTGAGACCTTTTTCACTGGCGATCACTCCGGCGGCCTGGCGCAGAAACGACTTTAGCCGTGAGTCTCCTGCGGCATCATGGTTTGGATCGTTATCAACCACAACAGTTCCGCGGAAGGTTGGAAAATGAGACCGTCAAAATGTGACCGCCGAACGTGGTCGCACATGGTCGGCCAAAGATTCAGCTGCGTTGCCATTCTTCGATTCGTTGATCGATGTTACCCCGTAGTCGAAATTTTAACGGAAAGCGTAACAGCATCAACAAACCGCCCAGCGCGACGATGATCAACGTGACCCATCTCGGTTCCAGCATGAACACCATAGCGTTCAAGAAGATACCGCCTTGAATCAACGCGTACTTGATGACGGTTTCGATTGAGATGAGTGCCAGAATGCCAGCGACCGCTTTATCCTTGAGCTGGTCACTTGGTTCGTCACCACCGAGCTTGGGGATTTCTTTGGGGATACTCGGAAAAATCATCGGTGCTGCGAACGAGATCCCATAGATCAACAACGCGGTACCGGCACCGATCACGTTGAGCATTTTGATTGGCTCGCCGATGAAACTCCAATCGGCCATCGAAGCGATGAGCCCGGCAAAGAAAACAGAGCCCATAATCATGGCTAGCGCCACGATCTGTATCACGGTTAGTCGTGTGCTAACTTTGGACCACTGTTGTTCGTTGAGCATGATGGCTATCTATCGGGAAGCGTATAACTGAACCAGCGTCTAGCTCGCCTTGGCGAGCCGTTCGACCAGTCGAGCAGCGGCTTGGGGGTCATCGTCGGCTACGAGTTTGTCAATCACTTTTTGTTTGACGTCAAGTTTTAACAAGTGACCCTCGAGGCTCTTCCAATACTTCTGGCGCTTTTTACCATCGGACAAGTAGAGTTCGGTCACGATCTCTTGCGCGCGTTGAAGCGAAATTGTTTCACGATTCTCGTAATAATTTCGAATTACTGATTGCTGATATTTGCTTCTTTCGGTCATTGTTTTTTCAATCTCGGATGAGTTGCAACGAAAATACAAAGCCTGAATCGGCATTCAAGGGCTGATGCATCACCAAAGTTTTCGGCCATCAACTGTATGGATTTTACCGGGTTCATCTTCATCAAAACCGGCATCATGTTACCATGAAAATGAATGAATGAACCTCTCTCGAATCAATAAACCGCTCCCGTAACCGCTCAAGTTAAAATCACCGATGTCGCTTCAATGTCCAGAATGTCAACAACAGCTTTCAACCGAGGGAACGCTTCCTCGGTTTTGTAGCAATTGCGGAGCATCTCTGGAGGCGATTACTGGAAAACTGAAACCGGTCACCGCTACGCCCACGACAGCGAACCAGACATTGGACCGACCGCTGGACGCGACCACCAATTTTTCGAATCCGCTCAAGTCGGCAACCCCAGCCGATAAAACAGCTGAAGTAGAAACGCAGATCGGTGATGCTGGTGGTGCCGCTCAACCCCTGCCTGCAGGCAGCCAGATTGGACGTTTTCAGATCGAGCATGCGCTCGGTGCCGGCGGCATGGGAACCGTCTACAAAGCCACCGATACCACATCGGGCCAAAACGTTGCCTTGAAACTTCTCTCTCGATCCGTTCGCTCAACGGATGAATCGATTCAACGATTCCAACGCGAAAGCCAAATTGCCGCTTCGATTAATCATCCGCGGTCGACGTTTGTTTATGGTGCCGGACAACACGAAGGTCAGTTCTTCATCACGATGGAGTTGATGACCGGAGGCACACTCGATGACATCGTAAAACAGGATGGTCCAATTCAGGTCGGCAAGGCGGTCGATTACGTGCTGGACATGATCGATGGACTGCGCGCTGCTCATGAGGCCGGGATCGTCCATCGCGATCTGAAACCTTCGAACTGCTTTTTGGATCACATGGGCCGAGTCAAGATTGGTGACTTTGGTCTGGCCAAGTCGTTCCTCAGTGATACATCGTTGACGCAAACAGGCGCGTTCATGGGGACCCCGCAATACGCAGCCCCGGAACAACTCCGAACGTCTGAGGTTGATGAAAGAGCAGATATCTACGCGATCGGAGGTACCCTGTTTTATCTGTTGGCAGGTCGACCACCATTTGTTGGTAACGCTGCACAAGTTATTTCCAGCATCGCGTCCGAGGAAGCTCCTCGAATCAACAGCCTCGACAAATCGATTCCACGCGGCTTGTGCAATATCATTCATCAAACGCTGGAAAAGAGTCCAAACCGCCGGCCTGAAAATCTTGAAGAACTTCGGCAACGGTTGCTGCCTTACTCGACTCGCGGATCGACCCCAGCCGATTCGGGTCGACGCATGGCGGCCTTTTTCATCGATGTGTTTGCCATCAGCATGATCGTTGGATTTGTTTCCAATGGCCTTGGCATGCTCGTTCAGGCGATGCCTGTGTTTGATATCAATCTGGCGACGATCGTGCTGACCGTCTCGACTGGTGTGTTCTACTTTTCCGGTTTGGAATTTGTGTACGGAACGACGCTGGGCAAATGGCTATTGGGAATGCGGATTTCGACGATTACTGACCGTCGACCAGGCTATTTGTCCTGCCTGATTCGAGCGGCGATGATGCCCGGTTTGATGTATCTTTCGACGTTGCTGCCGGGTTATTTTCTAAATTTTGATCCGACATTTTCATCCGTCGATGTCGACTTGACCGTTCAAACCGCGTCGCTCAACTTGCTGTTCTCGTTCGGAGGCTGGTTGATTTCGGCGTTAATGTTTGTCACCGCTAGAAAATCCAATGGCTTCCGTGGATTGCATGAACTGGCATCGGGAACCCGCGTCGTCAGGGTCTCGGGGACATTGGAAGTCGTTCGTCTGGAAAATATTCCAGTCACCCTGCCTATCTCGTCGTCACTGGCCGCGGCGATGCGTTCCAGCAGTGCAGAAGACACGTTGGAATATGTCTCACCTGAGCGGTCGGGATCCTACAAGATCGTCGGTGAACTGGGGCGGCTCAGCGGAACTGACGCAATCGTCCAACAAGCTCGTGACGAATCGTTGGAACGGGATGTCTGGGTGATTGAACTTGAGGACGACAACGATTGGCTCTCCGAATCTCGCAAACAAGTCAATCGCTCAACGCGAATGCGAATTTTGGACCTTCACGAGAAACAGGGGAAACGAGCCATCGTGACGGAAGCGATTCGTGGCATGCCACTGGCGGAATACGTTCGCTCGACTTCCGGCATCGACTGGCGTGGTTTTCGCCCTGCGTTGCAAGAACTGGTGATCGAACTTGCTCGGGCCAGCGAAGATCAAACGTTGCCCAGCCACCTTAGCCTTTCTCAGATTTGGATCAATCAGTTTGGGCATATCAAACTGTTGGAATACCCGATCGCGGCCGTCGCCTCGGGACTCAATCAGGACAAGCCCGTTCTTCTGGATAAACAACTACAACTGAGTGCGTCCAGCAGCAACTGGAACAATGAAGAACGAAACCTTACTCCGGTTGAACTAATCAAAGCGATCCTCAACGTGTTTGTACGACATCATGTCGTCCCTGCCCATGTATTGACGTTCCAGCAAGAGATCGATGTCCTCAACTTTGAAAAGAACGGATTGGAACTGATTGGCGATCGCCTGGGTGAACTCGCTGAGTTGCCGTCGGCATGGAAATGGGATGACCGGGTCAGTGTGATGGCTTCGACCGTCGGTTTGGAATTTTCCATCATCACTACATTTGTCTTGATGATTGCGTTCGCCAGTGCGACGTTTGAACCAGGGCTGCGAGCAATTTCGATCGGCTTTTTTGTGGTTGGATCCATCGCGACGTGGCTACTGGGATTGATTACGGAGGGAGGACTGGTTTTTCGCATCTCCGGAATCTTGGTGCGCGAAAATCGGACATTGAAACCAGCCTCCAGAGTTCGCTGTGGATTTCGAACTTGGCTGTCTTGGCTGCCAACCGTGATTGGAACGACGCTGTTGTCCACGATCATCGTTGCCGCCGTTCGCAACACTCATGAAAAACCGGAACTGTTGAGAGAGATCGGACCGATGGTGCCAATCGTGCTCCTTGGCATGACGCTCATTTATCTTTTCGCCATGTTGGGCGCGGGTTATTCCATCCTCAGACCGTCACGCGGAGTCCAGGATGTCATTTGCGGTACCCGGTTGATCAGGAAATGAACATGAGCTCGAAGGACGCAACCAAGATCAAGCCAGCGGACGACCCAACCGTCGTTGAGAACTCTGGCAAGTCTTCTGGCATTCGATCGACGATCGTCTGCGAGGGATGCCAATCTGCGCTCGTCACCAAAGGGATTTTGGCGGGACAGATCATTCGCTGCGGACGCTGTGGCAAGATTTCTCAAATGGGAACGTCGGAGGCACTGGCGACCGATCGCATGGCATGGCGAAGTCTGTGGTTGGGGATTTCGTCGATTTTCCTGTTGTTCATTACCGGGCTGCCGGCGGTCTACTACGGTGTCAAAAGCTTGCTTCGCATGCGGTTTGTTCGCCCTAAAAAATCGGACCGAATCGCGGCGATCACAGGCACCGCGCTCGGGGGCTGTTTCGGTATCTTCATTGGATCCTTTGTGGCGATGGTCGGTTTGTTTGTGTTGATCGTTACGATGGATATCAAACGATCTCAAAATCCTGCCGAGATCAAGGAGTTCCTGGCAAAGGTCTGTACGATCTCAATGCCAACCGAACTGGAAGGGTTTGACTTTGATGGCATCCTCTTCAATTCGAACCAGAGTTTCGAATTTGGAGACGCCAAAAAATACTCTGACCAGACGTTTCGAATTCGCATTCTCTATCAGCGGTCAACGATCGGTATCAACCGTAACACGATGATCCAACAGATGCGCGAAGTGTATGTCAGCAGCTCGAGAATGAAAATTGACAAAGACGGTACGGAGATGCTGCTGTGGAATATTGATGACGAAAGCGTCGATGTCCAAAAGCGTATCTTTACCCTGACGCCAAAGAAAAACGCCGAGTCTCAAAACGTCTCCGAAGACGGCAACGAAGTGTCTTCGTCTGATCAACCTGATGAAGCAACAAGCGGTGAGTCAACTGAATCGACAAAGTCTCAAACTCCCGAAATCGTCAAACACTATTTTGGCGTGATCACGCGAGAGTCAGGAATCTACGGATTCGTGGTTTACGTCAACGAAACCCGTCGTCCGACGACCGATGAAGAGATTCAACAGATCATCGAAACGCTGAAACCAATCGAGTAGCCATGGCAAAGTCTCTCACTCCATCGCTCTTGAAAGGAGAGGATGGGCTCAAAAGGTGCTGGTGGTGTGGCGATGACCCGCTTTACATGCAATACCATGATCACGAATGGGGCCAGATCGTTACTGACGATCGACGGCTGTTCGAAAAGATTTGCCTTGAAGGCTTTCAGGCAGGTCTGAGTTGGATCACAATTCTTAAAAAACGGGAGAATTTTCGAGACGCGTTCGACGACTTTGATATGGAAACTGTCGCCAAGTTCAACCAGCGAAATGTAAACCGACTGGTCAAAAACGCAGGCATCATCCGACACCGGGGTAAAATCGAATCGACGATCAATAACGCCCAACGAGCAATTGAGTTGCTGGACGAGTACGATTCACTTTTTGACTATTTTCAACAGTTTCGACCAGCCAAAACGCGTGCAGTGCGTCGTCGAAGTCAAGTTCCAGCCACCACGGATGAATCAACTCGCATGAGTAAAGATCTGAAGAAACGAGGCTGGTCGTTTATCGGACCCACCACGTGTTACGCCTTCATGCAGGCGATGGGTTTGGTCAATGATCATGTCGTTGGTTGCCACGTACGATGAATATTACTGAATTCGCTGAACAAATCGTCTTTGGAACCACCCTCGAGGACAAACTGTTTTCGCCAGGACCTCTTCGTGACGACCTGCGTTCAGCGTCCGGCCCCAACGTCGATTCCCTCAAGGCACCTCATCGACCGGTTGGGTTGCAGATGCAAGTCGAAACAGGTGCTGCGATCGCTCCGCCAAGCGATGATCAACTGGAGAATGAATCCCAGCGCGGACAGCTGTTGCACTTTCTGGCAAACCACGAACTATTGGCAACCGAGCTGATGGCACTGGTGCTGCTGAAATTTCCCAATGCGCCACGCGCCTTTCGGCAAGGTGTGCTTGTGACGCTCCAGGAAGAACAGGAGCACACGCGGATGTACCTGAAACGCATGGAAGCATGCGGAGTGGAATTCGGCAGCTATCCACTGAGCGGACAGTTTTGGCGAATCGTCGAACCGATGCAATCGCCGATGGATTTTGTATCGAGGCTGAGCCTGACGTTTGAACAAGCGAACCTTGACTACAGTTTGCATTTTTCGAACGTGTTTCAGCGGATTGGAGATCAGGACACATCCAAACTGCTTCGACAGATTTACGAAGATGAGATCAGCCATGTCCAACATGGACTCGAATGGTTTCGAAAATGGAAAGACCCGCAACAAGATGACTGGGATGCGTATCGGGCATCACTTGTGTTTCCAATGTCACCACAACGCGGCAAAGGACCGGGAATCGATTTCAACCGAGAAGGTCGAAAACGCGCAGGGTTAAACGATGAATTCATCGATGCCATGGAAGTCTTTCGCCAATCACGCGGTCGCGCGGCGACGCTTCGCTGGTTTGACGCCGGCGCCGAAATGGAACTCGCAGGTGACCAGGACGAAAGACAAATGTCCCTCGCAAGGCAAATTGGTGTTGATCTTGAGATGGTGATGATCGCGATTTCGAAACCGGACGACATTCTGATGGTGCGTCGGTTGCCTACCAAATCGTTGTTGCGGCAACTGCAGCAAGCCGGATTCAAACTGCCAGAATTTACCGACTTCAACGACCAGCAAAAACTGGTTGATCGAAAACTACATGACGTTTCACCATGGGCTTGGACACCCAGAAATCATGAGCGGGTCGAGCCGCTTCGCGAACATGTACGTCACGCACCGCCAAGCTGGAAAGCGAACTGGAAGGACCTCTATCGAAAATCGTGGAGCACGCATCAGTTGGCTCGCTGGATCGAAACAACGGAGCGTGACACGTTCGATTGGATGCCTGGACCAGAGGTGGTTGGCGAGATCATTGACTCACCAGAGGCGCTCGAACGAGTCATGTTGGGTCCAACTGATTCACCGCATCGCACGTGGTTGTTCAAACAAGACTTAGCCAGCTCTGGTCGTGGGCAACGCAGATTCGAACGTGGCGTCCCAGTTTCCAATGAAGATCGGAAATGGCTCAACCATCGATTGACCAACCAACAAACATGCGACGTGGAGCCACTTCCACCGTTTGGAATCATTGAACCGGAACTCCAGCGGATGCTTGACCTTTCATTCTTGTTTGAATGGCGACCTGGTGAAGACGAACCCGGGTTCCTTGGTTGGACACGTGGCATAGTTACCTCTGGGCGGCGATACATCGGTAGTTGGCTGAACGAACCGTTTTCGAACTGCAGCTCAGAAGTGAAACGGTTTTTGTTGTCCAATCGTTGCCGCCGACTTAGACAAGTGGCGGACTGGTTGCTGGTGCATTTGACCGAGTCGCTGAAAGAGGTCGGTTTTTCGGGCCGCTTTGGAGTCGATGCGATCGTCTACGCGGACCACGAACAGCGATTGAAAATCAAACCGATGGTCGAACTCAATCCACGGACAACCATGGGACACATCGCCCTGGGGCTTTCCAAACGCATGAAAGCAGGCGTCGCGTCAACGTTTGAAATCATGCCCGTCGAAAACTGGCGGCAACGTCTTGCAGAGACTAAAACGTTGGGCGATGACAAGCAGTTCCCAAACATGATCACGTTGGCTGATGTCGACGAGACGACGAAACTCGTGCCGGTCTGTCTCTATCAAACCGAACTTCGAAAGAACGAGTCAACCGATTTGCAGATCCATTGAAGCGTTTCGGTTCAAGCTCCCCATAACGATCGCCGGTCAAGATGTTCTTGTTGAAAAAGTACAATAACGACCGAACATCCTACGGCGATGATTTCACATCATTGGGTATTCTCGATTGCAAATACGTCATCATCTGATGAAGCTTCTGGCTTCTTTCTTGCTGGTACTGTCTGGCATAATCTGAAAATCGAATGGTGCCTTCAGGAGCGCGAACTGTACAGACATACCTGTCGATCTGATTACCGCCTGCCTGAAATGTATGTTTCATATTGAACTCAGTAACCTCGTCGAAAAGAATCTGATTCAAGATGGTTCCACGATGGTTGGTTTGAACCAGACCTCGTTCAAACAGATGAACTTGCTTTCTTGCCCTAAAGACATTGACCAGTCCAACGATCACCAACACAGAAAAGATCAACGCAAAAAGTGAACCGCCCATCACCAGAAGTTCGCGTTGACGATCTTGCAGCCCATAGAAAATCACTCCGGCTGTAATCGCAAGCAGAGCGACGCCGATGGCCACCAGCCCGATTGCTTCCGACATCCGTTCAAAACTAGAGAAACGGTGATCTCCCAAATCGGTGCTTGGGCGAATCTTGGGAAAGTGTTTGTCATATTCTGTGAACACTGCCATTGGTTGATGAGCTTTCTGTTTTGGAATCTGGTACGTCATGAAAGCGGCTTAAAAATCGTTGCACATTGGTTGAGATGGGAAAACCCTTGGCTCCTTCATCAAAACACTCTAAATACCTTCATCAATCCTTAAATATCGTTCCATTCGAGGATTTGGTCTCAATTAAATTTGACCCAAACGACCCTTTAGCAGGAAGAAACCCTCTGCTTTTGAACTTCGATGTGATTTTAAACCCCTTTAAAATCTAGATTTTAATTGTGATGAAGTCTTAATCATTCCTTAACCGTTGCTTATTGGGGCTAGCATAAGATCTGCGGCAAATTCTTGGTCAATCCAACATGAACGGAGTGGGAATCCCCATCAATCAAATGAGACTTACTCGATTTGCTTTATTATGTATCGCATCCCTTACTTTGGCAGTCACCGGTTGTAACCCAGCATCAACAGATAACGGCGGCGATGGTACATCCAACGGCGGAAACACTTCGACCGAAAACGGCGGTGAACAAAACACAAGCCTTTCTGGTCAAATCAACATCGAGGGTTCCAGCACCGTCGAGCCGATTTCCAATCGTGCCAAAGAAATGTTTAACGAGACTTACCCCAACGTCAACGTTGCAGTCAGTGGCCAGGGAACTGGAAACGGCTTCAAGGCACTAGCTAAAAAAGAATGCGATCTATCTGATGCATCCCGTCCGATTAAAAAGAAAGAGTTCGATTCCTGCAAATCGGCCAGCATCAATTTTTACGAAATTCCAGTCGCCTATGATGGCTTGACTGTGGTTGTGAACAACAAGAACGACTTCGTCAAATCACTTTCGGTCGATCAACTCAAAAAGATTTTCCGCGAGGACATGGCTGCCAAGACTTGGAAAGAAGTGGATCCAAGTTGGCCCGATGAGAAGATCTCCATCTACTCACCTGGAATTGCTTCAGGAACACACGACTACTTCGTAGAAGTGATCGGCAAGAAAGACAAAAAGGGGCATCGATCGGATGAGCAAACTACGCTTTCCGAAGACGACAAACTTTTGGTCACCGGAGTTAAGGGAGACCAATACGCAATCGGCTTCTTTGGCTATTCCTACTTCGATGCCAACCGCAATGAGCTGCAGGCGGTTCCAATCGTGAATCCCAAAAACGACAAACCTGTTTCGCCAAGCATGGATACGATTGAGTCAGGCGAGTACGCACCCTTCAGTCGACCATTGTTCATTTACGTGAACACAGAATCGTATCAACGTGCTGAAGTCAAAGAGTTTGTTGACTTCTATCTGGACAACATCACCGACATCGTCAAAAAGGCTGGTTACGTTCCGTTGCCACAAGCTGTTTACGACGCTGGCAAGTCGCACATCGCAAAAGATATGCCGGGTACCCACTACCTCGATGGTGACGACAAGCGTGAAGGTGGAGTGACGGAAGTCTACAAAGCCGACAACCTGGTCGAGTAGTAGTCCCGTCCATCGAGTCGTCTCGTCCTCTGACGCAACGACTGGACGCAGTACGTTAGGAAAGTTTAAAAGTCTTCAATGAGTTCCACCCCTACCTCGCCGGGCGAAATGCTTGGCGAGAATTCACATCCAGCGTCCGATTTTCGAGTCCGATCCTCGGCTTCCAGCAAACGCTGGCAAGCGGCTGTGGTTGCCGGACTTGTCTTTTGTTCGTTGGTTTCTTTGGCGACAACGGTTGGCATCATTGCGATGCTGATCATTGAGTCATGGGGGTTCTTTGCAGACGATCGGATCGAACTCTGGAAGTTTCTGACCGGCACCAAATGGACCGTCGGTCAGACTCAGGGTGAGTTGAGTTATGGCATTTGGCCGCTGCTCTCGGGTACGCTGCGTATCACGGGCATCGCCATGTTAATCGCGTTGCCGATGGGGTTGGTTTCGGCGGTCTATCTCAGTGAATACGCTTCCAATCGAACCCGCTCAATTCTCAAACCGACTTTGGAAATCCTTGCGGGGATTCCGACGGTCGTGCTTGGTTTTTTCGCGGTCAAGTTCATTACACCGTATTTGCTGGGCTACTTGGGTGACTTCAAAACCTTCAATGCGACGTCGGCGGGGATTGCCGTTGGAATTCTCTGTTTGCCATTAGTCACTTCGTTGGCCGAAGATGCTCTTCGTGCTGTACCGACTCGTTTGCGTGAAGGAGCTTATGGGCTGGGTGCGACGCGATTGGAAGTGACCTGGAAAGTGGTTGTGCCGGCAGCGCTTTCGGGAATTATTTCTGCGTTTCTCTTGGCGTTGGCTCGGGCGATTGGAGAAACCATGGTCGTGGCACTTGCGGCAGGGAGCACACCGACGTTTACGCTCGACCCGAGGCTTTCATCGCAAACCATGACGGGATTCATTGTCGAGACATTCAAAAGTGAGTCCGTCGTTCCTGGCACGTTAGGTTACTTTTCCATCTACGCAGTTGCTGCGGTGCTGTTTTTGATAACCTTTGGAATCACATTGATCGGACAAATCATTCGCCTTCGATATCGGGAGGTTTATGACTGATGAACAGTCCACTTAAGCAAGAATTGGAACATCGCAGCGAACAGGGTCGGACTCGATTGAGCGGTTACTTCGCGGTGACTTGTCTGTTGGTCTCGAGCCTTGCAATCGTCATCCTGGCGACGTTGCTGTTCTCGATTTTGTACACTGGCGGATCGTGGCTCAACTTCGATTTTCTGTCGGGCACTCACCGAGAGAACAACCCAGAAGAATCCGGAATTGGCCAAGCCATCATTGGCTCACTGGTAATCTGTTCGATCTGTGGATTGGCGGCGTTGCCAATTGGCGTCGGCACGGCGATCTTTTTGGAGGAGTTCCAACCGCGAAACCGATTTTTGAGAATGTTTCATGGTTTGGTGCAGCTCAACATCAACAACCTCGCCGGTGTGCCTTCCATCGTTTATGGCATCCTTGGCTTGACGGCGTTTGTCTATATGTTCGGCGCATTTAATTCGATCAAGGTCAATGACCAACCTGACTATGAGTTCGGCACTTCGTATTACTATCAAGTGAAAACGTTGGGTGATACGTTCGTCAAGTTTCCGGCACGCAAAGAGATCCACGCGACCTTTGAAATAAGGAACCCAATTCGTGCCGATCGAGCCAATGGTGAGAGTTTCCTGTTGAAGGTGTTCTCCAGGAGTGACGACGAGAAAAAATTTGAAAATGATCGCTCGTCCGCTGTATTTCGTGGAGTCCTCGCGAACCTGGAGACTCGAGACGATCAACAGATTTACGTCGTTCAAACGATGGATGGATCAGAGGTCACTTTTCCTGCACAACCAAGTTACAGCTCGTTTGCAAAAATACTCGAGCCGATTGAGGTCGTTGGGCCCGATGGAGAGTCCTTTCAACTGAACGTGCTTGCCAAGTCGGACGATGTCCCTTCGGATGAACAACTCAAAGCGAGGTCGGTATTTGCGGATTCGCCAGATCCAAAGCGTCGTTCATCGGCTTCTATTTTTAGCGAACCTACACCGCTTCATTTCCATTTACCATTCAGCAAAAGCGTCCTGTCCGCTGGACTGACGTTGGCATTAGTGATTCTGCCCATCGTCATCATTGCCTCTCAGGAAGCGATTCGCGGCGTTCCACAAACACTCCGAGAAGCTGCTTACGGGATGGGAGCGACACGTTGGCAAGTGGTCCGCGGTGCGGTTTTACCTTCGGCGACTCCGGGCATCATGACCGGTGCCATCCTCGCGATGAGTCGTGCCGTTGGCGAAGCAGCTCCGCTGCTGGCAGTGATGGGCGGCGTGCTGGGGACGACCACGGGTTTGCGAAGTTTGATGGACAAGACTCCAGCGTTGCCTGTCACGATCTTTAAATGGGCCGGCGATGAAAATGCAGGCTTTGAAAATACATCTGCGGCAGCCATCATTGTGCTGCTGGTATTTTTGTTGCTGATGAATTCGATCGCGATCTACATTCGATACCGATACGAATCGCCAGCAACAAAATGACCGATGAAAATCGAGAAAACTATGACAAAAACTGATGAAAATATGTTGGCCGAAACCACTACATCGGCGGATGAAAAACCACCGACTTCAACGTCCGCCCAGAGCACCGCTGCCAATGACAACCAACCTGAAGTCGTGGCGATTCACATCGACAACTTCAACGCATTCTATGGTGATTTTCAAGCCATCACGGATGTCAATTTGAAAGTTCCAGCGCGTAAAGTGACTGCGTTTATCGGTCCCAGCGGATGTGGAAAAAGCACACTCTTGAAATGGTGCAATCGAATGAATGACATCGTTCCCATTGCTCATGCGTCGGGGAAGCTCAAAGTTGGCGACATCAATGTGTTGGACCAAAAAACGGACGTGGTCAGCCTGCGTCGCCGTGTGGGGATGGTTTTTCAAAAAGCAAATCCATTTCCCAAGTCCATCTACGACAATGTCGCTTATGGTCCTCGCTTGCACTACAAAGTTTCACGCAACGATCTCGATGATCTTGTCGAGTGGTCGTTGCAAAAGGCTGCGCTGTGGAGTGAAGTGAAAGATCGACTTCACAAGTCGGCACTTGGGCTCTCGGGCGGACAACAGCAACGACTCTGTATCGCTCGAGCGATTGCGGTCGGTCCAGAAATATTGCTCATGGACGAACCTTGCTCGGCGCTTGACCCTGCGTCGACGGCGAGAATCGAGGATCTCATTTTTGAACTTCGCGGGCAATACACAATCGTGATCGTCACGCATAACATGCAACAGGCGGCGAGATGTAGTGATCGGACGGCATTTTTCTTCGAAGGAAAGATTGTTGAAGAAGGCGCGACAGATCAAGTGTTTACAAGACCTCAGGAGCAACAGACCGAAGACTATGTGACCGGAAAATTTGGATAGCCGCTGCCGGGTGAATTGCAGCTTGAGCAAACACCGCTCCCTCACCAATGCGTACATGAATCAGGGCTGAGAAACCATGTCGAAACACTTGCAAAAAGATGTCGATGCGATCCATCGCCGGATGATGGCGTTGTTTGGAATCGTCGAACAGATGATTGACAAAGCGGTTCGTGCATTGTGCGAGCAAAAAGTTGAAATGGCCAAACAAGTCATTGCGACCGACGCAGAAGTCAACGAGACAGAAGTTGCGATCGAAGAGGAATGCCTCAAAATCCTGGCACTACATCAACCGGTTGCCGCTGACTTGCGCCGGGTCGCCACGCTTCTGAAGATCAACTCGGATCTCGAACGGATCGCCGACCTCGCGTGCAACATTGCCGAGCGTGCTCAGTGTTTGCACAAACATCCTTATTTTCCAATTCCTGATCGTTTGCCTGAGATGGCCAGACAAAGCAGCTTGATGGTGCGGTTGGCACTCGACTCGTTTGTCGATGGTGATCTTGAGTTGGCCAAAAAGGTCATCCAGATGGACGCGTCAGTGGACTCGGCAAATCTGGAGATCATTCAGGAACTACGCTCGCTGATGCAGCAGGGTAAAGAATTAGTCGAACCTGCCCTGCACTGTTTTTCCGCATCTCGACATCTCGAGCGGATTGCCGATCATGCAGAAAACATTGCTGAGGACGTGATTTATTTTGTCGATGGTGAAATCATTCGCCATCGACACGACTACTTTGAAGACGAAATTTCGCAGCGTCCCAAATAGCTGAGAAACACTCGATGGGAAGACACTTGATCACCAGCATCAATCGCCCACGCAAGAATACACCAATTCGAATTCAATTGATTTCGAATGGACTTTACAAACGAACTTCCATTTCAAAAATAGACGCATCAAGATGGCGAAGAAACTACTGATTGTTGAAGACGACCGATCTCTTGCCGGAGTGCTTGAGTACAATTTTTCAGCGGCAGGCTATCAAGTGTTTTGCGCTCACGATGGTCAAGACGGCATCAACCAGGCGCGAAGCAAACAACCCGATGTCATCATTCTGGACTTGATGATCCCGGTAATTGACGGAGTGGAAGTCTGCCGCCAGTTGCGATCCGAACAGGCAACGCGCAACACACCGATCATGATGTTGACCGCGAAGTCGGAAGAGACCGACCAATTGATCGGTTTCTCGGTTGGAGCAGATGACTACGTCGTTAAACCGTTCAGCGTCCGTGTGCTGTTGGAGCGAGTCAAGTCATTATGTCGTCGCAACGAGCGTGCTCAGAATGGTGGGACGGATTTAGTGACGCGTGGCGGCGTTTCGATTGATCGGCTGAAGCACCGTGCATCCGTCGACGGCAAGACGATTGATCTAACGCCCAGCGAGTTTCGTTTGCTGGATACGCTGATTCGAAATCCTGGCCGGGCGTTTGACCGATCCGAGCTGATTGAGTCGGCGCTTGGTGGAGATACGTTGGTGTTGGAGCGAACCATCGACGTGCATATCCGCTCCCTCAGAAAGAAGATGGGTGAAGCGGCGGAGTACGTTCAGACCGTCCGGGGTGTCGGATACCGTTTTCGTGAGAGCGAAAACCGCACCGAGGCTTGAACCAAGGTGCCGATTAGTTTCGATGCTTTCTTCTTGGATGCTTCAAGACGCCCAGTTCGTAGATTGCGGTTTTGCCGTTTGATGGATGGTTTGCCGTTTGTTGGATGGTTCGGATTGTTGGATGGTTCGGCGATTGTTGGATTGTTCGGGCAGTTGATGGATGGTTTCGCCGATTGATGGATGGTTTGGCCGTTTGATAAGTGGTTTGCCAATTGACAGCTTTTGCCAGTTGATAGGTGGTTTGCCAGTTGTGCTCAGGGGAGTGGTCTTGCTGGGTGGCCGGGATCAGTATCGCGATGTGGCCGCACTGCCAATCGCTGTTTTTGTTGAGTGAATAGAACGAGTTTTTTGGGATGGCGTTGTGGTGTGCACGGGCTCGAGGCGTTGTTCTTGCTGGAAGATTGGGATGAAGCCATGAAATTTCGCATGTTTTGGGTGCATGAAGGTCTTCTCAAGAACCTTCGAGTACCCTTCCGCGAATCTCAAAAGAACCTTAAAAAAACGAACCTCAAATTCGTTAAACTTGTCTTGTCGTGGGGTACGATAATTCGTAAACTACGCGACTTAATTAAATTTGATCCCCTGTAGCTCAGTTGGTAGAGCGACGGACTGTTAATCCGTTTGTCGCTGGTTCGAGTCCAGCCGGGGGAGCCTTTAAAAACGCCGTATTCCCTTGGGAATGCGGCTTTTTTTGTGCAATCGCCCTCGCCTCTGGCGATCGGCTTTTGTGTCTCAAGGCTTCCTGTTTTGCAAAACCTGCTTGCCCATGTGCTTGCCCAAACTCGGCACCGTTGGTGCCCGTCGCTTTCAACGGATTGCCGGATGGCGTTCTGTTCAGCTTCTCAATGTCGCCGGCAAGATCAACCAGCCCGATGTGGGTGTAGGTGTTGGCCGTTCTGGCTTGGAGTGACGGGCCAACTGTTGAGCAGTTGTAAGTGAGACACCCGCCCGAGTCAGATCGGTGATGTACTGGTGGCGCAGTGCGTGAAAGTCGTAGTCATTCCCTTTGTTGTCGGTGTACTCGATACCGGACTCCGCCAAGTCGCCACGAATCATTTCGGCACCAACATCCGACCAGGTACCAGACCAGATTGATTCAGCTTGACCGCTGATCGCGATTGTCGATCGGTCCCAGTCAGCAAGGTAGTTCGACAGCTGAGCGGCCACGGTTGACGGCATCGGCTGAATCGCCCGCTCGTTATTCTTGGTGTATCCGGCTTCCACGGTTGCTGGTTACCGAACGGACTGGAACTCCAATTGGCATTATTTCGACACTATCGACGAATTCGCCCTATGCACAAAAGCATTTAGCTTGACGCAGCGATCGGCGAATCCTATTCTTAGAATGACGTGACCGTTTTCGCTCTGGGCGACCTTTGAACAATTCTCAATACATCTCGATTCTGCTAGTTTCCCTCGTGGTGCTCTGTCCCTTTCAGTGCATTCTTGGCGGTTGCTTAACTGGTGATATTGGTGATGATGCAGTTACTTGTTCTGTTTGTGACCATTGCTCAGTACCTGTTGAAAACGAAGAACAAAACCCAACTTCACCAAGTGACTGCAACTGTGGTGATTGTTTCTGCCGGGGCGCGTTGCTTGTCAATGAGGCGACACGGGATATCGTTCTGACCGAACTCGTTTCTTACATGACGAGCTGGGTGAAGCTGGATTCGACGCAGGTTGAATTGCCAACGCATCAAGTTGAGCGACATTCTAATGTGCTGTCGGTTGATGCCTCTGCGCTGGAAATACGCGCGGCCCTCTGCTGTTGGCTCATCTAAAGCCGCGGATTTCTATTTTCCTTTACGTATAGCGGGATCTTGCGCGCTTTCGTTAAACGTCGTAGTTTCTGTACGTTCGGTAGCTGCAATTCTGAGTCTGAGTTTCCGACTTTGCGATTAAAGCAAAAACACTCCTGCCGATCGGTTCTTAGGGCCAAAATCATCTAAACCTTCATTGGTATTTCAATATGAGCGAAACAAGACCAAGCATAACGGATGTTGCGGAACATGCTGACGTCATAAATGACTGTGTCGAAGCTCCAGGGGCACAATCACATTCTTTGGTTCGAGATGCCTCAGTGACTATTGCTAAGAAGGCTTTCCTTAGCCGGGTTGCGACCTCAATTCTTGGTGGCATTCCAACCATGATTGTCTTGGCTGCGCTAGGAGGGCTGGCATGGTGGGGGCATCACAATGAATGGACCCTCCCCAAATTTTCGGAGCTAACTGGTAGCGAAAAAGAGGTGGGCGTACTTTGGTGCGATGAACATGGAGTCCCAGAAGCTGACTGTATTTCATGCAATGCGGACCTGATGCCAAAAGGCGAGCTGTATGGTTGGTGTAGTGAGCATGGCGTTCATGAATGCGTGCTACACCATCCGCAACTGTCGCAGTTAAACGAAGTGCCTGAGTTAAATCAAGAGGATCTCATTCGAGCCGACGAAGCTATCGCCGCGTATCCTCGCACTAAGAATGATCCCGGCTGCAAGGTGCATTTGCGACGGATTCAGTTTCCTTCCATCGATTCAGTTGACCAGGCAGGTATCGACATAAACCTTGTCGATCGCGGGCCCGTTATCGAAACGATCAAAACCACTGGTGAAATCGTCTACGACCCAACTCAAGTTACACATTTGTCTTCGCGTTCCAGAGGTACGATTTGGCAAGTCGAAAAGAATGTTGGTGACATAGTCAGCCAAGGCGAATTGCTCGCCCTCGTCGATGCCGTCGAGGTCGGTCAACTGAAATCGAGACTATTAAAAGCATTGGCACAGCTTGAATTGGATACTAAAACGCTTGCTCGGCTTGCTCGGTTGGGTGGAACTGTCATTCCGGAAAGGCAAATTCAAGAAGCGAGTACCGCGAAGACTGATACGGAGTACGAAGTCGAGAGTGCGGTTCAAGCTCTTTCCAATCTGGGGCTACCTGTTCAGTTGCATGAGCTCAAAGGCAAACCAACACCTGCAGTTGGTTCCAAACTTAGGTTTCTTGGCCTGCCTCAGTCGATCATTGATTCAATGAATCGGACAAATGGATCGGCAAATCTGATTCCAATTCTATCGCCTCGCGATGGCGTCGTTGTCAAACGAGATGCGGTCGCTGGAGAAGTTATTGACACAGGCAAACCGCTGTTCACAATCGCGGACACAAGCCAAATGTGGTTATTGTTGAGTGTTCGACTCGAAGAATCGGAACGAATTTCGCTCGGCCAAAAAGTGGTTTTCAAGCCCGATGGTTCGGAACGAGAAACGGTAAGTACGATCACATGGGTCAGCACAGAAGTCGACAGTCAAACGCGAACAATTCGGGTTCGTGCAGAACTGGCCAATGACAGCGGACGTCTTCGAAACGAAACCTTTGGCGCGGGCGAAATTATTCTACGTGAGGTTAGAAACGCGATTCTCGTGCCCAATGAGGCCATTCACTGGGAGGGCTGTTGTCACGTCGCGTTTGTTCGCGACAAGGACTACTTCAAAGACGGATCATTCAAAGTATTCCACACCCGAAGCGTCCGTCCCGGCGCAGTCATGGGCGATAACACGGAAATCATTGCGGGGTTATTGCCGGGCGAAGTCGTCGTCACCAAAGGCAGCGGTCTTCTGCGAGCTGAGTTATTGAAAGGAAATTTGGGCGCTGGCTGACTGTGTGAGCACTAACAGCCGGTCGGCTGAAATAACAGTTCTCCAACCTTCGACGTCCAACAGAAAATCAACTCATGCTCAACTGGATAATTGATTTCTCACTTCGCAACCGATTGGCGGTGCTTTGCGCCGTAGCAATGGTTGTTGCGGTTGGCGCATTTTCGTTACGTTACCTCAACATCGACGCGTTCCCAGATACAACGCCCGTGATGGTGCAGATCAATACGACCGCGCCATCACTTTCGCCCGAAGAAGTCGAACGGCAGATTACTTTCCCTGTCGAGCAAGTAATTAGCGGACTGCCCGGTTTAGAGAAGCTGCGTTCGATTTCGAAATTTGGCATGTCGCAGGTCGTGGTCACATTTGAGGACGGCACCGACATTTATTTTGCTCGCCAACTAATCGCCGAGCGGATTTCAACGGTTGAACTTCCTGAAGGCATCGAACGTCCAAAGCTGGGCCCGGTATCTACTGGACTGGGCGAAGTCTTTCACTATGTCGTTCGACTCGAAGATGTCGACATTTCAGCTTTACCCCGCAAACGACAAATTGAAGAACTTACGAGGCTTCGAACCGTTCACGATTGGGTCGTCAAACCACAACTTCGAACTGTCCGAGGAACTGCTGAAGTCAACAGCTGGGGCGGTTTTGAGAAACAATACCAGGTGAGAATCGACCCGGCACGGCTCATCAAATTCAATCTTACTTTTGCTGAGGTTGTTGAGGCGATAAAAGCCAACAACCGCAACGTGGGTGGTGGAAACATCACTCGCAATTCGGAAATGCTGTTGGTTCACGGAATCGCTCGTACCGTGAACATTGAACAAATTGAGAACATCGTCATCAAAGCCATGGATGGTTCACCGATTCGAGTTGGCGACATTTCCGACGTGCAGATTGGACACGAAATTCGGCGCGGTGCGGTCACAGCTGATGGACAGGGCGAAGTTGTTTATGGGCTGGGTTTCATGCTGATGGGCGAAAACCCACATGAAGTGACCAACGCTCTGAAAAACAAGATGGAAGAGATCAAAACCACTCTGCCTCCCGGCGTCGAAGTCGCAACCGTTCACGACCGGACAGAACTGGTGGACGCTGTCATAAAAACTGTGCAGAAGAATCTGTTCGAGGGTGGGCTGCTAGTTGTCGCGGTGCTGTTCTTATTTCTTGGCAATTTGCGAGCTGGCCTGATTGTTGCAGTCGCGATCCCAATTTCGATGTTGTTTGCATTCTCTGGCATGCTGCAAGTTGGTATTGCGGCGAGTCTCCTGAGCCTAGGCGCGATCGACTTTGGATTAGTCGTGGATAGCTCTGTGGTGATGGTCGAAAACTGCGCGAGGAGAATCTCTCACGGGATCCCGCGTGGACAAACAAAACTCGATGTCATCCGCGATGCAGCAATCGAAGTTCGCAAACCAACGATGTTCGGCGAACTGATCATCATGATCGTCTACATCCCGATTCTAACTTTGGCTGGCGTCGAGGGAAAATTGTTCCGACCGATGGCGTTGACGGTGATTTTTGCACTGGCCGGTTCGATGTTCCTTTCGTTGACGTTAATGCCAGTGCTGGCCAGTTACTTTCTACCAAGCAAGATGCAGGATCGCGAACCGTTGTTGATTCGAATTATTAAGCGACTCTACAAACCGATCCTCCATTTTACGATGCACCAAAAAACTGCCGTGATGCTTTTCGCTGCCGGTGTATTGGCGTTTGCGTTTGGAATGATCGCACCAAATCTTGGCTCCGAATTTGTTCCCAAATTGTCCGAAGGTGCGTTGGCAATCAATGTCGTGAGACTGGCAGGAACTGATCTCGATGAGTCGATCAGGATTAACACGGAAATGGAAAAAACGATCCTGAAGAAGTTTCCTGACGAAGTCAAACATGTCTGGAGCCGCATTGGAAGTGCCGAGGTGGCAACCGACCCAATGGGTGTTGAGCTCACTGACATGTTTATCACTCTCAAACCTCGTTCGGAATGGACGCAGGCCTCGACGCAAAATGAGCTGACAGAGCTTTTTCAGAAGACATTGAGAGAAATGCCTGGTCAGAAGATCGCGATGACTCAGCCAATCGAAATGCGATTAAATGAAATGATTAGCGGCGTTCGCAGTGACGTCGCCGTCAAATTATTTGGCGACGATTTCGATGTGCTGGTGGACAAAGCCGTAGAGATTGAGCGCGTATTGAAATCCATCGACGGAAATGCCGACGTTAATGTTGAACAAGTTACTGGGCAACCTGTGCTGCAAATCATCATCAAACAGGATGAAATCGCTCGCTATGGTGTATCCGCAACTGAAGTTTTGAACCTTGTTGAGTCATTAGGCAGTTTCCAACTGGGTGAAATTTACGAAGACCAGCTTCGATTTCCTTTGGTTGTGCGTCTACCCGAATCAGTTCGCAGCACACCGCAAGCGATAGGCAACATCGAAGTAAACACACCATCAGGACAACGCATCCCACTTTCGCGACTTGCGGAGATCAAAACAACCGAAGGCCCGTCAACAATTACTCGCGAGTGGGGTTATCGTCGGATTACTATCTCGTCCAATGTTCGCGGGCGAGACATGGTCGGGTTTGTCGAAGAGGCCCAACAGAAGATAGCTAACCAAGTGGTGCTACCTGATGGCCGGTACCACCTTGAGTGGGGGGGACAATTTGAACATTATCAAAGCGCCCGACAACGTTTGATGTTCATCGTTCCAATGGCTCTGACATTGATTTTGACCCTGCTGTACATGACCTACCACAACCTGGTTGATACATTCCGCGTTCTGACAGGGATTCCTTTTGCCTGGACCGGCGGCATCATCGCACTTTGGATGCGCGATATGCCGTTCTCGATTTCAGCAGCGATTGGATTCGTCGCGTTGTCCGGTGTGGCAGTGCTGGACGACATGTTGCTTGTCACAACGATTCGCCGCTTTCGCCGCGCAGGCATGGCCTTAGAACAGGCCATTGAGCAAGCTGCGTTGACGCGGTTGCGCCCGGTACTAATGACAACCTTGGTCGCGGCAGTCGGCTTCCTGCCTATGGCTCTCAACACGGGAATCGGGGCAGAAGTCCAACGGCCGCTGGCGACCGTCGTCGTTGGCGGAGTTATCAGCGCCATGATTATGTCGCTGTTGGTCCTTCGTGTGTTGTACTCCGTGTTCGCCGGTGCTACGGGCGACGTAATGGTGGATATGGAGACGTCGTCGAACCCGACTATTGAAAACAATGGGCAACCGCCTGCCGATCGAATATGTGATTCGGTCAATTCGTCAATTGAATAGTTTTTATTTTCTTGAGAGGAAAGTTCAATGCGCTTTTACAAGATGTTTGGAATGTCAGCTATGTTGTTTGCGTCCATTTTAACGGTTACCGGATGTGCTGGTGACAAACCAGTTTCCGACAATGATACGACCGGGGCAACTTCAACAACAACGTCCCATGGCGACCATTCGGGCTGGTGGTGCGTGGAGCATGCGATTCCCGAAGAGGAATGCAGTATGTGCAGTTCCACTTCGGCAAAAGAGTTTAGAGAAAACGACGACTGGTGCGAAGAACACAACCGTGCCGAGTCCCAGTGCTTTGTTTGTGACCCCAGTCGCGCGGAAAAATACGCCAAGCTCTATGAAGCGAAGTACGGAAAGCAACCACCTGCTGCGACAGAATAGTAGTTTGGTCAACCTTCACCGAATACCATTACCAAATCAACTGGCTTTCACTGTGTTGCCCGAAGGATGAAGTAGTTTGCTCTTTGGCAACGAGTTGCAACAAGCAATCGAGAATGCCGCTACACGTCTCATCACCATTCGCCCCGTTTGGACGATCCCTCAGCTAGTAGTCGTTCGATCGTTTTCTTGGCTGATTCTGTTAGCACAATAGGGCACTTCTTCAACCAGTGATCAAGTGCCATTTGTGTCACGTTGGTGCAAAGGTTGCTTGCCCCACTGCTTGCCCACGAATCATGGGTATCAGTTTCATCTCGGTTTTCAGCGTGTGAAACGCTGGTTACGGAGCGGACTGTTAATCCGTTTGTCGCTGGTTCGAGTCCAGCCGGGGGAGCCTTTCATAGGGCCAACGCAGCTTTCGGGTTGTGTTGGCCTTTGTTTTTGCTTGTTTGAAAATTTCAATGTCGTTGCGTTGATGATCCGTCGTGGGGTGGCGGGAGATTTTCAACGGAACCTTCAGCGATGTGTCTCGAGCTTCTTTGCATTTTTCATCGCTCGGGTCGAACTGGCCTTATTGCTCTCTGCCAGTTCTCGAAATACCTGCATTTTCTGCCGAAGCTCGTTCGCATACTTGTTGTCGATCGAGAATGACATAGGTCGTTCCTATACGGCGCCCGCATATGATGCAATTCGGATTGCAAGTCCTCCAACTGGCGTTGTCGGGACTCATTGTGTAATCCCGTTGTTTCGAACGAAATTTGGTTGCCAAAATGTTCGCGAATCAGGTACGTTTTCCCAACTCTTCTTCTGCCATAGACAACGACTAGCTCTGGATTCGGCGATCCAACAATCCGATCCAGTTCATTTTCCTCGTGGTTTCTTTCAATGATCGTTGCCATTACATCCAGCCAAATCATTGATTTTTGATTACTTTTGGCCGGTTATATTGAGCGATAAAACAGCTCAACTTTATCCTCAACCAATCCTTGAATCGAGCTCTCACTTAGCGGATTGTGATCATGCTTGGACAACAAGACTTCATGGCTTAATTATTGACGGGCAATCCGACTGCTTTCTTTATCACGGTTGCAGCGTATGGAACTTGGCATTCCGGTGATTAGCAGGGTCGGGTGACCCCGCAATACCCTCTGCTGAATCTCACGTTTCCGTGAGTAGGAAGAACCGTGAGGCAAGCTCCGAATCGTACAAGACTTACGCGTTCGGCTCGCGTGTCGTGCTTGTCGATGGTTTCTGACGCCAACGTTGGCGCCGCTAAGACAGTTGCTCCGGCAACGAAGCGAGCAGGTCCAAGTCTGCCTTGTATTGAGCTTTAGCGCGTTGAAAACTGTCTATCGTTTTCTTCAACCGAAGCGTAAAAGGGCGAGTTGAGCGATCGATCGTTCCGATAACATCCAGTTCGTCTCTGGATATGATTTGTTGAACATGCTCGCACTGAAATTTTCGCGTTTTGATCTCTCCAACTTTCTCCCTTGCAGCAGCTAGGAACGCAGACAACTGTTCGCAATCGTGGCAGTTGCAACTGACTTTTTCTGGACGCGCAAAATCGGTCGGTTTTCGCGGCCCAACTTCCGTAGCTCGCTCAAGGAATTCACGTACTTTTTGCAGCCAGTTCGACAATGAATTCAATCGCTGATCGAACTTCTTATCAGACAAGTGAATCAACTCGCGACAAACAATCGCATCGAAGTCTCGAACAGACAGCAAATCCGCCGCCTTTTCGCGAACACCATAGCATTCCGCGAACCAAGCGTCATCGCCCACTGCAATTGCGGCTTTCATCAGCTGGGGCAAAACGTCTGCGATTAATCGAACGTTCGGATGATGCTCTTGAGAAAGCTCATTAACCTTATTGCCTACTCGGCCGATCATCTGACGACCAAATTGCCAAAGTTGTTCGGCGCTAAAGCCTGCTCGTGATTTCAGGTTCGCCAGTTTTAAAAGCCAATTCGCATCGCGCAGCGGCAAACCCGATGCCATGGTTCTGCCGTATTCGTTTGGCGCCGGAACCGTTTTGAGGTAGCGAGAAAGGACATGGGTCAACTCTTCAATTGGAAATTGTTTTGCACTTGCACGAATCAATCCGTCAAGCGAGATCGACCAGTCGCGTACTGCAACTGTTTGAAGAAACTCATTCAGCAACCCAAGATTGTTTAGTTGCGGCAACGCCAATGCGAACTTCCTAAGGTGAGTTGCACCTTTGGATTCTGCGCCGCCCAACAAGTACAGCCGATTGGGCCAGCCGTTGATGATCGCACGAGCGAACTGAACCTGGTCGTCATGCAGTTCCTGATCCGGCAACTTGCGCTTGAGATGTTTTTCATGTTGCTTGAGGAATTGGATAATACTGCTTTTGGTACCCATTTGCACGAGTATGCGAAAATGATCGGTTTTGGCCCAAATGGTGATTGCTGATTTGTGATACCAACGGTCCAGCGTGTTACCTGCGTTTCCGGTATAGCCCTCGTAGTCAAATGAAGTTGGCTTCCAGTCTTCGAGAGGCGTTTTGGATACGAGGGCATCTCCGCCGACGGCCAACGCTTCCATTTGAACTCTTTTACCTTCTGCAGATTTCCAACCGTCGATGCAAACTGTCTCTTCGATGACGGAGAGGATTTCGAGATCAGAAGGATCGGTGATCGTGCGTCGGCGAGAGTGACCACGGAATCTGCCACCACGGTAACCGTCATAATTTGAGTAACCGTCCACCGCATGTTCGACCAAATGCCGTTCGACTTGGCCAAAGTGCAATTGGCAATCAGCTTTTTCAGCAGCTGCGATCAACTGTTTTGCCATGGTTCGGTCTTTGCCCTTGAGCAAGTCCGGTTTTAATCCGCTGGCCGTGTATTGGTGTTCCATCGCAAACACCAACGGCTTGGCGGGTCTTGAACGTGTCCAGTTTTTAATCGCCGCCACCAACGGAGCGACGGGATCAGTTTTGCTTGTTTTCGTTTTTGACTTTGGTGGAGCTTTCAAGCTCAAGTTATAGGACAGACAAATTCGTACGCCACTAGTGACTTTTTTTACTTCATGCAGACAGTCCGCGTAGAAGCTGGCGCAGTCACAGGCGACCTGATCTCTGGACTGTTTAAAATCAAATCGTTGCCGTTTTGATTCATGTTCAACGCTCAAGTCTCCGCCACCGAAACGGGATGGTAACATCACGATCAGACTTGCAACCATTGATTTTCGTTTTTCACTATCGCGGTGAGGCAGAAAGAAACCGCCCTTGGTGTAGATCAACAATTTGTAAGGCTCGGCTTTGATACGGTCCGGCGGCAAATTGAGTTCCTTAGCAACTCTTCGAGCCGTTTGTTCGATCGCCGACTTCCATTGCTCAGAATAAGCTAGACAAGAAGCATTGATTTCCAGCGAATCCCGCACGGTCGGATCAACAATCGTCCTGGTACCTTTGCCATAGGGCGCAGATTGTGCATGTGCGAGGAGTTCTCGAACGTCCTTGGGTCGCATCGGGAGTTTGAGCGGACCAATACCTTCGATCTGGATCGCGCCATTGGCAATTTCAAAATCAATCTGATCGGACGCACAAAATGCGGTGTTCTTTTTCTTCACGGCGCTGATACAGTCAATCAGCTGCTGTATGTCGTTTGATTTCATAGGACGTTTTCAGGACGTAATTTTAGAAGGCACGCGAGCTGTTTCCGTCCAATTGACGCAAAGACACGATGATCGTCAAGCGTCAGCTTCTTTTCAGCGAGACTTCAAAAGCTGGAACTTTCCGCGCTCAGTCCGTTCAATAGGTATTTCTTGTGTGTTAGCCAAGCTTTGCGACGTGGTGCGGGAACAGCCGTTCAAGTTCTATCCGGCGTAAATATCGGCGTGAGTTTTTGGTTTCGTCTGGCACATTGTTCGCAGATTTAATACGTCTTCTCCATTTGGACCGATTCAGCCCGCTCAAGACGATTCACCAAGCCGCAGAGCGATACCCGGCTCGCGGTCAAACGCTACTTATATCACCGAAGGGCTCGCGCCCCAACGCTACCCACCGAAGGGCTTGCGCACTAGCGCTAATTGGAACAAAACAAGTAGCGGATCGGCGCAAGCCGACCGGTGTTCGACGATACCAGATGATCATGCGATTCGGAAAGACTCACCGAAGGGCTCGCGCCCTAACGCTACCCACCGGGCTCGCGCCCTTGCGCTTCCTTGCCATCGTCCGTTTCCCGTTTTCGTTTGGGCCGCCGACGTTCTTTTCGACTCCGATCGTTCTGCTTCTGACGTGTCATCGCCTCGGCACGAGTTCGCGTCGGTGGCTTGCCCTCAAGATAGAAGTCAAAATAGTCCTGGGCCGCTTTACTGAGACCGGCCGAATCAAGTCCTGGCGGATCGAGCTGCGTGGACCATTTCGCGAGTTTGGAACGCAATCGTGATGCAATTTCGGGATGCTGGCTCAACAGACTCTGTTTCTCTTCGATGTCGGCATCGAGATCGTAAAGGTACTCGCGATCACCACCCTTGAGGAACTTCCACTTACCTTGGCGAATCGCCGATTGCCCGCCCCACCGCCAAGTCAAAAATTCATGTGGAGCCGTTTTGTTTTCGCCAGACAAGTACGGCATCAAGTCCACGCCGTCAAAGTCTCCCGGCTGGCTGTCGATGCCCGCAAGTCTGGCAGCCGTTGCAGCAACGTCCAAGGCGGAAACCGGGTGCTCATAAGTTTGTTCACCAGGGATTTTTCCCGGCCAAGAGACAACAAAAGGAACGTGCATGCCGCCTTCGCTCAACATCCCCTTCTCACCATTGAGCGGATCATTTAGCGAGCCGTCCCAACCTGGACCTCCGCCGGGTGCGTCCAGTTTGTGGATCTTTAACGGCGCCCCGTTGTCACCGATGTAAAAGATCAGTGTCTTTTTCGTCAGATTGTGCTTCGCCAACGTCTCGGTAATCAAGCCTACTCCATCGTCTACCGCGGACAACATGGCAAGTGCTTGGCGTCGTCGCTCGGGCATTTCACCCGGAAATCGATCGAGGTACTTCTGCGTGGCGTCCAGCGGCACATGTGGCGCGCGATAGGCAATGTACAAGAAGAATGGATCATCCTTGTAGCGATCAATCAGCGATGCGGCCGCTTTGCTGCAACCATCAATGTGGTACATCGTGGCTTTGACCGTTTGCATCGGTTGGTCTTTGCCGTCGACCGTCACATTGGCTGCGAATTGGCCTCCGCTATTTTGTGCGAAGACGTGTTTGAATCCGTGGTCGGTAATTTTTGTGCTCGGTCCAAGGTGCCATTTTCCGAACTGTGCCGTCATGTAGCCGGTCTTTTGCAAACGTTCGGCGATCGTCGTCTCGGCGTTGAATCCATCCAGACTCTTGCCGTTTGTCTCTACGCCAAAACGGGATTGAAACTTGCCGACCATCAATCCGGCGCGCGAAGGAACGCACTGCGGTGCGGTGCTGTAGCCATGCCTTGCCCGGACTCCACTCCTTGCGAGAGCGTCTACGTTTGGAGTACGAATATCATCAACGACGCCTTGGCAGGAAAGATCAGCGTGACCATGGTCGTCCGTGTAGAAGACGATGATGTTTGGGCGATCATCCGCTCGGCTGACGGTCGTAATCAACAGAACTGCGAGGATTGCGATCGCTTGCAAAGGGTTTCTCATGACTTGCCTCCCGGGGTTGCTTTCGTTCGATTGTCGCGGCGTTTTCGCGGCAGTGATTGCTTACGCTTTGGCTTTGTTCTTGGCGCGGGTTTTGGGAAAACCTTGACTTGCTCCGCCCATGACTTCCAGGCCGCCGCCATTTCTTGAGCTCGTTCGGGATGCTGATCTGCGAGGTTAAGCAACTCCGTCCGATCCGCTTTCAAGTTGTAGAGTTCCCAGAGTTCTTCTTTGGGACCACCCTGAACCGCAACTTTGTTGGCAACCAGTTTCCAGTCGCCGTCAATCACCAAACCATTAGACTGATGTTCGTTGAAAATCGGAGCAGGTCGCTTGAGCGGTTGACCGACGAAAGCAGGCGCAAGTGAAACGCCTGGCAACGGCGGTAGTGGGTTGCCATGAGCCGATGAAGGATACTGGCTCTTGGTAATGCTCAAAAGGGTCGGCATGACGTCGATGATGTGCGAGTTGGATGCATACCAGTCTTTTTGCGGTTTGATTCCGGCGGGCCAATGCATGATCAACGGGGTCGCCGCGCCGCCCTCGTAGGTATGGTGTTTGTAGTAACGAAACGGCGTACTGGACGCGTTCGCCCAAGGTCGACCGTAGTTGGCCGTCTTGCCGCCGACTTCCAAATTACGTTTTTCTGGATCAGCAAATTCAGGCTGACCTAGCTTCTGTCCCTCTTGGCAAGCACCGTTATCCGACAGGAACAGAATCAACGTATTGTCTTCGATACCAAGTGTTTTGAGCGTATCGTTGAGCTTGCCGATGTTTTGATCGACGCGATCGACCATGGCGGCGTAAACCGCCATCCGCAGCGACTCGAGCTCTTGTTGCCCGGCATCCAGCGAACTCCATGCCGGCACTTGGGGATCACGCGGTGAAAGTTTCCACGTTGGATCGATCAGACCGAGCTCGATCTGTCGTTGATAGCGTTGCTCGCGAAGCTGATCCCAACCCATTGAGTAGCGTTTTCGGTACTTGTCGATGTCTTCCTCGTGAGCCTGCAATGGCCAGTGCGGCGCGTTGTATGCCAGATAAAGGAAGAACGGCCTTGAGTCATCCTCCGCAACCGCTGCTTTGACAAACTGGATCGCATGATCCGTGAATGCGTCCGTCGTGTAGAAAGCGCGATCTGTCGTGCTTGCAGGCTTGGCGACCGCTTCATTCATCGACGTGATGTGCTTCGGTTTTTCCGGATGGAAGTACCGCATCGATCCGGTCAGGCAACCATAGAATTTGTCAAAGCCACGTTGCAGCGGCCAGTAACTCTGGTCAAGTTCGCCCAGGTGCCATTTGCCTGTCATCAGCGTTGTGTAGCCGGCCGGTTTCAGGGCTTCAGCGATGGTGACGCATTTACGATGTAGTGCACCTCGATAGCTAGGAAGTTTTCTATCATGCACTCGGCCCACCATGTGGCCGATGCCTGTTTGATGGGCGTACAACCCGGTCAGCAAGGTCGCGCGTGTGGGGCAACAGCGAGAGTTGTTGTAGAAATGCGAAAAACGAACACCGCCGGCCGCCAACGTGTCGATATTCGGCGTTTCGATCTCACCACCGTAACAGCCGATATCGGAAAAGCCCATATCGTCGACCATGATCAAGATAATATTTGGCGGTGTGTCTGCGACTGTGGTTCCCGTTGTGATAAGGAAGAGAATCGCTAACGAGGCCAGCCAAGAAAATACGGTACGCATGCTATCTCGATTAAAGGTTAGTTGGGTCTGGATCATCGCTTTCGCCTCTTTGGTTTGCTTGCCTCATCGAAGTAGCAATCGAAACTTCGTTCGACCGGATTACTGTCGAGATGCCACTTGCCCATGGCGAACATCGCATTTTTACCTCGACGGAGCAGACGCTTCGAGGAACTCATTCTCGCATGGTTCAAAATGGAAGTAACATTCATTTCGCAATCGCCTCTCGTTTTCCAGAAACGGCTTTTTCGTCAGAATATTTTTTCAGCAGCACGTCCAGATCTGACGCGATTTGATCCGCGTCACCGACGACTAACCAGTACCGATACTCATACGTCGATTGTGGTCCAAGTCGTACTCGACTGATCGGAGCGACATGGGTGCAAGGAGCGCCGGCAGGGTCGACCGATGGTGCATCAACGTGAGGGCCGTAGTTCCAGATGCTGTTGGCCGTCGGGCTATAAACGGCGACACCCTGGCCGACGGCGTTGAAACAAGCCATCGCGTTGAGCGGAGGCGTCGACTTTCGCCAAGGCGGTCCAATGCTAGTCTTTTCATCCCGCCATTTACCGTCACCGAGATAGCTTTTGAATTGATCAAAATCGCGCGTGAAGTAGCACGCAGGAACTTCCTGCGACCGTTCAATAGCGTCACCCCAGATGTCATCGCTTTCGCGATCACACTCGATCCGGTTGCGAACCACAACCGTCCGAGGCATGTCGGGCTCAAAGCCCGTCCATTGATGCATGACAGCAGCGGCTTCTTCGTTCGGCATGTCCCACAGCTTGGGGATAGTCTCGCCGAACAATGTCGCGTTTTCGGTTTTCTTGAACTGAGTGACGCGAGCCCAGGACGACACGCCGCCTCCTTGAATCGGGTTCCACGACCAGGGACTCCAGTTGCGGCTTTGACCATCGGCGGTTCGGTCGACACTGTGACCAGCGTAATACGATTGCTGAATCAATCGGCCCGGATCATGAGTGTTCACGATACTTGTCGGATGTGACTTCCAGGAAAGCCACGTAATCGATGCCCCCTTGGACCGGTCGATTCCAACACGCGACACACCGTTGTCGATTGACAACAGATTAGGATCTGGCAAGTCATAGTCTTTCAAAAAGCGAGGCTTGCCGCTGAGCGATTCGTCGTCGCCGACAAGTTTCATACGCTGAGTGACGATATCGCGAAGTTCTGCAAGCTTGTCGGCGTGTTTTGGTTCGCTGGCAAGGTTCGTCGTCTCGTCGGGATCGCTGTCGATTCGATAAAGTTCCTCAGCGGGTCGGGAGTGGTAGGCACGCAAAAACGCGGCGGCTTCCGGATTTGTTTTGGCCGCTTCGACCCAAGACGGCCAGTTGCGATTGAACAATCGCGAGGATTTCGGCACGAGGTCCATGTGGGACGTGTAAACCAACTCGGGCCGCAGGTTGCGAATGTATTTCCATCGTCCAACGCGGACGCTGCGAATGGGATAGACATTCATCGCCTTGTCGCCCTTGTGTGTCGCAAAGATACGATCACGATGCGTTTGCGTGGTGTTTCGCAGAACACTTGCAAATGACTTACCGTCAATCTCTCGGGGACTGGCTCCTCCTGCCAATTCAATCAGCGTTGGCATCAAGTCGATCCAACTGACCATCGCATCATTGGTGACGCCGGCGGGGATCTGCTTCGGCCAAACTGCGATCACTGGAGTACGGATACCAGCTTCATAAAGCGACCACTTTCCAAACGGCCATGCTTGACCGTGGTCGGACGTATACATCGTCAGCGTGTTGTCGGCGGGCAAATGTTTTGCGGTCAAATCGCGGACTTCACCGATCAAGCGATCCATTCGCTCAACAGCTTCGGCGTACCGCGTCATTTCGCTGCGCGTTTCCGGTGTGTCGAACGTTCGCGCTGGAACGGTAACATCTTCTGGTCGCATGCGCGCTTCCTCCGGTTCGGGCCAGTAGCGATGCGGATACGTGCAGCCGATAAACAGCGCCAGCGGCCGTTTCTTGTCAGGGCGGTTTTCTAGATAGTCGGAGACGCTGTCGAGTGTCAGTTCCGGTTTCATCGGTCCCTTGAGAAGGGTGACGTCGTCGGTGAGATAGGGTTGCTTCTTTTTGCCACCGTGAGCAACTTTGCCGCGAAAGGCGATGTCGTATCCTTGCGCTGCGAGTATTGGAATCAACGACTCGACACCCGGTTTCAGTTCTCGTTCATGATTGCCAACGATCCCGTTGCGGTAGGGCATCAACCCGGTAAACAACGCCGCGCGACTGGGAGCACAAGCGGGCGACGCGACGTACGCGTTTGTCAATCGGATGCCTTCGCTCGCCATCGCTTGCAAGTTAGGAGTTTGGTATTCCGATCGACCATAGGGAGACGAATGAGCAATGCCATGATCGTCGCCAATGATGATCACGAAGTTGGGACGCTCGACTGCATAAACGCGCACTCCAATCAGGGCGACAACCGTGATCGCAAGCAACGACACAATTTGGGGAGCGAGTCGTATTGGCAGGTCTGATGTCATTCTTGGGTTGATCATGCTTGTAGCAGCTGGAAGTTCAAGGAAAACTCGGGCCTACTTCGCTCGCGTTTTGGCGGTTGGAAGCTCAACATTCTTCAACAAGCGGGGCTGACCGGTAACCGTTCCTGCATCTTTAACACGCTTCATTCGCTCGCTTACTATTTCGCGTAACTCGGCGAGCTTCTCAGAGTATTCGGTTTGCATCGCCAGATTGGTCGTCTCGTTGGAGTCGCGATCGAGCCGGTAAAGCTCCTCGGCAGGTCGTGAATGGTAAGCCCGCAGGAAGGTGGCCGCCTCGACATTGGTCTTCGCTGCTTCGATCCACGAAGGCCAATTGGGGCACTTGGATTTTCCGCGTTTCCGAACAACATCCAATGCTGTCGAGTAATAGAACTCTGGATGAAGATTACGTATGTACTTCCAGTTGCCAACGCGGACGCTGCGGATAGGATAGGCTCCATCGCCCTTGCTTCCGTTGTGCATCGCGAAGATGTGGTTGCGATGTTCGGAGGTTTGGTTCAGTAGCACACGCGAGAAAGACTGACCATCGATATCACTTGGAAGCTCGCCGCCGGCGAGATCGATCAGGGTGGGTAGCAAGTCGACCCAGCTGACCATCGCATCGTTGGTGACACCTTCAGGAACTTTTCCCGGCCAGACGGCAATCATCGGAGTGCGAATTCCCGCCTCGTACAATGACCATTTACCAAACGGCCAGGATTGTCCATGGTCCGACGTGTACAGCGTAAGCGTATTGTCTACCGGAAGATGCTTCGCCACCAATTCGCGTACTTCGCCAATAAGCCGATCGGTGCGTTCCACGGCTTCGGCGTAACGCGTCATTTCGATTCGAGTCTTGGGCGTGTCGAAGGTCTTAGCTGGGACGGTGACTTCGCTCGGCTGCATCCGTGCTTCGCTGGCGTCCGGCCATGCTCGATGCGTGAAGGTGCATCCGATAAACAACGCCACGGGGCGCTTGCGATCGGTACGCTTTTGAAAGTACTCCTCAACACCGTCAAGCGTAAAATTTCGTCGAATGGAGCCACGGATTTTGGTGACATCGTCGGTGACATAAGGCTGGTTTCCGCCATGGGCGATCTTTCCACGAAACACAATGTCGTAACCCTGAGCGGCCAACTGGGGCAGCAGTGATTCAACTCCCGAATTCAGCTTTTTCTCATGATTTGCTTTGATCCCATTTCGGCAGGGCATCATTCCGGTGCAGAGCGCCGCTCTACTAGGACCGCAGGTGGGTGCCGCGACATACGCATTGGTCAGCCGTATTCCTTCGTCCGCCATCCGCTGCATGTTGGGCGTCTTATATTCCGGTTGCCCATAGGGCGCCGAGTGATTGATGCCGTGATCATCGGCAATGATGATCACGAAGTTTGGCTTGTCATTTCCATCGGCTTGACTGATCGTCAACGCTGCGAACGCAAAGAAGAGTGCCGTGGCAGTGCTTCGAAGAATCTCCATGACTCTATTTAACTCCCTGTGAAACTTGTGACCTGTCAGCGCTGCGTCGTTTTTCCTGCTCACCTCGCGTCTTTGCCGGCCTCTGATTCCGTCGGGTTTTTTGTCGAGGCGGGCCCGGTTTCATTTCAAAGTTGACCGTCGGAAGCTTTTTGCGAAGCAGGGTCTTAATCGACTCGAACTCGTCTTGGTCGGCGACGTTGTTCCACTCCGCAGGATCGGTCGCCAGGTCGTAGAGTTCTTCGTCACCGTTGGCATAGCGGATATAGCGATGCTTCGATGAGATGACGGCGTGGTTGTCGTGCATGTGTGTGCAGACGACGGGCGCTTTTTTCGCATTTGGATCTTTCAACTGGGGAACAAGACTCGTGCCTTCCAGTTGATCGCCTGGTTTGTCGACGCCGACAAGCTCCAAGAGCGTTGGGTAGATGTCCAGCAGGCTTGCTGGCTGATTGGATATGCGGCCAGGTTTGGTCACACCGGGAGCAACAAAGATCAGCGGGACGCGTGTGCTTTCGTGCCACAAGGTGTACTTTTCCCAAGTCTCTTTATCGCCAAGGTGTGCTCCATGGTCAGACCACAGCACGATGATCGTATTGTCCTTGTACGGCGAAGCTTCCAAGGCATCCAACACTCGACCAAGCTGTTCGTCGGCAAACGTGACCGAAGCCAGATAGGCTTGCACGGCGTTTTTCCATTCGCCGTTGGCAGCGATCCAGTTGTGCCAACGTCGCCGCATCGATCCGGCCGCAGGATTGTTACGCACCGATTCGGGAACGCGATCCAACCAGCCTTCGGGGTTGTCGGGAATCCGGATTTCATCAAGCGGATAGAGATCGAAATATTTTTGCGGAACGTAGAATGGAATATGAGGTCGAAAGATTCCACAGGCGAGAAAAAACGGCTTGTCGTGTTTTTTGAGAAGCTGCTCGCTGATGTGGCTGGCGACTTTGTAATCCGGCATCGCTTCTTCCGGATGTCCGATCGGTCCCCAGTCCATGATCGGAGGCGCTCCTCGACGCTCGCCAGGACGATTGCCGCGTCCCAGCGGTGCATTTTCTGGCATCACTCGGTGCGGCATCTGCCGAGTCATCGTCGGCCAAAACGAATCCCAGGATTCGGGATCGTTCTTGCCATCGCTGACGCCACCGATCCATTCGAGCGCGTGAAAAATCTTGCCGGCACCAGTCGCCGAATAGCCTTGTTGTTTCCGCAGATACTCGGGCAGCGTTAAAGCATTGGACAAAGCCGGCGAGTTGCGATATTTCTGTGCGTTGGTGTAAACGCCTGACGTTGAGGGCCGCACACCGAACATGGTCGACGTCCGCGACGGGTTGCAGATCGGCGCAGCGCAGTGAGCATTCGTGAACGCCGTGCCCATCGCGGCAAGTCGATCAAAGTTGGGCGTGATCACACCGGGATAACCGCCCATGTAGCCGACGTGGTCGTTCAAGTCGTCAATGGCGATGAACAGGATATTGGGTTTGTCACCGTAATCGCGTTTGATGTTTGGAGCAACGGCGTTCGCCGCAGGATTCAGATTTGGCTCGTCGCTTGTGCGGGCAGTCAATGCCTTCTCGCGAACGGGTGCGGAGTGCGCCGTATGATCTTCAGGTCGTTCGATCGTGACCGCAAAGACCAGCGGCGCGGTGTTGTGCTTCGGTTTGACAAACTCGACCGTATCGATCACTGCTTTGCGTTTGGGTGTAATCGCCAGATAACGAACCTGTCCGCCATCGCTTGCTTTCATTGCGAGCTTCGATTTTGGCACATTAAACTGGCCGATGTAGTCGGCGATATGCTGACCGCTGATCAGCGAGTGATCTTCCGTTTTCCCATCCGCGTATCGCAACCGCACGATCATGGAAACGCCACCCTTGCTGGCCGACTTGGCCGCCCAACCGGCAACGCCACCGAGCAGATGAACCTTTGCCGCTTTGGCCTTGCATCGCACGCTGACCGACTTGGGCATCGCAGGTGCAAAGCTTCCGCGTGGACCATGCAACATCACTGCGTTTTTGGTCGCCCTGTCTTGTGGATCGATCAATTGAAACGGGATGCCTTCGACCGTTTGCATTCCATACTCTGGCAAGATCAGCCGTTCGCGTTTGTTATCACGTCGATTGAACATCCCTTGAGTGGTCACGACGTTAGCGACACTTTCCAAACCGAGCGGGATAAACTGATCCGCCTGAGTCAAATACTCAAGCAAATCAACCAGACCCTTATCATTAATCGATTGCTCCAAACCTTCGGGCATTGCTGACTTGGTTGACGCGACCAGCTCCTCGATGTCCTCACGCAAGACTGTGTGGCGTTTGCCTTGTGCATCAACCATCTCGATCGAAGTCAGGGTCTCGCCGCTTAACAGACCGCTGATCACCAGACCGTCTACAGTCAACACATTGTACAACCGGTAATTGGCTTCAACGCTGCTGTTCGGATCGAGGATATGTGTCAGCAACTCGACTTTGGGATGAACCGACATGCCATTGAGGTTGGGCCCGACCACATTCCCTTCACCTTTAAAGACATGGCAAGTTGCACAGTGTTTGGTGAAGACAGTTTTGCCGCGATCGACATCACCAATCCGATCGACAAGGCCCATCTTGGATTTAACCAGATTCCCACGGTTGTTCTTTGCGCCCAAGCCGACATTACGCATCAGTTTGCCGACACGACGACGAACTCCGATGGTTGGATGATTTTGCAAAGCGGAGCGTTGTTGGGCGGAGAGATCCATGAAACGCAGTTTGCCCGAACCGATGGATGAAAGTAATTCGTTGGTCCAATCAGCGCGAGACAACATCAATTGCATCACTGAATCACGGATAGCGGGTGTGCCGGACTGAGCGACCTCGACCAGTCGCCGCCCTGTGGTTTCGACACTGGACGTTCGGATAGCGCTCATCAACCCCAGCGAAAGCGACTTTGGAGACTGGGGACCAATGAGGTCGAACAGGGCGTCGACCGTTTCGGTACGGCTTGGCGAAAGTGCGATGGCACGATTGGCCGCTTCGATTCGATTCTGTATCTCCGCTTCTTTGTCTTCGACCATTTCCATCAACGAGTTGATCATCGGCTCAATCGCATCCTTCAATGCCTCGCTGGACAGCGAAGGTGCCAACCGAGCAAGCCTGCCTTTGGTTGGCAGTGATGATGATTTAAAAAGATCGGCCAACATTTCGTCGTATTGCGGACCGAGTTGAATTCGATGATCCTTCGGCCATCCTCGACTCATCCCTTCGATGATCGCGTCATTCGCGTTCGTCTTCGATTTGGCCATTTGAGACAACAGAGTGCCAGTCGATTGGCCGTCCGGAGCGTTTCGAGCGAAATGCTCACTGATGCGAGTGATCGATTCGAGAGTTCCAACGCCTAGCTCTTTTTCAGCGGAAAGCACCGAAGTCAGAAACTCGGACGCGTGCATCGCCCCGGCGCTGGTCATCGCATCGCACAACCATTCGTCTTGATCAACCATCGAGCTCAAACCTGCCATAGCGGCCAATGCCCCGGCATTTTTCGCCTCCGTGTCTGCCAATTTAAGCAGCACTGCCAAGACCACTTGATGATCGATATCTTTGATCAAACCCGCTTTCGTGATCGCATCCACGGTCGCTTGAGATTCGGGCAAAACACGAACCGCGTTCAGCCGCACGCCCGCTGAAGGATGGGTTAAAGCTTTGGTCGCGGCGACCAGTGCCGGGCCGTCGACATCCATTAGCCCGAGACCATCAAGTGCATTGAGAGCGTGAATTGCACCCACGTTCAAGCCCACGGAATCGACGGCTGGGTCATTGATCAGTTGGACCAGAGAGTCCTCGACCGAGTCGTCGCCTTGTTCCACGAGCAGACGCTGAGCGTGTAGACGGACAAGCATTGTGGGTGATCGAAGAGAGGTGATGAGCTTGTCTTGTGAGCCGACCTTGTTAGCCGCAAGCGCATCATTCGTTTGCACTTTTGCAGAACCGGCGACTGACGTCTTGCCGCTCACAGAGGACACGTCGTCTGGCACGACACGATAAACGCGACCGTACTTTTTGTCTCTCAGATCCGTTTCGTAGGCGTTGCCCTTGCCTTTCTCAAAGCCTTGTGGAACTGGGTTGTGTTGGACAATGTAGTTGTACCAATCGAGCACCCAAACGTTTCCATCGGGGCCGACTTCGGCCATGATTGGTGCCGTCCATTCGTCATCGCTGGCAAGCAGGTTGGTCGGACTATTCGACTTCATCCCCGCGCCATCGCGCTCGATCACAAACGTGCCGACCAGTTTTCCGGTAGGACCGCACACAAATGCCGTTCGATTCCAATAGGCCGGCGGATAATTGCGAGCCGTGTACAAGGCATGCCCCGCGGCTGCCGTGTAGCCACCGTGACAATCGACTTGACGGATTCGATCAGTGATTGGATCGAATAGGTGCGTCGGGCAAATCATTCCCAGCGTGTTCGGCGCCCAGCCTTTGACTCGTTCGTAGTAACGATTGGCAATCGGCATGAAGAAGCTTGGGCGTCGATTGGCCGTCGAGCCAAAAATTAAGCCCTCCTCACTGAATCCCAATCCCCAGGTGTTGCCTTTCGTTGATCGAACGAACTTCAGTTTCTCTACAACGGGGTCGTCATCCTGGCTAAGTTTGAATCGAAACCAGCCCATTCGGAACGATGGCCGTTGCTCCCCATTGAAGATAGGCGACGAAGTGTTGTAGCCCTGCATCGCCCAGATCCAGTTGTCCAGACCATTGCGAAAATTACTGACCCCGCCGTGTGTGTCGCCGAGCGTCCAGTTGGAAATCAAAACCTTTCGAACATCCGCTTTGCCATCGCCATTGGTGTCTTTTAAAAACAAAGTTTCAACACCGTTTTGGACCACGACGCCTCCACGATGAAACGCGATCGCCGTAGGAATGCTGAGACCTTCGGCAAAAATGGTTGACTTATCTGCACGAAAATCACCGTCGGTGTCTTCGATCACCCGCACTCGATCGCGGCCGGCTCCCGTCGTCTGCAACTCGTTGGGATAGTCGACCGTTTCGCAAACCCACAGGCGACCTTGCGCGTCCCAGTTCATTGCGATCGGTTTGCCGCCGAACATTTCTCCGTTCAACATGGACTCATCCGCGAACAACTCCACGTGGAGGCCTTCAGGCGTGACCATGTGTTGCATCGATTCGCTGGCTGGCGCGGGCTGCTGCATCAGATTCAGTGTTTCACCGCGACCAGCTGCATAGTTGGGAATTTTGGGTCCGACATCGATGTAATCAAATGGTTTCAAGTCACCAGGCAGCGCCTTCATCGGCGGCAACTTTTGATTGGAGGCCAACGAGTCGCCCCTACCCGCAGCAGTTCTATCGTCAGCCCTGCAAACCCAGCGGATTCCGCGTTCGACTAAGCCTTGAAACTCAGGTTTGTTCCATGTCCGTTCGTCATGGCCCCAAGCGGTATAAAACACACGCCCTTTGCCATGTGTGCGAACCCAAGTCCACGGTTCACGCTGATTGCCGTCGGCTTGGGGTGCACCGTGTCGATATTCCAGCACAGTTCGATTGGCGTTGTTATGTTGATCATGCAGATACGTTTCGTCCCAGCTGGTAAACGGCTGATAGTCGCCAAGGACTTTAGCAGCGCCCTCGCCCAACTTGGTCGTCATGTCTCCCCGACCGTGTCGTTTAAATTGAGCACCCATCAGAGCGATCAGTTCAGGCGAGTTGCGAAAGCAAGCGGTCGCACAGTGCAGTGGAACAAAACCGCCTCCTTCGGCGACATAGTCAATGACCGCTTGAGCTTGGTCGGGAGCGATGTCGCGATGATTCGCGTAAACCATCAGCGCGTCGTATTGACGGAGCGTTTGCGGATTCAGATCTTCGAGCCGATCGGTGTACGTCAGGTCTATCCCGCGCTTTTTCAAAATCGGTTGAAGAATCGCGAGCCGAGTCGCCGGCTTGTGCAATCCGTCATCACCGAGAAACAGTACACGAATGTCTTCGGCCGTCGCGGTAAGGCAACCGGAAAAAATCAAGACAAAGAACAATAGTAGTCGTAACATGGAAGTCGGCTTCAGAATAGTTTTCACGATGGTTTCTACAGTAGGTGCATTGCGTTTCGCATTCGACTTGCAAAGAGAGAGTCATGGCAGCGTGAACTCAGGCAGCTTCACAATTTGGCCACCTTGGAGAGCGGATTGATGAGCACAGATTCCGACGCATGTCCAATTGGCCGCCGTGACGGCATTTGGCCATGGGTCTCGGTCTTCTTTGAGAGCGGAGATAAACTCGTGAACCATGTGGGGATGCGAGCCGCCGTGACCGCCGCCTTGAATGAACGACAAATGCTCCGAATCATGGATCTCTGCAGGCAGTGTGAAACGCTGAATGGGCTCCGGCAGCAAATGTGCGAAGTCCGGAATTTCGATCTTCTCGGGGATCTCGTGCTCCGGTTTCTTTGCCGTGTGGATCACATGCGGTTCGTTTTCAACCAGTGTCCATTCAAACGATTTTTTCGTTCCGTAGACGTCAAAGCTCTCGCGATATTGTCGAGCAACATCGTAAAGAAAACGCCAGATGTGCGCTGTGACGTCGCTGTCTTTCAGCTTGATATGACAACTTTCAACAGCGAACGAACTGCCCGATTTCTCGGCAATACTTTCTCGGACCGTTCCCGATCCGAAACAGCTCACTGATTCAGCCAGCGAATTCATCAGACCAAGACACGGACTGACCACATGCGTGGCATAGTGCATCGGAATCATCGATTCCCAGTAACTTGGCCAGCCGTCCATATCCTGAGGATGCGACGCGGCGAGGTGTTGGATTTTTCCCAACTCGCCTTTTTCGTACATGTCCTTGATGAACAGAAACTCACGGCTGTAGACGACCGTCTCAGCCATCATGTACTTCCGCCCGGTTTCCTGGGCCTTCTCCACAAGCTGACGGCATTCGTCGATGGTCGTCGCCATGGGAACGGTGCACATCACGTGCTTGCCAGCGTCCATCGCTTTCAGCGACATCCAGGCGTGATCGGGAATCGGACTGTTGATGTGCACGAAATCGATGCTTGAGTCGGCCAGTACATCGTCATAGTTGGTGTATCGTTTTTCAATTCCGAACTCGTCGCCGGACTTGTTCAGCTCCGCTTCGTTTCGGCGGCACAGTGCGGTGATCTCAGCCCCTGGATACTCCGCATAAATGGGAATGAACTCCGCCCCAAAGCCAAGTCCGATCATTGCTCCTTTGAATCCCTGCGACATTGATTTCTTCCTTCAGCCAACTCCAGTAAGTGATCTGTCAACACGCGTTATACGTTCTGTTAGGGGTAAATACCACTCGCTTCGCGCGGGTAACGGAGCTGAAAGAAAAAAGTCTCAATCAGTGGCATCGGAATCCGCGAGCGCCTCGAATAGCAACTCGCCATCGAGCGATTCAACGCGGAAGTTTCGGAACGATACAGAGGTTGCCCATGTACCGATGCCCACTTTGCCCTGTCGCTGCATTCGTCCGTCGTCTTCGTACTGAAGCAACAATTCATCGTCGACAAACAGCGAAACCGTGTATCCTTCGCACCGCACGCGAATGCGATACCACCGGGCCTCTTCGATCACAAAATCAGATGCCAGACCGACAGGACGCTGCCTGCCTTGCGGGCGTAGTTTCCGTTCCACTTGTGTTCGGGTATTTTGCCATCCGCCGATGTTGACCCAAGTGAACTCCTTCGCGTCGGCACACCGCACGATTGCCAGGAATCCCTCTTTTCCAAAACGCTTCATGGCCTCAAACGAGAACTCATAGTCACTCCATCGTTGATCGCCAAACAAGAATCTTTGATCGAGAGCGTCGCCCAACTGAACAAACTCGCCGTCTCGGGTCGCCCAGCCATCGACGCTGCCGATCTTGAGTCTCGCACCCGAAAAGACACCGTGGGCACTCTGGAGTCGGGCATCACTTGGCGCGGAACTGATCAGAGTGACGTAGCGAGTTGAATCATCCAGTGGGCAAAAGAATTTTACTGGGGAAAACCGCCAAGCGTGTCGGGGCAACTCATCACCCAAGGCGGCGACGTCGTCCGTCCCTTGCACGTCGACTTGATTGCCATTAACCCATGCGCCGGTGACTCGCGTGCCATCGCTGATGACCACAGCAAGGTTCACCTGACTGTCGTCGGGCTGATCCCAATTTACTCCGACACGATCCGCGATGAACGCAAGCTCTCGATCGAGGAGCCGTCCAGCTGAACGAATTTCGCCAATGTCAAATGTGACGAACTGGCACGCCTGTAAGCCGATGCCTTGTTCGCCGATTCCCTGCTCGCCGGCGTCACTTTGCTTGCTCGATTCCTGAGTTTGAATCGGTCGAAGCGTGTAGGGACACCATGAATCGTTGATTACGCCACGCGATGACATGTCGCACCAGCCAAGCGAATCCAAATTCATTTTGACGCCGGGTGCAATTTCATGGATCGTCCCCTGAACTTCTTCGCCACGAACGACACGTTGGATGCCCATGGAATCAGCAGTCGCGGTCGCGCCCCGGCGATCCGTCTTGATTGCCGTTCGCAACGGCGTGCCTTTGGGGTCGTCAAAGAGATTGCCCAGTGGAATCTCCTGCAATGGCACGCGATGCCGCGTCACTCGTTTTCGAGTGACCGATGCCGTTTCACCTTCGGTGAGCCGCACTGCGTTCGACTCTTTCGGCTCTACATCGACCTCTCCCTCCAGCACACGAACCCACTGCCGTTCACCCACTTCCAGTTCAAACCGAGTCCCCAGATCCGTGACCGTGTACTCAGCGGATTCGACCTGAAAACCGATCGCTTGTTCAGGAACATTGCATGACACACGACCGGATTCCAAGACGGCTAACATCGGCGTCTTGAGGTGCAACACGGCTGGTCCTTGCAGCGTCATCTCGGCTCCGCAAGCAAATTGCAGATCCACTTCGCCGGACTGCAACCGCAGTGTCCCCTCGGGCAAGTCTGCTCCGGGGCTCATCGCAAAATCGCAGAGCCCAAACGATGCATCACGCATTCCCGAAAGCTTTGCCACTGCCGTCGGCGAGTCCATTGCTTGCCGCGGCCAATTCCAAATTGCGACGCACAACAACGTCGTGGCGGCCAGTGAAACCAAAGTCACGATGACTCCCCACCTGAGACTCGCGCGACGCGACGGTGCTGGCGTCCCAAGCATCGCCCGGTTTTGAGAGTCGACGTCGTGATCCGGAAGGCAGTCTGCAAGTACGGCCTTAAGCGCAGTGTGTGTCGAAATCTGATCCAAGTATTGCTGTCTTGATTGATCGTCTGATTCCACCTCCCGTAACAATTGGTCACGCTGCTCAGAATCGAGTCGACCGTCAAGCATCTCCCGGATCAGGAATGATAGTTCTTGTTTGTCGTCACTCATATTGCCGCTCCTTCTTGCAGACGTTCCTTGACACACTGAGCCAGTAGACTTCGTATCCGGTACAGGACCTGCTTGATAGCCGGAATCGACTTTCCATGTTGGTCCGCCATCGCCTCCATCGACGCCTCTTTGCCATATCGCTTGTGGAGCATGGTCCTGTGCCGCGGCGAAAGTCGCTCGATGCACACGCCAAGCAGTCGAATTTTTTGTTCCGTTGCCTCGGCCATCACTTCCGCTTCCGGCGCCAGTTTTTCGGCGAACGCTTCATCAAGCACGAGTCGGTCACGTTTGCGGTCACGAAGGTGAGCCATGACCTGAAATCTCGCCGTGCTGTACGCCCATGACTGGAAGTTCGCGTCGGCTTGAAAGTCTTCCGCTTTACGAACGAGGACAAGATTCGTTTCTTGAAGTACATCCTGCGCAGCGACCGGATCCGCCAACAACGACAAGATGAAGGCGTAGAGTTTGTTTTGGATCGCCGTAACAGCGAGAAAATATTGGTCGGATGGCATATCTCACGGCCTTCTTGCACAACGTGGTCGCAAAAACCAAGTTTACGATAGTAGATACCACATCGAGGACCGAGGTAACGCACGGCTTTCCCGGTAAATCGAGAATCTTTTTGATTGATTGAAAATTCAGAAGCGGTTGGGCACGAGCCAAAAAGTAGCGAACCAATTAAGTAGCGGACCGGCGCAAGCCGGCCGGTGTTGGACGAAACGAATGACCAAGCAAATCGTGAATCGCCGGAGGGCTTGCGCCCAAACGCTACATGAACAAAAAACGAATAACCAAGCGAATCGTGAATCACCGGAGGGCTTGCGCCCTAACGCTACATGAACAAAAAACGAATGACCGAGCAAATCGTGAATCGCCGGAGGACTTGCGCCCAAACGCTACTTTTCAGCCGGGATGGTGCAATGAACGTACATCACGGTGTCCACGTAATGGGCGGCTTGAAAGTGTATTGCCTTGCGGTCATTCAAAAAATCTTCGTTGGCATAATAATAAACGGGCGATTCCCCTGCCTTGGGCCACCAGGAAAAGTCGCCGCGCACACTGGATTGCTCCATTCGCCATCTACTGCCCACGCCGTCTTCAACTCGCTGCAGTCCAAATTTTTGTCGAACCAATCTCCATGTGGCAGCACTACCGGTAATCTTGCACATGACAACACGTTGTCCTTTAATCCTTGATCCCCCCAAGGCATTGCAAACCGTCATCTCTCCGCCAGGCATGATCAGTTGTTGATGAAGCTCTTGAAACGGCTTCGGCCAGTCTTCGGTGTCGTTCAGAATTCCGATCTGCGATTGTTGCTTTAAACGCTCATTTCGTTTGTCTGCGAATTTAGTGATCGAACTCAATGTTCCAACCAAAATCAGGATTGCCATTGTGACACCGAAAGGGATCAGCACAAACATGATTTGTTTATTGCTCAGTTTGTCAATCAATTCGCTCGACTTCATGATTCATTCCAAAAACTAGAAAAGCCTGTACACGCGATAGCATGCAGTATCTGTTTTGTAACTAAACGCGTGACCGAAGATCTATCCAGCACGACAACGACTTGAATAGTGGCAACTTCCGATTCCCCCAGTGACTGCCTCGAATAATCTAAGACCAAAAGTTGAAACCTTTTCGTCGAGAAGCGGCAATGCTTGGCAAAGAAGGTCGAAAATTATGCCAAGAAAACAAGTAAGCCTGGTAAACGATTCTAGACTGCTCATTGACGCGCGGTCTGGCAGTTGCACGAATGCACACCGTAAACACTTACTTGTCCGGCTCAATGAGATTCGGTAGCTCTTCGGTTAACTCCACTTCGTCTCGGAGCAACTTTCCCGCATGCCCCGTCAATCGCAGATAAAAATCGCTGGGTAAACCTTCCATCCCAAGAAAGCGAGCTCCCTGCCCAACCGGCGGGTCGTCGGTGCATTTGAAGATCGCCGTCCCCTCGTCGACCTCGTCAAACATCGCTACGTAAATCATCTTGGCACCCGCCTTTTTGGCCGCAACGATTTGCGACCAAAAGAATTTACCTTTGAGACGAGGGATCTGGCCAAGCGGCGCTTTGCCGTCGCGCAAGTTGTGCCAGCTGAAGCCGGGAAAAACCACTGGCAAGTAATCCTGGTTCAGCTCTTCACATCGCGTTTGATCCGCTGCCCAAACTTTCTCACCGTGTTCTTGGGCTTGTTGAACCGTTTGATATCGCCCAGGAGTCCATGGACTGATGACGTCTGCCAACTGAAGAATGCTGTCGACAGCCGGATCGTCAACGCAGTCTCGATGGCGTTCTCGCCAGCCGGTAGGCACCCCCAACATCACGCGACAACCAGTGGCTTTAATCGCTTTGATCAAGTCGCGACAATTTTCCAACGAGTACGAATTCTTGTCTTCATGCCGATCGCGAAAACCGACGCCCCAAATCGCCACCAGCGGTTTTCCATGATGATGCAAATACGCCTTGCTGCTGGTGATTTTCACATCGGCCAGTAATCGTTCCCAATCCTCAATGACCTGCCCAAGCGAATCACGTTTCATTCCGGACAAATCGTACATGACGACAAAAGCGCGGCCATGCTGCTCGGCTCCCTCTCGGCAATGGTTCAAAATGCGATCGCGATTGCGAAGTTTTGCTTCACTCCCTAAAGACGTTGCGAACCGTTGAACAAACGCGCCGTCGATACCGTACTCCTTCATCCACTCGAAGTGACGCGCGACCGTTTTCTTGTTGGCGCTGCTGAACACTACCGCATTTCGACCGTCTTGATGCTGAAAACCCGTTTCAAATTTTTCATCATCCTCGTAGTCGCTCATGTCTGGCCAAATGTCAAACGTGACTCGACCAAGCCCTTCGTCGAGTCTCCCTCGGCCCCAGTGAACCCAACCTCGCTTTGAACCGTCGCCGGGGCAATTGAACCAACCTTGATAGCCACACATGATTTTTCCATCGAGCGTTGAGCAGTCAACATTATCCTGGTTGGCAGAGAAGCCGACAGAAGGAACCAACAACGTGAGAAGCAGCCACAGCGTACAAGTGAAGATGTAATAAAATCGTTTAGTCATGCGATGTGTGTCGACGAAATGACAGGTTCGTGGGAGGTTAAGGTTTAGTCAGAACCGCGGCTAGCGCCGAAACGGCTCAGATTGTGTTCGTGCAACGTTGTGAGGGCTGCCAGCAGTCTCAGGCGGCACCAAAAAACGCATCGAGAATGCAAGCATTTCGTAGGCTGTCAGTCTGCACCCATCGCAATTATGGTAACCCATCCGACATACATGGCCAGCGACCCTGTCATCGCAACGGTTGCCATTCTGTGATATTGAAACGACTTGATGTGCGGAACGTAGCCGACCATGACCATCGCCATCGAAAGGTAGATGAAGAAGGTAAGCCAATTCTCGTTTGGAGAATACGATGCACAGGTCGCATTCAAGAGGATTCCCGCGATACCGATCACAACACAGAACGCCGAGCTTAGTTTGGACGTGTTGACCGTGGTCGGTTTTATTCCCGAAGAGACCCGGACTCAATGATAGGAAATGCGGTCCCGACAATCGGCCGACGTAACGATTTTGCCGAGCATTACTTTTCGGTTGGTGCGCCGATGATCTTTTTTCGAGCGACGTCTCCAGACTGAAACGATCGACCAGGGAATCGGTTTGCCAGCCGTAAAAGCATGCGTAGCCGAACACTAGCGTGGAAGGCCATATCCGGATTTAATTCCTGACATGTACTGACGTGATTCGTGACTGGACAATGGTTGAATGCGAGTCAAAAATTCAGGAACGGATCTTGGTTGACCCGCGCATTCGTCACACATCATTGGCGAACCGTCATCGTTGGTGCCGCAAAGCGTGCTGGTATCGTCGTGCAAAATTGGTTCATCAAAGACTTTGTGCAGCCCTCGTTCACGATTGTCCCAAAGATAAAGCGCAGCGTCTTGGGAAACTTCATGACATTCAGAAAGCGCTTCTTCTAGCGTAACCTCTCCCATTGCAATCAACAGTCCAATGACATTGGCGGTTAGATCATCGGCTGCATAGCCACTCCCGCTGGCCACACCCAGGATATCCGCTCCTCGTTGCAGGTTCTCAAATCCAAATGAGACTTGTAGCATGATCGTCAATGCCACTCGTTTTTTCACTCCATTGGGCAGTCCCTTTTTGACCAGGTATCGTCCATGATAGGCGGCCCGCCTGGGCACCTGTTGCGTGTAGTTGACGACAAAACCGGGGCCGAAGAATGGCCCATTGATTCCGGACAATGCACTTTGCAAAAGACCGGGTTCGTAACACGTACCGTCAGACTCCGCCGGGAGGTATTGGAATGACGTTTGAGGCATTCCAATTCCGCCTCCGCTCGTCATCGAATAGGTGCAATGAGTTTCATCCGATTCAACTTTGAGTTGACGCCAAAGATCGTTGGCACCCACGAACGCTTGCGAAGAAGTTGGATCCATATGACCCAAGTCCAACCATCCACAATTGCAGGTGTAGGTCAGTCCTCTCCGATTTCCTTCACGATTCAAAATCTGTTCACGGCTGCCCATTTCAATCTCCAGAGTCTTGGTTTTCTATGTATGGAAGACGAACGACACCACTGAATTTATCAAATCTCCTTTTAATCAAAAGCGATTTTTTTGACGCATCACTTCTTCCGTCCAATTTTCTCAAAGCCATGGCCCGTTCAACAGAAAACTGGTTGTTCAGGTGTAGAGTCCATGAAACTTGACAGAAAAGTGTAAACAAGTGTCGGGGGTGCGATCCGGCTGGTGCGCCTGTGTTGAGATCGCAAAATTGGTATTGAAAGAAAACAGGCTTCCCTGAAAAGTTGTAGTTACTACACATCAACTATCAGGAACGGAAGCCTGCGATGAAATTTTTACTCAATGCCTTAGTTCGTGCAATCCCGAAGTCTGAAATCCTCTCATTGATTTCATCATCGCTGGAACGGCTAGGGCCGGCGGTTGCGAAATTGCTCGTGAGCTTTGTTGAAAACGTGACGCCGGTTTCGACGCTGAAACTGGAACAAGATCTTCTCGCTTCGCTGCTTTCCTGCGGCCTCGACTTG
>JBCAWX010000010.1:0-206258 GCA_038534355.1 Planctomycetota bacterium
AGCGATTTCGCTTGAACCGCGCTCACGTGTTTGAGATTCTCGCTGAATGTTTGAGCTTCGTGAGTCTCGGGAACCGTCCAGCCCTGAAAATCACGGATCATCAGCAGCCCAACAATCGCAAAGAGTTCAAAACTTGGTCTTCCTGAATCGTCGCTCAGGTTACGGCTAACCTTCTCAACGGGCATCTGCTCAAGGATGATTTCCCGAAAAATCGACTGCCAGCCCTCGGCGATCTTTTTCCGACCCGCTTTGCCAATCACGCCGTCAAAAGAATCAAATAACTGTTGCTGCGACGGCGGTCGGATTGTCTTCAACGCTCAATTCCCATGTAAACACTTCGCGATATCTGATCAGAACAAAAATAGCGCATTTGCATAAAGAATTGAATACCATTGGCCAGACTTTTGTCGGGCGCGTCACTCTTGGCTGTCACGAGTTTGCCATTAGGTTTCTGTGGCGATTTTGTTTGAATCTCGCTCGCATGTTTGAGCGTTGAGGAAAAATTTTCTCGGGCAAGAGTGCCCAAGCTACGTAAGTGGCTACGGTCCGACCGCTAACTTCATCAACGCGAACCGTCACTCAAACGTCGATCCAAACGATCAAAGAGACTTTGCCATCGCTCGGGGATCGTCGGACTCAATCGCTTCGTCTGATCCAACAGCTTACGGGCGTCATCCGTTTTCCCTCCAGCCATCAACGACTGAATCGCACCAATCTTCGCCTCGTACCAAGCATCGGTTCCGGCGGTTTCCGCAGCCGCCAGCATCTTCCATTGTTGATATGCCCCACCGACGTCACCGGCACCCTGCAGCGTTTGCGCGAACAGCTTTCGATAGTCTTTTCGTTTTGGGAACAACCCCACCAGTCGAGTTACCATCTCGCCCGCCGTGTTCGATTCACCACGCCGTTTGTAAAGCTGAGCCAAACGAAAGTAAGCGACCCGTGCGTTGGATGATTGCTGCAAAACTTCATCCGAGTCACCCAACAGTTCGACCAACTCTCCAAAGATATCTACTGCTTGATCCAGCGAAACGGATCTCGCGCCAGAACCATACTGTTCGTCGATCCAATGGGCCAATTCAATCGTCGCAGAACGGTGAAGCCCCGAACCTTGATCATGCTGAAACAACCACGCCTGACTGGTTTTGGCAGTCTCAAAATCATCGAAGCGAATCGCTGCATCACATTGGTGAAAGTGCCATTGCGCAAGCAAAGCCTGATACTGTTGGTCGTATTCACTTTCCTGAGACAGCAACGTCAAATCGTCGCGAATTCGATCGAGCAACGAATCAATTTCATCGCGAGTCGAACTGGGCCTGCGAAGCAAACCCGCTGCCGCCTGAAGATTAATCATCGCGAGTTGAACCTTGTCAACCGAAGGAATGCTGCGTGACTTACGAACACCTTCTTCAAATGCTTGCCAGCGTCGCTGCAGCTCTTGCCGATCTTCTTCGTTGAGATTTCCCTTTCTGAGCAATGCGTTCCATTGACGCAAACGATACTTGACGATCTCGATCGCTGCCGGCACTGCGTTGGGACTATCGGGTGCGACTTGCTGGTAGTGACGGATCGCTTGAGCGTCCGTTAGTTGCCTGGCAATCAATTCCAACTTCAACAACTCAGCACGGTCTTCAAATGGGGATCCAGGATACCGGCGGCGAAGTCGGTCAATCGCTGCAACTGCATTGACATTGACGTCATTGCGAAACTGACTCGCTTTGGCCAGAGCGTTTGCGGAGAGCCATTGGGCAAAAGCAGCCAACTCCAACCGATCTTTTTCCCCGAATTGGGAAGCGAGTGACTCCAGTGACCGAGCCGCAGACTGCCACGCTGCGACATCATTGGCGTCGGCGAGCTGTACCTGCAACAGAAGAAACCGACAAATCATTTGATCAATTTCAGCGACCTGTTCGTTTGCTATCTCGACCGCTGTTTGCAAGTGTTGCCGAGCCCGCACACGCTTCTCGGTCGCAGCGTCGTCATTCAGCAGCGATGCTGACTCCCAATCGAGATAACCTTGAACCCAATGTGCCAAAAATGGATTCTTGACCAATTCAAACACTGGTTGCTCGCTCGGAATCGATTCCGATTCAATCATTTCGCGAATCGTGACCGCTTGAAACTCGCGAGCCAACCCATTGATCGCCGCCTGTCGAAGTTTCAAAGCAACACGCTGGGCACGCTGACGAACCGACAAGGAGGCGCGCCATACTTCTGACCAATATTTCGTGCGATCGAGCTGCGTCAAACGTTGGTCTTCGCTCGCATCATTTAACAACTGATCGAGCCCCGAGAAATCGTTGACGTAGACTCGTGCATTCAACTTCCAACGGTGGAGCGACCCGGCAAACCCAGTCCCACCTGCTTCCTGATCAAGCAACGAAAAACAGTGTTCACTTTGATCTGGGTGATTGAGACCTCGTTGGCACATCGCCAGCCCAACCAAAGCACGACGTTGGAACAGCGAAGAGAAGTCGACCCACTTTGGCTTTAGCTCCAGCAGAACTGACTTGGGATCGAGCTGCAAAAACTTGCGAAAGTGCTGGTCCGACTGACGCATCTCATCAATTCGTCTACCGGGGTTGATGACGCCGGAAAAATAACGAGACCAACCTCGCAGGTAAGTTGTTCGTGCCAACTCTGATTCTAAAACCGCCAACCGGCCAGTGGCACGTGGGATTTCTTCATCGACAGCGCGGAGAATGGTCAACTGGTCTTCGTATACTTCCTGTAAGTCCCGATCGATGCGATCAAGATCATCGATTAAAGTCTGCCAACGTCTGTTCAAAGGTGGCAAAGTATCGAGCCGCGAACCTTTGATCTGCCAATCTCGAAACTGTCGCTCATTTTCCAAATAGTCCGCTTGAGCGATCACGATCCGCATTGAGGGTGTTGCTAGATCAGGAAACTCGAACACCATCGTCTTCAGTTTTTCAACCGCTCGAAGATTGGCGGCATTGTTGCTCATCACCTGTTGGGCGTACGTTTGGAGCAACTGACCGGCAACGGCCTTCTTGAGGACTGGATCCTGGGCGCTTTGAAACTTCGACTCCAAATGCTTGATCTGTAAATCAACTAACCCAAGCCGGTTTAGCATTTGTGCTGTTCGGTCCTGGTCTTGCGTCTGCTGGTCCTGACTGCGCGACGAGGGCACGCCGATACTTTGTGCGGACACGAAGCCCGAAATACCCAAAAACATTGCAATAGATTGAGATATTGCTATCCAGACTCGAATCCAGAACACGTGGAGCAAAGTGATTCGTGAACCTGGCATCGGGTCGTTCATGAACATTGATCCAGACCGCGACCGTACAGACATTGGCGATCGCAACTTTGGTGACATCGGTTAAACTAAGGGGGACTTAATCTTGGAGAATTTGATGATACTTTACCAAAAACGAACGCTGTTGATGATCGCGTGTGCTTTCATCAGTGTGACGTTCGCGGCAACATCGTGCTCGATCGCACAAGTTTCTTCGAATGGGGCGTTCAGCGTTCCTGAAGGCAAATCCCCAGCTCTCGAATCTGCATCGCTGGGCAAAACACGCAACGTTCACAAACTGGGCAACCTCTACTTTGGGGGCCAGTTTGAACAGTCCGATATTGACTCGATCAAGTCGGCTGGCATCTCCAGAATTATTTCGCTGCGAACAGACGGCGAAGTCGATTGGGACGAGCAAGGGATCGTTGAAAAGTCGGGCATCGAATACCTGGCGTTTCCATTCATGAGTCCTGAGACGCTGACAGACGGAGTGTTTGATGGCGTGCGAAAAGCATTGTCCGACTCTTCAAAACCGACGTTGTTCCATTGCGGTTCAGCCAGTCGTGTCGGTGGCGCTTGGCTAGCTTACCGCGTTCTTGATCAAAAAGTCAAACTGGAAACGGCCCTCAAGGAGGCGAAAACGATCGGTCTCAAGTCGCCGTCTGTGCAACAAAAAGCACTCGATTACATTGCTCGAAACTTGGACGCCGAGCAAAGCGTCAAACCGGGCATCAATAAAAGCTTTAAAGATCCGAATCTCAACGTCAACTCATTTGTCGAACGATTTGAAATTGAAAGCCGAGAGGTTTTTCAAAATCGTGAAGCAATCGTCGAAGCAACAGGAATGAAACCGGGCATGCATGTTGCAGACGTCGGTGCGGGGACCGGATTGTTCACACGCATGTTTTCTCGACAGGTTGGAAACGAAGGTTGGGTCTTCGCGGTCGATATCTCTCCAAAGTTTATCCAACACATCAATCAAGAGTCTGCCAAGCAAGGTCAAACCAACATCACCGGTGTCGTTTGCGCAGAGAACAGCATCAACTTGCCTCCTGATTCCGTCGATCTGATTTTCATTTGTGACACTTATCATCATTTTGAATTCCCCAGCTCGACACTCGCTTCGGCACATCGCGCACTCAAAAAGGATGGGCGACTGGTCGTGATCGATTTTGAACGGATCGAAGGCAAGACGCGTGAATGGTTGATGAACCACGTACGTGCCGGCAAAGACGTTTTTCGCGCGGAGATTCAGGACGCCGGATTTAAGCTGGTGGAAGAAAAAAAGATGGATGAATTGAAAGAAAACTACTACCTGATTTTCAGCAAGGACTGATACTTCCACTGCACACGCAACTAAAACCAAAAGCTGTTGATTCGTTTCGCGGCTTTTTTTGTTCCAGCGAACTCTTTGAGTCATGATCACGATGAAATCAAAATCAATTCGACTTATCACAAACGGTCTCGTAGTTGTATTGGCTTGCTGGCTTACATCGTCAGCGTCGGCACAAGATTTGTCTGGACAATGGAGTGGCCAATGGACGAGCCAGGCAAACTCGCACTCGGGAAGGATTAGCGCGACGTTTTGCCAGACAAGCCCTTCTCAACTCAACGCACAGTTCCGCGGCACATTCGCAAAAGTGATTCCTTTTCGATATCGAGCGAAACTGGACGTGGTCCATCAAGAACCAGGGCTAACCGTTCTTGCCGGTTCACGTCGACTTCCGATCGCTGGCGAATTTCGATATTACGCCCAGATCACGGACGGTTGTTTTCAGGGCAGCTTTGCGTCGCGAAGGAACCGCGGCTCGTGGACGTTGTCGCGTCAGTAAAGCGATGAACGCGATTCAAGCAAAATCGCCGCAAGAAAACCTAATGGCAAACTCGTGACAGCCAAGAGTAAGAGTGGCTATCCTACGGCTCAGTGATCCACCGAACCGTAGCTTGGGCACTCTTGCCCGAGAAAATCCCTTCTCGACGCTTAGACAATCGAGCGCGATTCAAGCAGCGTCGCCGCAAGAAAACCTAATGGCAAACTCGTGACAGCCAAGAGTGGCTATCCTACGTCGCAGTGGTCTACCGAACCGTAGCTTGGGCACTCTTGCCCGAGTATGCCCTCCTCGACGCTCTATCATGCGAGCGCGATTCAAGCAAAATCGCCGCCGAAATGACTTAAGTGACAAACTGGCTGGCGTCGTCTGGTGTCAATGCACAATCGTGGATCGCGGAGGCGACTAGCACGTGGTCGCAACCGCAATCGATCCAGCGTCGCACATCGTCAGCATTTCTGACTCCGCCACCAGACGTCAGTGTCAAGTCTCGACGTTCGCTACGAATCTCTTCGATCAGTGTCGAAGCGGCGGATTCGGATTGGAAGCCATTACGCGTTCCAACTTCGCCCAAATCTAAAATGATGAATTCGTTGACTCCGAACTCGCAAGCACGTTGCACCAGTTCCAAAGGTGTTGCTGTGGACAGTTCGCCCGACCGAGTGATCACGGCATCTCCTTTTTGATCCACACTGAAGATCACTTGAAATCCGTTGCCTTGCAATGACTCCAATGCGGAAAACTGGGCCAGCGATTGAACCGTTTCTGACGACACGATGACTTTCAGTCGTTCGGTTGTTTCAACGCGGTCTTCGATCAAATGAAACCGATCGTCGCTCAACCAATCCGCATCAACCCACAGCCCGAACCCGCGTTCGAGCAGTTGATTGAAAACTGGCCAATTTGGTGACGCTCCCGCGAAGCTGTCGATGTCGGCCAGATACATCCAATCGCAACCAGTTTGATTGAACATTGCCTGAGCGACTTCGACGGGATCGCTGCTGGTCGTCAGCTTTGACTGGACGGGCCGATAAGCGTCCCGGTTGCCACCTTGTGCCAAAACAATTTGACCAATCATCAGGTCAAGAACAGGGATGATCATGGGTTAGCCTTGCAAGCGACCGCGAGGACGAAATGAATCTAACGGAGTAGTTAGTTCTTCTTCTTTTCAGGGCGCTTTTCGAGTGCTTCGATTCCAATTTCGTCGAATTTGGCGGTCCCGGTTGCCCCAAACAAACCGATTCGCACGATGGCTTCACGTGCGGCAATAGGCACTCTGACATTGCGTCGGTGTTTCTCCCAGTCACGAGAATTTTTGAAAGGGCCGATGACTGCTGAGTTCAAGTCCTTTCGTTGGTCATCATAAAACGTCAGGACAACGACAGGCAGATCGTATTTGCCGGGACCAATGACAACGTCTTCACAAGCGACGGAGGCGGAGAATTCGATCAGGGTTACTTGACGGCCATCGATGGCGAACGCCTGCATCACTTGCGAAAGTTGGCCGGGAACTTTGTTGTTGAACTGAACAAAGCTATCGCCGCTGGGCGCCTCTTCATCGTCTTCAAGGGTCAATTGTCGTTGGTAGTACCAGCCGCTGGCGAACCCTTGCTCATTCAAGCCTTCTTCGAAATCGCCATTCACCAACTTTGGGTTGCGCGGATCCGGCAGGACCTTGCGTTTGACTTCGGCCGTACCCGTCATGGGAACGAAGAGTGTTGGCCGAAGTGCTTTGCGAACCATCTTGCCATCTTTTTTTTCCATCAAGTAAAGCGTTTGCTGATGGCGTTCGCCCATGGGAACGACGATCGTGCCGCCTTCTTTGAGTTGGTCGATCAGCGGTTGCGGAATGTCTTCTGGAGAACAGGTGACGATGACTTTATCAAACGGTGCGTGCTCTTCCCAGCCAAGATATCCGTCACCGATTTTGGTAAACACATTCTTGTATTCCAGTTTCTTGAGAACCTTCGCAGCACCTTTGCCAAGTCGTTCGACGATTTCTATCGAGTAAACTTCTTTGACCAGCGGGCTGAGGATTGCCGCTTGATACCCGCTGCCGGTACCAATTTCGAGAACTTTGTCAGTCGGTTTCGGGTCGAGCTCCTGAGTCATGTAGGCGACGATGAATGGAGAAGAGATTGTTTGCGATTCGCCAATGGGAACACCCGCGTCGAGGTACGATCGTTCTTTGCGAAGTCGTTTTGGGACAAACTCATGACGAGGCGTATCTCTCATCGATTGAATGACGCGCTCGCTGGTGACGCCGGCTCCGACAACCGCGATATCGACCATCTTGTTTCGCTGCTTTGTAAATTCTTCGTCCGACTGCATTGCGAATGCGGACGTTGCAAAACTGGATGCGAACAGAAAGCCGATCAAGCCGACCGTTAAAAGGCCGAAAGGGAGTGAACAGTGGAAACGGTCGGAGGAAGTGAGTCGATGCATGGTAAGCACTCTTGAAAAATCTAACGCCCCGTTATCTTTGATCGTTGATGCTTTGATCGTTAATGCTGGATGATCCTTCGTGAGCATTGTCTTGGTCATTCAACGATCGAGCAATTTTGAATTGCCGATTTATTATAGCAATCGGTCAAATCTCAGCCGAACAAGATAAGTTGCAGCGGATTCGGATTTTCACGTTTCCATGATTTGTGAGCGAGGGAAGGAGCGATTGCGATGACATCTGGCTCGGTTTTTCCCTCCAGTCACCGGTTTTGTCAATTTTGGCGTTGCTCTTTTTTTCAGGGGCAAATCAGAATGTAGCGATGAATGAGAACGATGAGTCCACAGAATCAACGGAGTCGACGCCGCCACCGAGCCGCAATTTGACGTTGGCGTTTATGTTGCCGTTGTTAGTCTCACTGTTGGTGACGATGTTCTATCCGCAGTTCGCGGAGTCCTACGAGGGGGATGGTTGGGGCGAAAGTCCAGTTCCCGCAGTCACTTATGAAACGTGGTTGTACTTGGCAATGGTGACGGTTCAGGTCGCGGCGATTTTTGCGCTCCTGGTTTACTTTTGGCGGGACTATGTCGCAGGTTTTCCGTTGCGAGTGTCCTGGTTGTCAGTGGTCGTTGGCATGGTCGGGGTAGTGGTTTGGGTTTTGCTGACACAACTTGGACTCGAACACGCGGTGTTGAAACTTTTGGAGTTCGACTCAAGTCGTCCATCTTTTAACCCATTCGTGATCCAAAACACGCTGGTGTTGGTTCTGTTTTTTGTCGCCCGGTTTCTCTTGTTGACGTTGGCGAATCCGATTGCCGAAGAGCTGTTCGTTCGTGGTTGGCTGGTTCGTTGGGTTCACAATCCGAATTTTGAGGAAGTCACTTTTGCCGAGTTGACCTGGAAAGGACTTTTGGCGGCCAGTGTATACGGAATCGTTTCCCACCCCAGTGAAGCGATCGCGGCATTTGTCTGGTTTGGACTGGTCACTTGGTTGATGCGAAGAACGGGCAGCCTGTGGGACTGCGTGGTTGCGCATGCGGTGACCAATCTGTTGCTGGGAATCTACGTGGTGGCGTATCAACAATGGCAATTGTGGTAAGCTGCCATCATGCGATTGAGCAAACAGAAACAACCGGGAGCGTTACGATTCAATCTTACCCCAATGATTGATATCGTCTTTTTGTTGATCATCTTTTTCATGACGGTGGCACAGATCACACGTGTCGTAGATACGCCATTGCCGTTGCCGCGCGTTTCCAGCGGTCAAGAAACAAAGAAAACGGCGACCGTCGTCATCAATATGACCGAAGAAGGCGGGATCATCCTGGCGGGTGAACCGACACCGATCGAAGTGCTTTCCGAAACCTTGGTCAAACGTGTCGCCGATCAGGACAATGACCCCAATCGAGTACCGATTCAGATTCGAGTTCATCGAGCATGTCGCAGTCGGCATGTCACCCGTTTGTTAAAACGTTTGTCCGAATTAGGATTTACTAACGTCCGATCAGCAATTGCTGAATAGCATGCTGATGGATTTGCCTCGCTAGCGAAGCCTCAACCAACGAAACCTCGATTGAATGAAACTGAGCAATCGACAACTTGCCCCGCAACAGCTTGAGCTGTCGATGACCAGCATGATTGATGTTGTGTTTTTGCTGCTGATCTTCTTTATCGTTTCAACAACCTTTGTCAGGCCAGAGCGAGAAGTGGCGGCGGCCGTCAAAGTGGAAGAACAGGATGCGGATGAATCGACATCGGTGTTGGAGCCGGCGGTCGTTGATGTCATTTGGGTCGATGGTCAAAGCCTGTTTCGACTTGGCGCGGTAACGACCAACGACATTGACGAAATCGAGAACATGCTCAACGGGTTCAATGGAAAATCAGAAGGAGCGTTTGTTCGCGTGAGCGATGACGTGCCCTTTGAAGCAGCGGCAAAAGCTATTGGGGCTTGCCGCGGTGCGGGTTTTCCTTCGGTATCCTATTTACCGATCAATTAAGCGAAGGCCAAGTGGCCAGTGAGATCAAGCTTGGCCGAGCTGTTGTTTGACAAAGGCGAGCTGTTCGGGAAACAACGGTGCAATCACGTTGTCTGGCAACTTGGTCGAGGCATCCATTGTGGCCAACGTTTCCGTCAGGAAATTGGCGAACGATGCGCCGATCAATGAGGCCCCTGTGAAGTCAGCCCCACGAAGGTCTGCTCCTGAAAAGTCAGTTCCTTCGACATCGGCGTTTCGAAAATTGGCTCCGTTCAGGTTGGCATTGACGAAGTGGGCATTGGACAAGTTGGCCTGTTCAAAATTCGCTTGAACCAACGATGTGTTTTGAAAGCGAGCATCGCGGAGCAGGGCAGCGGCAGCATTGAGTTGGTCAAGTTTTCGATCCGAGGCATCGATGCTGCGCAAGTCACGACCAGAAAAGTTTTTGCTGCGAATCAATTCTGCGGCCGTTCGCTTGTCGATCGTCGGCGACATGTAGCGTTCTTCGCGCCATGGATCCGCGTGATTGTGGTATCCCGATTCCGCCTCCCACATGCCCAGTCGGTCTTCGGAAAGCAGCTCGATCTGCTCCAACCATTTGACACTTTTGTAAAAGTATCGACCGGGAACGATGTTTCGAATGGGGCCACCGTGGCCGAGCGGTAACGGTTGAGCCTCATAGTCGAGTGCAATCAAGGTTTTTTGTTTGATCGCCTGGTCCAGGACCAATGACGTGGAGTGATGTTTGGCGGATCTGGATATGAAAGAAATATATCGAGCGTCCGAAGTAGGTTGAGCTGCATCGATGATTTCCTGCAGCGGGACTCCACTGAAGTTGGACCCCAGTTTGGACCAACGAGTGACGCAATGAATGTCGATGTTCATGCGGGTTTGTGGCAGGTTTCTTAGCTGGTCAAGATCCCACGTAATGGAGTTTTGGACTTGCCCAGTGATCTTGAGTGTCCAGGGTTCATTCGTATGAGCCGGTTGCGTCTCGCCAATGACTGGCCATTTTCCGGGCGCGACCAATTGTTGACCCGGCGGCAGTGTGATGTCTTCAGTGGTTGTCGGGTTGTCTTGGGGCATTGCGTGCGTGCAGCTTGACAAAAGGCGGAGCTGGAAATGATCTGAGTTTAGAAAGATGGTGTTTCGAAGGAATTGTAATTGGTCGTGGGTTATTGAAACACAGAGTCACGAGGACACGACAATTTTGGGCAGAGTTGTCGCGGAGATGGAGTTCGGATCAATGTGAGAGACAAGAAGATCATGAGACGGAAGGCTTCGAGAGGTGAGTCTGGCGTCGTTTTTTGACGTCGATTTGATCTCAGGGTGTTGTCGAAATGATGAGTGTATTGGAATCGTTAGAAGCGTTGACTCTGACTGTTTTGCAACCAAATCTGGCTGAAACGGGGGAGTCACGACGTTTTCTCTGGCTTCGACGGCCGCTTTTGAATTTGGAATGCCGTTTGCAAGGAATGACGATAACACCCAACGTCTTTCGAACATGACGCTTCGAAAACTAACAGCGAATTGGGCCCGCACAGTTTTCATTCTGGAGTTTAACGATGAAACAATTGGCAATTATTTTTGCGACCCTCTGTACCGTCGGATTTATGGCGCAGGAGTCACAAGCACAGTATTACGGACGTGGCTATGGACATGGATACGGTCACGTTCACCGTCCTGTACGCACGTCAGGATTCAGCATCAGTGTTGGAAACGGATTCAACGGAATCAGCTACAACAACTTCCGACCAAGCTATGGTTATGGCGGATTCAACGCGCCGATTTATCGACCGCCAGTTTATGGCGGCGGATTTGGTTATGGCTACGGCCGACCAGTCTACGGTGGCGGTGGAATCTCAATCGGCATTGGTGGCGGTGGCTACCGCGGTTGTGGTCGCTGGTAGTCGATCCCGAGATGCTTGAGAACATGATTCTCGCGCAACGAATGAACTGGGAAGCATTCCAGTGTGAGTATCAAACAACAAAGCCCCGTGTCGAATGACACGGGGCTTTTTCTTTTTATCAATTACCAACTCATCGACCAATCTTTGAGGCCGATAGTAACCAAAGGTCTTACTGGTCCATGTCGGTGGCAACAGGCTCCATCACTTTGGTGTTTCGTTCGATGGCCAAAACCGTCGTTCGCTGTTGAGTGCCATTTCGATTGGCCGCGACAACAGGTAACACCTGTCGACGTTCCGGAAGATCGACACGCAATGCGAATGATCCGTCTTCTTGAAGACGAACGGGTTTGCCTCCGACGGTGACCGACGCTTTGGGGTCGGTTGATCCAAAGACGATCATGTGAGCGTCGACCTGAAAATCAAAATCATCGCCGGTCACATTGATGGCCGAGCCCAGTCGCTCAAACGCAGGGGCATAAACCGATTGTTGTGACTTTTCTTCCAGGACGGCTTGCAGATCTGCCGAAACCGCTTGTTCATCGAAGCCGCCGCTGAGCGCGTAGTACTTTTCGACATCGTTGGTGATGTCAGTCCAATGCTCATCGATTTCACCACCCGCTTTGGTTGGCGGAGTGGCTTGATTGCTTTTGGAGATCAGATGGAACTTGCCACCGGGAACTGAGTAGCCGATGGCGAGCCGGATCGGTTTTCCAGTCGATGGGTTTTGAATGTACCAATTGTTGACGCCGGAATGAATTTCAATCTCTTCGACGACTTCTTCGACCGAGTTTGTATTGCCGTCGCTGCTGATTTTGAGGACCCGCAGTACCGGTTTTGCTTCGTGCCAACAACCATTGAGAGCGACTTTGGCGCGTTGCACCGTCGACTTGGTGACTTCCCAATAAGCTTGAATCCAATAAGCGTCTCGAACAATCAGAACGACTCGGTCGTGTTCAGGAACATCGGCACGTTTGCCCATGGCTGACGCGAGCGAGAGATTCTTCAGGTTCTCTTTCCGCTGGCGTTCACGCTGCAATTTGAGCGCGATTGCCGACTTGGATTCTTTTTTAGGTTTGGCTGTTCGCGATTTTTCACGAGCAGTTGTTTTGGTAGTTACTCCTGCCTTGGTCGCTCTTTTTGTGGTTTTGGAAGCCGTCGTTTTGGTGGTCGACTTGGCGTTCTTTTTCTCTTTGTTCTTGGCGACTTTTAGCAGGGCTTTGATAAGTTGCTCTTTCCGCATGGAGTGCCAGCCTTGGACCCCTTTCTTTTTAGCGAGTTGAGCAAGATCTTTGGAAGTTTGCGTTTTAAGCGAGGCTGCCGTGATCAAAATAGTACTCCGGCTGGAATTCCAGCGATTTGGTAAGCCGCAAGCGACTTACAACTGACTCGTTCCCTGGCACTTTCATCCTCGTGAGTGCGGGAATGTTTCGACTGATTCTCCTCACAGTCACCGACACCATTGCTGGTTCAGGCCATTGCGGCGGGAGCCCGTAAGATCGGGGCGAAACAATTGAAAAGGGGAAGTGTCTGCCGAGGTCCGATCGTTAAAACCGATGATAACCGGAGAACCCCGGAACGCCAAACATTTGGTCCTCGAATTCGAAGAGGTTTTTTGATGCAAACACCTTGTAATCAATAGTTTGTGACGATTGGGCAACTTTCAGCGGGTAATCTTGGCTGGTTGTTGTTTGTGAATTTTCAAACAGAGATGTTGGCAAAGAGTTTTAGGCAATCTAACAATCTGGGGTAAGCGGCCTTTTGGCAGAGGGTGGTGCCTGTAGGTTCATCTGTGGTCGAAAGCGAGCAAGGTTTGCGATAGGATGAGCGCTCACTTCAGCAGATATCAGGAGCCATGATGAACGAGCGATCCGATCGGGATATTGAAAAGACTTACTCCAATTCTGAATTTGTCGACAAGCTTCGAAGATTGGCAGACGCGATTGAATCGGGTGACAAATTCGAAATTCAGATTGCTGGCGAGCGGATTTATGTGCCGGTGCGAGCGACCTACAACATCGAGCATGAACGTTCCGATGGCCATGAGGAAATTGAGTTTCAGATCAAATGGTCGCCCGAAGCATAGTGCGGACGATTTGCGTTCTTTGGTGCCTAGATCGAGACATCACGGTTCGAGTTTTTCGGCAACGCCTGCGACAGATTTTCACACCTGTCGAAATAGGCTGTTGACCCGGTTTTTGCCGAGTCAAACAGGACATTGTGAAAAAATTCTCAATCTTTTTACGCGGCTACTTGTCGATTCGTTCGTTCCTGATAGATTGACCGCCGTCTTCGGGGAATGCTGATGGTAGACGACCGTTCTCCCATGGCCAAAGCATTGTCGCTGGTGTCTCAAATCATGTCGATTGGTTTGATTGGGATTCTGCCAGTGATCATTGGTTATGGGTTAGATGCATGGCTGCAGTTCAAGCTCGTGTTCACGCTCGGGCTGGGAATGTTGGGCATGTTTGCGGCGATTTACCAGCTGGTTCGTTTGGTGAAACGGCTCGAAGAAGACGCTAAATCAAACTCAAAAAAAGACTGATTGCTCGGGTGCCCTTTGTCTGCCGACTCGGACGAATCTGGTTCGAATGGTCATCAGAGGATGGCATTGGTGGCCCGCCTTAAGTGGTTGGTGTTTGCCGGGGCTGCGGCTGGTTTGATCGCTTTGTCAGGTGTTTACTTGGCAGGTGGTGATCTGCAGTTGGCTGGGCTCGCTTGGTTGATCAGTTTCTTGGGTGCGATCGTGGGGCACTTGGCGTCCGAGTATCCCTCGGGGAACGAGTTTATCCTGTTGCGAATGGCAAGCGGGACGGCTTGTCGAACTCTGCCAGCGGCTGGGTTTGCGTTGTGGGTTGCGAAATTTCGAGATCCTCCTGTCGAAACTTCAGCGATTGTAGTTTTGATTTTTATATATCTGGTTGGGTTAGCCGTTGACTCTTATTTGAGTTTGCAGCGAATTAAGCCAGCGACATAGTGCGGTCTAATTTGTTATCGGTTCATCAAAATAATTAGGGCATGATGGCTGTTTTCGGAAATCAGGAACAAGACCACGACGAGCAAACTGATGCGCCGGAGCAAGGTGCTGCCGGTGGCGATCACGATGAAAACGATCACGGTGATGGTCAAACCGCAGGCCATGAAGAAGGGTCGCATGAGGGTCATCACCACGGTGACATGTCCACGATGGAGGGTCGCAAGGATTACTTTCTGAGCACCGATCATCTGCTCGATCATGTTCGCGATCACACTTACTTTGAGTATCCGTCGTTCGATGGCGAGAAGCTCAATCATTTTGATATTCCCAACCCGTTTCCCTTCACGGCAGAAAAGCCGCTGATCAAGTCTCCTGCAGGGTTGGAGAAATTCATTGGCCCGACGACGCTCGCTCCGACCAAATTTATGGTGTTGCAGGTGATGGCTGCGTTGTTGATAGCCGCAGTCTTTATTCCATACGCTCGCCGGGTGCGAAACGGTGACTACCCCAAGGGTCGTTTTTGGCAGTTGGTGGATTTTCTGATTTGTTACATCAAAGAACAGGTCGCTGAACCGGCGATTGGCAAGAGCGATGCAAAGCGCTTTTTGCCGTTGGTTTGGACGCTGTTCTTCTTCATTTTGGCACTGAATCTGTTTGGCATGATCCCGGGTGTCGGGGCCGCGACAGGTTCTATTTCAGTCACAATCGCGTTGGCGCTCGTTGTTTTTGTCAGCGTGATTTATACAGGATCCAAAAAGATGGGGATCTTGGGCTTCTGGCAAGCTCAGGTGCCTCATATGGATCTTCCATTCGGGCTTGGATACATCCTGGTCCCAATGATCTGGTTGATTGAGGTGTTTGGCTTGTTTGTCAAGCACGTCGTGTTGGCCGTTCGTTTGTTTGCGAACATGTTTGCTGGTCACTTGGTGATGGCGGTCTTTGCCGCGTTCATCGCAGTGGTAGGAACTTATGCGGTTGGCTTTGTGGTCGGCCCGGCATCGTTGGCGTTGAGCATGCTCGAGCTGATGGTGGCGTTCATTCAGGCTTATGTGTTTGCGTTTTTAGCAGCTTTGTTTATTGGTGCGGCCGTTCATCCGCACTGATTTTTGATAAACCATTTTTTTGAAACCAATTAGGTTTGGAGAACTTTTAATGTTTAGGTTCGTGTTTGCCATCGCATTTGTTTTGTGTGGATTTGCTATCTGCTCGCCAACCTTTGCTTTTGAGAATGCATTCAGTTTGTTGGCGCAGGAAGAGCCCGTCGAATGGAAGTTCCAGGCGATCGGAATGGGCTTGGCGGTATTGGGTGCTGGTATCGGCATCGGCCGCATCGGTGGCTCGGCATGTGAAAGCATCGCTCGTCAGCCAGAGATGGCAGGTAACATTCAGACTGCGATGATTATTGCAGCTGCTCTGATTGAAGGTGCTGCATTTGCAGCGATTCTCGGCGCCGCGTTCTTGATCTAGAACGCTTGGCCAGAGTCGATTTCAATTTGTTAGCCAGACAGGGTTTAAGGCAATGAATGTTTCAGCTTTAGGAATACTGTTAGCCGAAGAAGGTGCTTCTCCGGTCCAGGTTGTTCCCGATACGCTATTGTTCTCGTTGGTCGTCTTTTTGGCGATGCTCGCCGTTCTTTATTACTTTGCTTGGGGTCCCATCGCCGATGGCCTCGAGAAACGTGAAAAGAACATGGCGGACGACATCGAAGGGGCCAAGGCTGCCAATGAGCAGGCGCAGGCTCAGTTGAAAGCTTACGAGAGCAAGCTGGCAGGTGCTCAGGATGAGGCAGCGGCATTGATTGCCGAAGCCAAGAACGATGCACTTGCGGCGAAAGAGCGGATCCTGGCCGAAGCGGCTGAAGAAGCACAGCGCACGAAAGATCGTGCGTTGGCCGATATCGAGGCTGCCAAGAACGCTGCGGTTCGAGAGTTGGCTGAGTCCAGCGTCGATTCGGCGGTGTCATTGGCTGGCAATATCGTCGGACGTTCGCTCAACAAGGATGATCACTCCGAGTTGATCGAGAAGTCGATTCAGCAGTTCAATGCTGGCTAACTGCCAGGGTATGGCGATTGATCAGGAATTTTTCAGGTCTAACTTCAGTTGAATTCGATGGATAAAACTCCTCAACCTCCAACGGTATTTGATACCGATCAACAACAGCTCGGCGACGTTTACGCCAAAGCGTTGTTGGCGGTCGGTAACGAATCCGGCAGTGTCGACTTGCTGGTTGACCAGCTGGGCGATGTTTCTGAGGTTGTGTCAGGGCTGCCCAGTTTTCAAGCGGCACTCGAGTCTCCTCGAATTGACGCTTCTGCCAAAGTTGATTTGGTTGAGAAGGCGTTTGGCGGGAAGATTGACCAGGCCCTGATGAATTTCCTGAAAGTTCTCGCTCGTAAAAATCGTTTCAGTTGTTTGGCAGCTGCATCCAGATCAGCGGTTCGGCTGCGAGATGTCGCGGCGGGACGAGTCCAAGCGGTACTGACGACGGCATCCGAAGTGGATGACTCAGTTCGTGATCGAATTGCCCAACGGCTGTCAAAAGTGTTGGGGCAAGAGGTCAGTTTGACATCCAACGTTGATCCAGCGGTCATCGGCGGGATGGTGATCCGAGTCGGTGATACGGTTTACGACGGAAGCGTCGTGAATCAGTTGTCGCAAGTTCGACGGAAAGCAGTCGAGCGAGCGGCCAATGCGATTCGCGAAAAGTTGGATCGATTTGCCAGTTCCAGCTAATCGGACGCACTGCCGTCCCAACCACGTTTCATTCCATTGTGTTGACAAAAACAACAGCTCGCTTGAGAGCTAAAAGAGGAATTCAATGAAAATCAGTGCTGACGAAATTGCCTCGGTAATCCAGCAAGAGATCACTAATTTTGAAAGCGAGATCGACGTCAGCGAAGTCGGTACCGTGTTGGAAGTTGGTGATGGTATCGCACGTGTTCACGGGCTGACCAATGTTGCCGCTGGCGAGATGGTTGAGTTTCCTGGTGGAATCATCGGCCTCGCATTTAACCTCGAAGAAAACTCGGTCGGTATCATCATCTTGGGTGACTATCTCAAGATCAATGAGGGCGATCAGGTCAAATCATTGGGCACCCTGTTGTCAGTTCCTGTCGGTGACGGCATCGTTGGCCGCGTGCTTGACCCGCTGGGCAACCCGCTCGATGGAAAAGGCCCTGTCAACAGCACCGAACGACGCCCTGTTGAAATCATCGCCGCTGGAGTGGCTGAACGACAACCGGTTACCGAGCCAATGCAGACGGGACTCAAGGCAGTCGACGCCATGACTCCGGTTGGTCGTGGCCAGCGTGAGTTGGTGATTGGTGACCGCAAAACAGGAAAGACGGCGATCGGGATTGATGCGATCATCAACCAGAAGGGTGCCGACGTTAAATGTTTCTACGTTGCGATTGGCCAGAAAGACTCATCGGTTGCCGGTGTGATCAAGGAGCTGGAAGAAGCCGGCGCCATGGAATACACAACCGTCATTGTTTCTGGTGCGAGCTCTCCGGCACCCATGCAGTACATCGCTCCTTACGCCGGGACCGCGATGGCCGAGCACTTTATGTACAACAGTGGCCATTGCTTGGTCGTCTATGACGATCTTTCCAAGCAAGCGGTCGCTTACCGTGAGTTGTCGTTGCTGATGCGTCGACCTCCAGGACGCGAAGCTTATCCTGGTGACGTGTTCTACTGTCACTCGCGATTGTTGGAACGTTCGGTCAAGCTTAGCGATGCACTGGGAGGTGGCTCGATCACCTCGCTGCCGATCATTGAAACGCAAGAAGGTGAAGTTTCCGCCTACATTCCGACGAACGTCATCTCGATTACCGACGGTCAGATCTATCTTCAGCCCGACTTGTTCTTTTCAGGTGTTCGTCCTGCGATGAATGCGGGTATTTCGGTTTCTCGCGTTGGCGGTAACGCTCAAGTGGCCGCGATGAAAAACGTTGCTGGTGGTTTGCGACTGCAACTCGCTGCATTCCGTGCTCTCGAAGCGTTTGCTCAGTTGGGTACGGACTTGGATGCGGCGACTCAAGCCAACCTCGATCGAGGTTACCGAATGGTAGAGCTGCTCAAGCAGCCTCAATACAAGCCGTTGCACGTTGCCGACCAGATCATGGTGATCTATGCAGGCACGCAAGGGTATCTCGACAACGTTGCTGTCGAACATGTGCGTCGTTGGGAGTCTGAATTCCTTGAGTTTGTCCACAACAAGAAACACGATGTTTGGGAGTTGTTGGACAAGAACAAGGACGAAAAGAACACCATGAAAAAAGCTGACGACGAAACCACGATTGCTGTCGTCGCCGCTCTCGAAGAGTTCAACAAGTCCTTTAAGTAGTCCATGTGATGAGGCGACATCCAGCTTTGGCTTGGTGTTCGCTTCAACTTAACCCATCGTTCCGTTTCAATTCGACCGAAACCCAACTCAAGCACTGAAACGATATGGCCAACGCCAGAGCACTTGATAAACGTCGCAAATCCATTCGCAACATCAAAAAGATCACGCGGACGATGGAGTTGATTGCGACTGCGCGATTCAAGAAGGCGATGGATCGAGCGACGGCCGCGACCGCTTACACACGTCGCATCACCAATGTCGTTTCAGATTTGGCTCGAGCGGGTCTTGAAGTGTCACACCCGCTGCTGGAAGGTCGAGACGAAACCAAAAGTGCGACCTTGCTTGTATTGACTGGCAACCGCGGCCTCTGCGGAGGTTACAACAGCAATGCGATTCGGTTGGGCACCAAGGTTCGAGAAGAACTGTCCACCGCCGCGGGGTCGTTGAAGTTGGAAGTCAGTGGCAAACGGGGCATTTCCGGCTTTGCGTTTCGCGAGATCCCGGTTGAAGCCGAATTCACTCAATTCAATGATCAACCTCAGTACGCTGAGGTCGAGGAAATTGCCAATCGTTATTTGCGAGAGTTTATCGCTGGTGATCTGGATCGACTCGATGTGACGTACACCAAATTTCACTCAGTTTCCAAGCAAGAAATTGTTAACGAGACACTGCTTCCGCTGGGCAAGCTCGAAGGTTCCGATACGCCAGTCGACCCTGACGTCGCCAAAGGCAAAGAGAGTCTTTACGAGTTCGTTCCATCGGCTCAGAGCATCCTTGAAGAGGTTGTCCCGACCAGCTTCAAAGTCAAACTGTTCAAATGCTTCCTCGATGCTGCGGTCAGCGAACAAGTCGCGCGAATGATCGCAATGAAGTCGGCAACGGAAGCGGCGAACGACATGATCAAAGATCTTTCCCGAACGTATAACCGTGCTCGACAGTCGCAAATTACTGGCGAGATCATGGAGGTTATCGGCGGTGTGGAAGCACTCGAAGGCTAGATCTCGATCAACCATCCATCATTAACAGAATCAATAAATTTCTGACAACGAAAATCAGTCATGGCAAACATCGGCAAAATCACACAGGTTATCGGTTCGACCTTTGACGCTGAATTCAGCGAGTCTTCGATGCCTCCTATCTACAACGCGGTCACCGCTGAAATTGATGCAGGTGGTGAAAAAAGAACGCTGGTTGGAGAAGTCTCCAAGCACTTGGGCGGCGGACGCGTTCGTTGTGTTGCGTTGGGATCCACCGAAGGTCTGCGTCGTGGCTCGGATTGCGTCGACACAGGTGCTCCTGTTTCGGTGCCGGTTGGTGAAGAAACACTCGGCCGCGTTTTCAACATGTTGGGTGAAACGATCGACGGTGGCGAGCCGGTTAAAACGACCGATCTGCGCTCCATTCACCGACCCGCTCCGGCACTCGAAGATCTTTCCACAAACACTGAGTTGTTCGAGACCGGAATTAAAGTGGTCGACCTGCTGACTCCGTTTGTTCGTGGAGGTAAAGCTGGACTGTTTGGTGGTGCGGGTCTGGGTAAGACGGTGATTCTTACCGAACTGATTGCTCGTATCGCGTCCCAGCACGGTGGCTATTCGGTTTTCGCGGGCGTCGGTGAGCGAACCCGTGAAGGTACTGACCTTTGGTTGGAAATGCAGGAAGCCAAGATTGGCGACACGGGTCGTAGCGTGATTGAACAGACGGCCATGGTCTTTGGTCAGATGAACGAGCCACCGGGTGCTCGTTTGCGAGTCGCTCTGTCGGCACTGACGATGGCGGAATACTTCCGTGATTCAACAGGTGCTGACACGTTGTTGTTTGTCGACAACATCTTCCGTTTCTCACAAGCGGGCTCGGAAGTCTCGGCGTTGTTGGGACGGATGCCATCGGCGGTTGGATACCAGCCAACGCTGGCAACCGAAATGGGTGCATTGCAAGAACGGATTACTTCGACCAAGAGTGGTGCGATCACTTCGGTTCAAGCGGTCTATGTGCCTGCGGATGACCCGACCGACCCTGCGCCTGCGACCGCCTTTGGTCAGTTGGATGCGTTTCTCTATCTTGAGCGTTCGATTTCGGAGAAAGGGATCTATCCAGCGGTTGATCCATTGGCATCATCATCACGAATTCTTGACCCAGCCTACGTGGGTGATCGTCACTATGCGATTGCTCGCCGTGTTCAGACCACACTGCAGCGTTATCGTGAACTTCAGGACATCATTGCGATTCTGGGTGTCGATGAATTGTCGGAAGAGGACAAAACCATTGTCCACCGTGCCCGTCGAATCGAGCGGTTCCTTTCGCAGCCGTTTTATGTGGCTGAAGTGTTTACTGGCAAGTCGGGTGAATTTACTTCGCTCGAAGACACCATTCGCAGTTTCGAAGAGCTGTGTGACGGTAAATGGGATCACTTGCCTGAAGACGCCTTCATGTATGTCGGTGGCATCGAACAGGCAGCTGCTCAGGCTGACAAGATGGCCGCCAAAAAGTAACCCGGAAAGCACCGAATCGTCGATCTGGAGTTTCGAAATGAACGAAGGATCGACAGACCTCCTTGCACAAAGATTGATCGACGAGAGTCATGGCTAAACTTCAACTTGTCATCGTGACGCCAGAACGAACTACTTTTGATGAAGAAGTAGATTCGGTTGTATTGCCGTTGATTGATGGAGAGTCCGGAATCCTGCCAGGACACTCGCCGATGATCGGTCGTTTGGGGCCGGGCGAATTGCGGGTCATCGATGGTGGAACCACCACACGATTTTATCTTGATGGCGGGTTCGCTCAGATCGAAGGTTATAGTGTGACCGTGTTGCCCGGACAGAGTATCCCTGCCGGCGAGATCGACGTTAACGCTGCGAAAACCGAACTGGACCAAGCCCAGACTTTACCTTCGGGAAACGCTGATCTGGCAGCCATCAAAACCAAAGCCGTTTCTCAAGCTCGCGCTAAAATTCGAGTTGCCGGGAATGCCTGAACGGGGTGAATTCCCGGACATTTCTGCCACGAAGATCGCCTTTTCTTAGGCTGTTCACGAACGAGCACGTTTATCGTTCGCCGACGTTCAAATGATTCGTGTTCAGATTCTTCCTGACGGAACGGTTCGCAAACCATGGGCGTTCGTGTCGCGGATCAATCGAACCGCAGACCGTTGGCGACCAAGAGTGGCTCGTCTTTGGTTCGATGTTCAGCGAGAGATGGTGGAGCTGTGGCCGTTGATCTCAGTGAACCCTCCCACTCGTCGCAAGCGTTGCAACCCGACTTTATCTTTTTGGCTTTTCTCTGAGTCACGGCAGCACGGAGTCGATTGCGTCCTATCTTTGGCCAACCAAAACTCCATTCCAAACGTGGACCAGACCGATGGCCGAACTCGAATCAATGAAGTATTTCTCTGCTGGATTTGCAGAGACCGAAACGAACCCAACCGATCCTTCCAGCGCACCGGGAGCACCAGAGCGTTTGGCGACGGCCCAAGAGTTAGGTCTTGCCGAGTGGACGCTCGGGATGACCGTCACCGTCATTCTGTTTACGCTGATGGGTGGATGGGGATTCTTTGGAAGCATCATTGAGATGGTCGGTTTCGCAACACTCGAATCACGAATCGACTATCTGAATAAATTCGCAGGCATCACCGATGTTACGTTTCAGGTAGAAGTTGTGAAACTTCAGATCGAAAATCGTTGGTTGTTATACGTTGGTGCACTCATTCGATTGGCGGTTTCGGTTGGCTTCCTGGGCGCCGCAGCCATGTTGAAACAGAAAAAAGAGGACGCGAACCGTTTTGCAGCCATGGTCTGTGTTGGCTCGGTCTTCTACAGCCTGGTCGCCATGATGATCGGCTATTCGATGCTACCAGACATGTCATCCATCCCTGGGATGACCCAAGAAGCTGTCGAACTGGCGATGATGTTTACGGTCATCATGATGGTTGTCAGTCTTGGTATCAGCATGTTGTTCTACGGAGGACTGATCGCATATCTGTTGAACAAGAACAACCGAAAGTTCTTTGGACGCAAAGTCGCGCCAGCCGATGACGCGTATCAAAGCAGTGCGTCAGCTGCACCGACTGCCAATCCATATTCCTTTTCATCTGGCCAGCCCAATCCGAATGCTTAGCCGAAGTTTGGGCGTCTTGCCCAAGTGACACAATTGAAAAGTTGACTGAAAAACGATCTCGGTCGGGGTATCCAAGTGATATCCGGATCGAGATCTTTTAGAATGTGCTTCGCGAAAATCGCCATTTGCTGGTGATTTTTGAATTCTGTTACGAAGTCATTTGAGAACAAGCGAGTCAACATGCCGACTAAAGTTGCCGTCATCGGAGCAGGGGGGATGCTCCAGTATCATGCCGCAGGATTCCAGGAAGCGGACGCGGAAATCGTCGCGATCGTGGACATGAATGAAGCGGCTGCGACCAAGGCGGCGGAGGAATGGAACATCGCCACGACGTACAACAGCGTCGACGAGATGTTGGCTCAGTGCGAATGCGACGCGGTCAGCATCATTGTTCCCAATAAGTTTCATGCCCCTTTGGCGATTCAGTGCCTCAACGCAGGCAAGCATGTATTCTGCGAAAAACCGCCAGCCCTCAATGCGGCTCAAGTTGCCGAGATGATTGCCGCCGCCGAAGCGGCCGACAAAACGTTGATGTTTAACTTCAACAATCGTGCTCGCCCCGAGTCCTACAGGATGATGGAATTGATCAACGATGGCACCGTTGGAACGATCAATTCAGCGCAGGCCAAGTGGATTCGTCGGACTGGAATCCCAGGTTTCGGCGGCTGGTTCACGACCAAAGAACTTTCCGGTGGCGGTCCATTGATTGACTTGCTGCACATGGTTGACCTGGCGATGTACTTCATGGGGTATCCCGAGCCAGCTCACGTGATGGGTCAGACGTTTGATACGTTCATCACCGACACGTCATTCAAGGGTCCATGGGGAATTCCTGACAACAAAGAGGGAACCACCGACGTCGAGGCTGCCGCCCACGGCTGCGTGATGTTTGAATCGGGGCAAATCCTGACGTTGCAGGTCTCTTGGGCCGAGATGGTTAAACGGGAAGAAGTCTCTGTCGTGTTTCAGGGGACCAAGTCAGGTGGCAAGGTCGAACGTTTGTTTGGAACTGACGGTCTGGATGACACAGCGATCGACAGTTGCGAACTGTACGTTCAGGAAGACGGCAAGTCAGTTAGCCGTGAGATCGAAGTCGAAGCCTGTGAAGACATGGGACGACAACGGTCGGCAGCGAACTTTGTTTTGGCGATCGAAGGCAAAGAAGCCCCTTTGAACCAACCGAGCGAGTCGCTCGTACTGATGAAAGTGATCGACGGAATCTATGAATCGGCACGAACAGGCAAACCGGTGTCGCTATAAAACATGACGGCAATTGTGCACGCGTAAAAGAATCAGCTGAACTTGTATTGAGGAAGATCGAGCAACGATGAAACGTAAATTACGAATGGGAATGGTTGGTGGCGGTCGAGGCGCATTCATTGGATCGGTGCACCGCATGGCTGCCGCTTTGGATGGCAAAATTGAGTTGGTCGCAGGTGCGTTTTCTTCAGATCCTGAAAAGAGCAAACTCTCAGGTGAAGACCTGATGCTTGACCCGACGCGGGTCTACGGCTCCTATCAGGAAATGGCCGAAAAGGAAGCGGCACTTCCAGCAGACCAACGCATCGATTTCGTTTCGATTGTCGCTCGTAATGATTTGCATTTCGACGTTGCCAAGTTGTTTCTCGAATCTGGTTTCAACATCATTTGCGAAAAACCTTTGGCGTTTTCGCTGGCCCAGGGTAAAGAGTTGGCCAAGATTGTTGAGTCGACAGGAAAGGTGTTTGCCCTGACGCACAACTACACCGGCTATCCGATGGTCAAAGAAGCCAAAGCGATGGTCGCTGCCGGGAAATTGGGAAAGCTCTTGAAGATCGTCGCCGAGTATCCGCAAGGTTACGCCAGCTCTGCATTTAAGGATGAGAGCGAAGGTCAGATTTCGAATTGGCGGATGGATCCAAGTGTCTCAGGTGTTTCAAATTGTATTGGCGATATTGGTTCGCACGCCGAGAATCTGGCCAAATACATTACTGGTTTGGCGATCGAAGAAGTTGCTGCCGAATTGTCGACCTTCATTCCCGGACGACCCCTTGATGACGATGGCAATATGTTGGTGCGGTATCAGGATGGTGTCAAAGGTGTGCTGTACGCGTCACAGATTTCTTCTGGCGATGAGAACAATCTGAATATTCGCATCTATGGAACCGATGCTTCGTTGGAATGGCACCAGGAACATCCCAACGAGTTGATCGTGAAGTATCCGGATGCGCCACGACAGATTCATCGTCGTGGCAATTCATACAACGGCACTGAATGTGCTGCCAATACGAGGTTGCCGTTTGGGCATCCGGAAGCCTTTATCGAGGCGTTTGCCAACGTCTACCTCGCTGCGGCTGAAGCGATCTCGGATGAAGTCAATGGCACCTACCCACGCGCCGCAGGCTACGATTATCCGACAGTTGATGATGGCGTCGATGGCATGGCGTTTATCGAAGCGGCCGTCGCATCTTCGAATAACAACTCGGCGTGGACAAAACTGGATCCGTAGACCCTGCCTTCGCGGTTAACCGGGGCGGGATCGCTCGCTGATTTTTGATCGATATCATTCGAATAATCGTCAAGATACGAATCGTTTCCAGCTCGCCACTACGTCGATAATCGATTCTTGCCAGCGATGTTTTTCGGGTGTTCTAGTTTTCAACTACCACACCTGTTTCACATCTTTCGAGCTTCCCCACGATGAAAATTCTGGTCGTCGACGATTGCCCCACCGTGCGCTTGCGCCTTGTCAAGGAACTCAAAACTTGGGGCTTTGACCCCGTGACAGTCGAAGACGCGTTTGAAGCCTGCGCGTTGCTTGAACGAGACGAGTTGCCTCGCCTGTTGATCGTCGATTGGGTGATGCCGCGTATGGAAGGTCCCGAACTGATTCGCGAGATCCGCAAGCACGATCCGGACCGCAACAAGTACATCATCATGCTGACTGGGAAATCAGGGCGAGAAGTATTGGAAACCGCGTTTCGGTGTGGCGCAGATGATTACATGTCCAAGCCGATCGTGGAAGAAGAGCTCTATCGCCGAATCTGCGAAGGCAAGAATATTCTGGAACGTCACGATCAAGTGATGGCAGCGAGCCTTAAGTAGCCCTGAGTCTGGTCGCCGTTGATTCCCTCAAGTTGACGAACCCGCTAGACTACTAATTTGCGGACTCTTCAATTTGGAATCGATCGATGGCTTCTCTTAAGTTCTTTGGCTCTATTGTTTGTTTGACAGGTTTCGTTTTCGTGTCGGGTTGTGAAGACGCCGACTCAAAACTTACCCATTGGGTTTCAGATCCCACTTTCGCGGAACAATTGGACCCACTCGTGAATGTCACTGCGGATATGACGTTGTGTCCGCCAAAGGGCTACGAACGGGGGCCGGCCAAGTCATTAAGCGTTCACTCATTTAGCTGGGTTGGACCCGAGACAGAACCGACAAACACGCTGATGTATCAGTTGCTGCGAGCGACATCAGGAGAGAAGTTTAACGATCCAGAGGAAATGGTTGCTGGAGTGATGCAAGGCTATCGTGAAAACATTGCTGTTTTTGAGATCACCGATTCCGCCGTCGGGAAGATCAACGGAATGAAGTTCTATCGCCGAACGTGGACCGGCCGGATTCCCAAACAGCCTATCGAAGTGAAAGGAACCGTTTGGGTTCACGTCGAGCCGACTCATATGATTTCGATTTCGACTCAGGACCTGGCTTCGAAGTATGACGAGTCTTTTCCGCTGGCCGAAGCGTCGCTGTTGACGTTGACGAAGCAATGATTGATCGACCATGGACTGACGAAGCGGAACCGGTTTACCACTTCTGTCGTAGCTCAAAACGTAATCCACGCACGTCGGATTCTCCATCGAGAAGACCATACATTCCGTCGGCACGGAAAATCATGGCGTTGCTCAGCGGCAGTTGATAGCGAAACCCAAGTCCAAGTTGTTCGCCAGGTGCGTTGCGAGTGGTGTCTTCGCCCATTACGCCCAGCATTGCCATCTCCAACACCAACTGTTGACTGAAGTCGTCAGCGATCAAGTTGATGCCAAAGGCGCCGCCATAAGTATCGTTGGCCGTGGCATCGAGTGTTGGGTAATTCGTCATTCCATCCGTCTCAAACAGGATCCCGGTGTTGCGCAGTACGCCACCTGCTTGAACGGCACGAGCGGCCGATTGAGGACGGTCAAATCCAGCAAACAAGTTGAAATAGGGAACCAGTGTCGACGGTGCGCCGCTGATCAAGGAGTTTTCGGAAAGCAACAGAACTCCGTCGGCGGTGTTCGGGCCGCTGGCCGTTGACTGGCCTGCATTGACGATAACACGAGTTGAATTGGAAATGAATCGACCGTAGCGCCGAGTATATCCAAACCCGATGTTGTGGTAACTCTGGTCCTCAAACCGTCGATCATCAAAGTACGCGTAGTCGATCTCAAAATAGCCGTTAAGCGCATCAATGAAAGTTGCGATACCGTACATTCGAGTCGCACTGTCATTGCCAAGAAATGCGTCACTGGTGATTTTGTCATAGCCTGCGAAAAACGTAATGTCCATGTTGGAGATGTTCCAACGAGCAGAGTTGCGAGCTGGAATCGTGGTCGCGAATCCAAGAAAAGCGTCTTCCATCCAAACGCCGTTTTGCAGCAGCAGCGGCATGACTCCGATCGCGAACGGCATGTCAAAAGGTAGCGTTTCATCGATGAATCCGCCGGCGATCGCACCGAGGTCCCCTTCGAAATATCCGAAGTCAATGTTGGCATCGAACTCACTGACATAGTCATCTTCGTCCAGCAGGTACCGCGTGTTTTGCAGACCATTGTCCAATGGCGAAACAAACGCGTGAAAGCGCTCCGTGCCCGTCAGCTTCAAGTCGATATCAAGATTCAACTCACTGGCGATCAGTGACCGGTTGTCGCCGTTGGCGGAGTTCGATGCGATGGTCGAACGGAAATCACCATAGACCAGAAACTGTGGAGCAATGTTGTTGTGCTTGCCCAGCCAGTCAAAACCGGGGCTCAGCGGTCCAAGTTGGTACCAAGGGCGACCGAGTTCTACCAAAGGACGTTGGTTGGCGTATAGCTTTTTGCCGGCGTAAACCTGTGCCTGTTGCTCGCTGAAATAGGGCAACGAATCGTAGTTTGGATCTGGTGAAAAATCATCTTTAAGTGGCTCAATCGAGAAAGCACGCTGGTCTGTGATTGGGCGGTCTTCACGAAAGTGTTCACCTGACTTGGGTTGTTCGGCCAGTTTGTAATTCTTTGATCCATGGAGCACGTGAGGCAGATTCGAATCATCGTTCGGTGCTCGCGCGACGTTCGGTGACGAAACAGGTGATGGTGTCTTATTCGGAGCGGGTGAAAACGAAGAACGGTTAACAACAGGCTGGAACGATGCCTTGCTCGCTTGTCGCAAGTTGGAGTTGATGCGAGTCGGTATGTCTTGGAGTTGTTCGTCGAGATTGCCGCTGGCGAGTTCGACAGGGAAGTCATTGTTTGTGTCCAATGACTGGTTAAGTGGACCCGTCACGATGTTTCCGGTTTGAGCTGGCGCGCTCATATCAAACTGATTGTCATCCTGGTCCTGAGCAGCGCCAATTGATGAAACTGTTTCATCTGATTTCGTCACGAGCCCGGATAAACCGATTGCTTGAGCTGATGGTAACTCGAAGTCGACAACTTCGGTTCGAGGTGCTGTTTTCTGAATCTGAGGTTGTAATTGCGGCTTAGGGAATGTCGGAACTGGCTGAAAAACAAAGGCCACCGCTTGGTCGTCCGACGCTTGAGATCTGTTCTCGGAGCGTTCTGCTTTCGCGCGTGTCAAAGAATCGTTGAGCGAAGAGTTGTCCTGATTCGAATTTGGCTCAGCGTGATCGCCTGAATCTGGATGGGCTGAAACGAGATCGAACGGACTCGGTTGTCGCGTCGTTGCGAGCACTGAATTGTTGCCAGTCGCTGTCGGCCGTAAAGGGTCAGCAGTGACATCTTGGCTCGAGTCGACTGAAACGATTTCGGAGCGGGCTTTCGATGTTGGTGCGTCGTTTTGATCCGTTGCGACAGTGACCGGTGAGAGCGGAGGGGATGCCTTGGATCCTGTCAACCATCGCGCAGCGGACAGCGTCATCAGGAACGACGCGACGATCGCGGTTCCGAGGATGAGCGTTTGAGTTCGGCTGGCCAATGACATGAAGGACGGTTACGGATTTGCTGCGATTAAGAAATAGATGACTAGTGAACTTCGAATGTGACCGTGTTGATGTGAAAGTCACAGATCCACTCGTTCATCATGCGTTGCATTTCGGGAGTCGCGTTGCAGAATCGCATGAAGTAGATCGGTTCGGCTCGGCTTCGCATACGCACGGTCAAACGATAAGTTCCTCGCGTTTGCAACAAACGTGAGGGCACAGCGAACTTTGCATTCCGTTTTCCCAGAGGCGGAATTGAATGAGCTTCCATTCGAATGAACGGCGGATGGTTGATCACCGAAACGGGTTGTTGTGGGGGTCGTAAAAAAGGGATCTGGTCGATGTCAAAGTTGACCGGAAGATACATCTCGCGATCTGTTCCTTTGACGTTCGTCGTCAGAAATTTGGTTTGCAAATTAAAGAGCTGCGTATCAAGGGGAACTTTGCGAGCCAGTACATCAAGCGAGTGATTGTCGGCGAGGTCACCATTGGAATCGAGGTAACCGGATTCCCAAACGCGATTGCCATTGGGGTCGATCAACACGACATTCATCCAAAGCTGGGGTTGTGCACCGAGAGATCCGGAAGGCATGTTGTGACCTGAATTTAGATTGGTCAAACAAAAACGGAACTTGAGCGGTTGTCCGATCGCAGGCGCTTCATTGAAGAATGGACCGTCCAGTTTGGAACCATTTTCCAAAAGCTGTCGCCGCAAGTCTCGTTTGTATTCCAGCTTGGCGAGGTTGGCATCGATGATTTCTCTTGCGTCATAGCGATCGTCTACCTCTGACCAAGTGGGTGGAAAATGCCAGTCCATTTTTCCCTGAGCGATCGCATCTTCAAAAGCGTCGGTACCCCAACCAGCGCGCCAATCAAACTCCAGCCATTGCGGAACGGTCCAGCGGTCAGCTTCGAGGTTGTCGGGGAATACACCGGGATGGGCGATCGAGTAACCCGGTCCATAGAAAACATGATTCGAGTGTTTCTTCTCTGCGTTGATCACGCGATCGTTGACAATTGCACCGGGTCCTACGGAGTAACCTTCGTCCAGCCCCGGAACTCGGCCCATGTGACAATCCTGACAGCTGATCCCTTGTCGATAAGCTGGAGAAGCGCGGTATTGATCCCAGACCACCTCGAGTTTGATGCCTGGTTCCACCGCGACTTGGTGGCACGACATGCAGAATGAGGACTTGGAAAGTTCTTCAAATTGAATCGCGCGGCGATGGAGTGGTTGCCCTGGTTTTTTCGGCGACGACCGATCCGTTTTGACTTTGAAGTACTCACTGTACTTGTCGGCGATTGAGACCCCGCGACCATCGCCACTTCCATAGACTGGCGCATAGATGTCGCCGGGTTCAATTCGACGCTCGCCGTCTGTTTTTCCATAAGGGATTTTGACACGGTGGCAAGCGACACAAGTGACGCCTTCACGAAAGACACGTGGTCCATCCCAGATCGGCTGATCGCGTCGGAGCCCCATGGCGGTTGAGACAGGCGAGTGACAGCGATAGCAGAAATATCCAATCGTCCCTTGGGAGAGTTTGTTGATCGTTTCTTCAAAGACGTGAAACATTGGAGAGATCGAAGCGTACGCGTGACTGGACGATGCCCATTCCTCATAAATTTGTTTGTGGCATTGGGCGCACTGTTTGGCGGATGGGAACGGGTCACGCGAGTAGAGCTCCAGGTGCGGATCTTCATCGCTCGCATCGGACTGAGGATTCTGATTGTCAAAAAACGTGGATCCACTTGAGAGTGTGGATGCACTTGAGGCATTAAACGCTACTTCAGCTGTGGCTGCTGTATTGGGGTCGGCGCTGTGATAAGAAGCTTGCTGGACGTCGGGATTGGCCTGATGAGAGTCTGCGCTGGTATCGTTTCTGAGGCGGCCGTGAAACGAATGAGCTTGTGCAGCTTGCGAGGAATTCAGTTGACTGTGATGGGCTGATCTTTCGGTTTCGAAAAAGCTGGGGTTGGCGACATCGAGAGTCGCGAGTTCTTCGTACGATTTTTCGACGACCGGATGTCGGATGACGTTTTGAAAATCGTTCGGGTTGTTCTGAGCGACAACTGCGTCATTTTGAACGGATCGATCGCTGGTGGGGATCTGAGTGGGCGGGTTCTGTTCTGCCAAACCACTTTTTGCCTGGTATGGATTGGGTACTGTTGTGGCCGATTCCGGACCTGCGTGGGTCGATGTTGGGAGATTGGACGTGCAGATCGGTGGCAAGCTGGCAAATACGTATCGTTCCTCGTCGGAAAACTGTTGGTTTGCAGTCGTTTGGGTCAATTCATCGTGTTCTGCCCGCTGATAGGCTCGCTCAGGACCGCTCTGATTTGCAGAAAGTGTCTGCGCAAATTCTGTCTGCGCAAATTGATTCTGCTCGGCGTCGTTGGACGCCGCACTCACAATCGCTGTTTCCTGGACTGTGGGGGTTGGGGAAGCAGTTTTCGAAAGTTTCGAAAGCGAACTCGTTGCGTCAGAGCTGTCGTGGGCCCGTTCTCGATCGACGCGTTGGAGGCCAGAAGCTGGCTTGGGCAGCAGCTGCGACGTGATGACTGCGCATACGGCGGCCGTCAAGATCGTCGCCAAGATCGATTTTGCGATGGGATAAGTCTGGTTTGACATGGTTTTTGTTGCTGGAGATCAAGCCGGGATCTAGCCGTTAACTCGCTTTAATCAGAATGGGCCCCCAAATCCTGCAAGTTTGGGTGAGGTGCAAAGTCGTGATAGTCCGCAAGGTTTATCTTTTATCGCCCAGTTTGGGGATCGTCTTGAGGCTGGGCTGGCTGACTGGGCGACAACACGGCAATTACAAACCCTGCCATCGCGAAACGGGTCAGCTGTTGTGGCATGCGGTTAAGTTTTCGGGGCAGCACGTGATTGGATGCGGCGAAGGTGCATGGCCAGAATTCGATCTGGGCGACAATTACTCGGGAAAAGCGAGCATTTTCGAGATTTGGGTCATAGCGGTTGCGGGATTAGTCGAAATAATCAATTCGCATTCCTGCTGGGTAGGTCTGCTGATTTTCGAATGAATCTCACACCGGTTGAGCCTCCACAGGAGCTAGCACTTCTCGCGATTGCCAGCATTCGCTTTGGAATGCCAGCGGACACCGACTCCAGCGGGAAAATAGTCGAATAAGTATAAAATTGGCCCTTGTGAAAAAGCCGGACCAATTCCTATACTGGTGAGCTTTTAACCTTGAAGAAATTGAGCGAGAATTACTGCGATGAAAGTCCGCGCCAGCGTCAAACGAATTTGCGAGAACTGTAAAGTTGTTCGCCGAAAAGGCCGGGTGTACGTCATTTGCACCAACCCTCGTCACAAGCAACGACAAGGGTAGATTTCGCGCCCGAGGCGTATTGTCTGTAACGTTACGGCAATTATTGGAACGATCGTCCAACCGACGATTATCTGTCATGGTGGACAGTCTGGCTTTGGATTGTCAGGCGAAAATTCATAAGACACTACTGTTTTATCCTGTTTTTTAAGACTACCCGGATTGGGTTGTGGAGATTTTGGTATGCCACGTTTGTTGGGTGTTGATATTCCAAATGACAAAAAGACGGTCATTTCACTGACGTACCTGTACGGTGTCGGAAGTCAGACGGCCCGAGATATCTGTCACAAAGCTGGATTGGATGAAGACAAGCGGGCTCGCGATTTATCCGACGAAGAGATTGGTCGAATCGCGGCAATTCTCGAACGGGATTACACCGTCGAAGGTCCGTTGCGTCGTCAGGTTCAGCAAAACATCGGTCGTCTCCGCGACATCAAAAGTTATCGCGGTTTGCGACATCGTTTGGGCTTGCCGGTTCGCGGTCAACGAACCAAGACCAATGCACGGACACGTAAAGGACCCAAGAAGACCGTCGCCGGTAAAAAAGGTGTCAAGGATCTTCGCTAGTCCTCCTTTTTTTGCAGCTGCCAAAGCGAATTTAAGTTGGACTGTCGACGTTCAGCTCAACCCAGAAACCAATCAGATAGACATCACGCTGAACGATCAGCGACTTGGAGTTTAAACAGTGGCCAAAACTAAAAAACGACGCGTACGCCGAAATGTGACTTACGGAATTGCTCATATTCAAGCGACTTTTAATAACACCACGGTAACCATCACCGACACAAAGGGTGAGACGTTGTGTTGGGCAAGTGCTGGAACTTGTGGTTTCAAGGGAAGCCGTAAAAGCACACCGTTTGCAGGTCAAAGTGCGGCCCAGCAAGCCGCCGACAAGGCACTGAAGTTTGGTGTCAAAGAGATCGACGTTCGCGTCAAAGGTCCCGGCAGTGGTCGTGAGAGTGCCATCACTGCATTGCAGGCGGCAGGATTGAATGTCAAGTCAATCGAAGACTGCACACCAATCCCACACAACGGTTGCCGACCACGCAAGAAGCGACGCGTTTAATTGTTGTCGGTGAGCTGATCCAGTCATCAGTCATCGATTTTGCGACGAACAAAGGATCAAGTTTCAAGCGGATCAGCTTTTTAAACCGGCACTCATCACGTGCGTCACAAGAGTAGATCCATTTGCCGAGCCCATTGCGGTCTCGGTGTTTTTCAATCAAATCGCTCGCGTGTCAGTTTTCACTGACTCCCCCATTTCATTACCGGAGAATTTTCATGCACATTCGTTGGCGAGGTTTAGAGCTTCCAAGCGCTGTTGAGTGCGAACGCGAAACGATCAGCGGAACCTACGGCAAATTCATTGCCGAGCCATTTGAGCGTGGATTTGGAACGACCGTTGGAAACAGCTTGCGTCGAATTCTGCTTTCTTCTCTTGAAGGAAGTGCCGTCACACAATTGAAGATTCGTGGCGCCAATCACGAGTTCTCTTCGATCCCAGGCGTACTCGAAGATGTCACCGATATCGTGCTGAACGTCAAATCATTAGTCGTGAAAAATCACTCTGACCAGATGAAAGTGATCACGATTGAGAAAAGTACTGCGGGCCCGATCACAGGTGCCGATATCCAAACCGGCGGTGAAGTTGACATTATCAACTCCGATCACGTTTTGGTTACATTGACTGACGATGTTCCTTTCATGATGGAAATGGTCGTCGAAAATGGTCGCGGTTACGTTGCCGCAACCGATCACAGCGGTCGCGATCACGAAATCGGAATCATTCCAATCGATGCGGTCTACTCACCCGTGACCCGTGTCCATTACGACATCGAAGAGACTCGCGTCGGTCAGCGAACGAACTACGACAAGCTGACGCTTGAAGTTTGGACCAACGGCTCGGTGAATCCAGAGATGGCGGTCGTCGAGGCTGCCAAGATCATGCGAAAGCATTTGAACCCGTTCGTACAATACTCAGAACTGGGCGCTCAAGTTCATTCACAGCCACGCAGCAAGGGTGGTATTGATGCGGCGCTTGAAGCCAAACTGAACATGCCAATCTCCGAACTTCGGTTCTCGGTCAGAGCCAGCAATTGCCTGGAATACGCTGATATCCGAACCGTGCGTGATCTCGTCCAGCGAAATGAAGATCAGCTCATGGAAATTCGCAACTTTGGCGAAACAACACTGGATGAAGTGGTCCAGTTGTTGGGTGAACTTGGATTGCATTTGGGAATGAAAGTTCCACCTGCTCCAACCATTAACTAACTAGAACAACGAAACCAAATCTTCGCCACGGCGTTGATTCCATTTGAATTGCAATTGGTGCAACGATGAGACATAAACGAAAAGGCCGACGACTCGGACGTACGGCAAGCCACCGGAAAGCGTTGATGCGCAACCTCACTTCGGCTTTGTTTTTGACCGAGCGCGAGGATGAATACTACGAAGGTTTGGTGCAAGGTGATGGTGGCGTTGTTCACCCACCGGCCATCAAAGGTCGTATTGTGACGACTTTGCAAAAAGCCAAAGAAGTTCGACCCTTCGTGGAAAAGTGCATCACGATTGCCAAAAAATCGCTGGTTCATGAACGGGCTGCGATGGAGTTGGAATGCGAACACGAGAAAGGCTCCGAAGGCTGGAAAGCTTGGCGTGAAGGAGAAGGTTGGCAGAAATGGGTCGCCGCTCAGGCACCTGTCGTCAACGCTCGACGTCGTGTTTTCGCGATGCTGCGAAACAAAGAAGCGGTTGAAATTCTTTTTGATTTGATCGCCGAACGGTTTGAAGATCGTCCAGGTGGCTACACCCGCATTCTACGATTGGCCAAGCCGAGACTCGGCGATGCCGGAATCCGGGCAATACTTGAGCTCGTTGGCGAGCGAGATCGGGTGATTCAAAAGAGTGCCAAGCCAGCGTTTGACGCTGAAGACGACATGGACGATGACGATCAGGACGTCGTTGATGAGTCTTCTGACGAGGACGATGCGGATTCCGACGCTGAGCCCACAGCCGAGGCAACCGATGAGGTTGCTGACGAAGCGACTTCAGGTGACGAAGGCGAAGCTGAAGCCGACGAGTGAGTCTCGATTAGATTGGCTCAACCGCCCTGACAACTGCTGAACGAATGAAAAGGCCTTGCTCATTGAGCAAGGCCTTTTTCGTGGGAATCTCAGAGAATCGACAATTTCCAACTGCTGGCTACTTTTTACCTATCGGATCACTTAAAATTGAATTGGTAAAATGATCGGCGGGTTTGGCTGTCAACGACATTGCCATCACGATCTTGTCACTTCATGATTTCATTTTACACTTCGTTTGAAAATATTCTCCAAGGCTCCTGGATTCGCAAAACATGCAATACTTGCTCTTTCTCGCGCAAGACGAACTCGACATGACGACCGTTGTCGTTCTTGGGCTCGTGCTATTCGGACTGTTCCTGCTGTTCATTTTCGCCATCGTCTTCATGAGCTACGCTCGGTGGTGGTTGCAATCGATCTTCAGTAAAGCGGGGATTGGATTAGCAGATCTGATTGGAATGACTTTTCGAAACGTCAAAGCCAAAGATATCGTCCCCGCAAAGATCATGGCGGTTCAGGCGAAACTGGATACCTCGGAGATGTCGACCAAAGCGCTCGAAGCCCATTACCTTGCCGGGGGCAACGTGATGATGGTCGTTCGCGCGTTGATTGCTGCCGCCAAAGCCAAGACGATCAAGTTGAGTTTTCGGGAAGCGACCGCGATTGACTTGGCAGGTCGTAACGTGCTCGAAGCGGTTCAGACGAGTGTTTACCCGCGCGTGATTGATTGTCCCGAACGAGGTTCCGCGCGTCGATCGCTTGACGCGATGGCGAAAGATGGAATTCAGTTAAAAGTGCGAGCGAGAGTAACGGTTCGATCAAATCTTCAACAGTTGATCGGTGGTGCAACCGAAGAAACGATTATCGCACGTGTCGGTGAAGGTATCGTCAGTGCGATCGGTTCGGCTGAAACGCACAACGAGGTTCTGGAAAATCCGGATATGATTTCAAAGGCAGTGTTGGCTCGACGACTCGACTCCCAAACAGCATTTGAAATCGTTTCAATCGATATTGCGGATATCGATGTCGGCGACAACATTGGTGCTCGACTGAAAGCGGATCAGGCGGAAGCAGACACTCGAGTCGCTCGAGCGGAAGCGGAAGGTCGCCGTGCGATGGCTGTGGCGACTGAGCAAGAGAACACCGCTTCGATTGAAGAAAGCCGAGCCAAGTTGGTGGAAGCTGAATCGGAAGTTCCCAAAGCGATGGCCGATAGTTTCCGCGCCGGTAGTCTTGGCATTTTGGACTATTACAAATTGCGTAATATCCAAGCTGACACTGACATGAGAACGTCGATTTCCAAAGGTTCCAGCAGCTAGGTTAGGGCATCATGGCTCGCGATATTGAAGACTTCTTACGGCGAGCGGCCGAACGCCGCCGTGAGCAACAGGCTAAAAAGCAACCGCCACCGCAGCCGCCTCAACAAAGGCAGCCGCCACCACGTCGTGTGCAGCCAAAGCCGATTGAACCTGTCATCATCGATGATATTGACGTGATCGTAAATGCGTATGCCGAACCTCCGGGTCGTGACATGCGCGATCAGTCCGTTCAGGAGCATGTCCAGTCGCATATCGATACTTCCGATATCGCCTCGCACGCCGAACAGCTGGGGCATCGGATTGTCGACGTCGCCCAGCAGGTCGACAATCGGATTCACAAGCGATTGGATCATGACATTAGCAAAATCGACGATCAGCCAACCATCACTGATGACCCGTCTCCGGCGATCTTTGGCGCCAGAGTCAGCCCTTTGACAAGCGAACTGAGGCAGATGTTGGGCGACCCCAACTCAGTCGGTAAAGCGATCTTTTTGGCGGCGATTCTAAAACGTCCCGATTGGGATTGAGTCCTGTCAGGACGAGTCGTCTGAAGCCCTGAAGGCTTGGCTCTGTTCAAGCTAAAGCTGAATCGTGTCAGGACATGGGTCACACATGTGCCGGGACATCGGTAACAGTCTGATTCGTCTGCGTCTGCTGCCGGTGTTCAATCATCAACGAAATCACGTCACTTCGCCGATTCCCAGTCTCGCCCGGACATTTCGGCAAGGGTTAGCTGTAGCGCCTGCGTACCAAGTTTGCCATGGCCGTTGGCAAGCGTCTTTTGGTACAGCTCATTGGCCAGAGATAGTCCCGGTAAATTTAATTTCATCCGCTGGGATTCCTGAATCGCGATGCCTAGATCCTTGACGAAGTGTTCAACAAAGAAACCGGGATCAAAATTTTGGGCGATGATTCGAGGGGCAAGATTGCTCAGTGCCCAACTACCAGCCGCGCCGCTGCTGACGGACCTCAGAACTGTCTCCAGATTGAGTCCGGCAGCATGGGCATATAACAGAGACTCACACACGCCGATCATACCGGCACCCACGAGAATCTGATTGACCATTTTGGCATGCTGTCCCGACCCGGGAGGGCCTTGGTGAACAATCGTGTTCCCCATTAAATCGAAACAGGGTTGCACACGATCGACATGCGATTGTTGTCCGCCGACCATGATGGAAAGCGTTCCATTTTTGGCCCCAACGTCACCGCCAGAGACGGGTGCATCGACCGCTCCAACGTCGACCAGTTCCGCTCGTTTGGCAATCTCAATGGCCAAGTCAGGTTCGCTGGTTGTCATATCTACGATGACGGATCCTGGGTGACAACCAGCCAACACTCCTTGATCGCCAAGGATGACTTCACGAACATCCGCAGGCATGCCCACGATAGAGAACACAATATCGCTGACGGCGGCAACGTTTTTCGGAGAATCGGCCCATTCAGCTCCCCGCTGAATCAGCGCTTCGGCTTTGGCCTTCGTTCGAGTGAACAGTGTGACTTGGAAGCCGGCGTCGACCAAGTGTCCACACATGCTGGCACCCATCACACCCAATCCAATCCAGCCGACGCGTGGGGTTTCAATTGTCGTTTGCGTTTCCATGGTTCACTTCAGTGAAGATGGGCGGTGATCAATCACGGCCAGATGCAACGTGAGTTGAACGCGCCGCGGTTTGCTCGCGTGTAACTAACGCGGTCGTCCGTTCGGAGTCACCACGCGATCGCGATGGCTCGAGTGGTGGGGGCCGCGTAACGAAGATGAAGACATCGGTCGATTGTCCCCGATTGGGTCCGACTTCGATTCGATCCCGGTGATCCATTGGCAAATACGCCAGTCCATCCAGTGTCTATCCGGGTCGTTGTGAGCGCGAGAAAGAAAGCCGAGGTGCCCTCCATGTCGCGGTGCCACGACGTCGATTGCGCTGGAAAGCGGAGTGGATTCGAACATTTTGATCGGCACGACTGGGTCGTCTTGCGCCGTCAGGATGATGGTTCGAACGGCGACGTTTCCCAAATGAGTCGTTGAGCTGGCGTCTTCGTAATAGTCCATCGCGCCGCGATAACCCCAACAGGGCGCAGTGAATTGGTCGTCGAAATGAATCAAGCGTGACGGCAATGGATTGACTCCGTTGTCAACCAGATCCGCAACTTTCCGTCGACGCATCATCAACTGCTTCGACATCTTCTTAACGAAATAGTTTTCGTAAATTCGATTGCCCAGTTGTCGAATGTTCCAGGCACAATGAACGAGATCGATAGGGGGGCAAACGGCGACCGCTGAATCGACGTTCGGATGATGGTCTTCACCCCAAAGGCCAAGCATTTTCAAAATGATGTTTCCGCCGATAGAAAATCCGACCAGCGACAACTTCGAAAGCGGGCTCATTTGATGCACGTAATCCACGACCGCGCTGGCATCAAACCAGCACCCGCCATGAAGATGTGACCGCGACAGATAGGTGCTGTCGCCGAATCCTCGCATGTCAACTCGAATCGTGCGGATCCCTTGTCGTTGTAGTTTATCCGCGCACCGAACGACATAAGGAGCGGAGTGACAGCCGCACAATCCGTGCAGCAGAATCGCGATTCGGTCGCCAGTGATCCAACTGTCAGGCTGGTCATCGTGGATGACCAGTCGGTCTCCGTCGTCCAGCTGTACGACATGTTTGGTCGCCTGGTACGGTGATCGACGGCCGCGCAAGAAGAAAGCGCCCAAGGTTTGAGCGTGACCGGAACGGAGGAATCGTTTTGGCTGAAAAGGGGGGAACTCAGTGAGCACGTCACACCCGGTCTCAAAGGAATTTCAAAAAGCGAACCAAAATGGTAACTGCTATTAAGTCTGGAAGAAACGCCGATTGTTCACTCGTTTCAAAAATCGAACGAATATTAACCGCCAATAGATGCCGCACAAACGACTCGCCCGGGTCTTCGACAGCAGACAATTGGCAGCGTCGAGAAACGGCACCTTGCACGGTCGCAAGGGGGAGCGACTCCTGTTCATACATTGACGCGGCTGGGAGCGAATGGAGACAAGTCAATCGGCGGTGTGACTTCGGTCAGGAGGTCTGCCAACACGACCGCAGTCCCCGTCGACCACTGCAGGCCCGACTTGAAATGGCCGGTCGCAACCAGCACATTATCCAACCCCGGTAGCTTGCCCAAATAGGGGAATCCATCATAAGTTGCGGGTCGTAGTCCAGCCCATCCTCCATGGAATTCGGCACGCTCGATCGCTGGAACGATGGAACTCACCCATTGTTTGAGCTCAGTGATCTCAGATTCGCTCGTAGAATCGTCGAAGCCAATTTCTTCGATCGTCGATCCGCCGATCACTTGGCCGTCTTCACGTGTCACCAGATATCTGGAACCCTCGTTGATGATCGGAGCGTTGACCAATCCTGGTTGTGTTTGGGGATCAACGCGGTATCCGACCAACTGGCCACGAACAGGTTGCATGGGCAAGACAACGCCCAACTGCGAGGCAAGGTGTTCGGTCCATGGTCCGGCGGCCAACAAAAACTGATCCGCTTCGATCAAGCCAACGGATTCAGGTTTGACCGCGACGGACGTCAGTTTGCTTTCTGCAATTGACCAGTCTTCCAACGAAACATTGTCATGAAGTGCAACGTTGAGTTGGCGACAGGCGACCAACAAGGAGTCAATCTGTTTTCGATTGTCGAATTGAGCAGCTTCCGGAGTGAAAACCTGGATCGTTTTGGCTTCATCCCAATCTTCGTGAAGAAACGGGAAACGGTTTGGCAACCGATCTTTCAGTTGCTCAAAAGCAATCTCCTGCGTTGTCCATTCATCCATCAGTCCCATCAGCGAAGCGATCTCACCAGGAGTCCTGGCCAGATGAAGACTGCCACATTTGCGATAGCCATTGTCGATGCCAGTACGATGTTTTAGCTCGATTGACCACTGTTGATGCAGTTCATTACTGAGCGCGGTCAGATGCTCCAGCGGGTGAACCGCCGTTTTCGCGTTCGCGGGAGGCAGCATCCCGGCGCCGGCCCAAGATGCTTGTTGTCCAAATTCTCCCGACTCCAAAACGACGACTTTGTGCTCGCGCCGCGCCAGTTCAAATGCAGTCGAAAGACCAATGATTCCTCCACCAACAATGACGGTTTGACTCATGAGATGCTGCGTCCCAAAGCGTCGGAGCTGCCAAGAATCAATTGAATTTCCTGTTCCAGTCGTTGTAAATCCGGGTCCGTTGACGCCGCAAATTGCTTCAAGGAACCAGCCAGCGCTGGCCAATCATCAATATCCATTTGGGAGGGAAGCGTCGCGTAATTGATGTTGAGCTGTTGAAGTTGTTTTTCCGTTTCTGCGAACACAGTTGGCGTGCTCCATTCAATGTTCTCAAAAACATTCAGGCACCGATCCCGAAATCCGATCAAGTAATAACCACCGTCGCAGCTCGGGCCAATCACTGCGTCGTTGGTCAATAACTCGACGAACGCGTGTTCGATCAATGCTGGATCAAGCTGTGGGGAATCGGCACCGATTATGACAACGCGGTGGGCGATTGAACTGGAGTGTCCGTGAGTCTTGGGTGGCGAATCTGAAAACGCCGTTTCGAAAAAGCTCCGCATGCGTACTCCGAGTCCACCGGAAACTTGCGGGACCAACGACCATCGCTCGCCAGCAATCGAAGCAAATTCTGCGTGCCGAATAGCTGGCGTGTAAACGAGATCTCGGCAGTCCGCTGACGAATCGAATCGGTGGATCAGGTGGTGAAGAAACCGCAAGTAAATATCACGGGCCGGTATCGGTCCGATGGTCGCTGCCAGTCTGGTTTTGACTTTTCCAGCTTCCCAGAACTTTGCAAACAGGCCCAGATGACGCACTAGAACTCCAAACCGAATGAAGGTCGCTGTTATAATCGATGTAATTGGTTTCAGTCGACATTCTTTTGCCCCATGCGTGTTTCAAAGCTGAGGTGGAGGCCGATTGAATTAGACTGAATGCTTGCCAACAGTTGACCAACTGTGGCTCATTTCTTCAATCGGACTCATAAAGGCAAGAAGAAAAAGGCGATCGTACATGTCGGAACCATCCAGCGCAAAGAGTTTTTTGAGACTGCTGGAGATGAGTGGCATCGTCGACAAGGAGGATCTCAAGCCTGCCATCCAATCGATTAACCAGCGTCGAAAAGAGACGGGAGCCGCCATCACGGCGAACTCGCTGTCACAACACTTGATTGAATCCGGGTTGATCACGAACTGGCATGCCGAATACTTGCTGTCAGGAAAATACAAAGGCTTCTTTCTGGGCAAATACAAGTTGCAAGGTCACCTCGGCACCGGGGGGATGAGCAAAGTCTATTTGGCCGAGCACAAAATCTCTGGGCATCTGCGTGCCATCAAAGTCTTGCCCAGCAAAAAAGTGGCAGACAAAAGTTACCTCGATCGTTTCTATCTCGAAGCTCGAGCCGCCGCGAGCTTGAACCATCCCAATGTCGTTCGCATCTATGACATTTGCCAGGAAGGCAATACGCATTACATGGTGATGGAATATGTGAAGGGGAAAGACCTGGCCGAAGTGATCGACGAGCAAGGGCCGCTGCAGTTTGAAAATGCGGCTCGTTACATCATGGAAGCTGCCGAAGGTTTGCGTCACGCACACGAACGTGAACTGGTTCATCGCGATATCAAGCCGGCTAACTTGTTGTTGACCGAAAAATCATCCGTCAAGATTCTTGATCTCGGTCTCGCTTTGGTGAACCAGGACGACTCTCAATCGTTAACCGTTTTGTATAACGAAAAAGTGATGGGAACGGCTGACTACCTTTCGCCCGAACAAGCTGTGAACAGTCACAACGTCGACCATCGCGCTGATATCTACAGTCTCGGTTGCACGCTGTATTACTTGTTGGCCGCACACCCACCGTTTCCAGACGGTACGCTGGCCCAGCGGATTGCCAAACACCAAACCGAAGAGCCACAAAATTTGGCCGAAATTCGGGCGGAGTGTCCTGCTTCGTTGATTCGAATCTGTAACAAGATGATGCGAAAACAAGCCGATGATCGGTACCAGTCCGCCATCGAAGTCAAAGCGGCCCTGCGCAAGTTTATTGCCAGTGGTGAGTACTCTGGTTCAATCATTATTAAAGAGTCTGCACGCTACAATCCGGCGGCGATTGTCGATGCTGGGGATGCGAAGCCGGTTGCCGATCCTGGTGGATTACAGATTGATGTTGGTGGATCGGGGAAACGCAATGTTGATGGCAAATCGGGGAAATTGAACGTTCGACGACGAAAAAAGCCAGTTCCCAAGTGGATTTTGCCATTCGTGATCGTGTTAATGTTTATTTTGATGATCGTGGTTTTGGTCGTCGCGCTGCAAAATCTGCAATAAACGCACCGCTGGTGCATCGTAATGGTAGTGTGGTCCGTCCCGTGCCCTCAAGTTTGTCATTGGGCTCACGTGAGATATGATTGGCGACGTTAGTTTTCATTTTGAAACAGGTTTGATTATGTTGGCTCCCGCTCGGTTTTCGGTCATGCGTTTGCTATTTCTCGGCATCGTGTCTGCATCACTTTTGCCTTTGGCGGCAGATGCGACGATTGCTCAAGAACTGACCGCGAAAGAGAAACGCTCGGTCAGCAAAATCGCCGGTTACATCGAGTCAGCGGGCAAAGCATACAAGTCGGAACGATTTGCCTCGAGCGCTTCCTCGATCAAACGGGCGATCCGAGAGCTGGAGAATCTTGTCGAAGAACCGCGGCAGGAAATTCTGGACGCAATTGATCTGCATCATGCCCGTATCAAGAAGGCTCGCGAACTCTTAATCGGTCAGGGCCAAAAACTTCCCGAACTCGCGGCCATGCCTGCCGCCAAACCGGCAGAAGGTGCAACACCGATCAGCTTCAAAGACACAGTCGCACCCATCATCATCGCCAAGTGCGGAAACTGCCACGTGAATCAGAATCGTGGTGACTTCAGCACGGCTTCGTACACCGCATTGATGGACAGCACGATGGTGGCGTTTGGCAAACCAGACGAAAGTCGTTTCATCGAAGTCATTGAATCTGGAGAGATGCCTAAGGGCGGCTTAAAGGTTTCTGACGATGAACTCAAATCGCTTAAAGGGTGGATCGCACAAGGGGCCAAGTTTGACGGAAGTAGTGAAGCGCAGAATTTGCGACAGTTGACCGGTGCGGGAACTCCAACTCCGCCGCGACGGCAACGCATGGCCGCCAACAAACCGACTGGGAATGAGACGGTTTCATTTGGTCGTGACATCGCGCCAGTGTTAATCGAACAATGCGCTGATTGTCATGTCGCTCGTCGACCGCGAGGTAATTTCAGCATGGCGAATTTTCAGACTTTCTTGCGAGGAGGCGACGGTGGCAACCCAGTGGTTCCCGGCGATGTTTCGGCAAGTGCGCTGATCAAACGATTGCATGGAGACGGTGCCGAGCAGATGCCTCCGGATCGAAAGTTGGATGACGAAGTGATCAAAAAGTTTGAGACCTGGGTGAAAGAAGGTGCGACATTCGATGGTGATGATGTCACTCTCGATTTCATAACCGTTGCTGCCGCAGCCAAAGCGGCTTCGATGTCACATGAAGAATTGGTTGAAGATCGCAAACAGCAAACGATCGACACCTGGAAATTGGCGATGGGTGACGTTGAAAGCAAAATGGTAAGTAGTGAGAATTTCTTGGTCGCTGCGTCCACCGGAGAATCCCGCCTCGACGACGTCGCTGCTGCCTGTGAAAAAATGGCAGCCAAAGTTGCGTCGACGTTAAAGGTTTCAAAAAAGCAGCCGCTGGTCAAAGGCAACATGTCAGTCTATGTCTTCTCCAAACGATACGACTTTGGCGAGTTTGGCCGGATGGTAGAACGTCGTGAGTTTCCGAAGGAGGTCGATTCTCACTGGAACTTCGATACGATCAACGCATACGCTGTGGTCTTGATGACACGTAACCAGACCGCTGATGATGTTAGCGTTGATTTGACGCGACAGATTGCGGCCCTGCGGATTGCCAGCCTGTCGCCCGATGTGCCCCGTTGGTTTGCCAATGGGATGGGGCTGTGGGCGGCCAAACGAATTCATTCGCGCGATGAATCGTTGAAGACGCTTGACGCCGACGCGGAAACGGCGGCGAACAACATGGAGCGCATGGATGATTTTGTGCAAAATCGAATGCCCGGTGATGAGGCAGCCAAAGTCGCTTATTTGTTTGTCAAAAAGCTCAAAACGCGATCCGGACCTGCGTTTAGCAAATTGATGAAGGGGCTCGACTCCGGTCAGTCGTTCGAGAAGTCGTTCTCAGAAGCGTATCAACTTGCTCCCGACGAAATCATTAAAAAACTCTCCGGTCGATAGACCGAGATGGCTGTTTTACGCCAATCTTACCGAAGCCTTACCGGTGGCAGACTCGGTTTATCTTGACAATAATATTGTCGACCCTACGATTCACGTTCAGTCGCTAGATCCAATCGATCGATGAGACTGATGTGGTCATTAACTTTCAAAAAATGCTTAGAGATGTCGTGGATAACGATGTCGTCGAGATAGGTTTCACGAGGAGAACTCAATGACTCATGTGGTTGCTAAACCGTGTGACGGATGCCGATACACCGACTGTGTAGTTGTTTGCCCTGTCGAGTGTTTCTACGAAGGCGAAACGATGTTGTACATCCATCCGGATGAGTGTATCGACTGTGAAGCTTGTGTGCCTGAATGCCCTGTCGAGGCGATCTTCCACGAAGATGATTTGCCCGAAGAATGGAACGAATACATTCAGATCAATGCCGACATGTCTGAAAAGTGTGAGAACATCACCGAGCGAAAAGATCCACTCAAAAAAGACTGATCGTCGCTGAGGATTCGATCTGGCTTGCTTCGACGTTTGATCCCAGTGGTTCGTACCCTATCGACCTAGATCGATCGTTTGTACGTTGCTCGGGTTGGGGTACGCCCACATCAATTCAGGATCGCCGTGAAGTGAGTTGATCGAATATCCGCCAAGGTCGACGGTGATTTGAAACGTTTGCTGGTTTGCTTGAACCATATGCAACGCGACGCGCCGTGGCAGGCTCACATCGTTTTCTTGATCGTATTGAAAGTTCGACGCGTTTGACCAGGCGACCAGGTTACTCTGGGTATCGTACATGGCGATTTGTTCGACGATGCCGCTGTTCGCGTTGATCAATAAGACGCGGATCGCCTGAGCGCCATCGGAATTGGTGACGGATGTGTACAACCGCATGCGTCCAGCATTATCAGGGTAAGGACCGAAGTGTTGTCCTTGAGGATCCAAGGTTAAAATCCCAAACGCGTCGATCAGCCATTTCGGCTCAAACGGGAGTTGTTGACGCAGTTGACTCTGCCCAAACTCTGCATGTTTGGCAAAGTACATGGCGGGCGGTTGATTGGGCAGATTGACCTTGGACCAGACCCAGAAGAGTTCGTTGTTGCTGCCTGCATCAACGCCCATCTCTGACATCCCCATCACTCCAGCTTTCAGACGCATCCGATTCGGAAATTCGACTTGGAGTGTTCCATTGATCTTGGGAGTTCCTGGGACGGCAATTGTCACGCGGTTATCGAGCTGTCGAATTCGCGTTGACTGCGCATTGATGTCGGCGATCAGTCGTTCCAGCGTCGGAGTCGCCTCGTATTTGACGGGGACCGGCTGCTGGCGTTGAAACAACTCCATGAATCTTGGCTTGCCCTGAAACATCTGTGCGTCGGCATCGCTGGCCAACATCGATAGCGCGATGAGACAGATCGCAATCTTGGAATGTATTTTGAGCATCGGGATGCCGGTCAATGCGGAGGAGGGTTGTGAATCAGTCAATGTCGGCCTCTTCGTTTTCCGTCTCATCGATGGGTTCATCCATAAACAGTCGTTCGGCAAGCTCGGCCTGAATCCTCACCAGTCGGTCACCTTCGATATCGCAAACCGGAACGTCGTAGTCAGTTTTGTCGAGTCGATTTCGAAGACGCATGAAGCTGCGATCTGGTTCATCATCGATCACCAGAATCTTCTTTTGGACCAGAACCAATGCAGTGACATAAGCGACATCCTGAGTTTCCGGATTTTCCAGGACGTGATTGAAAAAGGAAAGCAGTACGTTTCGGGGCGCCCAATATATTTTTCCTTTGCCAGTTTCAGGGACACGGGCTTTCCACCAACCCACACAGTCTTCGCCAGGTTCATTCCAGTGATCGCGGCAAAAATCACGCCGTTCGATATCGCCATCATCCAGCTCGACTAACGCTGAGTAAAAAACATCGCCCGGCGAAAAGTCTTTGTCGTCCTCGTAGCACTTACGGCTGCTCTTTTTGAAATCAAAATTCAGCATGACCTACAACGCTAACAAGTGTCGACCGAGAATTGGCAAGGGCCGTCGTGCGAGTAAAAATCGAACGCAGGATCGTAGAAGGATCGGCGATCTATCTCAAGACACCTATTTGCTGGCGATCGATCGACAATGCTGCTAGCAAACGGTCGGTTGCGTTGATTCGCGTAGCGTTGTGGCGCGGGATTGTGCTACGCTCCCGACGAGAATTTAACACCCCTCCTGTTCATTTTCTAATGTCATGTTGAAGCAACTTTCCTGGCAGGATTCTGCAGATTGAGTTGCTCAGGTATGACCATCCACGGCGGTCTCGCGTTGATCTGAATCAGCGGCGAATCGAATGATCTCTGATCGCAATGGCCTTTCTCAATTCACCAAGATCTACAACAGTTTGAACGTCAGCCCACGGAGGAATCCTATGCGTTCGCCATCCTGTCATTCCACCCCTTCTTCCAACTCAAATAAAAGCGGACCAACTCGGAAGCGACCGACACGAAAGCGCACAGCTTCACGATTGACGACCTGCTACGAAGCGTTGGAGTCCCGTCAACTCCTGGCGGCGCTGGTTTCGTACAACGCTGGTTCAGGCGAGCTATCGATCGACCTGACGGACAACAACGACGCTGCGATCGTCGACGTGAGCGCTGGCAACATCTCGGTGAACGGATCCATTGATCTGGATTCATCCTCTGGTGGTGTTCTGACCGCGGCCGCAGATGACATTCGCCGAATCACTGTTAATGGTGATGTGACCAAAGCGAATCAACGAGTCGAACTCAATGGCGACATGTCCAACGTCGCCGGCCGCGATCTCACGACGGTGACGATTGATGCTGTTAACCGCGTCGATATTGCAGGCGACTACCAGTTGAGCAATCGGCTGGACGTTCGGTTGGTTGGAACTGGTGGTGAGATCAACGATGGCGACACGGGTCGAATCCGCGTGGCTGGTGAAACTGACATCCGCGCTAATCGAAACGATATCGTTTTGAACAATGGCAACAATGATTTTGCTGGACCCGTTTTGGTCAGCAACACGGAAGGAGCCAGTATCGTTTTTGCCGACGAAAATGATTTCGTGCTTGCTTCCGTATTTGCATCAGGAGACTTGCAAGTCTTTTCCGTTGGAAACATTTCTGATTCCACCGACGCAACCATTTCAGTCGACGGCGTGGGACGATTTAATGGAGCCAGTGTCAATTTTGGTAACGATGTCGGTGACACAATCAACTTCGGCAGCTTCCAGGCAATCTCCACCGGTGACGTATTTCTCAGCGAATCCTCCAACGTGGTTTTGACGAATGTTGATGCTCAAAATCTGACGATCACGACAAGTGAAGGAATCTTCGATTCCCGCTTGAGCAACATTGATGTGGAACAACTGGCAACGTTTAACGGTACCAGTCGAATTCGAATTGGTGAAAATGGTACCGATACCTTCAATGCGGGTTCGGTCAATTTCAACTCTGTGGGTCACGTTCATATCTGGGAGGATAGTGGGACGAGCATCGTTGGTTCTAATACAGCGGCATCGATGAATCTGTATTCGACTGGCGACATTACCGATGCGGATACGGCGTCGATCAATGTTGAGATGATCTCCGGGTTTGAAGCAGAAAACGTTCTGCTGGGCGATACAGAGACCGACGAGTTCAACACCGGCTCGTTGTATTTTTACACGCCGGGCGACTTTAACGTTTCTGAGAACTCCAGCACCCAGATCACTGAAACCAAGAATGAAGCTCAGCGACTGTTCCTGACTTCGACCGGAGCCATTACCGATGCGGTAACGGCTCGAACTAACGTTCAACTGCTGGCCCAGTTTACAGCTGATAGCGTCAACATTGGAGATCAAGTCACGGATGAATTCAACGCGGGGTCGGTCACATTTGATACCGTGGGTCAGTTTCAGTTTTCCGAGGACAGTGCGACCAACATTGTCGGCAACAACAGCGCTGGAAATATCGGCGTGACGTCGGTAGGTGACATTACCAATGTCTACAACGTCGACGGAAATGGAGCGACGATTACGGTTGACACTGTGGCGTCCTTCAGTGGAGCTAACATTGATCTTGGCAACGAGGTTAATGACACCTTGAACTTCGACGCATTGCAATTCAACTCTGTTGGCGACGTGAGTATCGCGGAAGACAGCGACATGGTGTTGACGCTGGCAAACACCGCCAATAGCGCCATACTTCAATCGACTGGTACCATTGAAGACGTCAGTACTGCTTTGATCAACGTTGTGAGCGTCACTCAGTTTGTTGGAACCAGTGTCACGATTGGCGATTTTGAAACCGATCAATTCAACGCGGGAACATTGTCCGTGCAGTCAGCGGGTGCAGTGTTCATTACCGAGAACAGCGACTTGGTTTTGACTGGAACCAATCGCGCGGCCGCGATGACGCTGGTGTCCAGTGGCAACATCATTGATGCCCCTGAAGCGGACACGGTTGTGACAGGAAACTTGAACCTGACCGGTTCGCTGCTCAACCTTGGAAATGAAGCGACGGACGTATTGACGTTTGGAAGTTTGACCTTTGATTCGACTGGCAACACCAACGTCACGTCAGACAGCGATATTGAACTTCGCGGCAATAGTCAAACAGGTGATATTCTGCTGTTGACGGCAACTGGCAATATTACGGACTTTGAGCAGGCTCGAACGGAAGTGGTGACGCGAGCCATTTTCGAAGGGGTCGATGTGATCATTGGCGACCTGGCCGACGATTGTTTTGACATCCTTAACGGAGGTGCGGCGAACCTGTTTGTTACATCGACCGGCACCAATGACGTCACTGTCGATTGCCCTGAGTAGACGCTGGCAACTCGACCCGACTTCAACTTGTTTGATCGACAACGCACGCTTACCATGAGCGTGCGTTTTTTATGTCACTACCAGAAGCATTGGGTCAAAAAGAGCGACCTACAAGCGAGCATCACGTGAGCATCGGATCGGTCATCGCCCTAGTTAAAAAATTTGCCCAGCAGTACTCCCAGAAATCGGATGAGCAGCTCTCGGGCATCGCGTTGGATCTCGGTTTTGAATCTCGCCAGAGTGATGACATTACGCCGTTGATCGAACGAGGGTTTGCCCTGGTTCAAGTCGCGGCGATGCGAACACTGGAGATGCAGCACTACAACGTGCAGTTGCAAGGTGGCTACACGATGTGCCGTGGGAGCGTGGCGGAGATGCGAACCGGGGAGGGGAAGACGCTTACGGCGACATTGCCCATGTTTGTTCATGCACTTGCCGGCAAAGGCGCGTTGTTAGCGACCAGCAACGATTACCTCGCGCGTCGCGACGCGGAGTGGATGCAGCCGCTGTACAACTCACTCGGGCTGACGGTTGGAGTGATTCAATCGGAGATGTCTCGTGAACAGAGGCGGGCGGCGTACCAATGCCATCTGACGTATGGCACGATGAAAGAGTTTGGTTTTGATTTTCTGCGAGACCATTCGGGACAACGAGAGCAACAGCAACGCGAACTCTGGTATGGGGGTTCAGCTGGTGGAGTTGCCGAATCACCAATGGCCAAACCAGTTCATCGCGAGCCGCATTTTCTGCTGATTGATGAAGCGGACAGTATCTTGATCGATGATGCAAGAACGCCACTGATCATCTCTTCTGCGGCGGATAACGAAACGCAGGAACAACAGAAAACCCTGTACCGCTGGTGCGCAGTTCATACGGACCGGTACGAAGAAGATTTGCACTTTTGGTACGATCGAGAACGGCGTTCGGTGGACCTGACTCCTGAAGGAACGGCGCTGGTTCGCGCGATTGCGAAACCCGGCGAGTTGATGGGCGTCGGACTGTTGGAGATGTACGACTTTGTTGAACGCGCGATTCAGGTGGCACGCGACTACAACAAGGACAAAGACTACGTCATTCGAGACGGCGAGATTGTGATCGTCGATGAATCGACTGGTCGAATCTCGGAAGGTCGTCGATGGAGTCGTGGCATCCACCAGGCGATCGAAGCGAAAGAGAACGTTGAGATCACGATGGATACCAATACCTCCGCCAAGATCACCGTTCAGTCGTTTGTCAGTCGATTCCCCAACATCGCTGGAATGACCGGAACGGCATACTCTTCGCGAAAAGAGTTTAAAAAGATCTACCACATGGGCGTCGATGTGATTCCGACCAATCGCAAGATTCAACGAAACGATCTGCCACCCAAGTACTACTTCTCGGAAGAGGAGAAATTCCAACAGGTCGTCACGGACGTCGCGGAGATTCACCAGACAGGTCGACCCGTGCTGATCGGAACTCGATCGATTGCCAAATCCATTCAGGTCTCCCAGCTGCTCTCGGCGGCTGGCGTTGAACACGAAGTCCTCAATGCCCGGCAGGTCGAACGTGAGTCAGAGATTGTCGAAAGAGCCGGTGGTATCGGTCGCGTAACCGTGGCGACCAATATGGCGGGCCGCGGAACGGACATCAAGATTGATGACGAAGTTCGCGAACTCGGTGGCATGCATGTCATCGGCACCGAGATGCATGAGTCGAGTCGCATCGATCAACAGCTCTTTGGGCGATGCGGTCGCCAGGGTGATCCGGGGACGGTGCAGTTGTATATTGCTGCCGAAGACACATTGCTGGATTCTGCATTTGGGAAGCAAACGGCCCAGCGGTATCGGAAGACCGGTAGAAACCGTACAGCTTCTTATTGGATTTCGCTTTTTCGTCGCGCCCAGCAAAAGGTAGAGAACCAACACTACCGATCGCGGCGCATACTGATGTACAACGAAAAACAGCTGGCAAAGTCGCAACGAGAAATGGGCCTCGATCCCATTCTCGACAGCTTTGACTAGAGCAGGCTTCATCATTGAAGATGCTGTCTTGGAACAATAGTTCCAGTCAGTTTGCCGAATGCTAGAGCAGTTTTGAGTCAGGTTGGCAGCGGATCCACGTTTTCCAACGAACCAAAATGTGATGCGATCGTACTGTCTCCCGACTCCGTAAAAACGGGGCGAGCGTGATGTCTGGTGAACGTTTGCCGATTAGGTTGCGTTTTACCGGTCTGTTGGTTGGCCTGAATCACTCGAAACAATACATACCACTTGGTGCCTGTTTTGATTCAAGTGATGTGGCTGCGTCGTTTTTTGGGTTCACACAATTTATACCCACCTATAATAGTTCTTTGTCGGATGATCCTTTTGACATCCGGTATCTAACCTTCCACCTTTGACTCGCGTCGAACCGTACATGTCTTCTGGTCAACAACAATCGCCTTCCGCCAAAGAGATTCGCGACGAAGTTCGGCGAACCATTCAGCAATTGACGGAGCTGTCCAGAACAGAGAGCGACTTCGATCAGTTTTGTGAAACCGTATTGGCGAACATTGTCAAAATCACGGGTGCTCACGGCGCGATGTTATGGCAGATCTCTCCCGTTGAAGGGTTGGAGCTGACACATCAATTCGGCAAGTATCCTCACCAACAGGCCCGCGAGATTACTTCGCCTGACGGCGACCGACACATCGGTGCGGTCATGGAAGTCATTCGAAAAAAACTGCCGATGGGTCTGTCGTCTGAAGCGTTCACTGGACGCCCTCAAGTCGGCGAAGATCCGACCAAACGTCCGGCAACGTTCCTGATGCTGTTGACGCCCGTTCTCGACCGACAACAAAACTGTCGCGGCGCTATCGAGTTATTGCAACGAGGTGACATTAGCCCACAAGCGCAAGAAGGTTACTTGCGGTTTTTGAGTCAAGTCGCCCAGTTGTTCCAACGATGGAACGAGCAGCAAGATCTTGCCAAGCTTTCGCACAACGCCGATCAGTGGCAGGAGCGAATGAAGTTTATCAGCGAGAGTCATCGCTCGATCGACCCGACCGAAACTGCTTACTCGATTGCCAATGAAGCACGTCGTCTGTTGAAGTGTGATCGTGTCAGCGTCGGTAAATGGAATGGTCGCCACTGCAAGATTGTGGCGATCAGTTCGCAAGATCGATTCGACAATCGCGCAAACGTCGTTCGGCTGCTTTCCAATGTTGCCACCGCATCAGTGAGTGCCGATACGCCGTTTTGGATCATTGGAGACACAGACGGTATCGCTCCCGAAGTCGCGCGAAAGATCAACGAGTATCTCGACGAAGCACATAGCCGAACGCTGGCGGTGATTCCATTGATGGCGCGACCACCGCAGCTGCCCGATTTGGAGATGCGATCACGACGTCGTGAAAAAGCCAAGAAACTGGGCGTGATCGTGCTGGAGTACTTCGATCAAGACGTGCTCGAAGCGAGTATCGAAGACGATTGCAAGTTAATCGTCGAGCAATCCGAGCTGGCGTTGGAGAACTCGCGCAAACACAACGAAATTTTCTTGCAACCCGTTTGGAAACGCTTGGGTTGGTTGCAGCAGTTGTTGTTTCGTGACCATTTTTCCAAAACCATGACCGGCTTGGCAGCGTTTGCGATTCTCATGCTGCTAATGATCTTTTTGCCAATCGAACTGCGAATGAAAGTTGAAGGCGTGATGCAGCCGACAGTTCGCAAAACGATCTTTAGCCCTTCGCTTGCCGAAGTCGACAATGTTGCTGTTGAGCAGCAAGAACAGGTCGTCTCGGGTCAGGAACTCATGCGTCTGGTCGACAAATCGCTCGAAGAACGAATCGAGATTTTGAAAAACGCTGTTGCCGCGGCCAATAACCAGATCGAACTTGTCTCGTCCCAACTCGCTCGTGGTGTGGATGATCCGATCAAGAACGAGGAATTGGCTAACGTGATTTCTTTTTCTCGGCTCAAGATCGCGTCTTTGCAACGACAACAGCAGATACTTGAGTCTCGCCGCAGTGATTTGATTCTCAAGAGTCCCATCGACGGTACGGTTTTGACCTCGCGAACGATCTCTGACTTTCACGAGATGCCCGTGACACCGGGAACCGCGTTACTGACGGTTGCCGACCTTGATGGTCCATGGCAGTTGGAGTTGAAAATTCCCGAGGGCCGGATCGCTTACGTCGACGAAGCGTTTGCATCGAGTCAAGGTGAACCACTCGAGGTCGACTTCATTATCGGAACCAACCCAAACCTTGCGCTCAAGGGCCAGCTGACGTACATCTCAAAACGGGCCATCCCTTCCCAGGAAGGCGTGCCTGAGTTTCGCGCGATTGTGGAGATTGATCGTGATCAGCTTGAGCGACTTGACGACGAACTGCGCAGTGGTGCCGGTGCAACTGTGCGAATTCGCTGTGGCAAACGCTCGCTCGGATTTGTCTGTTTTTATCAGGTGTACGATTTCCTTCGCACCACATTCTTTTAGGGGGCCAGATGTCGATTCTGCCTCCTCCTTCGCGTGAGCCAAATCCAGCTTCTCCGCCCAGCGGCCCACCGATCAAGATGAAGATGCGTCCAGATCTGACGTACGATCAGATGACGTATCAAGGTGTCGAGTATTGGGTAATCAAAGAGCCGTTGGGACAGAAGTATTTTCAGTTTCCTCCGCACGTCTTTTATCTGTTGACCCAGCTCGACGGCACCAAGACGATCGAAGAGTTACAAGATGGATACCACAGCGAGTACGCGCCCAAGCGGATCACGCGCCAGGACTTGCAACAACTGCTGACTCGATTTCATCAGGATGGATTGGTGACGTCGGATCTCCCCGGGCAAGGGATGGAGTTGTTGAAGCGAGGCCAAAAGAACAACCGCATGGAGCTGTTGAGCCAGTTTGCCAACATTCTGGCGATTCGCTACAAGGGGTTTGATCCCGAGCGAATTCTGAATTTTCTGTTGCCTTACACGTGGTGGCTTTTCACCAAGGCCGCTGTCATGGTGACGATGGTTCTCGCATCGATCGCGCTGTTTTCAGTGTTGGCAAATTGGGCCGCGTTTCAGGCAAAACTTCCCGGCTTCGAAGCATTTTTTGACCCGAGACAGTGGTGGTTGTTCGCGCTGGTTTTGGGCGTGACCAAGATCTTTCACGAGTTTGGTCACGGACTGTCATGTAAACGGCTGGGCGGCGAGTGCCACGAAATTGGCTTTATGTTGCTGGTTTTGACGCCTTGTTTGTACTGCAACGTCTCCGATTCATGGAGGTTGCCGAACAAGTGGCACCGAGCTGCGATCGGTGCAGCGGGAATGTATGTTGAAGTCATTTTGGCGACGATCGCGACTTTTATCTGGTGGTTCGTTCAGCCGGGACTAGTGCAGGATATCTGTTTGAAAGTGATGCTGGTCAGTTCGATCAGCACGATCCTGTTCAATGGTAACCCGTTGTTGCGATTTGACGGTTACTACATCCTCAGCGACATTTTGGAGATCCCCAACCTGAACCAGAAGTCGACCAAATCGTTGACCACGTTGTTGGGGCGGCATTGGTTGGGGTTGGAGATTCCCGATGATCAACTGATGCCCACGAATCGACCAATCGCGTTTGCGATGTTCACCGTCGCTTCGTTCTGTTATCGCTGGTTCATCATGTTTTCGATTATCTATTTTCTGATGACGATGCTGGAACCCTACAATCTGGAATCGATTGGGGTTGGCATTGCACTGTTTTCGATCGCCGGTATGACCATCATGCCGGGGTACAAGTTGTACAAGTACATGTCTGTTCCAGGGCGGATGCATCAAGTGAAAAAAGTAAGGTTCGGAGTCGTTCTCGGTATCGGTTTGGCGATCGTGGTTGCCTTATTGTGCGTTCCATTTCCCTTCTATCTGCAGTGTAACTTGATCGTCATGCCGACCAAGATCGATACGGTCTGGGTGAGTGAAGAAGGACGCCTGGACGTGATGGCGGTGCGCGAAGGCGATGTTGTTGAGTCAGATCAACCGTTGGCTCGATTGGTCAATGATGAGCTGGACATGGAGCTCCAGGAGATCGGCAATCAATTAATTGAGAAACGGGCTGAGCTGGAATTGGAGCAACGCCGTGTTGTCCTGGATCCCTCCGGTGACAATCGTACCAAAGCGATCGTGACGGAGTTGAGCGGTTTGTTGATTCGGCAACGAAGGCTTCAGGCCAAACGGGACAAGTTAATCCTGAGAAGCCCAATCGCGGGGACCATCGTTTCGCTGCCCTATCAACATCAAGGGAAATCCAACGATGAAATTGCCGAGGCCAACTTGGCACCGTTGTTGGAAGGACAGCACACAGGTGTTAGGTTGCCACGTAGTCAACGATTTTGCGAGGTCGCAGATTTGGATGAGTGGTGTGTCTACGTCGTGTTGACCGAACATCAAATCAAGTTTGCCAAAGAAGGACAGGCGGTGCGGCTGAAGCTCTATTCGGATCCCGGTCATGTTTATGAATCAGAGATCCAAATGACCGCCGAAGCGGAGTTTTCACTATCCCGCGAAGAATTTGAGCCGTCCCAACAGGACTTGATGCCTGATGCAGATCGCCCTCCAGATCGGTTGTCCGAAATGCTCGCCGTGTTTCAGCAACGAGACTTTCAATACTATGCGAAAGTGCCAATCAGCGAGACAAATCGACCTTTGCGAATTGGGCTTGGCGGACAAGCTCGAGTGTTTGTTGACTATCGAAGTCTCGGGTATCGTTTGTGGTGGTGGTTCAACCAGAACTTCCGGAGTTAATCTTTGTCGCTGATCGTTTTCACGTTACCGCCATTCACTCAATGTCAGATCCGCAAAAGAAGCACATTGTCGGTCGTGGATCGAGCCTGAGACGCGTAGGAAGATTCGAGCGGATTGAGAGAATCGTAGATGCGGAAGTCGTCAATGATCCGGAAACTCTCAGCGGCCGGAATGTAAAAGTTGACACACAGTTGTTTGATGATGATTCAAAAACCATCATCAGTGAAAACAACAGCCCGGATATTCCGTTTCGATACAGCCTGAATCCCTATCGAGGCTGTGCTCACGGATGCAGTTATTGCTACGCTCGGCCGAGCCATGAGTATCTGGGCTTGGGCCCTGGGCTTGATTTTGAGACGCAAATATTTGCCAAACGAAATGCTGCCAAGCTGTTCCGTGATTGGCTCGTCGAGGGTCATCGCAAAGGACGAACGGTCGAACCGGTGATGATTTCTGGAATCACGGACTGTTATCAGCCTGTTGAGAAGTCGTTGGAAATTACTCGCGCATGTTTAAAAGTCGCACTGGAGTTTCGCCAACCGGTGCAGCTGATCACCAAGAACCGGTTGATTTGTCGGGACCTCGATGTGATTGGAGAATTGGCGCAACACAATTTGGTCGCCGCTGCGATCAGCGTGACTTCGCTGGATCAGACACTAACCAAAGTTATGGAGCCGAGGACCAGTGCTCCAATTGCCAGACTCGAAGCAATCTCGCAGCTTACCGACGTAGGTGTGCCAGTGATGGTCATGGTGGCCCCCATCATTCCTGGAATCAATGATGCTGAGATACCTCAAGTGCTTGAAGCGGCTTCCGATGCAGGAGCGACTCGAGCCGGTTACGTTATGCTGCGGCTGCCGTTGACGGTCGAGCCGGTGTTTATCGATTGGCTGGAAACGCATTTTCCCGATCGAAAAGACAAAGTGCTGGATCGGATTCGGAGCATCCGGGACGGTCGGTTGAACAGTTCAACATTTGGAGAGCGGATGAGTGGTCGTGGCATCTGGGCGACACAAATCCGCCAGCTGATGGCGACGTTTTCAAAACGACATGGACTGGAGTTCGGCGTCAGCTACGGGAAGCAGAACGAACGCCCCCGACTGCGGACCGACCTGTTTCGAGTCGTTTCCAATGATGGTCGCATCCAGAGAAAGTTGTTTTGAATCATCGGCAAACGCCATTGCCTGCGTCGTCTTGGTAGCCACGAGTTCAGCAGTGCTCACCAACTTGTGTTGGCGACGGTTGAGGTCATTCGAGATCGTCTTAGTGATGCTTGGACGATTACCCTCGCAAATTGCTTGCTGCGAGAATCTACCCTGTCTTTTTGAGTTGCCTTAGCGGAACGTAGTAGGTCGCGTAGCGTTCGCCATCGGAGTAGGGTGTGCCGCGAGGATCGGGAACCAGAACCGTCGCGCGCTTGGTGATGCGATTGACGGTCCCTTTCATCGATCGGCCCTGAAAGTCAAATGTCACTTGATCGCCAGGAATGATCCCCAGCTTCTTTCTGGCAATGTCCGCAGGGGTTAGCAACTGATGATTAGATTCCGTATGTCCAAAAAATCGGTAAACGATACTCTTGAACGGTCTCGCTGCGCAACTCGAATCGCCGGTCAATAAAAGTTCGCAGAGATGAACCATCTCATGCTCCATGATTCGTTGAAGTGCCTCAACACGATTGCGACAGCAAACGCCCCCAACCGCGCTGGTTTCATTCTGTTCATTTGAACCCGCATTAGGGAACGTTCCAAAGAGTGGCGTTGTGGCGATCGCAATTTCAAACGAAAGCAGATTTTTGTTGGCTTCGCGCGTGCGGAACATCGTGGTGGTGCCACCGGACTTGGTCATCCGCGTCGACAGCCGAAACGTCAGCGGCAAGTCGGCGACGGATTCGCAAACGCGTCCAACGTAGCCATCAAAACAGAGTTCATCCGTCAATTGAAACAGATCTCCCAGATCACCATCGGAAATTTGCGCGAAATTGGGTTGCTTGATGTGCCGCGAATTGGCGATCAAGTGATCTCGAATCTCGCTGGCAATCTTTTTTTGGCGATCACCATCGAATTTTCGTTGTTGGATCAACGAGTGAAGATGGCTGATTCGATCATTCATGTTTTTCAGCAATCAAAGATCGATGGTGATATGGGATGAAGCGACGCGGAAGCACTGAATCTAATCAAGTTGGTTCGGTTTTAAAACGCCGAACGGGCGACCACAGAGGCCGATGTGGCGGCAGGCAATCGCACACCGACACCACTACATGTTGTGCTTGCACTGTTTGCTAGCTAACATTGCTAGCGAATTCTTAATTTTGTGAAACTGGCGTGAAATCGAGAACGTATTCACAAGGTTTCTTAAAATGGGGACTTTTGGTCAATTTTCGCCAACAACACAATCGATAGTGGTTACTGCCATCCAAGACACAACATTTTGTGTTGACAGGGTTGGCTACTTCGATATATTGATGCCTCGCTACTTAGAGGCGAGCGTCAGATACACGAGATCAGAGGCAAATCCGGGTACTAACTTGGGCTCTTTTTTTGTGGATTATCTAACGTTCAATGTCAATATAGCGGTTTGGCACGGCATAGGCAGCCTGGGCAGACTGCGGTAGCGAACACAGGGAGTTGTGGTTGAGACCAAGGTGAAATCCCGGAATCAACCCGAATTGAATCTTCGAATAACGTGAGGCATGGAAGCCCTTCAGTTCCTGTGTCATGCACCCCCTATCGAAGGGCCAATGGCTTTTCTCCAAGTTGACCAAAGGTGTCACGCGGAGACAGGACACTCCGAACGCCAATCTTGCGTTCGATGAATTCCAACGGATGGTTCATCGCTCGTTTCGTTTTCAGATGAGTTTCCAAAAATGAAGCTTTGCTGAAAACAAGCGATTGGTTTCAACAAGACAGACCGGGGCGAGGACGACCGGCGCGTCATGGACCTTAACTACACAGGAGTGCGAAGGAATGTTGAAAGCGACTCAACAAGAACTGAATGTCAGGAAACGAGACGGACGTGTCGTTTCTTTTGATGCCGACCGGATTATCCGGGCGATCCAGAAAGCGTTTTGCGCTGAGCAAAATCTGCGTGATTCGGCGGAACTGAATAATAGACTTCTCGAAGAGATCAATCAGATCACGGGCGACGTCGTTGCAACGGTGGAGCGTGAAGCGGCGACGGATCTGGGAATTGATGTCGAAGAGATTCAGGATGCGGTGGAACGACAACTGATGAAGGCCGAGCACTTTTCGGTCGCTCGACGGTACATCCTTTATCGGGCCGAGCATAACAAGATCCGCTTGCTTCGCGCAGAAGAGCGGATGGATACGTCAGAGCCGTTTCCAAATCTGATGGTCACACGGGATGGCAAGCTGGAAAATCTTGACTTCCCACGCTTGCGACAGCAGATCACTAACGCGTGTGACGGCTACACCGATACGTGTTCCGCCCAAAAGTTGTTTGAAGAAGTTGAGAAGCAATTTTTCAACGGAATCACACCGCGAGAGATCGGTCGCTCAATGGTCTTGGCCGCACGTGCTCGGATCGAAAACGATCCTAACTACGACGCGGTTGCTGGACGGTTGGTGCTGAACATCATTTACCGTGAGTCGCTTGACAAGTCATCCAGCGGCAACGATGACATCGCTGTGCTGTATCGGGAAAAGTTTGGTCAGTTTATTGAGACCGGAATTGATGCCGGCCGCATCACACCTGAGCTTGGAACGTTCGATCTGGAACGATTGGCCGAAGCGATCGATTCGACCCGCGACGACTTGTTCCCCTATCTTGGCTTGCAGACGATTTATGATCGTTACTTGTTGCACATCGACGGGCGTCGTTTTGAGGCTCCGCAGTACTTCTGGATGCGAGTCGCGATGGGTCTGTCGATCCAGGAAGAAAACAAAACCGACCGAGCGATTGAATTTTACAACATCCTTTCGACTTTCCGGTTCACATCAGCCACACCGACGTTGTTCAACTCGGGAACGCTGCATCCACAGTTGAGCTCTTGTTACCTCAGCACCGTTTCGGATGATCTCGATGGGATCTTCAAGGCAATTGCTGACAACGCCAAGCTTTCCAAATGGGCGGGCGGACTCGGTAATGACTGGACCAACATTCGCGCGACGAATTCTCACATCAAAGGGACCAATGGCCAAAGCCAGGGTGTCATTCCTTTCTTGAAGGTCGTCAGCGATACCGCGGTTGCGGTTAACCAGGGCGGAAAACGGAAAGGGGCGGTTTGCTCTTACCTCGAAACTTGGCACCTGGATATCGAAGAGTTTCTTGACCTTCGAAAGAACACCGGTGACGAACGCCGTCGTACCCACGACATGCATACCGCCAACTGGATTCCTGACCTGTTCATGAAGCGGGTGAATGAGGAAAAAGAATGGACGTTGTTCAGTCCTGATGAGGTTCCTGATCTGCATGATCTGTACGGCAAAGCGTTTGAAGAACGTTACGAGTACTATGAACAACAAGCAGAAGCCGGAAACATCAAACTGACTCGAAAAGTCGGCGCCAAAGAGCTCTGGCGGAAGATGTTGACCCGCGTTTTCGAAACCGGGCATCCCTGGATCACGTTCAAGGATCCATCCAACATCCGCTCGCCTCAGGATCACGCTGGTGTCGTCCATAGCAGCAATCTCTGCACCGAGATTTTGCTTAACACGTCCGAAGATGAGATTGCGGTTTGTAATCTTGGCTCGGTCAACTTGCTCAACCACATTACCGACGGTCAACTCGATCTCGAGAAACTGGAAGAGACCGTTACCACGGCCGTTCGGATGCTGGACAATGTGATCGACATCAACTACTACCCGACGCCGGAGTCGAAAAACGCCAACTCGCGTCACCGCCCGGTTGGGCTCGGCCTGATGGGCTTCCAGGATGCGTTGTCCGCTTGTGGCATCAGCTACGCCAGTGAGCAGGCTGTTGAGTTCGCAGATCGCAGCATGGAAGCGATCTCTTACTACGCCATTTCTGCTTCGGCACAGTTGGCTGGAGAACGTGGGGCCTATTCGACCTATGAAGGTTCCAAATGGGATCGTGGTTTGTTGCCGATCGACACGGTTGCGTTGCTCGAAGAGGAACGTGGTCTGCCGGTCGACATGGACAAATCCAGCAGTCTTGATTGGGAGCCAGTTCGGCAGTTGATCGCGTCTCAAGGTATGCGAAACAGCAACGTGATGGCGATTGCTCCGACAGCAACGATTTCCACCATCATCGGTGTAACGCAATCGATTGAGCCGACTTACAAGCACCTGTTTGTAAAAAGCAACCTGTCTGGTGAGTTTGTGCAGATCAATGTCCGTTTGGTCAATGAACTCAAAGAGCGTGGTCTCTGGGACGATGAAATGCTTGAGAAAATCAAGTACTTCGATGGTTCATTGGGTGAAATCCCCGGTCTTCCTGAGGACATCAAAGGTCGCTATGCCACGGCGTTTGAGATCGACCCGAATTGGATCATTCGCTGTGCCAGTCGACGTCAGAAATGGCTTGACATGGGACAATCGTTGAACCTGTACCTCGGTCAACCAAGTGGTCGAAGGCTGCACGAGATGTATGTTGCTGCTTGGCAAGCTGGACTCAAAACCACTTACTACTTGCGTTCGCTTGGTGCGACACAAGTTGAAAAGTCAACCGTCGACATCAACAAGTTTGGTTTGCAACCACGCTGGATGAAGAACGCCAGTACTTCATCTGACATTCAAGTTGAACGACAACCGGAAGTTCAGGCGTGCAGCATCGACGACCCTGACTGTGAAGCGTGTCAGTAGTTCGGAGAAGCGCTTCGCGCTTCTTTGTTCGCCTGACGTTTCCTGTCAAACTCAGTCATGAACATGTTGTCGATTGAATCATGATCAGGTTCCATGTTAAAAACCCTTTCTTGAAACGGTCGAAACGAAAACCAACAATGTGCCCTCCATGAAGGGCTGGGCACACTGTTTTTTACCCCCTACCAACCGAAGTAAAACCATCTCCAAAGGAGTCGCGAGTAATGGCTATTGATATTGAAACCAAAAGTGGAGTTGAGAAGCGGGTCGACGCGAGCGACAAGCGTTTGATCAACTGCCACCAAGTCGACGTCAACCAGTTGATGCCGCTCAAGTATAAATGGGCTTGGGAACACTATGACAACGGCTGTGCCAACCATTGGATGCCGACCGAAGTACCGATGAACAAAGACATCGAAATCTGGCGGTCCGACCAGCTTACCGATGACGAGCGATTGGTGATTATGAGAAACCTCGGGTTCTTCTCGACCGCCGAAAGCCTGGTTGGTAACAACCTGGTGCTGGCCGTTTTCAAACACGTGACCAATGCAGAGTGTCGTCAGTACCTGTTGCGTCAGGCGTTCGAAGAAGCTGTCCACAGCCACACGTTTTTGTACGTGGTTGAAAGCCTCGGCCTCGATGAGGGCGAAGTCTTCAATATGTACAACGAAGTTCCTGCGATCGCTCGCAAAGATGCGTTCGAAATGGAATTGACGAAAGAGATTCTGGATCCTGACTTCACGACTGCAACGTTTGAAGGCGGGCAAGCGTTCCTGAAAAACTTGATCGGGTTTTACTTGATCATGGAGGGAATCTTCTTCTACACAGGGTTCGTCATGATCCTGTCATTCCATCGTCGCAACTTGATGAAAGGGATTGGTGAACAGTTCCAGTACATCCTGCGAGATGAGTCGATTCACTTGAACTTCGGTATCGACTTGATCAACGGCATCAAGTCAGAGAACCCTGAACTGTGGACGCCTGAGTTCCAGGAGCAAATGGTGCAACGGATTCGCGAAGCGGTCGAGCTTGAAATTGCCTACGCTCATGATTGCTTGCCAAATGGTGTGTTGGGCCTCAACGCGGAACTGTTCCGTGACTACGTCCAGCATGTTGCTGACCGACGACTTGAGCGAATCGGGTTGCCAGTTCAGTACAACAGTCCCAATCCATTTCCATGGATGAGTGAAACGATGGACTTGGCGAAAGAGAAGAACTTCTTTGAAACTCGCGTCACCGAGTACCAAACCGGTGGCAAGCTCGATTGGGACTAGTTCCGCGATTGAGAGTAATTTGGAAATGATTGATTCAACGCCCTGAACCTGGTTCAGGGCATTTTTTTGGCAAATTGTCTTGCGTGAATGCCAAAGATCAACGCAACTCACATCATGATCGCCAAGAGTCGATTTACGTGCCTCGTTGGTTGCCGTACCAGAGAATATGCATACGACGGCAGAGTTGAAATTGATGAGCATCGCAGATCGGTTGCAACCAAGCTTCCCTCTGCTGCAACGTTGCTTGATCAATCCCCTCTGGCATCAACAACACTCGCTGAGGATCGATGTTTGTTTTTGCTGACGAGGAATCGAGCTCCGGGGCCGAATGGAGATTCGACTCTTTTTCGTGCTCAACTTCGTCACGACGAATTGCCAATAGTTGCTGTTCGACCTCATCGAGAAAAGAAAGAATCTCGTCGACATCTTCCGGCGCCGCGACGACAAACTTCAGTTGATGGGGGTACTGGTGAATCAACCGAGCGACGACTTCAGGTTGGTGGCGTGTCTGTTGGTGTCGTTGACGCCATGTTCCAGCACGTTCCAGATCAGGGTCTGAGTTGCTCAGTTTAGGGCTGATCGACATCAGGTCACAGGCAAGTTCACGATCGATGGTGCCCGCGGTTTCGATCGTAATGTGAAACCCTGATTCGTGGAGCATTCGGCACAACGAAACAATGTCCTGAGGCAACATGGGTTCACCGCCGGTCACTACGACATGGGTCGCACCTCCGGCGACTCGGCAAACTTCATGGACCACTTGATCCAGCGAACGTGTTTCGCCTTCGGGGCTCCATGATGTGAAAGGCGTATCGCAAAACCGACACCGCAAATTACAACCGCTGGTGCGGACAAAAACGCTGGGTGTGCCGGTCAGAAGACCTTCTCCCTGCTTCGATTGATAAATTTCAGAGATTCGCATCAACGAGTTGGGTTTCGTTTCGGGCACCCAATCATTCAGTTTGCAATAAATCGGATTTAATCGAACCTGCCCCTTTGGGAAGACGATTCGAATCGATTATCTTGACGATTTTTAAGTTCGGTTTGCTCGAGAAATTTTAGCGATGTCCCAAGAATTCCGCGAGGTCATGGAAACGTTTCCCAATCCATGTCCGGATCGTGATTATGTCAACGAAATCACTTGCCCAGAATTTACGTCGATGTGTCCAAAAACAGGTCAGCCTGATTTTGGCACGTTGGTTTTTTCTTACATCGCTGACGAAAAATGTGTCGAGCTAAAAAGCCTCAAGATGTACTTGCAGCAATTTCGCAGCGAAGGCATCTTTTACGAACAAGTCACGAATCGGATTCTGGATGACTTTGTGGCGATGGTTGAGCCAAGAAGTGTCACATTGACGGCCAAGTTTACGCCGCGTGGTGGCATCTCGTCGGTGATTACGCTCAACTATCCGTATTAGTTGCCGGTTGAACAACGGCCGCATTGGGAGACCATCGGCGACCGGCTGGTATCCCGTTTCCAATAGATTCAAGCGTTTCGAATTCACTCATGCCCGATCCTGTTTTACTTTCTGGTTTTGCCGATGAGGCCGCCAACGACAAAACGTTGGACCAACAGTTTTGTGCGTTTGCAGCGTTGGGGCTGAAGTACTTTTCGATCCGGTTTGTCGATGCCGGCAACGGAATCAAGAATGTGATGTTGCTTGACGATGACGAGTTGAGCTTCGTTGAGTCAAAGATGAATGAGTATGGATTGAGCGTTTCTTCGCTGGGTTCACCGATCGGCAAGGTCAAGCTTATTGATCAGGATGACGGCACGACAACACCGTATCGACCGTTTGATGCCTACCTTCGCGAAGAGGTTCCTCGGGCGTGCGAGTTGACCAACCGACTCGGTGCAAAGCTGATCCGGGGGTTTTCGTTTTATCATCCGCGGGGGAGCAATCTCGAAGATCATTTCTCACAAGCGGTCGATCAGATTGGAAAAATTGTTGACGTTTGCGACGCGCATGGTTTGACTTACGGTCTGGAGGTCGAAGCAAATTTGGTGGGACAAACCGGCGAGTTGCTGGCGCGAGTTCACGAAGCGGTCAATCATGATGCGATGCTGTTGATCTTTGATGGTGGCAATCTGGTCACGATGGGATTCAGTGAAGACGAAGTTGTGTCTCAGTTCAAAGCGATGAAACCTGGGCTCGGTTGGCTGCATGTGAAGGATTTTGCCAACCCGAATCCAGGAACGCGAATTGAGCACGTTGACGAAGAGGCACTGAAGCACTTTGTACCGGCGGATGTGGGTGACTCAGGCCACCTTAAAATTTTTGAAGATCTTTTGATGTTTCTGCCTGAGTTGCAGCAGCGGATGGAGAAGCGAGGTGCTCCGGGTGTCTTTCTCGATTTGGAGCCCCACTTAAAAGGTGGCGGACAGTTTGGTGGTTTCAGCGGACCTGATGGATTTGGAGTTGCACTTCGCGGTTTATGCCGTGTGCTTGACCAAGCGGGCGTCGACTACTGTTTGCGTGATTTTGGTGACGTTAAAACGGCTCGCGGCTACTGATCTGTTGAGCCCTCGCATGTCGATGGTTGTCGGTTAAACTGGCGATTCATGATTGGCCCAGCCTGGGTCGTCTTTGTCCTGTTGCAATCAGAAAACATGCTATGCGCAGTCTCAGTTTTCTCGCGTTTGTTGTCCTGACTTTTTGTTGTTGGGGTGTCTACGGTCCGGTGCTCCATGTTGGACAGGAGTTAATGGGTGAAGGGCCTGGCAAGCTGAGTTCACTTCGTCCATTTGTTTGTGTCGGCATCGCCTATTTCTTAATCGCAGTGGTTTATCCACTGTTGACGCTCAAGACGACTGGCGAGAAAGGATCTTGGTCCGGTTCTGGTTTTGTTTGGTCCTTCGTGGCCGGAGCGATTGGAGCGATCGGCGCACTTGGGATCATCTTGGCATTTAAATTCGAGGGGAAACCAGTTTACGTCATGCCGTTGGTGTTTGGCCTGGCCCCGATCGTCAATACCTTCGTGACCATGCTGATGGCGGGCACGATCAAACAGGCGTCACCCATTTTCTATATCGGAATATTGTTGGTCGCGATTGGTGCCGCCGGCGTGTTGGCATTCAAACCGTCGAAACCGAAAACGACAACACCGGAAGCTGCCACACTGGAGTCGGATGATGTTTGGGTGGCAGATCGCCTGCAGCCTGTCGCTTGGGTGCTGCAGGAAGATCAAGAACCGGACGAGCCTAAAAAACTTCAAGAGCTGGCAGAACCCAACGAAGCTCAGGCTCCTGCGAAAACTGAAAAGCGTCCGGTCAACAGCAAGCTGCAGGGAATGGCGGTCGGGATCGACGAAGATCAACCAGTGGCTCCCGGTGCCGATGATCCAAATGTCGACGACGGTCAACCGAAATGGAAAGACCAACCGAATGGTGCTCGTCCCGGAAACTTAATGGCTCCAAATGAGGTTGGTGAACCGAACATCAGACCACCAGGTTTAGGCAATCAGGATGAGCCGAAAGGACCAGTTGACAATGAGGTCGTTCCTGAGCAAGTCGACGAGTCCACTGATGAATCATCCGGCCCTAATCTATGGATCATCGCGGCGTGTATCGGCATGACCGCATTGTGTTGGGGAGCGTATGGCCCAGTGTTGCATAAGGGTCAAGCGAAAATGGCGGGCAGCCGGTTGCGTCCGTTTCTCTGCGTGGGTTGGGCCTACTTCGCGATCGCTGTCATTTTGCCGTTGTTTTTGATTGGCCAGTTTCCAGAGCCGGGCGGTTGGGATTTTGGAGGAGCGGGTTGGTCGTTGCTGGCCGGTGCTGCTGGTGCGATCGGCGCACTGGGGATCATTTACGCATTCAATTTTGGTGGCAAGCCGATTTTTGTGATGCCGTTGGTTTTTGGTTTTGCTCCCGTAATCAATACGTTGACCGAGACGTTTACGAAGAACTTGTTTGGACAAGTTGATCCGTTTTTCCTCGGCAGTTTGGCAATGGTGATTGTGGGTGCGGTGATGGTCTTGGTGTTTGCTCCACGCGGACCAAAACCACAACCCGAGAGTGCAGGGGCGTGACCTTGGTGAGATTGGTTGAACGACGGCGAAGCGTCGATCAACCGCGGCGCAAATTTATTGCTAGGGCACTCACTTCCCCGAGCCGTATGAACGTAACTTGGGCACTTTGGGCACTCTTGCCCGAGACGTATGGATGTAGCTTGGGCACTCTTGCCCGAGACGTATGGATGTAGCTTGGGCACTTCTGCCCGAGCCGTATGAACGTAACTTGGTCACTCTTGCGTGAGCCGTATGAATGTAACTTGGGCACTCTTGCCCGAGACGCGTAACTTAAACCGTTCGCGTATCACTCATACCACGCAAATGTGCTTTGCTGCCCTTGTTGCATGGACGAACCCGCATCCGTCTGATTTCCGGCGTGCTCGGCGCGACGTTGCATCAACTCAGCTTGTAGCTCATACGAACGAATCAAGCGAGGCAGGAGTTCGCTGAGCGATGCCATGCCTGAACGAGTTTTCGTGCTGGTAAGGTCGGTTCCGGTGAGTGGCTTGATCATTTTGGCTGCTCCCAACAATTGGTTTCTTGATGGAAGAAGTATTGGCCGGCACCGGGACACGTTCGGTCCAGTCAACGTAAAACCACTGACTTTGTCGAAAAACGGGTGCTAGAATGGCTCCAAATTGACACGTTAGGTCACGACCATAAACGTCGATGAGATGAGCTGTTTTTTTGTTGCAAGGATCTGTTGATCGATGAGTCTGATTCCAGAAACTGAAGCCGAACGCGTTGCCGAGATTGATGGCGTGTTAAGCCACGTTTGGATGGTGCGAACGTTCTTGAAGCATTCCGAAGAAGCGGAAGAGGACGACGAGCTGCGCGAAGTTCACCGCGTGTTGTACGACTACATGTTGGCACTCGGAGGGCCGCTTAAAGATGGTGACCATGCCAAGTATCTCAAGCAGGCAAAAAAGAAACTGAAGAAGCTCAAAGCCGCCGATGAGCTCTTTCAAGAGATTCAACCCGAGATCTCATCACACACCAATTTCCAGATGGCAGCAACTTCATTGCGGCGTGCAATCAAGCGGGTCGCAGAGTTGGTCGAGGGCTAACAATTAGTTTTAGCATTCGACATTGGCTACGAATGCAAGGATCAACTTCTCGTCAGGTTTGCTGCGTGATCGGTATCGAATCAGCGAGCCGAAATCCAGATAAACCCTTTTCCTTTTTCATCCATCCGCATTTCATGAGACAACCGCGGTTTGGTCTGTCGTAGCAGTCTGAAGACGACGATTGAGAGCGATGCATTCTTTTCCGTCAAGCTGACTTTGATGTCTGGCATTTCGATCCCTTCACGGGCAAGTGAGTTCTGATCATAAAGGAACGGGACATCGGCGCGTTTTTGGACGGCGACCATTACTTTGTCCAAAGGAAAGTTCTTGATCTGGATTGGCATCTGTTCAGACATTTTCGGCTCGACTTGGATCGGGGGTCGATCGAGCGGCCAGCCGACGGGCCAGTGTTCTTCGCTGGACTGTGAATCCTTGATGTGCAGTTCGATTTCATTCGCTTTGACATGAACCGGTTCAAGGACCAGGCCGTGTGGCCGAAGTATGGCGGCCAGCGAGGTTCCGGTCGACAGTCCTTTCATCTCCTCGGTCGCTGTTTTGTCACTGCGGATAACTTTTTGGGCCATCGAGTCGAGCACAACTTTTACGCCGGAGACTTCTTCCAACGGTTTGCGAAGCGTGCTGATGATTTCGGATAATGGTTTCCCATTCGTTTCTGTTTTGACCTCAACATTGAGTTGACTATGCAACCAGACCAGTTGCTTTGCGGTCAGCCCAAACGCCTTTTTCTCGGCTAACGTGACTTCGGCACCATTAACGCGGAAACCTGCGAGCAGCGATTTAATTTTGTCGGTCTCGCGAATGGAGAACTTCCCACCGGGTAGGACCAGCTTTCCCTTTTCCAGAAATCCTTTGACTCGGATTGAGATGGCTTGTGTGGTTTCCTGCTCGTTGACTGAGGCTTCGGCGCGGCTCCCGGAACCGGTCGTGACTCGATTTGCCCCGACCTTCTGGAGCGCCTGCATCCATTCCTGTTGCGAACCCAAAGCCCCTCTGGGGTCGCCAAAGACTTCGAGCGTGATGACGGTAGGCTTGTCTTGCGTCGGGGACGCATTTCGCTGAGCGTAGGCTTGCGACGACAGCATCACCAATGAAAAAAAGAAAACGACGATCGGCAAGCTGTCCTTGGACAAGAGTGCGGGTCGTCGTTGGATCGATGCAATGACGGAGTTGTATTGGGACATCTTTAAGTTTGCTAGTCTGAGAAACCGTAGCGTCCGATGCAGTAAATCGCGTTGATCAAATCTTTGAATCCGATCTTCTTTCCTTCAGCGTAACCGCGGCTGTCGTACGAGATAGGGACTTCGGTAAACCGATAACCTCTTCGAGCGAGTTTGGCGGTCAATTCAGGTTCAATGCCGAACCGGTCTTGTTCAATCGTAACATCTTTGAGGACTTCACGATTAAAGGCTTTGTAACAAGTCTCCATATCGGTGAGCTTAAGGCCGCTGAACAGATTGGAAGCACCTGTCAGCACGGCATTTCCGGCGCGATGAATCCACGATTCATCCTGTTGTTCTTCGCCGATAAAACGTGAGCCGTAAACGATATCTGCTTCGTCCTTGAGTAAGGGCTGAATCAGCGCCGGGATATCGCTGGGGTTGTATTCGAGATCGGCATCTTGAACGACAATGAAATCGCCACCGGCATGCTCAAATCCTGTCCTGAGCGCAGCGCCCTTGCCAGCATTCTTTTCTTTCAAAATGATTTTGACACGTGGCAGGCCATCGAGCTTTTGCAGAACTTCTCGAGTCCCGTCGGTACTATGATCATCAACGATGATCAGTTCGAGATTCAATGGCAGCGAGGCGACTCGAGAAAGGATGCGCCCAATGGTTTTCAGTTCGTTATAAACCGGGATGACGACGGACAGCAGATAGTCTGTTCGCGCGCTCGGCTCGTGTCCAAAACTTGCGTTGCGGTATTGGTCCAATTCATCGCGAACGAGTTCGACGCATTCCTCAAGACGACCGATCATTTCGCCGAAGTTCGGATTGGATGGATTGGATTTCATGGGAGCCGGACCGATCGCAGGTTGATTCGTAAATGCGGTCAGGTCGGGGTTGCTGGTTGGATTGGTAGGATTCACGTTGCACCGTTGAAAAGGTGGGATTTCTTTTCTAACATCGGCAATCGCGCATGTTCTCGTCGAGGAAATGGAGTTCGACTCCAATTATCCAGTTGAATCCAGTGTAATTGAGGATTCCGGTTATAGCGCCGACAAGGACTACTCGTGCCGCAGAGCTTCGATTGGGTCCATCTGTGCGGCTCGATACGCTGGATACAAGCCGAAGAACACACCCACCATGACCGAAATACAAAAAGCGACTGGAATCGAAAAGGGAACAATTTCGGGTGTCATGATTTTCGCATCGTCGGGAATCGAAGCGTACATCGTCGGTGCAAAGGTCTTGATCGCTTCACGCGCGTAATAGACGGTGGGGCTACAGAACAGGCCACCGATGATTCCAACGATACCGCCAACCACGGACAGGGAAATGGTTTCAACGAGAAACTGCAATACGATGTCGGAGCGTTTACCACCAAGAGCTCGGCGAATCCCGATCTCTCGAGTTCGCTCGGTAACCGTTGCGAGCATGATGTTCATGATCCCAATGCCGCCGACAATCAATGAAATCGCCGCGATTAAACCCATGAACAACATAAACATCAAACGGGTCATTCGGGCTTGTTCGAGCAATTCGTAAGGGACCACCACTGCAATGTCCTGTCGATTGACGTTGCTGGCCATCAACGTTGCTTTCACCAGTTCCGCGGTGCGGCGAACGTCATCTACCGATTTCACCTGAATCGTAATTTGCGAGAGCTCAAAGCTCTTTGCCGAAAACGAACCACCAGTTCGCTTGACTTCCATGTCGCCCATTTTCTGACGCATGGTGGTGATCGGAATATAGATATCGTTTGAAAAATCTTGAGCGGCCAACGAGCCACCAATCGCCGCGGTCGCGTTGCGTGGGTGCAGCACGCCGATGATGCGAAAATATTCTTTCTTCTCGGGAAGGTAAATCTGTTTGTTCAGCGGGTCCTCGGAAGGAAACAGTTTCTCCGAAAGATTCGCGGCAATGACGCATACAGACTTTGCCCGTTCGATCTCGATCGGTTGCAAGAAATGACCGCGGGCAACGAACAATCGCGTCACTTCGGCGTACTCATCGGTACAACCGACCAGTCTGCCATCGATGGGCTGGATGTTGGGGTTGCCGGTGTAAGCGAATCGCTGAGTGATCTCACGAATGGGTAACACGCGTTCGACTGTTGGAATCGTTCGTTCGATCATCTCGAACTCGGAACGCTGCACTCCAAATGCATCGACTTGTCGAAAGTTACCGCCACTGGTGTCTGGTGGTTTGATACTGCGAACAATGATGTTCTCAGCGCCGAGATCCTCGATGCGTCGTTGAGCTTCTTTACTGATCCCTTCACCGATTGCCAGTAACCAAATCACACTGGCGACACCGATAAAGATACCGAGCACCGTCAGTGCGGAACGCATTGGATGAAGCCACAGGCTTTTGAGGCCGAGCTTCCAAGTCCTCGGTCGGAAGAAAGCGGACAGATTTCTCAGGAATCCCATCTTCGTTATACCTGCTCTTTTTGTTTCGCGTTGGCGGAGATGGTTTCAATTTGCTCAGGCGTAAAGACGCAACGATCTTTGACCCGTTCATCGACCTGAATCTGACCGTCTTTGAGTCGAATGACTCGTTTGGCGTGAGCTGCGACCTCATCTTCGTGCGTGACCATGATGATGGTTCGACCTTCATCGTTGAGCCGTTGGAAGAGTGCCAGGATCTCTTCGGTGGTGACCGAATCGAGGTTACCAGTCGCTTCGTCAGCAAGAATAAAGTACGGGTCGTTGACCAACGATCGTGCGATCGCAACGCGTTGCTGTTGTCCACCAGAGAGTTGTGTGGGGCGATGGTCGAGGCGTTCGCCCAGCCCGACCATGGTCGCCAATTCAACACTTCGCTGTCGTGATTGAGCGTTCAATCGTCCTGTGTAGTACAGCGGGACTTCGATGTTTTCAACGACGCTCAGTTGCGCGATCAGGTTGTAAGATTGAAATACGAAACCGATTCGGGAAGCTCGAATATAGGAGAGTTCGTCGTCGTTCATCTGAGCGACGTCATCGGTTCCTAAAATAAACGAGCCAAAGGTTGGGCGATCGAGACAGCCGAGCAGGTTCAACAGCGTACTCTTACCTGATCCGGACGGGCCCATGATGGCCACGTAGTCCCCTTCAGGGACATCAAATGAGACGCCGCGAAGTGCACGAACGGTTTCGCTCTTGAGAAAATAGTGTTTCTTTAAGTCGCGAATCACCGCAGCCATGCGTTGCGTGCTGGCGGTCGGAACATCAATTATGTTCGGTTTCATTTTTGCTGGCCTCCGCCAGGACGGCCACCACCGCCACCAGGACGGCCGCCGCCTCCGCCGGGACGACCAGCACCGCCACCACCGGGCCCGCCTTGAGTTCGCATCCGTTTCATGGTCTCGACGACTTTGTCGGTTTCTGCTTCTGAAAGGAAACCATCACCGTCGGTATCAGCTCGTCCAAAGAAGTAGCTGATCGGTTGACCAACTTCCTCTTTGGTGAGTTTTCCGTCGCCATCAGAATCCTTGGCTGCGATCATCGCTGCACCGGTTTCAGGTTCACCACCTGATGCTTTTTTCTCTTTTTTCTCGGCCGCCGCTTTGGCAATCTCCTGAGCATTTTCTGGCAACTCAATTCGCTGTTCCAGCTCCAGTTCGGGAAGATCCATCAGCTCTTTATAGCCACCCGGATTCATGACCAGCGTTTCGCCTTCCTCGAGGCCTTCCTCAATGAAAACGATTTGAGAATTGTCACCGCCGATGGAGATCTCACGAGTCTCATACTCATTGTCACCTGTTTTTAACAAGCAGTATTTTTTGCTTTGCACGGCGTATACGGCTTGAATCGGCGCAGTCAGGACGTCGGGTTCATATTGAACCTGAATCGTGACAGAAGCGTTCATACCAGGTTTCAAGGCGGTCGGCGGATCGAAGATACGAACAAAAACTGCGTACTTGCGAATCGAGCTGCTCATCCAACCACTCGACTCAGCATACTGATTTACTTTGGTGACGATTCCTTTGAGAGTCGTGTCGTTCAACGCATCGACTTTGATGGTGCAAGGCATCCCGTTTTCGATTTGAGTGATCGATTGTTCGTTGATGAGTGCTTTGACTTCCATTTCATCAGGGTTGGGAAGTCGAATCAGGACTTGGTTCTGACGGACGGTGGTACCTTCTTCCAGCACCCAGTCATTACCGCCACGTGATGATTCTTTTGCGTAAACAACTTGTCCGAAGACGTTTTCTGGAACCGAGATCGTGCAGTTCGCAATCATCTCTTCAATTTCAGCTTTCTTTTGCCGTTCGACTTCGAGGGCTTTACGTTCTCCGTCGAGTTTGACTTGAGCAGCCTTGATGTCGGCATCGTACTGAACAATGTTCTTTTGGTAGGTGATCTCATTGAGCACAATGAGTTGTTTCTCTGCCAATTCTTTATCGTTGTTTCCTTTTCGCAGGTCGATGTCTGCTTTCTCAACATCAAACTCGGCGGATTCGTACGATTGATTAGTGACGTAACCTTTAAGGCGCAATTTGAAACTGTAAGCGAGTGTATCTTCGGCTTGTTTTTTTCGTTGACGTGCGGTGGCGATCAGGCCATCGGCTTCTGCAATCGCGTTAGCAATTCGAAGTTTTTCTTCTTCGTAAGTCCCTTTGACGTATTCGTTTTTGATCGCAATGGCTGAAGCCAAAGCAGACTCTGCTTGAATGACTTGCGTTTCTGCGTTCACTAGCGAGATGTTTTGTTGTTCGAGCTCTTTCTCAAACGAAGTCGAATCGAGTTGGACCAGAAAATCTCCGGCATTGACCCGTGAGCCTTCAGGCACAACGCGGATCACATTGAGGGAACCGTTTCGGGCTCGAACCTCGCAGCGGATTTCAACATTCTCGCTACTTTGGACTTCGCCTTGGTCAAGCACTTGGGAAACGAACTCCCCACGTTCAACTGGCGCAAGGATCGGTTCGATAATTTTTGTTTCCGTTTGCATCGTCAGGCCGTAATAGGCCGCAAAGCTGATCAATGCGACTGCAATGACCGCGATGACAACAAATGGAAGTGCTGAGCCGTAACGGCTGGATTTCTTGTTCATGATTGTGGTTCGATGCAGGATGATTGCAGGCGGTTCAATGCATGCAGGAGTGGGCCTGGAATTCATCCTCAATTGATGAAATTAAGGTCCGCCGAGATGTTCCTTCGACCAGATTGAGGCAGAATCGACTTCTGATCGAGCGGATACGGGGGATTCGGAGCAAACAGCATAATAGGAGTTTAAACCGGAAAACGAACGAATACGTCACAAAATGATCGTTCGTTTTTTGGACAAAAACGACGCGCACGCCGTCATTGGCATTCCAACTTAAACACCTGCGGTCGTCGGAAGTTTCGAATTCGGTTTCCGTATCTTCCGCAGGAGAATTATAGACAGACTAGCTTTTTTGGGTTGTGACCGTTTTAACCGCAGAGTAGATGATGCAGTTTTTCCGGGAGTGCGGCACTGTTTGGCCAAAAGGATCTGGCCGAAGGGTCACCTATTTTGGAATCGGTTGAGGAGACCGCCAAACGAGGTGCCATCGTGGGTCCAATCGGCCTTTTGAGCCGGTTTTTGCTCTGAATCTGGCTCATTCTGCTTTTTCGCAGTTGCTTGAGAGCTCGCTGCAACCGGTTTCTTGGCGGCTTTGGCTGTCAAAGGTGGGGATTGGGTGATCGATAACGGATCGATTTTCTTCAAATCCGATAGCATAGAGCTCGATTTGACCGCGTATTTTATCGGCTGATCGAGGACGACAGGTGCTGTCGAACCCGTTTTGGCAGTCTCCTTATTGGAGGTGTTGCCCGCTCGTGCTGGCGTGGAGTCAGATTCTGCTTTTAGTTGTGACTCGCGTTGCTGGCTCTTGATCGTCTCGGTGCCGTCAATGTTTGGCTCGTTGAGATTGCTTGGCTCGTTGAGCTCGCTGGCCGAGCTTGGTGAGTCAATGCTGGGAAGCTGTTGAAAGACCATGGCCTCCGCCTTGGCAAGTTCCAAAACTGAAATTCCCGCCGCTTGAGAAACCGCCGGAGTGTTGCTTGATTCGCGAGTTGAAGCTGTCAAACGAATGGTCGCGGAGGCTTTATCTTCAGGCTGGATCCGCTTGGACTGATCTGGCGGAATCGGTGTTACCGGTGCAACGATCGGTTGAATGAACCCTTCCGGTTGCTGAACTGGGAATCGTGGATTGACGATTCGAGTCGTCGGTTGCGTTGGCCGATCGTAGTACTCGTTGCCCGACGACTTTCGAGCTTGCGGATTGCCTGACTCATCCGGTCGAGGGGTCTGCTGAAGTTCAAGTTGTCGCTGTTGCTCAAGTTCTCTCAATCGCTGAAGACGTTGTTCTTCTTGCAGGTCCTCCATCAGTCGGCGTTGTTCGTTGAGTTGTTCCAACATTCGCCGTTCTTCCGGAGTCAGGTTGGATCGCAATTCATTCTCACCACCGGCTCGAAGTCGTTGAATGTCCAGAATGTCAAATCCAGATTCCGTCTCTGAATCGATTATGCTGTCCAGTTTGTCAATCTCTTCTTCGCTGAGTGGCGGCAAGTAGGACGTTCCAATGTTTTCACAAAACTGGCAGTCCGGCTCGAAGCCGATCATGGCAGCAGAGCGTACGCCAATGGAAGAATCGATTTCACCTGGGTCGAGCCATTGACCCATGTCATCAATTAACATCGTTCCCATATCAAAGTCGAGGTTACGACGCAGAACTTCATACTGCACCCACGAGGAGACAAATGAATTCTGGGCAGAGTTGAGACCGATGATCGCTTCCGTCAAGTTACGTGCGGTCGTGGTGCCCAAACGTGAACTGGTTGCGTTGGGACCGACGGGGCGTTCCAGTTCAAAACGGTTGATCTCGACGTTTTCAATTTGGACTTGAACCGTTCGACGGTCGAGTTCAAACCGGACTTTGTTTCGCCCGATGTTTCGAACCAGGCGGCGAATATTTTGTTTTACCGTGTCTTCGAATTGGTAGAACTGTCGTCGCGATTGTTGATAGGAAATGAGAGCTTCACGATAAGAGTTTCGCTCAGCCAGACGCGTGATTGGTGCATCAATTCGAAAACCGGCTCTCAGTTGTCCATTTTCATATCGAAGCTTGAACGGATTGTCCCCGTTGTTTCCGATGTCACCTTCGAGCACCAGGTCGATTCCAGCTTCCAATTGGTCGGCAACAAATTCGATGTTACGCCAGTTGTCGACGAGGCTGGCGCGGGCATTCATCCAGTCACGACGCATGCATTTGGCGATTCGAATCGCCTGTTCATCATCGATTGAGACATCAACAATTTCGATGCTGTTGGAACGGGAAAACGCCTGCAGCAACGATATCTCAAGGATCAAACTGTTGAGATCGGAGAGTTGGCCTGGTATCAATTCCTGGAACTCTTCCTCAAGAAGTTTCAATAGATCGTCCTGATTCAAGTTCTTTTCTGATTCACTGAAGTTCTGAACTTGTTGTTTCGTCTTCGTCAGTCGCTCTTTCAAAATTTCCGCTCGGGCGAGGATAGCTCGAGGGGATTCACCAGCGGGTACAGGCTGGCCATCGCCATAGAGTCCTTCTCGCAGACTTTTGGGGTCGGGGATCGATTTTGCTTCAAACAGTCGGTCATCAACGCTGGAAATGATTCGACCGGAATTGATCTCGCGGCGAAGTTTTTTCAGGTATTCGATTCGGTCGTTTCTTTTGGATTCCAGTTTTGCAAAGTCGGCTTCCAGCTGTTTGGAGTCTTCCTCGACGATGCCTTTGAGCAAAATTTCTGCCTGATTGATAAACGGCAACAGATCTTGAACTTTCTGGTTGACATCGGCTGGCCATACAAATCCTTCTTGTTTTGCGCCGACCAGTTGGTTATTGATGACATCGAGAGCGGCCCCTGTTTCTTCGCGGAGCTTGATGATTTCGATCAGTCGTTCATTGATTTGATCGCTGATCAATTCGAATCGATCCAGGAAACTGTCTTCGATGACAACATTGAGATCTGGTGGGAGTCCGAGCTGGACTTTGAATGTATCGAGTGACGTTTGATACTGCGTTTTTTGATCCAGCAAACTACGTTGCTGTCGATAAACGCTGGTCTCAAACAATTTCAGCTGAACAGCGTCGAGTCGATCTTTATCAAAAAACTCGCGAAACTGTGCGAGGACGCCTTCGAGTTGGCGAACGTTGATCTCCTGGTTTCGAATTCGCTGTTGTTGTTCCAGCAGGCCAAAAAATCCACCCGGGTTTTCACTTCCAAATCCAGGAGCGCCCAGAAAGTTTCCACCGAGGTTTGGTCCGAGTCCAGCGGAACGTCCGATCGCAACATTCAGATAAAAGCCGCGCTTGAATCGTTCGAGCTGACGGACATTGGCAAGTAGCGTCCGTTCGGACTGAGTCAACGACTCCAGGATTCGTTCACGACCCGCACCGCGAAGGAGTGGTTGAACGATTGAGAAATCAATCAGCGACGTAGCAGACTGAGTGTTGTTCCCGGCCAGATCAAACAGGATCGTGTTGGCCAGACCCACAGCAAAGTTGGTGCCTGTGATTCCCAATCGGCGAAGATTCGCACCACCACCATTGGCTCCAATTTGCGACTGAACAGTGGTTCGCGATGAACCTCCGCCACGAAAGCGACCTTGTGTTGTGAGGAACGAATTGAAACCGCTGAAGAGTTGGGAATCAAATCCAAACCGTTCGATGCTAACATCTAATGCCGATCGATACAGTGTTTCGTACTGTTGTTGGAGATCGGGTGAGTGAAGGACTGCGAGCTGGTAGGCCCGATCAAGCGTCAGGACGACTTGGCCTTTTTCATTGACAGGCAGATAGGCCATCCATTCTGGAGCTTCGACTGCATCAGTGTCACCGTTGGCATGCCAGTGTGGATAGCCTTCTTTGCCATCGACGCGGTACATCAACTGGTGCGACGACGCATCGTCAGGCGGAATTGGCGGGTGATCTTGCGAAAACGGATTGAACATCCGCGACTGGGGATCGACGTCGATGTTCCCATCCACCGTATTCCAACGCGGATCGGCGGCTTTTTCTCGAATCAGCCGAAGGGCTTCGGCATCGGCTTGTCGCCGGTAATAGCTGCGGTGGCAACCGATGATGAAACACAAATTGATCACCACAACTGCAATCAGCAGCCGGTTTAACTGGGTCTTAAGCACCAAATTCTCCTTGCGAAGCTGTCCACCGAGTAGAGCGGGATTCCATCGGATTTCAGCGTGTCGTTGCGGCCGTCCTGAAGGATGCGGGAAATTCAGGTTATTCCGGCGCAATCGTCTGCAAGGATTGTCGGGAAGAACTGGGTTATAACTTGAAGGATTGTTCGGCCAGTAGCGGTCAACCAAGAATCCGCTGGGAAACCGAAGTGCAGGGCACAGGCTGTCGATACCAAAACTTGACGCTCAAAATTGCCCAATTTATTATCCAATAATTGAGATTTTGAAGCATAATCTAGCTCAGCTCGGGGCGCAAGGTTTCACCAGATTGCCCCAGCCGAATCCCCGACGCGCTTTCAAACGAGTGTCGGTGAATAATCTCTCATTGGACGGGAACGGAAAATGATTCGCTCGACGAACTGATCACCCCACAATCGGTGGTCAATTCGTTGGATGAAACTAATTTTCAAACCTGATTTTTGTTGCAACTAAATCGTGAACCTTGGCAACCTAGATGATCATTAACGATTTTGTAATCCTTGCCGCCGTCAATTATGCCTACGTAGGGATCGTCGCACTGGTCGTCATCGCGGTCATTGTCTTGGCGGCAATCTCGTCGAAGACCTGGCATTGGTCGCACATTGTCTTTCTTAGCTTGACGGCCATCGCGACAGGATTTGCCGCCAACGGTATGGCAGTCGTTTTCGAACAACGTACCAAAGCGATGAAGCAGTATGAAACTCAGCTTACCAATGCAGATCGAAATGAAAAGGAACTCGAAGAGGCAACCACGGGGGTAGGTCTTTCTGATTCTTACGATCCCGGAACGTTGAGATATGTCGACGAACAATTGTCTCGCGCGTTGATCGGGCGAGGTCGCGTCTGGACCGGCGGCTCACCAGAGCTAGTCGATTTGCAAAAACGAGAATTCAAATATCGATTCGCTCAAGCTCGCGTCTTGCCGGACGAAGGTAGTCCTGAAGCAAATCTGGTTCGACTCAAAGACTACAAGCTCTACGCGTATGCCGAGAAAACCCAAAACGGTACGAACTATCCGGCTAAATTCGTTGGTGAGTTTCGCGTTGAATCCGAAACTGCTGATGAGCTAACGCTGACCCTGTTAAACTTTGGCGATCCTTCCGAAGCCAGACAACCCGCTGGGACCTGGACGCTGTTTGAAAAGGCACCGCTGGATCGACGCGGTGTCTTTCGAGATGCCATCATCACAAAAGCTGACGCGACCACCGCTGAGCAGTTGCCAGAATATCATCAGCTCAAGGAGATGTTTACCAACGACAACGTCCCCTTGGATATCTCGCTGTTTCGCAAAGTCCTGAAGCGGGATTATTTACGATCTACCCAGATGGGATTCAATCTGGACAACTCGGGGGATCAAGTGGCTTACCAGGAATTGGTCGACCGGTTCTCATTCGATGGACTCAATTTGGAGGAGATCAACGCTTGGACTGCGAGCCAACCCGATCGTGTCGAACCAAAAAAGTTCTCGCCACAGACTCGCGAGATTTTTTACAAGTTGAAATTTAAAAAGGACACCAACCAGACTGACAACCCACCGATCAAAGTTGATGATACGGGATCGGTCGAAACCGACGGTTTCTTTACAAGCTCCGGTGCAGCGGTCGTCAACGAGTACAAGAACAACTCGGACATTGAATTCAAAGCGGGAGATGAGATTTATGTCGATAAGCACTCGGCCAGTGGCTACAAACGGGGTGCTGATGTCAACGATTTCCCACCGTTTTATAAACCTGAGTTTGAGGACGACGAGAATGGAAGAGTCAGTCTGATTGGAGAATACTATTTCCGTCTGGTTCGTGATTACCCATACGAATTCAGCGAGATTCGCATTCAGCAAGAACAAATGGCCAAAGATCTGGTTCGGATTCAAGAGTCCAACAAGGTTCAGGCGAAAGCGAATTCGGATGCCAAAAAACAACAAGAAGTTCGCGTCGTGTTGATCGGCGAAGCTGAAGTCGACAAAGAATCACTGCAGGCCGATCTCAATTCGATCACTTCACTTCGAAGTGAAAAAGAGAACCAGTTAGACCAGCGGCAACAGAAGATCGCCGAGCTGGAGCAGGAAATCGATACGAACTATCGCCGCCTCCGCCAGATCATTCTTCAGCTGTCCCAACAAGCGTTCGCATCTCGATAAGCACTCGGCTCACATCGTTGGATCGTCGCCCATTTCGATTCATTGGTAGCAAAGTAGCAAACGTCCTTTCTCCGGTGCCGATGCGCCGAAACAGCAAGATCTGACTATGGTGCATTCGATTGGCGTGGCATCTCCCTTCGTTTACACGGTAAGATAAGCCTGACTGATGTTTCTTTAAGACAGGCTGAACATGGGATACGAAGACCGCGACTATTATCGCGAACCTGATTGGCGTGGTGACCAATCCGATTCGGGCGGTGGCATACCAGGCTTTCGATTTGGCCGCCAGTCAATCATTACTTCGATCATCGTCGTCAATGTTGCGATCTTTATCCTCGACACCTTCACCGGTCCGATTAACGACATTGGTGATCGCTGGTTAAGCCATGTGTTGGCGCTCAAATCTGACAAGCCTTGGGAAGTCTGGACATTTTTGACATCGGGCTTCGCCCACGCATCGATGTCATCAAAAGCGGGCATCTTCCATGTCGCTTTCAATATGGCGACCCTCTTTTTCATTGGCCGGCCTGTGGAGCAGTCGTTGGGCCGAGCTGAGTTTCTCAGGTTTTATCTGTTCGCAATCCTTGCCGGTTCCTTGGGTTGGTTTCTATCGGAATGGCTGCAGGGTAGTGGGGGATTTGTGGTGGGAGCTTCGGGGGCTGTTTCTGCCGTCGTCATCTACTTCATTTTCATGGCACCTCATGCCCAGTTGTTGTTGATGGGATTCATTCCAATGCCTGCTTGGGGCGTCGGCGTCCTGTTTCTGGTGATGAACTTGTACCATGCGGTCTCGCAAGACCATGTTGCTTGGGAAGCACATTTGGCTGGTGGAGCATTTGGCATGCTCTATTTCTATTACAAATGGAATTTCTCAGCAATTTCGATGCCGTCATTTGGTCAGAGCAGCAAGCTAAGAGTCCACCGGCCCGAAGGCGAAATCGACGAAAAACTACAAGCGGAAGCGGATCGAATTTTGGAGAAGATTAATGAGTCTGGTCAAGAGAGTCTGACACGACGAGAGCGAAAAACACTCGAGCGATACAGTGCGGCTGTGCGAAAACGGCGCGGTTGAGGAATCGCTGACGGTCTGCTTCACAAAAACTCTCGACGAATCGATGTCGTTTCGACCAAATACCTTGGGATTGAGGAATCGACCGAGACCAAAAGTTTCTTGCCGCGCCAATTTTCAGATAAACTAAGAGCTCAGTGCATCTGAAGTTGAAAACGCTAAGTTACCTCTGAGACGTGTATTTTTTTTGCGTCGTTTCGACGATCGATTGGACGATAAAGGATGATGATGAACCGGAGAAGTCTCCTTTCCCTGGCCTGGCTTACCATAGGTGTTTGCAGCTTGCTGGTTGGCCTTGAACTTGCAGCGCAAGAATCCAACACCTCTGAGCCGACCGGCAAGAACCTGTTGCAGTCATCCAGCTTCGATTCGGGCCAACTTCAAAAAGGCGTTCCAGCGGGATGGATTCAATCCACTTGGGGCGGCCAGCCAGCATTTGAGTTTGATCGCAAACAGGGGCACAACGAAAATGGTTCGCTGAAAATTTCCTCCGACCAAGGTGCCAATGCGAGTTGGAGTCAGCGTGTTCAGGTTAAACCGAATCGAGATTATCGCTTACGAGGATGGGTGAAAACCAACAAGCTCGACAAGGGCCCCGGCGTCGGTGTCGTCGTCAACCTGCACGAGCTGCAATTCGACGGTCGGTCAAAGGGACTCGAAGGAACCCAGGAATGGACTCGGCTCGAAATCGAAGCCAACTCGGGTAACCATGATTCGTTGTTGGTCAACTTGACGTTCGGTGGATGGGGGAATGCGACCGGAACCGCTTGGTTCGACGATATCGAGTTGGTTGAGGTCCTCGATCCAATCGACATGGAAAATGAAACAATCACCGAGCAAGAGGCGATCGCGTTTTACAACACAAAAGTTAAACCGATCCTCAAAGCAAACTGTTTCGAGTGTCATGCCGACGACCCCGAGGATCTTCAAGGTTCCTTCGCAATTACATCGCACGCGTCGATCATGCGAGGCGGGGATTCAGGACCTGCTGTCAATCCAAAACAACTCCGTGAAAGTATTTTGATTCGCGCGATCAACTACGATCAATACGAGATGCCTCCCAGCGGTCAGCTGTCCAAAGAAGAAATCGGCATCATGACTCGCTGGGTGAAACTGGGGATGCCATTTGATCCCGCTGACGAGAAAGACTTGACGGCTGATCTGGAATCGCACTCGACTGTTCCGCAAGTCAACGCGGAAACCAAAAAGTTTTGGTCGTTTCAAATCGTCACTCGCCCGGACGTTCCAGATGTCGATCCCAAACAAGCTTGGGTGAAGAACCCGATTGACCATTTTGTTTTGAAGCGTTTGGAAGCGTCAAGTTTGTCGCCGGCTCCACAGGCATCCAAAGCGACCTTGATTCGTCGTGTCTATTATGACTTGACGGGGCTACCACCATCGCCGGAGCAAGTGGAGGCGTTCATTAATGATCCGGACCCTCAAGCGTATTCAAAGCTGGTCGACCAGCTGCTCGCATCGCCGCACTATGGTGAGAAATGGGGCCGTCACTGGTTGGATCTGGTCCGCTACGCCGAGTCAAACAGTTTTGAGCGGGATGGGACCAAGCCGTTTGTGTGGCGGTATCGAGATTACGTGATTCGTGCCTTCAACGATGACAAACCTTACGATCAGTTTTTGTTGGAACAGTTGGCCGGCGATGAGCTGGAAAACGTGACCAACGAATCGATTATCGCGACCGGTTACTATCGGCTTGGTGCGTGGGATGACGAACCCGCTGACCCAAAGCTCGCGCGTTACGACGATCTGGATGACATTGTCGCCACGACCAGCCAGACGATCATGGGTTTGACGGTCAATTGTGCACGCTGCCATGATCATAAAATCGATCCGATTCCACAAAAGGACTATTATCGACTCGCTGCGATGTTCGAAAACATTCGTCGCTATGGTGTTCGCAGCGACGAAAGTGTTTTCGATGCTTCCGTCAAAACGCTTTCCGGAGATGCAACCGAAGAACAAAAGCAGACTTACGCAGCGAATCTCAGACGCGTCGATCAGTCGATTGACAAGATTGTCGCGTTGGTCAAACCGGATTTTGAATCGGTCGAACACGAAGATTTTCAATACGAAATGAACCAGCTGGCGATCGTTAAGAAGCGGGTTGGCAAGCAGATTACGCAAAAACAATTCAATCGATTTCGCTCGTTGCACAATGAGCGAAAGAAGCTGATTGAGTCGCCGCCCGGCAGTATCCGAGTTCTCTGCGTGAAAGAGCGAGGAGCCAAGGCGGACAAGAGCTTCGTCAGGATTCGAGGTAACCCGCACGTTGTGGGTGATGAAGTCGAACCTGGTTTTATCTCGGTCCTCTCGCCTCCAGAACCTGTCGTCCGACCTGTAAACGACCAATCAATCGGTCGACGACTGACGGTCGCTAAGTGGTTGGTTGACCCCAGCCATCCGCTGACCGCACGGGTGATGGCGAATCGAATCTGGCAGTTTCATTTTGGTCGCGGAATCGTTCGCACCACGTCCGATTTTGGTTTTCAGGGTTCCAGGCCCACTCATCCGGAATTGCTGGACTGGCTAGCCAGCGAGTTTGTGGCACGGAAGTGGAGCATCAAATCGATGCATCGATTGATGATGAATTCAGCGGCATATCAGATGTCCAGCCGATTCGATGAATCTGCATTTGGCAAAGATCCTTCCAATGATCTCTTTTGGCGGTTCGATCTTCGTCGACTCACTGCTGAAGAGATTCGAGATTCGATTCTGGAGGTGACCGGTCAATTGAATCGGGAAAAAATGTATGGTCCCAGTATTTTCCCAACGATGCCCGCCGAGGTGCTGGCCGGACAATCACGACCCGGGAAAGGTTGGGGAAGATCGAGCGACGAAGATAAACGAAGAAGAAGCGTTTACGTTCACATAAAACGGTCGTTGGGACTGCCCATTTTGTCCGTTCACGATTCAGCCGATACCGACAACACGTGTCCTGTTCGTTTTATCACAACCCAGTCAACCCAAGCATTGGGCATGATGAACAGCGAATTCACCAATGATCAGGCACGAAAATTTGCCGTCGATATTGAAGCGAAGAATTTGGACTCCATCGAAGCCAAAGTCACCGCGATTTTACGCCGCGTGATGCAGCGTCAACCCACCTCTTCGGAGGTTGCTCGCGGCCTCAAGTTGATTGAGCAATGGCGGACCGAAGACAAGGTGTCCGCAAAACAGGCGCTGGAGTACTACTGCCTCTTGGCACTGAATCTGAACGAGTTCATTTATGTCGATTAACCGGACGACGAACTCAAGTATCGATTTGCAATCCATTTAAAACTACAACCAACAAGAACTATCATGAGTGACTTTTGTCGTCGAACGCGTCGCGAGTTTATTTGGCAAGCTGGCGGGGGATTTGCCGGGTTGGCGTTAGCAGGAATGCTCGATCGAAAATTTCTGATGGCTCAGGACAAGAAAGCGGATGGTGCGGATTGGACGAATCCATTGGCCGCCAAGCCTCCCCATTTTGCGCCGAAAGCCAAATCGGTAATCTTTCTGTTCATGTACGGAGGTCCCAGCCATATCGATACCTTTGATTACAAACCGTCGATGTATGGCATGGATGGAAAGACAATCAAGGTCAAAACATTCGGCCGCGGCGGGCACAAGAATCAAGGGAGAATCGTTGAGCCTCGCTGGAACTTCAAGCAATACGGTGAATGTGGCAAATGGGTCTCAGATCTATTTCCTCACCTTGGCAAACATGTCGATGACATGGCGTTCGTTCATTCGATGACCGCCGATTCACCGATTCATGGATCCGCGATGCTACAGATGAACTCTGGAAAAATTCAAAGCGGAAGCCCCTGTCTGGGGTCATGGGTCAACTATGGCCTGGGCAGCGAAAATGAAAATTTGCCAGGCTTTGTCGTGATGCTTGACGATAAAGGTGGCCCTATCAGTGGCCCCAAGAACTGGACGTCTGGCTACATGCCGGCAACTTATCAAGGAACGGTTGTTCGCAGTGCCGGGACACCGATCTTGGATTTGAAACGTCCGGAAACAATGACCGACGCCAGCCAACGACGGATGCTCGATGCACTTCGCGTTTACAACGAGGAGCACGAAGCGAGTCGAGGTGGCAATTCGGAACTGGCCGCGCGAATCGCCAGTTACGAACTCGCGTACAAAATGCAATCAACGGCTCCCGAAGCCGTCGATCTGGCACAGGAATCCCAGGAAACGCTTGATGCGTATGGACTGGGTAAAGAGCCAACTGATTACTTTGGCCGACAGTGCTTGATGGCTCGACGTTTGGTCGAACGTGGCGTCCGATTCATTCAGGTCTATTCCGGAGGCGCCCACAATGATGATAACTGGGACGCGCATGGTGACCTCGAAGTCAATCACAACTTGCATGCTGGAGAAACTGATCAGCCGATTGCGGCATTGCTACAAGACTTGAAACAGCGAGGGTTGTTGGACGAGACGTTGGTGGTTTGGGGTGGCGAATTTGGGCGCCAACCGACGGCGGAGTATGCCAAAGGTTCTGGTCGTGATCACAACGCATACGGGTTTACCATGTGGATGGCCGGCGGCGGCATCAAAGGGGGTGTCAGTCTGGGGAAAACAGATGAGCTCGGTGCAAATGCAGTTGAAGATCGAATGCATGTCAAACGGATTCATGCGACGATTTTGAATCAGTTGGGTCTCGATCCGAATGCACTGAGTTATTTCTACGGTGGCCTCGATCAGCGACTCGTCGGAGTCGAAGGCGCAAAACCGATTAAGGAATTGATTGCGTAAGTAGCAGTCGTTTTGAGAAAGATTTTCTTTGAGGCGCATTTGAGCAGGCGTTTGCTAGTAGCGCCTTGCCGTTTTCAATCACCGATGATGGTGGTTGATAGCATCGTTGCCAGCGTGAACGATTCGCTCCGCTTTTCTTGACTTTCAACTTTGTTTTTTCTACAAAGAGCGTGACCACTTTCTCTGTCTTTGCTCCTCGTCGCGCCCCCTCCATCCTCCTCGGAGCAGTTTACTATGTCGCTCAGGAAAGCGATGCTTGATGTCGTCCAAGTTCTGACCAATCACATCTTTAGCGGCCTGACTTGGTCTTCAGCCGCTATTGCCACTTCAAAGAATCGGCGGAATCAAAGGCGTGGCAAACCGAACGCTAACGGGCCTCAGTATGTTGCACTCGAATCGCGACAGTTGCTCGCAGCAATCATCTTTGACTCAGCGACTGGCAATTTAACGCTCGCCGGTGACGCTGACGCCGACGTGGGTACCGTCAATGAGATCAGTGGCGATCGATTGCAGGCGAATCTATCGGGCGTTGCATCACAAAACTTTCGCCGCGCCGATGTAACTCAAATCACGTTCATTGGCTTTGCAGGAAATGACCGTTTTACGAACAACACTTCCAAGCCAAGCTTTCAATACGGTGGCGACGGAAACGATATTTTGACAGGAGGCAGTGCCGCCGACGTGATCAATGGCGGACGTGGCAACGATCAGATTTCTGGCCGTGGTGCCGCTGACCGACTGGTGGGAAATCTGGGCAACGACATCGTCAATGGCGATGATGGCAGTGACAGTATCTTTGGAACCGCTGGCAACAATACGCTCAATGGAGGTAATGGTCAGGATATCATTTACGGCGGCGATGAAGCGGACACCATCAATGGTGGTACCGGGATGGATCAGATCTTTGGACTCGCTGGCGACGACATTATTGATAGCGGGGATGGAGGTGTGATCGGGTCCAGTGGGATTGGTCAATCGGACTTGGTATTGGGTCTCGATGGAAACGACCGGATCACGGGCGGACTGGGGCTGAATGTTTTTTATGGCGGCAATGGCAATGACGTGTTGATTGGCGGAAGCAATGCCGAGAATCGACTACATGGTCAAAATGGTAACGACTCGTTGACCGGCGGCGGATTGGGCGACTACATCGCCGGAGGATTGGGAGTCGACAATATCGACGCTCGTGGCGGCTCAGACTATGTCGTCTCGAGTCAAGGTGACGACCGAGTCGAAGGGGGCGCCGGGCGTGACTTCATGATCTTTACCGGACTCGAAAACCAATATCGTATCAACGGGACAACCAGTCTCTCGGTTCGTGATCGACGTGACATTCCTCAAAACGAAGGGACTGACACAGCAACCGGATTCGAACGGTTCCGATTCGCCAATACGACAACAGACGCGGTCTCACCGATTCGCGAATTCATTACTGTCCGTCCGATCTTTGCGCGAAACTCCAACGGTAGCAGCGCGGCAACGTTTTTTGGAAACGAACAACAGGAAGTAGAGATCAAGAATCTCATTGACGATATTTTCTACCAGGCACTGGTCGATGTTCGATGGGAAAACGAACGAGGTTGGAACGACACATTTGCCAATCGAGGCAATGGCGGAAATCGTCCTCAGAGCGATCTGAGTACCATTGTGACCAGAGGTGACGCTGCGGGAGTCGGCAGTTCCAATCCGTTGGTGTTGGACGCATACTTTGTCGAGATCGTACCTGGGTTTGGACAACTCGATGACAACTTTGCAAATGGTTTGGCGTTTGTAAGTGCTAATGGCTCCGCGATGCACGTCGGGGATAACCTGGTCACGTTTGAAAACGGGCGGGAAGTTGTTGCCCGAGTGGTCGCGCATGAACTGGCACACAACTTGGGGCTGACCCACGTCAACGCCTCTGGAAATTTGATGGGCGAAGGATCCAATCTGAACTCGAGCCAGATCAATACGATCATCGCGAGTCGTTTCACACGGCCAGTTTAGAGAAAGCCAGAAGAACAGTGGTGGGCTGATCGCTGCCCAACCCTGTTAACACTTAACGTCCACGATTGGCTTCGATGGAGTCCAGGATCGAGCCGAGAATTTGTTGGGTTGCCTGTGGTTCGTTGGCGCTGGCGTTGTAGCGGTCGTATTGCAACTGGATTTCATCCGTGGTCAACAACGTTCCGCCCTGTTTGATTGATCGGCCGAACGCTTCGGCAGCAACTTTTCGTTGATCCACTGGAAGCGAATTTTGGCTGGCAAAATTGACCAGCTGACGTTGTGCGGACGGGGTGCCGACATTGGACAGAATATCGCTGGCCGTATTCTCAAAACCGGCACGGAAGATCAGGGAGCTTAGAGCAGCCTGGTGTTTACCAATTTCATAGAAGCGGTAGGTGTTGCGGTCGCTGGTGATTTTGGAGATCCAGTCGATTGCGTTTTGACTGTGAATCTGACGGTCGATACCGGAGACTCGATGAGGTTTAATGCGAGTAATCAGCCGGGCGACGTGAGTGGCGATCATTGCCGGCTTGGTGGTGAACGGGGTCGCAATGAAGCGATCGTCAGCCTCCAGATACGTCACTGCTTGTTGACCACGATCGACGTCGGTGTAGAGCAGGGCGATCGGAATTTCTCGAGTTCGCCAATCACTTCGCAGTTGGCGAATCAGATTCAGATAACCGGCGCCAGTGAACGAGTCGCTGATCATGATGACCTCAACATCAGGATTCGTCGTGGCGATTTTAAAGAGCTGTTGGGAGGACGTTGCTCCGATTCCGGTCAGTCCTGCTGAGCCGACATTGGCCGCGTAAGTTTGTGCTTCGTTGACATTGCGATGCCCAACCAGAGCCACAGGTTGGCGACTTCCACCGGCAAGATTGACGGCGAGGTCCAGTACAAAGCTGCTGCCCACGTAGCCAGTTTTCGGGTCGATCGTACGAATGGTGTCGAAGGCCGCCGTTTGCAAGTAACGGTCACCGCTGGTGATGGCTGCCGCCAGAGGGCTTGGCTTGCCATTGTATCGATGCAGCAGCGATTCATTCCCAAACTTCTTGAGAATCGAGCAACAGGCGACTGCCGCGGGAAACATCTTGAGCCGGATCGCCTGGGAAAGGATCGTGTCGATCTCTTCGGTGTTGGAGTTGAGACGATCGATGATCGCGTCTGCGTCAATCTCATTGCCCGAACCTGCCAAGCGTTGAAAGGACTCAAGTTGAGTCAACAGGAACATCGCGCGGTTTCGTTTGGACGCGGGGTTGATGTCGTAAAGACTGGCCGCATGCCGCGCGGCGACGAGTTGTGTTGCCAGACTGGCGTTGATGGTGTTGGCGACCATCCGTTGTTGATTTCTGTCCCAATTCCAAAACGTTACTTTGCCAGAAATCGGCGTTACTGCTTGATACTGTCCGCGAGCGTATTTGTAAGCACGAGTAAAGAATTGTTGTTCGATTTGGTTAGGGTCCGTCGTCACCCCGCGTTGTGCCAATGCTTGTCCGGCCAGTTGTCGGAGTGTGGGTCCATGGTTGGGGGCGAGGTAGCTCCACATCATGACTTCGGTGCTTGCTGGATGATCGATTCTTGCCAGTGCGCGGATCGATTCAACTTTTACTTTTGCGTTGGTTGACTTGGCGGCACCAACCAATGGTTCGACTGAGTTGGGTGCCAATTGATTGATCGCCAAGCGAACAGAATCAAACTCGGCTTCCCGATTATCATCGGCAAAGATGCTGATCATTTCGGCGACTGCGGATTCGCCAAGTGCTTCCAGTTTCCTCAGTGACTTGCTGACTGCGGAACGATCCGATGAGCTGAGATTCTTGATCAGTGCTTGAATTCGTTCTGGAGAACGCGCGGCACGTCGGGCTGCGGAAAGAACCTTTCGAGCGATGCGGTTTCCTTCCGGTTGTGTGTTCATGTGCGAGAACACATCGAGGAAGAAGGTCGAACCAAAACGATCAACGATGGCCAGCCACTCTTCGTCAGAAAGATTGGCTTGTTCCAAACGGCCCAGCAGAAATCGTGTGTCTTGAAACAGACCCGCATCAAACAAAATCTGAGATGCCTCGACCAGCTCGAAAGGGACTTGCGGGTCAGACTCTCGCACCGAATCGAGAATCAGTTTTTGGGTCTCGGAAAGGTTTGCATCCGACTCTGAAAATGAAGTCGGAGTGGCCATCGGATCGATCGCAGGAGCATCGTCTTGAGCCCACGTTGGCGAGACAATCAGCCAGAGCAGTATTGCCACAGCGCAAGCCGTAACGAACCGAGTGCCAGTGGTTTGGCGGCGGGGAGGCAGGGCAGCAAGGTGTTCGAGATCAAGATCAACCATGACTTTGTCGGATCGTCTTTTCAACGCTATTCCCATTAGGCTTGAATCGAATAAGCCGATTGTAATTACCGTAACGATAAAACGTATTGATTGACGACCAAACTGACTAAAAACGAGCCGGTTACTCACGCTGCATCGCCAAATATCGACACCTCAAAATAATGACCAGTACGAATTTGTTCTGGCGTTCTTGTGGAAAACTGGTTCAAACTGAGCCGGATGGTGATCTTCATCGGGACCACCAAGGACCGTGTCGACTGGTTCACGTGGAAAAAACCGTAGTTTTGGCCTTACTTCGAATTCATGCCCAAGCGTTTCCGCCACTGATCCGTTTGCTCAGTGACTTTGTCTGGATTCGTCGATCCTTCGCTGACAAACGCTGCGACGGCATTTTGAATTCCTAATACATCATAGACAGAGCGATCGATGGTGGAGTCGATCGATTGGAAATCTTCCAGCGAAAGTTTGGCCAGCGTTACCGATTTTGCGGTCGCCGTGCGAACCAATTCGCCGATCAGGTGATGAGCTCGACGTTGAGGAGTACCTCGTTGAATCAACCATTCCATTAATGTCGTGGCGTCAAGGAAGCCACGATCCAGCCGAGATTCAATCGATGGACGATTTAGCTTGGCTCCTGCGACCAGCGGTGCCGCAAGTTCAAGGCAGCTGGTGATCGTATCGACAGCGTCAAACAGTGGCGGTTTATCTTCTTGAAGATCGCGGTTGTAAGCCAACGGCAGTCCTTTGGTCAAAACCAACATCGTTTGTAAGGCACCGATGACGCGTGCCGATTTCCCACGAGTCAATTCCAGCACGTCAGGGTTTATCTTTTGCGGCATGATGGACGAGCCAGTGCAGAACGCATGAGGCAATTCAATGAACTGAAACTCTGAGGTCGCCCAGAGGATCCACTCTTCCGCCCAAGTGCTCAAATGAATCCCGATGTTGGTGAGGCAGAACAGTGTTTCCAGAACAAAGTCCCTGTCGCTGGATGAGTCGATGCTGTTGGCAACGATCCCGTCGAAGCCCAGTCGTTGAGCAACGTTGTTTCGATCAATCTCCAGCGTGGTTCCTGCCAGGGCGGCGGTGCCGAGACTGCACAGATTGACTCGCTTGCGGCAATCAGCCAACCGTTGGCGATCGCGGTCGAATTTTTCACAGTAGGCCAGCCAAACGTGATTGGCCAAAACTGGTTGGGCGCGCTGCAAGTGCGTGTAGGCGGGGATGATGACTCCTTCATCCAACTCGCATCGTCCCACAAACGCTCGTTGCAAATCCGCCAACAGGAGATCGATCGAATCAATCGCATCGCGAATCCACAACCGTAGGTCCGTTGCGACTTGGTCGTTGCGGCTGCGACCCGTGTGCAGCTTGCGTCCGGTGTCACCAATTCGGTCGATCAACGATTGCTCGATATTCATGTGAATATCTTCGAGCTCCTCGCGAAATTCGAACGTACCGTTTTCAATTTCGGATTGAATTTGCAGCAGGTTGGCCTCGATCGCCGACTGTTCTTCCGGAGTCAAAATTCCTTGATCTGCCAACATCGTTGCATGGGCAATGCTGCCAGCGATATCTTGACGAAAGAGCCTTGAATCAAAACTGATGCTTTCGGTGAATCGTGCGACACGTTGATCAACGGCCGCATCAAACGCGCCGCTACGACTTGGGCTGGACAAACCGATACCTCACGGTGACTCAGAGACGGAAATTTTGGAAATTGTAGCTCAATGCGGTCCAAGCCGTATCAAAGCCGACTAACAACACTCGTCAAAAACTTATAAGGTATATCGTTGTCAATTTGTCGCAACTGAACCGTTTCCAACCAGCGTGTGGTATTCCCGATGAATTCACTGTTCAAAATGATCCTGTTCTTGCCGTTTTTGGGTCTGATGGTCGTTCAAAGTGGAATGGCCCAGGAAACTGATGACACATCGTCGGCAGCCCAACAGGCACTTGAAGAGCTCGAATGGGTCGCGATGGAACCCTCCGGTGCGTTGGCAAAATTTGAGATGCCCGTGAAACCGAGGTATGTCGAGCGTTCATTTACACCGGTCAAAGGACGGGACCCGATTAAAGTTAGATTGCACATCGCGACCACCAACGGAGGCAAAGCGAGCTATATCTTCAGCTACCACGATCTTGAAGAACGTCCCAAAGACTCCAAAGCGATTGCGGCGACGCTCGAAGGCGCGATGCGAGGTAGCTTGATGACCGTCAGCGGCAAGTTGTTGAGCGAACCTCAGGAGATCCAATATGCGGGAGCGCCCGGACGACAATTTGTTTACGGATATGAACAACGAATTCGCAACAAAGATGGCGATGCTTTGACGGAGCAGTTCTTTGTAATTGCCAGGGTGTTTTTGGTTCGCAGACGCCAATACCAACTCTCTGTCCTGATGGACTCAGACGTTTATGAAGAAAATCTTGCCGGCAAATATTTGAACTCGTTTAAGCTAATCAAACCGGAGCCAGACCTGCCGCCGGTCCCCAGGAAAAAATAGGATTCGGATTCTTCTGCAGGCACCTTGATCTTTCATAGGGTTGGTTGGTACGCTTGGGAAATTTTGCACATTTTGGCATCAGACAGACGCCAAAACGTTGAAACCCCAACCATTCGGATCAAATCACTGTGCCACGTCGCGACGATATCAAAAAGATTATGTTGATCGGTTCAGGGCCGATCGTCATTGGTCAAGCCTGCGAATTCGACTACTCGGGAACTCAGGCCTGCAAAGCACTTCGTGAAGAAGGCTACGAAGTCGTTTTGGTGAATTCAAATCCCGCGACGATCATGACGGACCCGGGAACGGCGGAGCGTACCTACATTGAGCCGCTCGATTGGAAGATCGTCGAAAAGATCATCGAAAAGGAAAAACCGGACGCCTTGCTGCCAACCTTGGGTGGCCAAACTGCGCTTAACCTCGCAATGGAGCTTTCTGCAAAAGGCGTTTTGGAAAAACATGGCGTCGAAATGGTTGGCGCAAAAGCGGACGTGATCGACAAAGCGGAGAATCGCGATCGTTTTCAGCGGGCGATGAACAACATCGGGCTCGACATCTGCCATGGTGAAACCGTCAACACGGTTGAAGAAGCTCGTGAGGTTCTCGAAAAAGTTGGGCTTCCTTGTTTGATCAGACCCAGCTTTACGATGGGGGGGAGCGGTTCGGCGATCGCTTACAACCGTGACGAATTCGACTTGCTGGTTCGACGAGGTCTCGATCAATCTCCGACGACCGAAGTCTTGATCGAAGAATCCATCATCGGCTGGAAAGAGTACGAGATGGAAGTCATGCGGGATATGGATGACAACGTCGTCATTATCTGTTCCATCGAAAACTTTGATCCGATGGGCGTGCACACCGGCGATTCCATTACGGTCGCACCTGCTCAAACGCTTTCTGATAAAGAGTACCAGCGAATGCGCGATGCCAGCCTCGCAGTCATTCGAGAAATTGGGGTCGAAACTGGCGGTTCCAATATCCAGTTCGCGATCAACCCGGAAACGGGACGGATGATTGTCATCGAGATGAATCCGCGAGTCAGTCGTAGTTCGGCTCTGGCCTCGAAAGCAACCGGTTTTCCAATTGCCAAAATCGCTGCCAAACTTGCTGTCGGCTATCGATTGTGGGAGCTGGCCAACGATATCACTCGTGAGACAAAAGCCTGCTTTGAACCGACGATCGACTATGTCGTTACGAAGATTCCACGATTCACATTTGAAAAGTTCCCTGAAGCTGATCCGACGTTGATGACTCAGATGAAGTCGGTCGGTGAAACGATGGCGATCGGCCGAACGTTCAAGGAATCGTTTCAAAAGGCGCTTCGAGGACTCGAGGTAGGAAGCTTTGGTTTCGGCTGTGATCAACAGGATCTATGGGGAACCGATGAGCAACCTGATCGCGATACGATCCGTTCCAAACTGTCGATCCCGAACTCCGAGCGTCCCTGGTTCATTCGGTACGGACTCAAGTTCGGGATGTCAGTTGACGAGATCCACGACTTGACCAACATCGACAACTGGTTTCTTGAGCACCTCTCCGGCATCGTCGAGATGGAGCATTTTCTGGAAACGTTGTCGATGGATACGATCACGGCTGAGCAGATGAAACAGGCCAAACAGTTTGGCTTTTCTGATCGCCAAATGGCATTTATCTGGGACACCAATGAGATTGCCGTGCGCAAGAGGCGTATCGAATTGGGCGTCGTGGCGACGTTTAAGTCGGTGGATACCTGCGCGGCAGAATTTGAAGCCTACACGCCGTACTACTATTCGACCTACGAGACCGAAGATGAGACGCCTGCCAAGGGTGATAAGAAGCGAATCATGATTCTAGGTGGCGGACCGAATCGCATCGGGCAGGGGATCGAGTTCGATTACTGTTGCTGCCATGCCAGTTTTGCACTGCGAGAGCTCGGCATTGAGTCGATCATGGTCAATTCCAATCCGGAAACAGTTTCGACGGACTACGATACGAGTGACTTGTTGTTCTTTGAGCCTTTAACCGTCGAAGACGTCTTGAACATCTGTGATCGCATTCAACCGGACGGTGTGATCGTCCAGTTTGGTGGACAGACGCCATTGAATCTGGCTCGCGCGCTCTCGAACGCAGGCGTGAATATTATTGGTACCAGCGTCGATACGATCGATGCCGCTGAAGATCGTGAGCAGTTTCAACAATTGCTCCACCAGCTGGATCTGAAGCAACCGGCCAACGGGATCGCGCGAACGATGAATGAAGCGCGTCAGCAAGTTTCCAAAGTAGGTTACCCGGTGCTGGTTCGTCCAAGCTTTGTTTTGGGCGGTCGTGCCATGGAGATCTGCTACGACAAAGCTCAGTTTGAACGCTTCGTTGCCGAAGCCTTTATCGTCGCCGCCGGTCAACCAGTGTTGATTGACAAGTTTCTTGAAGAAGCAATCGAAGTGGATGTCGATTGCATCTCTGATGGAAAACAGGCCGTGGTCGCTGGGATTATGGAACACATTGAAGAGGCAGGAGTTCACTCAGGTGATTCAGCCTGTTCCATTCCACCCTATTCATTAGAGGAATCAACACTTGAAGAGATCCGTCAGGCGACGGTCGCGATGGCACTTTATCTCAACGTGGTCGGCTTGATGAATGTTCAATTCGCAGTCAAACGTGAGGACGACCAGGTCATCGTCTATATCCTTGAGGTCAATCCCAGAGCCAGCCGCACGGTTCCATTTGTGGCCAAGGCAACTGGCGTGCCGGTAGCCAATATTGCGGCGAAGGTCATGGCGGGTCATACGTTGGCAGAATTGGGAGTCAGGGAGCAACCTTTACCTAGTGTCTATTCCGTCAAGGAAAGTGTGTTTCCATTCCGCAAGTTTGCTGGCGTCGATATCGTGCTGGGACCCGAGATGCGATCGACTGGAGAAGTCATGGGGATCGCCGAGCACTTTCCGATTGCATTTGCAAAAAGTCAACTGGCAGCAGGTGTAACGTTGCCATCCGAAGGAAGCGTATTCCTGAGCGTCAGTTCACAACACAAAGATCGAGCCGTCAATATCGCTCGCGATCTGCATGATCTGGGCTACACGATTCTGGCTACTCGTGGCACTGCGGATCGATTGGAAGCAGAAGGAATCCCGGTTCAACGAGTCAAGAAGATCATCGAAGGTCATCCAAACTTGATCGACCACATGAAGAACGAGGGCGTTGATCTGATTTTGAATACGCCCAGCGGAAAAGGGGCTCGGACGGATGAAGGAACGATTCGTGCAACCGCCGTTCAACATGGAATACCTTGCATCACAACCATCCAGGCTGCCGAAGCGGTTGTCCAAGCCCTTCTAGCGTTGCAACAGCAAGAGATGCAGGTCGAATCGTTGCAGGATCGGTTTGCTGCTGCCAGTACACCTTAGTCCAGTCGAACTTGAGCAAGTCTCGAGGTCAAGCAAAATAGTTCAAGCGGTTTCGTCCATGACAATGTCTGGTGGCACATTCGAGATAACGACGCAGCATTTGATTTTGCGCTCAATTGATCCGATGGACGCCCCGCGGATTCAAAGTTTTCTTCAAGAAAAAGAGATCGCTGCAAACGCTCGATCGATCCCCTATCCGTATCCGCCGGGGACCGCAGAGCAGTGGATTGAAAACCAGCTTCGCGCGATCAGCAATGGCGAGGCCTGTGTGATCGCGATCACTCGCAAGTCGGATGCGTTGTTGTCCGATAGTGACCGTTGCCGTCCGCTGATCGGGGTTGCTGGATTGGCGATCGACAATGAACACCACCATGCCGAATTGGGCTATTGGGTCGGGAAACCGTACTGGGGCAAGGGCGTTTGCACTGAGGCAGCAGGCGCATTGATTCGATATGGCTTTGAGCAAATTGGCTTGCACCGAATTCATGCACACTATCTAGCAAGAAACCCGGCATCGGGCCGGGTTCTGGAAAAAATCGGGATGACACGCGAAGGGTTGTTTCGACAACACGTTCGCAAATGGGGCTGTTTTGAAGACGTTGTTTTTTACGGCATGCTCGCCAGCGATCAAAATGCTTAAATCAGCTCGCCATAGCCATCATCGCCAAATCGATCTTCACCGTATCGCTCGTCGCCAAAGCTTTCATCAAATCGGCGATCGTCATTGGTTTGAGAACCGTCCAGTCCCAGAGCGGTACGTAGTTGAAAGAATCGTTGAGCGTAGTTTTCGGAAGACGAGTGAATGTGTTCTGCTTCCGTGATGAACTTCATGCCTTGATTCTCAAGGACCCCGTGAGATTCCAGCGTGAACTCGTATGGCTCAAGAGGACTGCCGTAAACGATCAATAGTTTGTGTTCTTCAAACTGAATCTCTTGAGGTGTATTTGGATTCAGTACAGCGATTCCAGTGCATCCGTCGTTCATCAACAAGTCTTCAAAATCCCAAAGGACGCTGGTCAGCACTGGCATGTCGATGTGTTCACGATAAAGATCAACATGCCCGGCATCGCCAGATGAATGGTGGCTTGATTCAAGCACGACGTCGACGGTAGAACCCAACCGCTGAATCAACTGCATGAATAATGGAAAGAGTTGCTGGCGGCTGGCGGCGGCCATAATCACTGGGACCCTGGCTTTGGATTCCTCATCGATATAGACATCGTGACGGTATCCCTGGCTCGGTTTGATTTTGAGATCCATGGCGGGTCGGACGGCGTCAGTCAACTCGAACGAGTCGTACTGGTTGACTTGCAGGTGAGCGGCGATTTGGGCATCGGAGGCTGTTCGAAAGCTATTCGCGGAAGAATTTGGGTCACGCGAATTATCGAAAGCGTTGTCAGAGGCAGGGTTTGTGTGGGTCATGGCAGGTCTCTTAAGTCGCGAACCTGGGGCAGCTGGGTCAGCTGTCGTTTCCCGATTCGTTACCCAAACCTAGGTCGTGACAAATGCAGTGGATTTCTACACCGACAATGTGGTCACGATTTCTGATAAGACTTGCAAGACCTAATCCGTATAACCGGAACTCGGTGGCGCAGGCTTGGAGCAGCTGGACGATTTTGAACCGTCCCCATGAAAAGTTAACCGCGTCGCCAATATATTCCGCGCATCCGGAAGACGATGAAACGGCCGTGACTATCGAATCACACCACCAGTGGCGTCAAGAATTTGCGAATTGGACACACTGTTGCCCAGTTTTTCGAAATCGCGAAATTGCCAGAGGACGTTCTTGTCGCGATCGATCTTTATCAATTGTGGATTGGCTTTCCCGGCGTGACAGTTTCCAATCACCAGCGAACCATCTTCGTGAGACTCTAGCGTTGTCACCCAAGCCAGCTGAATCCCCTTGAGGTCGTTCTGTTCCAGTTTCCAAACGATCTTTTTTTCTGGACTGACTTCGAGAACGCTGTGTCCGTTTCCGGTGCCGATGAGCGTGTTTCCGTTCTTTAGCCGAATGGCACTGAAGACCGCATTGCCGAACGAGTCGACACCGTGACCTTTGGCAGGTTTGCGATCAAACATCGGAATCGCATATTCCCAGGTCACTTCCCCATCTCGATCGTATTGGCGAACGACGCCATCTCCTTCATGGGCGACCAGATAGCCACCGTCGTCGAGTGGGCGAACCAGACGGGTGTCGCGGTGGACATGAGGATGATCGACTTTAAGTTCAATCGAATGTTGAACGTTTCCGTCTCGGTCGATCTCAAATATCTTTCTTTCACCAGAGACAGCAATCATGATGTTGCCGTTCTTCAGCGGCGCAACGCTGTGGACTTCGATCTTTTCAGCCTTGGCCAGTTTTTTTGCATCAAACGACCAGACGATCGATTTCTCTTTGAGGTCGATCTCAATCACTTCGGTGCGTTGATGCGTTAACAGGTTTCCGTTCTTTAACAGATGCAAATCGTGTGGAGCACCTTTGAGTTTCATTTCCCAATCAAGTGTTCCAGCTGAATCAAACAGGTATAAATGAGGGCCTTGGTTCGCGATCAACCGATGACCTGCCGCCGATTCTTGTTGGGCTTGGGCAACCGAACCGAACGCGAGGGCAATCAGCGAGACGTAAATGATGAAGCAACGCATGGAGAAAACCTGCCGGGAACGTTAGAACTTGTTGGCGTTAGTTTAAACCATGGCGGTGTCTCGTGCAGATGAAAGTAGCCGAGTGAAGAAGCAACCGAACACGATTGATATTTCCGGCAAGTTGATCTTATTGGGGACGGGCACGTCGGTCGGAGTTCCGGCACTCGGTTGTTCTTGTGATGTTTGCACGGGCGGCAAACCAAGAAACCAGCGAACGCGAGCAAGTGCGATATTGGGTTTGCCGGAAGGTAATCTTTTGATTGATACCTCACCGGATCTTCGATCACAGCTGCTTCGTGAAAAGATTGGAATCGTTCATGCGGTCGCTTTTACGCATGAGCACACGGACCACATTATGGGGTTCGATGACCTGCGGTTGTTCCAATTTTATCTTGGTCATCCGGTGCCAATCTATTGCAACGATTATGTTGAGCGTCGACTCAAGGCAGCGTTTGAGTACGTGTTTGATGACCGGCCGGCAACACATGCGGGGGCGGCACCATCGGTCGATATGCACGAAATTGACAGCGAGCCATTTGATGTACTGGGCGCAACGGTTACGCCAATTCCGCTGAAGCACGGGCCGAGGTTCGATGTTTTGGGATTCCGAGTCGGCAACGTTGCCTATTGTACGGATGTCAGCGAGATTCCCGAGGGAAGTTGGGAGTTGCTGGAAGGTGTCGAGACGTTGGTCCTCGATGCTCTGCGATATGAGCCGCATGTCACCCATTTTTCTATTGAACAGGCGATCGAAGTGGTTGAAAAGTTGAAACCACGCCAGACCTACTTCACTCATTGTGCGTGTCGGTTGGACTACGATCAGGTCAACGGGGCGTTACCGGACGGGATTGAGCTGGGTTACGATGGGCTGCAAATCGAACTGGTGTAAAAATAGGGAATATTCCTTGCCCAACGCTTGCTGATCGGATCTGAAAGGGGGCTTGATCGTTGACCAAAATTGCCCCCCGCGATACGCTTAATACAAGGGATTTCGGTGTCATCGGGCGATTTGTCGATCTGGAGTGGCACAAATGAGACACCGGTCGGGTTTTAATGTTCAGACGCTGTGAAGGTTGTTTTATGGAAAACTCAGATCTGGATGGTCCGACTTTTGCAGATTGTGTATTTTCCGCGGCGACAAGTACGCTTTTGCGTTTGAATTAGTTGACCGCAGCAACAAAACTGCCCATTGACGCAAACATGCTGGCAATCGCCTGCATGGAAGGATCTGCCAAAATCGGCGGACCTGACAAATTTTCACGTTGCCTGAATTCAGGACGTGGTTAAAAAACGAACAGAATCGAAGAATCACAAGATTCTCAGACCGGGACACACGAACTATGTCGTTCATTGAAACACTTTGGCACAACACCTCCGATTTTTTCAGCGGCCTGCTAGGTGGCTTTGAAAAGTTGGTTACCGGTTTGTTCGGTTCATCCAATGCGCGGTATGTCAAGAAGTTGCAGTCCAAGGTCGACGCGATCAACGCCTTGGAGGAAACCTACGCGGCAATGTCGGACGACCAGCTGCGTGAGCAAACCGAACAGTTCAAGCAACGACTGCGAAAAGGTGAAACGACCGATGACATCATGATCGAAGCGTTTGCTGTCTGCCGAGAGGGCGGCAAGCGTTTCCTGGAGATGCGTCACTACGATGTCCAGATGATTGGTGGGATGGTGCTGCATTCAGGTGCCGTCGCTGAGATGGTTACGGGTGAAGGTAAAACGCTCGTGGCAACGCTTCCCACCTATCTCAATGCGCTTGAATGTCGCGGTGTCCATGTTGTTACGGTCAATGATTATCTGGCCCGTCGCGATATGGAATGGATGGCACCACTTTATATGGGCTTGGGACTGACCGTCGGTGCGATTCAAAGCAACATGCCTGTTAAAGAACGTCAGGAAGCTTACGCCAAAGACATTACTTACGGTACGAACAACGAATTTGGATTTGACTATCTTCGCGACAACATGCGATCGGCTGCGCGTGGTGACAATCGATTCGATAAACGTTACCAACAGTCTCAAGGTCCGCTGGCGTTTGCGATCATTGACGAAGTCGACAACATTCTGATTGATGAAGCGAGAACCCCGTTGATCATCTCGGGGCCAGCACACCAGAATCCCAGTCGCTATGTCGAAGCCAACCGTATTGCGACGCAGTTGTCCAAGGATGTTCACTATCAAGTCAACGAAAAAGACCACACTGCGACGTTGACCGACGAAGGTGTTCGCCATGCCGAAAAACTTGCTGGCGTTGAGAGTTTCTATACCGCTGGCAATATGGATTGGCCGCACTTGATCGACAATGCACTCAAAGCTCACTCTTTGTACAAGAAAGATGTGAACTATGTGATCAAGGAAGGCACCATCGTCATCGTTGACGAGTTTACGGGTCGTCTGATGGACGGACGTCAATGGAGCGACGGTTTGCATCAGGCCGTTGAAGCCAAAGAAGGCGTTAAGATTAAAGAAGAGACTCAAACGTTGGCGACAGTAACGCTGCAAAACTATTTCAAGCTGTACGAAAAAGTTTGCGGAATGACCGGTACCGCGATGACGGAAGCGGAGGAGTTTTACAAGATTTACGAATTGGATGTTGTCGCCATCCCAACCAACCGGCCGCTGCAACGGATCGCTCATCCGGACACCATTTACGCTACTGAGAAGTTCAAGTGGGAAGCGATCGCTGATGAAGTTGAAAACTACAATCAGTGGGACATGGTTCATATGCGCAACGGCGACTATTGCGTCGGTCGCATCCGAAGCGAATCGGATTCTGAAGTCGTCATTGCGGACAAAGATGACGGTCAAAAACTGACTCTCTCACGCAGCAAGATCGAAAAAGTTCAATACCGGGGTCGTCCGGTATTGGTCGGTACCGTTTCGATTGAAAAGAGTGAAATCATTTCGCGATTGCTTGATCGTCGCGGCGTCAAGCACGAAGTATTGAACGCGAAAAACCACAAGCGTGAAGCAGAAATCGTTGCCCAAGCGGGACGTCGTGGTGCCGTAACGATTGCGACCAACATGGCCGGTCGTGGTACCGATATTATTCTCGGTGGAAACCCGGAAACGATGGCCTGGGCGCGACTTCAAGGCACGTACCCGACCCGGCTCGATGTGCCACGCGACGAATGGGATTCGCTGGTCGAAGATATCGACGTTGAACACAGCATGTCCGAGATGGGAGAAGAAGTCAAAAAACTTGGCGGTCTCCACGTGATTGGAACCGAGCGGCACGACGCACGTCGAATTGACCTGCAGTTGCGCGGGCGTTGTGGACGTCAGGGTGACCCGGGAAGCAGCCGATTCTTCCTCTCGCTTGATGATGACTTGATGCGAATTTTTGCCGGTCCATTTGTCAAGCGGATGCTTGAGATGGGTGGTTTCAAGGACGACGTTCCGATTGAAAGCCGTATGGTCTCGCGGCGAATCGATGCAGCGCAGAAAAAACGTGAAGAGTACAACTTTGAAATTCGTAAATCGCTGCTCGAATACGATGAGGTCATGGATGAGCAACGGAAACGTGTCTACAACTTCCGTCAGAGAATTCTCGATGGTTGCTCCTGCCGTGAAATTGTCCAGGAGATGGTTCGCGAACAGATCGATACAAATCTAACGACGTATCTCGATGAGAATTTCGGCATCGAGTCGTTTGCAGCCTACGCGGGTCACCAGTTGACCGTGCGTTTCGAACCAAAAACCTTCCGCAAGGCGACGCCGGAAGAAGCGATCAACATTTGCCTGGACGAAGCTGAACGACAGGCCGAATTCGACATCATGCAGCAGATCGACGAGAACCTGCCCGATGGAGAAGATGAATCGGAATGGAACTGGTCAGCCCTGGCGCACTTCGCCAATGCCCGATACAACGTCGGTGTTCGCGAAAAAGACCTGAAGTCGCAAGGCCGTCAACTCGTCGACGAGATGCTGGTCGATAAAGCTCGACAGTCGATCCAGAAAACGAAAGTTGAAGGCGCCGATGTCATGCTCGATCCAGACTATGGGTTGAAGACCGCTGCCAGTTGGATCAAAGCGAAGTTCAATCTAGCGTTGGAACCCGACCAGTTGCGAGACAAACCCGTTGAAGAGTGTGTCGAGCTGGTCGAAGAAATGGCGATCAAGGCTTACGTCGATCGGGAGATGATCTATCCCGTCATGGCGGGATTCTATCAGTACACGGTTCCCGGTTCTGGTGGTGCTCAAGGTCGAGTGGATCGGGAAGGCCTGCTGCGTTGGGCCAGCCAACGGTTCAAGTCAGAAATGACAATGGACGACTTCCGCAACAAACAACGTGAAGAAATTCGTGATCTGTTGGTCGACAAAAGCCGTCAGAATCAAAAAGAGGCCGACGTTGCGATCGAAGAACTCAAAGGAAAGTTGAAGTCGATTGCCGATGAAGGTTTGATTCCGCTGTACAACGCCAATGGTCAAGCTTCCAAATTCTCCGATTGGTTCAAGTCTCGTTTTGACTATGAGCTAAGCCTTGAAAAGGTCGAGGATCTTGACGAGGAAGAATTGGAGCAAACGCTTGGCTCGATCGTCGCAGATCAATTTCACCCTGAGTTCCGCCGCATGGAACGAATGGTGCTGTTGGAAATCGTCGACTCGGGTTGGAAGGACCACTTGTTGGCGATGGATTATCTGAGGTCAGCAGTGGGGCAACGAGGCATGGCCCAACTTGATCCTAAAGTCGAATACAAACGCGAAGGAATGCGGATGTTCGACGGGCTGTGGAACTCGATCGGTGAACGCGTGACCGATCTCATCTTCCGCATGGAGCAGCTGAATGAAAACTTCGTCAGCAATACGTTGGCGGAAACGACCGCCGTCCATGAGGATCCAAACGCCGCATCCATGCAAGGGATGTCCCAGGAGCAGATGGACGCCATCGATCAATCAGGTGAACCTCGCAAAGTGGAAACGATTCGCAATCGCGAACGCAAGACTCGGCGAAACGAACCTTGTCCTTGCGGCAGCGGCAAGAAGTACAAGTCGTGTTGCATGAGAAAACGCGCTTGACTCTTGTGTCTCAAATTTCGAGCCACCAAGAAAAGCTGTTGGGATTCACTGCCTAGGATTTCGTTTGCTGGTTTGCTTTTCGCGCTCCAACGACGGCTTCCACGATCAGCAAGGCCACCAATGCAATGATGGCTGCCGTCGAGATCCAATGATCTCCGATTCGGGTCAATAGAATGATCAAGCTGAGCGTCAGCAATCCAGATCGCCAGGCCCAATTCAGCTGCCCGGCAGCTTGCCCGGCAATGGCTGCGGCCAAACCGTAGGTGGCAACCAAGGCCACAATGACCGCTAAGACCACCGACGTCAACGGTGCGGCTGATCCGTCTTGTGCCAGCATCAACAGCTCAGGGTTGAACACAAAGAAGAATGGGAGAGCGAAGCCGACCAGCGCAAATCGAAACGCTTGAAACGAGGTCGCAATCGCTTGTCCCTTCGAGATGGCTGCAGCCGCATACGCAGCGAGTGCAACGGGCGGTGTCACCATGGACATCATGCCAAAGTAAAAAATGAACAGGTGCGCAGCCAATTCGGGCGTGTTCAGTCCCCGTAACGCGAACGTCACAATGCCTGCCATCAACAGGTAGCAGATTGCTGACGGGAGTCCCATGCCTAACAGAATGGTGGACACCATCAAAAGGAGCAACGCCAGCAGTACGCTCGTTCCAGCCAGTTCCAGAATCTTGGGTGGGAAGGCGCTACCAAGTCCGGTCAAGTCGACGATTGCCAAAATGATTCCGACACAGGCAGCGGCCACAATCAAAGCGACGCCGCTACGTGCAGCGCCAATGCCCGCATCGATGATCTTCTGGGGACTCAAAAGTGTCTGGCGGTTGAAGCTGCTGAGAACTACGACACTGGCAAGTCCAATGCTGACGGCAAAAAACGGGGTTCGTCCTGTCAACAGGATGCCGATCAATACCAGGAAGGAACCGAAGAAAACGATCCCCTGGAAGACCGACTCATTAGCGGGCTCAGGACTAGACTTTTTCTTCGGATCGGCATCCTGATGGGGAGCGTCAGGGTTGGACTCGCGGTCCTCGGTTGTCGCGTTCGAGGGCGATGGATCGTCGCCGATGTTCGCTTCCGATTTTGCGTCGATTCGTTTGGAGTGAAAGTGAACGGTCAGGAGTAACGCGAAGTAGTAGAGGATCGCCGGGATCAAGGCAGCTTGGATGATTTCCAGATAGGTCGGCTTGCTGGCAACCGTTTCCATCATCATGTAGGCACCCGCACCCATGATTGGTGGCATCAATGCACCGCCGGCGCTGGCTGCAGCTTCAACACCTCCGGCAGAGTTTGAACTGAATCCGGAGGACTTCATCAGTGGAATTGTAAAGGTCCCCGTTGTCGCGGTGTTGGCGACAGCACTCCCGGATAGTGATCCCATCAGTCCACTGCTAACGACCGCGACCTTTGCCGGACCTCCAATGCTGTTGCGAAACAGGTTGCGGGCAAAACGAATCACATAGCCAGTTGCGCCAGTCTGTTCCAACAACGTGCCGAACAGCACAAACAGAAAGACGTACTTGAACATGATGCTGAGCGCAATGCCAAAGACGCCGCCAGTGCCACTTTGGAGGAACGATGAAGTCGCAACTTTATCCCAGGCAAATCCCCGGTGAGGGAACGCCCAATCGGGCAAAGACTGTCCGTAAAACGCGAAGACCATGAATCCGAAACAGAGTATCGGCAGCGTCCAGCCAATGGCTCGGCGTGTCGCTTCGAGGACCAGCAAAACACCGATCGCACCAATTATAAATTCAGATTTGGTTTCGATACCGGCGCGATCGCCAAGCGATAATTCATCGATCCACAGGAATTCGGTCAGCTTGGCATTGTGTACAAACATGTAGCCAAAAATGACGAACGTGAGAATCGCCAGTCCAATGTCGATCCCACGCGCCGGCTTCCAATCTTTCCATCGTTCGATAGCGGGTTTGTCGAGAAAGACCAACGAAAGTCCCATGGCGCCGAAAATGGCCAAGTTGGGCAGTTGCTCAAACAGGTTGGTATTCACACCTACGAGAACGAAGATACAGAGGAATACAGCCAGCGTGTTGTAAACGTATTTCATACGATCAGGATAGTTGGGGCGAACCTTGAGCGCGGTCGCAGTTGATGAAAGTGCAAGACATGTCAACGGCCAAGTTGCTGTTCAGGAGCAACGAATAGGTATCGTAAACAACGAGCGGTCAGTGAGCGAGCCATCCGGTTTTCGCGGGAGCACGATAAATTGCATCCTCTTCTGTCATCGCGATGACTGCCGTTAGCTGAAACACGGAAGCCTCGACCTGAGCCGTTTCGGAGTTGGCTGCCGGAGTTGGCTGCCGAGTTGGCTGCCGAGTTGGCTGCCGAGTTGGAACTCGCACCGCTTCGCTTGCTGGGACAAAAGAACAAGCAACTTCATGCAAAAACATCCAAGCTCCGCATGGCCAACAAAAAAACCGCGTCGAATCATCGACGCGGTTTTGTGTTTAACAAACGAAAGATCGCTTGAAGGCGACTGGCAAAGCCTAGTCTCTTGTCCAGCCTTCAAGTTTGGCTTCTTTAGCCGCCGCTTCGTCAAGGACTTTTGCAACATCCATATCAGCCGGAGCTTTGAATGAGCAAGATTTGGTTGAGCAATCCAGGTTCAGATCGGTCAAGTTTAGTGGCTCCAAAGCGGTACGCACGGCACCTTCGCAGCCACCTCAGGTCATCTTTGGAAGTGTCAGAGACACTTCCTGCATGCCCGAAGTCGACGAATCATCGTTGTCGCTTGGGGCAGTTGTGTTTTGTGAAGTTGAGTTGGTGTCGCCACCATCACCACCTTCTTCGGCATTGTTGCAGCCGATCGATGCGACGAACATGACGATCGCCAGCAGAGCAAATAAGGAACGCATTTTTGATTTTCTCCAAAAACTAAAACAATTCGGCGAAGGACAAGATTTCGCCAATCGGTGAATCGACGCAAGTGCGTCGGTTTTCTCTATTCATTGGTTGTCGGAGATTCCGACGGATCGATCAAGCCTTCGATCAAATGATTCGAAGCCAACGATCAGATCTTGTATTATTCTTGTAAAGTGTACGCAAGTCACTCGGTTTGAGCCCCAAAAACCGGGGATTGAACCTGATTTGTAACATTTTCTTCGGCGGAAAACAGCGGAAACTGAATGCTTCGTGGGTTTTTATACTCGATCGGGACTAGGTCGTTCGTCTCGACTGAGGCAACGGCCCAGGCAGGCCGTCAGAATCGACCAACGAATTGCCAGAAAGAGCCAAGTTTCAGGTGGATTGGGCCGATGAAGGAACGATCAGAATTGTCATTGCAAAAAAAGATCCAACCGGTAAACTTGTCGGATTATTGAGTTTGGTAGATCCCACCATTTGAATCAGTTAGACATCCAAATTGCAGGTAGGAGAGAGACTGGCGTCTAGAACGACGCGGTCACAGTTGGTTATGGCCATCACAAAAGAAAAGAAAGCAGAATTGGTTTCGGAATTTCAGCGCGAAGATGGTGACACTGGATCACCGGACGTTCAGATCGCGATTTTGACTACCCGGATCAATAATCTCACCGAACACATGCGGAGTAACAAGAAAGACTTCGCAACGCGACGCGGACTGTTGGGAATGGTTTCTCGACGCCGCCGATTGCTGGATTACGTTCGCAAAATCGATGCTGACCGATATCTCGATTTGCTTGAACGATTGAATATTCGTAAGTAGAGCTCATGCGTTACCTTCCGGGGTAACGCTTTTTTTGTTGGTTGCCACATTTGGCAACAGCGACACAAGTCGCAATACTGAAGTGAAGTGACGTTTGTTTTTGTTGATCGTTTGAATTGTTTGTCAGGTTTGTTGTTGATTAGTTAGTTGGTTGCTGGATCGAATTCGATTCGATTGATTTCCTTACGCTGAATCCTTTGCCAGTTTGTAGTTGCTTGACCATCGCCTTGAAGTGCTTCTTTGTGCCGAAGGCGAACTCGACCTCGCCGGTAGATTTTCACATTCCGCCCGTGCATCTGAAATGCGTACGACCTTACGGAAAAGGCAGTCACTCAGGAATTGTTTCTTGACCGTTGATTGATCTTCAACTTGAAGGCTGATTTTTGCCGTCGACGAACGGTTTGTTCGGTCGCGAGCAGGTATTGAATTGCCATTCGTATCTGTATTTCGTATTTGCTGAATGCCATCGCTTGCCGCGATGAGGTGCGTCTTTTGAAAAGAGTGCAATTTGGGCATTCAAAATTTGAATCTAAGTTAGGATTGAAACTGTGAAAGTAAGAGTAGAGAAGAAAATTGGCGAAAGTGTTTTGTCACTGGAAACCGGGTACCTCGCCAAGCAGGCAGCCGCCGCTGTCTTGATCCAGTACAACGACACGATCGTGATCAGCACCGTTGCGACAGGGACTCCGCGTCCGGGAATTGATTTCTTCCCGTTGATGTGCGACTACCGCGAGCGAACCTGTGCTGCAGGTAAATTCCCGGGTGGATTTATCAAACGCGAAGGTCGGCCGACGACCAAAGAAACGTTGACGTCACGTTTGATTGACAGACCGATTCGCCCGATGTTCGCCAAGGGATTCAAAAACGAAGTCCAGTGTCAAAACTTTGTACTCTCCAGTGACAAACAGACTGACGGCGACGTGTTGGCGATGAATGGAACGGCAACGGCGTGTTTCATTTCGCCCCTGCCTTTTCAAGATCCGGTCGCCTCGTGCCGTATTGCCCGAGTCGAAGGTGAGTTGGTTGCGTTCCCTACGCATGATCAGCTCGAAGAAAGCGACATGGATGTCATCATCTCGGCGACCGAAGAAGCGATCACCATGATCGAGGGATTCGCTCGGGAAGTTCCAGAACTCGAAATGCTTGAGGCTCTCGAATTTGGACACGAGATTTGCCGTCAGGTCATCGAGTTGCAACGAGAGTTTTATGACGCAGCCAATGTCGTCAAAGATGAGTTTGAACCGCCTGCAGACAATGGCATTCTCGACAAACTGATCGACAAATACTACGACGACTATCGCGCCGCGGTAGAAGTTGCCGGCAAACACGATCGTGGTGCTGCGAAAAATGAAGTCAAGGATCGAATCGTTAAAGAGATGATTCCTGACCCCGATGCAGACAATGCGTTTAGCAACGACGACATCAAAACCGCGATTCATGATCTGGAAGAAAAGATCATTCGTGAAATGATTCTCGATGGAGTTCGTTCTGACGGTCGTGATCACACCACACTTCGCGCGATCGAATGCGAAGTCAACATGCTTCCTCGTGTACACGGATCGGCTGTCTTTCAACGTGGCGAGACTCAGGCAATGATCACGATCACGCTGGGAACGGGTCGCGACGAGCAACGCGTTGATGGATTGCTCGATGAGTACTCCAAAAAGTTTATGCTCGACTATAACTTCCCAAGCTTCAGCGTTGGCGAGTGTCGCCCAATTCGAGGTCCAGGGCGACGAGAAATTGGCCACGGTGCGTTGGCGGAACGATCTGTGAAACCTGTGCTGCCCGATGCTGACGTGTTTCCATACACGATCCGAGTCGTGTCGGATATTCTTGAGTCGAACGGTTCTTCATCCATGGCAACGGTTTGTGGCACCACGCTTGGCTTGATGGCCGCGGGCGTCAAAATCAAAAACCCAGTTGCTGGAATTTCAATCGGGATGGTCAAGGAAGGTGACGACTACGCGTTGTTGACCGACATCCTTGGCAGCGAAGATCACTTCGGCGACATGGACTTTAAAGTCGCTGGAACTCAACGCGGGATTACCGGTATCCAACTGGACCTGAAGATCCGAGGTATCAGCCTCGCATTGCTCAAAGAAGCGTTGGCTCAATCACGTCGCGCTCGAATTGAAATTCTGCGTACGATGCTCAAGACTCTGCCATACCCTGAAACGGATCTGTCGGAGCACGCACCGCGACTGTTGGTGACTTCGATCGACCCAGAGAAAATTGGCATGTTGATCGGCCCTGGCGGCAAGAACATTCGTGCGATCCAGGAAGATACCAACACTGTCATTGAAGTATCCGAAGATGGTCGAGTTACCATTGCTGGTACCGATGGCACGCTCGCAGATGTTGCACTGAAAAAAGTCGAAGCTTGCACCGCAACCGTCCAGGTTGGCAAGATTTACGATGGAACCGTCAGTAGCGTCAAAGACTTTGGAGCATTTGTTGAGATCCTCCCAGGTCGTGATGGGCTTTGCCATATCAGCGAGCTGTCCGATGGTTACATCGAAGACGTCGAAGATATCTGCCAAGTCGGTGACGAAATGAAAGTGATCGTCATTGATGTCGATGGAACGGATCGCGTCAAGTTGAGCCGTCGTCAAGCGTTGGAAGAGTTGGGCATCGAAGATGAATTCGCTTCCAACCAGGACGAAGAAGGCGGTTCGGACCGAGGCCGCGACAACTACGAAGGCAATGATCGCGACCGCTCCTCTGGACGAGGTGGTGACCGCGGCGGTGACCGTGGTGGCGATCGGGATCGTGGTGGCCGTGGAGGCGATCGAGGTGGACGAGGACGCGGGGGCAGCGGCGGCGGAGGTGGAAGCCGAGGTCGTGGTCGCAGCCGAAGTCGTAGTGGATCCGGTTCAGGCGGCGGTCGCAACGGTGGCGGTGGTGGCGGCGGCGGCGGTGGTCGTTCGCGACGTTAATCGCTGACGAACGCCGATACGTCATCTGTTTCGCAGCAACAAAGTGTTGCAAATTGAAATGGAGTTCCTTGGCGACTAGAAAAGAAAAAAACCCGGCTGAATTCCAGCCGGGTTTTTTATTGGAGTCACGTAAGCGGAAACATCGCCTCATGAGATTAACTTCGAAGAGAGTTTGAAGCTTGCCAGTTAGTCGGCAACCTTGATCTCGATTTTTCGTGGCAGCACGTTCTCCGATTTCGGCAGAGCCACGTTGAGAACGCCATTCTTGAACTCAGCGGCGATCTGATCGGCATCGACCTGTTGTGGGAACTCAAAAGAACGTTGGAACTCGCCAGTCAATCGCTCATCGCGGAGCGACTTGGTGGCCTCTTCAAGTTCTTCTTTTTCTTTGGTGCCATGGATCTCCAGGCGATTGTCCTTCATCTCCAGATTCACGCTCGACGGATCGACGCCAGGCAATTCCATCTTTAATTCGTAACGGGTCTCGGACTCCGTCACTTGAACACGTGGCGTCCAACTGGATTTAGCTTGTTGCGAACCCTTGGGACGATTCCCAAAGACTTGATCAAACAGGTTATCGACATCGATTTGAAGATCACCAAACGGTGTGGTGACTCGGTTCTTGCATTGATTCATTGGTTCCCCTTTGAAAATGTGATGACGGCCATCGAACCTTGGTTCGCTGGGCCATATCGGTGAGAAGAATACTGAATCGATGAGATGCAATCATCATGCCAAATGCAGCGGCTGGGCCGTAACTGCTTGGCTCGCATGCACTTTGGCGAAGCGGCAACGATTGAGTTTCGCCAGCTAATGACAAATTGGCTTCAACTTTTGTCAGTTGACCAGTTCTCTAGGTTAGTCCTAATACCAATTCAACTCGATCAAGAGGACCGATAGTTGAAAAGAACAACCTCAATCTCGAGGGTTGTCTTACGCCAATCTTTAGCCAGCTTTGCGTGCGGTATCGGCATTGAGTTTGTTGTACAACGTTTTGATGCTGATCCCCAGTTGGTCTGCGGCTTCGGTTTTGTTTCCACCCGATTTATCGAGTGCAGCCCAGATCGATTCGCGTTCGATTTCACGCAAAGATTTGGGTTTTGAATTAGCGATTCGGCGACCAAAGTTGGCTGGAAAATCATCCATTGAGATTGGAAGTTGCTCGCAAAGGATGGATGCGTACTCAATCACATTGGCAAGCTCTCGAATGTTACCTGGCCATTGGTAGGACGTCATGGATTCGATGACGTCTGCCGCAAAACTGGTGTCGATCGAGCGTGCTGCTTTGGGGATCTTTCGAATGCGTTGGAGCAAGTGCATAGCCAACTCGGGGATGTCTTGTGCTCGGTCACGCAACGGCGGAAGATTGACCTCGAACGTGTTGATCCGATACATCAAATCTTCGCGAAAGTCACCTGCGGCTACCATCTGCGGCAAATCGCGATGAGTCGCACAGATGATACGAACATCAACGACCTGTGAGCTGCTCTCGCCGACCCGTTTGATTTCGCCGCTTTCGAGCACACGGAGAAGTGTGCTTTGGGTTTGCAGTGGCAGTTCAGCGACTTCATCGAGAAACAGCGTGCCGCCACTGGCGACTTCGAAAAGGCCTTTTCGATGTTCATCGGCACCAGTGAAGGCACCTTTGCGATGTCCGAACAGCTCGCTTTCGATCAAATTCTCTGGAAGTGCGCCGCAGTTGACTGGGACGAACGGTTGATCCGCTCGGTCGCTTTGCTGGTGAACGGCGCGAGCGGCGAGTTCTTTGCCAGTACCGGTTTCACCAAGAATCAAAACAGTGGACATCGTTGGAGCGACTTTTTCAATGAGCGCTTTGAGACGTTGCATCTTGGGGTGATTGCCAATCATCGTAGGATGCCCTTCGATGCGAGCGAGTCGCATTTTGAGCGAGTGAATTTGATGATTGAGTTCTCGCCGATCGGCCACTCGCTGAAACAATGACTTGAGTTCCACCAAGCGACATGGTTTTTGTAGGTAGTCAAAGGCACCCAAACGAAGCGCAGCGATCGCGGAATCGGTTGAGCCTTTTCCGGTCAACACGACGGCTTCCGTTGTTGGAGAGACTTCTTTGCAGTGTTTGATCACTTCGATGCCATTCATTCCTGGCATGTCGAGATCGACAAGCAGGCAATCAAAGACTTCTTCATTGAGGGCGTTGACAGCCGCAGCGCCATCGGGGCACACGGTGACTTGGTGGCCCATCCGTGGCAACTCAGCGGCGATCAGTTCCTGCAGATGAATTTCATCATCGGCAAACAGGACCTTCAACGATTTTCCGGTTTTGTCTTTCGCGGGTTTCTTCTTACGCGACGCTGGAGAGTTTTTGCTCATTCTTCACCAGTGGTAGTCGAATGGTAAATGTCGAACCTTGGCCAACACCATCGCTGTGGACGAGGATGCATCCGCCGTGTTCTTCAATGATCTGATAAGTAATCGAAAGTCCGAGACCAGTTCCTTGGCCGCTACGACGACGGGTAAAGAACGGTTCGAAAAGATGTTGCTTGACTTCATCGTCCATGCCGCAACCGTCATCTTGAACGACCAGAACAGCCGATTCACCCTCTCGTTTTAGCGAGACGGTGACGGTGCCGGAATCAGCGACGCTGCCAAGTGCGTTGGTGATCAAGTTCAGCGTCACCTGTTTCATTTCTTGTTCGTTGACGACGACGACGACTTGTTCATCGGCTTCAAACAGAAGATTTCTAGTCCGATATTTGCTCAGCGGCTTGACGATATCGATGACGGATTCGATGACATGATTGAGCCGAACAGGTTTCTTTTGAACGTCGCCCATTCGGGAGAAATCGAGCAGGCTGCCGGTGATCTCCTTGACGCGAAACGCCTCCGACTGAATGCGTCGCAGATACTTCTGCATGTCTTCGATTTCTGACTGTTGTTGGTCCGGATCACGATCATTGTCGGGGTCAAGGATCTCATGAATTCGCGACTCCAGCGATTCTGCCGACCAGGCGATGCTGGCCAGTGGATTGTTGATCTCATGTGCGACACCGGCAGCAAGAAATCCGACACTTGCCATCTTTTCACTGCGAACGACTTCTTTGGTTCGCTGTTGGACCTGGTGATTCAAGTCCAGCTGGATTGCCTGAAAATTCTCCGTCATTGAGTTCAGTGCATCGCCCAGTTCCGCAAGTTCATCTTTTTTGTTGAGCACCACTCGGTGGTCGTAGTTTCCATTGGCAACTTCGCGAGAACCATTGAGCAGGATCTTTAACGGCTTCATGAAGCGTTCGTTGAAACTGAAAACAATGCCGCCGAGGGTCAAAAGTGCTGCGATACCGGAGATCGCGGTAACCCAGATCCATGCCTTGTATTTGTTACGGGCCTCTTCCGCAAACAGAATGGTTCTTTGTTGCATCGAAATCGGGATCTCGGCAGCAAGTCGTTGGAGCTCCGAGAGTTCGTTCTCCAGCGGGCTGTAGATTTGACCTTGTCGCCAGATCCAGTCAGTCGGTTCATCTTCATCGATGATGTATTTGATTCGATCGAGGTGGTTCTTGAACTCGGCGACGCAGCCAATCTCCAGTGTGCGTTCTTCACTGGCGTCTTCAGATCCGCTGTTGACCAACTGCATTTCATAGTTCTGGACGGCGAGTTCGACAGTGGCCAGTTGCTTGGTAAAGTCAGATCGATCCACGGTATTGATCATGAACTGGGAAGGCGTGCGATCGTTATGGTTCAGCTCCCACAACAACGAACGGAGATGACTGACTTCCTGACCGAGTTCAGCTGCTTTGGGTAATTCCAGCGAGCGTTCCTGGATACTTTTGCTCAGGCTGCGGAACTTCATGGCCCCTTGAATGCTGGCAACTGCCAGGGCAACCACGATCGCAAACAGGAGGATGATGGCGATGATCGCTTGGTCATGGATTCGGCGAAGGGCGATCACAACAGGCTTCCTTTTACCAGTAATGAGTGAAATGGGAAAAACTAGTTCAGCGGACCGGTGATGGTTCCCCGGTTGATGTTGAATCTCAGGTCATTGGCGCGATTGAGGAGCAGGTTTTCCTGGATCTGAACTTTGGGTTCAAGCTGAAAATCCAGAACGCGTTCATCTCGAATTTCACGTCCGGCAAAATTTTCTGAGAACAGGCTGATGGGAAACGTCTGGTACCACTTTGGGTCGAACCGCTGTTGAACCTTGACCGTCTTGAAACCGTCTTTTTCAAGTTTAAATTCGCGTGTACCCGAGTAGGTGTAGCGGACCGATAGAGGTGTTCGACCGATCGGTACGTTGTCGACCGTGACAAACGCACCCTCGGGTTGGCTGCGAATGATCATCCGCCGTTGGATACAACCGGCGCAGATTGGAACGACAAGCATCAGAATCAGCAGGTTGTAGGGCAAACGATACATAAACCAAATGTTGATGAACTTTGTTGTCCCGAATCGATAGCGTCCGCAAGTACGCTCGAGTATTGAGGGCGGAGAAGTTTACAAATCGGAGGAGTTGAACGATAGGGCGATTTTCTGAAGCGAAATTGCAATCGATCGCAATATTTTTCAGAAAAAAAGGCTGCCCCGATGGAGATACAGGTAAGCCAGAGGGAGTTGGGAAGTTGTAAACCGGTTGGGCTTTCCGGTTAATTCGAAAGCCGATCTTTGGGGAAAGCGGACGGATACTCGTTTTATGAATTCTGGTTCACGATGCACCAGAATTCGTTGTTCCACGTCTTTTACAGGAATTAGAGGCCCGCTTGGTCAACTCAAACCGATGAAGCTTGCGGAAACTCCCTGTTCTACTTCCGAGTCCACAGGTTAAACTATTCAGATTCTCAAAGACGAACCGACTGACAAAATATTTATGAGCGAAAGCCTTCTTAATTGGGACGACTACCTACAAGTCGCTTCGCTCAGTGATGTCGGGATGCGGCGGTCCAACAACCAGGACAACCTCTGCATCTCCCTGGCAAGCAGCATGGACCATTGGCAACGCAAGGGACATGTCTTCATCGTGGCCGATGGGATGGGCGCACACGCTGCGGGTGAACTAGCCAGCAAGCTAGCGATCGACCAAATTCCTCACTTGTACGCCAAATACAACGACGGTTCACCGCCAGGAGAATTGAAGAAAGCGGTTGAGTCGGCCAATGCGGAAATCCATCGACGCGGCCAAGTCAATGAAGAGTTTTTTAACATGGGCACCACTTGCAGTGTCCTCAGCATTCTCCCTCAAGGTGCTGTCGTCGCTCATATAGGTGACAGCCGAGTCTATCGGTATTCGCAAAACCGACTTGAGCAATTGACGTTTGATCATAGCCTGGTTTGGGAAATGCGTGCCGCTGGGCAGCTTACCGCCGAAGAAGAAGAAGCGGGCAAAGTCCCAAAAAATGTGATCACCCGTTCGCTCGGTCCCTACCCCGAGTGCAAAGTTGATTTGGAAGGACCGTTTCCGGTCCAAGTCGGAGACACATTCTTGTTGTGTAGCGATGGTCTGACAGGTGTGGTCACCGACGATGAGATCGGTTCAATTCTGGGGAACATGTCTCCCAATGAGGCCGCCAAGGTCTTGGTCGATCTGGCCAACTTGCGCGGAGGGCCGGATAACATCACGGTGATCGTTGTCAAAATCACCCATCCACAAATGGCCGGCAACCCTAAACGGGGTACGGTGTCGACCAGCAAAGGTTCAGAAACCCCGATCGCAATCTGGCCATGGATCGTATTGGCCATCTGCGTTTTGTTGGGCGTCGTGCTGTTTGTCGTGACCAACTTCAATTGGCAAATTGCAGCGATACCAGTCGCGGTCGGCCTGGGGTTCATGATCTATGGAATCATCCAGGCATTTTCCGGAGGTGGTCCAGCGGTCAAGCAGATTACCCAACCGTTGGGCAAAGGGCCCTACATTCGGTCAGCCTGTCAGTCAGGTCAACAGTTTGCCAAACAGCTGGCAGAGATGATTGACAAGATCGAAGCCGGAGCCAGAGATCAAGGTTGGAAAGTGGATTGGGACCAGCTCAAAAAGCTGACCCGCCATGCCGAGACCGCGGCAGGCAATCAGGACCATTCATCATCGATCCGGTCATACGGTCGCGCTGTCAGTTTCTTGATGGATCAGTTGCGAAACCAGACCGACAGCAGCAACTCTTCAATTGAGCTTTAGGAAGCTCGGCTTAAGACCGGCAAAATCAAGCGCAAATCCAAGTTCGTTCAAACTAGCGCATCATACGATTTGCTATTGGCTGACCATCGGTCGATAGAACTTGAACGTGGTGAAACCCATGCTTCATTCCGGAGTAGGTCCAGACCACTTGTTTTTCACGTGTGACCTCAAATAGCTTGACCCGATCGCCTTTCGCAGCGTAACTGGAGACGATCACGTTTCCACTGGGCAGCAGTTGAATGCCACAAGCATCGTTGATCAGCGGTTCGTCCAAGTCATCATTGGTCAGTTCCCAAACGATTTTGCCAGCGGCGTCGACTTCGATCACCCGATTACCATGAGTGCATCCGATGAGGGTGTTCCCGTTTTCCATGCGGATAGCCGTGAATGGCCAGTCATGTTTTTTCTGACCGCGATCATCGGTTTTGAATTCGCTAACCACTTTGCCCGAGTCAGGCTGGTACTCTTTGACGGCGAAATCAAGCAGGTGAGGTGCAATCCAATTGCCGTTGTCCAGCGGTCTCAACATTCGTGTCTGCATATGGGCGTTCTTTTTTTGACATGCCAGTGGCATCTGTTTCAGAATTTCAGAGGCGCGGTTGATCACGATCGCGCGCGGGTTGGGGCCAAGTTCGGCGACCAGGAATTGCTGGTCGTCTAATGGCGTGACCGTGCTGATTTCTTTCTGTTGACCTGAATAGCTCCAAAGGATCTCTTTGGATTGGATATCAAATTCAGCCACGGCTCCTTTGGGGAATATTTTGGTCGGATAAAGTGCGACCAGCAGATTTCCATTGTCAAGCAAACAGCCATCGCTTGCCGGCTGACGAATGTTCCACTCGGTTTCACCATTTTCATCAATCATGACGATTCCGTTGGCGCGACCAAATCCGATAAACGAGTGAGTCGTTGTTTTGTCAGTTTTGCCGGCATCCTTTTTGTTAAACGGATTGTCATCAGGTCCCAGCCGTTTGACTTTCATGTCCTTGTAGAACACTTTGCTGCCGGGGTCGTGGGCCTGAATGGCGATGGTGCCGTGATCGAGGCAACGCTCAGGGCGATCCAGATCATCCGGCTCGGTGTAATCTGAAATTGTTTTTCCATTGATCTTCAGGACGATCCGCTTTCCTTTGACGATCACGTCGTAGTCGAACCATTGATCGTCCTTGACTGGCGATTCGAAGTTGTCCTGAATTCGGTACAACCCGCCGGTCTTCCGTTTGTCTTTTTGCGTGTTGTTGACTTGTGCTTCGTAGCCTTTGTTTGGCCAGCCGGACTCCTGGTAGACAGTGTGAAAATAGATGCCCGAGTTGGAACCCTTGGTGGTCTTTACTTTGGTTTTGAAATGAAAATCGGTGAAGTCTGCTTTCCCATCTTTACCCACGTAAAAGGCGTGTCCCCGTTTTCCATGAGCGACAAAGAGGCCGTCCTCCAAGTAGACTGAATCTGGGTTTTCGCTGACTTTCCAACCATCGAGTGATTTTCCGTCAAACATCTCCTCCCAATCATCTTCGGATGGTTTGGCTGAACTGCTTTCCTGAGCCAACATCTGATGAGGTGAAACGCAGAATAAAACCACGGCGATCAACGTCATGATCGTGGACATGTTACAAGCCTGTAAAAGACTGAAGTACGGGAAGCGAGTTTTGTTCATGATTTCCTTTCGTTGGAGATACCGACACATCTTAGTCGATCGAAAATCAGACTGCACATTGTTGGAAATTCATGTCGCCCGCGAAGAATGGACTTCCGGTCGTCGAAATCGTTTGGCTGGCCGATAGCCAAATGCGAATTGGCGAGTCACAATAGCACGTAGATATCACTTTTTTACTATCTTGAGCCCCGCTTGATTGCATGAGCGAAAACAACAAAGTGCCAGCTGTCGGCATCGACCTTGGAACAACTTTCAGTGTGATTGCCTACATCAATGATGTCGGGCGACCGGAGACGATTCCAAATGCTGAAGGTGACTTGCTGACACCCAGCGTGATTCTTTTTGACGGCGAAGAAGTCATCGTTGGTCGCGAGGCTGCCAAGGCACGGGCTTCCGAGTTGGAGAATATTGCCGATTGTCCAAAGCGCCAGATTGGCAATCAGGTCTACGACAAAGTCTTTGGTGATCGCCGCTATCCCCCAGAGGCATTGCAGGGCTGGATCCTTAACAAGCTCAAGGATGATGCTGCTCGTGTGACCGGGCCATTCGATCGGGCGGTAATCACTGTCCCTGCTTACTTCGACGAGGTTCGTCGCAAGTCCACTCAGGACTCCGGTTACATCGGCGGTCTTCAAGTGCTGGACATCATCAACGAGCCAACCGCGGCAGCCGTCGCATATGGATATCAAGCCGGATGGATTGATCTGTCTGGAAAAGTCGAACAGCCGATCAACGTGCTGGTTTACGATCTCGGTGGTGGAACCTTCGACGTAACCGTGATGCGTGTCGCCAAGAACAAATTCGAGGCGTTGGCAACCGACGGTGACATGCGGCTCGGTGGTCGAGACTGGGATCAGCGACTCATTGATCATGTCGCCAAAAACTTCAAGAACAACTACGGAATTGACCCACGCGATGACCCAAACACATTGGGGAAACTTCTGCGCGATTGTCAGGAGGCCAAAGAGACACTGTCGGTACGTTCGAGGGCACAATTGGAATGCACGTTTGGCAGCTCGACGATGAAGTTGGAAGTCAAGCGGGAAGAGTTTCAGGACATGACGATGGATTTGTTGGACCGCACCGATTTCACTGTTCGCCAGACGCTCAAGGCGGCGAGCATGAGTTGGAGTGACATCGACAGCGTACTCTTGGTGGGTGGTTCGACACGAATGCCAGGCGTTCGTAAGATGCTGGCTTCCGTTTCGGGGATGGAGCCCGACGGTTCGCTATCACCTGACGAGGCCGTCGCTCACGGTGCTGCACTTCGCTCCGCCATGTTGTTGAACCAGCACTCGGCCGCGTTTCGACCCGCAGAAATTAAAAACGTCAATTCGCATTCGTTGGGCGTCGTGGCCAACGAAGTTGCGACCGGGATGCAGAAGGTTGCCGTGTTGATTCCTCGCAATACACCGTTGCCGGTGGTTGCGAGAAAGGTCTTTAAAACACATCGTGAAGATCAAGAATCGATTCTTGTTCAGATCGTGGAAGGCGAAAGTGCCAATCCGGAAGAGTGTTCGCAAATTGGTCGGTGTGCGATCTGGGATCTGCCCGAGCGATTACCAATTGGCACGTTGATCGAAATCCGATTCAAGTACGAAGAAAACGGACGACTGGGGATTAAGGTCAAAATTGGAACCGAGGAAAAGAAATCGTTCCGATACGAGATTCAACGCCCCAATAGCCTGACGCAAGAACAGCTCGATAGTTGGCGAGAATACATCAATGGATCAGAAGACTTTGTGCTGGCTTAAGATTTGAAGTCAACAGGTTTGATCCGGTGAGAAGCAAGCGTTCTTGAATGACGCGATATATCACGCGAGCAAAGCAACGTTCTGTTTGATTTTGTCAAACTTTAACGACTTGGGAATGTCTGTTTTTCATCCTTGTTGTCTGGCTGAGGCAAAGTGATTGGCCGTGAAGACTTTTTCTGGAATTAAGTGGAGCAGCGTTCGATAACGAATAGGCATGGATGAATTTGCGTTTTCCCACGGAGGGAATTTTACCTGGAAGCTCTTTGAGGAGAGGTCCATGCCTATCGAAAGTCTCAATTCCCTGATTGCTGTTGGCTTCATCACCGTTTGGTTGATGGTCGGCCAATTCTCTTTTGTCAAAAACTGACGTTACTGCAAAACGTCACGTCAATCTTGAAGCGATTGACCTTTCCCGGCTGAGACCACGTTTCTTTGGCCTGAGGACCTGGTAATCGTTTCGCCGCAACGATGACGTTGAACCCTACTTCGGTCGACGAGTGTCAGCATAACGTCCTCTTAAGTTGTCAAACGAATATCGGAAAACCGTCGATCCCGAGTGCAGCATGCCAGCGGAAGGGATCGTTCAGTTCCGACATAAAGTGGCAATCGGAAGAGCTCGTCGTTATGCAGAACGTTCATTCGATGCGTTGAACCACAAACATCGGGGTCTGTTTCGAGCATTACATTGCTTGATTCGGGCCCCTTTTTTGTCACCGTTGGAGCCAGGAATCGACCACAAATGAAACGACGTTTCAAACCTGTCAACAACCCTAATGGTCTGAGTCTGATCGTTGGTGTATCTTGGAGGCGATGAACGACGTCCAGCCTGATAATTCGATGAACTCGCCAAGGGATGGTTCGTCGGGAATCCCCACATCGAACAATACAGATTCGCCAACTCGTTATAACCCGTTGCCACCAACGCGAAAGCGTCGCTTGTGGTTGCCGATCTTTTTGTTTATCGCAACCTGTTTTTCAACCTTTTGGGTCGGCGCGGCTCTCTGGAGTCCCAACTTCTTTCTTGAAGTTGGTGACATGATCAACAACGGGAGCTTGCTCCGATTTCGCCGCATGGTGTTGGCCAACTGGGATTCCGGTTTGACCTACATGGTTGCGGTCATGTTGATTCTGTTCCTTCATGAAATGGGGCATTTTGTAGCGACAATTATCTATCGGGTTCCAGCTTCGTTTCCCTATTTCCTGCCGTTTCCTGCCAACCCGATCGGTACCTTGGGCGCGGTGATCGTGATGCAAGGGAATGAGGCAGACCGCAAAGAGATTTTCGACATAGGCATTGCCGGTCCATTGGCGGGTTTGTTCGCGGCAGTACCGATTGCCTATTTCGGGGTCAGTCAATTGGATCTGACGATTCAACCAAGCGGCGGATTTGGATTTCGTTTGCCATGGTTGATGGATTGGTTCGCACAATTAACTCACGTACCCGGATATCAAACGGGAGACGTCGTCTGGTTGAACCAACTGAATCCGTTGTTTGTTGCCGGTTGGGTTGGCCTGTTGATTACCGGTGTCAACATGATGCCCATTGGACAACTCGATGGTGGTCACATTACCTACACGCTGTTTGGTCGAGCCGCGCATACGATCGCCCAGTTGACGATCGTTTTTGCAATCGCCTATATGGTTTACCATTTAAATTTCATGCTAGTCCTGATGGTGGTATTGCTGCTGTTGATGGGGCCAAATCATCCACCGACAAGAAATGACCGAGTACCAATCGGTCCGTTTCGATATGGACTGGGATTGCTTTCGTTATCGATTCCTTTTCTCTGTTTTCCTCCGCAGGTATTCAAGATCAACTTTTGAATTGCTTGCAACCTTCATGGGTCCAAGCCACAATGGCGGCTCAACTGAACTGAACCAAAAAATCACAATCCTGTTGATGGAAGTTTAAGAATGGCACGACCAGCATTTCACGCAAGTATTGAAGGGGCTCAACACAGCGGCAAAGGACTCGAGGGTTTTCTGCAACTGGCCAAAGATGCAGGAGCAACCGGTGCCCAGCCTTCCAACTATATGCTTGAAGCATCCGAAGACGGTACGCTCAAATCGGCAAAAGACATCAAGGATTGCTTTGAGAAGTACAACCTGAAACTTGACGGTGTCTCAGCACATTGTCCTTTTTGGGTCCACACCAGTGCCTGGACCGGAACCCAGAGCGGCCATCCATTTATTCACGGACCCAACAAGTCCAAATCGCCATCTGAATTGGAGCAGTGGTACGAAGACTACTGTCTGCGTGTGATGGATCTGACTGCAGAATTGGGCATCAAGATCATGCCGATGTTCTGGGGTGTCGCGTTTGGCTGGGAGTTGGCAACCGGCTACCCTTGGGGATTCTGGAGCGGCGAAAAGTTTGACTTGCTCCAGGAAGGAAAAGATCGCTTTGTTCAGAAAACCGCCAAGCTGCGAGCTCATGCAAATAGCCTGGGCATCTACCTCGCGCACGAGATCCACCCTGGTACTGCAGCGATGTGCGCCGACGAGTTCAACATGTTGGTCGAAATTTGCGATGGCGATCAGTGCCTCGGTGTAAACGCAGACCCGTCGCATTGTTGGGAAGGCGAGCATTGGGAGGACCGTTTCCTGAAAGTCGGCAGTCGGGTCTACGGTTGCCACGTCAAGAACTTCACGATCCATCATGGTCAGCCGTTGCGGAAAATGGAACCAGACTGGCATGGTCGTGCGATGCAGTTTACGGATCTTGCAACGGGGGATTTGAACATGACTCGATACGCAGAGATTATGTTGCGAATTGGTTACGCCGAGCGATATTGCCGCATCATGGGCACCGAAACGGCTCCGTTGGTGGTCGAGGCAGAATCCAATTACCGAGATGGAGACGCGACCAGCGCAGACGGTATCGCATGGGTGCGTGATCATCTTTGTTTCCCAGTTGCCGAAGGTTCGTTTGAAGATTCGATGGGCGCGTAGCCCGCATCTTACGGACCAACACGTGCATCAAAGATGCGTTGGTTGACATGAAGTGTCACACTGCGTGTTGACGACAAATTAAACGGCTGATCAACATGGCTGAATCTCGTAATCATCTCCAGATTCGAATCGATGCTCCAGTCGCAACGGTCATCCTGGATCGACCCGAACGTCGAAATGCGCTCAGCCGAACGTTGGTCCAATCGTTGATCGAGTGCCTGGATGATCTCCATCACGAGGGTCAAGTTCGTTCGGTAATTCTGACAGGTGCAGGCGATGCGTTTTGTTCAGGAACGGATCTTTATGAGATGAAAGAATCGATTGAGTCTCCTCAGGCCTTCAAAATATGGCATGAAGAAACACAAGCGTTTCTATCGTTGATCGAAGCCATGTTGCGGTTTCCAAAACCGATCATCGGCGCGATCAATGGTCCGGTTGCCGGATCGGGTGTGGCCGTGATGTTGGCGACTGACTTTGTGGTTGCCAGTGACAAAGCGACCCTGTTGCTTCCAGAATCTCGACGAGGTCTCAGTGCCGGGTTAACGACGCCGCTGTTAAGTTTTCGCGTTGGCACTTCTGTGGCGGCCCAGTTATTGATGACGGGAACGGCTGTCAACGCTCAACGAAGCGCCAGCATTGGACTGTTTCATGAAGTGGTGCCTGAGGATTTCGTCTGGGCCAAATCGTTTGAGATGGCTAACCAGTGTGCAGCTGGTGCCCGTGAGTCACATCAAATGGCGAAACAGTTGCTCAATGAAACCATTGGTGAAACACTGATGATGCAGCTCAATATTGGTGCCGCCAATATGGCCGCCGCACGAACAACGGAAGCCGCCAAAGAAGGAGTCAACGCGTTTCTGGAAAAGCGCGAGCCAAAGTGGTAGCCGGGCGTGCGCGCTAACTTTCTGCTAACGACTATCAGCTAACGCCTATCTGCCAACGTGATAGTGATGACAGGTCGTGCATCCACTTGGGGTTCCGCCGCGACGATGACAATTTGTGCAATTGGATTTGACGATCGGTTGGAAACAGCTGCAGCCTTCGGACGGATCAAATCCTGCAAACGTTTTGGCGTCAATCGTTTCGCCCTTCATCTCATGACAAGACTCGCAGTTCTGGAGCGCCGGGATGGTGAGATGAGGTGCGTGTGAAAACTTTGTGAATCGCTTTTGGGTGGGATCGCGATACGTACCCTTCCAATTGACAATCAGCGATCTTGTTTCCAGCAACACAGACATCGACTGACCTTCCGGTGTCAGTTCGGTTTTCAGCAGCGGACGTTGCGTCAAATCGGACTTGTCTGCTGTGTGACATCTGCGGCAGTCCCCTAAACCTTCCGTTGCCATCATCAATTCAAACAGCGCTGAGGAATCTTGGTGCGCTGGTGCTTTTGCCGATGCAGCCACCCAGTCAATCCACTGTGTTAAGGCAGAATCAGCGTGCCCTGAAGGGCGATAGACCAACCGAAACGTTTGATCGTCACGAATCCAACCTGTCGATTCGGGGGCCTCAATGTGGACTTGGGGCGGTTGCGTTGGTGTGATTGATGGCGTTGGACGATGCTCGAGAGACGTTTCCAATTCGTTGGGTACTGGCGAATCAACGTCTTTTCCTTGCTCCATCGTCGGGCTTGGTTCGTGAGCGGTTTGCGGATCGGTCGACGTGTTGTTCGTTGTTCCAGAATTCTTCTGGTTTCGCTTCATCAACGCCTGTAATGGGTTGATGGCCAAGACATCATCATCGATCTGTTGGGGTGGAGGCGGAAGCGTTTCAACCATCAGAGAGAGAACTCTTTCATCATTGGGCCACCAGGAATCTTTGTCGTCCGTTCGGATTGCCAGCAAGGATTGATCGGAGGATTCGCTTGGCGTTTCGGGACGTGTGACTGCCGCCGATTGGACTTCGCTTGGCAGGTTGGGTAACCAACGTCGAACCATCTGGTTAAACGTGTATTCGTTCAACTGGCTGGAGACCAAGGCGAGTTGGTGTTTCGTCGTTCTGATGTCGAGTCCTGCTTCAAGTCGCTGTTGCAAGACGGCGGTTCCGCCAATGGATAGCTCGCGAATCAGACGTTTGATTCCCCAGACAAGCGTGACGGCATCAGCAACCGATTGTGGGTCATCCGCATCGATGTCAGAGAAATCAAAGTTGACCGGCAAACGACGCAGCACAGGTTGTAATTCTTGATCGTGACTCAGCAACATCCGCATCAGGGGAGGGAGTGGGCCGTCGAAGTCACCCGTCGCGGCGAGTGGCCAAGTCCCAACGTGAAGTTGATTGGCTTCGATCGCTTCCATGTCGAGCATGGGTAGCGCCAACAACGTCAATCCTGATTGCAGGTCTTCATCAATCGATGGTGCATGACAACTGGCGCAGGACACATCAAAAGATGCAAGTACTTTTGCGTTGCCAGTTTTGTCATCGATGTGGCAACGGTTGCAATTGAATTCGACATTCGCTTCCGGGAAATGCTTGAGCACATGGGAGTTGTGATCGAAGGCGATTCGGGAACGTCGCTTAGCACCATAATTTTGAAACTCTGGGTGATCCAATTCAAATCCGCGAAATGGCGACGAGTGACAGACCTGACATTGTGAATCGGTCATCGCTGCAAGATTCTCATCCTTGCCATGGTGCTCACGATGACAGGCATTGCATTCGATATTCCCGTGTTCGGTTGGAGCAGACCATCGGAACGAGACGGGCAGGGCATCGTCCTGTTTGCTGATTCGCTTAGTGGATTCTGCCAGGGCATCATCGCTTTGATTGTGCGGACGCAAGGCGAGTTGGCCGTTGATATGGTTTTCGTGGCACTTCATGCAAAGCTGCGATTGCGTCGGTTGATCTGGATCGCTGCCCCACAGTGTCGTCCCAATCCACTGACCGACCGACTGACTCGCGGCGGCGTGGCAGGCGGCACATCGGTCGGTTCCTTCAGCTGCCAAGATTTGAGAGTGCGGTGACGAAAGGCCGCCCGGAGCAAGGACTTCAAAGCGATATGGTGACGAAAGGAGGATCAGTAAACTGCCAACCATAAATGCGGTTACCGAACAAACAAAGATCTTGCGTTTCTCGCGCAGGCTTCGTTGTCGGATGGAGACTGGAGCCGTTTGTTCTTCATCAAGGGTCTGGATCACGACCTCGACGAGTGGATCCTGTGGCCGTTGATATGGGTAATCGGTTTCCAGTTGCGTGGATTCATCTAGCCTGCGAATCATCCGACTCCTCCAGAAAACGCGTGGGCCAGCACCATATGGAACAACGAGAACAACAACAGACTGTACGTAAACCCGATGTGCACAAACAACCAGACTTTCAATCGACTTTGCAACGCGTGGTGGTAATCGAGGCGATCCCGTTGTTCGACAAATCGACATAGTTCCTTACCGATGTCACGTTGGTCTTCGGCGAGGTAGCGATCCAGTTCCCCAATGTCGGAAACGAGTTGACGCTTTAGCCGACCATTGGGGACCATCCAATAGACCCAGCCTCTTGGTTTCTCAAAAAACTCCGCAAGATGATTGACGTAAAACCGTCCAAGCACGTCGGTAGTACCGGCGGACTCGACAACCAAGGCTCGGACCCGGGTCGCGATTTGCGCTCGAAGCAATGGGATCCGTTCGAAGATCGCTTCGCCGCCAACGCTGGTCAATCGCTGTGGATAGGTGCGCGTGATCATCAGCCCGTAGAGTCCGCTGGTGCCAACAATCAAGAACAAGACAGTCAGCATTGTTTCAAAAATTCCATCCGGAAATCGCCAGCCAACATGCAACCCGAACATCGCAAACGTTGCCAAACCGACATAAATATGAACCTGCATCCAAAGTTGTGCAGAGCCAATTTTGGGAAGAAAAGAAAGCCGCTTCCTCATGCCGAAGGCAGTCAACAAGAGAAAGCTACCCATTAGCAGGTAACCCGTAAAAAACGAGCTGTGATGCAACGACTGATTCAGCAAATAGACGATCAGTGCGATCATCAAAATTGCGATCGCAGCGATTGCGACATTGCGAAAACGTCTCGACCGAAAGTTTGCCTGCACATTACGCAACATTTAGATACCCTCTGAATTCGAGAGATCGATTCGAAACAACGCGTCATGGGGACAGGCCTGCTGGCAGGCGGGGCCACCATCGTGATCATTACAAAGATCGCATTTGGTTGCTTTTTGTATCTGTGCGCCCGTTTGGCTATCGATGATCGGCAACCCGTGCGGGTTGTTGATTTCGACCATCCGTATGTTCTGATAGGGGCAACTGTTGGCACACGTTGAACAACCAATGCAAGTTTGATCATTGATCGTGACATTGCCCGTTTCGGGGTCTCGACCGATGGCTCCTGTCGGGCAGCCAATCATGCAAACTGGATCAAGACAATGCATGCACGCGTTGGCAAACAGATAGTGATCGTGGATCGGTCCAGTTCGATTGAAACGTGAATTGTTGTCGTGCGTTGAAGCACATGCGCGAACACAGTCATCGCAACGCGTGCAGCGGTCCAGATCGATGACCATCGCTTGAGTGCCATTGATGAATCGTTGTTCGACCAGGAACTCCAGCAGCCCCGTGTCAGGCGACTCCGCTCGTTCGACCATTCTCCGTTCTTGGGTATTGGGCTCGAGGGTTTGTGCAGGCAGCGGTGGTGGTTGTTTGTCTTCTGGCAGCGTCGGCAGAATCAATTCACTGACGATTGCCGCTGGGATTCGCAACACATCTACATAACCGATGGCTCGCAAACTGAGCGTCCATGGTCGTTGTTGGTGATGATTCCAGTTGTGGGCGATCTCTCTGAGCCCAAACGCTTGGCCTTTGCCAAGATAGGCGATCGTTTGGTGCCCATCTCCATAGCAACGACTGAGACGGGCAAAACCAGAGCGAATCATAATCAGATCGTTCGCCGGTTGTCCTTCTTCGGCGATCAACTCTTCGGACAGGATACGTTCGGCGATGTCTTTTTTCTGAGTGGACTTGAACTCGCGATTCCAACGAAAATCCCCGAACGATTCAAAGACGGTAGCGGCGGCAATCCGCTCCATCACGTCATGGTCCACTCCAGCAAAGACTTCTGATTCGCGCAGGTGCGTTCGAAGGCTGTTTTCGCGATAGAGACGCTCGACATGATCGCGTAACGCGTGATGGCGGTTGAGCAGTTCCCGGAACCCTTGCCAGCGGATTTCCAACAGCTGCATTTTGGTTTTTGCAACGACGGTCGCAGATCGCGGGGATCGCGTCAGCGCAGAGATCTCGCCAAAAACTTCTCCAGCGCAGAGTTCAATCGATTGATTCGGGGCCAGGACTCTGGGAATGTCATGCAGGAAAACTCTCGTGCCCGTGGCGTCTTCACGCGTGCCAGTCCCATCCGGGTCCGCCGGTTTCTGGTTGTAGTCCCTGACTTCGGCGTGATTTGACTGGCTCAAACCTTTCCAGAGTGTTGCAAGCCATCCTGACTTCTGACGCGTGTTGCGACCGAGCAAGTTTGCCGGAAGTTTTTTGAGAGACACCAACGCGGTGCCGTCGAGAATCAGGAAGGCACTGTTCCCGTAATCACCCTCTCGAACAATGATGTCGCCTTCCTGAAGATCCAGCACACGACAGTCATTGCGAAGCACGCCGGAGAGCGGAATTGATTTTGGAAATGCTTTTGGGTCAATGCTCGAGAAGGGTTCTCTTTGCAACAATCGCTCAACCATGGCATCATTCATCGATGCATCGAATGGCTCGTCCCACCGTTGCGGGCGTTCAATGGTTGATGGTTTGGGAGTCACGTTCGTCAGCGTCCTTGCTTCGGATTTCTGTTTTTTGGAGGTGCCCAAAGCATTTTGGGCATCAAATGAATGAGGGTTGGCTATTTGTATTCTGACTCGTTGGGAAGGAGTCGGTCGATTGCTGCCAGATTCGTTCCGTCGTTCTGGTTGGCAAACATTCGTCCAGCGTTTTTGATCTGGTTGGCGATTTCGTTCAGTTGTGCTTCGTTGTTGATTTTCAGTTCAGCTTTGGCAAAGGCATCGATTGCCATTTGAATATTTGGGTCGTTGATCTTTTGCTGGACTTCAAACAGCGCGACCGCTTTGGTGGCTGCCCGATTGGCGACGGTTAAACCATAACTGGATTTCTCAGTCGCTTTGGCGGTTGCTCGCGTGCTGTATTCCAGATCCGCCATCAAGCCGATGACAAACATGACACGTAGTCGTGCAGTCGTTGGTTTTGCATTGACGGTCCCACCGCTGCGCAGGAAGTTGTGCCTTACCCTGCCTTGTGACCATCGAACCAGTTCAAAATCTTCGGTGCCGGCGACATGCCCGCCAACATTCACCAATGATTCATTGGGCACCGTGTGACACCGGAAACAGCTGCTGGCGATCAAGTACAAGTCGCGCGTGTTACGCATTCCTAACTCGAGACTGTTTTGCAGGCGGGTCGCTGCGTGTTCAGCTGACTCGTTTTCCCGGGTCGCGGTCGGCCCGCCGTAGTCGCTGTGTACATCGATCCACTTTTGAGCTGCGCCATGGCAGGACTCGCAGGAGATTCCAGAAACCGGTTTGATTTTGTCACCGATGGTTTTGGTTGTGAAATGACAGTCGATGCAAACGCCACTTCGCTTGACTGACGAACCCAAACCAAGCTTGCGACAGATTTCTTTTGCTTTTGGTTTTCGTGAAAGTTGCTCATACGTTTGAAAGTGTGGCGTTTTCTTCCAGACTGCGACTTCGCTGGTGTGGCACTTGGCGCATCGTTCGGCGGTCATCACCAGATTGGGATCGCATTGAACACCCTGGGCGTTGACCATCGATGGTGCCAAAACAAATGCGATGATCGTCAACCCAGATAACAAAGTTGTTTGCAGCTTGCTCATGCGTCCAACTCCACGTCTTCGAGTGGGCGAGCGATACACGGCAGGCACTCGTCGGAGCCAAGATCGACGTCGTCGTCATGGGTGACTTGTCCTCGGCTTAGTCGAGTCAAGCATGTACCGCAGGAACCAGCGCGACAGCCGGAAGCAAGTTCCACGCCGGCCTCTTCAGCGAGGTCCAGCAACGTTTCGAACTGGCCGTTCCAGTCAATCGTCTGATTCGTTTTGGAGAATGAAACGGAGCAGTGCGTTTGCTCGATTGTTGGCGTGCGTTGCGATTTTCGCGAAGCAGGCCCAAAAGCTTCCGAGAAGATTTGTGACTCAGGAACACCCCATTCAGACAAACCCTCCAGCAGCGACTTCATAAATGGAGGTGGCCCGCACAAGTAAAACTGGCAATTGTGGCTCGGCAGAATTCGTTTGAGCAGATCCAGCGAAACGTAACCTTGAACCTGAAAATCGATCCCCTTTTGATCGTGCGGACCGGGGTTCGAATAGCAATGCAAAACGTGAAAATTCTCTCGCTTTTCTGCTTCCGCATCGAGCCATTTTTTGAACGCTTGGTCTTGTTTGCAGGTAGCACCATAAAGCAGAATCATCAACCGCGATGTGCTGTTCGCGAACGCTTCCTCAAGCATGCTGATCATCGGAGTAATGCCGATCCCGCCCGCGAGCATCACCATCGGCGTGGTGGCGTTTTGGTCGGCGACGAACGAACCGGATGGCATACGTGCTTCGATGACATCGCCATTGCAAATTTGGTGGTTGATGAAGTGACTTACCAGTCCGGGTGGAGCATCAGGATTCGCAGCCGGCGCCCCGACTGCTTTGACCGTCAATCGGTAGAAGCCTTGATCGGGTCCATTGGACACGGAGTAGCAACGAATCACAGGATCCAATTGACCGGGGATGATGAACTTCAGCGGAAGATGTTGTCCGCCGCAAAACGATGCGATCGGTTGATCATCGACAGGTGTCAAGCAGATACTTTTACAGCGATCAGTTTCTGGCTGGATCAGCGACACTTGAAATTTTCGGAAGCCTGTCCAGTTGCCACTTGAGTCGATTTCAGGACCGGCTTCGACAACAGGGTTCGTGGATTGGCCTTGCGCGGACACAGGCGAATGGGTAGTTTGTGCTTTTCCTGTTTGATTGTCGGCCATCGGGTTGGTTTGCGACGGCGATTGTGTCTCAGTTCCGCCCGATGGGATCTTGGCGACACGTTGGTTCTGTCGTTGTCGTTTGGCCTCTTCGACCTGTTGACGTAGCAGCTCCCGAGCCAACTCAAACTGCTGTTTGCTTTGTTGGTTGAATCTCCATGTTTGCGCAGACCAGAACCCCAGTTGTGCCAGCGTAAACAGACACAGCAATCCTCCCAGTGACGCGACGATAAGATCCAACAGGTTCATTGCGATTAAAAGCGGTTGTCAAAATAGTTTGGTAGCCGGCGATTGCAGCGCACCGGTACCTTTTCAAAATCGACCTCGTTGTTCGGAATCCTTGAAGTTTTTGCACGTTGCCACCAGATTCGGCAACAACGATCCCGTGCCAAAATGACCGCGAAGGTTGACTGGGAGGACCGCGAAGAATGAGTCGTATCGTTGAACATGTTTTGCCGATAACAACCACATGCTTGCCCTCACGGTAAAAAACGATTTATTTCACCAACAACAGGCGTTTGTCGCATCGACAATTCGGCTGACAGGGGACCCTGATGCCGGTCGGCGTTGGCAGATTGAACGTTGCGAATCGCGGGAACCAGAGTTAACCATGTTGGAGACTGCCGATGAGGCAGGCTGTGACGGTCAGGTAGCAGATTTCGGTCAGGATGAGTCAACGATTTCTATTCGGGTCCCTGGTCAAACTCCAGAGGAACTCGATCTGACGATTCGGCAAATCGGTTTGGAAGATTTGTTTTCGATTGAGATGACCAATCGGGGGAGGTCGGTCGCCCTCAGTTCGGGGCCGAGAATTCATCGGGGCCGTAAAGTCGAACTGACTTTGCCTCTGAATTTTTGCATTGGACAAACGCAGTTTCAGTTGGTCGATCAAAACGCGTCGCATCCAACTGACGATGGGTTGACCACTATCTCGCAAAAGTTGCTGACCGACCGAGAGTGTCAGGTGTCACCGGGCCCGGAAACGTTGGCAGCATGGTTGGAAACGCTAAGTGATCTACAACGAATGGCGGCCGGTACACAGCCGCTGTTTGATTTGGCGACGCAGGCAGTCTTCAATCCGGGAGGGCTCGACGGTTGCATGTTGCTCCAGCGAGTGGAGGGTCAGTGGCGCATCATTGGCAGCCATCTGCCGTACCCCGACAACGGAATTGGATTTCGCGAAGACTTGGTCGTTGCCGCGTTTGAATCTGGGGAAACGCTCTACCATGATGCGATGGTGATCGACAAACGAGAGCAATTGGATGACCTTCACACCGCCGTCGTCTGCCCCGTGATTGACGCAGAGGATCAAGCGTCAGCCGTGGTCTATGGATTTCGCAGTTTGCATCGTCGCAACTTACGCAAAGGGATACGATTTTTGGAAGCCCAGTTTGTCCAGGTGGTCGCGGACTCACTCTCGGCAGGAATGATCCGGTTAAACTCGGAAGCAGAAGCGGCACGTTCCCAAGTGCTGTTGCAACAGGCGTTTGCTCCCAAGATTGCTCGCCAATTGCAATACGGAACGGAAGTGCTTCAGCCACGCACGCAAGAAGTAACGGTTTTGTTTGCTGATCTACGCGGGTTTTCGTCGATTGCTGAACAGTCTGGTGTCGACACGACATTTCGGCTCCTGGCCAACGTGATGGATCAATTTAGCAACGCGATCACGGATCTCGATGGCGTGATCATCGATTTTTATGGAGATGGAATTTCAGCATTCTGGAACGCACCGGTGATTCAACCAGAGCACGCGGTGTTGGCTTGCCAAGCCGCGATCGAAATCATCGATTGTATCCCTGAGCTAAACCGAAGCTGGGCCGCAGCGATTGGAAGACCGGTGCAAGTGGGTGTGGGAATCCATACAGGGAGTGCGATGGTCGGCAATTCGGGAAGTCGGTCAAGACTCAAGTACGGTCCGCGAGGAATGACAGTCAATGTGGCCAGCCGTTTGGAATCGTTGACGAAGGAGTTGCAGGTCCCCTTGTTGATCTCGGGCACGACAGCGGAGCGAATCCAGGGGGTTTTTGAAACCAAAAAGCTTCAGTCGGTGCCGCTGAAAGGACATGAAAGTGCGATCGATCTCTATTGTTTTCCAAAATTGAACGAACGTTCCTCAGAACATTCGAGTTCCGTTCCAGTTCCGGAGAATCGTACGCAACACCATTCGACTCATCGTCCTTTCACCTCAGAGAAAACGAAGAACTAGAAAATCATTCGTTCGATGGTGCCAATTGGACGAGTCCATCGCGATATGGTTCGTCCTTGAATTGGATTCTGAAGAAAACGGCTACTGCAGCGTTCAGCTAGTTTGAACTAGAATACAGACATCCCAACCTGTATTCATTTTGTGCATGCCCGATCCGACTGCCACTTCCGAAAGTTCAACCAACGATTTAACCGGTCGGCAGATCGGTGACTATCGCTTGTTACGTCGATTGGGACGAGGCGGGATGGCTGATGTTTATCTTGCCGAGCAAATCTCGTTACGACGAAATATCGCACTGAAGATTCTTAAGCCAGACTTGGCGACGGATGAATCGTACGTCAAACGGTTTGAACGAGAGGCACAGGCAGCTGCGGCGTTGGTTCAGGCCAACATTGTGCAGATCTACGAAGTTGGCTGTGATCAAGGTTTCTACTACATCGCTCAAGAGTACGTTCGTGGTCGCAATCTGAAACAGTACATTGATCGACACGGTGCCGTGGAGCCGGTGATGGCGATCAACGTGCTGCGACAGTCGGCACTGGCGCTACAAAAAGCTGGTGAGTTGGGAGTGGTTCACCGAGACATCAAGCCTGAAAACATCATGCTGTCGACGAAAGGTGAAGTCAAAATCACCGACTTTGGTTTGGCGCGACTCAATAATAATCCCGCCGAACAAGCATTGACCCAGATCGGTGTGACGATGGGGACTCCGCTATACATGAGCCCAGAACAAGTCGGTGGCGATTCGTTGGATCATCGCAGCGATATCTACTCTCTGGGTGTGACGGCGTTTCACATGCTCGCTGGTGAGCCGCCATTTAATGGTGACAACGCGCTGGCGATCGCAGTCCAACATGTCAACAACCAACCTCCGCCGTTAAGTGTACTTCGTCCCGATGTACCCGCTGAACTGATTCACGTCATCGAAAAGATGATGTCCAAGAAACCAGCGAATCGACATACCGATCCTAAACGCCTGTTGAAGGAACTGCGTGCCGTCAAAGTGGATGTCGACGAAGACTGGGAGATGATCGTCGAAAAATTGTCGGTTGCGGAGCTCACTCAGTCGATCAACGCCTCGACCAGTTTCAGTCAGGCGCAATTGGCGGCAACGCGTCAGTTGCAACAAGTCATGAAAGGGAATATTCGTTCCTGGTGGCGTTCGACGTGGTTCCTTGTCAGCACCGCAGTTCTGGGAATCGCCGGATTGTTGGGAGGCGTTTACTGGGCACAACAGACCCAACCCGACTCAATGCTCCAAGTTGATGACATCGAGAAAGAACGGATTCCCAAAGAGGACTCGATCGAGCGGCAATATCACATGGCCTTGCTGATGCCGATGGACCAACACGAAGTACTGCTGAACAAAGTTATTGAGTATTTTCCAATTGAAGATGCGTCCAGCGATGATCTTAATCGAACCCAGTTGTACCATCGCCGTACCAAGTCACGACTTGCTGAATGGTATTTGATGAACAGTCGCTGGCGTGATGCGGAAAAGATTTATTCGGAGTTATCGGAGTCCGAAGATCTTGCCGAACAGTTTCAGGTAACAGGGTTCGCCGGACTGGCGATCGCGTACTTCAATATGCCACCGGCAGAATTTAACGACGGTGCAGAAGAACAGCGCAAGAAAATTGCCCAGTCAATCCTCAGCGTCGATGGACGGGAAACGTTGCTCAACTCGATGCTTGCCGGGATGTACGATGAAGTGATTGCGAACAATCCGGCGTTTTCCGAAACGCAGGATCCCGACCCCGACTCAGTTCATACACCGCCATTGAATCGGTCGTCGAACAACGCCAATTGAGTTGGTTCAAAATTGAGTTGGTTCAAACGTCGCCTAAAGTTGATTTGCGATGATCCGAAAACCAACCGATCAATCGTCCGATTCCGAGACCTATCCAACTCAAAACGCTGATGAGCGCACCGTAGTAGAACTCGGAAGGTTCGTATCTCAGCTCGATTTGCCAAACCCCGTTTGGCAACCGAATCGTCTGCAAGTCTCGATTGGAAATGCCCAACTGGCTTGTCGTCAGGCGAAACTGCTGCTGTGACGACTGTTCAATCGCGGTTCCCGTCCAACCATGATCTCCAAACAGCGGCAGTTCGATCGGTTCCACCGTAGATTCGTCCAACGCAATTTTGAACTGAGCGACATTCCAATCGAATGACATCTGTTGGATGCGAGGATCACCAAACGAAGATTGTTGGGACAACTGGTTCACCGTTTCAAAGTATCGTTCTGGCCAGATCGAATGAAAGCTGCCCAAGAGTCGTGTCTGTTGTGGCAAATGGTATTTCGCTCGTAGGCTGGCCCGATCCCATTGAATCAGTTCCTCGAGCCGTCGTTCAGAACTCGATTCGAGAAACTTGATAGGGAACTCTTGCGTGGCAATCAACATTGGGGGTGATGAAGTGGATGGGTCATCGTTGAGTGTGAACTTGCGATTGAATTCTGATGTCGCAACAGCGGCTGGTCCTTCGACCAACGACGTAGCGTCCTCAAAAATGCTCGAATCGACTTTGGCAACCAACCAGTGATTGGAATAGGCCAGATCGACGACCAACAAACTGACAATGACCAGCGACAAAACGAAACGTTTGGCGTCAGGTCGGCGAAGATTCCACGCGATGGCACTGATTAAAATCAAAAGCAATGCCGTTTGCCAAAGTGATACATAAAGTTGGTTGATCGCCAGTGTCGAATCGAAAGGACCAAACTCGACCAGTTGGGAAAGGTTGGGTGGAGCAGATTTGAGTTGCCAAAAAAAGTCTCTCCCCCAGTTCTCAATAACCACAGGTGTGAAGACTGCCAGCCCGATTGCCCATCCGCCCAACCACCATGGATTCCAACGTTTTAACTGATTGATGTTGAGCCCAGCCAAAACCGCGATTCCGAGGCTGGCGACAACGAACAGCTTGGCGGGATATCGAAACGAAAAGTATTTCGGCAACAAAAAGCTCATCCACCAATAGACGCCGCCAACGGGAGCGGCCCACGAAGTGGCTGGATTAACATTTTGGCCCATCAAAAGCCAAGCCTCTTGTTGCAACCATGACGCGCCGTACCAACCGAACGAGCCTAACAAAAACATGATGGTGATCCAGCTGATCCAGACTTGACGTCGTGACCGACTAAAAAATCTCAACCCACCGACAGCAAGAATCATTGTCAAGAGACCCATATACAATGATGGAAACCACATTCGATCGGTCCCGGCAAGTTGGTGCGTCCAACGCGCGTTTATCGGGAAAGGTCGTCCGCTTACGTTGGGGATCCCCAGCTCAATCAGTGACCATGGCGGTTGGCTGAATTGGTATTGGCCAACGATTTGCGAGTCTCGTTTCAGAAAATCTTCCAGGCGATCGTTGGTTTTGGTTGCCAGCGAGTAGAGATTGACCAACCGACCTCGTCCGGATCGCTCGCTTCGACGAGTCAGCTGTTCAGAGGGAAGCAACTGAACCGCTGAAAGTAGTGAAGTGACGATCACCAGCAGGGCAAGCAACCCACTTCGATGCAGCGTCTTGGTGAGTGACGACCGCAGATCGGCTCGCAGTTCAACAATGGCCGTAACAACGATGCTCAACAAGGCGATCAATCCAACATGATAGACCATCTGCGGGTCACCACCGAGAATCATCATTGAGCAGCAAATCGCTGTCGACAAGCTTGCCCGCCATGATCGATGGACCAACAGATTCCAGACGCCTATCAAAGACCAAGGCAACCACGCAGCAGAAACGACGTAGATTGGGTTGGTGACCTGAAATAGAACTGGGCCTCCAAAGGCGAAGGCGAGTGCAGCGATGGTCGCTCCGGCGCGATTCCCTTTCAGATGTCGTGTCAATCGATAGCTGCCAAACGCTGCCAGGAGAATGTGGAGCGACAAATACCAACCGAATCGTGTTGGGTAGTTGAGGAATCGCAAAAGAAAGACAAGCTTTCCAGGATAAAAAATGGAGCTCGTTCCATCAGCCACGGTTGGGAATCCAAAGTTGCAATAGGGATTCAACAATGGGATCTTCCCAGCGGCCCACGTCTGATCAATCGCTTTGAACAGTGGATAGTAAAGATTGCCAGAGTCGCGAAAACCGACGACGGATTGTCCGGTCAGTAATGAGCCGCAGAAAAACATCCAGACGCCCAAAATGATCCAGATGGGCCAGCGGTTGCACAACCAGCGAAGCACACCAGTCGTTTTCTTCGGAGGCGGCGCAATACAGGCCGCGTTGCCAAGTGGTTCCTTTTCTGCGGTCACCGCGACGACGTCGAGTTCTGTTTCATCATTAGATTCCTGCGAGACGTCCATGCTTCAATTCTAATCCATTGACGACGATCGACTCGTCAAAATAAACAATCGGTCCAGACGGCATCGATTGCCAGCAGATTTAGCGAAATTCGGAGTCTGTTTGATTTCGCAGCCCCCCGTTGTTGCCTGCGATCGGCGATTGGCGATTTGTGGACAAGCGAACTTGACCAGTGAGGATGGTTCGGCGATTAATTCTGTTAAAATGCGTTCGTTTTGGGCATCGCGCACCCGATCTCGTTTGTAGCAAGGCAAAGATATGTGGTACTGGTTGGTTGGAATTGGAGTCGTTCTCACTGGTCTTCTCGTTGTTGCCCTTCGAGACTACTTTCAAACGAAAGATCCGATTCTGCGCAACTATCCTATCGTGGGTCACGGTCGACATGTTCTTGCAGAACTTGGCCCCAAGCTCAGACAATACATCGTTGCGAACAACAATGAAGAGCGTCCGTTCAGTCGTGACCAACGCAACTGGATCTATTACTCGGCCGATCAGACTAACAATTATTTTGGGTTTGGAACTGACAATGATCTTGAAAATGCGCGCAGCTATCTAATCATCAAACAGGCAGCATTTCCGATTACGGATCCGATCAAAGGGGAGCAGGGCTACGACGAGAACTATTCTGTACCGTGCGCAAAGATTCTTGGCGGAGCTCGTCATCGCGCAAAAGCGTTTCGCCCCGAGTCGATCATCAATATCTCAGCAATGAGTTACGGTTCGCTCAGTGCTGCAGCGGTTGAAGCGATCAATCGTGGATGCGCCATCAGCAAGTGTTTGCACAACACCGGCGAAGGAGGAATCGCGCCTCACCACGATCATGGGGGTGGGCTGATTTGGCAGTTGGGCACCGGCTATTACGGTGCTCGCTTGGAAAACGGGCGATTCAACGAATCCTTGTTCGTGGAAACGTGCGAGCAATTCAATGTCAAAGCGATTGAAGTCAAGCTTTCACAAGGTGCCAAACCGGGGCGAGGTGGTGTGCTGCCCGGCAGCAAGATCACGGCTGAGATATCAAAAATCCGAGCAGTTCCGATGGGCAAGGACTGCATTAGCCCGGCGTCTCATTATGAATTTTCCAACGCGGATGAGATGTTGGATTTTGTCGAACGATTGGTCGATGTGACAGGTGGATTGCCCGTCGGAATCAAATCTGCCGTTGGCGAAATGGAGTTCTGGCGCGAGTTGATTTCGTTGATGGAATCTGGAGAGCGGGGTGTGGATTTTATCGCGATCGATGGTGGCGAGGGTGGAACGGGAGCGGCCCCTTTGACGTTTTCGGATCATGTTTCATTGCCATTCAAAATCGGATTCACGCGCGTGTTTCGCGAATTCGCAAAAACAGACCTGCATGAAAAAGTGGTCTTTATGGGGGCCGGTAAACTTGGGTTTCCTCATGAAGCCCTGTTGGCCACAGCGATGGGCGCCGACATGATCTACATCGCTCGGGAAGCAATGATGGCCATCGGTTGTATCCAAGCTCAAATCTGTCAAACGGGGAAATGTCCCACTGGTGTTGCCACGCAAAACAAATGGCTGATGCGTGGGCTAGAGCCAAACGATAAAGGCGCGCGTCTGGCAAACTACATCACCACGTTGCGGAAAGAAATCTTACAGCTTTGTCATGCCTGCGGTATTCATCACCCGGCGATGATCACGACTGATAGTTTTGAGATTCTTCATGAAGGGTTTCAGTCACGCTCCGTGAAAGACTGTTTTCAACTGGACGGTGTGCCCACGATGCCCAGCGAATCGGATCGAGCAGACGTCGAACAGATCATGATGAACCGTTAAGGTTCCGAGCATCAACATTATCCGGGTTCCAGATGAATTCAAATTTGACGACGCAGTGTCGTGAGTTGGCGATCGCCGTTTCCCAGTCAGCCGGTGAACTGTTGCGCGCGTACTTCGTTGACCTTTCCAAAGCGGGTGCTGAGAGTAAACAAAGCGCGTCCGGTTATCAGGGCATGGTGACCAAAGCGGATCTTGAATCCGAACAGTTGATTGTCGAGGCGATCAAGGCATCCTTTCCCGATCATCAGTTTCTGGCCGAAGAGACTCTGGCTCAAGAAACTCAATCGGCGGTGCAAGTCGATCGATGGGCGCGTGAGCAGGAGCATTTGTGGATTATTGATCCGTTAGACGGGACCAACAATTTTGCACATGGAATATCGCACTACGCAGTTTCGATTGCCTACTATCAACGGGGCGTCCCCAAAGTTGGAGTCGTCACGAGACCCGAATCAAACGAACTGTTTTGGGCCGAGGCAGGGCAGGGGGCCTTTGCGGAGCGTGATGGAGTGACGCGACAAGCCAAAGTCAGTCAGCATCAATCGTTGGATGAGTGCATGGTAGGCGTTGGGTTTTATTACGACCGAGGAGACATGATGCGAAGTACGTTGGCGGCGATCGAACGATTGTTTCAACAGCAAATTCATGGGATTCGTCGTATGGGAACTGCCGCACTGGATATTGTCCAAGTGGCGACAGGTTCTTTTGGCGCCTTTTTTGAATACGAACTATCCCCGTGGGACTTTGCCGCGGCGCGGTTGTTTCTCGAGGAGGCCGGCGGTGTCGTGACGACGTGTAATGGCGAGCCTTTGCCGTTGAACAAGTCATCGTTGCTGGCGACAAATGGACACTTGCACGAACAGATGTTATCTCAAGTGAAACGATCGTTGGCCTGATCGATGATGGTAGCGTCGACCAGCTACTACGTTTTGAAAGACGGCGAGTCGCTTGGGCCGTTAGTATTGAAGCGACTGCCAATCAGGTTTGTTGTTCAACCATTCGTTTTTATCGGTCGTCATCCAGTCTTCCAGATCGACATGAAGACCCTCGGCGACTCGATTGATATAGTTGAAATAGCTGATCACCTGGACGGCGATGGTCAATTGATGGTCATCAAAACCATGTTGTTGGAGCGTCTTGATATCCTCAGCGGTCATCGCTTGTGGCCGCAGAGTTAGCTTGACAGCGTAGTCGCATAGCGCAATGTCCGCCGGGGGAAGTTCGCAAGTACGATAATCAAAAACCAGTTTCTCAGCCGCTTGTGGATTGTTCGACTCCAGACCGAAGTCACGCGCATGTGAAAGTGTTCAGTAGAAACAATTGTTGGCATTACTGACAACGGTTGCCAGCATCTCTCGTTGGGCGCCGGATAGTCCATTTGTACGTTTCATCAAGGAAACATAAAAATTCATTGACGCCGATGCCGATGGAGCGTCGTTGCTCATGACCTGAATGATGTTGGCCACACCTCCGGCGCGTTGTTTTGCACCCGAATATAGTGGCTCGATGTCTGGAGTCGGCTGGTCAGGAGGAATCAGCTTGATGTAGGCCATGATGCGTTAAGGGGTCGAATCTGAGTGGGTCGAATCTGAGTTTCGGAAAGCGGTCGCTTCGATTTCGATCTTCATTTCAGAGCGAATCAAACCAGTAACGACCATGGTTGCCGCCGGTCGAATATCAGCAAACTGCTTGCCAACGACCGGGAACACCTGTTCGGCATACCTCGGGTCGGTAACGTAGTAACGAATCCTGACGATGTCTTCGAGGGAGAATCCAGCTTGCTGAAGGGAGTCGGCAATGGTGGCCAAACAATTTTCTGTTTGTGCCTCCACCGACTCTGGCATGGTCATGTCCGCATAATTGTAGCCCGTGGTACCGGACACAAAACACCAATCACCCTGTACAACGGCTCGCGAATACCCAGCCTCGGATTCAAAAGTCGATCCAGTCGAAATATGTGTTCGATTCATTTGTGGCAAAGCGTCCGAAAATGCGGTCTTATGGGACAACGATGAACTTGTTTCATCAGCCGGCAGGGAATCAAGTGTCGGGCAACATTCAAAACGGGATTGTTTGGCAGCTATCACTCAATCGCCACCAACCTTGAACCCGTATCTTGAGAGGACTAGAATCCAGCGACGACTTCCTAACAGGACTCAAGAGACCCATGAAGTGTACCAAGTGTTCCAAGCAGGCGATATTTCACATTACCGATTTAACAGGTGACGAACTCCTCGCTTTGCATTTGTGCCATGATTGTGCCAAAGAGTACCTGCACAATGAAGAAGGCGATGACGAATCCGGGCAAATGTCGAGTGTCATCTCGCAGCAATTGTCTCCATTGCAGCAGACCACCGAAGAGGTCCGTGAGCTCGACGCGCGGGAATGTCCCATCTGTGGGATATCGTATTATGAGTTTCGGCAGGGTGGACGATTCGGTTGTCCCCATGATTACGTTTGTTTTGAGCAAGACCTCGAGCAGTTGCTGGAGAATGTTCATGGCGCTACCGTCCATGTTGGCAAACAACCGTTGCGAGGGGTCCGCGATACTGAATCGCAAACGGAACTGATTCGGTTGCGTCGAGAAATGAAGGAAGCAATCGAAAATGAAGACTACGAGAGAGCTTCCTCGTTGCGCGATAAGATTCGATCGGTCGAAACTGAAGGTCAGAAGCGCTAGATCGGACCACAAGATGGTGCTCGGCGGTGTTCGCATAATTGAGCATCATTTATTTTTCAGGAAGTCAGGTAGATTTGATGAGTCTCAATGAAATTGCCAATCGATGCGGCGAATGGTTGCGTGGTTCTGGCCCCGAATCAGACATCGTGATGAGCAGTCGGATTCGTCTCGCGCGAAACCTCGCCGACTATCCGTTTATCCGTCGTTGTAACGACATCGATAAAGCCAATCTTGAGTCCACCGTTCGCGAGCGCATCTCAGGTAACGAACAGCTCAGCGATCTCAGTTTTATCAACGTTGCCGAACTCGACTTGCTCGACCGGCAGTTGTTGGTCGAGCGTCAATTGATCAGTCGCGAACTGGCGAATTCGGATGGTGCACGGTCGGTCGCAATTGATCCTCAAGAGCGACTGAGTCTGATGGTCAACGAGGAAGATCACTTGAGGATTCAAGTGATCAAAAGCGGGCTCGACCTCGATGGTGCATGGCAACAGATCAACCAGGTCGATGACGAAATCGAAAGTGGTCTGACCTACGCGTTCCATCCCAAACTTGGATACTTAACAGCCTGTCCAACCAATGTCGGAACCGGGATGCGCGTCAGTGTGCTTGTCCATCTGCCGGCGTTGGTGATTACCAAGCGGATCGAGCGTGTGTTTCGTAGCGCTCAGAAGATCAACTTGGTTGTCCGTGGGCTTTATGGCGAAGGCACGCAAGCAATGGGCGATTTTTACCAAGTCAGCAACCAGATCACGCTGGGTAAGTCCGAAACGCAGCTGATTGAACTGGTCCAGGAAATCACCGATATCGTGATCGAGTACGAGCGAAAGGCTCGCGATTTCTTGATCAACGAAAAACAGAATGATCTATTCGACAAAGTGTCGCGAGCGTACGGGTTGTTGCAGAATGCACAACAGATCAGCAGCGAAGAAACGATGCATCTGTTGTCACGCGTCCGTATGGGAGTCAATCTTGGACTGATTGGAAATCTGGAGATCCCAGACATCAACCAGTTGTTTATTCGAACCCAGCCAGCCCACTTGCAAAAGATTCACCAAACTGAGCTCGATACCGATCAAAGAAACATTGAGCGTGCAAACTATCTGCACGATCAGTTGAAGCTTGATACGCAAGATCCCGAAATGAACTAGTTGCGGGTTTGAACCAGCAGATTCGGCTAGCGATATAAAACCGCTCAGTCACGTCACTGTCTTATCGTAGTGATTCACGACGGAATGTTTCTCGGGCAACTCGTGACTGCTCTTTCGTCATGATGTCATTCATGACCTTGATTCGAATTTCGCTCATCAGATCGACGATGTCCAATTTGTTGTCCAGCAACATCGCTGCGACATCCTGATCATCCGTCGCGTGCTCAAGAATTGCTGCTCGTTCTTGCCTCAATTCGACGAATCGATCGTGATACGAACGAACGAGTGTTTTGGCCTGTTTGATTTGAGTCTCATCAATGAAACGCTGATATTTTTTGACCAGAATATCGGCGCGGATATCGCCCTCGTAGACCAACATCAGCGTCGTATTATTTTTGTGAAGTTGCCCTGGCGAGTAGGTTGTTCCTTGACGTTGCAGCAAGCCATTCTTTTTGCTTACTTTCGGTTCTACTTGCTTCTTGGTTTTGCTTGGCGGATCGACAAGCGATGTACCGGTTTGCAGTTCTGCTTTCGTTTGATCGACTACGGCCTTTGCTTGAGTCTGAGATGGAGTCGTTGACTTCGAATCGGAATCGGTCAATTCGTTGTCGTTCGGCTTTGTTTGTTGATCCCGAACTTCCTTGACTGGCGCGGCGTGATCGGCGTTTCGGCACCCTGCAACGCTTGCCAATAGGCTTACGGTGACAAGCGTGATTGTCAGGCAAGAGAAATTCAGTTGGCCAACAAGCATGGGTCGATTGCCAAACTAATGGGTTGATAAGGAAGCATTTGATCGCTTTAGGTTGATCCCCTGTGCGATGTTTGTCAGCGGTTACTTGATGATCTATGATGCGTTTTCGTAAAAAAGGGTTCCGTTGGAGCATAAGTTTCCGATCGACCAATTGTCAATGTCGATCCTCGTTAATCTCCTATTCTCATTTTGAACTTGGACGCCGATGCTTGCGAGTAGATTTACGATTCGGCAGATGCTGATCGCGGTCGTGGCCGTTAGCCTGATAGCAGTTTGCCTGGCCAGCGCACAACGTGGAAGTTTGATTGCGCATGGTCTGGTTTGGGGCATGGTCCTTTTCCTGGTACCGGTTTGTACGCTCGTCGTGATGTACTGGTTGGCCGCACTGGTCTTCTTGATTGTCGAACGAGAGCCAAAAAAGCGTCAAGTGCGTGTCAATCCTGCAATGCCTGCGGCGAAATCAAGCTCGGTTAATGTTACCGATGATTCCTCGACGATGGAGGACGCCTGATGTTAACTGCCTGGAAACATTTGAGCGCGCCATGGTTGATGTTGGCGATTGTTTTACTTTGGTCAACCAACCTGTTTGCCCAGCCACAGGTCGTGCCCAACGGAAAATCTGGTTTTAAGCTGACGATTCCTCAAACGCTTTTTGGCCACCGCGGAAAAGGCGTTGTTTCGTTTACGTTGGCCAAGGAGCCGGTTTTGCCTTCGAGAGTGGACCAGATGTTTACGATAACGGTCCAGACCATGATTGGCACCGAGGGAGAGTCGGTTTCGAGTTTCTCAAAGCAAGTCGTTCTGCCAGCAGGCGCAACATCGATTTCTGGCGAAGTCCTGGTTGATAATGAAATCTTAAGCCGCAATGACCGCGCAACGGGTTATGCAAAGATTCTTGTTGAACGAGGGAGAGGCAATGCGAAGTTGGATCAAAATGACTGGATGCAATCGTATTCGCCAATTAACCGGCCCAACCGGTCAAGCAACCAAAAGTTGATCTATCTAAAGCGTTCGACGGATGGCTCATCTGCAGCAGCGAAGCGCGAATTGGATTTTTATTTCTGGGAGGACATGGACGACAAAGAAGTCCTCCCCGCGCAGAACCAAACCGCCGCCACTTGGAACGCGTTTCCGCCACGGCAAGCCGCCTTTTTTCTTGGAGCCGATTATTCGCAACTTCAATTTTCGCAAGGTTTGCAGCGGCTTGACTTTCAATCGTTGCCGGAAAGTTGGGCGGGGCTTGATTGCATCAGGCAAATTGCAATTTCATTTGACGATCTCGAGGATTTTTGTGAAGACGAGAAACGCCGTAAAAAATTGGAACGGTGGCTGGCTGGTGGCGGTCAATTGATCGTCGCGGGGCAAAACAACTTTGATCACACGTCCAAGATCATGCCGGCATTGACGGGTAACTCGATCAAGGCGTTTGATCGGAAACGTTGGACGCGCGTGGAATTGGATGAGAAAGCTGAACGAGAGTTTTTAGAGCGACTTGCCAAGCTTCGCACCGAACCGACTGACAACTCATGGCAAGGCGGTTCCTCGTTCGATCCAAATATCACGAATGAACAAGTTCAGTCATTCGCACGCGAGATCGACGTCTTGCGTGCCGATCAAAACGCATCGAAAGATTCCGTTTTGATGAAATCCAATTATGTTGCTGGGACAATTTACAGCATCGATGGTCTCAGAACGGGTTCTCCCGATAACAAATGGCACTCGATGTTGCAGCAGCAACTCGCGAAAACGAGAACAAGCACGCGTCCCGAGTCAATTAACAATTTGTTAAACTCGATGGTCTCGCCAATCCCAGGAGTGGGTAACCCGCCCGCGAAGTTCTTCTTGGTAATGCTCTTTGGGTTTTTGGTGTTGATCGGCCCGATCATGATTTTCATAGTGCGGATCAAGCGAGCGACGGCTCATCGACTCTTTTTTGCCGTCCCGGTGATCTCATTCCTGACGTGCGTGGCGATTCTGGGCTACTCATATTTCTCCAATTTGGGGCGACAGGCTGGTCGAGTTGATTCCATCACCATTGTCGATCCCTCAACGGGTATGGCATTCAACCAGACCGTGTTGGCATATTTTTGCGGTGGCCGGCCAGGGTACTACGAGTATGACGAAGACGTGCTGGTGTTCAGCCAGATAGACTATGACGACGAATTGAAAATGGAATTCGGTGTCGATGGACGCCAGAAAATTCAGAGCGATCGAATCGCCGCACGAAGGCTGCATTTTCTGACGATAGAGCAGGTCGACCAGGTCGCGGCTCGTTTGGAGGTTCGTGATGGCGGCGGAGTTAATGCAGTCCCGAAAGTCTTTAACCAGCTCGGCGGCCGTATCAAACTGGGATTGATTCGCTGGAAGGATAAAATCTACCGCATCGATAACGTGGACGAGGGAACCCGAGCCGACGTTGTCGAGGTGCAAATTCAAGATTTGGCCGACGAACTCATGGCCACTTTTCCAGCCTACACACCCGAGTCGAACATGTTGGCCCGTTGGCAAGCTTCCATCTTCAGCGAAGGGGTTTCCAGTCAAGTTCGAAGCATGATCAATCAGGCAGTCAACAGCAACGATCCTGACGAGCTTCTCAAGTCAAATGGCGACTTCCTCGCCGTCGTTAATTCGGACCCGATCGCTGACCAAGTGTCGGAGCCGTACAACTATAAAATGAAACATCATCTGATTTATGGCCGACACTAATCTTGAGCAAGCCGAATACACGATCGTATTCAATCAGCTCACACGAAAATTTGGCAACACGCACGCCGTCGATCGCCTGTCGTTCAAAGTACGTCCTGGTGAGGTGTTTGGCTTTATCGGTCCCAACGGGGCTGGCAAGACGACCAGCATGCGGATCCTGGCGACGTTGGATATGCCCACTCATGGGGAGGCGTGGGTGGATGGTTTTTCTGTCATTGATGACCCAGATCGCGTGCGGCATCGACTCGGCTGGATGCCGGATGGATTTGGAACCTATCCCTACGTGAACTGTGATGAGTACCTTGACTTTTTTGCTCGCTCTTATGGCTTGCGGGGGAACGAACGACGAGCTGCACTGACTCGAGTGATGGGGTTTACGCAGTTGGATCGGTTGGCCAACAAACCAATCAAAGGCTTATCCAAAGGGATGAAGCAGCGTTTGTGCCTGGGCCGAGCGTTGATCCATGATCCCGCCGTTCTGGTTTTGGATGAACCCGCTGCAGGGCTGGATCCACGTGCTCGTATTGAGTTGCGCGAGATGATCGCTGAACTGGCGGACCAAGGGAAGTCCTTGTTGGTCAGCAGTCACATCTTGACGGAGCTGGCAGAGATGTGTGATCGCGTTGGCATCATCGAACTCGGAAAGCTGCTGGCCGTCGGCACAGTGGACGAGATTCTGAACCGTGATCGTCCTGCCCAACAAGCCGAATCAAGAAATATTCAGCTGTCGGTGCTTTCTGACCCGCAGGTTGCTCGTGAGTGGCTGGAGCAGAAAGAAGAGATCAACATCCGGCGGGTTGTGATCAACGATATTGAATTTGAGTTTCAGGGCGATGATCAACAGCAATCCGTATTGCTGAAAGAAATTCTTGAAGCAGGAATCGAAGTCCTGAGTTTCTCCAGCAAACGACAGTCGCTGGAGGATGCCTTCCTTTCGGTCACGCGGGGGCAAGTGCAATGACGGATGATCAAAACACAACTCAGGGATCAGATTCAGTTTCGGCATCCGGTTCCGACCATTCTTCGATGAGTTCAGATTTGCAACTCGCCGATGTGAACAAGAAGGGGACCGGATCGCTTGGGTCTCTGGCAACCGCAGGCGGCCCGTCGTCACTGCTGACGACCGAGCCGAAAGGTTGGTTTGACTCATCGATCGATTGGATCGTTGAACAATTCAGTTCGATTCTCGTGAAAGAGAGTCGGCAATCACTCAAGAGCATGCAGTTTCTTGGTACCTACACGGTTTTATTCGCAGTCGTTGCTTTCTGGACAGTGATCGCATTGTTTGCCATTGGAAGCCGCGTGGGGCGTTTGGACAATGACTTTGCCGCCAACCTGTATTGCGGTTACCTCGTTATCCTCGGGTTTCCACTGCAACTAATTGTGCCGTTTACCGCGTTTCGATCGTTGGCTCGGGAGTACGAAGACGGCACGATTCAACTGATTTCGATCACGACGATGAAGCCATATCAGATCGTCGTAGGCAAGCTGGCGACCGCGATGTTGCAGATGGTGATCTATTTGTCGATCGTGGCACCTTGTGTCGCGTTCACCAGTTTTTTGAACGGGATCTCCTTCAGTCAGATCTTCTTGGGTCTGTTGATATCGGTCGTGAGCTGTTTTGCATTTACAGTTTTCGGGTTGTTACTCGCTGGGGCCAGTCGGTCATACGCGATTGGGATGGCGGTCTCTGCCGTGTTCGTGCTTGGCCTGGGTGCAGCCTACTACGGCTGGTGCAATTTTGTCTGGGAAGTGCTCTACAATGAGTTTGATGCCGTTAACGCCGATACGTATATATTTGCGATGAGTTGTTTTGGGTCAGTGGCATTCGTGATGTGTACCGCATTAGTCATGCTTGGCGCAGCAGCTTCCCAGATCTCATTTCCGACAGACAATCGTTCGACGGTACCAAGGTTGTTGATGTTGGGACAATTGGTCTTCTTTTTTGCGCTTGTTGCGATGTTGCCAAGCCAACTGGACGCAATGGCTGATCCAGCGTGGGGATATGCGATCGCCATTTTTGTCGGGCATTATTGGATGGTGATGGGTGCGTTGTTGGTAGGTGAATCAGGTGGGATTTCGCGCCGTGTGATGCGAGGAATGCCAAAGTCAATTCTTGGCCGCTCGTTCTTTTCGCTTCTGATGCCTGGACCTGGGCGGGGATTGATTTTTGCATTTGGATGCATGTTCAGCTGCGTGATGATTGTTGGCTTGATCCAATACAACATGGAATTTTTTAAGATTGACGAGCTGAAACAACCATTGCCCTTTCGTGGTCCGATGATGGGACTACCCGGCCCTGATTCGATGTGGGTCTCAGCGTACAAGTATGCCGCGTTGTTGTTGCATCCTTGCCTTGTCCTATCGCTGACCTTTTTGATCATGAAGTTTGTGCGGCAGTTTTTGAAACGCAAGTTTCAAGGTGCAGGCGGTCCAATTTTGGGGCTGATCATTGCCGTCGCCTTGCTATTTATCATTACGCTGAGTAGCGTTGGCGCAACGGCAGGGCAGTATCAACGCGGATCGCTGGGGCCGTCAGGAGCTTGGAACTGGTACGTTGCCATCGAGTTCATTGCCAGACAAAACGAATTGTCTGTAAAGCAAACCATGTTTTTGACGGCTTGGCTGGCTCCAGTGATGCTCACGACGGCATTGACGACTGGCTTGGCATTTTTTGTGGCTTGCCGTGACCTGCGTTATTCTGCGATGAAGACGCCAGACCGCGTTTCACAGGACATCGAGATGACCAATCGCGTCATCGACGATGGAGAGTCGATTGATGATGCGTTGGGTTTGGCAAGTGATTCCAAAGACGATTCCAAAACTAGCGAATCGAAGACTTGATCGATGCGGGCAAGACTTCTTTGGCGGTTTTAAACCATTCTGATTCGAGGGCCTCGCTGAAGGAGATTCGCAGCGAATCCTGTTTTTCGCTGATCTTCTTGTTGGCTTTTTCGACCAATTTTGCTTCCTCTCGCTCAATGCGTTGATCCAGCTCCGATCGGGCGGCTTTGGAGACTTGTTGGGCAAACTCACCTCCGGCTTTACTGACTCGGTCGATACGAAATTCTTCGATCTCCAACTCGGCATCTTTGACGACCGGTTGTAAGAGCAGGTCGGGTGGAAACTTTTGAGCATCGGTTGCCATGGTTAACTCGATGTCCAGTTTGAGCGCAACTCGCGCGTGGCCATTCGCCGACAGGCTGTACAGCTGGACCCCTTTGACCCACTTTGATTGGCGAGCATCAACATTCAGTTCTGCCAACGCGTGGATCTCAAAACCGACTTTCTCGTCGGCCAATGACTCCAGTTGCTTGATCTCGATGGAAAAGGTTTTTTTCGGGTCGACCAACTCGACGGAGTACTTCTTCCAGGTGCCATGGTTGACGGCTTTGGTTTTTCGTTTGGTCTTGAGCCTTAAGCCCTCGCGTCGGATCGATACTCCGTCCCAACGAGAGGCTTGCTTGCCCCAGTCTTTATCTTCAACGAACGTGTGGGGGATACTGTCGAGGACCAATTGAGTGACCAGACGGTTGAGATCATCACTCGCATCCGTCGGTTCCAAAGCGGTCAGTTTTTGAGGTATTGGCCCGATCGGTTTCTGCTGTGTGGTTGAAATGGGACCGGCAAGGATGGGCGGCTGATAGCTCGGTGTTGGACCGACCAAAACTGGCGCAGGAGTGTTGTTTGGTAAGTCGCCGTTTGATTGAGAACGTACCTTTGGTTTGGCGGTCCGGCTTGGTGGACGAGTCCCGTCGGTGTATTCAAGAATACTGTGAGCTTTGGTGGATTGTCCAAGCGTCGTTTTGGGAACAAAGAGGATGCCGGAGATGCCCCATCCGAGCATGGTCACGAGTAAAAAGCTGCGAATATTCATAATTCGTGCAGGGTTGTTTGTGATGAGCGGTTATTCCTGTTATCGTCAATTCAAGGACTTGTGAATAGGGCATTCTGGTGTGGTTTGTACGGCGGATGAGCAAAAGTGTTCGAAGAATTACGTCGGCAGTTTGTCGTGACAGACGACGTTTGCTATCAGTCGTCATCCTTGGGTGGATCTTAATGAGTCCGGGATGTCAGCAATCGATGGCCCGTCGCGCGTTGCCCGCGCCGATTAGTGAAGAAGTTCAGGTTAGCTTGCGAGGAAGGATTTACCGGTGGTGGGGCGGTGATAACTTTGAGTTCGGTGATCATCAGCGGCTGCACTATATTTTGGTGCAAGGAATCAAGTCACCAGCCCCTGGTTCGAAACACTATCATGCGGCCAAACAAGCGACAATCGATTTGACTCGAAGTCGCCGAGTATTAATCAATGTAAAAGACCGCGACATGATGATGCGTGAAATTGCCGAAGTCCTGGTTCCTGTTGAAATGGGTAAACCCGATAATGAGTCGTGGAGCGATGGTCCTTTGGATGGCAGCGACGTCGATCGATTTGACCTCGGATTACGGCTGATTGAATTGGGATGGGCGGAGTACAATGGACTTGAGTTTGAAAAAGTAGCGGCGTATCAGACTGCCGAAGAGCTCGCTCGTCAACAAAAGTTGGGCATCTGGTCCGAGTGATTGGACCGAGTGAAACAAGACTTCCGTCGAGACCGTCGGCGACGTGCATCATGGTTCAGGTGAACCAAAGGTAGATCGACTTGAATCAGAATGACGACCCATTTGAGTTAGATGCAGAAACGACAGACGAGGGCCAAATCGATTGGCGCGATTCTGTGATCTCTAAAGTCACACCGTCATCAGATTTGGCAGAGGGCATCCCAGATGCCTGGTTGGGCGTCAATGTCGGAGGTTTTTTGTTTGGTGCAGTCGCCGTTCTTTTCGGATTCACACTCAACGTGGGTTCATTTACGTCGAGTTCGATTTCGTTGCTGTTAGTGATTCCCGCGATGTTGATTTTTGGTGGGATCAGTTTTTTTATGGCAACGATGATCTCAATCATCTCGATGAACCTTGCAGGCGTGGCTTGCGTCTGTTTTCCCCGACACGTGACGTCACGTTTCGCGATTGGCCTATTTGGCGGAATGACTGGATTTCTATTGTCGTTTCCAATCTGGTTTATACGTACGACCGAATTTGGACCGGTCTGGAAGGTCATTTTTTGCTCCGCCGCGATTTTGTCTTGCTACTTCGGCGGCGTGATCAAAGGTCGATCAACATCCAGTAGCAATGTGTTTCACAGTCCAATGTTTCCAGCGGCATGGAGCTTTAAAGTCATCGATCTGGTGCAATTGACCTTCTGGATTGCCGTCCTGTTTGGTGTATCGCGAATCTATCCAAGTAGCCAGTTGCTCTACTTTGCCGCAACCATCTCGCTGGTCGTTACGTTGACGGTTTGTGTTTTCGTTGACAGCCTGATCTTTCCAGCCTGGAAAGACTTGAATCACGGAAGAGCGGGCAACAAGATCAATGAGCCCCTGGAAAGTTAGCGTGCTCGTTGAGAAGAACGACGATTCGCTCACGTGAGATTGTACTTCGCAGGAATTCGCTACTAAAGCTAGACCTACTAATTCTAGGCCTGTTAAAGCTAGACCATTTCATCAGTGACGCAGTTGTAAATCTCGTAGGCCTCGGCGAGGAGGTCTTTGATCTGGTCCGGTTTTGCTGACGTGCGGTTTTTATAAAAGAACATCGTATTGCCGTCGGCTTCGAGACAGATTCCCTGCTTGGTCTCAAGCAACTCCAACACTGCTGGTTTCATGAACTGCCGGATCGCCATTTCGTTGGAACCCTTCAGGACAAACAACCGTGAAAACTCGGGGTGCGATTCAAAATCGATATCTTGAAAACCGATGGCACTGCCAATTTTATCGAAGAATCCTTCCGGTCGAAGGTACAAGTCTGGCGCATGAAAATTGCTGGAAGACAACGAGACGATCGTCTGGTTGTGTGTGGTTTTGTGTTTGCCAGAACCGGTTGTGAACCGGTAATCAAAAATCGCAATCGCAACGTCGCCAGCATCACCGGTGATCACGTTGCGGATTCGCCGACTGCGCCCACGGTTGAACAATTGAAATCCGGAGAAACGATGTAGCAGACCATCGCCGCCGTCTGGGATAAACGTCAAGCCCATTGCTTCGGCGTTCTCAGCAAGCTGTTCGGTGCGCTTTTTGTCAGCGAGGTAACTCCAGTAGATAATCCCACCGACACCGACAATCATGACGCCGATGATCACAAACGGTAGCCAATCTTCCACTTTTAATTACTCCTGTACGAAGACCTACGGAATTAAAATCATCTTTGACAAACCCAAACATGAAGACGCCAAACATTCTTGTTTTCGGCGGATTCCTTGGAAAATTATACGCATTTCTGACGAGATTCTTTTAGCTCTTTGGATCCAAGTTGAAAATCGACGCCGCAGCCGACATGAACGGGGCAACGGATCCCTAACGTGAATCGGAAAACGCTCACTTGTAAAAGGTCTTTAAATCGGTTTTCCGTGACGAGATTACAAACAAATGAATTCTGCGGTTTCGCTATACTGATACCAATTACTCCAATCGTAAGGCTCGGCGCATCGACGATCGAGCGAATCACAATTTCAAAACAGGTTACCCTGTTAAAGGCGAATCTCGATGTACTTTGGACTGGCCAAACGAATGCTTTTTGAAACCGACAAGCGGCTTCTTTGGAAGCTGTGTTGGAATATGGGTTTCAAAGGTTGGCGCAGTGTTCAGCGGCATAAGAAAAGACTGAAGCAGGGGCAGTTTTTCCCACCCTACCTCTACATCTCGATCATCAATTCATGCAACTTGCGTTGTACCGGCTGTTGGGTTGATGTCGCACATAAGCAACACAAGATCGAAGCGGATGCCATGAATCGAATGATCGGTTCGGCAAAGAAGATGGGCAACTCATTCTTTGGAATACTCGGCGGCGAGCCGTTCATGCACAAGGAGTTGTTCGACGTTCTCGAAGCACATCCTGACGTTTACTTTCAAGTCTTCACCAACGGCCACTTCATTACGGACGAAGTTGCCAAGCGGCTTCGCAAGTGTGGCAACGTGACTCCGTTGATCTCTGTCGAAGGGACAGAAATCATCAGCGATGAGCGTCGTGGAAAAGCGGGCGTGCTCTCGCAGACCATGCAAGGACTGCAAAACTGTCTGGACAACAAGGTCATGACCGGTGTTTGCACCAGCCTTTGCCAGACCAACTTTGACGATCTGTTGACTGAGAAATGGATCGACCGATTGATTGACATGGGCGTGCTCTACACGTGGTATCACGTGTACCGACCGATGGGCCCCGACCCGGCGCCGGAACTGGCGCTCACTCCCGAACAACAACGCAAGGCGAGACAGTTTGTCGTCGATATGCGATGCAAGAAGCCAATCATCATTATCGATGCCTATTACGATGCCGATGGCAACGCACTTTGTCCCGCGGCAACTGGGTTCACACATCACATCAATCCATGGGGCGATATCGAACCTTGTCCGATCATCCAGTTTGCAAAAGACTCCATCCACGATGAGCGGCCTCTGGAAGAAGTCTTTAATGAGTCGGAGTTTTTGACCGACTTTCGGCAAACCGCCGCTGCCAACACTCGAGGCTGCATCGTGCTCGAACGACCGGATTTGATTGAGTCGCTGGCAGACCGGCATGGCGCGAAAGATGCGACGGCCCGAAAGACCGCTTTGGCCGAACTTCGTGCAGCACAGCCACACCCGTCGCAGTACGCACCGGACATGAAACCGATTCCTGAAAGAAGCTGGGCCTATCGATTGGCAAAGAAAATCGCCTATCATGACTATGGTGTTTACGATAAACACTTCGAAGCCGCCAACTGGCAAGATCCTAACGATGCACCACCACGTGAATCGGAACCGCCACTGGTGCAACTCAAATAGTCTCTCCCCTGAGTCATGAATGAAGTTTGAAGTGAACCTGCCGGAATGGGCGATCCGGGAAAATGAGAACTTGCCTGACTGTTTACCGTCGCTTGAATCGCGAATGGAAACCGTCATTCGTTTTGCCGAGTTGAATTTTCAACATGACACAGGTGGCCCCTTTGCCGCTGGGATTTTCGAAGCGGAGACTGGGAAGGTCGTCGTTGTTGGCGTCAATCGAGTCGTTCCCACCAACGTCTCATCAGCGCACGCCGAGATCGTCACGATTTCCTTGGCGCAAAAACTCCTGGGTACGTTTGATCTGGGTGGTCCCGGGATGGCAAAATATCAGTTGGTCGTCAACGGCCGCCCTTGTGCCATGTGTTTTGGGTCGATTCCATGGTCCGGTGTTCGATGCGTCGTGACCGGTGCTTCCGGTGAACAGATTGAATCGATCGCAAAGTTCGATGAAGGTCCAATTCATCCGCAATGGCAATTCGAATTGAGACGCCGCGGCATCGAAGTGATCGAACATGTGCTGGCCGATCGCGCTTGTGACGTCTTCCAAAAGTTTGCCAGCAGCGGCCAGCCCGTTTACAACGGACGACTTGGCGATTGAATCAGGAATCGCCTTTTGGATTCCGCGTGGATTTGATTTTCACGCAATCCATTACGTGGTTTAAGATCTTCCAGTCGTGACAGGGAGCCAATGAAATCGACGTGCACGATTTGATTTTGAATTTGCCCGCCATTCTCGCTTGAACTTATGCATTTCGTTGACTAAAGTTTGCAGCTCAAAGATGTTCTGTTTTCTTTTCCAACTCTTTTTTTGTTGAGCTATTCATGTTGGCAATCTTCGAAAATTTCATTCTCGCTCAAGGTGCTTACGTCATTGGCCGTTATGTGGGCATGGCGGTTGTCGCCTTCATCGTCATTTTTTTCATCCTCAAGGCCGTTCGCAAATAGCGTTTTTGCCGGCTTGAGCAACTCAGTCGGACGTTCTCAACACCAACGCATGTTGTGGTTTCAGCATATCTGTTTGTTTTCCGCTTGATTGCGAATCAAGTAAAACGTTGACGGAGCCTGAATCCAGCAATGATGAGATCTCGATTGGATCGGCATCGGGCTGGTCCAGTCGCGAAATGATTGTGATCGATTCGGATTCGTGCTGATACGTCAGTCGATAGACATGGCGTGCTGAATCGGCCGATGTCACCAAGCGATCGGGCGAGAGCCATTGATGGATCCCTTCGCGTCTCAGTCTTAATAGTGACCGATACCAATTTCTGATCTCAGCGTTGCCTTGACATGGCCTGGTCGTTGTAAAGGCAAGTGGATCAGAGGGGAGTGGTGAACCTTCCCAATCGTGATGCGGGTACTCGTCTCGCCTTCCTTGATCGACAGCCTTTCGAAGTCCTGTGTCTTCGAAATCGGCGAAGAATGGAAAGGGGCTATCGGTGGCGATTTCTTCACCCATGAACAACATCGGAATGGTCGGGTACAGCAGAATCAGTGGAACCGCTGACTTGAAGAACTCGAGACTGGTGAGTTGATGGAGCCTTTTTCCATGTGGGTGGTTGCCAACGCTGTCGTGCGTTTGCAGTGCAGTGATCAATGAGCTGAGATACTTTTTGCTGATGTTTCCCTGGTGATTGCTTTGCCGGATGGATGCATCGACTCGTATCGCATTGGGTGTGCTAAAGACATAACCGTGCTCAATCGCTTCAGCCAAATCAAGCGGCTGATACAGGCGGTTGGTCAGTCGCAATTCGGGATCTCCAACCGAGTAGATCGAATGCATGAGGCAATCGGACCATACCGCATCGTGGTGGGGTTGATTCTGGTCGACGTCGCCAACCAGATGAGGATCGTAAATATTGGACTCGCCGATCAAGTAGATCTGCCGATCCATCGAACGTTGCAGCTGTCGAAACTCGTCGCGGATTTCGTCGAGGATGTGATGATCGCTGTCATCAAACATGTAGTGCACAGCATCGAGACGAACGCCATCGAGATGATATTCGTTGATCCAATACTTGATGTTGTCGATCACGTAGCGTCGAACTTGTTCGCGACCGGGACCATCAAAATTAAATGCATCTCCCCAAGGCGTCCCTCGTTTGGCCGAGCGATACGGCCCAAAGGTGCTCAGGTAATTTCCCTCGGGACCGACGTGGTTGTAAACCACATCATTGATGACTGCGATCCCTTTGCCATGACAAGCGTCAACCAACGCCTTTAATTCTTCAGGCGTTCCAAACGTGTTTCGAGGTGCAAAATAGTTGACGCCGTCGTAGCCCCAATTCCAGCGTCCCGGTGACTGTGCCAGCGGAAGAACTTCAATCGCAGTGATTCCGAGCTCGACCAGCGCGTCCAACTGTTCAATGGCGGCAAGGTAGGTTCCTACAGGTGTGAACGAACCGACGTGCAGCTCATAAATCACCAGGTCATATTTCTGAACACCGGGCCAATCGTGATCGGTCCATGGAAACGAGTCATCAATCACTTGTGATGGCCCGTGGACTCCGTCAGGCTGAAACCGAGACCGAGGGTCGGGTCGACCTGGCTGGCCGTTGACCGAGTAACGGTACAGTGTTCCCGCGCCGATCCCTTCGACTTGCAGTGACCAAACGTGATCCGAATGTTGGGTCATTGGATACCGAACGGATGCCGCCGTTTGATCTTCCGCTTGGCGGACGACTTCCACGTCAACCGACTCGGCAATGGGCGACCAGACTTCAAACAGGACCGAATCCGGTGTCACAAGTTGTGCACCTTTGGGCGAACGTAATTCCATTTGCGATCGAGACTCTAGGTTCGACGAGGTAGACTGGCAGGTTGGTCGGCGGGTCGGTTTCAGTCCAAAAAATTGCGCCGTTATTTTTCTTGTTTGACAGCTTCTACCACGATCAGTTCATGATTCTCAACATCGTATTGATATTTTCTGCCGCCTGGCAAAACCGGTAGTTCGATGTTGTACTTTTCGATGATCTCCGCCATGAAGGTGTCATAGTCTTTTGGGTACTCACCATGTTCCGCGCGATACAGCTCGACCATCTGCTTGATTTGGTTTTTTGAAATCTCACTGATGGCAAAACCGTAGGCGCCACTGAAAGCCTTAAGTCCATCTTCTTTTTTGACTTGCAGGTCTGCTTGTTTGGCGTTGGGGTCAGCTTTCTGAATGTCTTGCGTCTTCTGATTGATAATGCTTTCGTTTTGTTCTTCTTGCTCGGGTTCAGCACAACCGGAAGTCATGGCAAGACAACAACAACAGAGAGTGGCGGCAATTAGCATTCGGTGAAGCATGGAATCACTCTTGGATTGAGTCGATGATGATGAAATGCTTTTATTGTACCGCAAACGTCGGTGCGAACGAGGTAAAGAATTCGGGTCGTTCAAATTGTAATCATTCGATCGCGAGCGACCATTTCCCAGCGGTCAAAGACGTTTCCATCTTCGATCACGGTTGCAAATTGGTGGACGGCCGAAACTGGACAGGCGTGTCGGGAGAAAGCGATCAAGTGGTCGCCAATTCGAAACTGATTCGCATCAGGTGTTTCGATCACCAAATGTTCTTCGCTGTGAATGACTTCGTTAAAGGAACTTAACTGTGGAAAGGACAACCGTTGGCCAAATGGCTGATCAGCAGCACACGCTTTGTGTCCCACGTCGAGCGTCAGCGATCCATGTTGAGGTCGACTGATCACACGCGTGAGAATGGCTTGCGCTGGAAAAAAGTTCAGCTCGGGAAATCGAGTCGCCATGTCGTCGTCGTGAAAGGTCGTTGTCCCAGGGCTGAGTTGGAGGTTGGGTTCTCCCAATTCGGCCAAGATCGGAAACGAGCCAGTTCCTGCGGCGACCACATTGGGAACCTCCAACCCAGAGAGGAGCAGTTGGTCACGAAAATGAGTCAGGCCTTGCCAACCAACTTCGACAGCAGTCCTGCGCTCTGACAAGTCAGGTTGGCGGTGGTGACCATCATACCAATGCAACCCAGACGGCCGGACCCCGTCGCCGGCTGCAATCATTTCGTACAGCTCAATCGCCCTTTGGCCAGGTGCGATGCCCGTCCGCTGCATTCCTGAATTCAAATCGAGAAAGACACCGATGCTTCGATCTGGCGAAACTTCGGTCACTAGATTTGACAAAAGAGAAACCCCGGCTGGGCAGTCAACCAGTACCGAGAATTCGACGGTCGGAAATTGATGCATCAAACGACCAAGCCGATCGAGGTTGGGGCCAACCATCTGATAGGCAATCATCACGTTTGTTGCTCCCGCACCGGCTAACATCTCCGCTTCAGCAATCGTTGCACATTTGTGGTTGAGTACTCCGCGTTCGAGAAACATTCGAACGATCTCACGGCACTTGTGCGTCTTGCAGTGTGGGCGTAATTGCTCTGGACGACCAGCGATGCGAACCATTTCGTCGATGTTGTGCTCTAACAGGTGCTTAAAGATCAAAACACCGGGCGAAAGAATCCCGGTCACATCTTTGATGCAGTAGTCACTCAGTTCGGGATACGGCATGGCAATTTGTCCGGGTTGAGATGTACAACGATCGTCTCGCAGCCTTCAATTGGATCAAGATCGGCTCCCCTATCTCGATGGGACGATTGAGATAAAATCGGAGCGGATTCGTTGTTCAGAACGGAAAATATGCGATCCAATCCATTGAATCGGCAACTGCCAATTTTATCACGACTCAAAACGACATGAACCAGCGTAAAATCCTCGTCACCGCCGCGCTTCCTTACGCCAATGGGCCGATCCATCTTGGCCACCTCGTGGAATACATCCAGACTGACATCTGGGTTCGATTTCAAAAACTGCGTGGTCACGAGTGTCGTTTTATGTGGGCTGACGATACGCATGGTACCGCGATCATGATCCGTGCGCGTCGCGAAGGTCGATCTGAAGAAGAGGTGATTGCGGAGGCCAGTGAAAATCACCAAAAAGACTTTGCCGGCTTCCAGATCGAGTACGACAATTATGGCAGTACCCACAGTGAGGAGAATCGAGAGCTGTGTGGTGAGTTCTGGAAGTCTCTGCGTGATGCCGGTTTGGTCAAGGAAAAAGAAGTCGATCAGCTATTTGATACCGAAGCAGGAACGTTTCTTGCGGATCGATTCGTCAAAGGGACCTGTCCGTCATGCGGTCGCAACGATCAGGCAGGCGATAACTGCGAATGTGGACATACCTATTCACCTGTCGAGTTGATCGACCCGGTCAGCACGCTGACAGGGACCAAGCCAGAACTTCGCTCCGCGAAACATTTATTTATCGAGCTGGAACAGCTGCACGATTTTCTTGCCGAATGGACTCAAACGGGGGATCACCTTCAAACCGAAGTTGCCAACTATCTGAAAGGTCATTTTTTGGGCGACCCGGCATCTCCGGATGGCCGCAAGGAACTTCGTGATTGGGACATTTCTAGACCTGCACCCTATTTTGGTTTCGAGATTCCGGATGCTCCCGGAAATTATTGGTACGTCTGGTTTGACGCGCCGATTGGCTATATCGCGTCGACGAAACAATGGTGCGATGCCAACGGGCAAACGGTTAATGATTGGTGGCGCAATGACGATGTGGAGATCCATCATTTCATTGGCAAAGACATCATCTATTTTCACACGCTTTTTTGGCCCGGCATGTTGAAGACGGCGGGCTACAATCTACCCACCAAAGTTCACATTCACGGCTTCTTGAATGTCAACGGTGAGAAGATGTCAAAGCGGTCGGGTACAGCTCACCGCGCTGCGACCTACCTGAAGTATCTCGACCCGTCGGCGCTGCGATACTATTTTGCATCGAAGCTGGGGGCGAAACTGGATGACATCGATCTCAAGCTGGACGAGTTTTTGGCGAAAGTTAATTCAGATCTCGTCGGCAAAGTCGTCAACTTGGCCGCGAGGAGTGCCAAGTTCCTCAAGCCGACGGGGCTGTCGAACGTCTACCCAGACGATGGAGGCCTGTTTCAACAAGGTGCCGAGGCAGGCGACGAAATTGCTGCCGCTTATGAAGCTTGCGACTACAACAAGGCGATGCGTCTGATCCTCGAGTTGGCCGATCGAGCCAATCCGTTTGTCGAACAAGCTGAACCATGGGTGTTGAAAAAGGACCCTGACAAAGCACAGCAGTTGCAGGACGTCTGCACCATCGCGATCAATCTTTTCCGACAGTTGGTGATCTATTTGTCCCCGGTTCTACCGGACTTAAGGACAAAGACCGAGGACTTGCTTGGAGAGTCCATCAACTCGTGGGAACAGTCAAAACAACCCCTGGTCGGAACTCCGATCCAGAAATTCAAGCACATGATGAAACGCATTGAAGAAAAGGACATTGCTGCCATGGAATCAGAAACTCAAAAAGACGCGGAAGCGATCGTCGCGGCTGAACAAGCGGCTGCTAACGCAAGCCAGTACAACGACAGCGGACAATCGATGATCGACGAGCCGCTGGCCGATGAATGTACAATTGATGACTTTGTCAAAGTTGACTTGCGAGTCGCCCGTGTGGTCAATGCGGAACATGTCGAAGGTGCGCGTAAGCTGCTCAAGCTGACGTTGTCGTTAGGTGGTGAACATCAGCGACAAGTCTTCGCTGGAATTAAGGCCGCTTACAATCCAGAAGATCTGGTCGGACGCTTGGTCGTGATGGTGGCGAACCTGAAGCCGCGCCAGATGAAGTTTGGATTAAGCGAAGGGATGGTTTGTGCGTCCGGCCCCGGCGGTGAAGAGGTGTTTTTGCTGAACCCGGACGAGGGTGCCAAACCCGGTCAACGCGTGCACTAACGTTCGCAGCTCATTGAACGTCGGTCAGTCTTACCTGACCGACATTTTGAACCTGGGTTTTGAGAATACGTCTCAAACGAAATTTCAAATTTTCATCGCAATCGTTTTCAACCGATGCTCTGTCAATCGAGCGCCGCTGGAAACGATTTTTCTTTGGAGGTTTCCATCATCAACCGGCTGCCAACTCTTGGCAAAAGGCAGTTTTGAACGTTGGCTGTGGATCTTCTTTGATGACCCTCGCGGTTTCAGAACGACCAGTTTCTCTGACGTTGCGAATTCGTTCAATTCGGATGATCGATCGAAACAGCTGGTTATATTGGTGCGAATGAAACGCTTTAATGTTCTCATTCCCATGCTCATCTTCTGGCAGTCGCAATCGAATTTCTCAACTTGAGTCACCATGATCCATTGCATTACGTTCAACACCCAAAGTGCATCTGCGGGGCAACGCCATCGCCATGTCGTTCGGTTTCGAGTGACCGGAGTATTGCTCTTTCTGGCGTTCGTGCTGACCGCCTCGACCAGTTTTGCAGAAGTGCTCTATGTAGGTCCTAACGGGAGCGATAATCGTTCGCGATCGCAAGCGACCAACCGCAGCACGCCTGTTCGTTCCATCTCACGTGGTCTGCAGCTTGCCGGCGCTGGAGATACCGTAGTGGTACTGGACGGCACCTACTACGGATTGGTCTACATCGCCAAATCGGGCCGGCGAGGTTCACCGCTGGTTCTGAAGTCGGAAAACAAACACGGCGCGAAACTGATTGGATCCATTCAATCAGATGATCAGTCGTATTTGGTGGTCGATGGCTTCGATGTTTCCAATCGCCAAGCAAGCAATTTTGGAACCAAGGGGATTCGACTTGATCGATGTCATCACATCACCGTTCGGAACAATCGCGTTCATGATTGCATTGGTGGCGGAATCAACAGTGACCAATCAGATTGGATTTTGATCGAATGGAACATCGTGCATCACAATGCGTTTTTGGATGCCAATCAGCACTCGGGTATTTCAGTCTATCAACCGCAATATCGGGCAGACGACAATGGGACCTTTGGAGTGATCATTCGCAATAACACGTGCTACGCCAATGAGAACAAATTGAATAACCCATTGTTCGGGCGGCCAACAGATGGCAATGGGATCGTCGTCGATGATTTCAAGAACATCAGTCCGGGTGGAAACGGAGTGCTCTATGAACGACAGGCGCTGATCACAAACAACTTCTGTTTCCTCAACGGTGGGCAGGGGATTCATTGCTATCGGGCACACCGGATTTTTGTACGCAACAATACCTGCTACAAAAACATGAAGAGTTTTGATTTTGGTGGCGAAGTTTCTGTTTCAGAGTCCGACCAGTGTTTTGTCTATAACAATGTCCTGTTCGCTCGCGAAGGGAAAAATATTGCTCTTCAATTTGATTCAACGCGTGTTTGGTGGGATTACAATGTGATGTTCAATGGGTCATTATTTCAAGTGAATGCTGGCCCAAACACACGATTTGCTCATCCGTTGTTCCAACCAGGCTCATTGCGTCTGCGTAGTTTCAGCCCTGCGATTAATTTGGGACTGACGCATGCGAATGTTTATCCGGTGGACGTCGATGGTCAGCCACGTGTGATCGGCAACCGCATTGACGCGGGAGCCAAAGAATTCAATCCCGGCTTTGATGAATAGCCAGGACAAACTCGAACCAAGCTACATTTCAGGGATCAAAAATGAAACGAATCGTATTGGCCTTCGCCATTCTGTTGACAGGTTGCCTGTCTGCAAACACAAATGCTCAAGAGGCCAAAACCCAGGAAGCGACGTCGGACTTTGTGGAGCTTTTCAATGGTAAGGACTTCGACGGGTGGACCCAGAAGAACGGCACTGCCAAGTACACGATTGAAGAAGGTGGTGTGATTTGTGGCGAGACAGTGGAGGGCAGCCCCAACTCGTTCCTTTGTACAGAAAAAGAATATGGTGACTTTGAGTTAACGTTTGACGTCAAGGTCGACGACCAACTTAACTCGGGTGTGCAGATTCGCTCGAAAGAGAAACCGGCGCCAAAGAACCAAAAGGGTGTCAAGAAGAACGATCGTCAAGGTCGTGTTTTTGGACCACAGGTGGAGATCGAAGCCAGCGGTAACAAGGGCGCCGAAGCGGGATATGTTTACGGCGAGGCAACCGGTCGCGGTTGGTTGGTGCCAAAAGAAAAACTGATCCCCCACAAGCATTTTAAAGACGGCGAATGGAACAGTTATCGTGTCATCGCCAAGGGACCAAATTTCCACGTCTGGATCAATGGTACTGAGATCATCGATCTGACCGACGAAGAGATCTTTAAGACGCACCCAAAGGGATTTATCGGACTGCAAGTTCACAGCATCAAAAAGGGAACGGGTCCGTTTCAAGTTCGTTGGAAGAACATCAAGCTCCGCGAAATCAAGTAGAACTCCGCACGAAACCTGCGACTCTTTGAAACCTGCACTCGATTGGACGGGGATTTGGGATGCGTCGGTTTCGTTTTTCACTTGGTATGCTTCTGGCCACCTCAATGGTGGCTGGGCTGCTTGTCGCGTTCGCCTATCGTGGACTGACAACGCGACAATCTGATGCCATCCCCGTCGACATTCTGAACAGGATTTCGGAGGAGTATGGGCACTGGCAACAAGGCAACGAAGCGCAAGACATCGTTGAGTCAGTGTTTGCCGGGACGTTAAATGTGGGCAAGGATCAATACGCTCGGGCGATTCTTTATCTTGCCGATGGTGACTTGGAGGAGCTGAAGCGTCTCGCAGAAATTCCTGAGGATCCACGCAACACGTTGTACCGTCTGAGCAAAACCTCGTTTCAACCTTCGATACCATTCGATCAACAGCCCGAAAGCTAACCAGGATCCCAATGGTTGGATCAGGTTGCTCCCAACGCCGTTTTGGTTAACCAATCGATCAACGATTCATCAAATAGACAGAAACTGAATTCGCGACAACCGATTACTTCGTTGTCTCGCAGCTTTGATCGGACGACCTGTTCTTGTTGTTGCAGCTCTTCCACAGAAGGACTGACCATTGACTGAAGTCGCTGGTTAATCGTCACCATTGCATCGTGAATCAGCTTGCTGGTGCCTTCGCGCTTTATCTGCTGTACGAGCCTTTGTTTGTCTTGAATCAGCTGCGTCGCATTCGCGTTGTGATGCAGCAATCGTTCCGGGTGATATTTGATTTGTCGCTGTTGAAACTTCAGATCCGAAAGCTTGCCGGGTTCAACGGCGCCCCGATCAACAGGCAAGGTTCGGGTCGCGGACAGCGTCAAGAAATCCGGCAGTTGAATTCCAAAAAAACGTGCAGCAATAGCATCCGTCAGCTGGTCGTACTTGGCCCCGCCGATTCCATGAATGAAGAGATCGCTGAGCAACATCCTGGACACCATGGTGGTCATCAATGCCCGTGGGCGTATGAAAATCCCTTGCTCGCCGAGTTTGCAAAACTCGTTTTGAAACTCATGCTGTTTCAGAGCGATTAGGATTCCCTGTCGATCGGTGAGTTGAATCGAATTGGCAGTGACACATACGAACAACGGTTTTCGTTCACTTGATTGTTCTGACCAAATCCAAAACGGTGCTTCCAGCCAAAGGTGTGACCCATTTTGATACTGTGTCAATGAGGGAACGGGATGCGCTTTGCTGCGAATTCGGTGGACTTGTCGGTAGTCGGCCAACAAGTCGTTAAAGGTCGTTTGAAATGCGTCGATGTGTTGGAAAATCGCCAACGCGAATGTTGCGAAGCATCGCGACGCCGCCAACTGGCTCAATGGCAGTTCAAGCGATCGCCAACCGTGCGCCCACTCAAGACGGTGACGCGCGGCTGCAAGCCAGTGCCCCAACGGTGCCTCTGGCATCTGCTGGCGAACCGTCTGAAGATGTTCCCACAGCTTGAAAACAATCGGTTTGTTCGTGCTGCCAAACTGACGCAATGGCTCGGCCAGTCGTTGCGGGAACGACTGAAATCTTGGCTCATCAATCACGTGAGCACATTCAAACGGTTCGCTTGACGAGTGCTGATCAAAGGTGACCCAACCGAAGCGAAGCTGACCATTCGTTTCGATCTTTGGAATCAGACATGAGCGATTGGTGCAGAGATCCGAATCGACGATCAGATTAACGGCGAATGCATGCGTTCGGCTTGCCAGATGCGAGAGACATGCGTTCTTGAACCAGACACCCGGATGAAACAAGTTGGGTTGATGCCCAGACGCAATGACCTGATCACTCCGAGAGAGAATCTCTTCAGTGGAGCCGTTGGGCAGATACTGTGACGAGTAATTCGCGGCTAGTTGGCGAATCTCACGACGTGCTTCATCTTGCCATTCACCGAGCGTTTCAACGTTGGCGAACTTTCGAATTGCGACCGAGCGTTGAGTCGCATTGCCGCTGAGGTTGGAATCCCAAAGACTGTCAAATTCGCTCAATGGAGGAATCTGCAACGTCGATTCATCAACGCGAGGGACGCGGATGCGTTGATAGTTTATCGATGAATCTGGGACCGACGTGGTCGACGGGGCGTCATCAGCCAACCCGAATGCTCCTCATCATGTCGCATTCCACTGGCAGGGCAGCGAACGCTCGATTCAGCACATCTTTGTAGTAGTTCATGCGGGTTTCCGGATTGTCCAGTTCCTCGCCAAACGATCGATTTTCGTCAAGATAGATTCGGGGTACCGCGACTTCGATAACGGACAGGTCATTGCAAGCCGCTTGAACCCACAGCTCCAGAGGCATCGCGTAGCCGGTATCCGTCAATTGAAGTTTGGTCAGCGCGTCGACACGGTACGACTTGAATCCACAAAACGCGTCCGTAATTTGATATCCCAAACGCTCGTTGATGATTCGAGTGATTTGGTAGTTGATGAGTCGTCGTTGTTCTGGCGGTGGTGAATCAGAATCGAATGACTTTAAATACCGACTGCCAGAAACGATATCGCAACCGGTGCTGATACTCTTTCGAACGAAGTCTCGAATCCGTTGGGGCTCGTGTTGACCATCACAGTCGATGGTCACGATGAACTCGAAGCCATTGCTGATCGCGTAATCAAATGCAGTTCGTAAAGCCGCACCGTAACCGAGGTTGCCATCATGTGTGACCAATCGAATGTCGCTGCGTCGTTTCAGCAGTTCTGACGTACCGTCATTGGAACCATCGTCGATCACCAAGATGTTGGTCGCATTTCGCCCGACCGCATCAAGCACGTTATCGACGGAGTTGACTTCATTGAATACAGGAAGCGCGGTGAGGAATCGTTGATCGATATCCCTCCCGTTGTCAAACCCGGAACAAAACTGCGGCAGTGGTTGATTGTTAGAATGATCCATGTGGTCCACAAGAAAACGACAAATCAGCGTGTTGCATTTTAGACGCACTGGAAAAGTGGTCAACGGAAAACCTATTCCATCGGTTTTCAGACTCAAAAGCAGGTATTTTTAATCTTTGACACTTTGATCGACATCGCATCTGACGACGGTCGAGCAGATTCCTTACAAATCAATATCCCTCGCTTTCGAAAACTTTCTATTGCTGATAGTTTATCGACGCCGAGTACCCAATGGACGTCGATTGACACTGAGTCGAACGACGAGAGCCTGCAAGAGGACGGGACGCGACTGCTGCGTTTCGATTGACGAATGTTACAACTCAAAAAATCGATCCACCTTGACAGTTTGCGTCAGCCGTTCAAATCGGCCATCGTCACCGCGGCGCGTCTGGGAGCGGAGGCGGTTGAAATCAATGGCACGCGGGAAGTTCGCCCAGGTCAGATGACTCGTACCGCGGTTCGTCACATTCGAAAACTGCTTTCAGACTTGAACTTGAAAGTCAGCGCCATTCACTTTCCAACACGGATGGGCTACGGCGATATCCAACATCTGGATCAACGAATCGATGCCACCAAGTCCGCCTTGAAGATGGCGTATGAGCTTGGCTGCCAGGTGGTCGTGAACCGGGTCGGAAAGATTCCTGAAGAAACAGAAGATCCTCGTTGGATAACGATGCAACAGGCGCTAACGGATATCGCAAACTTCAGTCATAAAGGTGGTGCTTGGTTAGCGGCCAAAACCGGCGCCGAATCGGGGGAGCGGCTGAAGTCGTTAATCGACGTGTTGCCCGTCCATGGGCTTGGGGTCGACTTTGATCCAGCCGAGTTGGTGATCAACGGGTTTTCGCCCAACGATGCCATGAACACACTGGCCGAACATGTATTGAGCTGTCGAGCGCGAGATGCAGTGACCGATCTTTCGTTGGGGCGCGGCGTTGAAGTGCCGATGGGGCAAGGGAGCGTTGATTGGCCAGCGTTGTTGGCCTCCTTGGAGGAGCGTTCCTATCAGGGGTACATGACCGTGCACAACGAATCTCACGAGAACATTCTTGCGTCGTGTTCATCTGCGATGTCGTTTCTGGATAGTCTGTTTTGAACCGATATTACTCGGCCTCAAAATAGGTATACCCCCGCAGGCTTTCGCTAACTAACTTGAGCATCTGCTGCCGTTGCGACAACGAAATGACACCGCACTCAACAGCTTCTTCTGCATGTACTCGAAATCGCTTGAAGATCTCGTTGGGTTCATATTCGACATAGCTCAATACATCACCAATCGAATCCCCTTCGAGTTCGTGGACAAATTTTAGTTGCCCATTCGGTTCGACTCGCACGCTGGCGACATTCGCATCACCAAAGAGATTGTGTAAATCGCCCAGCGTTTCCTGATAGGCGCCGACGAGGAATACTCCAATGCAATAGTCTTCGTCTTCATCGATCGAATGTAACTTCAGCGTCGAGGCATCCCCTTCGTGTCCAGAAAAACGATCCAGTTTTCCATCACAGTCACACGTGAGGTCACCAATGATGGCGCTTTGAGTGGGCTCTTCGTTCAGGCGTTGCAGTGGCATCACGGGGAACACCTGTTCAATGGCCCAACTGTCTGGCAACGATTGAAACACGCTGAAATTGCCGTAGTAGATATCTGACAGAGAATCGTCAATCGCTTGCAGTACAGCAGGTGGGCGGCGTAGCTCAGGGACTCGTTTGGCAATCGAGTGCAAGATGTTCAAGCAGATGTTTTCCGCCAACGCGCGGCCGCGCAAATTGAGTTGACCATCTCGAAACGCTTTCCTCGCTTGATCACGATAGTAGATGGCGTCGTTGTAGTTCTCCTGCAGGCGACGCGTTTCGATGTGTTCCAACGTGTGAATCAAACAGTCGACCGATTCGTGCACGTTCTCCGGCAGGACAGCCGGAAGCGGTTGAGGGGAAAATCTGTTGACTTCTAGAACGTTGAAAATCAAGACCGACATCGGTGCGACGGTCCAGCGACCCGACTCAGAGACCACGACGGGATGAGCAACATCGTGCGGATCCAACGAAGCCATGATCGCTTCGATGATGTCGATGCAGTACTCATCAAGATCGTAGTTGCGACTGTTGGTCGTCGTGCTGGCCGTGCCGTCATAGTCCACGGCCAAACCACCCCCAATGTCGAGATAACCCAGCGGAGCTCCCTCGCGAAGCAGGTCCAGGTAGAATCGGCAGGCTTCTGAAACGCCATCGCGAATGTTGCGAATGTTGGGGATCTGTGAGCCCAAATGAAAGTGAAGCAGTTGCAGGCAATCCAGCATTTGAGCCTCTCGCAACTGATCAACCATCTTGATCAGCTGAACCGTCGACAAACCAAAGAGGCTGCGATCACCACTGTCGTTCGACCAGTGCCCATCGACGGTGGTTGAAAGCTTAACGCGAACTCCGATCAACGGTTTGACGCCCCAGTGTTTGGCACGTTCCAGAATCAACGGTACTTCTTTTAGCGTCTCGATCACGAAGAAGCATTTGAAGCCGATCCGAAGCGCTTGGCACCCCAGATCCACAAACTCTTCGTCTTTGTATCCATTGCAGATGATCAAGCTCTCTCTTGATCGCAAGTGCGACATTGCAATCAGCAGCTCAGCTTTGCTTCCCGCTTCCAGCCCATGTCCGAACTGCTCTCCAAAGCGCGTGATTTTATCAATCACGTGAGCCTGTTGATTGACCTTGATCGGAAAGACGCCGCGATAAGAACTCTGGTATTCGCATGTTTGAATTGCGGACTGAAACGCTTTGTTGAGCGTCGAAATGCGGTCGTTGACGACGTTTTCCAGTCGCAACATCACCGGCATGTCCAAACCGCGTTGACGCAGTCCGTCAATGATTTTGGAAAATTCAACCGCGTGTTTGACGTCGGGTCCTGGAGCCAAATAGGTCGCGTTACCATTGGAAGCAACATCAAAGTACCCCATCCCCCAACGATTGACGCCATACAGTTCATTGGCGTCGGCAGTGGTCCAGGAGTTGGGTTGAAGTTCACACTGATCGCCCAACTCGACATTGACGGTCGGGTTCGTTTGAGGAGTTTCAGGGACCGACGTAGCGTTTTCGACCGAACCAGGTTCAACCGACGGTCCCAAATTTGTCGTGGAGAGCTTTGATGGATTCAAACGGCTTGCTTTCAATGGACATCAAATGACTGAGTCGCCAACGCCTGATCATCGCTCGTTCGCCGGGAGCTTGCAAAATGATCAACAAGAATTTACCGGCCTGGATCAACTTCTCCTAGATCACGAATCTCCAATTGGTCGACCATTAACGTCTTGGGCACGGAGAAGGCAAAATTTTGTTTGGTCGGATGGCCAATCCCGGCACTTGCATGTGACGCAATCGCTTTGCCATCCACAGTGACGTCGATGCGATCGTTAACCAGTTTGATTTCTGCGTCATGCCATTTGTCGGGTTGAATCGTAACCTTGGTTCGCTCCGATTTTCCCTCGAGCCGTTGATCGAGTTCTTCTTTGGGGGCCTTGGCATCACGTAGTTTGCGAAATTCCAGATCCATCACGCCTTCTTTTTGGTCCTGAATCAGAACGTGCTTGGCGCCAAACTCAACCTTGCAAATGTGCCCTGCGTGGACGGTTTTCAAATTGGGGTCGTTCATGTTAAAGCTAAATTTTTCGCCGGACCCAATTTGGAATCGAAACGTAATCAATGCATTTCTAAACGCAGCGTCCGTCTTGCAAGTTGCCGCATGATCCGAACCCTTGGTTCGAACAATATTGAGAGTGTTGTCGACAATTTTCGCCTGAGGTTCGAATTCGTTTTTCGCAACCTTGCTGGTTCTCAATGCGCGACCGTCGTTGGTTTTCCAGCGGATCGATCCTTCGTTGAGCTTGGCTCGATCAAAGTTGTCTGCAACGATCAATTCGCTTGATTCAGCGGTCGATTCTTGAGCCATCGTGACATTGGAGCCTCCAAGAGTCGTCGCAAAGAGCAGGGCGACCGCTAGTGGAAAACTAAAACGAACTTGATCAAACGTCTTCATGTTGTTCTCTGTTTGCAAAACCAGCAGCGGTATTTTGTCGTCCGGTTGTAGCCAATGGGCTGCCGTCAGGTCTGGTGGCTTGGGTAACTACCGTTATCATGGACAACTGATTTTAACACGTGAAAACCCAGATTCAGAGGGAACCATTCAAAGATGCTCGATCTGTTTGACAAAATTCAGGAGTCGGTTCAGTTCATTCGCACGCAATTTACGGCAACTCCAAAAGCGGGCATCATCCTTGGCACAGGCCTGGGGCCGTTGGCAGAAAAGATCGAAGTCGAAGCCTCGATCGATTACCAGGACATTCCAAACTTCCCTCGATCAACTGCAACTTCCCATAAAGGTCGACTGGTTTGCGGGAAACTGGGCGATTTGCCGGTCGTCGCGATGGAGGGTCGCATTCATATGTACGAAGGCTACCCGCTGAAAGAGATCACGCTGCCGATTCGCGTGATGAAAGCGTTGGGAGCCGACTTGTTGGTCTGTTCTAATGCCGTTGGTGGGCTCAATCCCTACTACCGAAAAGGAGACATCATGCTGATCGACGATCAGATCAATTTGATGGGCGACAATCCATTGATTGGTATTAATGACGATCGACTCGGACCAAGATTTCCGGATATGTGCGAGCCCTACACGCAATCGTTAATTGATCGTGCTTTGCGAATTGCCCGAGCGGAAGACATCGTGGCCCATAAAGGTGTGTTGGTTGCGGTGGCCGGTCCAAATTTGGAAACGCGAGCGGAGTACCGATTTTTGCGAACCATTGGTGCCGATGTTGTCGGCATGTCAACAGTCCCTGAGGTGATCGTTGCCGTCCACGAAGGAATGCGCGTCGTTGGGTTTTCGGTCGTGACCGACTTGTGCTTCCCCGACGCACTCGAGCCCGCTAACGTCGACGAGATTATCCGCGTTGCCAATGCCGCTGAACCGATGTTGACCAAATTGGTGATGGGCGTGCTGGCGGAAGAATCCGCTTAACTTGCAGCGAGACAAACCGTTCTCCCATTCTTACAGCTGTCGCGTACGTGTCATCATGAAAGTATCTCGAAACGCTTGCTCCGTTTTGCCATCTTGCTTTGCTTGGGCATTGCTGGGTTGCCTGATCGTCATGCAAATGGGCTGTAGCTATTCAGATCCTTCAAACCAAACCGAGCAGACAGACGACGTTCAACCGGCCGAACAGATCAATAGTGAAGTTGACGCGGATGAACTGAACGCAAGTCCAACGACTGATCCTGTTTCGTCAAAAGAGGAGATCGTTGAGGATGTGAACGACTCGCGTTTTCATGACGCTTTGCAAACAACCGCGTCGGAGTATCTGCAATATGCATTGGTCAATCCAATACCCAATCTTGCTCCAGCGGATTGTAGGCCGGCAACGGATCTTGATGCCGATGTTCCCAAGCCCCGAATGAGTGTTGCCGATGATGGTGGGCATGCGGAGAAGTTGTATTTTCTGTTTGCTCAAAACATTGAGCATTATTTCAATGAGGTGAATGAGCCATCGCCAGTTGGTCAGGCTCTGGTCAAGGAATCATGGACCTCCAAGCCAGGCAACCCGGCCGCTCGAAATTTAAGGAATCATGCTTCTGCCAACCGCATCATCCCGCGGCTGACAATCGATGGCAAGACATATGAAATTGGCAAAAGAAATGAGTTGTTCATCATGCTAAAACTCGACCCGAAAACCGAGGGTACGGATGAGGGTTGGGTTTACGGTGTCGTTGAACCTGACACCAAATCAGTTTTGGCAGCAGGCAGCGTTGCGTCCTGCATCGCTTGCCATCGCGATCAAAACGATCGGCTATTTCGCGCCGACCAGGTGGTCGTGTTTGATGAACAAGTGACTGGGGAAGAGAAATAACAGTCATGTCCAATGCTCCATCGATTGCCAATCAGCAAAAACAAGTCGCGTTAGCGATTCGCGAGCGATGGGACGCTCAACCTGCCTTCGGCATCATCCTTGGAACCGGTGCAGGGGAGTTGGCTGCGGAAATCGAAGCCGATGAAGCGATCCCCTATGGAGAATTGCCACATATTCCGACCAGCACTGCGATGGGGCATAAAGGGCAGTTTGTTTGCGGCCGATTAGCGGGAGCTCATGTCATTGCGATGCAAGGACGGTTTCACCTTTATGAAGGCTATCCCGTCGACCAGGCAACGCTACCGATTCACGTCATGCATGAGCTTGGTGTCAGAACGCTGTTCGTCAGCAACGCTGCTGGTGGAATCAATCCGAAATATAACAGCGGCGAGATCATGCTAATTGAGTCGCATGTCGACTTCATGTATCGCTCGACCACCGCAATGACGAACCCAACAGCTTGCGAACGGACGACACTACGCAGCGATGCGTATGATCCAACCATGATTGATCAGGCACTGTCGTGTGCCCGGCGAAACGGATTTCCGTTGCACATTGGCGTGTATGCTTCCATGCTTGGTCCCAACTACGAAACTCGCGCCGAGTACCGTTTTTTAAGGCGAATCGGGGCGGATGTTGTCGGGATGTCTACCGTTCCCGAAGTCGCCGTCGCAGCGCGACATCAAATGAGGGTGCTTGGGATGTCAATCGTCAGCAACGTCGCTAACCCCGATTCACTGGCGGCGACGTCTGGACAAGAAGTCATCGATGCCGCCAAAGTCACCGCGCCGCAACTCAAGGCGATCGTGGTTGACGCGATTCGAAATTCATAAGTTTTCTAGCCAGTCGACCTACCGGCGCGAGCGGCAGCTGGTTGTTGGTACCATGAAACCATGAACCGATCAAAGCTCATTTTGTTCTCGGCGACTTTCGGCGGTTTGATCATTGCTCTGGTGATGATCCTCTACTTGTTCCCGAACCCGTCACCGAAGGTCGATGTCAATACTCCACCCTCGACTGCAGATTATTATCGGTTCATTGAATTGGCTTCACCCAATTTTGGAGACCAGCAAGTAGCGCTGGACCACATTCAAACGACTTGGCAGCCCGGAAGTGAAATCATGCTGTTGGAGTCGCTCAGGCGAGTGAAAGACGAAGCCATTCGCGAATCCGGTTACGCGTTGTTGTCGCAAAAAACAGGTCAAGCGATTGGCGAGGACCAACGCGCGTGGTTCACGTGGATCTGGAACCAAAACCTGCCAACTCATCCTCAGTATGCCGCATTCAAACGTGATTTTTACGCGACCATTGATCCACGATTCGAAAGCTATTTTCACAACGTTGAAAATGCCAAGATTCAATTGACGGAGATCGTCTGGGGAAGTGTCGCTCAAGATGGCATCCCGCCGTTGAATCGACCGGGAATGATTTCGGCCAAGGAAGCAGTCGAACTGGACGACTCCAACGTTGTTTTCGGAGTTGTGTTGGGCGGCGAAGCGAGGTGCTATCCAAAACGGATACTTGCCTGGCACGAGATGGTCAAAGATCGGATCGCTGGCGTCGACGTGTGCGGAGTCTACTGAACGCTTTGTGGATCTCTGATCGTGTATCGGGTCAATGTGGAAGGGCGGCATTTCGAATTGGGGACCAGCGGATTCTTATACCGATCGAACAAATTGATGTACGACCACGAGACCAAGTCACTGTGGTCGACGCTTCAAGGTATTCCGGTTGTTGGGCCATTGGTTGGTCAAGGTATCGAGTTGCCCAAGCATCATGTGGTAACGACTACCTGGGGCCAATGGAAACTGCGACATCCGGAAACGTCGGTGTTGAATTTGAATACTGGGTTCGATCGCGACTACAGTGAGGGTGCCGCCTATCGAGACTACTTCTCAAACGACTTGATCAAGTACGCGGTTCCCAAACTGGATGATCGGTTGCCAAACAAAGCGGAAGTGCTCGCGCTGCGAAGCGGTTCAGATGAATTGGCGATCGACATGAAATGGCTCAAGCAATCGCCCGTCTTCCACGAGACACTCGATGGAAAACCGATTGTGATTCTGACTGATCCGTCTGGTTCGTCACGAGTCTACGAAGCAAAGCAGTATCGATTTCGAAACTTCGACGGCGAAGCATCCGTTACGTCCGGTGAAGAAAACGCTGTGCGTTGGGACTGTCGAGAAGATGGTTTGTACGACGCGGAAGGAAATCGATTAAAGCGGCTACCATCGCATCGCGCGTTCTGGTTTGGCTGGCAGAGCCAGTTCCCGGAGTCGCGTTTGATTTTGCAACCACGCAAAAAAGGTTGATCAATCAGTGCCCGATGAATAGTTCATTCGAGTTCGAACAGGCATAAAAAAATCCGGGTACATGTGCACCCGGATTCAAATGTGAATTGAACAGACTCAAGCGGCGTTACGCGGATGTTGAATCCAAAAGCGCTTGGAGATCTGTTTTGTCCTGATACCCTTGAAGCCGCTCAACGACTTCACCATTTTTGAACAACAGAATGGTTGGAATCACGCTGATGCCATATTCCACGGCGAGCTCTTGATGGTCGTGAACGTTGACTTTGCCGACAAGCGATTTGCCTTCGTTGTCAGTCGCCAGTTCATCAATGACGGGACCAAGACGCTTGCATGGTGGGCAGCCGTGTCCCCAAAAATCAACCAATACGGGCTGCTCGGACTCAAGGACAGATTTGAATGTATCGGGGGTAAATTCAGTTGCCATCAGTTTGCTCCTGGGTTCGCAAGAATGCGATTTAATAAAGTGATTCTGTTAGGTTCAAATTCGATCGCTCGGATTCTATCCCGTTAGTTTCGAGCGTCAACATTGGATCATCGACTCTGTTCGTGAGCCTCAAATCTGACTGAAAAAGCTGGTTTTTGCCGAGTCAATCTGATTGTTGGCCCTCAGAGGACAGTTTGACGAAGTGTACATCGATTCCTTACACAGTGCCAGTTTTTGCCATTTGCTCAAGGATTGTTCGACTTTTGCGTCCGATTTATGCGCCGTTGTACCTCTGAATGAAAACGAGGCAATGATTTGGTTGTCAGTCAGTCTGCTCCAGACGGGGAACGACCAACTTGAGGAAACAACTTGGATTGAATCCAATGTTTCTGCCTAACGTCGTTCCAAGCCACGGCTGAGACGAAACGGCTCTGGACGACCGCACTTTTGATCACAAAACATCCGTTCATCAGGCCCTTTTAACGTCAGCCTGAATCGCAATATCCATCACTCAATCATCGAGACAACAATGAAACCTATCTTTCGAATTACATTTTGCGTGGTCATGGCCGCCATCATCTTGCCTATGAATCTTGTTCAAGCTCAACAAGAAGAGCAAGCCTTGGTCACAGCATGCATCGACGCCCAAAAGACCAAGTTTCGACCATTGAAAAAGCAATCGGACGCGATCTACAACCGGTTCGCAAATCAATCCAGCGCAACGCGTGAAGTCATTCGTTGGTTGGAAGACAACCCAGCTGTCGCGGAAGAAAAACGTTTGGCAGAAGTCGCCCGTTTGACGGCTCGACTTGAGGCAATGAAGTCACTGAAAGACTTGACCACAGGTGATGCCCTCAAAGATGTCAAAACGACCATCGAAACAGGACATAGCCAGATGGAAGACCTGAACGATGCGCGTGCCGATGAACTGCGCCCAATTGAGCGCCAACGTTCTGCCTTGCAACGTGAGTTCAAAGATCAGGAAGACAAGCTCGAACCGATCATGGAAGCCCTGTTCTTCGAAAAAGGAAACAACGAACTGACCAAAGACTTGAACCGCAACTACGCGTCTTTCAGCTACCTGTCTGGCGAGTCGGGTGGACAATTCAAGAAAGGTGATGTGAATTCGACCGTCTGCTCATTGCGTGTATACCTGGTGCACGATTCAATCGCTGACGAAAAGCTGGGTAAGCTGGATGAAAAGTATCCGATCGTCAGCCAACGAGATTCTCAATTGGAAATTCTGGTTGGAGATGCACTGGTCACGCTTTACAGCAGCAAGTCAGAATACAACAAAGAAAATCTCGGCAAGACGTTAACCGGATTGGTCGATCTGGAGAAGCTTCAGTCGTTGTTGAAATAGTCGCAGACGTTGGTAAAAAAAAGACCCGACCGAGGTTGTTCGAATCATCAGGCAGAAGGTTGAAGTTCGCCAGTTGATTCGAACGGTTTCAGTCGGGTACCCACCGTATCGATGTATTGTGCTCAACTCCCTATGGGCAACCCCACAAAAATGGGGACGTAGAAAAGTCGGAAAACCCTCGGCACGTCAAAACCGGCTTGCTTCTTGGGTGATTTATCCGGAAATTCGATACCGTTTAACAAGTGAACAACTGCAAAGCGATGCTATGAGGTGATCTGATCTGGTCAGTCCGCTTCGGCAATGCTTTCAAAAAACGCTGCGAACTCGGGCGTCTCTCGGATGACGTCCAGATCGTGGTCACGGCCCATCAGGCCGATGAAGGTCGCGTTATCAAAAAAACCACTGGCGGCCGCTGATTCAAGACTGCTCATTGCTTTCTTGTGATACGTCCGACAAAGCTTGGCTTCCTTTGTGGACAACGCATCTTTAACGCGATCATTCATCATCGCCTTCAGGCAACGACTGTAGCCGCAGGCGTTGTTGTAGTGATCAGGACCTGACAATCCTTCGATCGAGTCGATCCGGCCCAGCGTGGCAGCGGCAGCTTCGTAATCGCCATCGAAAGCTTGCCAGGCAGCGCAGTTGTAAAGTAAACGTTGCGCGTAGTCTTCGAACTTCATTGCGTGATCCAGATTCTTGCGGACCGCCGGCAGTTCGAGGCAGTTGATCTTGGCCTCTTCGATACGGTCGATCATCACACGCATACCTCGGTCAATCGTCATTGGATTGATGTTGCGAGATTCTTCAATCAAGGCCGTCGTCTTGTCATACCAATGGGTCGCTTTCTCTAACTGGAATCCGCGATAGTGAATCAATGCGATCAGTTCATACTGCCCGAGCAGTCGTCTTCGATCTCGCGTATCAACGCGAATTCGACGGAGTTCTTCACGAGTCACATCGCTCTTGGATTCGACCAGGTCTTTGAAGTCATCGATCTCGTCGTCATGCATCACGTCGTCGTTATAGGACACCACTTGCTCATGGGAAATCCCTGAATCTTCCAGTTCCCGATGGACTCGATCCCAATCCAGAGTCGCTTTGCTTTCTTCAACAAACGCTTCGTTGAACTGAGCGGCCTTGACGACCAAGTCGATCGCTTCCGCGAAGTCGCCTTTGTAGAATTTCTGCCGTCCCAAGACATCGAGAGATTCAGAATAGACTTCTTTCGCAGAGCGGCTCTCTGGGTGGTTCTTGATCCACTGAGTCGATTTTTCCATAGCCAGTCCAAACTCTTTGGCGGCCAGGTGCTCCGCATTTTTGAATCCTTTTCCGCCGATTCTCAGATAGAGATGTCCCAGATCGATATGCGTCCAAATGAGAGTTTTGCCGTAGTCATTTCGCGACTTCAGTTCATAGGATACATGTTCCAGCCCTTGAAGCACTCGCTGAGCCATGCTCCGTTTGGCTTGGGCTTCCAATTTGGAGACAGACTGTTTGTCAAAGACTTTGGCAAAGTCGTCGATCACATAATTAAGTGTACGAAGCGAAAGTTCACTTTGCTTTTTCGATTCGGCCAACGCTTTTTCGGTTTCATTGCTCTGAACTTTTAAGCTGGCCAACGCATCGCTGGTCGCTTTACTCTGTTTTTTCAAATCGCTGAATGCCGATTGCGTCGTTTTGATGTGATAGGCGACACCGGCGATCCCAGCGACGAAGCATAGGAGCATGCCCATCATCAACGCAGCGATCAGCGGACGTCGTGCACACCATTTATAGCCTCGTTCAAAAACGCTGACACGTCTTGCGAGAATGGGTTCCCCACGAACGAAACGATGCAAGTCATCGGCCATCGCTTCGGCATCGCGATATCGTTTGTCCGGTTCAGATGCAATTGCTTTCTCGATGATCGTCGCCAGGTCGCGAGGGACTCGCGGTTCCACGGTCTGGATTCGCTTCGGCTGCGCATTGATGATCTGTTGAATCAAGCGCTCCCGACTTCGCGCATCGTAAGCCGGCTGGCCAGTCGCAGCTTCGTAAAGCGTCATGCCGAGTCCGAAGATATCACTCCTTACCTCGGGTGCGCCATTCATCTGTTCCGGACTCATGTAGCGAAGCGTCCCGACAATTTCACCCGTCATGGTGATCTCTGGACTGTCGACGGATTTGGCGAGCCCAAAGTCGGTGACCCATGCGTTTCCTCGATCGTTGACTAACAAGTTGGAAGGCTTGATGTCGCGGTGAAGGATCCCTTTTTCGTGAGCGTGGGCCAACGCGTCGGCGATCTGAATTCCAACTCTGGCGACCCACCTGAAGCGGTCTGCCGGCGTCAGCAGTTTCGCGTAGGCTTCATCCTTGGTCGAATTAACTTGAATGCGTTTCGTGTGTGGCGCCGGAGCGGTTGACGAACTGAAATCGGGTGCATCGACTCTAAGACGAACACCATCATCCGTCGAGATTTCGCTGAGGTCGACACTGTTGGTCGATTGATCAACCATCTTGATGGTCGATTCAGTTCCAGCTTTTTGGGCAGACCTTTGTTGGTTGTCGACGGCCAACACATCGTCGAGCGAACGTGCATTAATAAACTGCATCACGAGGAAGGAGAGATCCTCGTGTTGACCGATGTCAAAAATGGGCACAATGTTGGTGTGATGCAACATCGCTGAAGCACGTGCCTCCTGTTGAAAGCGTTGTCTTCGGCGTTCGTCAAACTGAGCAGAGCTGGAAACGAGTTTTAAGGCGACTTCACGATCCAATGATTTTTGATGGGCCAGATAGACGATGCCCATTCCTCCGCGACCGATCTCTCGGATGATGCGAAAATCTCCAATGTGTTTGCCGTCCGAAGTCGACGCGAACGACTCCAGAGTCGACTTGACGGATTCCAGACTCGAGACGCTTTCTGGAAGACTGCCCTCAGCTTCCATCATTTCGAGGACTGGAAAGAGTCTGCGGATAACCGGTTCGAGGTCCGGGTTGGCGACAACATACCGTTCCACTTGCGGCGATTCGTTGTTGCGAAGTTGATTCGTAAACTGATCAGCAAGTGCTTCGAAGCGCTTGGTGATCGTATCAATTTCAGTTCCAGTTTCCATCACGTCAGTCCGTTGTTGAGGCGTTGAGCGGTTTGATTGCTGGAGGACCTTTAATCGGTTCCCAATAGTTTCTCGAGTTTCAACAACGCTCGAAAGTAGCGTTTCTTGACAGACTCATAGGGCAGTTCCAAAAGTTCGGCGATCTCACGGTTCGTCATCTGTTCAAAGTGCTTTAATGTGAGAACCTCGCGATCCAAATCGCTCATCGATTCCAAGGCTTGCGTCAGTTGTTCTTTGCGGTGCTTTTTTATCATGGCTTCTGATGGAGAAGACATGTCGCTGATCAACTCGAACGCGACGGCTTCGGAAGTTGCGTTGAGTGCAACGCCGTGAAGGCTAAGATCTCGAGAAGCATCTCGCTTCTTTGTTTTTAGATGTCGCCGATGTGCTTCAATCAGTTTTTCATGAGCGAGGTGGCGCAGCCAAAAATAGACTGGAAGGCTTGGTTCGGACAAGAACCTGTCAAGCGTTCGTGCCGCCTCGACCAACGTATCCTGAACGACGTCCGATGCGTCGAGTCGCCCCTGGAGTCGTGGATTCATTCGAATCTTGATCATCCGCTTCAGTCGCCCGCGGTATTTCGTAAAGATCTTTGCAAGTGCCGATGCGTCACCGGCACGAGCCAACTGAAGAAGCTGTCGATCCGACGAAGATTCCTGGTTTCCAGATGTAGGCATTGGCGAGAGTCTGACCTTGGTGGGGCTGGCCAAAAAATAGATAGTGCTTATTGTGCAAAACGACCGCCTGAGGGACAGGAAATACCGAGGCAAAATTCGATTTTTTGTAAATTCTTGGATGGTTCGAAGATGCGTTTTCGATTCTCATCGGTGACCTGGTCGTTTCAAAATCCATGTTCCAAGCCGGTTGCTCATGTTTACCTCGGGCCCTGATCGAGCCGTATGGGAGGTGCGAGCCGATTCAATTTCCCTTATGCTTCAGCCATGAACGATCAAGATCAGCCAGCCAGCAGTTCGCCCGTATGTTTAATCACAGGTGGGTCGAGCGGAATTGGGCTGGCGACAGCAAAATGTTTCGCGGCAAACGGATATCGATTGGCGATTTGCGGACGTGACGCGAACAAACTCGACGCCGCGGAATCTGAAATCAAAGCCGCTGTTGCGGAAGGGACGGTTTCCGTCTTTTCCATGTCAGTCGATCTCGCTGATACCAACAAGGCCGTCGACTTCGTGAATGCCGCAGCGGATCATTTTGGTCGAGTGGATGTGCTGGTCAACAACGCGGCCCTGGCTCCACTAATGCCATTCGATGAAGTGACTGAATCGTCCTTTGAAGCGATCACCAACGTCAATTTGCGAAGCGTTTTTTATCTGACCCAAGCGGCTTGGAAGCAGATGAAACAACAAAAAGTCGGCGTCATCGTGAATGTTTCCTCCATGGCCGCGGTTGGCCCTTTCCCGGGATTCAGTCTGTACGGCGCCAGCAAGGCCTGGATCGAGTTGTTGACGCAGGCCTTGGCGAGCGAAGGAACGGACCACGGAATTCGACTCTATGCGATTCGACCCGGCGCCGTTGAGACACCGCTGCTTCGAGGTTTGTTTCCGGACTTTCCAGCCGAACAGTGTGTCTCCTCCGATACGATCGCCCAACAGATTTTGAAATGCGTCGACGATCCGGAAAACTATACCAGTGGCGATGTTATTCCGATGACCAACCAGTAACCCCCAGTCTTCGATCCAGCTTCTGATCACTAGCTTGTGGTCTTTAAGCAGTTTCGCGAAACCTCTCGACCTGTCGTGATTCAACTATCCAGAGAAATTCGATTCGCCCTGGCACCCAAGTCGGAGGTAAAAACGTCTCACGTGACCAATAGCTGGGCGGGTTGGCCCACGACTAACTTGATCGTGCCACGCCTGCGATTGCAACTGATCCTTTCTGGCGAACCGGATCCCATAACCGGATACCTTTGCAACATCAAAATCGTCGACGACTTGCTACGTGAAATTGTGATGCAGCGGTTAATTCCGGACTTCCATCCGATGCAAACTGCCGAACAACTCATTCAAATCGTGGCTCAAGAAGTTGAGTCATCTTGGAATGTTGACGCTCAACTCGATTCGGTACTGCTTCACCTTTCACCACAATTACGATTCCGTATTAATTTTGCCCCATCGTCCTCTCAGACCCAGCCTGGTGCCATGACCACGACCCAAGAAAGTTCGAACACGGACGTCCGCCCGGACATCATCGTTACGGAACAGTTTGAGTTTTCAGCAGCCCATCGCTTGCACTGCGAATCGTTGGATGAAGAACGCAATCGAGAGTTGTTTGGGAAATGTAACAACCCTGAAGGACATGGGCACAACTATGTCGTGGAAGTCAGCGTTGCGGGGAGGGTTGAGTCAGAATTGGGACAAGTGATTCCGCTTCATGAATTCGAAATGATTGTCAAAAAATTTGTAATTGACCGGCTTGATCACAAACATCTCAATCGGGACGTCGAATACTTTAAAGACGTCAATCCAAGTGTCGAAAACATCGCTGTGGCGATTTACCGTTGGCTTGACGGTCAATTTGGAAATGCGCGTCTGGCCAGTGTGAAAGTTTTTGAGACACCAAAAACCTGGGCTGAGTTTCACGGTTGAACCTCGTTCGGTTGATGCCGGTCAGTGATTGCGTTGACGAAGTGGTTGCCATCGCGTTGCTGCGGAGCCGAGGTGATTTTGATTTACATTTGGTTGACACTTTTCATCGTCATATTGGTCCTGTTTTGGACCACCAATTTGCTCGGCGTGCCAGGCAACTGGTTGCTGTTGGCCGCTGCTTTGGTTTGGATGTTCATCGGTCCCTCCGATTTTCGATTCGGTTGGTTTGCAATCATCATGCTTTTGCTACTCGCCGGGCTTGGCGAACTGATTGAGTTTGGGGCGTCTGTTGTCAGTACGAAGCGATTGGGTGGCACGAATCGTGGTGCGACATGTTCCTTGGTTGGATCAATCGTCGGTGGCATCGCAGGAGCATTTTTGGGTATTCCGATCCCGATCCCATTGATCGGCATGGTCATTGGGTCGATCTTGTTTGCAGGGATCGGAGCCTGGATCGGGGCAACGATTGGAGAACGGTGGGCTGGGAAGAGTGTTCAGGAAAGTGTCCAGATTGGTGGGGCAGCATTTCTGGGGCGAATTCTCGGGACGGTTGGTAAAGTCGTCATTGGTTTGGTGATGGTGGTTTTTACCGTCGTTTCCATGTTCTATTCGGGATAGAATCGAGGCAGTCTGGTTTGCTAGCGGCAAATTGGATGACGGTTGTACGGGCTGCCTAAATATTGCCGGTTATAAATGCCGATGGCGACAATGTACGTCCTAGCTCGTCGATTTGACGTTACAAGAAGTTCTCGGTAACGCAACGTTATCTGGCGATCGCCCGAGAAAATTCGATTCTGCTGAACAATAGAAACTGGTTAACGGTGTTTTCAATGCGCTTTTTCACACCCGCTCAGATTTGCTTCTCCATCTTCGCTCTATCAATCTCTGTGTTCAGTTGCCAGCCTGCAGTTGCCCAGAACAATTTTAACCGACTCCCGTTTCGTTCATCCTTGACGCCTCCATTGGCTCGTGTTGCCAAATTGTCGCCGCAGGAGTCACAATCGCGCCGAAGCAATCTGTATCCAAGTTCATCGTCGACGCGAAAGCCAACCGTTGAATCGAATTCTTTTCCGTCGGCATCGAACGAGCTCAACACGAACGCGATCAATAATCGTGAGACGCCATCGACGTTCAGCTCGCAGCTGCAGGAGCCGACTGGCGCAAGCCGAATTAGTTCTGACCGAAGTAGAATCGAAATTGCCTTTGGTTCGATCATGTTGATTGACGACATCGATCTACCCGCATTGGAACCAGGTGCGATCAAGAACTTAAGTGTTACCGAAGGTCAGTTCATTCCCCAAGGGATGGTTGTTGGGATGATCGATGACGACTTGCTGTTGGCGGAATATGAACAACAAAAAAAGCGATACGAAAATGCACGAAAGTTGGCGATGGACGAAGTCAGTATCCGTGCCGCTGAAAAAGAATACGCTCTCGCACTCGAAGAGTTTCGGAAAGCTGATCGGCTGTTTCGCAGTCGTTCCGTTTCCGAGTCAGAAAGAAACCAGAAGAAGTTTGCTGCTGAGATTGCGAATCTGAAAATGTTGAAGGCGCAGAATGACCAAACGACCGCTCGCGGTGAAGCGGAGTTGGAACTCGCACGGTTGGCCATCGTTCAGAAAAGAATTGCTCGTCATGTGCTGAAATCCGAGTATGACGCCTACGTCATCAAAATCTACAAGAAGAAACAAGAGTACGTTCAAGCGGGTGAAGAAGTCATGCGCCTCGGACGTATGGATGAGCTTTGGGCACAAGGAAACGTATACGCGAGCGACCTTGACGAACACAATGCAATCAACCGCCCAGTCACCGTGACGTTAAAAATGGCCGATGGTAAAACGGTCACATTTGAAGGCCGCGTCGAGCAGGTTCCGCTGGAACGTCAAAGCAGCGATCAGTATGCTGTGAAAGTTCGAATCAAGAATCGACGGGCCAACCAGGACGTCAATGGCAGTTGGCTTCTCCGTCCACTTGCCCGCGTCAGCATGGTGATTCATCTTGATCGCGGTTTTGTCGATGACATGCCTGACGCGATTCGATCAACGCCGGTCACACCGGTCAAAGGCAGCCAATTGGCACCGTTGCCAGTCGGCAAATGATCCGGGCAACGTTCGACGATCTCACTATGCGACAACTGAATCGCTGCCGCCGGACAAGTTGGTTAGCTGGGGCAACGAGTCGATCGCTACGGCAAGAATGCGAATTCGTTTGAGTTGATCAACGCTCGACAGACCAGCGAAAGATCAAACTCTTTCGCCAATTCACAACAGTCATCTCGTTCGTCTCGGTTGGGCTTTCTTCCCAGCAGCCTTTCAAAACATCGCTCAACGGCTTGAGGCAAATTCGAGTTTGCTTCTTTCATCGATCGGTCGGCGATCATTTTTGATTGCTCCAGAACGAACTTGCTGTTCATCAAGTTCAGTGCCTGCAATGGCGTTGTCGAAACTGGTCGCTTGGGACGAACTTGTCCGCAGTCAGGGAAATCAAACGCGGTAAACATCTGATCATCGACGCGTCTCATGCGTTCCTGGTAAATCATTCGCCGCCAGGTTTCCGGTCCATGGTTATCGACAACTTCCCATTGAGCGTATGTCTTTTTTTCGTTGTGGATTCGATAGCTGCGACCACCAACCGACAGATCGATCGAGCCGGACGCCTGCAGAATCGAATCACGAATCACTTCCGCTTCCACTCGCTTGGGAGGGAATCGCCAGAGCAGGGCAGTATCCGCGTCAATCTTCATTGACTCGGCCAGTGGTACGCTGGATTGACGGAAGGCTTTGGTCATGACCAGTTTTCGAATCATCGATTTCATCGACCACGGTTGGGCTGCCGCGTCACTGGGCTCCATCAGCTCCGCAGCCAACCAGTCCAGAAGCTCCGGGTGAGTGGGGCCGGCGCCGGCGGTTCCAAAATCACTGGTTGTCGTGACGATCCCGGCGCCAAAGATGTGATGCCAGATTCGATTGGCCATCACGCGCGCGGTCAGCGGGTTATCCGGCGACGTTGCCCATTGAGCAAACTTGGCTCTCCGTTTCCTACCAGAATCATCGCTGGTCAATCCAAGTGATCCGTCCAGAATTTTTGGTGCTGCCGGCATCACTTCATCTCGCGGGTTCTCGGGCGAACCACGCATCAGGACGTACGAGGTTGCCGGTGGAATCAAACGACCGACGAAACTTGGCCGCGGCCCTTCTTCACTGAGCTGAGCAATCTTAGCCTGAATGGTTGCCAACCATTCCTTTCGCTCCGGATTTTGCTTCGTAAGCTGATTCGTAACGTGCCAACTGTTAACGTAAGGTTTCCAGTTTCCATCCGAGTCCAACACATCGATGTCGTATTGGTATTTGGGCAAATAAGGTTTCTTGTCCAGGTAATCCGTATCGTTGAAATACTCTCGGTTGCTACTGAATCGAATGCGTTCGATGGTGACTGGTTGAACGAATTTGAGAACTGCCCAGGGCTTTTCTTGATCACCTTTCTCAACTTTCCCACGCCAAGTCATGGTGCCATAGTCGCCATCGATAATTCGGTCGATCGGGTTGCGACCTTCGAAACCTTTTTCCGGAAACCCGGTCAGCTGAGTGCCTTGCGAGGCAAGTGCCAAATTCTGTTGAGGTTGATCGGGGCCAAAAACTTCCAGTTCATCCAGCGTAACGTTGTTGGTTTTGAATCGGATTCGGATCGACTGGGTCTCGGTCGGAGTAAAATGCAACTCTCGAAAAGCCCCCCAGTCTTCTTCCCATCCACCGGTTGTTCTGAGCTTGGTTCGGTTGGCGGCAATCGTCTTCCAGAGCGCTTTGCCACGTTGCTTGCGAGGATGCTCGTTGGCGAACTCCGGAAACCGACTCCCAAACTCGATGTCCTGGAAGACGCCTGTCATCGAGTAATAGTCCTGAATCGAAATCGGATCAAACTTGTGGTTGTGACAGCGGGCACATCCAATGGAAACACCCAGAACCGAAGCTCCGACGGTTTGCATGATCTCGTCCATCCGATCGGCTCGAGCTTGCCGAATCGCCGAAGGCTCGCGGCCGACGGTCGCGGCAGGTACATGTGGTCCGGCAACCAAAAAACCGGTCGCCTCACCGACGCCCATAGAGTCGCCAGCAATTTGTTCGCGAATGAATTGATCGTATGGAATGTCTTGATTGAACGCGCGAACCACGTAGTCGCGATAGATCCACGCGTTCTTGCGGTAGAGATTCGCTTCCGAGCCATTCGTCTCCGCCCAACGGATCACGTCGAGCCAGTGCTGAGCCCAACGTTCGCCGAATTGGGGAGATTCAATAAGTCGATCGACAAGCTCCGTGTAGGCTTGATCTGAATTCAAAGCACTTGCTTTCACAAATGCTTCGACTTCCTCAGGTTTTGGGGCCAATCCCGTCAGCACAATTGAAACACGACGGATCAACGTTCTTGCCTCAGCAGGCTTGGACATTGACAAACCATTCTGTTTCAGCGTTCTCAACAAAAATCGATCGATCGGCCCGACGTCAGCAAATGAAACCTCGGGAACAGCAGGACGATTGATCGGTTGAAACGACCAGTGGTCAGACTTGACTTCGACGATTGAGTCCATTTGACCCGGCCATTTGGCACCCTCTCGAATCCATTGCGAAAGTAATTCGATCTCTTCATCTGAGAGTTTGTCGTCATCGGGAGGCATCGCCATCTCTTCATCCAGATGCTTGACGACTTCGATCAGGTAGCTCTTATCCGGTTTTCCGGGCACGATGGTTGCGGCACCTGAATCGCCACCAATCAACATGATCGCTCGTTGGTCCAGGCGAAGCCCAGCTTCCTGTTCGTCAGGGCCATGGCAATGCCAACACTTCGCTTCAAGGATCGGTTGGACATCGTTCTCAAAGTTCACATCGTCGGCCGACACTGTCTGGCAGAGTCCACAGCAACTGATGATCCACGCCAAAAGGAAGATGCTACGATGAAGAATTCGCTGATTCATTTTTAAATGTAGGCGAGACTGGTTTAATGTTGACTAACAATCGTCTCTCCATGATAGACCAGATGAAAATCAATCGCGAGATCAAGCGAACCAGCGTGTCTGTCCCGTTGACGAAATGAACGACATTTTGAAAAAGTGTTCTCGATTTGCCCCCAATCGTCGTCATCGGCTTGTTTTGTCCGAGGCACGAAGACCATAGACTGTTGGTCTGGGATTTACCATTGATCATCCGAACTCGCTAACTGGCATTCATTTTTATGTTGATCACCTTAGTATCGTTTTTGACGTTCACCGGCTTGGTTGCCGGTCTGACTTGGTGGTTCACACGCAACGATGATCATGAAAGTACGACGGGCTATTTTTTGGCCGGTCGGTCGCTTTCGTTTCCCTTAATCGCCGGCTCGTTGTTGTTGACCAATCTGTCGACGGAGCAATTGGTAGGCCTGAACGGAGCCGCATTCAAGGATGGCTTGTGCGTGATGGTTTGGGAAGTCGCCTGTGTTGCAGCACTTGTATTTATGGCCTGGTTTTTTCTGCCCAGGTTTCTAAAGAGTGGCGTTGCCACCGTGCCGGAGTATTTGGGAATTCGTTACGACCGCGGAACGGAGGTCATCACCAACGTGATTTTCTTGACCGCCTACGTGGGGATTCTGCTGCCGATCATCTTGTACACCGGGGCGACCGGGATGATGGGAATCCTTGATGTGCCAGCGATGGTCGATAGTCTTGCCGAAGCCGTCAACATGGACGCGAGAACACTTGCGTTATGGATGATCGTTTGGGTGGTCGGAATCATCGGTTCGATCTATGCACTTTTTGGTGGACTCAGGACGGTCGCGGTTTCAGACACGCTAAACGGAATTGGATTGCTTGTCGGTGGGTTGTTGATCACCGGTTTCGCGCTCAGCCAACTGGGGGGCGATGGTGGAATCACAGAAGGTGCGCAGGTTTTGTATGAAGATCAAAGGGAGCGTTTTAACTCGATTGGCGACAGAAAATCTTCGGTGCCATTTGGAACGATCTTTACAGGAATCTTTTTGCTGAACTTGTTCTATTGGACGACCAACCAACAGATCATTCAACGAACTCTCGGAGCCAGCAGTTTGGCTGAGGGTCAAAAGGGAATTTTTTTGACTGGCGCCTTCAAGCTATTGGGGCCATTGTATTTGGTTATCCCGGGCATGATCGCTTACGCCATGTTTGCGGATCAAGGGATCAGCAAAGACAGTGCCGACAATGCCTATGGCATGCTGGTCAACAAAGTCCTGCCGGCTCCATTGACCGGCTTCTTTGCTGCAGTGATGATCGGCGCGATCCTTTCCAGTTTTAACTCAGCACTCAACAGCTCTTGTACGTTATTTAGTGTGGGGCTGTATCAATCGCTTCGGCCCAAAGCGAGCGAACGGGAAGTCGTTTTCAGTGGCAAAGTGTTTGGCTGGATTGTTGCAATCAGTGCCATGATCATCGCGCCGATGTTGAACCATCCGGTGATTCAAGAGCAAGGGATTTTCGATTATCTGCAAAAGATGAATGGGATGTATTTCATTCCCATTCTTGCTGTTGTCTTGGTGGGAATGTTGACCAAGCGAGTGCCGCCGTTGGCCGCAAAACTCAGTTTGGTCGTCGGTTTTGTTGTCATCGCTGTCGGCTACTTCGTTTCACCATTCAATGCGATTGTTGCGTCACTGCACGAGTTTCATTTTCTTGGAATTGTTTTCAGTTGGCTAGTGATCATGATGCTGGTCATTGGAGAGGTGCGACCATCGGAACATGAGTTCATTCAAAAGGATGTCGGGGCAGTCGACATGACGCCGTGGCGATACTCAACCATAACGGGCATCGCCTTGATCGTGTTGATCTTGGCAATCTATGCAACATTCGCTGATTTCTCCGTGTTGACACCGTATGCAAAGTGAGAACATGTGAGCTGCAGCTGTGACTTTGAATTTAACCAATTATTCGGCTGCACGGAGGCAGTACAACGAGTCGACACCCCGAATAAAGATCGCGTTATCGGAGACTGCAGGCGACGACCAGAACACGTCATTCAGTTTTCCTTTGCCAAGGACTCTAAACTCGGCTCCAGTGGCAACAACACAAGCGGTTCCCGCGTCGTCGATCAGAATCAACTTGTTGCCGACGATCAGTGGACTGGCAGCCATCGACTTTAAACCTGGAAGTCGTTCCTTGTAACGTGATTCGCCCGTCGCAGCGTCAAAGCATTTGAGCACGCTGCCATCGACCACATAGACGAAGTCCTTGGTGGCTACAGGTGAAACAATTCCGGGGCCCGAGCGCGGCTGTGCCCAAAGACAGTTTTCAAACTGGTCATTTCTTTTTTCAGGAGATACGTCACCTGTTGCGCCAGCCGAAACGGCAAACAACGGTCCTTTCGCCATCGGGCTGCTGTTGCCAAAGAAGATCGCGTTCTCGTTGAAACAGACCGAAGCAGCCGAGGCTGCCAAGACGTTTCCGACTCGCCAAAGTTGCTTGCCTGTTTCAGGGTCAAAGCTTTCAACCGCACGGTTGCTGGAGATGACGACTTCCGTTCGATTCTTGTTTTTCCAAACGATTGGAGTGCTCCAAGCGGTCCCTTTTTGATCAAACTCCGCCTTCCAGATTTCGTTCCCAGTTTTCGTATCGAAGCAAAATGCTTTCGCATGAGTCTCGTTGAATTGTTGCAGCAAAACTTTGCCTTTGTGAATGGCCAACGAACTGCCAGTGCCAAAGTCATTGGATGTTTTGTAAACACCAACATCGTTCTGCCATTTAATTTTGCCATCCAGCGACAACGCTGCGATTGTGCCAGACATGCCAAAGTAAACATAAACGCCATCCTGATCGACGACTGGTGTTTCAGTCGCGAATGAGTTGGACGGGTGAACCCCGAATTTCGGTTGACCCTGAGCAATATCTTTTTCCCAGATCTTCGAGCCATCTTTGAGATTGAGACAAACGACTCGCCATTGCATCGTTGTTTTGGGCGCCTTGGTGCCTAAACCCATACTGGCAGGTGTTCTAACTCCGCTGGCAAAGCTCTTGGGTTTGATCCCTGTGTCACTAACGGATGTTGTGACATAAATTCGGTCTTGTTGAATCACAGGTTGAGACCAACCACCACCCTCGATCGGAACTTTCCAAGCAACGTTAGCGTCTTCTGACCAAGTGACAGGAATCGATTGATCGGCAACGACACCGCTGCCATCGGGACCGCGAAACTGATTGAAGGTCTTGTTGTCAGTTTGTGCTGACGCGGCGGCGACGAATGTGAAGACAATTCCAACGAAAATCACGACACGCAACATAACGACTCCAACTCAAGCTGGGTGAATACAGACCTTTGTCGCTGGGCTACGAAAATTGCGCCGGATTGGATTCAAGATGCCAGTGATAATGTTGAACGAATTTCGGTTTTTGATCCGTGACCCGGCGATATCTCAGATTTTTCTTATCCATTTTCACAGAGTTAGTAATGAACCATTCGAAATCGATGAAACGCAGAGCTAAACGGCCGTCAGCGGATTATTTGGCCCTGGAGCCGCGTCAATTGCTTGCCGGTGATGTGACAGTGGTTCATTTCGAAGGAGATTTGTACGTCCGTGGGGATGGAGCCGACAATCATATCGAGTTTTATTCCGATCACGGTGTGATGCTGATGCGGGGTAAGGACACGACGATCAACGGTGTCCCGGGCAGTGTGTCAGTCCATGTGCCTGGAACGCGAGTCGTTGACGGCTATGGATCTTCGTTCATGGGCGGTATTCGCGTCCACATGGGGCCGGGAAATGACACGATCCAGATCAACAACACGCAGATCGAAGACTGGTCGGTGATTTTTGGTGGCACCGGCGACGATTCTATTTTGATTGATCACGCCAGCTTTCAAGATCGTATTACGGCGCAGACTTACACTGGCGACGATCACCTGAGCTTCACCTCGACTTCGTTTCATGATGACTTCTATGCGATCGGTCTGGATGGCGATGACACGATTCAAGTTGTCGATTCGGTGGCCATGCAGCATGCGATCATGACGACCGGTAACGGAAATGACGTCATCACCAGTGTCAATAATCAGTTGATGGGGGATGTCCAATGGATGCTGACGAACGACGGTGACGATCGCGTCGAGATGACCAATACCGATGTTGGTGAACATGGCGCAGGGATCTACACCGGTGACGGAGCAGATCACGTCGAGGTCAATCTGGATGGCGTGACCGTGGACGGACAACTCGTTGTCTCAGGTCAAGCCGGTCGGGATATGGGATTGATGGAGATTCACAACGACCATCGAGACCAGGTTTTTGCTCGCTCGTTTGAGTTCAATGGCGATGTCGCTTACCAAAATGGAACGCAGTTTGACTACGGTGAGTTGGCGTTTCGAAAACAGAATAATGATGGTGAATTCTACGTTGCAAATCGAATTCGCCTGGATGCGGATACAAACATCAGCGCTGTTGAGTGGTCCGGTGCTTACGAGTATTCGCGAGCCAACCGAGAAGATCGTTTTGTTGTCGAGCTCTACGAGGCAACAGAAGTGGAGTTGCCTTACACCGGATCTTACTTGGCTCCAGACGGTGATCCAATGTATCGATTCGAAGTTGGTGACGACGTCAATCGAACCGCAACTGGTCAGATCTGGGCCGATCAAAGCCCCCCTCGTGAGATCTTTGAGTATTCGGCAAGCGTCGATTTTGAGCTGGAAGCAAACAAGGATTACTTCGTGGTCATCGTCCAGGAGTTTGAGATCAGCCAAGAAGACGACTACGACAACCTGTTCTACTGGGGAACCCAGGCCGGTCCGAATAATCGAGATGGAGCGTATCGCGCGTTCAGCGACCCGACTTGGTATCCAAGCTACCAGCGGAATGTGTTTACACTGAGGTCATAGTGACCGATTCAGTTTAAGTAACTTGGCCGATTCAATTTTTAAGAACTTGCGATCGAGTTCGCGTTCCCAGATTTGCCTTGGTTTCAAGGAGAACACACCAAGTCTCAAACAATCTGCTCATTGTCTCTTTGTCAAAACCGTTCAACTCGGCGTGACAAATACAAAATCACGCTGGTTTGCGTTGAACTGACCACGCGTTGGTTGGATGAGTTCAGCTACAATAAAGGCTGTAAAGTTGGTTCCGGTCCTTGGTGGTTGACTCGAATGGGAAAGAGCAGTGTCTTTGCGATTTGCCTGATTTTGTTGGTTGGGCTCTTCAGTTTCGCGCAAGAAGACTCGTCAGTCAGCAAAAATCGCTCGAGTCAATCCGGTGGTTCAGCCTCCGCTGTAACGGCAAACGAATCGTTTGATTTTGATCAACGTGTTGCTCCGATTTTGAAACAGTTCTGCGGAAAGTGTCATGGTCAAGGCGACGATCTTGCCAGTGATATCAATCTGTTAGAGCTGACGACGAAGAATCTCGATCAACACTCCGAGTTGTTGCAGCAAGTGATTGATGTTCTCGATCTCGATGAGATGCCGCCCTCCGACGAGCCGCAACTCGATTCGGCCGTTCGAGAAAACCTGATCAAGGAACTCAGGTTGATGTTGCACAAGCAGGTGGAACGGAAGAAGCTGTTTCCGCGTGCACCAATTCGGCGGATGAATCGATTTCAATACAATAATGCCGTTGTCGATTTGTTTCAGTTGAAGTGCATTGTCTTTACGCTACCCGAGCGGATGATGCGGGATCACAACCGTTACTTTCGACCGGAAACCGGGAAGATGCCCGACGTCGTCACCGTTGGAAGTCGGCCGTTGGGCAAATCCCAAATGATTGAGCCTCGTTTGGCTGGGGTGGCTGCGTTCCCGCAAGATCTCCGCGCAGAGAACGGTTACGACAATCAAGGTGACCACCTGTCGATGTCGCCTTTATTGATGGAGTCGTTTTTGCGATTGGGCCAGTCAATTACCCAGAGTCCAGATTTTCACGCGAAGAAAGTTGGCATCTGGCAGTCGTTCTTTAGGCCGCCCAAAGACGTATCGAATCTGAGCCAGGTCGTGGAAGACAGGTTGAAGCCTTTTTTGACAAAAGCGTTTCGTCGTTCACCCGAACCGGAAACGGTTCAACGTTACGTGCGGTATGTGATGGCCCGATTGGACTCAGGTGAGCCATTCGAAACGGCGATGAAAGAAGTCGCGGCGGCCACGCTTGCATCTCCAAAGTTTCTGTATCTGTACGACATCAGCGGCAGTGAAGATGTCTCAGAACCCATTGACGAGTTTGAACTCGCGTCCCGTCTCTCCTTTTTTCTTTGGGGAAGTGTTCCGGACCAGGAGCTCCTGCTGCTCGCAAAGAGCAAACAGTTGACCGATCCCAATGTTTTGAGCCAGCAAGTGGATCGCATGTTGAAGGATCGCAAACTCAAACGGTTCTGCGATAGCTTCCCCGCTCAATGGTTGCAATTGGAACGAATCATTTCGTCATCTCCTGCGCGAGACCGTTTTCCAAAATTCTACTTCTCAAAATACAAGACCAGCATGCATATGATGTTGGAGCCATTGTTGCTGTTTGAGACGGTATTGATTGAAGACTTGCCTGTGACTCAATTGGTCGATTCCGAGTTTACCTACCGGTCCGTGAAACTGGACAAAGCGTATGGTGAACTGGCAACGGGAAAACTCGATGGCAAGAAGAAAGGTAACGATGTTCAACAGTTGTTTTTTCATCGATTGCCAATCACCGATCGACGCAACGGCGGAGTGATTACCAATGCCGCGATCATGACCATGACGTCGGGCCCGGATCGATCCAAGCCAATCACTCGCGGTGCCTGGGTGGCCGGAGTCATTTTCAACAATCCTCCTGAGCCGCCACCAGCGGATGTTCCCTCGCTTGAAGAGAATCCACCAGAAGATGAGGCTCAACTGACACTTCGAGAGCGTCTAGATGCGCATCGTCAACGAGCCGACTGCAAAGGTTGCCATGAGAAGATCGATCCGCTCGGATTCGCACTGGAGAATTTTGACGCAATCGGCAATTGGCGGGACGAGTACGCAAATGATCGGAAAGTCGATATGCAGGGCGAGTTGTTTCGCAAACATGAGTTTAACGACGTAGTCGAATTCAAAGATGCAATCCTCAACGAGAAGTTGCGTTTTACTCGCGGATTGGCGGCCCACCTGCTATCGTTTGGACTTGCCAGGGCATTGGGGCCTGCCGATCAGTTTGCTTTGGATGAGATCGTTGAGCAAACTGCAGAAGACGACTACAAGATGAAAACGTTGATCAAGCAGATTGTGTTGAGCGAACCTTTTTTGAGAAGGTAGCAATTATCAAGGACATGACTTCATGAGATCACCCACACGACGAAAATTTTTGTTCGGACTCGGCGGCACTTTTTTGGCGCTGCCATGGTTGGAAAGTGTTGCGTCTGCGGCATGCGCCAGACAAGCCGTGGCACAACGGATGGCTCATTTTTATGTGCCCATCGGTGTCGTTCGACGTGGCTTTTTTCCCGGCGAGTCCAAACATGTCATCCCCAAAGGGAATTTGGGAAACGTGATGAAGTCGTTGGGGAAACAGAACCCCAAATTGAGCGTCAATCCGCTTGAAGAACTCACGCCAACGATGGAACCGTTGAGTGAATTCAAACAGAAAATCAACTTGATCACCGGGATGGATCGAACGTTTCAACAAGGCACCGATGTTCATGCTCAATGTGCTTCGTGCTATCTCAGCAGTGCACCTCCAAATGCCATCAAAGGTTCTGCTTGGCCACTGGACCGAACTCTCGATCATTTGGTCGCAGATCAGATCGGAACCAAGACTCCATTTCCAACGTTAGAGTTCAGTTGTAATAGCCATCGCGACAACAAAGAGTCAATCTATTTTGACAACATTTCGTGGTACGGTACGGGGCACTTGGCGCCGTCGATTCGTGATCCACGAAAAATGTATCATCGCTTGTTTTCAACCAAAGAGATTGAGCGGTACCGGGATATCACCGACTTGGTGCTCGCGGATGCCAGCGATCTGAAGAAAACGTTGAGTCGCTCCGACCGACACAAGTTTGCCGAGTATTTCGATTCAATTCGATCGATCGAAAAACAGATGGACCGTTTGGAAACCATGCGGTCAGAACTGGCTCAAGTTACATTCGATGAACCGCCGGAAGCCTACCTGCCCCGAGGTGAATATATCCGGTTGATGGGAGACTTGATGGTCGTCGCGTTGCAAGCTGGGTTAACCAATGTGACAACGTTCATGGTGGGACCCGAGCGTTGGGACACGCCCTATAAGTTCGAAGGGTTGTTTGACAAACCGCGCAGCCACCATCAAATGTCGCACAACCAAACCAAAATGATCGATGACTTGCTAAAGGTCGATCGATTCCATATGGAGCAGTATGCCTATCTGCTTAAACGTATGGACGCGATTGAAGAGGCGGATGGTACGACGCTGTTGGACAATACGCTGTTCACTTATGGATCTGGATTGGGAGATGGCTCAACGCATCAATACAATGACTTGCCGATTATTGTTGCCGGTGGTGGAAAACGAGTCCCTGGTGGTAAGCACATCAATTTGCCGGAAGGAACGCCGCTGGCCAATTTGTGGCTGACTCAAGCAAAGATGTTGGGAGTTTCGCTGGACCGATTTGCGGATAGTACGGGAACGGTTGACCAGTTGATGGTTTAGATTTGATTTCTTCGTGGACCGATTTCACCAGATTCTGTTTTCGATTTCGTTGGTCGCACTTTGCTGGTTTGCAATGATGTCGGTCCATGAGTTGGGGCATGTGGTCGGCGCGTTGATCAGTGGTGGAGAAATCAAAAGGGTGGTGCTCTACCCGTTGACGATCTCGCGAACGGATGTGGCGCCCAACCCCAATCCCGCCCTCGTCGTTTGGCTCGGACCCGTATTGGGAGCCCTGATTCCGCTGGTTTTGACCGGTTTGATTCCGAGAAAACTTCCTCTGATTTGGGGCTGTGTTCAGTTTTTCGCCGGATTTTGTTTGATTGCCAACGGAGCTTACATCGCGATCGGAATGTTCGATGGGGTTGGCGATTGCGGCGAAATGCTGAGGACGGGTTCGCCAGCTTGGACACTATTGATGTTTGGCATGCTGACCATCCCGGCAGGTTTTTATTTGTGGCATCGGCTGGGTTCATTAAGATATTTTATATCCGACCCGACGATTGTTTCTCATCAAGCTGCCTATTGGGTGGCAGGGTTTTTGATCTTGGTCGTTGTGGCTGGATTTGCGTTTTCTCCCATTTAGTGGAACGGTGGATTTTGCGGCGATTTGTTTGAGGTAACACGATGGCGATAACCAATCCCAAGCTGGACGGCTACTTGTTTTTGGACGAAATGTATCGGGATGACTTTTTTCCCAACTCGTTGGTCGACAAGGGCAAGGCAATCTTGGTCGAACTTTGTGAACAGCTGGAAACAGAAAAACCTATGGAAGCTGAAGAGGTCTTTCAGTTAACGCACGCTGCGACCGAATCGTTTAACGATCTTCAAGAAGAGTTTTACGAATGCGACAGCGAGATCGAGACGGCGGCGCGAGAATGTATCGCTGCTGATTTTGAATTCATCACCAAGGCGTACGGCTATGAGCTCGATGTGGAAGAACTGATCGCTCCCAGAGATTGGTAGCTTTTGGAACTGTTCTGCAGCGGAGTTTGACAGCAGGATTTGTTGGTAGAAAGATTGGTCCAGCAAATAAATGGTACTCGTTTTCAACAAGTCGATGCCGAGGTCTGGTTGGTTGTCGATTGAACGGAGTTAAATGTAACGCAATGAGTTCCTATGTTGACCCAATGGATAGTTTTCAAAGGTGAGATCTTCAATAGCTTTTGAAGCTGTGATTGGTAGTTAAAGTCATGCGTTTTGAACGTCGTCACTTCAACTGAAGAATCGGCGTCTATTAAAAAGAATCGCTGGCTGGAGATCCTCTTTTGCCCTATCGTCAATGGCACTAAGACTCCCATGTCTTTTCCGGTCACGAGTTTTAAGATCGCGTCATGGTAAAGCGACGTGGACAGACAAGTTCCCCAATCTCTGATCAAGTCCACAACGATATCTCGAAAGCGTGGTTCTCCAGTGAACTCCGAGTCGTTAACCGAAAACCCTACTCGATTTGATCGTGGCACAGGGGCATTTACAAATTGGTGCTCGACAGACCGTGTTCGAAAATTGACCAGTTTTCCGTGCGGAAGATCGAGGAGATAGAGATAGGTCAGAAGCTGGGAAATGTGATTTGAATTCAGTTCCGATACGACCTTAAGTTCATAAATCGCACAGTCATCGACCAACAAGTCCAAGTAAAGCTGTTTGACGAAACTCTTATGCTCCAGTGTGATTAAAACTTCTGCCTTTGCTGACAATCCCCGTGATTGTATTCGTTGCACGAGATCAGATTGATAGACTCGCTCATCAGCTAGGCAGCCGATGGTATTTTGCGAGTCGAACACGCATCCCATTACCGCATAGTCAATGTTTCTGAATGAAATGGCATCCAATCCCGAAATCAGTTGTTTGCAATATGCAGGCATGGCTTTTCCTCGTGTGTACAAACGACCACTTTGATGTTTTGAACATAGACCAATTTCGTGGGGCGTACAACCAAGCTAGCATCGTACTTTCTTCTGCCGTTTAGGGGTTTGACAGAAGGATCTTGTTGACAGGAAGATTTCGTTGGCAGGAAAATTTCGTTGGCAGGAAGATTGCTCCGTGGAGATATTCTTGTCTCCAATATTCCTGTCTACATCACTGAGCTGAGATCATTCTGGCCGGTCAGTTTTTGACAGAAGGATTTCGTTGGCAGAAAGCTTGCAGCGAGGAGATATTTTTGTCTTCCAATATTCCTGTCAGCATCACTGAGCTGAGATCATTCTGTCGCGCCATTTTAAACAGAAAGATTTCATTGGCAAAAAAGCTTTGCACTGTGGACCAACCGGTTCCTACTTCTTCTCTTGCAGGATCGCCGACTGATACCAACTCGCAGTTTCACTATCCAAGTGAGCATTCACATCGTCTTTCAGCGTTGGGAACGGCATCGGAATGGTCTTGCTTGGCTTTGCCCCTGTACTTTTTTCTTGCGAGCTTGGTGTTCCTTGGTTCTTATCCGACGTGGTTTGACCAAAAGCCCGGATCTCACCGCCCATCGTTCCCGCTGCTTGACCGCTAAGAATGATGACGATCGATTGCAGGACGACCAACAGGTCAGACGTTGAGAGGATTCCGACCAGCAACCCGCGTTTGACGACTGGAATACAGGAAACGCGGTGGGCAATCATGAGTGATAGTGCCACACGAAGGCTTGTATCCGGATGCGCAATTTTCGGACTGCTGGTCATTACGTCCGCGACGATCGTTCCTTCTTTGGATTGGATGTCTTTCTTGCTAACGACACCCAACAAGTGCCGCTCATCGTTGGTCACCATGACGCGGCGATATCCATTTTTGACCAGCATCTCGAGACAGTCTTGGCACTTCATGTCTGGACGGACGGTCACGAGTTCTGTTGACATATAGGGAGCGATGTCAGCGTCGCCTTGGAACATTCGAATCCAGTTTTCGCACAAACGATCGTGAATAACGTTCCGTTTTTCCAGGATATGCCGCAACGCGTCGGATTGTTGTTTCAGGACGATGGCCGTATCGGGACAATGGATCGGTTCCTTCGTTTCGTTTTGTTTGCTCGACCTCAAGTACCGGACGCCCGTAACGGCGAGGGCGACCGCTGTGAATATGAGCAGATACTCTGCGCCGTAATTGTTCGAGGTCTCCGTGACTACGTCAGGAGAATCGCTCTTCGAAATTTGTGAGCGCTGATCCGGCGACGGGCTCGTCAAATTCAGCGAACCGGCGACTTGGCTGTAGGTCTCTGAGGTGGACTGCCCGACCACCATGATGGATGCCACCAAGACAACAACAATTAGCGAGCTAACGACGACGTACTCAATGTTGGTCATGCCTGTGCGATTGCTACGTCGTTTTTGTTGGATGAAAGGCAGTTGAGTGGGCACGATATCGATCCTTGTAGTGGTTTCTTGATAGCTGGATGAGTTACGATAAGATCTGCTGTTTGTAGTTGCAGGCATGGAAAACGCTGGGTGATATCTCGGAACATTCCGTCATTCGTCACAAGCAACCAGAGCCGGGTCCAACGCTAGACTTGAAGTTCGTACAAGCGGTTGGCGGCACCGTTGCTTTCCAAGCGTGGCGCCAAGCCAAAATGACTGCTCAATTGGCTTGAGCAAAAATCAGGGTGTATGATTTCGAAGTGTTCAGGCAGCACTTTGGATGGGTGGTCAACACCGATTGCGTTGCACAACTGAATGATTTCTTTGCGCAGCGTAACCACGTAGTTCGCCAGTCGAGCGGCCTTATAGGTTGGGTCGAGTCCACGCATCAACCATTTGTTTTGGGTCGCGATGCCGGTCGGACAATGCCCTGTCTGGCACTTTTGTGCTTGAATACAACCGATCGACATCATGGCTTCCCGAGCGACATTGATCATGTCGCATCCAAGTGCGAAGCCAAGAAGCGCGGCATCTGGAAAGCCTAACTTCCCCGACCCGATAAACGTCACTTCGTCCCGAATGCCGTATTCCTTGAACACGTGATGCACTCGATTGAAGCCGATTTTGAAGGGTAGTGAAACTCGGTCGGCAAACACCAACGGCGCCGCACCTGTGCCGCCTTCGCCGCCATCGATCGCAACAAAATCGACGCCACGTTGGGTTTCACGCATCTGAACGGCCAGTTCATGCCAGAACTCAATCTGCCCAACGGCGGACTTGATTCCCACTGGCAACCCTGTCTCGTCTGCCAGCAGTTCGACAAAATCCAGCATACTATCGACATCCGAGAAGGCGGAGTGCCTTCCGGGGCTGATACAGTCTTTTCCCATCGGGATACCGCGGCTGCGGGCGATCTCAGGTGTGATCTTGCTGGCCAATAACGCTCCACCGCGTCCTGGCTTGGCGCCCTGCGATAGCTTGATTTCGATCATCTTGATCGGGTTGGCGGCGACAACCTGCTTTAGCTTTTCCAGGTTAAATGTGCCATCGTCATTTCGACATCCGAAGTACCCGGTGCCTAACTGCAATACCAAGTCACCACCATGTTGGTGGTGCGGCGAAACGCCTCCTTCACCAGTATTTTGAAGGCAACCGGCAAGCTTGCTTCCGCGATTAATCGCTTCGACCGCTGGAGCGCTGAGGCTTCCAAAACTCATGGCCGAGATATTGATCACCGACGACGGCCTATGCGGTTTCTGTCGGCAACGAGTCTTTCCAATCAATCGAGCTGACGGCAGTGTAAACAATGGATCGTAGTTTGGATCATCGGGGCTCAGATCGTTGATCGGAAATGCTGAATGTTTGATGATCAAATGGTTGGGCGACTGCTCCAAATCCATGTCGGTTCCAAAACCAAAATAGTTATTGGCTTTTTTGGACGACGCATAGATCCAGCTGCGTTGGTCGCGACTAAACGGTCGTTCCTCATTGTTGTTGGTGACGATGTATTGACGCAACTCCGGACCGATCGCTTCCAACCAGTACCGCATGTGCCCAATAATTGGAAAGTTGCGAATGATGGCGTGCCGTGGTTGGCTGATGTCACGCAGTGCCCACAGTACGAGTACTGCAAAAACTGAGCATGCAAAAATGATCCAGAACATGATGAAACCGTGGTTAGTATTGGGGGAGACTTGAAGTTGTGGGGGAGCGAATCAATCAACAAAAGAACGGCGGCCGCGGCGATGGGCCACCGTTGAAAAGTCAGTGACTCAGGACTGTGGAAACCCGTGAGCATCTTGTTTGACCAGCGAACTGGCTTGCCAAGTAGGTGAAAGGGCAGGGGACTGAGCCGCTTGGTCTGGCTTGGCTTCTTTGGAACCGATAGGCACGATCCCCAAGAGCCTTGCCGCGACGAAAGCGACCAGGAACGCGAATGCGGAGAACAGCGATCCCATCTTGGCCGCACCTTGTGACATTGGATCTGCAAACGCTTGCCCAGAGACAAACAAGGCGACGGTCAATCCGATGCCTGCGATCATGCTGGCGATCACCAAGTGACGTGATTCCATGCCCGTTGGAAGTTTGAAACCCATCCAGGAAGCAAGCTCGGAGAAGAGCGTGATTCCGATGGTTTTGCCGACGATCAGAGAAGCCAATAAAATCCAGGTCAAGCCGCTGATGCCTGAGAAAGCGACGCCGGCGTTGGCGAAAGCGAAAAAGAACAATCCGAAATCGACAAACATCTTGCAGTCATGCTCGAACTGGTGCAACGCTGAGTGATGGGCTTCGTGATACTCTTCCGCCTTGGCAGGGTCGCCTTCCGGTGTGTCCACGAACAGGCCATAGTCGATTTTGGGTGCGGGCATGAAAGGAACCACGAACACCAAGGCCAGCGCGGGGTGCAAGTGTGCTGAATACAAACCGAACCAGCAAAGTGCTCCGCCGACGAGAACGTAAGGGATCCAGGAATTCACATTGAACCTGCGGAGTCCGTAAGCGACCAGCATTCCCGGAGCAATCCATAACGCGTTGAGCCACTCCGTCGGTTGATTCGGGTCCGGATAGGCGATCGCAATGATTCCCAATCCGATCGCATCATCGGCAACGGCCAGCAACAGCAAGAACGTAATGGCTGGGTGACCGGCCCCGAAAATAAATCGGGCCGCCAGCCACGCCAGCGCAATGTCGGTCGCTGTGGGGATGCCCCAACCATGCGCCCAGGCTTCCGAGCCCATCGACCAGTTCAATAGCAAGAAGGTGGCGACTGGGCCAACAACACCTCCAATCGTTCCCATCAACGGATTGATCGCTTTGCGTAACGGGTTAAGCGACCCGTTAGGTAGACAAGCTTCAGTAATCTCCTTGGCGGCGATTCCGAAGAACAACACCATAAACAGATCGTTGACGATGAAATGCATACTGAAGAAGTAAGCCCAGCCATGGTGATGATGCCCTTCGTTCACGTGCTCGCCGTGATGAGCATCACCGGCAGGGTGTGGGTCACCGGCATGGTGTGGGTCATTGGCGTGATGTGACACGTCAGCGTGAGTTGTGGTTGCCAAGTGTGTGTCGGTGTCTGCTGTTGGTGATTCACTGGAGAACAGATCAACGACGGAGCCATGGACAAGACTGTCATAAATCTCGGGGCAAACGTTGGCAAAGAGGAGTGCGACGATCACACCTGCCATCAAAGGGACTGAAAACTCTTGAAGGAAACAGATGGTTTTTGACTTTTTCATCGGGAAGCTAAGCGACAAGGTGAGTATTGATAGGTCCAAACAAGACTCGGCGCAACGACGGTGCACTCAATCTGAGTTGCAGTTCGTTTAAGCGCGAGCGTTATGGATCCGTTATCGAACTGACCTTGGCAAAGCTTGCCGATAAAGCAGGGTTTTCTGACTGCGTAAAATTGTCCGTGTTCCGAATTTGCCGATCATCCGAGCCATGTTGAATGAACGGTCTACCGGCCCAAAGCCTGGGACAGCCACTTGCTCATAATCTTGGCTGTTTCGAATTACCGTTGCACTGGCCACTTGCGTTTTTGGTCAATCATCATTCACCAATGATCTTGACCAAAACTCGTTTGCGACGTTTCCCGTCGAACTCGTAATAAAAGATATGCTCCCAAGGGCCCAAGTGCAGGGCTCCGTCGGTGATTGCAACAACAACTTCTCTGCCCATGATCTGGCGTTTGTGGTGAGCATCCGCGTTATCTTCACCAGTGCGGTTGTGCAAGTATCCGCCATGATTGGGATCACTCCCGGCATTAAACGGAACCAGCGATTCCAGCCAACGTTCGTAATCAGCATGCAGCCCCGATTCATTGTCATTGATGAAGACACTTGCCGTGATATGCATTGCGTTTACCAAAACCAAACCATCTTGAACTTCGCTCTCAGCGACCAGTCGTTCGATATCATTGTGAATCGAAACGATCCCGCGTCGCTGGGGAACTTCCATCCACAGCTCTCGTGTCAACGTCTTCATTGAGTTCTTTCAGAGTAGGTATCTAGAATTTTGGGAATCAACGGCGAATCAGTGTCGACCGAACTGGAACCATCGGAGACCAGAACACGGCCAGTTATCAAACTCAATTTTAACGCAGCGTAGGCTGCGCCGAACCGTTCCTGCTTTGGCGAAGACGACATGCATTCGTACACTGGTTCGCTCCAGCACGGCGATCCTGAGAACGGGGGCGTCCCGCAACAGCAAAAAGACAACAGTCCAATGCTCGGCATCTTGCATGGTTTGGGTTCGAGGATTGGAGGTAAAAGCATGAGCACCGTTTCGACAATCAAAACTCCCGCCCAAGCTCATCATCAATAGCAAATATCCAGTAGCCGTCGCCCTTTAGATTTCTGATCGGTTCCGACGACACAAAACATGCGGATGTTGCTTCCAAAGGGTGGTCGATTGCCGTGGTGATTTCAAACGCAGTTTCGGACACGATTTCTTTTTCGTATTCCGTTGGCTCGTTTTGGAAGTAAACCCTGAAATGAATCTTGGAAACTTCCTCATCCATCAAGACGCATCGCATGTTCCTGGTGATGTACGTTGCGAATTTTTGATGGGCCGCGAGTCGAATATCCGTTCTTGTTGCCATTTTGATACTCAAAGAGAACTGCGAAAACATCGGACAGCAAAACAAATGTACCAGACACTTTTTCGGTTTTTGTTGATCGCGAGGCAGGGCCTGGAGTCGCCTTGTTCGCAGGCAAACAAAACGCGTCAGGTCGACAAAGTAGATGGATCGGCTCCGGTTTCCATCCAGGTCATCCACGGCGACCGTCTGTCCAAGTTGCGGAAAGTGTCTCCACAGATTTATCTTCGTGTGTTTTGAGAATTGCCCCGGGGTAACTTTCCCAAGAGTAACTCGCTCAACAAATCTTTGGTTGATTGTGCAAACTTATGTTCAGTACGATCGTCGCACGGTTTCCAATCGGAACAGATTTTAGTGAACGTTTCAAAAATGTTCTCCGCGTCGCGTTCGAGAGCGGGAACTCGCGAAAGGGGCGTAATAGTAAACCCAAGTTTTGCACCCATGAACATTGGTAATTGAACAGGCTCGAGTTGCGGGCCGTTCTGGCCATCATCATGTTCTTGGCTTCCATCTAAGTTGGCAATTGAATGGTTGTAGGCCAAGATATCGGCAAGCATTTTTTTTGAGAAATTTGGGAGTACAGTGATGTAAATCGATATAGGCTCTGTTTTGCCAAAAAAGGACGCGCCAACCAAATCCGAGCCGGTAGTTTTCAAAGGCGGTGTTGTAAGTTTATAGATAGCGCGACCATGCCCATTCAAGGATACAATTTCAACAGTCCAATCAGCTGGGGCGCATTGTTTGAGGAAATCAATCGACATTAGCGTTTCGGAGTTTATTGCAGATTCCCTGCTTTCATCGATGTCAAGCACAGTTGGACGCCACTCGACTAGATACGCAAGGCATAAACAACTGACCGTGAGCGCAGCAATAATTAAGTATAAATATCTTTTCGAAAGGCTCATTTTGCTTGCTCCTTGAACGTATTCGGGCCGGTTGCACGTGCGTTCAAACACCAAATTTTTTAAAATCAGTTTCAGTAACCAAATCAGTGCGGGGTTTTCACTCGTGGCGAAAGTAACTCGGTTATGCGGCTTGTGCTAATCCAAACCTTCAGTTGGGTAGGTGGCTTGTGTCAAAAGAAGGGGATAGCTTTTTCCTCTGGGGGCGATCCGGTTCATGCGCCGTCTGACTCGATAAACACCGGGTTTTGAGTTTTGTTTAGTTCGTCGACGGGTGCGATTTCTTATAACATCCTATCAAACGTCTGGCTCCAGATGTGGCTCAGTTTGATGCAGCGAAGCGTCACCACGCTCTGGGCTCCCGGCTTTTTCCAGCGCATCCCTGAAAGCTTCATTCGCTCGCTGACGATCTGTTTGCAAGCCGACTCAAC
>JBCAWX010000011.1:0-192438 GCA_038534355.1 Planctomycetota bacterium
AACTTTTCAGGGAAGCCTGTTTTCTTTCAATACCAATTTTGCGATCTCAACACAGGCGCACCAGCCGGATCGCACCCTCTCCTTCATTCCATGGATTTGAGTAGACAACTGCGGATTGGGCGCCCTTTGGGTATTGGTAACCCGTTTTGCCATTTTCCATCATCACCGTTTTATACGCGACGCCCATCGGAACATCATCTTCATTTTCAACAATTACTTTCTCTATCTGGCCGGACGCTGCCGAGGCCAAAATTCCAACAAAAATTGGAATCAATAACGTTGCCCAAGACTGCCGTTTGTAATTCATCATTTTTCCCTCTTACTTGGTAAACGTTGTTTTCTTTGAATTGACCTCAAAGAATTTCGTGCACATCTTCATACATAAAAATCATAACAGTCGAAATCTGTGTCTAAAAATTTGGAATTAATCGGGGTCGAACAACCTTTTGATCTGACCTTTTAGAGCTCAAATTAGAAACGCCATGGCTACTCGGAAGAACATGTTGATCGAGCGAGAAAAAGGAGTTTTTTGGAAGTGTCCCAGAGACTACTTCGTGTTGAAAAGTGGCTCCCGGAAGGCGGCCAAGGGGAGACCCATATGTTTGACTCTAGTCTTTTACGAATCCAGGGACAAGTTTTTTCTGATCATGTGAAACCGGCCGGCTCGCGCCGGTTCGCTACTTATTGGAGATGTAGCGTTAGGGCGCAAGCCCGTTGGTGACGGACTGGAGCATGTAGCGTTTGGGCGCAAGCCCTACGGTGATTTCCGAGAGGGTGTCAAACTTTTTCGATTCGGGATGGGATCGGGATTGTCACCGGCCGGCTCGCGCCGGTCCGCTACTTATTTGAGATGTAGCGTTTGGGCGCAAGCCCTACGGTGACGACCTAGAAGGTGTCCCACGTTTTCGATTCGAGCTGGGTTTCGGTTGTCACCGGCCGGCTCGCGCCGGTTCGCTACTTATTGGAAATGTAGCGTTTGGGCGCAAGCCCTATGGTGATTTCTGAGAAGGTGTCAATCGTTTTCGATTCGAGACGCGTTGGGATGTCACCGGCCGGCTCGCGCCGGTCCGCTACTTAGTGAGGATGTAGCAAATAGAAAAATCCGCTTCGATCAAAAGAAAAGAGGTGGGGTCCTGTCGCTAGATGGGAATTGCGACAAGCCCCACGTCCAACAAGGCGGGCTGGCAACAGCGATTGGGGAAATCGCTGTTACCTTCGGAATCGAATAACTGAGCTTGGAGAACTCCAACCTCGATCGGGTAGGATCGAGCGGCCTACCTTGAGTGAGACGACGGTAGCTTGGGTGGGACTTTAACCGCTCAATTCCTGATCATGCACCTGCCATGCCAATACAGATTCAAACGGTGGAAAACTGCTGCAGCCACTTCCTGTTCGCTCGAATGCGTTGAAAAACAAGCAAACAAACAACTGAGCAGAACTCCAATCTTCGCATCTCATCAAACTGCCATCTAAAAATTGTCTCAAATTGAGAGCAGCGCCTTGGATTGAGAGACTGACGTCGTTGAAGGGATATTGAAACGATCGAATGAGGAAAGGGTCGCTGCTGGTTTCAATATTCGCAAAATTTTTTGCAAAAAACTTCTAGTCGTGCAAAACCTTTTTCAATCGTTGCTGTTTAAGTGGTTAGTTGGCAAGTTCGATCGCCATCGGATTTGCTGGTGACGACGTCACCTTAAACAACCAACACGTCAATCAACCGTTACTGGTACCAGTCCGGGACCAATTTTCAAACGCAGGAGTTACTGAGATGGGTCTAAAACGATATTCGCTGCTTTGCATTCTTCCACTTTTGGGCCTGTGCCTGTTAACTTCCGATGCGTTGGCCCAGCGAGGCGGGCGTGGCGGATTCATGCCCGAATCAAACATCGGCCTGCTGTTACGCGAAGGCGTTCAGGAAGAGCTCGATTTGGTCGAGGACCAAGTGGAAGAGATTAAAGAACTAAGCGACGAGATGCGAAACAGCATGCGAGACATGTTCATGGAAATGCGGGATCAAGGCTGGCAAGATGAAGACCGGGCCAAGATGTTTGAAAAGATGCGGGCCAAGATGAAGGAAGTCAATGACGAATTTGACAAGCGAACCAAGGATGTTCTTCTGGAGCACCAGATGGATCGACTGCAGCAGATTCGAGTTCAGTCAGAAACTCGTCGATCAGGTGGTGCTTCATCCGGTAGCCTGCCGACCATGGTTATCGAAAAGCTCAAAATCACCGATGAGCAAATGGAAGCGATGAAAAAGAAAGCGGAAGAAGTCCGCAAGAAGATGGAAGAGAAAATCGCCAAGATTCGTCAGCAAGCTGAAGACGAAGTCCTCTCAGTACTGTCATCGGAGCAACGAGAAGAGTACAAGACTTTGGTCGGCGATGCTTACAAGTTTGATGACAATCGCAACCGATTCGGGCAAGGTGGACGCGGTGGTCGAGGCGGACCTGGTACCGGAGGACGCGAAGGCGGACCTGGTGGCCGCGGAGGCGAAGGCGGTCGCGGAGGCCGTGATGGTGGAGATCGAGGCGGCGACCGAGGTGGTCGCGACGATTTCTAATCGATCATCGCCAGCTTAAAAGCTTATCAAGCACGACTTCGGTCGTGCTTTTTTTATTAGAAGGTCTTTGAAAAACACGAAACTTAGGGGGAAAACTGGGGTTTAGTGATGTAGGGAAAGGGTGTGGGGCCTTGAGTCAATCGGAAGAAACGCATCGTGGCGCGCTTTTGCGCTTCCCTCACCCCAACACTACGGTGCGTTTCTCCCGATTGACCCTTAAAACCAGAACGTCACTCTTGTCCCGAGGACAGTTAGCGATGCACTTTTCATTGTACCTGACTCGTTCGATTTACGGCTACTAAACTAGTGGATTGTCTGATAGCAGACATCGATTGGCTCAGCAGCACATTAACGCATCTCGCGTCTCACCCTGTGTCGCCAGTTTTGTTCAAAAAAGCCGGTTTGGTTTGTTTTTTCACGTCAAGTTTCGCGGTAGCGACTAGCTGAAAACACGAACCTCTCGAATCCATTTATTGACTTGAGTTTTCACAACTATGGAACTTGCCCAAACACTTGTCCGACGCGGAATTGTCACCGAAAGCCAATTTTCGTTTGCCGAAAGCCAGGGAGGCGATGTCGTCGGCAACCTGATTCGTGCTGGCGCAGTCGATCACGATTCTGCTCACCATGCGATGGCGGAAGAGGTCGGCGTTGAATACCTTGACTTGCGCGAGACGGAGGTAGACCTTTCGCTCTTGGGCACCTTTCCGCACAAAATCATCTTTCGACACATTCTGTTTCCTGTTCGGCGAACTGGCGATTCTTTGGAGATTGCCACTGCTGATCCATTGGACTTTTATCCGCTGGACGAAATCAGTGCCGCGACTGGGCTGGCAGTAGTTCCCGTTCTGGCCGATCGCAGCGAGATTGCCAAGTTGATCAAAACCCATCTTGGCATGGGTGGCGAAACGATCGAAGGGCTGATTGAACAAAAACTTGAGGACGGTGTGGAACTGCTGGAGTCGATTGAAACCGACGGCAGCGAACTGTCTGAAATGGCCCAGGAAGCCAGTGTTGTTCGACTGGTCAATGAAATTTTGCTCGAGGCAGTTGAGACGCGGACCAGTGACGTTCACATCGAATCGCAACAGGATGGTATCGTCATCCGTTATCGAATCGACGGGATTCTGCACAAACAACCAGTCCCTTCAGAAATCAATCACTTCCGCGCCGCGATCATCAGTCGTTTGAAGATCATGGCGAAGTTGAATATCGCCGAAAAGCGACTGCCACAAGATGGTCGAATCAAGATTCGCGTTAAAGGTCGTGAAGTTGATGTGCGTGTTTCCGTGATCCCAATGATTCACGGTGAAGGCCTCGTCATGAGGATCCTTGACAAAGGGGCGATGAAGTTTGAACTGAAAAGTCTCGGAATGTCCGAAGAGACCTACAACGAATTTCGAAAATTGATTTCCCTGCCCCACGGTATCATTCTGGTAACGGGCCCAACTGGGTCGGGAAAAACCACCACACTGTACAGCTCTTTGATCGAGATCAATGATCCTTCGACCAAGATCATTACGACCGAAGATCCGGTCGAATATCAATTGGGAGGGATCAACCAGATTCAGGTCCACCCAAAGATCGGTTTAACGTTTGCCCATTCGCTGCGAAGTATTTTGCGGCATGACCCGGATGTGGTCCTGGTCGGTGAGATTCGTGACCTCGAAACGGCAGAGAATGCGATTCAGGCGTCGCTTACGGGACACCTCGTTTTCTCAACCTTGCACACCAACGATGCTGCGGGCGCGTTTACACGAATGGGCGATATGGGAGTCGAGCCATTTCTGGTGGCAACAACCGTCGAGGCCGTCATGGCACAACGACTCGTGCGACGACTGTGCAGCTGTGCCCGACCGGCGGACCGATCCAGCATCGATTTCCCCGAAGACTTTCCTCACGAACTGTTTGAAGACTGCGAGATCATGGAGCCTGTCGGTTGTCGTGATTGTCGCAATGTCGGCTACCGCGGCCGCTTGGGGATTTATGAATTGCTGATGACGACGGATGACGTGCGACAGATGGCTCACGATCGGGTCAGCACATGGCAGATTAAAAAGGCAGCGATGGCTGGAGGCATGAAGACGCTTCGCGATGACGGTTGGCGGAAAGTCTCGGAAGGCAAAACTTCCATCGAAGAGGTTTTGCGAATCACCAAAGGAGACCGTCGCTCGTAATCGATTTGCGATTATTACGGAAACACCATGCCGAATTTTACCTACACCGCACGAAACTTGACCGGGGAACTAGTCTCCGGAAACATGAGCGCTAATACCGAACGTGATGTCATTTCGTCACTTTCGAATCAGTCGCTGTTTCCTGTGAAGGTTGCCGTTGATGACCCCAATGCGAAATCGATTTCGTTTGGCGGAGGTCGCGTCAATGATCAACAGATCGCTGTCTTCTACGAACAGCTTTCCACGTTGATGGCCAACGGCGTTCCCATGCTGCGTTCGTTGCGGATCCTCGAAGAGCAAACCAAGATCGTTTCTTTCAAGGCAGCGCTCACCGATGTTATTTCGCGGGTCGAAGATGGCGAAACGCTGTCTGATTGCTTTGCGCGACATCCAAAGATCTTCTCGGAGATCGCCGTTAACATGTCCCGAGCGGGAGCCGAAGGTGGCTTTCTGGAAGACGCATTGACGCGAGTCGCCAAGTTCACCGAACAACAGGCGGAATTGAAATCGAGAACCATTGGTGCTCTGATCTATCCGGCTGTACTGGCGATCATCGGAACGACCGTCGTCTCGGTCCTGTTGATTTTCTTTGTACCCAAGTTCGGTGCGATGTTTGATCAACTTCGAACCAAAGGAGAGCTGCCTGCGATTACTGAATGGTTGCTGTCGTTCAGTAACTTTATCCAGTCGTGGGGGTTGTTGTTTGCGTTGGTTGTCGCCGTCTTGGCCATCATGATGCGAGTCCAGTTGAACACCGAGTCCGGTCGTTTAATGGTCGATCGATTCAAACTCAAAATCCCCTTGTTGGGTCCGATCTTTTTGAACCTGGCAGTCAGTCGATTTTGCCGGGTACTAGGTACCTTGCTGAAGAACGGCGTGCCGATTCTCAAAGGCCTGGAGATCAGCGGTGATGCGGCAGGCAACAAGGTTCTCTCCAAGGCAATTTCGGATGCGACCGACAATATTACTTCCGGTGAATCGCTCTCTGTGCCGCTGGGCAAGTCGGGTCATTTTCCGCGAAACGTTACCGAGATGATCAGTGTTGCGGAAGAATCCAACTCGCTGGATGACGTCCTGGTGAATATCTCGGATGGTCTTGAAAAACAAACGGTGAGACGCTTGGACCTGATGGTCAAACTGATCGAACCATTAATGTTGATGGTGATGGCCGCGATCGTACTGGTCGTTGTCGTCGCGTTGCTACTGCCAATCATGAAGATGGGACAAACGATGCAGTAGACGGTTGTCCGTTACTTGAAATAAACCGGCTAGTGTTTCAATCACGTAGCCAATAAGAATTTTCCTCGTTGACTTAATTTTGGAGCTAAAAATGAAACGACGCCCACGACGAAATCGTCGCTCTGCGTTCACGCTTTTGGAACTTTTGCTGGTGATGGCGATCTTGGTTGTCCTCGCTTCGCTTTCAACCGTTGCGATTCTGTCGATGCAGTCGAGCGCTTATCAGCGCGCGGCTTATACCGATATCACAACACTCTCTAACGCCTGCAAAATGTACAAGCTCAATGTCGGATCATTCCCGACTGACTTGAATGACTTGTTTCAACTGCCCAGCGGTTTGAGCCAAGCACAATGGCAAGGCCCGTACATCGAGCAGCGAATCGATGGCGATCCATGGAACCGCCCTTACACTTACACAGCCGACGAAATCAACAACCGCGTCACGATCACGTCCAATGGACCTGATGGCCAAGCGGGAACCGATGATGACGTCACCAACGCACAGTAAGTGAATGGATCGCGGCAACAGAATGGTTAACGTCGAACGCAGAAGCAATGTTCATGTGCCGAGCTCTGATAATTGCAGAGCTCGGTCGTTGCGCGCGCGGCAACCAGGAGATCCAAGACAAGTCGCTCCTGTTCGATTCGCGCTGACGTTGATTGAGTTGATTTTGGTGATTGCCATTATCGTCGTTGTCGCCGCACTCGCAGTGCCCGCGGTGCAGAGGACCATCAAGTCTCAAGGAATACGCAACGGTGCCGACCGGATCCGTGTGGCGATGGGACAAGCACGCGTCAAAGCGATTCGCGCCGGTGAAGTGCATGCCATGTTCTATTTTCAGAATGGCAACTGGTTCCACGTTGCCCCGCTGACCCAGTTTCGAGAGGTCGCAAGTCTGCAAAGCGCTCGTGAGCGAACGATGCAGACACGGACTCAGAAGGATTTGGAAGAGGACATCTTGCCTCAAGGTGTTCAGTTTGTCGCTGGGCAAACCAGTTCCGATTCCCGTTCGGCGGCCAGTATGGAAGATGTTTCTTCTGCCGGTCAAGGGATGGAGATGGTTCTGTTCTATCCCGATGGAACTTCTCAGGATGCCAAGTTGACGCTTCAAAATGAAATGGGTGACCAATGGGTGATTGAGCTTCGAGGGCTCACTGGTACTGCTTCATCGATGCGAATTGATCCTCAGTCAGGTTCCCGTTAGGAAAATCAGCATGAACCAATTTCACTGCTTGATGCCTCGAGCCAGGCCACATGGTCGGCGACAGCGCAACGGGCTGTCACTTCTCGAGGTCATCCTTTCGATCGCCATTCTGGGCGGTGCGATGGTTGCCATCGGCAAGTTGTACTTCCTCGGCTATCGGAGTGCGCTGCAAACGCGATATCGCAGCGAGTGCAATATGATTGCCGACGCCAAAATGGCGGAGCTGGCCGGTGGCGTTTTGCCGCTCGAATCGGGCGGTGGACCCGTTGAGGAAAATCCCGACTGGATGTACACCGTCGATGTTCAACAGTCCCTGCAACCAGGGCTTCTGTTGTCGACAGTTACCGTCACGCGGACCGACAATTCCAACATCCCCATTTCGATTTCATTGGTGCGGATGATCCCCGACCCGGACTACGAACCGGAGGAGGATGAAGGATGATCTACCAAAAAACAACATCTTCGAGACTCCGAACAAGCGTTAGAAACGCCTACACGTTGCTGGAGCTGATTCTCGCGCTCGCTTTGTCGCTGGTCGTGATTATGGCGATCGGCATGGCAATTCAGTTGTACTTGGTTGCGCTGACGAACCAACAAAACTATATCGAGCGAAAAACCATTGCTCGCGGTGTTGGTGAAATGGTTGCCAATGACCTTCGCGGAGGCATTCAATACAAAGCAGCCGACTATTCTGACCTGGAGAATCTGGTTCAGTCGCAAATGATGATGATCAATCAGGCGGCGTCGATCGACCCCACCACTGGCGAACCGACGGAAGGCGAATCGTCCGAGACGCCACCCGTTGTTGACGAGGACAACGTTGCTTTTCGGCCGACGATGATTGGTGACAACACTTCCATTCTGATCGATGTTAGTCGACTACCTCGCCTCGACGAATACAACCCATTGATTGCCAACGTCGAATCACCAGTCCAAACGCCTTCTGACATCAAATCGGTTGCCTACTTTGTTTCGCTGACCGATGGCGGCGCCGATACGGGTGTCGAGTTTGCCGGCACTGCCGCGCCAGGTGGACTGTACCGGCGGGCAATCGACCGAGCGGTCGCTTCTTACAATGGCGACACAGGTCTGGTCGCCAATCCAGACGAGTATTCACGACTGGTCGCTGGCGAAGTCGCAGAGATTCAGTTTCGATACTTTGACGGCGAGGAGTGGCTCAATCAATGGGATTCCGTAGAGAGTGGCGGGTTTCCAACTGCAATCGAAATCGTGATTGTGCTTGACCCCCAACGCACGCTTGCCGGTCAAAACTACGCGTATTCCGGTTTCAATGCCGACCAAATGGAGACCTATCGCACGGTCGTTCACCTTCCTGCTGCCGAAGTGGAGGAATAACGATGACGATCAAACAAGCTGACCTAAAACAGTTCCGACTGGAACGTCGTGGGCATCGATCGGGTTACGACGGTTCGAAGCGTCGCGGAGCATTGCTGCTGATTGTGTTAGTCGCAATTGTCATCCTTTCGCTTGCCGCGTACACCTTCATGGGGCTCATGCAAACGGAAGAAGAATCAACGCGACTGCAAACGCGTCGACTTCAGTGCAAGTATCTTTCCGATTCCGGACTGGACTTCGTTCGACTCTATCTTTCCAACAGCGAAGCCACGATCCGGCAAAAGGGTGGACGCTGGGACAACCCTGAATTTTTTCAAGGGATTCCGGTTGCCGTCGACATGAATAACCCCAACCAGATCGGATACTTTTCAATCATCACCTCCAGCCTCGATGATATGGGCGATCCGTATAACTCAAGGTTTGGGTTGGTTGATGAAAGCTGCAAAATCAATCTCAACACATTGCCGTTTTCAGATGCATTGCAGCCAGGATCTGGTCGCAACATCCTGATGGCACTTCCAAATATGACGGAAGACATCGCCGACGCCATTATGGATTGGCTCGATGCCGACGATGACGTTCGTGATTTCGGTGCCGAAAGTAGTTTCTACGAGAGCCTCAATCCGGCTTATCAGACCAAGAACGGTCCCATGGATAGCCTCGACGAACTACTGTTGATTCGTGACGTAACTCCGCAACTTCTGTTTGGGCTCGACACCAATCGCAATGGTGTGTTGGATCTCGATGAAGCTTCCGCAGGAGAAGTGTCCATCGATGACCCAGCCATGTACCTCGGATGGGCCAGCTTCCTGACGTTGTACAGTAAAGAGTCCAATTTGACGTCCGAAGGACTCCCTCGAATTAACGTTAACGCGGACGACCTGGAACAGCTCTATGACGATTTGAAAAGTGCCTACGATGATAACTGGGCGAACTTCGTCATCTATTACCGGTGTGCTCAATCGGAGCCAACTCCGACGCTGCCGGAAGATTTGGATGAAGATCAGATCATCAAGGCTTCACAGATACAGCCCGATTTTTCCAATCTTCAAAGCCAACGAAAATTCAACACCATTCTGGACTTGGTCAATGTCTACATCGACATGTCCCAGTGGGATGATGAGAACCTGACCAGTTTTGCCGAATCGCCAGTCACCGCGTTTAACATCGGATTTTCGATGCCATCATTGATGGCTTCGATGACCACGTACGAAGGGTCGACGGTTCCGGGACGCATCAACATCATGCAAGCGCCACGAAATGTGATGCTGGGTATCCCCGGTTTGGATGAAGAAACAGTCGACGACATCATTGCCGCGCGCGAATTTGAACTGGACCAGCCTGATGGAGCCGATATGAATCGGCGATATGAGACCTGGATTCTTCTGGAAGGGCACGTCGATCTGGAAACCATGAAATCACTGATGACTTATGTCTGTACCGGTGGTGATGTTTATCGGGCCGAGATCGTCGGATACTTCCCGGATGGAATTGGGACTTCTCGCGCCGAGGCGGTCATTGATACGACGGTGCCCATCCCTCGCGTACTATTCTGGAGAGACAAAAGTCACCTCTCCACTGGTTATTCGATCGATCGACTAGGGATCAACTTGATCGAATAACTTGAGCCTTACCGCTCAACCCACTTTGCATTGACACAACTGCGTTTAAAAACACTAACGACACGAGCACGGCCATGGCCTTGATTGCACTAGAATTTGAAGATGATCAAATCTTCGTTGCCTCGGCGCGAACTTCCGGAAAACGAGTACAGATCCAGCATCTGTTTTCCGTCGCCATTGAGGGGAGCGACGAAGAAGTCGCCAACACCTTGAAGTCTGAGTTGAGTTCCAAGGGACTCAGCCGCTCGGACGTCATCGTGGTCGTCAGTCGCGGCAACGCGGAAGTTCGTTTGCTCGAAGTTCCACCGGCACCAGACAATGAGCTTCCAGATATCGTCAAATTTGTCGCGCGCAACGAATTTGCGTCACTCAATGACAACTGGCTGCTGGATTTCGTCCGTTTGACGGGTGACCAGGCTTCAACGGGCCAAGTTCTGGCCGCTGGCGTTTCGCCGGAGATGAGCAATCAAGTTAAAACGATTGTTGACACAGCAGGTCTGCGTTTGCGGCACATGGTTTTGCGTCCGTTCGCAGCGGTCGATTTTGTTCGCGACCGGATCGATCCGAATACCATTCACTTGCTGGTCGATCCCAACAATGGCCAGACCGACCTGACGATCGTTGATGGAACGAAAGTCATTGCTACTCGAACCGTTCGAGTACCGTCCGACAGCGACCACACGGATCAACTGGTTCCCGAAATCCGCCGCACCATCGCTTCTTCAAGTCGCGCTCTTGGTGGTCGTTCGATCAACCAGGTGATCGTCTTTGGGAGCTCCGACCAAAACCAAACCATCGGCGAGAAATTACGCACGCGTCTCGACACGGACGTGACGTTGGTCGATCCTTTGAAACACTCAGTCGTCAACAGTCGCCTCTCGAGCGAACACCCGACTCGCTACGTCGCCTTGATGGGGTCGTTGATTCAGCATTCATCGCAGCAGAAACCTGCCGTTGACTTTCTTAACCCGCGCAGGGTCACGAGGCAGTCTGGCGATTACTCCAAGTGGTGGATGTATGGCTCGATCGCTGCCGCCGCGTTGTTGTTACTCGGTGCGTTTGGTTGGTGGACGCTTCGCTCCCAAAGTCTGGAGATTACCCAGCTCAAGCAAGACTTGATGGATATCCAACGAAAGAACAACGGCGATACCGGTCGACCGTCGGTTAAACAGACGCTTGCCGAAGTCGGAAAGATTGATGACTGGGTCAATGCCGATGTGAACTGGCACGAACAGATTTTTGACTACAGCCAATTGGCATTGACCGCGGACGATACGATCGTCGATTCGTTTACCGCGACCGCTCCGTCATCGCGAACGGAGGGAAAGATTACGGTGATCGCACGATCCAAAGATTATGCGACCGAAAAAGCCTTAATCGATGAGCTGTCGAATGAGTTTGAAGTCAACCCGTCACGTTCGGATGACATTGTTGAAGACAAGGACTACCCCATTCAGTCGACGTTCAACATCTTCTTTGAACAGCCGACTGATCGAATCGAAGCGATTGATAAACTTGCCGGTGAGTTAGTTGCCAAGCAGAATGCTCAACGACAGGAAGAGGCAAAGAAGCGCCAACAAGGAAATGGCGAACCGGCGACGGACCAGAATGATGACGACAAGCCATCAGAGTCGACCGGGAAACCGTGATTCATTGACGTTGTCCGATTGACTTGTCAAAAACCAAACCAAAACTGGGCCTAGCCCAATATTGATACCGAGTAACACCATGTTCGAAAACTTGACCGACCGCGAAAAGAAGCTGCTCTACGGTACGCTCATGCTCGCTCCGATCGCGTTAGTATTTGTCGCAGTCTTCTGGTTCACCAGTTCTTACAATCAGAATGATGAAGAATTGTTTGCGTTGGAAAAGTCGATTGCGGCTGAAAAAGACAAAGAATTGAGTGGGTTCAAAGCGAATCGAAGACGCAATTTTTACAACAGCAAATCGTTGCCGCCCTCCGTCGTTTCCGCCACGAATGAATACGGTGCATGGCTGAAGCTGCTTTTGGAAGAACAAGGCCTGGAGATTTCCAGCTACAAACCGTTGGATGCTGGAACGATTCGAGTCAGCGCTCGCGACCCCGAAATTGGTCGTCGAAAGAGTTTTTCAATTCAGGCGAAAGGCAATTTGGCAGAATTGAACAGCTTTATGAAAGAGTTCTATTCAGTTGACCTGTTGCACCGAATCAATTCGCTGAAGGTGATTCCAAAAACAGAAGGGACCGGCAGCAAAAAAGTACGTACGGGAGAACTTTCGCTCATCATGACGATCGAAACGGTGTCGCTCGCCCAAGCTGACAATCGAGACAACTTTACTGACGCCAAACGAGCGCTGGTACGCAACGGCGAAGATTACGACTCCCTTTTGCGAAGAAACATTTTCGGGCCCGCTAACAACAAACCGACGCTTAGCGTTCGCTCGACAACCGTCACAACCGGTAACCCGGCCATCGTCAATATCACTGCCAAAGATACCGACGAGAAAGATGATTTGACATTTGAATTACTAGAATCATCCATTGAAGGAATCAAGCTCGAGACAACCAATAGCCCATCGCGAAGAACCAAATTCACGGTGCCGAGCCAAGAACCTGGAAAATACGAATTTAAAGTCAAAGTGTTTGACAATGGCTATCCTCCAAAAGAATCGATCGAGGTCGCGTCCGTGACCTTTCGACCCAAGCCTGCAAAGAAAGTCGAAACGGCAGTCAAACCAGTTGAGCCCCCAAAACCAAAATTCAAACACGCCACTCAAACACGCGTGACCGGAATTGTTCGCAATCGTGACGGCAACTGGATCGCTTTTGTGACCGTGCGAACGACGGATGATCGCTACCGATTGAAACTTGGCGATACCTTCGAGTTGGACGAACTCAAGTGGGAAGTTACCGCGATCAAATCAGATGAAGTAAAGTTTCAAGCAGGCGAGAAAACGTTTGTCGCTCGACCCAACCCGCGCGATCGCGGAAAACTGATCGAAGTTTCGACCGTCAAGGAAGACCCGGTCGAATCAACTGATTTCTAAGCCGACTCAGCGCGTGCTTCAATTGAAACAACGCTCAACAATCCGATGGTGCAGCGTACGATTTTCGGTGCAGCATTCGATTTTCTGAATGGGGCGTTTCAGTTAAAGCTCGGTACAAAAAAACCTGAGCAGTGCCGATCCGCGTTGGCGTAAGCAGCGACTAGATTCAGACATTGTCGTCGACCATTGTGGCACCGGAGCCATCAAACGCTGGCAGAATTCACAGGCTCATTGAAGTAATAGCAAAGCCCATCCGGAGCAACGACGAAGAACACGTTGAACGATTCGCCGTCTCGTTCGTCGACCCGTGCATTGCCGATCGACACGCCATTGGATTCGAGTTGCTGCTTGATGCCATCGATCCCATTGACGCGTATCGCGGCACCATTCTGACTCGGGTCGCCACCATTGATCTCAAATCCGATTCGAACGCCGTCACGTTCCAACACAACTCTTGGCCGTGGCTGGTCAGACCGTTCAACTTCGGTCATACCAAAGTGGGTGCCATACCAATCAGAGACAGCATCCAAGTCTTTGACTGGAAGGGCAAGAACATCTCCGTCATAAGCGGATGCGGATTGAAATGATGATTCGGTCGTCATGAAAACTCCAAGCAAAAAGTCTGTTAGTTGCGTTTCAGGCAATCTTGGATCTCGCCAATTCAAGTCGCGTCGCGAGGCAGTTCTCAAACAGACCCGCACAAGCTGATGAATGATTACGCGCCATCTTCCAAGTCCTGGGCTTCTTGATCAAGCTCTTGATGACTCGCAATTTCTGCTTCGTCGACTTCGGTCACCGTAATGACGCTACCTGAAATCTCCAACACACGGACCTGTTTTCCCGGATCGATAAACGAACCATCGCTGACGACATCGACTGTTCGTCCTGCGAATTTGACTCGACCGGCTGGTCGTAAAACTGAATCCGCCACTCCCCAATCACCCACGGAAACTGTTGGATGGATCGGAACAACACCTTTCTCAGGTTCTTCCACTTTTGTCTCCGGTCCACCAGGATCCAATACGATTTGGTTGAAGATGGGGATCGACCCCATTTTTTGGGTGACAAAATATGCTGTGATCAAGAAGGCAAATCCTGAGGCAGCAATAATCGCAAATGAATTAAACGTGCGATTGATTTCTGAAGCAGTCGACGGCACCACATAATCTTGCCCAGCCAAAACGACACTTAACAGCAGAAACAGGAGTCCAAGAACTCCAGAGACCCCAAAGCCGGGGATCACAAATATCTCCATCGCCAAGAAGGCCAATCCGGATAGAAACAGGAAGATCTCCAAGGCACCTGCGGTCCCACCCAGAAAACTGGACCCAAAAAACAAAATGGCGCAGAATCCCGCGAGGATTCCTCCGACGCCGATCCCTGGTGCCGACAATTCAACATAGAGCGCCGTCAGCCCAATCACGATCAACAAAAATTTGGCCCACCAACGTTGCAAATAGTAAACGAGGCTATCAATAACGGTTGGCTTGTAAACGGTTGTTTCGCTCAAGTCAAAATTGAGTTCTTCTGCCAGAGCTTCACGAGTCGAAGCGGTGCCTTGAGCGATTTCCAACTCAATTGCACGTTGGCCACTGACCGTCAGAAATCGATCAGGACCTGATTCCGGAACGAGTTGCCACGGTGGGTCCGGCTTTAAAACTGCATCGGAACGAATCTGTTTAAACTCTTTTTTGGTCGCTCCAGCTTCGCCGTCTGGATCATCGACTTCGCGAACATAAACAAACACATCTGAATCGATCATTGCCTCAGCAAGATCAGCCGACCGGCCCTTGGATTCGGCCAGATCCCGAGCATCTCGCGAGAGGTAAGATTCGACTTTCGGCTCGATCAAACGCCATGCCCATCGTTCGGCATCAAAAAAGATTTCGCCGATGTCACCAAAACGAGCATTGGGATTGACGTGAAGTTCGTCGACACCCAAGGTCATCAATGCGCCACCAGAGATCGCCTGATCATTGACAATCGCAACGGTGTACGCCCAATCGCAGTCGCGAAGCCGCCGAGCCATCTCCAAGCTCTGGTCACGCAAACCGCCAGGGCTGTCAATGTCGACGATGATCAAGTCGGCACCGATTCGCTCAGCGTAGTCCATACGTCGATTGAAATAGGCGAACGACTTCATGTTGATTTCATCGTGAAATTGAATGAGCACTGGCTTTTTGAATGATTCCGGTCGTGGCCGAGTTTGGTCGGGCACTGAGTCTTGCCAAGCCAAAGCCGGCGAGACCAAAAGGAAACTCACAAAAAGAATCAAGGCCATTCGGCAAGCATGAAGAGCTGTTGCTAGCTGCATTGAACCGTTTAATTCAACAATGAAAGATCGAGGTTTGAAGAAACTACGCCATCTATTCTAATCGTTCCCGTAGTCAGCCACCATGACGTAAGTTTGTTGAACCAAGTGACCGATTGTCACGTATCAGCAACTGCGTCGCGGGGGGTGTTTTCCGGTTCAAGGATTGAGCCGAGGATTCGATTTGTTCCAAATTCGGTATCGACCTAAATCTTAGGGATTGATGAGTCCGCGTTTGTGAACACGACTTCAAAGTCGATTGCACGACTTTGCCAACCAGACCGCCATCGTATCCAGGGAGGGATCTAGATGTCGCGCCATTTATCATTTCCGGCTTGCCCCAGTTTCGCGTTTTGCAAAACCTGGGTTCTGTTGATCGTCGCCCTCATCGCGTTCTCCGGGCAACGAATCCAAGCTCAGCCGAAGTCGACGGACCAGCGTTCAACGTATCCAGCTCACGTTGTTCTCAAACAACAGTCAGACAACGGTCCGCATCTCTATTTCTTTACCAATGACGGTTGTGCTCCGTGTCGGCAAGTCGAGCCAGCGATTCATGCGCTGATCAAAGAAGGATATCCGGTCACCATTCTCAAGCTCAATGATCATGTGGATTTTGCGGCGAGGCTCGAGGTCAATCGAACGCCGACAGTGGTCATGATCAACAACAATCGTATGGTTGGACGTTGGGCGGGGTTGATCGATGGAGTCGAACTTAAAAAATGGTTTGCACATGTAGGTATGCCCAACGGCAAAGCGTTTGCTCAGGCAGCAGAATCGCAAGGCGATCGAACAGGCAACAACCGTTCACAACTCGCTCAACAACAGCGAGGCTCGCGATCTTCGGCTGAACCAATCAATACAAAAGTTGTTTTTGATCGAGTGGTTACCGGTCTGAATGACACTCAACCGACTCGGATCCCCGACAACTTTTCTACGCCCACGATGCACCGAGGTGTCGCACGACCGGGCACCGAATCCGAACGTCGCGCCATGCTCGCGACCGTGCGACTAAAAATTGAAGATACAGAATCAATCTCGTACGCCACAGGAACCGTGATCCATACGAAAGGCAATGAAAGTCTGGTCCTGACTTGCGGACACGTATTTCGCGATTCAAAAGGCCAAGGCGTGATTACAGCCGAATACAATTTTTACACCGACCCTGAACGGGCAAGCGGTCGATTGATTGACTACGACGCCGGACCGCGAGACATTGCTCTAGTTGCAATTCGGACCCAAACGCCGATTCAACCTGTCCGCCTGGCAGCTGCCATGTCCAATGTACAACCCGGGCTGGATGTCTTCAGTTTGGGTTGTGATCGCGGCGCCGATCCAACCATACGACGCACCAAAATCAAACATCGCGCAGCCTACGACGGATCGATCAAATACGACATTTTTGGCAGACCGGTCGATGGTCGCAGTGGCGGTGGGTTGTTTTCGACCGACGGCCAATTGATCGGTGTTTGCAATGGGCAATCCGTCGAGACGGATGAAGGAATTTATACGGCGCTCGATACGATTCACTGGGAACTGGCCCATACCGGACTGGACCACTTGTTTGAGAACGATCGCTCCATGTTGGCGATGACTTCCGAAGACCAACGGCGAGAGTCGTTGCCGCAGCGGTATGCCGATTCCAGCTATGGTGATCAGCGGATTCGAAATGTCACTTCGCCAGACCGACAAACACCGCCAAGCAATCCCGGTGGAAATCTCCGTGAACGAAACGTCGCGTCGGCCGGCATGAAGCTGCTCAATGGACCATCCAACCAATCCGCGGCGTTTCCCAAGTCGCAAACATTTGCACGCAATCCAAATGTCGGTGGTCGTGCAGATAACTCGCAACGACAACTTCCGCGTCCAGTGCCGGACGATGGCGATCAAGAAGTCTGGATCGTCGTGCGATCAAAAAGCGATCCGAATCAATCGCAGACGATCCGAATCGCAGATCCGACTCCAGAATTAATCAATTACCTTGGCAAGATGCGCTAGTGGTGAGCAGTGAACCAACAACAGGACAGCTGACAATTACCAGACTTCGAAATTGAAAGACGAAGTCTCTTCTTCGAACAGAAAGTTCTGCCTGTCAATCGTTCTGCGAGTCAATCTGCTGTCGACAACACTGCTCTTCACGGAGCTCCTTCGAAAACGTACCAGGAATACGTTATACGAGGAAAACATCGTACCTAGTCTTCACGGCTGGTGACTTCCAGCAAGTGATAACCGAACTGTGTCTTTACCGGCCCTTGAACCGTTCCAACATCCGCACTGAAAACGACTTGATCGAATTCAGGGACCATTTGTCCGGGTCCAAACGCGCCCAGATCACCACCATTTTTTCCAGACGGACAGCTTGAATTCTCCATCGCAAGTGCGCCGAAATCAGCGCCTCCTTCGATCTGAGTTTTCAGTTCTTGGCAACGTTCTTCGGTTTCAACGAGGATGTGACGGGCGGTGGCTTTGGCCATGACAACTACTTTCTTGATGGATTTTCTCTAAACAAACAGCGTAGCAAATCTGCTGTTACGACCATTGTATGCACTATCGAACCTGTGAACAGGACGGTCGCGGAACGCGAATGGTGGTCATCGCGGATTGATACAAACTTTTTAGCGAACCCTACCCATTGATCCGTCTCCTGACAGTTATCAGGTGATCAATCAACTCTTTAAGGCAGTCGCCTTCTCTAGATCACGCCACTGACCGCCCCAACGCGTCCTGTCACAGCGGGATTTCCGCGTCTGGAGACCATCCAGATCGGTCAATGGTCCAACCAATCGCCACTCAAAACCAGTTCGATGAACACCGTTTCTGACAACACGAATTCAGCTCAGATCAGCGAATTGCCTGCGTCTCGTCGCTCCAATGCACGTCGCGATCCTCGCTTTGGCGAATCGTACATTCGCGCCGTTTTGCGAGACGAACTATCTCTGTTTCCTGGTTTTCCGAAGGAGATCGAGCACGGTCGTCTTCAATGGCAACCGGTGCGTCACGATGTCTTTTGCTCCAACGCTCCGATCCCTGCGCCCGTCACACTGTCACTTCGTCGAATCGCCAAAATCGAGGCCGTGCTGGATCGTCTTCAATCCAAATGTCTTTCAAAACTTGGCCGGTGCGTCAAAACTCCAAAACGGTGGCTGGCGATACGACGAGCCGTCGTGCATTCGATGCAATCGGCCATCGCAAAATCAGAGAGTCCGGTTGCTGGATTGCGTGAGATGCTTCCGGAACGAATTCGCAAGCAGACCGAGTCGCTAACCGAACGATTCCCGCGCCTCCAGTCATGGATCGAACGGGTCATCTGGCTGCACACGACCGGGGCCGAACCCAACGTCATCGCAACGCTGAATTGGTTTGAAGATTCAGCGCGACATCTCGACTCAATCGCAAAATCAAACCTTGTTTCGACAAAGCAATCCGCTTTGACGCTGGACAACCTCTTCGAATTACGAGCGGACATCGGCACTGAGTATTTGAAAACACTGGCCAGCATCGCCAACGACCCACTCTTCCATTTCCAGCGACCACTCGACGACAGCTTTGCCGAGGCACTTCATAAACGCTGCAAAGTCGCGTTTGGTTATCAGGATTTTTCGATCCCTAAACCAAAACCTTCCGCCACGGTTTTTGAACAATTCGTGTGGTGGCTGCATTTGCTTCGCCCCATAAAACGTCACGCCCGGCGACAACGACTCAAGCTGATTCAAGCGATGTGTCCCCCGGATGCGATCGGTTCGATTCGCGAGGGAATTGAAAAACTGCGAATCGAAGAAGATCGACGAATCCACTATCTCAAAAACGCCAAGACGCTTTTTGATCTTCAACAGGCTGAGAAGTTGTCGATCTCGAGAATCGCGCAAGATCAACAGGTGCTACTTCGAGACCTCTGTTTAGGGGCCAAGCTGAATCTCTCGGCGACCACGCAGCGTCAAATTCAAGCCGGAAGAAATCTAACGCGGCTGATCCGACTGATTTGCAATGAGCAACCTGGCGACGATCGTTTCGCCGGCTCCCGTTTTGAAACGTGGCGGCGGTTGTTAAAAACAATTCCATCGCAAGTGTCAGAGATGCGTTCAATTTTGCTGTTTCGCTGGGTCGTCTTTGCATGGAAAGGACCTCACTACCGCACTCGCTGTGCCCAGGCTACCCAAATTCTCTTGAAGGCGATCTTAAAAGTCGATTCGATGACGCCGGCCTGCGTGAGATACTTTCGAGACATCCACACTCATGAGTATGACTTTAGGGAATACGCCATTGATCAAGCGTGGGATGCTCCTGACCAACTGACTCGATTTGTCCAATTTGGTGCGAAAGTGATTGAACAGTTGGACCCTGAAATCTGTCCGCCTGCGTTGAACAATTTTGCCTTTTTGCTCAATGGCCGACCACTCGACGAAGTCGTGGATTATGTAGCTCTGTTGATTAATCGACGACAGTTCCGGCATCGCAACGTAACGTCGTCGGTCAAAACAGGATTTCGTCTCGGTTCCGATACGACGACTCGAGCGATTCTCACAGAGATGGTCGATCGGAACCAGTTCCAATCGTCTTCTGAACTGCAAGACTGCCTTGAGCTTTTTGACGGTGACAAAACCGGCGCGATCCATGGTTTGTTGACGGGAATGCTGCTCGATGGTCAACACAAGGAAGTCCAAATGTTGATCGGTTTGGCCAAACTGTTGTCCAAAACGCAAGCAGCTTTTCGTGCAGCTCCCATTCGCCCGTATCTCAAGTCACTTCCTGAATGGTTCGATCAGTATCCGCCGCAACTACATTTGTCACTAAAGCTACTCGCACAGATTGATCCGAACGCCGAAAAAACGGCAGGCCGCGTGTTGGCCAAAAACTTTCCAAACAAACAGAAGGCGATTGAGGAACATGACGTCCTGGCCAAGCGAGTTGAAACACTGAAGACCGATCCAGCGGCACCTGCCAATCAACTCCTCCGACTGAATGCTCGACTCGCAAATCTCAAGTCCATCATCGAAGAACCTCCGACAACAGTCTCCGCTCGGCGACTGGAAACGTTGAGCCAAAAACTGCGCCATCGCGCTCAATCGATTTTCATCAACACATTCCGCGAGCACGTCAAGCAAACTTATCTTCGACTTGCTCAAGCGAACGATGCGCCAAACGCGGACTCAAAAAAGCGACGCTGTTTTTGCCTACCCGAGAAGATTTGGGAACCACCTTATCTGGAAATATTTGCCTCCCTCGGTTCCGTTCAATCGCCGCACGATCAAATTGGGACCCAACTTCTGATCGACTTGATCAATCGATCCAAAAACCGCTTTACGAATCATCCGGCCAATCTCGGCTTTATCGAGAAGCTTCGGGGTTTGGGCATCAACCTACAACCGTGGCTCAATCCGGACCTGAAGATCCGGGGCACAACGGCGAATGGCGAGCCTTACCATGTCTCGTTTACCGACGACGTGATGGATTACTTTTTGATGGGGAAACACTTTTCTACTTGTCTCACGCCGGGCAATTTCAACTTTTTCAACACCGTGGCGGTGGCGGTGGATGTCAACAAGCGGGTGCTCTACGGCAAAACCGAGGACGGACGAGTGATTGGTCGATGTCAGTTGACATTAAACGATCAAGGAGAACTGTTGACCTATCACTTTTACGCACACAACAAGAATGATAATTTTTCGGAACACGTTTCCAAGTTCGCTGAACAACTGACTCGGGAGATGAATACGAGTTGGGGAATCGAAGGATCCGTTACGACATTAGTCGTTGATGATTGGTATGACGACGGGCCGATCAATCCAAGCCGAAACACTGAGAAGACGGAAGAGGTCTCGTTGGCAAAATGGATGGAGACGGAGCAAGGCCGTTCTGGAGATTATTGGAGCCGGCTGGTTGATAGGTTCGGTTCCGTTTCCAAATTGATCGAGGAGCTACCGGAAGTCTGCTCGCACTCAAATTGGCTGCGTGCAGATCAGATGGAAACTATCATCAAGGAGCTGGGCCATGATTCACGCGTCAAGCCGAAGTTGTGGTTGTTGTTAGCCGTGGTCGCTCATTGCCTGAACGCGCCCAGTTTGTCAAAACGAGCGTTATCGATGATCAACACTCGTCAACTCCAGCGCGGGCTCGACAAGACGTACTGTCAGCGTTGCAGAAAATTTCACGACATCGGTGATTTTAAACCCGTTTTGAAAACCATCACCGAGCTTTCACCCAGCATCGCGTTGCGAGTGTGGAAGCAAACCCGAAAAGAATCGGACACGGACGAAACGGAAACCGACCTGATCCGACGAAACGTCTTGATTGCAATTCTTGATAAGCTCAATCGGATTGAAAAAATCAACCGATTGAAACGGGCGTGGTCACAAATGGATGCAAAGTAATGGTACTCATGCCCGAGTGTGCTGCCGTCAATTCCATTGGAAATTCGCAGATGAAACTGAGAGCGTGATTGACCAATACAAACTTCGGTCGCGACAGCCAAGAGTGGCTATCCTACGGTGCTTGAGTACTGATGCCCGCGCAGTCGAGTCACGTCGGTTCCTGGTCATGACCTTCTTTGGTTTTAAATATCGGCAGCCTTTGCCTTCTGGCGTCGCAGCGTTGGTCTTCATCAGCAACAGCACAAGATCGAACTACTTTTTGATGTAGCCCATAGAGCAAAACCAATCGTACGCGTCACTGATGGCATCTTCGACGGAACTAATTTGATAGCCGAGTTCCTGTTTTGCTTTGTCGCTGGAGTACCAATGGTAGAGCTGGCCCATTCTTGTTGCGGCGGAGTTGACGACCAGTTCTTCTTTGGTGAATCGACTAAGAAAATCTCCAACCTTGCCGACGGTTGACGCCAGCAAGTTTGACATCCGTCGCCGAGGTGGCATCGAATTCATGACGCTGGCCATCTGTTTCCACAACTCCTTGTAGGTCAAATTCTCACCGGCCAAAATGTACCTCTCGCCCGAGCGACCATGTTGAATTGCCGAGATGATTCCATCAGCAACGTCGCGAACATCGACAACGGAACAACCACCTGCGGGCACAAAAAATATCAGGCTCTTTTGCAGAAAGATCATCATCTCACCCGATGACGGTTTCCAATCATTGGGCCCGATCATGAAGCCGGGGTTAACGATCACGCCATCAAGTCCGTTGGCGACCTCGATTAAGAATTCCGTTTCCGCTTCTCGTTTTGAAACGACGTAACTACAACCGGGGTTGGGCGGATCAAGCTTCGATTCGTCACCAAGTTTATCCGCGTTTCCAACGCCAAGTGCGTCCACGGAACTGACGTAGATCATGCGGATGTTCTTGCGACGAGCAGCTTCGGCGATTCGTTTGGTGTAACCGACGTTCACTTGACGACTGACTTCGAGTTTTGACCATCCAAGTTGGATCATCGCGGCGGCATGAACCACGGCATCGACGTCATTGATCGCAAACGAAATATCAGCTGATTTTTCAAAATCGACAACGACGACTTCTACATCGAGGCCTCGCAACGGATCCCGGTCGGAGGAACTTCGAACGGCGGCGACGACTTCATCTCCATTGGCCAAGATCGCGCGAATCAAGTTGTTACCTAAAAAGCCGGTCGCCCCGGTGACCAAGATTCGCATGCGTTTCGCGTCCCGCCATGAAAAGGAAAATCGAGCCGGTGCGACTGCCAACGGACGCAGCCCACCTCCTGCCTCTACTGTCGAATACTCGTTGAAAAGCTTACAGTATACGCTTTCCATGCAAAGACTTAGAACCCGGCTCGGATCCTTCCAGTTTGGAGATATATGAACGCGGCAACGGCAAATGTCGAGATAATTCCGGTTACCACGCGATCTCAACAATCGGAATTTATTCAATTCCAGTTCGAGCATTACCGGGACGATCCCAAATGGATGCCGCCCTTGTTAATTAGCGAGCGTGAGTTGTTGAATTTCGTACCTCACCCGTTTTATGAGAATGCGGAAATCCAAACGTTTCTGGCCAAACAGGATGGTGTCATTGTGGGCCGCATCGCCGCGATCATTGACCATGGTCACAATGCCTTCCATAAAGAACAACGAGGCATGTTTGGTTTTTTTGAATCGGTGGATGACCAACAGGTTGCTGATGCACTTTTTAATGCCGCCAAAGACTGGTTCGCAGCCAAAGAGATTCACTTGATGCGCGGACCTGCTAACCCTTCCCAAAACTATACATGGGGGTTGTTGGTCGAAGGGTTCCACACGCCGCCGAAGTTCATGATGACGTACAACAAGGAATACTACGAGCGTTTGATTCTCAATTTTGGATTCAAGAAGGCGCAGGATTTGTACGCGTTTTTGGGTCATGTTGATATGCTGGAAAATCTCGACCCCAAGTTGAACTTTGTAGCTGATGAAGCCCAACGTCGTTTCAATGTTAAAGTCAGGCCGATCAGTAAGAAACATTTTGCCAAAGACGTCGAAAGCTTTTTGAAGATCTACAACGAAGCCTTACCTGGACAGTGGGGGTTTACGCCAATGACTGATGGCGAACTGCGCGAGATTGCCAAGGGGCTCAAGCAGTTGATCGTTCCTGAACTGACGACGATGGCGGAAATTGACGGCGAGCCTGTCGCCACCGTCTTTGGACTGCTGGATTACAACCCGCTGATCAAAAAAGCGGGAGGCAAATTGTTCCAATGGGGATTGCCGATCGGTTTGCTCAAGATCCTCTGGGGCAAACGAAAGATTAAAACCATGCGATTGATCAGCACCAACGTCGTGCCCGCTTACCAAGGATGGGGGCTGGGGCTGGTGTTGCTCAAACGGCTGGTACCCGAAATCAAAAGATGGGGCATCCAGGATGCTGAGTTTTCATGGGTGCTGGAATCCAACAAGCTTTCTCGCGGCACCCTGGAGCGGGGAGGAACCAAACGTGACAAAACGTATCGTATCTACGATTATGAACCGTAATAATTTTTAGAATCCGCTAAACCAACATTGTTCGTGGCAGTTTTTGCTGATTCACGCTTCATTGATGCCGATAATGAATGCAAACTGGGTCATCGATTCGGCAGTCCCAAATTGAATCCATCTTTTGGTTATCCTCCCGGAAGATTGGCGTCCCCAGAATCATTGCGAAAAATTTTCCGGTACCTCAATGAACCCCCGTCGCGAAGTTGTAGTCACAGGCCTCGGTGTCGTCTCACCGATTGGAATTGGTGCCGAAGCGTTTTGGGATGCGCTTGAGAGTGGAGTCAGTGGCGTCGGCATTCGCCCTCGTTTTGAGTCGTTTGACAACGCTCATCGAATTGCAGCGACGATCAAAGAAGACTTTAACCCGAAACAGTTTGTTCGTCCTCGAAAAGCACTCAAGATCATGTGTGCACCGATTCAGTACGGATGCGCTGCGGCGATGATGGCCGTAAGTCACGCAGGTCTGTCAGTTGACGACGTCGACTCAAATCGATTGGGGATCGTCTTTGGCACAGAAACCTTCTTTGCAGATCCAGACGAAGTTGCCGACGTTTTTCAAAAATGCACCGTGGACAAAGATTACCAACACGAACGTTGGGGTGAGTTTGCGATGCGTGAGATCCAACCTTTATGGATGCTCAAGTACTTGCCCAACATGGCGGCGTCACATATCTCAATTGCGCTGGACGCACGTGGCCCCAGCAATTCGATTTGTCAGGGCGAAGCATCCGGCAGCCTCGCGTTGATCGAGGCCGCGGATCTGATCCAACGGGGTGTCGCAGACGTGGTCATCGCTGGCGGGACCGGTTCACAGATGACGTTGACCGCGACGCTCTATCGCGGAACAAACATGCTGAGCAAACGAATTCATGAGCCGCAGCAGGCGTCCCGACCGTTTGATCGGGATCGGGACGGCATGGTCGTTGGCGAAGGAGCTGGAGCGATTGTTTTGGAATCGGCTGAGTACGCGGCGGCTCGAGGTGCAAAGGCCTTGGCTCGCGTTGTCGGTTGGTCGCGAGGATATGGCGAGCTCGATCAGGAAAAATTCGGAGACGAAATTGACTACCATCTGACGACCGCCTTGGAACGCGGAAACTTGTCGGCCGATGACATTGGACTGGTGAGTGCCAACGCCTCCGGAAGCGTTAATCTGGATGCGGTAGAAGCCCAATCGATACAGCGAGTGCTTGGAGAGACTCCGGTTGTCGCTTACAAGAGTCACTTTGGGAACATTGGTCCGGGGACCTCAACGGTCGAAATGATTGGTGGTTTGCTGGGAATCGAAAACGGACGGATTGCACCGATGATCAACTGCGATCACGTCGCTGAGGACTGCCCGGTTCGAGTTGTCACGAACCATGATTCAGCACCAGGTCCGATTCAACACATGATCAAAACGAGTATTTCTTCGACGGGTCAAATTGCCGTTGTCGCGATATCGCGGACTTAGCCGGCAGCAACCTTTTAGAGATAAAGGACCAAGTGAAGGTCACAGGCCATTCGTCACGAAGAAGTGCTGGCTTGGCGGAGTCGGCAGTATTTGCGGGCAGATGTTGGCTGACGGTTGCGGTCGATCCTTGGCGAGGGTGAATTCTGAGTCCAAATCTTTAAGTGATACTCAGCGAATTGAACTGAGAGTCGCGAAGACTTTCATCACCAAAAAAACGTTCTTCGCCTTGGCATCGGGGACGAGTTGCCTTGAGGAACCGGCATTCATTTGCCAGAGGCAAGAATCTGCGTAACTTTCACCGCTAACCGTCGTCTTCAAAAGGATCAAGCGTTGACAGAAAATCGACAGCTCCAGACAATACAGGCTTAGCGGACGTCGACGCTGGATTGGCTGGTTCGTAGTATGGCTCAAGCCGGCAATTCCGCCTGAAGGTGGGGCTACAAACATTCAGTACACGGCTGACGAAACACTCGATTCGGAAAATGAGTTAGTGATTCGCGAAACGAATTATAAATCGCAGATTTAAGGCAATTGGATGACTTCTAAATTCAACTCTTTTGGTGCTCGCAGTACGTTCAACGTCAACGGGAAAGAGATCGGCATCTTTCGGCTGGAGGCGTTGCAGGAGCAAGGGCTCGGCCAAATTGACCAGTTGCCTTACTCGATCCGTGTCCTGCTGGAGTCCGTCCTGCGAAACTGCGACGGTTCGGTTGTGACGGAAGACGACGTTCGCAACCTTGCTGCCTGGAACGCTGCGGCCCCGGCGAAAGTCGAAATCCCTTACAAGCCATCTCGTGTTGTCTTGCAAGATTTCACGGGTGTGCCGGCCGTCGTCGATCTTGCCGCCATGCGTTCCGCCATGAGTCGTCTTGGCGGCGATCCGAAGAAAATCAATCCGCTCATTCCAGTCGACCTCGTCATCGATCACTCGGTTCAAGTCGACAAATTTGGCACCAGTAATGCACTGGCGTTGAATGTTGAGCTGGAATTCAAACGAAACCGTGAACGCTATGAGTTCCTCCGCTGGGGACAGAAAGCGTTTGACAATTTTCGTGTTGTGCCGCCGAACGTCGGCATCGTCCATCAAGTAAATCTTGAGTTCCTGGCCAAATGTGTTTTCATCCGGGAGGACCAGGAAGGCTTGGTCGCGATCCCGGATACGCTGGTTGGGACCGACAGTCACACGACCATGATTAATGGTCTCGGTGTCCTTGGTTGGGGTGTTGGTGGTATCGAAGCAGAAGCGGCAATGCTGGGTCAACCGATCTACATGTTGTTGCCCGAAGTCGTCGGGTTTGAATTGACCGGCAAACTGGCTCCTGGAACGACCGCGACCGACTTGGTACTGACCGTTACCCAACAACTTCGGGCCGCAGGTGTGGTTGGCAAATTCGTTGAATTCTTTGGAGAAGGCGTCGCCCAAATGTCGCTCGCTGATCGCGCCACCATCGCGAACATGGCACCTGAATATGGCGCGACGATGGGATTCTTTCCCATTGACCAAGTGACCTTGGACTACCTCAGTCGAACCGGGCGATCTGACGAAGAAGTTGCTGTCGTGGAAGCCTACACCAAAGCTCAGGGCATCTTTTGGACCAGCGATGCGACCGTCCCAACGTTCACTCGAACGCTGGCATTGGACATGGGCACCGTTCAACCTTCGCTGGCCGGACCGAAGCGACCTCAGGATCGAATCCTGCTGTCCCACATGAAACAGTCGTTTAACGATTCACTCGAAGCACCCGTAGGTCATTCAGGATTTGGGTTGACCAAACCCGATCTCGAACGTGTTTCGAAAGTTGAAAACAACGGGCACTCTTCAGAGATCACACATGGAGCGGTCGTCATTGCTGCGATCACCAGTTGCACCAACACGAGTAACCCGTCAGTCATGATCGCTGCGGGACTTTTGGCCAAAAAAGCGGCCGAACGTGGGTTGAAGGTTCCTCATCACGTTAAGACGAGCCTTGCTCCCGGCTCGCGTGTCGTCACAGATTACCTCGACAAGTCTGGATTGACTGAATCGTTGGAGTCTCTTGGATTCCACACCGTCGGCTACGGATGCACGTCGTGTATTGGAAATAGCGGTCCTCTGCCAGAACCCGTCGCCAATGCGATTACCACGGGTGAATTAGTCGCTTCAAGCGTGTTGAGTGGCAACCGCAACTTTGAGGGTCGTGTCAATCCGCTGACAAAAGCCAACTATCTGGCCAGCCCACCGTTGGTTGTTGCTTATGCGTTGGCCGGCACCACCGATATCGACTTAACGAACGAACCGTTGGGTGAAGGAACGGATGGCGAAGTTTTCCTCAAAGACATTTGGCCCAGCCAAGATGAAGTTGCTGAAGTGATGCAGGCCAACGTCACCGCTGAAATGTTCCAGAGACAATATTCCAATGCGTTTGATTCCAACGACATGTGGAACAAAATCGAAACAGGCGAAGGTGCACTTTACGAGTGGTCACCGAGCAGCACGTACATTCAGGAGCCGCCATTTCTCGCCACGATGACTCCGGACGTGACTTCGATTGAACCAATTCAGGGCGCTCGTTGTCTTGCATTGTTGGGCGATACGGTCACCACCGATCATATCTCCCCTGCTGGTGCCATTGCCAAAGATGGCCCCGCTGGGAAATACCTTCAGGAAAATGGCGTTGATGTTCGTGACTTTAACAGCTTCGGTTCGCGTCGTGGAAACGACCGAGTGATGGTCCGAGGAACGTTCGGGAACATTCGGATCCGCAACCTGTTGGCACCGGGCACCGAAGGTGGCGTGACAACTTACCTGCCTACTGGCGAACAGATGTCGATCTACGACGCGTCGATGAAATATCAAGCGGACAATGTGCCATTGGTTGTTCTGGCGGGTACCGAATATGGAACCGGAAGTTCGCGTGACTGGGCGGCCAAAGGGACCATGATGCTGGGCGTCGAAGCGGTCATCACCACCACTTACGAGCGGATCCATCGATCTAATCTTGTCGGCATGGGAATCCTGCCGCTGGAATTCGCCGATGGTCAAACCTGGAAATCATTGGGTCTGGACGGTCACGAAACGTTTGACATCGACGGACTCGACGATGATCTGCAACCGCGATCGACCATCAAAGTTGTCGCAACGAAAGCCGACGGAACCAAAATTGAATTTGATACCGTCGTTCGAATCGACACACCAGTTGAAATGGACTACTACCGTAACGGTGGTATCCTGCAAACCGTCTTGCGAAACCTGTTGTAAAGCGAAACAAGTTGTTGCCAAACACCATGAGTGAAATGCCCTTCGATCAAAACGATCAGTTTCAATCCAAATTTGCAACGCCACAAGACGATCAACAGATTCGCGACGGCATCGATATTGAATCGGAACTCAAGATTGCCATTGAAACCCCGGTGCTGTATCCACCGTTGGAGCAATCCGTCTTTGCTGGCGACAAAGTTGCCATTGTGGTTCAACCTGGATTACCGCATCCGCGCAGTGTCTTGCACGCATTGATCAACGCGTTGGCCGAGATGAATGTCTCAGCTGAGGATATCAGCGTTGTTGTCAACGAAAAAACCGCACGAGAACTTGAGTTGGATGCGGCGGTTTATCGTTTGCCAGATGAGACCAAATCAGATCAACCGCCACCTGTCTTTGATGTCGAATTTGGGTTTCATCAAGTTCGATTTCAGGTTCATGACGCCGAAAACCAATCCGGTCTCGCTTATCTCGCCGCCAACATGGATGGCGAACCTGTCTATGTGAATCGGATTTTGGTCGATGCGGATTTTGTGTTGACGCTGGGTTCGCCTTTGCCCGGCGATGCGACTCGAGCCGTCGATTGCATTTACCCAGCATTCAGTGGTCTTGCCGCCCAAGAACGATTCGCCTCCGATGCGTATCCTTTTAACCGAAAACAGGCTGAAATCGAGTTGGCCAACGACATGCTCGGTTCTTTTTTTGTGGCCCAATTGGTCTGCGGACCGGGTGAAGTTCCGACGGAATTTGTCGCTGGCGTTCGAAAACAAGCGACCGACCAAGCTCGCTTGGCCACCAATGAGAACTGGGAATTCCGGTACGACGAAGACGCGGACACTGTTGTCGCGACGATCGAATCAGAATCGTCGGGTCAAGACTGGGACAGTTTCGCCGAAGCGGTTGTATTTGCAAACCAATTCGTCGTTGGCGCTGGTCCGATCGTAGTCTGGTCCGAGTTGGATCAAAAACCATCTTCGTTTGCAAAACGCGCCTGCAACGACCAGTTTGAATCGGTCGAGACCACCTCGAAACTGCCAACGAAGTTTCAACAATTGGCAGGGATCGTTGCGGAGCGACCCATCTTCCTCAGAAGCCGTCTCGGACGAAACACGACCGAAGGCTTAGGGTTGGGTTATTTGGAATCCGTCGAAGAAGTCGTAAAAATTGCTGAGCCGTTTGAACGGGGCCTGTTGATACGCGATGCCCATCGCTGCCAACGATAAGCCGCTGGCTGCTGCAAACTCAATCTCGGGCGTTTGAGCGTGCAGCTTTGTTTCCTCGATAACCCGGTTCTCGAACAAGGTTTGAGCTTGAGGTGAGCCACTTAGGTCGGATCTTAGCGTGTCTGCCTGTAGTCAAGCTGAACGCTGCTGATGCTTTGGCGAAGACAGCGAACGGACCGAGTCGGACCCGTTTGCGTTTTCACAGTTGACGAAAAAACTTCGTCCGCAAGCGTTCTCAACCAACAAATTCTCGAGTGATATTTCTTTGTTCTACTATTATTCAATTCCATTGAAACGAATTGAGAGGCGATGAAGTAACGCCATGACTAAAGTGTTCACGTGATTCGATCTATGCGTTGGATCAGATGACTCTAGTGGTTCGTTACGGCTCAAGAACAGGATTGGCAAACGACTGGTTTCAAAATTTGACCTTTGATTCGAGTTGCCAACCCAAAGTGACATGTGTAACAGCCACGAGCAATTTACTTTTACAAACTTTGAGAATTCAGTTGGGGAAATTCGTCACAGGACGACCAACTTTCGTACGTTTCCATTCTGAGAGATCCACATCATGACTAACTTGCGACGCGAGCGTTGGCTGCCTCGAATCAACCGGCTGGCCCAACCATTGCTCTGTCTGACGATGGTGTTGCTGGGCAGCAATATCGTCGAAACCCAATCGGTTTTTGCACAAAATCAACCCGCGGCCGGGATGATGCAGTACCCGGACGTCAGTGAAACACAGATCGTTTTCTCATACGCGAATGATTTGTGGATCGTTGAAAAGGAAGGTGGAGTCGCTTCGCCGCTGGCCAGTCCTGAGGGGATTGAGCGTTTCCCACGATTTAGTCCCGACGGCAAACAGATCGCTTTTTCTGGAAACTACGAAGGCGGCACGGACCTTTACACGATCAACGCTCGCGGTGGCGTTGCCAATCGGGTGACCTACCACCCTTCATCGGAGGCGCTTTGTGACTGGACACCCAATGGCAAATCGTTGCTGTTCAGCACCAATGGATATGCCGGGTTGGGGCGTCAACAGCAGTTGTTCACCGTTTCAACCAAAGGTGGTTTGGCCGATAGCCTGCCAGTTCCTTACGGATCCAATGGGACCATCAGCCCAGACAACAAATGGCTGGCGTACACGCCGTATTCACGCGACTCGCGAACTTGGAAGCGATACCGGGGCGGACTCGCTTCTGACATCTGGTTGTTTCACCTTAAAGATAAAACTTCGAAACAGATCACTGATTTTGAAGGGACTGACTCGTTGCCGATGTGGCACAAAAAGATGGTCTACTATCTGTCCGACGCGGGAAAAGCGAGTCGTTTGAACATCTGGTCGTATGACACCGAATCCGGAGATCGGGAACAAGTTACCAAGTTTGATGACTACGACTGCAAATGGCCAAGTATCGGGCCGGGTTCTGATGGAGAAGGTGAGATCGTCTTTTCAAACGGTCCGCACCTTTACTTGTTGAATCTTAAAACCAGAAAATCTTCGAAGGTCTCGGTCACCATTCCAGGTGATCGACCAACGATCCGCTCAAAAAACGTCGACGCTGCCACTAACATCGTCAATGGTGATATTTCACCGACAGGAAAACGAGTCACGATTGAAGCTCGTGGGGATATTTGGTCGGCGCCGGTCAAGAATGGCAGCCCAAGAAATCTGACTCACTCCAGCGGTGTTGCCGAACGGAGCCCACTGTGGAGCCCCGATGGTCGCTGGATCGCCTACGTCTCTGACAAAACTGGGGAATACGAAGTTTACGTAACTCAGTCCGATGGTCGCGGTGAAACCAAACAGCTGACCGACGATGGGAATTGCTGGCGAAGCCTGGAGAATTGGTCGCCCAATTCAAAGTTTATTACCTTCTCAGACAAAACTGGAAAACTGTTTTTGTTGGATGTCGAGTCGAAGGATGTCAAGCTGATTGACACGCATCCTTACGCTCAGAACATCACACCCAACTGGTCGAGAAACTCTCAATGGTTGGTCTACGACAACGCCAGCAATAATCGAGCAGGCATCTCCAGCATCTACGTTTACAACGTCGAAGATGGTACTCGCATGCAGTTGACGGCAGACTATTTTAATGACCAAAGCCCGACGTTTGATGCCAAAGGGGAGTACATCTTCTTTCGCAGCAATCGGTTCTTCAATTCTCCGACATACGAAGACCTTGGCACAACGTTTATTTATGACCAAACCGAAGTTCTCGTCGCGATGCCGCTTCGATCGGACGTAAAAAATCCGATGCTGGCCAAAGTCGACGAAGTTGAATGGAAGAAAGACGAAGACGAAAAAGAGGATGGCGAAGAGGACAAGAAGGACGACGGAGAGAAGAAAGGCGACGAACAGAAGAATGATGCCAAAGACGACAAAGATGACTCCGGTAAGAAGGAGAAATCAAAGGAAGATGATCTGAACGACGACCAACAATCGCCGTCGGACCAGAAACCTGAAGAGAAGTCGGATGATGCAAAGGCAAAGGATGACGCGGGCTCCAAAGCGGACGACGATAAGAACGCCAAGGAGGGTGACGACAAGAAGGATGCCAAAGACGAACCATTTGAGATTGAATTTGACGGCATCGAACAGCGAGCATTTCAAGTGCCCGTTGGAAACGGTGGATTTGGTACGCTGGCGGTCAACGACAAAAACCACCTGCTATTCTCAACTCGTCCAGCCGATGGAAAACCTGCGATCAAGATCGTTGATATTTCTGCGGACAAGGTCGAGGCAAAAACAGTTGCCGAAGGTGCGTTCTCGTTTACGGTTTCAGGCGACTACAAAAAAGTTGTCACGTTTGCCAATGGCAAACTTTTTGTCATCAATGCCGCTGCAAGTCAGAAACTGGACAAACCAGTTTCGACCAACAACATGCTTGTGCGAATCAATCCTCGAGAAGAATGGCGTCAAATTCTTCGTGAAGCGTGGCGATTGGAACGCGACTTTTTCTATGACCCAACCATGCACGGCGTTGACTGGGACGGTGTCTGGAAACAATACGAGCCAATGTTGGACGACTGTGTTTCTCGCGCTGATGTCGGATTCCTGATCCGTGAAATGATCTCCGAACTGAATGTTGGCCATGCGTATTATCGCGGCGGCGGCGATGCGGCACGTGGTCCATCAGCGGACACACCTGTGTTGGGTTGTCGTTTTATGTGGCACAAGGGTGCTTACAAGATGACGGAACTCTATCAGGGTGGTCGCTGGGATGTTGACGCTCGCAATCCATTAGCGATGGCTGGCGTCAAGGAAGGTCAGTACTTGTTGGCAATCAACGATCAACCTCTTTCCAAAGATCTGCCGCCGTACGAGGCGCTCAACGGAGCGATCGGCTCCACGGTTACGCTGACCGTCAGCGATGACGCAAAACTTGACGACGATGATCAACGCGTCGCCGTCAAACCAATGCGAGGCGACACCAACCTTCGATTCCGGAGTTGGATCGAAGCCAAACGGAAGTACGTAGAAGACAAAACGGACGGCAAAGTTGGCTACATCTACGTCGTCAACACAGGAATTCCTGGACAAAATGATCTCGTCCGTCAGTTCTTCGCTCAATTGGGAAAAGACGCACTGATCATTGACGATCGTTGGAATGGCGGTGGACAAATACCAACGCGATTCATCGAGCTGCTCAATCGACCGGTCACCAATTATTGGGCGCGTCGCGATGGGCTGGATTGGACTTGGCCACCAGATTCTCACCAAGGTCCAAAGTGCATGTTGATCAACGGTCCTGCGGGCTCGGGTGGTGATATGTTCCCTGCCCTGTTCAAGCAAAACAAGCTGGGCAAGCTGATCGGCAAGCGAACTTGGGGCGGCCTGGTCGGCATCTCCGGTGGTCCGTCCTTAATCGACGGCGCCAGTGTGACGATGCCTTCGTTTGCATACTACGAGAAGGACGGTACTTGGGGCATCGAAGGCCATGGCGTCGATCCCGACATCGAGGTCGTCGACGATCCGGCAAAGATGGTTGACGGTGGTGATCCACAACTGGACGTCGCCATCAAAGAGATGCTCAAAGAAATCGAAGCCAACGGCTTCAAGCCTCCAAAGCGTCCAGCCTATCCTGATCGAAGTAAATTTGGCATCGAAAACAAGGATCGGTAGTCGATCGCCAAATTGAGTTTCTGATGATTAATGGCTCTGCGTTGATTCCGCATATCGGATAAACGCAGAGCCTTTTTTAGTAAAACAGCTTGTCCACTCGGTGTAAGCAAAACCTGCTTGAAGATTTGAGAAACAACAAGCGTGGGTCGTCATCACACTGCCCGTTCGCTCAATCAAGCAACCCTTCAAAAGCCTTCTTTTGCCTTTGCTCGCGGGTACGTTCGAGGATCGCTTTTTGCTCCGCGATCATTTGCCTCACGATATCAAGTAGCTCGTTCTGTGTTTCAAATTTCAACAACAGGCTTAGCACTTGATTCAATTCATCAATCGCTTGGTCCGCCAATTCGATCGCGTCGACAGAAGACTGGTTGGCGATCTGTTCCAGCTGTATCCGACTCGACGCATTCAATTGTTGCGTTTGACCGGTCGTTTGGTCCAGCAATCTGCCTGCCTCAAGTTGTTCCAACTGCTGTTCAAGCACGCGGGTCACATCGTTGAGTCGCGTCAACGTGGAATCGGCCAACGTTGTCAGCGGCGCGATGACTTGAGTTTCAAATCGTTGTTCACGGTTCGTACCGACGATTCGATTGTTGATGACCTGCAAACGCAAGTCATCAAAGGCGTTGGCTGAACCGAGGATCTCCTGTTTTGATTTATCGATCTGCAGCAACGCGCGTTGCGCGAACAAACGTTTCATCTCCCGCTCTTGCTGCAGGCTCTCCTCGTTTGCGTTTTCCTGGAGTTCAACGTCGCCTGGCTCGGCGTCACCCGGTTCGATGAACTCGCCATCGATTGGATCACGCGGTTGCGTCCGCCTGAGGTATTTTTTTAGGTCGCGAAGTTCTGTGTAAACCTGTTCCAAACGTCTTCGCTGGCCGACTTCCAATCGTTCCAGGATTCTCAGCAGCTCATCGGGTGAGACGATGTCCAATTCGTAGCGGTCTCCCGTTCCAAAGTTGGGTTTCTCGTCAAGATTGTAAAAATCCTGTGCAGCAACGACCAAAGACAATTGACTCTCACCTTCCGCAACCAATCGGTAGGCTTCCCCAGACTCCGTTCGCCGTTCTCGAAAGTCGATCGCCACGTCCAGTTTGCCCTGGTCCAGTTCCAGCTGATCTTCCATCAGTCGATTGACGCCGTTCTCCAACTCGATCCAGACGCGATCGATTCCATAATCGTCCTCCACTGACGCGGTAATTGGCAACGTCACGTCGGGGGTCACGGCGGTACCAATCCCGTGCAGCCGCGTCTCGATTCTTGGCGGCTCATCTTTGACAGGCTCCAGAAGTATTTCATGAGGCTGCTCGGAAACAATATCGTTCGCATCACACAGGTAGAATCGCACAAGCGTTGGCTGCATCAGCGCAGGCAGAGCGTACTCGAACCGATCACCATCCACCGAAAGCACTTCAAAAGGTTTATCCAACGGTTCACCGGACAATTCTTCTTCTCCAAGCGAACCCTCGTCAACTCGAACGTAGACTTTTTTTAGTTGCGACTCTGATTTCGCCTGCAGTGAAACTTTCGTTCCGATTGGCAGCCTCGCTTCGCCTGTCCAACGCTTGATTCGATCCGTAAAACGGAGCGACTCTTCGTCAACGATATACTCCGGATACTTCAGAGCCATATCGGTCGATCGAACCACTGGTTCGTCAACGACCACGATTTCGAATGGGCCGATGCGATCGTCCCCTCCCGCAACTTCGAACGTTAGTCCCAGGATGACATTTTCGAGAGGTGCTCCATCGAGCAAATACGTTTGGTTTCCATCTTTGGGGGAACCGATTCGTTTGAACGGCTGACTGCCACGAGTCCCTTCGTTAGGTCGAAAAAAGTTCAACCAGCACGTCTCGGGAAGCTTGGACCGGCTGTCGTCTTGACCCAGTAACCCTTGTTTCGCTTTAACAATCATCGAAACAGAACTGCCTCGGGCAATGTAAAGCTTGCCATCGCGAGGAACCACTGTCTGTTCCATTTCGGAAATTCCGGGCACAGAACTTTCCCGTTTTACAACGACGCCAATCAGTTCGATCTCGCACTGGCGGGGCCACAGTTGCTCGCTCAACAAATAAAGTCGACGACTGGCAAGCTCCATCGTTGACGGAGAGGCGATCGTCAAGGCGATGATGCTTGCGATCGCTACCACGGACGCGATGAGCGCCGTGCGAGATGGTCGACGACTGATGATCTGCGCTGGATCCACGTCGTCGATTAACGCCTCAGCTGCGATCCGAGTTCGTTCGAGCATCGCCAGATCAACTGGAACTTCTTGACGTTCAGCGGGTGTGACCGAACACCGATTCACCGTTGTCACCAACGCATCGGAAAACTGCTCATATCGCCGTTCAATCAAAAGTGCCAAGCTGTCGTCTTTGAGCGGAACAAAGATCCGTCGCAACACCAACCGATACATCAAATAGCAAACCACTACAGCGGTGACGATCAGCCAACTGATTCGTGCCCAGACCGGCAGCTCCGAATAGCCGAATCTGACTGGTGCATAGTCCAGCACAAGGCTGATCCAGAAAAGAGCGGCAACCCAAAAAAGAACCCAACCTGCACCTTCCACTAAAACCGAACCGCGTATCCTTTTGCGAATCGATTGAAGCAGTGCATGGATTCTCGGTGAGAGTTGTTTCAAAGAAAGATTACGGGAGTTCATCGATTTTCCGGGTTTAGCGGCGTCCGTGTCAGCACTGAGCCGTAGGATAGCCACTCTTGGCTGTCATGAGTTTGCCACTAGGTTTTCTTGATCCGATTTTGTGCGAATCGCGCTCGCATGCTTAAGCGTCGAACATGGCATACTCGGGCAAGAGTGCCCAAGCTACCGTTCGTGTCAGCACTGACCAACCACCAGTTTATCATCTTATTCCGCTGAAGCTGCCCCATTTCAACGTGTCATTGTGGCGAGTCCGACTGGGAAAAAGAAAAGTCCAAGCGACATTTGCCAACCTAACGCTGCGGTGTAAAGTTAATCACCGTCAATCACCAACCGAGAAAACAGCATGCCGACGCGGAAACCGATCGCACAGATTTTGGCAGACATTACTGACGTCGTTCAGTCAACATTTCAAGAGAACCTCGTTGCCCTGGTCCATTATGGTCCAACGGTTGAGCGAGACCAGGAATCGCCTAATCCACGGCACGATCCAATCCGTTTGATGTTGGTATTGCAAACGATCGATGACGCCTGCCTCGAGCAACTTGCCGATCTGGACCCGGTTGCGATTGAGCAAAAGCAAACAGAATGGTTGACGCTCAGCGAACATGAACTTCATCGATCGACCGACGTGTTTCCAGAGCTGTTCCTGGAGATAAAGCGACGTTTCGAAGTAATCTCTGGATCGGATGTGTTGAAAGATCTTGACATCGGACATCACCATCTTCGATTGCGTTGTGAACAGCAATTTAAGACGTTACTGTTTGAGCTTCAACATGATTTGCAAGTCAAACCCAAAGACCATCATCTTCGTTTGGCCGAACAGTTTTTACGTTTTGTGGAGATTGCTGGCGGCACGTTGTGGCTCGCGGGTCTGCAGCCGCCCGAAGACTCGCAAGAACTTCTTCGTGTGGCAACGGAAGAGCTCGGGATTGAACTTGAACAGATTGAACGAGTCCGAAAGGCGATCGATGCCAATCGCTTGACGAAGAAGAACTGCCTCAAAACGCAAATCGACTTCATTGGTCTGGTTCGCATTGCATCCAACTTTGTGGACGCCATGGATGACGAAATCATCGTCGTCGAAACGGAGTAACCAAGAGTTGGCTTCCTTCAATGACCGAACGTGATGACTATCTCAGCTCAGTTTGTGCAACCGCCGAATTGTCCATTCCATTGCGAGCGAGACGACAATCCAAACCAGCAACCAGATCATCAGTTTTCTTTTAAAGAACCGATCCAAAGTTCCAGTCAAAAACGTTTCCTGATCTTGGGGAACGATCAACTCAGCTGGCGACATTGGATTGTCGGCTTCGGATTCAAACGAGTCGGCTCCAATGTAGTAGTGCCCTTGCGTTCGATCCGCCAATTCAGCTAGGCCGGCATCATTTCGCTGTGGCTTGGCTTTCTCAAGATCAGGGATTGCCGCCCGGACCGAGCTGGTCAACACATCCAGCGTCTCACTTTCGGGGACCGGCAGCTGAATTCGATATTCGCCTTCCAGTGTCGTTGCAAACTGCGCTTCGAACGTACCGGGGCGAACGGCGCCCCCGGAAGCTTTCAGATTCATCAGTTGGGTTGTACCGTCAGGTCGTGTCAACGTGGCTGAAACGGAGTCGACCATCAGCGGCTCATCCGCCGCATCTCGAAGAATGGCTTGCACGTTTACTTGGTCGCCCATCCAGCATTGATCGCGGTCGGTTAGCAGCACGCCTCGATTGGAATCACGCAGCAATCGACCTTGGGACACCCAGCGAATCAGCTGCGTGTAGTAGTCTTGAAAATAGGTAACGTCGATATCGCGAACGCGCCACATCTCGGCGCTGGCTTGAAAAAAGACTCTTCCGGATCCATAAAACTGGCTGGCGAGATAGATCGGCAATTCGCCATCGATGGCAGTATCTGGGTCTGCAAAGCTGGCCAGCACATCGGCACCTGGTTTGGATTCGTTGACAGCATAGTATCCGAACACGCCGTCGAATCGGCCCCATGTTTGCGAACTGTCAATGGCGGAGTCGCCAAGCCAAAGAAATCGAGACGCTCGACCTTCACGCGAAAACGCCAGTGGGAATGCTTCAGATCCACCAAATCGACCAAGCTTCAGTTGAGCTGTCCCTTGGCTGAAAAAGGAAACCGGATAGAGCTGCCGAACTAAGTCGATCGATTCATCTCCGCGGGGTCGACGAGTCCACTCGGGCGTATTGACTGGCCCTGCGACAACTACCAGCCCTCCCGCTTTTTCAGCGACCCATCGTTCAAGCAATTCGGTTTGTGATTGAGCCAGAGTTCGCCAGTCTGGATCGAACGCGATCACGCAATCGTAAAAAAACAACTCCGATTCCGTGACAGGGAAATCATCCAACAACTCGTCCGACTCTTGATCAGCACCTTGTTTGGCAGATTGAAGCCAGACGTGCAGTAGGATATCGTCGTCCCGGTACAACTGGTTACGTAGAAAACGAAACTCTCGATTGGGTCCGCCGGCGATCAAGAGAACTTTCGTCTGCCGTTGCATCACTTCGACGCTGACGCTTCGCTGGTTGTCGGTGGCATCGATCTCTCCCACGATCGGTTCCGTACGCACGATGAATTTTCGTTTTCCTTCGTTGCCAGAATTGACTTCGAATTCAAACGGAATTGCCTCACCATCGTCGCCCAGTGTCAGGGTGGTTTCCGCTTCAAGTTGTTCGGCTTCCGTTTCCTGTTCGTCGACCGAGACGATTTTGATGTTGATCGAACGACCTGCCAAACCAAATGCTTTGATCACGGACTTGATTCTGAATCGATCGTCCGGGAAGACTCGCGGCGGAGCTTGCACGTCGGCGACTTGGATGTTTTTCAACTTTCGAATATCGCCGATGCCAACAGGAAAAACCGGAATGTTGGCATTGGCTGCGGCGCTGGCAGCAACGGTCAAGGGAACACCCGAGTTTGATTGTCCGTCAGTGAACACGACGATCCCGGCAAGTGGCCCTCCACGCTCTTTGTTGACAATGAACTGAATGGCCGACCCGATCGACGTTGACGTACCGACTGGCAATAGCTTGGTGTCCCAATCGACGTTTTTGATATCGGCTTCGTCTTGCTCTGCAGTTTCCGCAGCGCCTTCTGCGGCCGACGGATCAGAGCTCGAGCTTTCCTTTGAATCTGAATTCGAGTTGGCAGTGGCGTCTGAAGTCTCAGGTATTGATTGCAACCCCAGCGTCATCAGAACTGTGGTTTTGGGCTGCGCTAAATCAGCCAGCCCGATCAAGAAGAGCGTCACCATGAAGGAAGCGACCCAAACCGCCAACCATCCTGCAACCGTCGAACGATTGCTGCCACGGAACGCGACCAGCGACCAAACCACGAGAAGCACAATCGTCACGACGGCAACGGTTTTTGAGGCGAGTCCCAATCGACCTGCCGCGAGGCTTTGTTTTTCGTCGACCGACAACGCTGTGCTTGATTCCGTACGTTTCGAAGCTAACTTCGGCAATGACACGATCGGTTCTGGTTGACCCGAATCGCCGAAGCGGTAAACAGAAAGATCATGCGATTTGCGAAACGAAGAAAGTTCATCGTTCGATTCAATCCAGGAGATGACCTCGTCAATTCGACGCCCGCCACTTGCTTGATCGGCTGGAAGCGAGCCCGGTTGATCTCTCAGTCCCATGCTCAAACTCGTATCAACAAGAACGGCTAATCGTGAATCGGTTAAAACTCTCGATTCACTTCGCTGGCCAGGACTTAGCACATACGCAATCAAACACGCGATCGCCAGCAAACGAAGTCCTGACAGCAACCAGGTCAATGGCGATGGCAACGATCGACTATCGCGTCGGATCATCCACACCGCAAAAGTAAACAGCAGACCAATGCAAACGACGAAGATCCCGAAGTGCCACCACTCACTCAACGGAAAGATTGGCTGCAGTTCGAGATAATTTCGGACGTTGTCGTCGGCATTCACCAAAAAATTGCGTTGCGGGCAACGATTGAGAAGGGAACAAAAATCAATGCACTTCTGCGAAAGTCAGACTAACGTTCGCTAGCGCTCACTGCGTAATGATAACCGTTAAATGTCAAGGATCCAAAAAAACAGCCGTAGTTAAAACCAACTCTGCTTAAACACCAACGTACGACCGATTACGGACCACTGAGGATGTGAGCGTGTTAGAACGCCGACTTTAGATCGTCGATGACTGTTTGTTCAACTTCTGAGACCTTGTTTCCAAAACCGAGAAAACCGCCTGCCGCCTTGGCTACGTCTTCGGCTCTACCAAGAACTGAGTTCTTGAGTTGACTCATGGCGGTCGCATCGATCTTCTCAGAAATCGCCTTAATGTAGCCCTTCCATGCGTCGAGCAGCTCGCCAGAGGGTTGAGTCTTTAACCAACCCGCCAACAATTCGTGGCTGGCGCTTCCTTTTTCGATCCCAACGGAATGAGCAGCGTCGAGGATCGCCGTTTGTTCCGTCGCCTCCATCATTTTGTCTGCCCAGGCGACTGCGACCAGCGGAATCATGGAAACGGATGTGAGCGAGTCAGCAGTGACGCCGACTTCCACAAGCTTATCAATGACCGCTGAGTCGGTGATCCCGCAGGCATGGCTCAGCTGTTCTTGTTTCTCTTTGGATCCTCGCTCGTCTCGCATGCGCTGCAGCAACGCTTCGTCTTGTTGTTTGAAAAACAGATCTTCCATCTGTTTTCCTCGATCATGAATCGGATCGGTCATCGCGGTTTACTCCGTAGGTTTTTCGAAATCCTGCATGCTGCGAAATTCGCTGATCACTGGTTTTGTTGTTGCCTAATTTGCGTTATTCAGTCTTCAAGCAGGATGGGGTTTGCAGCGTCAAGTAAAAGAAACAAGTTGCGACAGGAATCTGTTCATGCTGACACGAAACCGTATCGCCTTGGGAAGCCAAGCCGATATCTCCAATCGAATCAAGCGACCATTCTTGCCCCACTCATGCTAAAACAGATGGCATCGCTGGAAAAGGGGATGAGCAATGTCGACATTCATCCCCTGCAAACCGTTTTTTCCGCGATGAAGTGTCCGATTCGCCTCCCACCGGGTAGAAATTGGCGGCTGGTTGAATCAAAATCCGTACACTTGAAACAACACCTATGCTCCGATGTTGCCAGTACACGAACAACATGATTTTCACGACCTCCAGTTTTCGACAAACCACGCTCGCTTCGGTAACTCAACCGCTGAGAAATAGCGTCCTTTTTCTTTTGGTCGGCATCGTCCTGCTGACCAACTTGACGAGTCAAACTGCTGCGGCTAGTGATGCGTCGCAACAGCTATCGAGCGCCGTGCGCAAGATGAACTATTGGCTCATCGGTGACGCCGAAGCGGAGGGATGGCGCCGTTTCTTGATGCTGAATGTTTTGGAAACCCAAGTCGCCAAAGGCCCTCATGCGGACATCGGCGCGTTGAAGATGATCTCCGATCGATTTCACAGTGGCGCCTCAGGGCTCAATCATCCTCGGTTTGTTGAAGTCAGAGAAGCGATTGACCAACAGTTGCTAAGTCTCTCGTCGACGACATCGTTGGATCCTGCCTTTGCGATTTCCGAAGCACGTGGTCGCTACCGTAAGATCACGGTCAGCGTGATGGCCGAGCAAAGAGACGCTGCGGTAGAGGAGTTGGAGTTTTTGATCCGCCATTATCGCAACCACATGCCAAGTCGTGATCGCGCCAACCTGTTTTACGATTTGAAGTTGGATGAAGTGAAAGCCACGCTCGGATCGATCGAGTTTGAGCTCGCTCCCGAAGTTTCGGTTGGCAAAATCGATTCGATGATTCGTGACCTGAGGGATCAGCTCGATGACATTGAAGCCAAATTGGACGCACTGCCGTTTTTGCCGGAACCCGATGAAACACCGCAACCCGACCAACCGCCTGCAGATCAAGCGGCACCTGGTGACTCGGTCGAAGGAAAGTTGCAAGAGACCGACGGCCCCAGCGAAGATGACTCGCAAGAGTCACGACAAGACCTGGAAAAGCGTCAGCTTAAATTGGAAAAGGAAGTTCAGGAACTTCGATCCAAGCAACGTCAAGTTGCTCGAGATGATAAGCCCCGACGAGACCGTCGCACCCAAAACTTTCGCGCTTTTTTGCGACTCGAAGCCAACTTTGTGAATGCCAGCAAGACCGAAACCAATCCGGTCTTTGTCTCGGCCGCCGCTGCATACGAACGATTCGTCCGAACCTATGTCTATGGAACTGAAGACAATCTACAGGAGGATTACCTGAAACGATTGAGTGAACTCGACAAACAACTTGGGCGGATGAACGGGCCCGAATCCCGCCAGGCCGCCGGGCTGATCGGTGATCACCTTCGGTGGTTGGAGAATGCCAACCAAGCTCCCGAGCTGGTCAACACGTTTCGATTCAGGTTTTCTCAGCCAAACGCAATATTTTCCGTTTCGTCGAGTCTCATCAATCAACTTGCCGCTCGCCCGATCAACGATTCGCAGCCAGTACGTCAAAATGTTGGTGGTCGATTGCTTCGGGGGAATTTGCAGACCAATGCAATGACGACAATCGACTTGGTCAACGATCCGAACCAGGTTCACGCCAGTATCCATTTGCTCGGCACGGTTAATTCGAACACGTATGTCCAACAGGGAAAGCTTCAGGTTTTCACGCAAACCAACGGTGACATCGAAGCCAGACAGAGCATCTACGCCAATGTCGGTGGCTTTTTTGCTGGCGAGCCAAAAGTGGCTGCTAATTTTCGAGCTGACTTCCTCGGTACGACCTCGCGATTGCGACTGGTCAACCGAATCGCCGCTCAACAAGTTGAAAAAGCACGTGCCGACGGTGAAGCTGAAGCGGCACGACAAGCTGAAGAACAGTTGCTCGAACAAGTCGTCGACCAGACCGAACCATTGATCAAAGACGGACAAGAGAAGCTTGCTGAGCGGCTCAAAAAAGCACTCACGGAGTCCTCTGACAAACTCCCAGAGATTTATCTTTATTCGACGTCCGATCGGATTGTCGGAGTGGCTCGAAAAGATTCGATCAGTACGCTGGCTGCTGGAACGTCACCGGTCGATTACGGCGTTCGACCACAGATTGCCGTTCGAGTTCACGATTCGATGTTGTCGAATTTTCTGGAGAAGACTTTTGCGGGTAAGACGTTTACCGACTCGGAAATCGCCGAACAGATCACTGAGCTCTTTGGCGAGACACCTAAAGCGTTAACCGGTGAAGCTGTCGAAGGTGAGGAGCAGCCGGAGCCGTTCAGTATTACCTTTGCGGCAACACGACCGATTCAGTTTGAGTTTGAAGACCAAGGGTTTTCCGTCGTGGTTTCTGGTCGACGGTTTTCACAAGGCAACAAGCAGATCAATGAAGGGTTAAACATCATTCTTCGTTTTCGCATTCGCAGTCAAAATGGCAAACTGCAGTTGATCCGAAATGGAGACGTCGATTTCTCCTATCCGGATGAGCAACGAACACCCAAGGTTGTCGGATTCAAATCATTTTTGGATGGGCGTTTGAACAAAGATCTGGAAGCTCAAGATACCGATGTCGATTTGCCCGACAACTTGCTCCCACTGGATCAAGTCGAGTTATTGAAAGACAGCCCGATCGCCAAGCGGCTTCGACTCGTTCAGTTTCGCAGCGAAAACGGCTGGCTGTACATCGGTTGGAATCTGGCTCCTGAATATGGGTATGATCCAAGTTGGATCTACGATCTGCCAGGCATCTGGAACGAGGCGACCATCATGCAACTCGATTCAAGCTTTACGCCACAGCCGGGTCAATGAACGACTTTGTTTTGTTCGTTCACCGAAGGGCTCGCGCCCATTCGCTACCCATCGCTCGCGCCCATTCGCTCCCTTCAAGTAGCGTTTCGGCGCAAGCCGTCCGGCTTTAGGGCGATTCGTTGGCCTGTCGTGATGATTATTTCGGTCGAGCCGACCGCTGACACAGTTAACAGGTCGTTTTTGGGGAAATGCTGGCAAGCATTAGGTAGCGAAACCTAGTTTTTGGCGTCCCCTTACCTGTTCCCCTGCAGTTAACTCCTCTTTCGATTTTGCTCCCAATGCCACAGCGATCTGCCATGCGGACGTGTGCGCGAATGGACTAACCGATCGCAGCTTAACTGTGAATCTCGATTGGCTTTCCATGAATCGATTCATCGAAAACGTCTTGCTGGCGTATCTTCCAATTGCCGGCATGTTCACCACCTGTTTTATGCTCTCGATCGCTGGATGCGGTTTTCCGAAACCCCCAACCTATGGCATGACTCCAGCGGTTGCGATCGCGATGTCAAAACGGGCTGAAGCAGAGCATCAGCAACCTCAGATGCTTGTCGAAGCAGAGAAAGCCAACGGAGTGAAATTTCGCTCAGCTGGATGGAGACGGCCTGAAACAACGGATTAAGAAGGGAAACTGCTATCAAAAGCAGGCTGAAACTCAGACCGAAAAATCCCTAAAACGCAATTTCAAGAAAAAGTGTGGAGTCGCTTGATCGAAGATCGACCTACATAGAACTTCAACACCCCGATCCTTGCGGGAAACCGCATTCACGGTTAATGCGTCGAAACTAACGTTAATTAACTGAAGCGGGTCTGTTGACAACCTAATCGGCCCAAATTAACGTTTTTGGTTAGGAACGACCGGTATCCGAATCGATTCCGAATCCACATTTTGACAACATGAACCAGTAGATTTTTGGATCCAACGATGAAGAGATGTTTTCTGGCAATTGCATTCGCCGTCGCGGTTTGCTCGATCGCTAGCGCTGATGTTTTCACGGACAATACAGGTAACCATTTAACTGGTGGTGACCTTCATGACTTCTTTGAAAGCAAAGGCTTCACGCATCTTGATATTGCTCAAGTGGAAGTCACCAACGACTCCACATTCGTTTATTTTGACATCACCATGGTCGGTGATTTGGACGCGACGAATTGGGGCAAGTACATCATCGGTATCGATACGGGTCTTAATGCTGGCGACAACTCAACCGATCCGGGTTCATGGAATCGAGCGGTCGACTGGGGTCGAGGAATCACTGATTTTGTTGGCAGTTGGGCTGATGACGGCGGCTCAGGTGCTGGCGGCGAATTGAGAAGCTTTGACGGCGCAAACTGGAACTTGACCGATGCAACGTACGCGGCCGGAACACAGATTCAGGCGAGTGATGCGAATCACGCGGCAGGTGTTCAACGAATTGCGATTGCTTACGCTGCTTTAGGATTGAACACTGGAGACACATTGGAATTCGATGTATTCACAACTGGCGGAAACGGCGGTGACCCAGGAGTTGATCACTTGAGCCAATCAACTTTTTCAACTGACGACTGGGCCAACGCATCGACAGCAGGTAGTTTTCTCAGTTACACGATTGCCGTGCCCGAGCCATCATCCATGTTGGTACTTGGCCTCTTCGGAATCGCAGGAATGGTTGTCCGACGCAAAACCTAGCGGCAACAACGAAACAAGATAAAACAAGCAACCCTCGGTCGGCAACGTCGAGGGTTTTTTGTTTGGTAGGTCACGAATTGAAACATTGGATCTGTTCTAACAACGTTGTCATCTCAAAGGCTTCTCTAACCCAAACGAATCACTAGTAAAGCGTGACGGCGCCACCTGTCCTAGCGTGTTAACTGATTGGTTTTCTGACATCAGATCGCTACGATGGACGCGTGAGCTTTGGACTGACATGTTCTCTATTAACAAGTTGAGACCCAACTCGAACGCCAGAGTCTTTGGCTGAAGAATGATCTGATTGGGACGGATCGACCGCTCGGACTTTGGTTTTTTGTCTCCGCTGCGCACCACACATCAGATGCTTATTTCGTTTTTGATCCCATTTTAGTTCTGAAAGTTTGACCCAACAGGGGCAAGCTGTAGAATCAAAGAACCTTTTTGAACGCACTCAACATGAAATGCTTCAAACATTGAATCACAACGCATCTCTTTCAATGATGCCGACGTTCGGCAGGTTGGCAGCCATTTTGAAAGACTGATTCAGGCAGCGAGGCGAGGCGTATTTTTGTTGGCTTGAATGGTCACTTGTCGCCACGTCGCGATGACGATCGTCAAAGCATTACCATCACATGGAGAATCGATTCATGCAAAGAAACACGTTCACCCAAGTACTTCTGGTTTTGGCGTTCCTCTTTTTGTCTCCGCGCTGGGGCATTGCCCAAGATGCAAACCAGGAAGCCAAAAGCTTGCTTACCGCCAAGCTCGTCTCCCGTCAAAAAATCAAGCAGCGGAATTCAGCTGCGTCGTCAACTGATCTCGCGGTCTTTCGTGATCAATTGGTGCTTACATTTCTAGACGACTGGACGGCAGGTTCCACAGAGAGTTGCATTCGAGTGATGTCGTCGGAGAATGGCTTAGTTTGGACGAACCAGTCGACGATTCGCCATGAAGCACGAGATCGCTACCTTGTGCGCCGAGTCGCCGGACAATACCGAGGAAAGCGTCTCGAAGATACGCCTCGTTTGACGGTTCAATCCGATGAAATGTTGACCGTTCGTGCAATGGAGGCTCAGTTCAATAGCCGAGAGTTTGATTCTCGACAAATGGTCGGATGGTCAACCAATGATGCAACGACTTGGAACGCTGAGGGTCGTTTGCATGAAGTCCTTCATTGGGGCGAACAAATTTGGCACGGAGGGCATGGGTACGCGTTCAAGTATGGCGGCCCGTGCGGTGAGTCACTTGCAATGGCATTGATGGTCACCGACGACAGCAAGAAGTACGCCAAACTTTATGAATCCCATGCCTTTAATGGTAATCCGAAACGGGCCTCGTTGTTTCCAATGGCAGAGGATCGCCTTTGTTGTTTGATGCCGATGTATGGCGGGAGCAGCGAAGGCGTAACCAAGGGCGACTATTCATACGCGATGCTAGGAACTGCCGAGTCTCCATACAAGCAATGGACTTGGACCAAAACTAATTTGCCGATCTGGTCTCCCCGTGTTGTCGAAGTTCCGAACATTGGCTTTGTTGCGATTGCCGAGATAAGATCTGCCCCGATTCGAACTGCCGTTTGCAGTCTGGATATTAAAACGGGCCAGCTCACAGAGCTTTTGTCGCTTGGAAATATTCGCGAGCAACAACTTGGAGTTGACGATCACGAACCACTTGGTGCAGAAGACTTGCCGATCGGGCTTGCAGAACACGACGGATTTTTGTGGGTTAGTTACAACGAAGGGCCTGACGTTTTTGTTGCCAAAATCGCTTTGCAGCGAACCGCGTCCAATGAGTAATGACTGGCACGCACAAGCTCCTGGGATCATCAATCGTCGTTTTGAAACGGATGGTTTGCCAAACGAGATGACCAAAAAAGGGACAACCAGCAACGAGAACTTGTAAAAAAACGCACATGGCTTCGATTCTCATCCGGTTTTCTCCGTAAACCGCTTCGACTGGCACTGTTTCACGCATTGAGATCTCAATTGGAATAGTAACGGCCTGAACACTAGAATAGGGGAAGCGATCTTTCGATGTCGTTGTCGAGACTTCGCAACGGTACTGTACAACCTCGACGTTTTTTCACATCGAAAGGTTGTTCTTCGCTTTTCATTGGAGTGACCATGGATGAAACTTGGGAGTCGGTTGATCGGACGCGATGCCGCACACACTTGGATAAGTCGCTCAGACAGTTTCCCCGACCAACCCGGTTAGCGATGATTTTCTGTTGGATCCCCATTCTTTTTCTGGCAAGTGGCACATCGACGTCCCTGTTTGCACAGCCGGAGACTCCAGTTCCTGCGACCCAGAATCCGGCGCCGGGTGATCAGGAATCTGAAGATAGTCTCTCCGACGTAACTGGTGACCAAAAGAAGCTGGCAGACAAATATAAGCAGCTGGAGAACAAGCTCTATTCGCTTTACGAATTTGAGAAATCAAATAATCCAGGACGAGCCAAGTTGCTGCAGCAAGCCTTCCGGCAATCTCAAGAGAAGATGACAGCTGGCCAGATGGCATTAGTGGTCCAGCTCATGAGTCAATCCAAGTTCAAGGATGCGGAAAACGAACAAGAAGTCGTGCTCGCTCAGCTCACCGAGCTATTGACGTTGTTACAAAGCGAAGACCAATCCAAAGTGCTGCGCGATGAAATCAAACGATTTCAGGATTATGCCAAAGAGGTCGATCGTATTCTGCGAATCCAAAAAGGAATTCGAGGCCAAACCGAAGGAGGGATCGAAGCCGGCCGACTCGCCAAGTCGCAAGCCAAAGCAGCCGATCGAACCGGCGACCTCGCCAAGCAGATGAAGACGAACGAGTCCAAAGAGGGCTCAGAGGACGGATCCGACACGCCGAACGATGACGACGGCAATAATGACGACGGAAACAGTGACAACGGCAAGGAGTCTGACGAATCAGATACTCCACCAACAGAGTCAAACCCGGACTCAAAACAAGATGGCGACGGCAAAGGTGACAAGCCCAAAGAAGGACAGCAGGGGCAAGAAGGTCAACAAGGTCAACAAGGACAACAAGGACAACAAGGACAACAAGGACAACAAGGTCAGCAAGGACAGCAAGGACAGCAAGGCCAGCAGGGACAGCAGGGACAGCAACAGCAAACGCCAGCTCAACAAGCACAGTCAAAAATCGAAGCTGCCCAGAAGAAGATGCAAGATGCACAAAAGGCTTTGGAAGACGCGCAACGCGACAATGCGATTGATCGAATGCGTGAAGCTGAACAGCAACTTCAAGAAGCGAAACGTGAGCTGGAAGAAATTCTGCGCCAACTACGTGAAGAAGAGATCGAACAGACATTGGCCATGCTCGAAGATCGTTTTCGTGGAATGCTTGAGAAACAAGTTCGCATTTACGAATCAACTTTAAAATTCAACCGCGTTCCAGACGCCAATCGTGGGACCGAGTTCGAAATTGGTGCCGGAAAGCTGGCTGAGGAAGAAAACCTGATCGCTGCAGATGCGGGTCGCGCATTACTGTTGCTCAAGGAAGACGGTTCCTCCGTCGCGTTCCCGGCCACCGTTGAAGAACTACAGCAGGACATGCTGCAGGTCGCAGGTCGGTTGCAAAATGCGAAAGTCAATCAGATCACGATCGAAATCGAGGAAGATATTATTGAGACGCTGAACTACCTGGTCGAGGCGTTGGTCAAAACCCAGGAAGATTTGCAAAAGATGAAACCACCAGAATCGAAACCAGGACAATCTGGCAAACCAGGAGACAAACCATTGGTTGACCAATTGGCCGAAATAAAAATGCTAAAAGGACTTCAAGAACGAATTCATCGCCGTCATCAGCGGTACGCCAAGTTTCTCGCGGACCCTGAAGATCCTGTTGGCGCCAATAACGACCCCGATGTAGCAAGTGCGTTGCAGCGGCTTGCCGATCGGCAATCGCAATTGACAACCATTGCACGCGATCTGGTGAATGAGAAAAATAAATAGACGCGGAAGTCGCCTCACTCGAATGATACCGTCATCCGAAAGCTGCTTCATCCAAACAAGGCCTGCAAGACTGCAGCAACACAAACGTATTTTCTCTTTGCGAGAATGAAACGCGATATGACTATTCGACCGTCTGCCTTACATTCAACCTGCGCGGTACCAGCGTTGGCTTGTCTCGTGTTACTGCTCTACCCTGCCCTTGTTCACGCCTTCCAAAAGCAACCGACGAAGCCGGCGGTTGAGTTGCAACAAGAGACGGATCAATTGGCAACATCGGCCGATTGGAAGCCGACAACCGTCGACGAAATCAAATCGTCGATTGAAACCTGGATCGCTTCCTCCAATATCGATACGGATCAAGCCGAGATGCTTCGACGACAGTTGCAATCGAACTTGGAGCTTCCACCTTCGGCACGACCGACCAACATCGACCTCGTCGTTTCCGCGATTGCACTGGTTCGGCCGGATGTTCGCGCAATCGCTGACCAATTGGAACAACCAAGACTTTCGACGGTCCCACCAAAGTTCGATCGACTGCTTGCCAACCCCAGCGAGTCCGCGTTTGTGAAAAACCATGTTCGTTTGCTGCTGGGTCGTTGGTTGTCACAGAATGAATTTTATGACGAGGCGTTGTTGGAATTGAAACAACTCGACCTCGATATGGTTCTCGATCGCAAATCACTTCTGTTTTATCGTGCACTCGTGCAACATCAACTTTTGGAGAAGGACGAGTGCATCGTCTCGCTCGAACTCTTATTGCAACACAAAGACTCTCTACCCAGTCGCTATGCCGTCGTTTCTCAAATGATGCTGGCCGATGTTAAGCCGCTGCAGGAAGATTCGCTGGACCAGATTTCAAGAATGATGAACGACATTCGCCGCCGTACAGGGTTCAATCGGAGCGGAAAAATTGTCTTGCGTGAAGAGCAAGAAGTGATCGACAAGCTGGACAAACTCATAGAACAATTGGAGCAACAGCAACAACAACAGTCGCAGAGTCAGGGACCACCCAGCGGGGGTGGAAGTAGCCCGATGGAAGACTCTCAGAACACGAATGAAAAAGGTTCAGGGAAGGTTGCCAAAAAAGAACTTCGCGATGGAGGCAACTGGGGCAATCTACCACCGGCCAAACGAGCGGCTGCGCTCGCAGAGATGGCAAAAGACATGCCTCCCCACTACCGAGCAGCAATCGAAGAGTATTTTCGAAAACTCGCCAAAGAGGATCAATGAATTTTTCTCATATCGAGTTGCTGCGATCATGGTTCAGGTCAACCAGCTTGAGCCTGTTAATTTTTGCCATCGTCACCGTCTCAGCAAATCGAGTGACGGCACAATCTCAATCAGGCCAACCTTCTGGCGAACAGACCAACATCGTCGCCAAACTTTTGTTGCGTAGCGGCCAGACTCAAACAGGCACACTCGTTTCGCTCAATGAAGATTCACTACGTTTGGCAGATGCGTCATCCACGCCCGTGCCGTTCGCACAGATCGAGTCGTTGACATTTGTTTCCGACGATGAGCCATCAGAGGAATCGCCTGCGGCAAAACGCTCGATTGAATTTGTCGATGGAACGCGAATTGCAATCGCAACTGTTTCGATGGCAGACAACGTTCTAAAGTTTTCGCTGGCTGATCGTGACCAGCAGGCTAGTTCCCGACACGTAAAATTGATTCAGCTCAAACAATACGAGGATGCGTTTCAACAGAAAAGACTAGATCGGGCAGTGAAGGAATACGAACTCACAACCGACGCATTGGTCGTTGATCGAGACAATTCAATCAACTTTGTCGAAGGGATTGTCCGGGGGATGGCCGATGAGAGGATCGAATTCTCAGTCGGGACGCGTTCAGCCCAAATTGGCATTGAAAAACTTGAAGCGGTGGCGTTTTTTCATGCGGTCAATCGAGAGTTTGAAGCCGCTCCGGTTCGAGTTACGTTGAATGACGAAAGTCAACTACAACTCCGGCGTTTAAAATTTGATCAACAGACAAAACCTGACGAGATCGAACTGGTGACCTTGGCTGGACCTACCTTTCGCGTTCCAATCGCCGCACTCAACAAGATTGAATTCGGAAGCTCATCAACGATCGCGCTCAGTGACTTGGCTCCTGCGACCAATGACTGGAAACCATTGATCGCCAGCCCGGCGATATTGGACACATTGCGTCAACTACGTGTCGCTAAAAACGATGCTGATTTTGCCGGCGAACCGTTGCAGTTGGAATACGCGCAATCAGGCGAATACAAACGACGAACACTGAAAACGTTTAACAAGGGTTTCGCGATGACCGCGGGAGGCAAGTTGTCTTTCGCGTTAGAGAAACAGTTTGCAAGCTGTCGCGGCCTGATTGGGTTTGCTCCGGACGCAGACAACAATGGAAACGTCCGCGTGCGAATCGGCGTTGATGGAACAGAAGTCTTTCGCACCGAAATGGCAAAACAGACCATGAATCAACCGGTCAAGATTGACATCAACGTCGCTGGAGGGTCGCGAATGGTCATCGAAGTTGACTACCTTGACGGGCGTTCTGTTGGTGATCAGATTCATTTGGTAGACTTGCAGTTGAAACGTTAAGCCTATTCTGGAGAGCCAATGTCGCCCATCTACAAGACTCGCTCGAATCTGTCTGTCTCTCCATTCGTTTTGATTGCTTTGTCGGTCGCGATCGTATTCCACTGTTTCAATGGTCAGGATGCGCTTGGCAAGCCTTTATGCGTTCAGGAAAACACACAGCTAAAAGCTGCGGAAGCGCAGAAGATTGCCACGATTGGCCAATTGCTTAAGACGGCCGTTTGCATCTTTGGACCGGGCGGTAAAGGAGGCGGCAGTGGCGTCGTTGTTTCGGCAGACGGCTACGTCGTCACGAATTACCATGTCGTTCAGTCATGCGGCAAATTTATGAAATGCAGCATGGCCGATGGCCAGCTGTACGATGGCGTGATTGTTGGAATTGATCCGGTGGGTGACGTTGCCATCGTCCAGTTGTTGGGCCGAGACGACTTTCCGTTTACGAAGTTTGCGGACAGCGATACCGTCGAGCCGGGCGACTGGTGTTTTGCGGTCGGAAATCCCTTTCTATTGGCAACCGACTTTCAACCAACGGTTTCCTGGGGGATCGTCTCCGGGACACATCGGTACCAATATCCGGCCGGTACTCTTCTGGAATATACCGACTGCATTCAAACTGACGCAGCCATTAATCCAGGTAACTCAGGCGGACCGTTGTTCGCTGCCAACGGCAAATTAATTGGGATCAACGGACGAGGTTCTTTTGAGAAACGCAACCGCGTCAACGTGGGTGTCGGTTATGCAATCTCCAGCAACCAGGTTCAGCACTTTTTGTCACACTTGAAGAGCGGTCGAATTGTCGATCACGCGACGGTTGACTTCACCGTGACGACCAACGAATCGGGAGAGGTCCGTATCAACGACATCTTGACTGAGTCGCAAGTGTTTCGTCGTGGCGCTCGTTTTGATGACGAGCTGTTGGAATTTGCCGGCCACACGATCACATCGACCAACCAGTTTAAGAACTTGTTGGGCATCTATCCCAAGGGATGGCGAGTGCCGATCAAATTTCGCCGGCCCGCGAATCCGGAAACGGGTGACAAACCAGAAACGTTTGAGCTTTTCGTCCGCTTAAGTGGCGTCCATGACACCGAAGAATTGATTGAAATGATGGAAGGAAAATCAGCTCGTGTCGCGCCTCAACCGAAGCTCCCACAACCTCCTGAAAAATCGCCGCCCCAGGATCAACCTGCAATCGCCAAAGAGAGTCGCACACCTGATCCATCACTTCATGAGTCACGCCGGGGTTTTGCCAACTATCGGTTTAATCGAGTTCGGCGAACAGAACTGTGGCGCCGTTTTACCGGTGAAAACAATTGGCAGGAAATGGATTTCGGTTGGCGTGTCATTTGCAAGAACGCTCAGAACGAGGAGATCACCATCGTACTGAACGATCGTGAATCGGGTTATCGATCCAAACAACAAACCATCGTGTTAGACTCAGAAATTGATTTGGCGTTGCAACCGGAACCAAAAGGGAGCGGCGGGTTGTTGGTCACACTTCATCTTTGGCGAAAAATGTTGCTACAGGGCCCGGAGAAATTTGGTGACACGGTCTACATGGGAGCTGTACCGAATCAATATCCACAGCCCAGTCAGTATGAGTGGATGCAAGCGACCAGTGAGGGTGTGGAGACCAATTGGTTGTTCAACCCTATTGGCGTTTTGAGTTCTGTCGAGATGTTTCCAGAACCAGATGCGGATCCGTGCCAAGTCGTTTTGGAACAGTACCGTGCTCAGCAAGGGCTGCAGTTTCCAACGTTGATCAAGTATCGACATGCCGCTGGCGACTGGCAATCGCTGACCGTAGAACGAATTGAAATTTTGGGAGACGCCGATGAGTAACCGACGAATGCGTCTCGTTACGACACTGGCGTTGGCGATATTATGTTTCATGGACGCGCGGGCTGGCTTGAATGCCCAAGACGAACGCGCGTCGTCGCCGCTGAATCAGTATTCGAGCGTCGTCCGTAGTGCTCAATCCAAGATCGTCAAAATCAATGGCGGTGGCGGGTTTCGTGGTTTGGAATCCTATCAGTCCGGGTTTTTGATTTCGGACGATGGTTTGGTTCTGACTTCCTGGAGCTACGTACTCGATGCCGACGCCATTTACGTGACGCTGGACGATGGAACGCGAAACGAAGGCAAGCTGGTCGGTTACGACCCGCAATTGGAAATCGCTGTTCTCAAAATCGACGCCACTGCCGTAGACCACTTCAATTTGGACACTGCAGTACTTCCTCGCGTCGGTTCTCGCGTTCTTGCGTTAAGTAATCTTTTTCGAGTCGCGACTGGAGATGAGCCGGTCAGCGTCCAGCGTGGATTCGTATCCGCGGTAACCAATCTGTCGGCGCGCAAGGGTGCGTTTGAGTCGGTGTATCAAGGTCCGGTTTTTTTGATCGACGCCATTACAAACAACCCTGGAGCTTCGGGGGGAGTCATCATCAATCGCGAAGGAAGACTGATTGGGATGATCGGTAAAGAGGTCAAAGATTCGAGCTTGGGCACATGGTTGAATTTTGGGATCCCTATTGAAACCATCAATCAATCCGTTCAGGAGATACGCGACGGCAAAATGATTGTTCAACGGGAGCAGAATCAACGAAAACCGACCGAACCGATGACCCTGGAGTTGCTCGGCGTCGTTTTGGTACCGGATGTCGTCAATCAAACCCCGCCATTTATCGATCGCATCGTTGCAGACTCGGCGGCCGACAAAGCGGGTTTAGCGCCAGACGATCTGTTGATCAGTATCGACGGGCAATTGACGCCCGGGACAAGGGATGTTCGTTCGCTGTTGGAATCCATCGATCGAGATGCGACGTTTCAATTGATGATCCGACGCGGCAAGTCGTTCGAGACGATTCAGCTAAAACTGTAGTGTCATAGAAGCGACTGAGGCTACCTGCTGGCGCGTGAATGCCGATGATCCCAAAATCGTGTCGAAGTCGATTTGTTTAAGCCGTTCGATACGACATCAATACGCCAGGAAGAATTCTTGAATCCGCTGGACGTCGTTGGTTTGGGTGAGTGCCAACTGCAACAGAACTCTCGCTTTGGCTGGATTCAACTGATCGGATACAACAAACTTCAGCTCGTCATCGTTGATTTCGTGGTTACGTAAAACCGCACCGTCGTTGCTGCGAGTACTACGAACGACCACAACGCCTTGAGAGACTGCTTCACTGAGCGCATCCAATGCTTTTTGACTGGCGTTGCCATTTCCAACACCCGCCAACACAATCCCTCGTGCGCCATGCTCAACCGCGCACCGGACCATCTCACCATCCATATTGGAATGCGCGTAAACGACGAGAACTTTTGGAAGCGAGTCGATATCCCGGATCGCGAATACACTATCGGCCGTATGCAGTCGATGTGGTTTTCGAAACATCCGTAGTTCGCCATAGTGCATCGCGCCCAACAACCCCAAGTCGGACGATTCGAATGCCTGAACCGTTAACGTATTTGTTTTGATGACTTCTCGGGCACCATGGATAAAGTCATTGGCGACCACCAGCACGCCATGATCGACTGCCGACTCGGATGCGGCGACGGCAACCGAATTAAACAGATTCAATGGCCCGTCAGCGCTCAGCGACGTTGCCGGTCGCATCGCACCGGTTAACACGACAGGTTTGCGGCTTTCCACAATCAGGTTTAGGAAGTAGGCAGTTTCTTCCATCGTATCGGTACCGTGAGTCACCACGACGCCAGCGACGTCATCTCGATCCAGTTGCGTTTCAATCTCACGCGCCAAACGCAACCAAACATCAGCGGTCATGTCCTGGCTGCCGATGGACACCAATTGGACGCCACTGAGCGTTGCCAACTTGCCGGCCTCGGGAACTGCAGCGATCAAGTCATTGACCTCAACCTTGCCTGCTTCATAATCCGTTTTGCCGTCGTCGGGCTGAAGACCTGCGATCGTTCCTCCGGTAGCAATCACGACGACTTTTGGCTTGGATGGATTCATACTTTTTCTTCTGGGATGCAGGGATAATGCAGTCGTATCGTGGTCGCTGGGTGTCAGGCAGACTAGACTAATCGAGCATGAATCCAAGGGACCAAGGAAACGTTGTCGATCGTTCTTGCCTGCCAATCGTGCTGCAAGATCGCGAACGCCGCAGCCTCAAAGACAACTTTACCAGCCTTCAAGTGTTTTTGAATACGCCTCCAAAAAACTCCGTCGAACTCTGAACTCCATCGAACTCTGTTGACCAAGATGTGCAAACTAAAAGACACCAGGCCGTACACCGTCAAGCCTGATGAGAAGATTCGTCTCAAAGACATCCCGTCCGACTTCGAAGACACGTCTTACGACAAGAAAACGGCCTACGCAAAAATTGAGGAAAACGCCGAGGAGATGGCGGCACTTGCAAAAATCCTCTACGCAGAAAACCGACGTTCGATTTTGTTGGTTTTGCAGGGGATGGATACGGCGGGTAAGGACGGCACGATCCGAGCCGTGATGCGGGGAATGAACCCGACCAGTTGCCAGGTTTCTTCGTTTAAAAAACCAAGCGAAGTCGAACTGGATCACGACTTTTTATGGCGTGTTCATCAGGTCGTCCCACGCCGAGGCAACATTGGAATTTTTAATCGATCGCACTATGAAGATGTGCTGGTGGTGCGAGTGCACTCGCTGGTGCCCGAAAAGACTTGGAAGAAGCGATACGAGTTGATTAACGATTTTGAAAAGTTGTTGACTGAAACCGACACCAAAATCGTCAAATGTTTTTTACACATCAGTAAAGACACCCAACGCGAGCGACTTCAAGCTCGACTCGATGATCCTGACAAACACTGGAAGTTCAACCTGGGCGATCTTTCCGAGCGGAAGCTGTGGAGCGACTACCAGGATGCTTACGAGGATGTGCTGAGGAAATGCAGTACCGTCGATGCACCGTGGCATATCATTCCGTCGGATCGAAAATGGTACCGAAACCTCGTTGTCAGCGAGTTGCTTAAAAAGACGCTGGAAGATCTTGATCCGAAAACGCCGCCCCCGGAAAGTGATTTCAAGGGAATCGTCGTGCAATAAACCGTAGCGATCCACGAGCGTAAATTGGATTACGCTCGGCAAAAAATGACAGACGATTCGACCCACGGTTGGACAATCGACGCTAAAATATCACTCGGCTGGTTAGCGATCCGAAACTGTCTTCAGCAACGGAATAGTTCTTGCAACAAACGACTCGAAGCCAAGGTAACATCGTTTGATCAAACGGCAATATGCTGTGGTCAGATGTATCCGTCGTCCAAACATTCTAAATAGGAGATACTGAGTGAGGCTCAAAAACATTACTACCATCGCCGCGGCGATCGCCATGGCAGCGTCGTCCTGGATGGGATCTGAAGTCATCGGTCAAACGGCCACTGCTGATTCGGATCAGGCCACTCAGGAATCGACCGTCTCACGCGAGGCAATGCTCAAACGTGTGACGTACGATATCAAGTACATGTCTTCCGACGAGATGGGTGGACGCCAACCAGGTACTCCAGGCATCAAGCTCTGTGAAGATTACATCGTCGCTGAGTACAAAAAGGCTGGCATCAAGCCACTTGAAGACGGAACCTACTTTCAGGAAATGGAAGTTCGTGGCTCGCGTGGCGTCGACAAGGAAAAGACGTCGCTCGTTCTCACAGGCCCTGACGGAAAAACTCAGGAACTGAAGCTTGGCAAGCAATACCAACAACTGTTGGGCCGAGCTGGATTCGATATTACGGGCGAACTGGTTTTCGTCGGTTACGGCATCGAAGCAGAAGACCTGAACTACAACGACTACGAAAAAGTCGACGTAAAAGACAAGATTGTTGTGCTGGTCCGAATGGAGCCACAACAGGAAAAAGACGACTCTGTTTTTGATGGAACAGACACCACACGTTATGCGTCCGGTCGAATCAAAGCGAATGCGGCTCGTAAAGCGGGTGCCAAAGCGATCTTGATGGTTAACGATTCTTTAACTGCAGGTGAAGACGCCCAAGATGACTTGATTGCACCTGACCGATTCGGCACCACCACGATGCCGTTCGCACAAGTCAAGCGTAACGTGATCAACAAGATTCTTAAGTCCAATCCATTGGTTGCAGCCAACGGCAACAAGATCAAGAATTTGAAAGGCGTGGAGAAACTGATCGACGAGACGCTCGAACCGATCTCACAGCCAATGGAAGGTTGGTCAGCGACTTTCAAAAGTGATTTTAAGCAGAACATGATCAAGACCTACAACATCGTTGGGGTCGTTGAAGGAGAAGGTCCAAACGCGGACGAAACCATCGTCATTGGCGGTCACTATGACCACCTTGGGATGGGTCAGTATGGATCTCGAGCAGGTGGCCGTCGCGAAATTCACAACGGTGCCGATGACAATGCCACTGGAACGGCAGCTGTGATTGAACTGGCTCGTCGTTTCCAAGCGTCGGGAAAGAAGCCCGGTCGGCGATTGGTCTTTATCTGTTTTACCGCGGAAGAGATGGGGTTGTTGGGTGCTCGCCACTATGTCGACAATCCGATTTTCCCTCTTGAAAACACCATCGCAATGGTCAATTTCGACATGATTGGTTGGTTGCGTAACAACCGATTGACGCTTTACAACTGGGACACGTCACCCGATTTTGATTCGATCTTTGAAGCTTCGAATGAAGGTATCGATTTCGAATTGGTCAAACCGACGAATCGGTTTGGCGGATCGGACCACCTTCCGTTTAATGGCAAGCGAATTCCAAACACATTCATTCACACTGGAACCAACGCCGTTTACCACACACCGGAAGATGATTTTGAAGCGATCGACTGCGAAGGTGCACTGAAGGTCATCGACTACAGCGAAAACTTCGTTCGCCGTTTAGCTGACATGGAAAAACGACCCTCTTATGGTCGCGCCGAACCATTCCGACTCGGCGTGTTACTCGACGATGAAAATGACATTGTTACAGTCGAACGAGTGACCGAAGGATCAGCTGCCGAAGTGGCAGGACTTCAAGCCGGCGACGTTGTGCTGGAAGTCGACGGAGAAAAGATCACCAAGCGACGCCAGATGTCGTTGATCATCCGTCGCGACAAAGGCAAGACGGTAAAAGTCAAGTTGAAACGGGATGATGCTGAAATGACGTTGAAAGTCCTGCTCAAAAATCCTGGGTAGTCTTTGGCCGTTTTTCAGACGATTGACATTCGATGCCTCTCTGCGAACTTCGCGGAGGGGCATTTTTTGTCGAATCCGGGATGGTTCGGAACCTTGGCTAGGCCCAAATTTCACCCCCAAACCGATCGTTTTGGAACGCCAAATTCCTTTGAGTCAGATTCCCGGAAATCTCAACGAATCAAACGGCAATCCCCTGTACGTTGGGCGTTTCTGTGCGAATGAGGCGGTTCGCATGCCAACTGTTAAAGTTTGGCAAATTTTGCTGATCAGGGGCTTTGTGCCGAACAAACCAAGTGGCTTTTGGTTATCCTGATAGCGTCTCACGAGTCAATTACCCCTTTCATTTGATCAAGATACACACCATGAAACGAATCGTTTTCGGGCTTGCCATTGCAATCATGGCGGTCACTCAACTCCAAGCAGATGTTTTCATCAACGAACTCCGTATTTCGCAACCAAGTACAGACACCGACAACTTCATTGAGTTGGCGGGTGACCCGAACGAATCATTGGCGGGCATGACGCTCTTGACCGTCAGTGGAGAGTTTGAGCCGGGCTTGATCGAATTCGCCTATGATCTCGATTCCTTCTTGATCCCGACCGACGGATTCTTTTTGGCACACCAGACCGACGTCAACGCAGACTTGGTAACAGGCGATGACTACTTCGGATCGCCAACAAACTTTTTGTTGGTACGTGATTTCACTGGTGCCGTTTCTGATGACATCGATACCGACAATGATGGCGTCGCTGACACCACACCATGGAGCTCCGTCGTCGATGGCGTTTTCCTGTTTGATGGAGATGCCAATCCTGATTTTGCTTACGGTGGTTCAACACCGGTTGGCCCTGATGGCAACTTCGCCCCCGCTCATGTGTTTCGATTTGAAAACAGCACTGGCGGCTGGAACATCGGATCATTCAGCGATCTAGGAAACGACACACCAGGGTTTGCAAACGTACCTGAACCCGGAGCCGTTGCCTTTACGCTGCTGACGATTGGTGGACTGTTAGTTCGCCGACGCAAGTAAGCGGTTGCGTCTCAGAAAATTGAAAAACATTGGGCTCCGGTTGGAGCCCTTTTTTTGTGCGCAGGCATTACTGTCTCATTGGCTCACTTGATTTCAACCGATCTTTGTGAAGTTTATCGCAAACGAAATTTGCGATCGTCTGCGCGTCGCATTCATTCGTTGGAGATGATCAAAGGCTGTTGAATCCTCCTTCAAAAACTGAAAACCCCCTATTTTGACATTCAGAACGCACGAAAATTCTTGCGGGAATCGCTGGAATAGCGAGCCATGCCCTGGATTTCGTCGTACAGTTCTCGACGACAATATGTCCTGTTTTCAACAAAGACGACTTGGTTCGCATCGCACCTTTATTGCTGCGCCCCTGCGGCTTCGTTAAAATTTCACAGGTCAAAGAGAGTTACCAAGAAACGTCCTTTTTCAATCGGTCACTATTGGTAAAGATTCTATAATTCAATCTCTTGGTCGAGGAACAATTTCGATTGGGTTGATCGAAACACCGTTCAACAGAACAGTGCAACTCGACCATGAGCAGACATTTTTTTGGAGTAACAAATGAAAACCTATCTTGGATTCATGATGTTGGCACTCGCTGTCGTCCTCATGGGTTGTAACAACGCAGAAGAGGGCGGTGACGCCAACAATGAAGGCGGCACCAGCACTTCTCAAAACGATACTGATAATGGCACGACCAAGGTATCACTTGAAAATGACCTGTGTGCAAAATGTGGTTGTTGCGCCGGATGCGACGATTGCTGTGAAGGCAAAAAGTGCGAAGGTTGTGGCATGCAAGAGGGCAGCGAATTGTGCTGCACTGGCGTCAAGCCTGCTGAAGGTGTTTACTGCAAGGGTTGCGGATTCACCAAAGGATCCGAGGACTGCTGCAAAGAGTCCAACGAGACCTGCACCAGTTGCAATCTTGCCAAGGGTTCACCCCTTTGCTGCAAAATCAAATCCGAGGAAGAAGCCGAGTAATTTGCTTCCAACTCGTTGATTGACTCATTCGCCACGTGGTTTCACGTGGCGTTTTTTATTGGCTTCAGAGATGCCGTGGCCCAATTCGATTCACAGCGTGCGGCAGAATGATTGAAAATTCTCACTCAAATATTGACCAGTCACTCGGTCGCGGCGCATCATCCAGACATACGACCCACTGAGCAGGTTTCATGTCGGAACACGAGCCGCCCCCTAAGTCACTTGACCTTGCTTCGGACCCCGCTTCCGGGTGGCACGATACGTGGAGCCAACACGCTGGGTGGCTACGGACGGTGATCGCGTCACGAATGGATCGAGTCTGGGTAGACGAGGTCTTGCAAAACGTCGCCATCAAAGCATGGGAAAAGCAGGACCAACTGAGTTGTCAGGAAAAGCTCGCGCCATGGTTGTATCGGATTGCCATCCAACAGGTCACTCTGTTTTTTAGAGAAAGCAGTCGACGAAAAAAAGTAGGGTCGGTATCGGTGACGGCTGCAGAAACGACGGCAGATCCACGGAACATCGACCCACTGGAAATCCTGACCCGAAACGAAATTCATCAGCAGATTCGCGAAGGAATCGCGCAACTCAACGTTGAAGAACGAGAAATCCTTCTGTTGAAACATACCGAAGGATGGACTTACCAACAGCTCGCCGACCACCTCGGTTTATCCCTGGATAAAGTGATCTACCGGTTGGGCAAGGCTCGCGACAACCTTCGCAACAAACTTCAAAATCTTACCGGGGGCAAACCATGAGCTCTTCGCATTTGAACATCGATCCTGCACAACTTCAACAGTTCGTCGATGGAGAACTTCCTCACGAACAGCGGCGTTCCATGTTGCTGGAAATCGAACAATCGGACGGTGGCTGGAAATGTCTCGCACTGGCATTTGTGGAACAACAAGTCGTCAACGAGTCCGTCGCCAGTTACTTCGACCAACCTCTCTCAAACGCAGAAATAAATCGCTGCGACATCAAGCCTCCTGGTCGTGGCGGGTCGGTCAGTCGAACCCGATTATTTTGGTCCCTGGTGGGGTTAATCGTAGGCGTACTCATTGGTACGTACTGGATATCCAACTGGTTTCCAAACCAATCGCCGTCGTCAATCGCCAGCGTATCCGTCGCGCGTCTTAGCGCGGCTCCTGTCGATCGAGCGGAACACAGTCCGGCCCAACCTCAGTTGACGCTCGCCGATGCAATTGCTCGTAGTGCCGCGCCAATCCCGATGGAATTCCGCCGGGAGATGCTCAAAGCAGGCTATGTCGTCGACGAAGAACAACGTACTACCGAAGTCGATCTGCCACACGGCGGGACCGTTCAAGTTCCCGTGCGGACGGTGGAAATTAAGTTTCTCGGCCTCGCCGCATACCAATAACATTCGCTCACAATTACTCGCTCACAATCGGAAAGAAGTTCGCGAATCCATCCCGTTCCTCGATTTCCGACCCTTGCACATTTTCTCAAATCGCCACTCAACGTTCCGGAGCTAAACCCATGCCATCCCTTCGAAATCGCTGCACATTTTTAGTCGCTGGAGTCTTGTTGACCTTGCCGACGATCGTTGTCGCACAAAAATCGGATCTGCCTTCGAGTGCCCAAAACTTGACTGCACGTATCATCGAGGAATCCGACGCTGCCAAACCGCGAAAGCACGTTCAAGATCAACCCAAAGCTGCCGTCGAGAAAATTGCCAACTCAGTTTCTAAAACTGCTTCGCTACGGCAACTTGAACAACTTCATGATCACGTCAGCAAGATTGACTGTCGTTCATGTCATACAACCGCAACCTCCGACAGGGCAACCGCGACGGCTCTGCGGTACCTTGCATCGAACATCGATTTGGCAACCCTTCACTCGGAGCCAACCAATTTGTTGATCCGCCAATACTACAATCCCGACTCTAATCAAATTAAGACCAGCAAATTTTGGATCGGTGTGGTTACGGAACCAGCTAACGAAACAGCGGTCACCGTCGAATTATCGAACGCGGCCAGTGAAACCGTTTTGGTTAACGGCGGGCTGAAGGTCACCGGCGTCACCCAAAACTCGCCAGCTGAAAAAGCGGGTGTCGAAGAAGGGGACGTCATATACAAGCTCGACGGCAAACCTGCCAAGACCGTCGCGCAGCTCAGTGAAGTTGTTCGAGAAAAAGAAGCGACGACAATCAACGTGGTCGTCATTCGTGACAAACAATTGGTTCACCTTGAAATCACGCCAGAGAAACGACCAGACGCTCGCAATCTCAGTGTTCCACTTCAAGCGTTGCTGAGTTACCGTGTCGCGCTTGGATCGAATCAAGACTCCCATTGGCCCGTTCTACATCCCGCCAAACGCATGTCTTGGTTCTTTCCACATTCAACCGAAGCACACAGCAGTGGATCTGAACAAGAGATTTTGGAACGACTCGACAAACTCCAACAAGAAGTCGCTGCGATTCGCGAAATGCTAGAGAAGTAATCACTTGTGGTTGGCGCGTCGGTTAGGAAATCACGCTCGGTTACGCCGCCGGACAGGGACTCATACTCTCAATGATTCTTTGGCTGCGACAATGTAAAGCCATCCTGAATGCAGGGTTGAGCCCACTGAGATCCAAACCGACGCAATGACCAATATGAACAACCAGTCCGGCACTTCCGCCATCCCTGTTTCTTGACTTTCCGTCTTGATGGCCAATGCCACCAGACAAGCTCCCACAGCGATACACTGAAACCACATCTTGAGCTTGCCAGCCATCTTGGCGGAGAAGTCGCCCCCAGCACCTTCGATCATGGATCGTAAAACTGTCACGAGCAGTTCCCGTCCCACAACAACGACGGCCATCCAGCCAGCAACTTTCGCATACCACGGAAACGCGGGTGCCATTTCTACAGCCAACAAAATGTAGGCACCACAGATCAACACTTTGTCACAAAACGGATCGAGGATCCGCCCGAGCTTGGTGACCATATCGTATTTCCTGGCATACCAACCATCGATCCAATCGGTTCCGGCAGCGAGTACGAAAACGGCCAATGCTGCCCAGTACAATTTCCATGGCATGAGTCCAAAAAAGACAAACGCCAAAACCAACCGAGCTGCCGAAATCTGATTCGGGACATTGAATATCTGATCGCTAGAGTCGTTCTTGTTCATTGTTAAGGCTCAACCTATCTTCAGGACTGACGATCAGACAGTGGATTCGTCACGCTTCGTTGACTTGCTAATTTTGTCAGCTTCAACGATACTTGCCCACTCCTTTGACGACACGAAAACCATTTTGCTGGCCATTCAATGCTTCTCTCCCAACTGTTGCTTGCTCAACAATTAGACTTGGGCGATGGTCTGGCAATTGCATTTTATGTAGTACTGTCTGCGATTGCGATCAGTTGCGTCGTTGCTTGGTCCCTGTTCATTCGTCGTGGAAAAAATCTGGCCGACTCAACCACAGCGGCAGTTTCGGCGATTGGATTCATCGATCTGTCGATTGGATTCGTTTTTTGGATTGGCAGCCAGATGCTTGCCGGAATGGTGTTCGTCGCCATCAAAGGTCCTGGTGCTGAAATCGACTTTGCATCCGTCGATGACCTGATCCAACTGATGCTTTATTCCAGCGGATCTCAGCTGTTGGTGACATTGGCGCTCGTCGCCTTGTTTCAATTTCGATACCAGACTCCCGCTGCGAAACGCGTTCCTGGTTTCGACTGGACCTCCAGTATTTGGTCCGGGATGATCGGCTTTATCTTGATCGTACCGATCATTTTGATGATTCAATGGTTGCTCAGCTTAATCGTCCCCTACGAACATCCAACACTGAAAGCGATGACTGAGCAGGCGTCAACGTTTACGATCGGTGTTTGTTGGTTCGCTGCCGTTTTCGTTGCACCGATCACGGAAGAGTACTTTTTTCGTGGCATGCTGCAGAACTGGCTCCAACGCATCAACCCCCAAAGCGTCACGACGAACGAAATCTTGTTTGGCGGTTACAGCGAACCTGTTTCTGATGAATCAGCGACGCAAACACAGCTGCCCAAGTTATTGAATGAAGATGGTGTCAACAATCCGTATCGGGCCCCATCTTTCAACAAGACAATCGAGACCGTACCGAACGGCGACAGTACGGGCAGAAATGCTCAACCGCCAATCTGGCCAATCTTTGTGACATCTTTGCTGTTCGCATTGGCGCACATCGGGCAAGGTCTGGCACCAGTTGCGCTGTTCTTTTTCAGCGTCGGATTGGGACTTCTATATCGAAGAACCAACAGCTTGATCCCATGCATCGTTACACACATGCTGCTCAATGGGTACAGTATGTTTTGGTTCACATTGAGTATTGCGTTTGGAGAGGCGAACTAACATGATCGGATTTGGAATCGTTGGTTGCGGGATGATCTCGAAGTTTCACGCTCGAGCCATTGAGGACATTCGCGGTGCCAAATTGGTGGCCTGTTGTTCCAATCGAATGGAATCGGCCGAAAACCTGGCAGCCGAATTTTCTGCGACCGCCTATCCAACGGTCAAAGCAATGTTGGCAGATCCAGATCTCGACGTCGTTTGTATCTGTACGCCCAGCGGAGCACACTTGGAACCGGCAATCGCTGCCGCCAAAGCTGGCAAACATGTCGTCGTGGAAAAACCGCTTGAAGTCACGCTGAAACGATGTGATCGAGTAATTGATGCCTGTGCCGAGAACGGTGTCGTTCTGTCGACGATCTTTCCATCGAGGTTTCATTACGCGAGCCAGACGCTCAAAGCTGCAATTGACAAAGGTAAATTCGGCACGCTGACGCTTGGCGATGCCTATGTAAAGTGGTTTCGAACACAAGAGTATTACGACAGCGGACAATGGCGAGGCACCTGGAAACTTGACGGTGGCGGCGCGTTGATGAATCAGGCCATCCACAGCGTCGATCTGTTGACCTGGTTAATGGGCCCTGTTGAATCGATCTCCGCACACACCTCGACCCTCGCACACGAACGCATCGAAGTCGAAGATGTTGCGACCGCGACACTTCGATTTAAAAATGGCGCTTTAGGTGTCATTGAAGCAACGACCGCAGCGTATCCCGGAATGCTTAAAAAGATCGAAATTCACGGTAGCCACGGTTCAGCAGTCATTGAGGAAGAAGACATCAAGACGTGGCAGTTTGCCAAGATGACGGCCAAGGACAAAAAGATTTCCGCTTCGTCGGAGACGCTTACCGAAACAGGAGGTGGTGCGGCGGACCCAGCTGCCATTGGGCACGCAGCACATACTCAACAATTCAAAGACGTCATCAAAGCGATCAAAACGGGAAGCCAACCTTTGATCAATGGCCCCGAAGGACGAAAAAGCGTCGAGATTATTTTGGCGATCTATAAGTCGGCCAAGTCCGGCAAGATCGTCAAACTTCCGCTTTAATACCAACCGCAATTGATTCTTATCGGCGAGTTGTTGAACAGCGAGTGATTGATGCAGCGGATCAATCACCTCGCCGAGGCGACGTCCAACTCTGCCAGATAGTCTTTCAGCTCTTTCATTCGTTTGGAGATCGCGATTCGACCTGAACGAACGAACTCAAGAATTCCAAATGGCTTGAGTTCCTCAAACAATTTTTGAGTCGCTTCCCGACGGCCTGTCTTCTGGACAATTGCAAACTCTTTTTCGGCACTGACGATTCGAGCGTTGTTCTGGTCAACGATATCCAGTGCAGGGCTTCCTTCAGAAAGCAACTCGGCGCGCATCTTGTACATTGCAATCTCGCGATAGATGATCTCTGATTCGCGATACCAGAACGCCTTTTGTACATCGATCTGTTTTTCAATCGCCGCGACGACTTTGTTCGCCATGTCTTCGGTCAGCTCGACGACGATGGTGTATCGATGGATCCCTGCAATCTCACTTTCAGAGACCGTGAGACTTTCGATGTTGATCTTCCGACGAGTAAACGAGGTCGTGACTCGGTGCAAAACACCTGCCTTGTTCTCGGAATACACGACGATCGAAAACGTCTCAGTGGGTTGCTCGGATGCGTTCATAGCTGGGTTTCTATTGCTAAGTTTTGATGGGAATTCAGAATGCTTTGCCGTTTCGGATCGGAGCCTTTACTCCAGTCGAATATCTGAAACGGCAGCACCAGCAGGAACCATTGGGAAGACGTTGTTTTCCTTCCCGACCATGACTTCAAGTAGATAGGCACCATCGTGCTCGACCATGCGTTGCATCGCTGCATCGAGACCGTTCCGTTCTGCAACTCGCTCGGACGCAATGCCATACGCTTGGGCGATTAACTGAAAGTCTGGATTGATCATCTCGGTTGCGGAGTAACGACGGTCGAAAAACAACTGTTGCCACTGCCGAACCATTCCCAAGAATTCGTTGTTCAACAGAAGGATTTTTACATCGACTTCCGTTTGCAAAATCACGCCAAGTTCTTCAACGGTCATTTGGAAACCGCCATCTCCCACGACGGCGACCACTTGGCGTTGTGGCGCTCCCAGCTTGGCTCCGATCGCCGCTGGAAGACAAAAACCCATCGTGCCCAAGCCGCCTGACGTGATGTTACTTTTAGATTGCTTGAATTCCGCGTAACGACAAGCGATCATCTGATGTTGGCCAACATCGGTCACGATGATCGCCTCACCATTGGTCAAGTGATTGAGCTTCTTGATCGCTTCACCCATCGTCAGCTCTTCGGACGTTGGCTCAGTCTCATCCTTAATTACTTTTTCAAACTCTTTTTCATCCGCCGCCTTAAATTGGGCTAACCACTGGTCGTGCTGCTTATTCTCAAGCAACGGCAGCAGTGCGGTCATCGCTTCACCGGCGTCTCCATGTATGGCAACATCCGTTTTGACGTTTTTGTCAATTTCTGCCTTATCGATTTCAATATGAATGACTTTTGCCTGGTTCGCAAACTTGCCGACGTTGCCTGTTACTCGGTCGTCAAAACGCATTCCAATTGCGATCATGACATCGCATTGGCTGGTCATGATATTGGGCCCATAATTTCCGTGCATGCCCAGCATGCCAACGTTCAAAGGATGATCGGTATCCAAGGCAGAGAGCCCCATGATCGTCCAAGCCGAAGGAATTCCAGTCTTTTCGACGAGCTGTTGAAAGATCGCCTCAGCCTCGGAAAGAATGATGCCTTGACCAAACAGGATGAATGGGCGTTCAGCTTGGTTGATCAAATCAGCAGCTTGCTGAATGGCCTCAGCGTCGATGCTGGGTCGCGGGACATAAGAATTGACGACCGTGCATTTCTCGTATGAAAAATCCAGCTCGCCGAACTGTGCATTTTTAGTGATGTCGATTACGACTGGGCCCGGTCGACCGCTTGCCGCGACATAAAATGCTTTGGCAAAGACTTCGGGAATCTCTTCAGCTTCCGTAACTTGATAGCTCCACTTGGTCACTGGAATCGTGATTCCCATGACGTCTGTTTCTTGAAACGCATCGGTCCCCAACAAGTGCTTCGGAACTTGGCCCGTGATGCAGACGATGGGAGTCGAGTCGATCATCGCATCGGCGATACCCGTCAACAGATTCGTGGCCGCAGGGCCGGAGGTTGCGATACAAACACCAACCCTTCCGCTGGCTCTGGCAAATCCTTGTGCCGCGTGAGTTGCACCTTGCTCATGACGCACCAGGACATGGTGAAGTTGTTCCTGATACTTGTACAGCTCATCGTACACCGGCATGATGGCCCCGCCCGGATATCCAAACAGCAGATCTACATCCTCCGCAATCAGGCTTCGTACAACCGCTTCGGCACCGGTAATTCGCGAGTTAGTCTGCTGGGGAGGATGGGACGGTTCTGTTTGCGTTGGCGTAGACATGGTTTCCAAAGGAGCTGGGACTTGCGAGCGATCGCATTAATGTCAGGAAAGTTGGGTGCGGTACTCAAAGCACGATTCGCGTGCCGCGTCACCAATTCGATTACGGATCATGGAACAAGGTTCACATCAAATTATTCGAATCAAGACGCTTTTACACTCTAAAGATTGACGAATGTCGCTTTCAAAGCAATAGAAATCTTCAACAAGAACTTACCCGCCCTAAGCCTTTGATAAAGGCAGTTATCAGTCCTGCGATGCCGTGTGTTTTGACGAATCGCTAAAAATGCTGGCATCATTCAAAAGCGAGTCGCTCCTTTCAAAGAGCGATTTTCTCAATCCATCAACGCGTTTGCGATAATTGAACGCCCGGATAGGCGGTGAGAGGGGTGTAAAAAAAGAAAACCGCCGAACGCGCGGGATGCGTTACGGCGGTTTTCTGTAACCGTTGGGGGAGGCTAGCTCGTCTGGGGCGAGCACTTAGCAGCAGCCCTCCTCTAGCGAGGCAGTTGTGCGACTCGCATTTGACCCCAAAACGGCTCTTTATCTCGAAGAATGTAGAACATGAACTTTTTCTGCTGAACGATATCTGGTCGTTGCAGGATGTACGCCAAATTCTCCAACGACTCGGTCTTCCAACCGTGCATGGCAACCAGGATATCGCCGGGCATGATGCCTTCCGTTTCAGCCGGACTGTTGGGGCGAACTTGTGTGACCCGTAGTCCTTTCTTGTAGTTCGGATGACGATTGCGAAGCTCCGCCTCAGAAGCGGTTGTCAACTTGAGACCCAGTGGGGTCCACGCAAGTGCAGATGCTGAAACGACAGGTGCGGTTTTAACTGGGTTTCGTTTGAGTGTAATCTCGTGTTCCTCAACCTCACCATTGTGGCTGGCAGAAACGACGATCCTTCCCGTCGACTTAGATCGCAGTAAAGCCGTTTGAAAGTCCAGTCGAGTTGCCACAGGCTCTCCGTTGACAGAAATAATCTGAGCGCCGGGCCGCATGCCAATCTTTTCCGCTGGACTGTCATCGGCAATTTGCAAAACGCGAAGCTGAGAACGATCATTCACATATTTGGTTTGCAGATTCAATCCGTGATACAACTCATCGACTGAAATTTCTTCCAGTAGATCTGCCGCGACTTCGATCGCATCGTTGACCGGGATCGCAAATGCAATTCCCTGGGCTCCGATTCTGACGGCGACATTGATACCAATCATTTCCCCATTGGTATTAAGCAACGGACCACCTGAGTTGCCGGGATTAATGGCGGCATCCGTTTGAATGAGGTTGCGATAGATCTGTTCATCGTTGACTTGAACCGTTCTGGAAAGTGAAGAGATGATTCCCAGGGTTACTGTGTGCTCATAGCCGTATGCGTTGCCGACCGCGATCACTTGTTCGGCCAACATCAAATCAGAAGAAGTACCGATGGCAATTCTTGGCAGCGGCTTTCTGGTTTCAATCTTCAGTACGGCCAAATCTGTTTCGGGGTCATGAGCCAACAACTTGGCTGTCGTTTTTTGTCGATCGGCCGTTGTGATTTCGATCGTGCGAACGCCTTCAACCACGTGGTAATTGGTCAAGACGTAGCCGCGTGAATCGATCACTACGCCCGTCCCCATGCCATTGACTTGCTTGCGCTTTTTGGCAGTATCCGCGGAATCGACCGAAATCGTTTTCCGTCCACGGATGTTGACGACGGACATGTTGCAGTTCGCAACGGCACGAACGATCGGTGTCATTCGTTTTTCGCGAGAAGGTAGGTCTTCAGCGAGCAGGCAGTTGAATGAACCTGTGACCAGGCACAATCCAAATATTGCGAGCTGAAATACTGGGTTGGGTCGTGATTGCATAAAGCTCGCTGCTGCCTGAGTGGTCAGGTGAACCAGTGCCGAATGCGGGGTTCGACGCCGGAAAAGACTTATACGTCGTTAAATCGGACCTGCATGCACATCCCGTTAGACCCTCAGAACACGCCCGCAAAACTTACCGAGTTTGTCATCGAGTCACTCAACCTGTGTGATCGATTCCGAAAAAATGCGACGCCGGGTCGATTTTTTCTTAAGCCTGCATTCCTGGGAATTGCTCAAAACGAATGCACTTTTGCCAATTGAATTGCTCGCCGGCGATCAAAGGCAAAATGGCGCTTCCTGGCGATAACTCAGAGTCAGCTTCATCAGTTGCTCGAGGTCAGATTCGAACTTGCCGTAGTCGTTGTTGAACCAACTGAGCTGATCGATGAGATTAAGCGTAGAGAGCCGTTGCCGTTTGCCACGGGTTGGTGCTGCGGGATTACTAGAATCCGACGACAGGTTGACCATCGATTTCGGCCGTTCCAAAGTTTACATTTCTCTGGATCAACAGCGTTCCCATGGTTCGCTGCAGGGCGGTTTCGGCGGTCTTCAATTCCATTTCCGCTTGTGCGTAGACCAACTCGGCAGCCGTCAAACGTTCTTGTGAATCCAGCAGTTGGTCAAGGATCGTTGTTGGCGTCTGGCCTTCAGCGATATCACCTTCGACCAAGGCAAACGATTCCCACCGTCCGCTGTTCTGGTCCAAATCCATTTTTGCGGCCACAATCGCTTCGGTCGCAGCGACAATCGTTTCGCGAGCGGAGTGGACGCGGCGAAGTGCGATCTGCGATTCAGCGACCACATTTTGCATCGTTTCATCGACCTCCGACTTGAGCTTCGTCAATTGAAGTTTTCGCTGCGTCAGTCGACTTCGCGCCGAACGGTTGCCAATTGGGACTTCGAACTCCAACCCTACCGAGTAACCAGGTTTGACACCACCACCGGCAAATTGATCGACAAAGGCATCGCCGATCTGCGAGTCGCCCTGAAGTGTGCTCACATAGGTGCCCATCAAGAGCGATAGCTCTGGCAACAATTCGTTTGAACTGATGTCGCGTTGTACGGCCGCAATGCGGACCCGCTGCAACGTCTCTTTGATCTCTGTACGGTTCTCCAAAGCGGTCGTAATGACTTGAGCAATCTCAAACTTCGGTCCATCGATGACGGGCAGCTCGGCAGGAAGCATCTCCACCAATTGGCTTGCCTGCCAATCTTGGTCGGCGATCAACCTGCGAATTTCAGTTTCCGAATTGCGGATATCGCGGCGGGCATTGGCAAGGTCTGTTTTACGCGAAAGAACTGCGGAACGAGCCCGTGCGATCTGGCTTGGCAATGAATCGAGACTGGCGCGACCTTGCAACGTCGCCAAGATCTTTTGTGCGCGTTCAACATTTCGTTGTTTTTGGAGATACACCGAACGGTCGTAATAGAGTCGCCAATATGCTTCGACGGTTTTTTGAATCTCGTCCTGAAGCTCGGTTTGGAACGTATTCCAGGCAACACCTGTTGTCTTTTGAGCGATCAAGATTTGACTGCGGTTGTAGTACCTTCCACGCCCGCGCAAGAGAGGCTGAGTCACATTGAGTGCCAAAGTTGCCGTGCCCTGATCCTGAGGGTTAAAGAATGCCGAGTTACTATTTCGAAAGCCAAGCCGCTGACTCAACTCATAAGAGGCACCCGTTTCCAGCTTGCGACGAACGCCAAGATCACCGGTCCAGATGTGATCATCAAGGAAGTTGGTACCGTCGTTGGTGGTTGACAAATTATCACCGACAGGATCGACACGATCTTGAAACTGTGTTCGCAAAAATGAAGTGGGATCAAATTCAGCTTCCGCCTCGTCCACCTGCAATTCACGAATCAGCGGATTCTGACTCAGCGCTTTGATTCGTGGTGATTGTTGCAGCGTATGAAAGACCAAGGCATTTGTTTCAATCATCTGAGGTGTCGAGTTTTCCCGCAATTGAGTCTGCATGACGGTCTTCCACCAGGCAATCTCATTGGATTGCTCCGACGTAAAGAGCCCTTGCTCTTGCGTTCGTTCGCGTGACATCGGCACTACCGTCTGATTCATCGAGCGGTCGGCAAGACGACTCACAGCCGGCTGATGGGCTTGAGCCAGTTTTGGAACAATGGCGGATTGCTGCTGAAGCGCGCGCTTCGGTGTTCCAAAATAGTTGAACTCCAAAGGTGGCTCAGACGATTGGCGAACACTCGGGGGTATCGTTTTCGTCAGGACCGGCTGTGGTTTTGCGTTGAAGCGGTTGTCGTTTGGAACAGGCTTCGAAGCAGTCTTCTGCACCAGCCTTGGCGTAGTTTTCTGCACGCTTGACGATGGCAGCTGAGCCACTGCGGGTGTTATTCGTTTTGGCTCATTGATCGATTGGTAAGCACGTGAGAACTGTTGTGCAAACGGATTGTCGCTGGAAGTCTTCGTTGGACTCGATGTTGTTTGCGCAGACGCCAACCCGACGCAGACTGAACCTGCCAACAGGATGCAGATGGGCATCACTTGAAAATCTGGAAATCGCCGCACAACGTGCTCCAACCTGACAATCGGTATAACTCTACCTTCAATTTGTCGTTGATTTGCATTGTGGGAATCAACCAGATCATCGGCGAGCGGCGAAACTATCCGACGCCAGCACGTCTAACGCGTACAACCGTTAAAGATTGACTTCCGTCGTTTAGCGCGAGGGTTGAATCCAAGTCGGACAACCGTCAAAACGTGAAGCGGCTGGTTCCTGTGCATGTAAAATGCCGCCGTTTTTTCAGAGCTTGGTTAAGGATCATCTATATTTCCGTGTGAACAACTCAGGCAATTTGCACCGCTTGACGCGTTCTGCTTCCCTTGCAGTTTGAGCACATCGATGATTCCCCAAGACACCTCAACCATCATTTTCATTTGCATCTGGTCATTGGCCAGTGTTGGTGTTGGTTTGATGTGTGGTTTCTTTATCGGTCGTTTCTACACTTTGACCAATGAAACCAGACGGCTCAAACGAGACCGCGAGGACATGTTGACGGCCCTGATGACGCTGATGAGCAGCACCGATCGACTTAACGAAGACGTTGATACGCACAATACCGCCCTCCAATCGGCGAAGCAAGAATTGGAGTTGATGGAATCTGATAACAGCATCATCCGACTGCAATCAGAACTGGTCAGCAATATTACGCGGGTGGTTGAATCCAATCGTCGTCTCGAGAACGACCTCGTAGTCTCTCGATATGCCCTGGAAAACCAGGCTCAAGAGCTGGACCGAACACGTAAAGAAGCCAGAACGGATGCGTTGTGCGGTGTCGGCAACCGAAAAGCCGTCGACGAAACTCTTCAATTCATGGTTTCTCGATACCACTCGGATCAGTCCTCATTCGGATTGATGCTCATCGACATCGACCACTTCAAACGAATCAATGATACCTTTGGGCATCAAGCGGGTGACGAAGTATTAACCAGTATCGCAATCGCCCTGAAAGAATGTGTTCGCCCGGAAGACTTCGTAGGACGACTCGGCGGTGACGAATTCTGTATCCTGCTGGAGGGTCTGACACCACAAGACGCTCAACTGGTTGGAACGCGTATCCGCTCGACGATTGAGTTATATGATTTCAGCGTCAACGATTCCGGCCAGTCGACCGTCGTTACCATGAGCATGGGTCTGGCTGTCATGACACCTACGGACGACGCGGTTGCGCTTTACGAGCGTGCCGACCAAGCACTTTACAAATCAAAACAGCTGGGTCGAAACCGTCTTTACACCATCGCGTCGGAATCTGACCAAGGTGCAATCAAAGTCTCAGCGGAAGAGCTTGCTCAGACCGACTCGAACACAAGTTACGAAGACTTTAAAGCGTCGTTAAACGTCGAGTAATACCAAAACGAACCGACTTCCGTTTCGTCAAATCGCCTGTCCCTTCTTATACTCAACGCCGATTGGCAACGAGGCCGTCTTGATCGAAGTTGCATCGTTTTCCAAATGTTATGAAACCGGCGATGCGTCGGGAGCTGCGATCGCTGTCGATCGCCTTTCATTTTGCGTACGTCCTGGACAAGTCCTTGGCTTGGTGGGACGCAACGGAGCTGGTAAGACAACCACGCTCAGATCGATCGCGGGAATCATCCCCGCAACCGAGGGCAAAATCCGTGTCCATGATTTCGATCTGAACGATACACCCATTGAAGCCAAACGCAAAACGGCCTACGTGCCGGACGACCCACAGTTATTTGAAGACCTTTCGGTTGAACAGCATCTTCAATTCCAGTCCAGCGTTTACGGTATTGAAGATCCTTCTGATGCCATCGCTCGTCTGCTGGATCGCTTTGAGCTTACCGACAAACGCCACGCCAGAGCGGATTCACTTTCAAGAGGCATGCGTCAAAAACTGGCAATTTGCTCTGCCTACCTTCAAGAACCAGCCGCCCTTTTGCTGGACGAACCGATGACCGGTTTGGATCCGCAAGCCATCCGTGAACTCAAAGTTTCCGTGACGGAGCAAGCCGATCAAGGGGTTGCGGTGATCATTAGCTCCCATCTGTTGGCGATGGTTGAAAGCATCTGTTCACACATCTTGGTTTTGGACCGAGGACGTTGCAAGTTCCATGGAACCGTCGAAGAGTTGCATCAAACATTCAACGATTCCGAAGTTGATGCCAAGTCACTCGAAGATGCATTTTTCTCAGCACTCGGCGACGTTGATGCCGCCGTCCATTCTGAGATTTCGGGCGCGACGATTTCCGAAGACGTTCCGCTAAATCGAGAAGTCCAGGTGCGGTCGTGAACCCAGAGCAGATGGCCAATCGACTCTATCACCCTGCTACGGGAATGCTGTTGCGCGCCCAAACGAAAGGGCTATTGAATCGATTGTTCGCCAGTTTGCGTACACCTCGAAAGCGAGTCCTGGCAATTTTCGCGATCGTGCTTGGTTGCCTTTGGCTGTCTCAAGCAGTCGCGACGATCTTTCTGCGTGAGTCTGCAGACGCCGAATCGCTCCGAGCATGGATTCCATTGGCCCTGCTCACTTATTCGGTCTGGCACATCTTCAAGTTGGCCACGAAAAAGGTAGAAGAACCGTTTGCATGGACCCCTTCGGAGCGAGAATTCGTTCTGGCCGCGCCACTCACGCGTACTCAGCAGATTACCTATCGGATGCTCTCGGTCTTCTCGGCCGCTCTCGCCAAAGCGGTTTGTTTTACCGTATTGATGATCCCAGATGTGCCGCTTTGGTATGCTGGCTTGATTGGCATGCTATTGGGATTGGCATTTGTTGACCTGATTCGCGTCAGCGCTGAATTGGTCATCTTTGGACTGGGAAAGACCGGTCGAAAATGGTTCCGGATTCTGGTCATCGGTGCTGCCACGGTCACGTTTGTGATTGCAGTCGTTAGCTGTTTTGGCAGCCAACAAGCGGCAGCTGAACTGTCATCACCGGGAGCCTTGGAGTTCTTCCGCCATCTCTTACGAGAAGCGATGAGCCTGTCGGAAACCGCCATCGGCCAAGTTCTGCTTGCACCCTTTGAGATCTTCTCAGCCATTATCCTGGCCACTTCCGTCAGCGTCAGTTGGGGTGTGTGCCTCATCAGTGGGATCATCCTTGTCGGCTTGATGACCTTTGTGACGTATCGTTTAGACCAATGGATGTTGAGCAGCGCCCTGAAACGCGAGCGTGTCGCGCTGGCAGAAGCAAGTCAACGACGTCAGCACAAACCAATCGAAGACCAGCAAGTCGCTTCTCGTTCAGTGTCCGTTCCCTGGCGATTGGCAGGTACCGGTGGTTTGATCTGGCGACAGTCACTCGGCGCAATTCACTATTGGCAGTCCGTCGTCGTTGCGATGGTCCTACCGATCTTTCTGAGCTGCCTTCCATTGATGGCGAACCACTCCAAGTCAGTCATGTTGCTGCATATTGTGGGTGGAACGTTGTTTTATTCCTTCTTGCTACTGCCATCCGCGTTGATACTGGATTTCCGACGAGATATCAATCGAATGACGGTCCTAAAGTCATTACCCATCTCACCGCTGGCCGTCACGATTGGACAACTTGCAACTCCCGTTCTGATCTGTTGGATGTTTCAATGGTCCGTTTTATCCATCGCACTGATCTCGGGAAAAGTTATCTGGTGGCAGGCGATGATGTCCGGGATTCTGATCCTTCCGATTACCGTTCTGATTTTTGCCATCGAGAACTACGTCTTTTTGTTGGCACCCTATCAGCGGAACAAGGAAGGTTTTGACGTCTTCTTGCGAACCATTTTGACGTTTACGGGCAAAGGCCTGATGTTTGTCATTGGAATCGCGATGTTGATTGGTGCTCAATTCGCAATCACCCTTTCGATGGCCCAGACTTCATTGAGTTTGGCGACCAAAAATGGGATTAGTCTCAGTTGCATCTGGCTGCTGGTCTTTGCGGTCGCCAGTGGATTCGTTTATGCAATTTCTCGACAGTATGCCAAATTCGATCCGAGTCAGGATGTACCGGGCATCGGATGAAGTTCGCTTATTCAAACGGCCAATCTTTTTTGTTCAACATGGCTCATTCTTTGTCGTACCGATGCGGCTCAGGCTATCGGTTCGTTTTTACTATCCCTTGAGCAAACCTGCTTGTTCCAGCATCACGCCAACCGAAGGCAGCCAGTTGGGCATTGTATAAACGGCCACCATGGTCGCGCCCAATACCGCAAGGGCGAATGCAAACATCATCATCGATCGAAACGCTTCTTGTTGTTCTTGGGCGCGAATCTGTTTTGCTTCCGCCTTGGCAACGGCATCTACGTACTTTTGCGTTGAAAGTTTGTGGTAGTCCGACATGTTCATCCTGATTGTTTGGGTGACACGCGATTGATGGTGCACGCGTATGGATGCGGTTTTGACGAGTGCAAAACCTGCTATGATTGCCAGAGAACAGGCAGTTGCTGTGCCAATCCGCACGCCCTACGTTTTCCCTTGGAAATTCGCCAATCCATGGGTTCGCGTGGTCTTTTTACATCATGCCGATGTCAACCATTGTTTGCAAAACGCAACGTGATGCGTCGGCACAACACACCTGCACTTAGGTAATTCCATGGAACATGAATTCCATCGCTGGATCAAGGATCGTGCTCGTACCCAAACGCCATCGGAATCGTCGATGGTCGAAATCGGGGTCGGTGATGACGCAGCCGTCATTCGTACCCACGAACTGTCGTCTAATTTATTGAACGAAGATGGCCAAGCGAATTTGGTTATCTCGACGGACACAATTGCAGCCGGTACGCACTTTGAAACGGACAACGTCGACTTGGCAACGCTTCAGACGATTGGTAGAAAGCTAATCGCGGTCAACTTGAGTGATCTCGCCGCCATGGCTGCGATTCCGAAGTTCGCAACGTTGAACTTTCAACTACCAAGGTCTTTTGACCTTCCTCACTTAAAAGCACTTTACGAAGGATGCGAGTCGCTTGCAAACCAATTCAACATGACCCTGGTTGGCGGCGACACGAATACCTGGGCGGGACATCTGGTCCTGAGTGCAACGGTCGTGGGAGTCCGCGAATCAACACTTTCACGATGGACGCTTCACGATGCGGCTGTGGGTGATGTTGTTTTGGTCAGCGGATGTTTTGGCGGCAGCATCCTCGGACGTCATTTCTCATTCGAACCGCGAGTCGAGCTGGCGAGGTATTTGGCAACCCGCTACGACATCCGTGCAGCAACTGATGCGTCCGACTCGCTCTCAATCGATTTGATGGCCATTGCCAATGCCAGTGACGTTTCGTTTGAAATCGATACCGAATCAATTCCGATTGCCCCAGAACTCGCATCGTTTGATCGTGACGAACAAGTCTCACGTGCATTGGGAGATGGCGAAGACTTCGAGTTGTTAATGACGACTACTCCGGAAGTCGCGGAGGTGATCATACACGATCACGAATTGCCAACGCCGGTGGTTGCGATCGGGCGAGTTGCATCCGGACCGCCTGGTTTGAGGAGTATTGATGGCGTTCCGATTCCGATTCGTGGTTATGAGCATTGACTCATGGGTCGGATCGAAATCAACCGCTCCTGCGTTGTTGCGTGATCAAGGTAGTGCGACGACGCGGAACCAGTATTCGCAAAACGTTGTCACCAACTCCTGAAACTCGTTGAAGTCAATTGGCTTGACCAAATATGATCGACAACCGAGTTGGTACGACAACTCAATGTCGGTGGTTGCCTTCGACGTACTCAGCACAACAATCGGAACCGATCGCAAATCGGGATCCTGAGAGACTTTTTTGAGCACTGCGCGACCATCCATGACCGGCATGTTTAAATCCAGCAATACGACGTCGGGGGTTGGTGCCTGAGAATATGGTCCCTGCTTTTGAAGAAATGCCATGCATTCTTTGCCGTTGGCGACGCGATGGACCTCAACACTTCGATCCGTTCGTGCGAATGAGGCACGCGTCAATTCAACTTCATCTGAATTGTCTTCTACCAAAAGGATCAGTGGATTGCCGGCATCATTCATAGGTCAACCCAAGGGAGCAAAAGGAACACAAGTCAACCGGGCGGGTTAGGGAGGCCTTTGATCAAAAAGACTGAACGTGACAAAGATCAACCGCTCCATTATACGCGCGTCGATGTCGTTTTTGGCGAGAAACTCATTAGCGCCAGCTTCGCGACACTCTGCTTCCAGGACTCGGTCGGCCTGCCCCGTCAAAACTATAACCGGCAACGCCGGAATCGCATTCGTAAAAGTCTTCACCGTATCGACACCTTGGCTATCCGGTAGACGCAAATCCAAAAAGACGACATCAATCTCCAAATGTCGATTTGCTTTTTGAATTCCTTCACGCAAAGACTTGGCCGTTACCACTTCCACCGAGCTATTGGCCCGCTTCATCAACTCGAGCGTCAGATGAAGATCGTCCTCGTCATCTTCGACGACAAGGACTACGACGTTGTCACGCGCATTGGAACAAAACGATTCCGTTTTTTCTTCCTCAAGGTCAAAAATGACATCCGACATTGACTGGTAACGATCACTCACTTCATAGGCGATCATCTTTTCCCAAATCGAACGAATCGATTGAGGAAGAAGCGTTGGACATAGGTCATGAAAATCGTTGCCCGCAAGAATGCAGACCAATTTGTCACGGATCTTGGTCCCTTTGACTCGCGACTTTCCTGTCAACAAGAAATACCAAGTTGCGGCCAACCCGTAGATGTCGGACGCCTCGGTCGCATTGGCCAGTCCCCTGGCCTGCTCCGGCGCCATGAAGTCCGGCGTACCAGCGATCGAATCCTCACTCGCATTGATGACGTCGCTTAAGGCTCCAGGTTGAGTCAGTTCGGCCAACCCCAAATCTGTTACCTTGACCTGATCACGATCCCAAACCAGGTTTCCAGGTTTAACATCGCGATGAATTAACTTGCGCGAATGAGCGTGCTCCAATCCACGCGCTGCCTGCAAAACTACATCCAGCGATTGCTGCCACGTCATCGGACCATCTCGCTTGACGTGCAGATAGAGATCCGGTCCGCCCAGACGTTCCATCGCGATATATGCCATTCCGCGATGCGTCCCAACTTCGTACGCAGTCACAACATTGGGATGAGCCAAATGTTGAACCAGCTCCATTTCGCGACGAAACCGATCGGTCGCTTTGGCATTCAGCAGAAGCTTTAGTGCGACGTTGCGACCTCCGTCGGTTGGTCTCGCGTCATAAACCTTGCCAGAACCACCCTTGGCAAGTTCCGAGACGATCTTATATCTGCCGATGATTGTTCCAATCGGTACATCAACGACCAAAATTTCTTCATTTGAATTCGGTTGCAGCACAGCTCCGAGTTCACGTCGTAACAGTTCCATTTGTTCAGCATCAAAGCGCCCAGCAATTCGCAAACGATCAAGGATAGGAGCGAGTTGCGTTATTGTTCGATGGTCTGATTCAACAACTTGTACGTCCTGAACGTCATCTTTAAACTTGACGTGGCCCCCCGGAAGCGTGGTCGATGGGCCATGGTTTCGAACCAGTAAATTTGGGACAGGTTGGGTCGATGGAAACCGGGGAAGATGTTTCACCCAACGCAGACAACCAATTACCAACAGACAAACCAGACCAATTGATCCGTGGACCCAATCGACCAGATGGGTGCTCAGGAAGACCAAGTGTATCCCTATCGCAACTGCGGCCAAAAAAAGGACTGGCGCGAATACCTTGAGGGAACGCTGAATGGCTAACGCCGCGACCAGCACAACAGGGATGACAAATATGGTGAACGACCATATCACCATTCCCATTGATCCGATGACGGCAACCGTCAGGACCGTCGAGTCAATCGCAGGATGAAAACGATTCGTGCGCATGGAAGTGATTCGACTTTAGGAGGTCGAGCCGATTGCCGGGATGGCAATCAAGGAGGGTGAGGCACGCAAGAATTTTAGCAAATCCCCCCTCTTAAGCGGTCATAAAAATCTGGGCCCAGTCGTTGGCAAAACGCTGGACAGTGAATTCTGAGCGATCGGACATTTTTATTTGGGAATTGTGAAATAAAATTCACTCCCCCGTTCAAGCTGAGATTCAACCCAGATTTTCCCAGCGTGTCGATTCAGGATCCTTCGACAGACTGCCAGCCCAATTCCCGTGCCCGGATACTTTTCGTTCGAGTGAAGTCGTTGAAAGATATCAAAGATCTTTTCTTGCTGGTCGCCCTCAATGCCAATCCCATTGTCCACAATTTTGAACTCCCAATACTCTGGCAGCTCTCGAAACGATACGTGAATTCGTGGCTGGACATCGCAGTACTTCAATCCGTTTCCAATAATATTCTGTAGCAACTGGACAAGTTGTGGAAAATCACCAGTGACCTCTGGTAATGAATCGCAGGTCACCGAGGCATTCGTTTGGTCGATTAAACTTCCAAGTAACCCGACAGCATCGTCAAACGCAACATTCATGTCGACCAATCCGAATGGCTCAGCATGTGATTCTACTCGCGAGTAAGCCAGCAGATCGTTGATCATCTTTTGCATTCGCTTAGCGCCGTTGACAATCCGTTCGATGTATTCGCTGGCTGTCGTATCGAGCTGGTCCCCATAATCCGATTCGAGAAACTGGGCAAACCCGACGATCGAACGGAGTGGAGTCTGAAGATCATGGGATGCCACGTATGCGAATTGTTGTAGTTCGACGTTACTCTGTTGCAACGCGTCATTGGCTGACTGAAGCGCATCATTGAGTCGCTCAAGCTCCTGTTGGTCCTGTTTGCGTTGCGTAATGTCAATGTGCACGCCAATCATTCGTAGCGGACGACCTGAGGCATCGAAGCTGCCTTTTCCTTGCGCCAAAAACCAACGATAGGAACCATCAAAACATCGAAGCCGAAACGTTGATACGTAGTCTTTGATCGGCGATTCAAAATAGTCCTGAACGCGTTTCAACGACCGTTCATGATCATCTGGATGAAGCCGCGATTCCCAATCCAGGAAATGAGCCCATTGGGTTTCAATCGGATAGCCCAACTGGCGTTTGTAGGTCTCAGAAAAATAGACCTCATTGGTTTCTGCATTCCAATCCCATAACCCGACGTTGCCTCCGCCTAGCGCCAGCTCTAATCGATCTCGCATCGCCGCAAGATCGGACGTTCGCTCCGCAACGAGCACTTCCAGTTCTTCTTTGATCCGCCCTTGAGTGCGTTCCAGCTCACGCCGTTCAGAGATATCAAGAAACGAAACCACCGCCCCGACAAGTTCTCCGCCAATATGAACTGGGTATGACCAGTACTCGGCAGGAAACGACGTGTCATCCTTTCGCCAAAGCACCTCATCATCGACATGAACGCCTTCACCCAGTCGAATCGCGCGATGAATGTGACACGCTTCATGACGATATGGAGTCCCATCGGGTCTGGTATGGTGAATCAGCTGATGCATCTCCGCACCCTGCAGTTCTTCCTTGGACGCATAGCCGAGCAAGCGTGCACAAGCGTCATTGGCAAACGTGCAATGCCCTTCTAAATCCAGACCATAAATTCCTTCAGCCGTGGAATGCAGCAACGCTTCGAAACGAGACTCGCGATCTTCGCTTACGCGCCGAGATGCCTCGATATCTGAGATGTCCCGGATGACCAATAACTGCTCGGCACCTGTCGCGAGCTTCAATACAGACCCGCGGACTTCAATATCGATCAGCGCTCCGTTTCTTCGTATTGCCCGCATTTCCAAACGCTCTCGCGATTGCTTTGGTCCGACTTCGACCAACCAATCACGTAAGCCACCGTTCCACTTCTTTAGTTGTTCTGGAACGATAAGATCAACCAGCGAGCGACCGCAAACCTGTTCGGATCGCCAGCCGAACATCGACTCGGCTGCACGGTTCCAGCGAGTCAGGTTGCCTTCTTCGTCAAGCGAAATGATGGCATCAAATGAAACGTCAAGTAATACTTCCAGTCGTCGCTGGGTACACTCCAACGTTTCCTGCAATCGTTCGTGTTGTTGGCGATCGCTCATATTCCAACTATAGGGGCAGAAAAAATCAGCGAATAGCCAACAAACTTCAAAGCCCTCCAAACTTTGGAAACTAATTCGTGCGACTTGAGCCGAAACCGATCTCAATCTTTCACAACCAAGGCCCCCAAGTGGCGAGTTCAACCACGCGCAACTATAATTTTGGCTTCACTAAAGCCACTGGGAAACCGTTTTCTGCTGACGATTCAGAGCAACACGGAACAAACGTAGAGGAACCGATGAAGACTTCAGACTCCAACAAAAAACACGCCCCAACACGACGACGTTTTCTAAAAACAGGTACAACGGTTGCCGCTGCTTCGGCCGTTGCGGCTCCCATGGTCATCCCCCAAAATGTCCACAGCGCTGAACCAGCTCCACTGGATGAGATTCGCATTGGACTAATTGGAGCAGGTGGCCGAGGTACTGGAGCGGTTTCAAACAATCTGAATTCCAACTCCAACGTCAAAGTTGTGGCAATCGCAGACCTCGCTGAAGATCGCCTGGAAACATCACGGGCTGCGATCATGAAATCTTGGGCCGACAAAGGAAAAGCAGATCTGCCCAAGTCCAACTGTTTCATCGGCATCGATGCTTATCAAAAAGTTTGTGAGCACAAAGATGTTGATTTGATCATCCACACCACGCCTCCCGGACTACGAGCAACGACACTTCGTTGCGCGGTGGAAAATGACAAGCATTCGTTCGTTGAAAAACCAGTTTGCGTCGATGCACATACCTACCACCACTGTATCGAAAGTGGTGAGATGGCCGTCAAGAAAAAAGTCGCGATTGTGTCTGGTACCCAATACCGACGAGAGACCTCCTACAAAGCCGCAATTGAAGAACTTCACAATGGCGTCATCGGCGATGTCGTGGGGGCGTTCGCGTACTACTGTGCTGGCACCTTGTGGCTGCGTGGCAATCCGGAAAAATGGAAAACCTGGGGCGGTTATCAAGGGATGGAATACCAGATGAGAAACTGGTTGTACTTCACTTGGCTCTCCGGTGATCACATCGCCGAGCAGGCGGTTCATAACATCGATGCCATTAACTGGGGCCTCAAGAGCGTTCCAGAAAAAGCGTACGGCAGCGGCGGGCGACTTGTGCGTACCGATGAGTCTTACGGTGACATCTACGATCATTTCTCAATCGACTATGACTATCCTGGAAACGTTCGCGTCTCCTTCAAGTGCCGTCAAATGAGAGGAGCCAAAGGGTTTGTTTCCAATCGTTTCGTCGGCACCAATGGCATCATGGATATTCGGCCCAACCCGGGTCGAACGGCGACGGTTGCCCGTGACCGCCAGGGAGAAATCCTTTGGACCAACAATGGTCGAGATAACAATGCACCGTACGAACAAGAACACATGGATCTTGTCGCTTCGATTCGCAATGGCAAGCCGATTATGGAGATTCAGGAAGTTGCCGATTCATCGATGACTGCACTCATGGGACGCGAAGCCGCATACTCCGGACAAGAAGTCACCTACGATTTCATGATCAATAAGTCGACCCAAAAATTGGGCGTTGATGATTTGACAGCCAAAGAAAAAGCGGTTCGAGACGTCCCCAAACCAGGTAGTTATGAATTGAGTTAGTGTTGTCGGAAGGGCATCGAACGGTAGTTGGGCACTTTGGGCACTCTTGCCCGAGTGCATTGAGCCGTAGCTTGGGCACTTTGGGCACTTTTGCCCGAGTGCGTCGAACCGTAGCTTGGGCACTCTTGCCCGAGTGTGTCGCCTCAAAACAACACGACGAAAACGCGAGTCAAACGGCAACGTGCTGGCCAACCTATTGCCAAGTCATGACAGCCGAGAGCGGCTATCCTACGGCTCAGTGACACGCGCCGAACCGTAGCTTGGGCACGCTTGCCCGAGTGCGTTGAGCCGTAACTTGGGCACTCTTGCCCGAGTGCGTCGCCGTAACGCAACACGATGAAAACGCGAGTCAAACGGAAACGTGCTTGGCCAACGTATTGCCAAGTCATGACAGCCGAGAGCGGCTATCCTACGGCTCAGTGACTCGCGCCGAGCCGTAACTTGGGCACTCTTGCCCGAGTGCGTCGAACCGTAGTTTGGGCACTCTTGCCCGAGTGTGTCGCCTCAAAACAACACGACGAAAACGCGAGTCAAACGGCAACGTACTTAGCCAACGTATTGCCAAGTCATGACAGCCGAGAGCGGCTATCCTACGGCTCTATCCAACCACTCAATCGCAATCCTATTCGTCTTGAATTTTGGACTGCTCTTCGATCGCGATCTTATGAGCTTTATCGCCTTCGTATCCCTGCTTTCGAAGGTCCAACTCCTCCAATCGATCTCGTACTCCATAAACCGACAAGGTGTCACCGACTTCCACGCGCGTGCGACCGTTGGGGCTCCCCACGTAGTTGCCATCTTGACGGTGAATCCCAAGCACGAGAACACCTTCAGACGTCAAACGGGTTTCAGCCAGCGACTTCTCGCTGACCCAATCACCCTCATTCACTTTAATTTCAAAAACACAATATCCATTGGCCAGGTGCAACAGTGAAACGTAATCCTTGACATCCAAATGGGTCCACTTCTTTAGCGCCCAAGCGATCACTCTCTCGATTCCTTGATCGACCCATTTCTGCGTCCCCACAATCCACAACAAGGCAAGGAATCCAACGAGAATCGAGATCCGCGTCCACCAATCGGTTTCAGAAACCTCACCTTCACCTTTTGCAAACGCGGCCATCATAGACGCGATGACGACTGCGATTCCGATATTGCCTGTCAACATCAGGAATCCGACGATCCGACGACGGACGGGATGGTTGACGATCTGTTCCGACTCCCCAGTCGTGAATCCGACGCCTGTGTAAGCTGATCGTGCCTGAAATTTCGCGACATCCGTAGCCATCCCCGTCAACGAAAGTGCGACCGACCCAATGCGCGTAATCAACAGTGAAATTACCAATGTTACGAGTAACGTGATCAGGCCAATAGTCATCGTTGCCCCTCGTCCATAAAAAAACGGCCAGCAGAGTTCACTGCCGGCCGCATAAATTCTGGTTCAAGCCAAATAGAACATCAGTTCGCTTTGGTAAACTTCAAACTCGTGCCGTCCGAGTCGATCATTTCCAAATTCGTCCCGTCAATCTTGATCCGCTCCAGGTGCTGCTTGCGACCTTCAATTGCCTGATCAAGGTTAAATGTGACGTAATCCATCATTCCCAGGGAATAGGTTCCTGTGAAGGTTTGGAATCCAGCAACGTATTTGAGTTTGCCATCTGAGGTGAATTCCAACGACAAAGCACCAGCAGGAATTGGAGTGCCATCAACGGTCGTCGCCATGGATGACCATTTCGTGCCTTCGATTTTTCCAGTGTTATTGGAAGAGCAGCCGGCAACTGTCAAGAATGCCAAAATTACAAACAGTGTGCAGAGTCGTCGCAGTGTTGACATGATTTCCATTCTTCAAGAGGTTTTGGTTGTGGTCGTTGAGCGACGCGAAAACGCCCACTCAAAAGACATAGTTTTGACCATCGACATTTCAAACGCAAGACTGAGCTGGCCGTTTTTTTTGTTTCCTTTTTTGTTTCCTGTAACAGCATTCGATGCGCCACCGAATTCGCTCGTCGAATCTTTGACGTTTTCCGCATCATTCCCGATGCGCCGGGTTTTCGTATAGCGTCACTTGTTGTCCTGCCGGGATGCCTGTTTCGCGAGTAATTTTACCCGACGGCCAGTGAATTTCGACCGAATCGATCTTTGCTGCTGAGCCCAGCCCGACATGGACATACTTGCTGTTCTGGCCCGAAAGCCCCTCTCCAAGCGACAGCTGAAACATCCGTTGTGTCGCGCCAACCGTAGCTAAAATTGTCGCTCCATACGCATCTCGAGGACTCCATTCATCAGATGGCTCCGCATTCGTCTGGCCGCCAACGAGTTTAATCGCGACTCTGCCATTCTGTTGCGATCGTTCACCGACGATTTCGTTTTTCAAAATTCGGAATCGAGGATGATTGGGACTGGTTACGCCAATATCCATGAATCCATCCTGATCAAAATCAAACAAGGTAAACCCACGTCCATCTTCGCGAAAATCGGCTCCAGAAATCAGCGTTGCTTCTTTAAAATTGCCCCCGCGACGCAGGAAGAGCCGATGACGTTCTCCGCCACTGAGCGAGTTGCTCTTAAAGTATGCCCCGAACTGTGCGTCGTCGCGCGGCGCGAACATGTCGGTATTGATTTCTGATTCTTCTCCCCATTCTGCTGCATTGGCAAGCTCTTGATCCGACCCGGGACCATGGCGTACTGCTTGACGCCAGAGGCACGATCACAAATCCAGATCCGTCTTGATCTCCTGCGGCGCCGAATAGAACCCACTGGGAACAAAAAGATCCAATTGCCCATCGTTATCGAAATCTGCGAATTGGCCACCAAACGACCATCCAACAACATTGATGTGTTGCTGGTCGACGTCATCGCCAGCGATCTGCTGAAACGTGCCGCCCAGGTTTTCGTAGAGAAAATTCCCTCGCGCCGAAACCGCCAACCGTTCGTCAACATCCTCAAGCTGCTTAATGATTCGGTTGCCCGCTTTCGAGTACATGTTGCAAACGTACAAATCGAGGTCGCCGTCGTTGTCATAGTCTCCATAGGATGATCCCATCCCAAAGCCCATTTTTACCGTCGGCGCAATTTCTGTTGTCACGTCCACAAATTTTGGTTGCCCACTGCCCCGCTGGGTATCATTCCTCAGAAAGACGTCTGCGGAAAAGTCATTGCAGACGTACAAGTCCTGGTCACCATCGTTGTCAAAATCGGACCATGATGCCTGATAGGAACACCGATACTGTTTCAGATCATCACTAACATTGGCCCATTCGAATGTGTTGCCTCGGTTGATCAACAAGATATTTGGTGGCCCGCCACGATCCACATATCGATTGGACCGCTCAATTCTCAATCGTGTTTTGACTCGGTCTTGTGGTCGCGCAACATGCTTGATCCAGTCGTCCATCTTGCCTGACGGCGATGTGTAAGTACACAGATAAAGATCTAACAGGCCATCACGATTGACATCGGCACCGGCAACCGAGACCACCATTCGCACATCCTTCAATGCTTTGTTGATGGTTTCATTTGGTACGAACGTTCCGGCTTCGTTTTCGAAAAACCGGCTTTGCTTGACCGAATATCCAATCAACAGATCCGCGTCGCCGTCGTTGTCGTAGTCGAAGAAGTATCCGCAATTGACAAACTTTCCGAGTCCTTCAAGTCCGACTTCGCCAGTCGCATCGACAAACGTCAAATCGCCTTCATTTCGCAGCAACTGCGGTGACTGCCAACGGTCTGTCAAAAAGATATCGTCGTCGCCGTCATTATCAAAATCGACAACACTGACCGACGGGTACTGACTTGTCGATTCCCAATCGCTAAACCATGAGTAATCCGCGTCAATGTCTTTGATGCTCAAATTGACGTTCACTTCGCCACTGCGTTTCACAATCATCGCTTCCTGCGACGAGTGAGAAACGGTTTCGAATGTCTTCTGGTCAGGAATCAATTGTTTCGTGACATTGGTAAATAGTTGTCCGTTCCCAGCAACCAGTTTCAATTTGGATTGTTTCCAACCAGTCAGCTTCCAGTCATCCGGTTGATCTTCTTCCCAAGTCAACGTCTGCCACGCTTTCACTCCGCATCTTCGCTCGCCATCGAGGTGAAGTCGTCCTTCGAATTTGGTCTCCATCGTGAACGTCTTGTAGTCCGCGGAAAAGTAACCTCGCAACACGCCGATCTGGGAGTCTTCAAACTGACGCACGGATAGGATCGGTTGCCAAACATCGCCAAGCGTAGCTTTCGCGCTCTCTTGCAAGATCGGCCACTCATGAAAAACGACAATGTCTGCTTGATGGTCGAGCATCTCATCGAGTTGTTCGTCAAACGAAGACGGCTCAATCCCAACGTAATCAATCTCGCCAAAGCTGAAACTCGATGCGTTTGTCGTTTCACGAAATGACTTGGCCAGCAGCTTCATCTTGCCGGACATGGTTTGCAGCAGCTGTTCAGATTGCGTCACTCGCAAGATTCGTTGCCGATGAGGAGGCAATCGTTTCATCGCTTCGATAGGGTCGTCCTGCTTCGTAACCGAGCCGACGTTGCGGGATTCATAGTCAGCATGATTCTCTGACGAAGAATCCTTCGGCGCGAAAAACCCGCAGCCAGTGTGAAAAGCCAAACCAAAAACGACCAGGCCGATGACTAAGTGAAATGAAGAACTCGAAGTGCGGACGCTCATCATGCTCCCGATGTATGCCTGGTTCGTTACAGAAAACCACTTCTTTGTGCATGCTCATACTAAAGGAAGGCGAACCAGTGTGACAACGAAAACTATTGGCGTCAGTCGACTTTTTCAGGAATTTGATCGAGAAGTTCCAGCAAAACCTGATCGGACGTCACACCTTCCGCCTGTGCTTCGAAGTTGCAGACGACGCGATGACGCATGGCGGGGAGGAAAACGCGACGGATATCTTCGAAGCTGACGTTAAATCGGCCTTCTAAAAGGGCTCGAACCTTGGCCGCTAAAACAACGGTTTGGGCACCCCGTGGGCTGGCACCCCAGCGGAGGTACTGGTTGGTCACCGGCGCGGCGAATTCTCCATCGGGGTGAGTCGATAAATTCAATCGGACGATGTAATCGCGTAAGTGATCCGCCAGGATGACTTTGCGAACAACTTCTTGCCATTGTTGGATCTCTCGACCATCCATCACGACGTCAGGAATCACCGAATGCCCTTTGGTGGTCCGATCAATGATGGTCGCCAAATCTTCTCGTCCCGAATAGCCAACGATCAGTTTGAACAGGAAGCGATCCAATTGTGCCTCGGGCAGTGGATAGGTTCCTTCTTGTTCGATCGGGTTTTGAGTGGCGAGGACAAAGAAGGGTTTATCGAGAACATATCTGTTTCCACCGACAGTGACGGTTCCTTCTTGCATGGTCTCCAACATTGCCGACTGGGTCTTTGGAGTCGCTCGATTGATTTCATCAGCCAAACAGATCTGCGTGAAGATCGGACCTTTCTGGAATTGAAATTCCTTGCCGCCCGATTCGGTCTCGACCACCATGTTGGTACCAAGGATGTCGGCCGGCATCAAATCCGGTGTAAATTGAATTCGATTCGACTGCAGATTGAGGGCCTTGGCGAGCGTCGACACCAGAAGCGTCTTCCCCAATCCAGGTGCCCCTTCGAGCAAGCAATGCCCGCCAATCATCATGCAAGTCAAAACGCCGTGAACAATCTCATCATGACCGACGATCACTTTGGCGATTTCTGATTTGACGGTTTGGTAACGTTCGCGAAATTGATCGGCTTGTTGCTGAAATTCCAGTTCACTGCTCATCGAGTTGAATGCCTGTAAGTCGTCGTGTAATCGTGTAAGAAAAAAATGAGTGCGAATAAGTCGAACGTTCCTCAAAGAATCAGTTTAACAGAATGTCGACGTTGCATGGCGGACTACGGTTCGTCCTGGGAAGATCCACGCTCGCGACGTTTTTGAACTTTTCGTTTTGCGTCAAGCAATCGAGAAGTGTAAGAGCCCTCTTTGTCAGAGTCATTCTGATCGATTTTCGGGGGCAACGCGGGTGTTTTTTCAATCTCGCTGGCCAAAACCTGTTCCAGTTGCGCTGCACCAGTTGCTGCCGGTGGATCGTCCACATCGGGTTCAAATCGCGTTGCCGCGCGGCGACCCTCAATCTCTTTTTCGACTTCCGCTTTGCGGCTTTTCAATCGCGAAATACTCGCTTCCGATTCGTTCGATTCGGTTTGAAATAACATGGCTTTGACCCGTTGAACCATTCGTTCGGTTTGTTCACTGGAAAGTCCAAACGCAATGAACAAGGCTGCAAAGAACGCCATCAAAGTCACGATCACCAACGGCATCGATGGTTCTTCAAAAAAGATTGACTCGGTGGGATCAAAACTATTGCTGATCATGATCCAGCGAATAACAAAGTAAGTTGTTACGGCAACGGGGATCAGCATTAGAGCAATGCAGTTGGCCAGTAACGAGGTGGAGACTCGCCGAACAAAAACGTCGGAGAAGAAAACGGCACAGCCGAGCATCAGCAGGAACGGCCAGATATCTTGAATCGAGCCGGAAGCCGACAACGTGGGTCGAAACGTGTTTTGATCCAGCAGACTTGGCACCGTCGCCGGGGTGATAGGATCGGGCATCACTATCCCGGCTTCTCCACCTGCAGGCTCCAAACTGGCCAGCTGCTCGAGCAGCGGAAGATTCGATTCACGGTCCGAATACTCATCCGAGTAGGGGATAGTCGCACCGGAGGTTAGCTTCTTGTATCCTTCGCCGGGAAAAATGGAATAAAGTAGACTTCCTCCACCTTTGATTTCATGTTCAGCGAGGTATCGTCCCGGACCGACCTGATTGAAACTCAGATTTACTGGCTCCGCATCAAACTGCCCGCCACTGTAAATTCCTGTCCCTTTGATTTGAAGAAAGTTCAGGAACTCTTCGTCTTCATTCACGGCAGTAATCACAATCCGTGCGACGCCATCCTTGACTTCCGTCGACACCGTAAAGTCACCGACTTCGGTAATCGGTCGCATCGCATAACGAACCATCTGCACAAACAGTTTGTCATACTGGGCATCATTGAACCATTGGGAGGTCCAGCGGTGCCCTGCGTCAGAGGTAAATGCGATCGCCCGGCCGTTTCCGTATCTCCAGGAAGCGATCAACGTCGAGTTTTCACCTCCGTCTTCGCTGGGCTCACTCGCGATCGCCAACTGTTCCACAAGTGAGCTCTTTTTGATGGTCGTCATGACATAACCATAGAAAGACGGCAGCTGAGCGACATCAATTCCTTTCAGAATCTCGTGCTGTTGAGCCCCTGGAACAGGAATCACCGAGAGTCCGTTTTCAGCCTCTTTGATCACCGGCTTGGCAACACGACGTGCTTCACGTTGATAAATTTTTGGCAAGGCACGACTGTCGGTCACGTTCCAGAATTTTCCACCCGTCACCGTCGCGATACGTAGCAATTCTCGACGCGTTGGTGGGCCATGCGTCCCAACTCCAACCGTCGAAATTTTGATTTTGTTTTGTTTGTATTGGTTAAGCAGTTTGTTCGATGCTGGTGTTGGGTCGCCATCGCTGATAATGATCGCATGTTTAACCGCGGCCGGCGTTTTCATCAAACCGTTAAGCATCAATTGGAGCGACGAATTGAAGTCGGGCATGTCTCCGGCTGACATGTTGTTAATGCGGCCAAGCATGAACTTTTTGTTGCCCATGATTCTGGCAACGCCCCGTTTCTTTCCGTCCGCGTCAGCGATTTCCCAAAGCCAGTTGTCCACACCCGTGTTGAAGTCATATTGAACGACACCACAAAAATCAGCGGGACCTAGCACGTCGAGCGCGGCTTCGCCAATCTTGACCTGCCATGTGTTGCCTTGTGGCATCTCGCAAGCATGCATGACCATCGCCAATGCGCCGACTGCTTGGGCTTTGTCATTTTTGATTTGAAAGTCGACCGGCATGGCCTCTTCTAGCAACGTGTTGGACCAGGCGCCGGCACCAAATGACCGCTCTCCACCGATCATGATAATTCCGCAGCCAAGTTTTTCGCAATTGTCGACCAATAGTTTGATTTGCGAATCACTAAAACCTGAAATGTCCTGTTCGCTGTCCTCGAGCCCAGACGATCTCGCGACATTGGCCAAGATCACTGCATCAAACTGAAGAAGTTCCGCAGCCGAAGTGTATAGGTTCGCGGTATCAATCGTCAGAACTTCAATTGAGTTCGCACTAAGCCGCTCGGAGAGATGTTGAAACTCACCACGGTTATACGCGTCTTCGATCAACAAGACGCGCCCTTTGCCTTGGACACGCGTGAACGCGGACGCCCGATTGTTTTGAGGAATCAAGTCCGCTTGACGATCGTTGGGAACAAACTCTGCTTCGGTTGCAAAGATTCCGGAACTCTGCAAGACAGAATCAAATCCAACAATGTTCTTGCCTGGCTTGAGCGTAATCTCCTGGTCCAGAAGCAACGAGCTATTCTCACTGTTGCCGTCCACTTGTGCCGTCTTCCGTACCAGTTTCAGTCTGCCGGTCACCGGCTTGGCTTCTTCGTCTGCCGATCCTTCATTGTTAATAATGATCTTGGTTTGAAACTCTTCGTTCTTGCGAATGTCCGAAGGCATCACAACTTTTTCAACCGAGACTTCGCTTTTGGCAATCAGCCGAACAGGAATTACATCGATGCCGACGCCTTCTTCAGCCATCGACTTGGCAATCGTACGCGCATCTCCGACGTTTTCGTTTCCGTCGGAAATGATGACAATTCGGCTGGCACTATCCTCGTTAAACGAAGCCTTGGCCAATTTCAGCGCGGCTTCCAAACTGGTGGACCCCGTGTCAATGTCGTCCGCTGTTTCAAGCCGATTGATGATCGGCAAACGCCCATCGAAGGGTGCCGATTCAATTTTCGCATCGGCGCCGAATACGATCAGTCCAGCACGGTCCTTTTTGTCTATGCGACGATGCTTTTCAACTTCATCGATGACGTAGTCCACCATTGCAGTGCGGACTTCTTTGGGGATGCTTTCACTTTGGTCGAGCAAATAGATGACTGTCAGTCGATCAGTTTTCTGTTCCCACTTGGCGTGTGCAAGCGCCATGACAATCGCAGCGACGACCGCGGTACGAAAGAACAGAGCAAACGCGCGGCGGAATGGCCCGAGGCCTGCCAACGAGTCATAGCTGAAATACCACAGCAAAGGGATCAGCAACAACAGCCACAAAAAAGCAGGCCGTTCAAAAGCCATCTGAAAAGGAAAATCGAACATGAATTAGCTCGTCACCGTGCAATACAACTACCTCAAATATATCAGCTTGCGACCGCCAACAATACGCAAACCAACATGATTAACACGACAATCGTTCAATTTTCACGATGTTTGAGGCAGTGTTGGCATGCAGCAACCACCGCTGAGTCCTGCTCTCGGATCAAAACTTCGTTAATCGTTGCTTCAATCTCTTCGCCGTACTCCGGGTACCAATGAACTGCCAATGAGCAGATCGACGCTTCACGGACAAGCGGATCCTCGTCGACGGCACCCTTTAGTAGTGGCGTGACGTTTTCACGGTTTGGCTGATTGGCCATCGCGTAGGCAGCATTGCGAAGGATACCTCGACGTTTGGGCCGCCACAGTGGCGTCTTTCGAAAGCGACTGCGAAACTGGTCGTCGGTCAATTCAAACAACGACCCTAGTTGGATTGGATTGTGTCCATCGAGTGCTGCAAATTCCGTTTCGTTAGTGATCGGTGCCTTTCGATTCCATGGACAAACATCCTGACAAACATCGCAGCCCAACAACCAGCCATCCAGTTGATCTCGCAACTCTCGAGGCACACTTGTTCGATGCTCGATCGTCAAATAGCTAATGCACTTGGTGGCGTCTAGCACGTAAGGTCCAACGAACGCGTTGGTAGGGCAGGCATCGAGACACGCAGTGCAGGTACCGCAGTGTGAACTTGTATGCGGCTCGTCGTACTCCAGTTCTCGATCCAGCAACAATGCAGCGAGGAGGAAAAAGCTGCCGTTGAACTTGTTTAACAGCAAAGTGTTTTTTCCGATCCAACCCATCCCTGCCAGTTGAGCGAACTCGCGTTCCAACAGCGGCGCTGTATCGACCACGCCACGCACTTGAATCGTCGGGTCCAGCTCCAGTGCGATTTGTTTTAACGATTTCAGTCGAGCGTGAATCAAATCGTGGTAGTCCGTATTGCCCCAAGCGTAGCGCGCAATCTTTGCGGTACCTGGCACCTCAGGAGCGCGCGGCTGCGAACGATAATTCATCGCCAACATCAAGAGACTGGTGACCTTTGGGAGAACACTCTGAGGATGCTTGTACGCTTCTTTGCGCTCAACGAGATAACTCATCTCGCCCGCATAACCTTGATCAAGCCATGTCAAAAAATTGTGATAGCCGTCGGGCGTCACTGCAGGGCACGCCCCGGAAAACGAGAAGCCGAGCTGCGCGGCTTCCTGTTTTAACACTTGTGTGAATTTTGACGATTGCATGGGGCGCCTAAATCAGCGAATAATTCGACTGGCGTTTGACTTTCTTACTTGTAGTTCCCGGGCCTCTGTTTAGCTTGGAACTAGTCAACTTGTCAATCATCACTTGCAACTTAGAAAGGTTCTCGATGAAACGTCTGATCGCAGTAGCCGTCGCCGCCATCGCCATAACCGTTGTCGTCCAGTCGGAAGCACAAGCACAAAGCTATTATGGTGGATACCAATTCGGAGCAGGCATCCGCGCCAATTGTGGTGGCTTGGGCATCGGAGGCATTAACTTCCAACGTGAGCAACCTCCGTACTTTGCCAAATTCCCACCGGTCTATTACAGCCACATCGTCAAGCGTCCTTATGGTGTTAGCCCGTATGCAGCCCCTGCAGGTATCGCTCCAGTGGAAATGGGATATCAGCAACCCGTGATCACACCGATCACCAAAGTGAATCCTTACTTTCGTCCAGTGGAACCCGTCGCCGACCAACAAGCAGATGAACAACCGGACAACGATGATAAAGTCACCTGGCGATCAAATCCGTTCTTCAACAACGTGCAAACGGGAATCGTTGCCAAGTGAATTGGCGGCTCCCGTTTTCAGTCGTTTTGATATCGAAAAAATGATGTCATTCGGCGATTTATGATTGACTTCGATGATTGGTGCTCGCCGCAAGGCGAGCCTAATCGATCCGGCTAAAGCTCGGTACTACGAACAACGGGGCCGGAGGATACGGTGACGTAGGATAGCCACTCTTGGCTGTCACGAATTGGGTAAACGTTGGTCAATCACGTTTCCGTTTAACTCGCGTTTTCGTCGTCATACTTTTTCGCGACGCACTCGGGCAAGAGTGCCCAAGAGTGCCCAAGCTACGGTTGCCACGCGCGCGGGCATGAGTGAACCAAGCGACACGTAGGATAGCCACTCTTGGCTGTCACGAATTGGGTTAACATTGGTCAATCACGTTTCCGCTTAACTCGCGTTTTCGTCGTCATACTTTACCGCTACGAACTCGGGCAAGAGTGCCCAAGCTACGGTTCGGCGCAACGCGCGGGCATGAGTGAGCCAAGCGACACGTAGGATAGCCACTCTTGGCTGTCACGAATTTAGTAAAAGTCGGTCAATCACGTTTCCGTTTAACTCGCGCTTTCGCGTTTTCGTCGTCATACTTTTTCGCGACGCACTCGGGCAAGAGTGCACAAGCTACGGTTCGGCGCAACGCGCGGGCATGAGTGAGCCAAGCGACACGTAGGATAGCCACTCTTGGCTGTCACGAATTGGGTTAACGTTGGTCAATCACGTTTCCGCTTAACTCGCGCTTTCGTCGTCATACTTTACCGCAACGAACTCGGGCAAGAGTGCCCAAGCTACGGTTCGGCGCCACGCGCGAGACCATCCAACAAGAGACCATCCAACCAGCTTAAGCCACGCTGCCTTGTGCCTTGTGCATGCGTCCGTCTGGATGGCAACCGGGCAGGTCTTCACTGTAAAACGTTTTCAAGACCGTCTCCCAGTCTTCGCGACATCGCGTTTTCACAAACGCCGAGCGGACTTCTTTGAAATGTGGATGCAAGATCGAATACTTGATTCCAAACTTCCGCATCAATGGGCCAACACGAGACTCACCATAAAGCGATTCCGCAAGGATATAGTGTTCCCGAATCACTTCGCGTTGTTCAAACAGCGATGGTGGATCAGGCATTGGTTTCCCACTGGCAATCGCCCGTGTCTGAGAAAAAATCCACGGGTTGCCAATCGCCCCTCGCGCCACAGTGACGCCATCGACGCCCGTTTGCTCGATCATGTCCAAACAGTCCTGCGGTGTGAACAGGTCACCACTTCCAAGCAAGATCTTGTCACCAATGTGTTGTTTGACCGACTTCAAGAATTCCCACTTGCTGGGCCCAACATACCGTTGTTTGACCGTTCTGCCATGAACGGTCACAGCCGCGACACCAATGTCAAACGCCCCGTCAAGGATCTCAAAAAAGTTGTCACGACTCTCGTTGGTATCATCGATCCCGCGACGCATCTTGACGGTCACCGGAATCTCGTCAGGGACATTTTCACGAGTACGCTGAATGATCTCCAGAGCGATATCTGGTTGCCCCAAATGAAAACCACCTCGGCAACGCCCCAACACTTTTTTCACAGGGCATCCAAAGTTAATATCGATAATGTCGAAACCAGCTGCGACCAGCTTCATGGCTCCCGCAGCGAACTGATCTGGCTCAGCCCCCATCAGCTGGCCGCCAACAGGATGTTCTTCGTCGGATATGTGTAGAAAGTGGCTGGTCCGTTTGCGTTCTTTGAGGCTCACAAGAAACTTGTCCAGCATCACTTCGCAAATCGTATAGGGAGCCCCCATTCGTCGTGCGATCACCCTCATTGGCCAATCGCTGTAACCAGAGAGCGCAGCTTGAACAATCGGAAAACCGATGTCCACGTTTCCAATTTTCAGCTGTTTGAGTTGGGTGGTTGGTTCGACCGACGACATCGTTTGTTCCGCGTTTGTGATCCTGCAATGGTTCACTTTAGTGTAACCATGGCCCAGAATCCGACAATGTCCGCTTTCTGCGCCTCAAAGCGATGTTTCCCCGAACACGAGAAACACGATATCCTATAAACCGAAGGGCACTTCGCCGAATAAAACCGTAGACGTGCTCGACGGCTCGCTGCGTGAGGCCAGCACGCGGAATCCAGCGAGTTCCACCAGACCATCCAATTGACGCTACGAGAATCCGTTGACTATTTTCGCTCAAAACATCTTGACCGACTGGTGGCCGTTCTGGGTCCTGTTGGTGATTGTCGCAGCGGCGATCTGGTTGTTGCGAATGTGGGCGGTTCCAGGAAAACTTCCTTACATCGCCCGCGGGCAACTGGTGACCAAATCCGAGCTTCGGTTTTATAAATCGCTCGTCAAAGCCGTCCAGGATGACTTTGAAATTTTTGCCATGGTTCGCATCGCCGACCTGCTGCGTGTTGAATCGGGTAACACGAATCGACGAAAATGGCTGAACAAGATTCTCGCCAAACACATCGACTTTGTTTTATGTGATCCCGGGACGTTGGAACCGATGGTTTGCATTGAACTCGACGATCCCTCCCACAATCGCAGAGATCGAATCGAGCGAGACATTTTTGTCAATCAAGCGTTTGAATCCGCTGAATTGCCGCTGCTTCGGATTCCAACACAGCCGCAATACCGGGCTCGGGAAATTCGCGAATTGATCGACGAAGTTGTCTGACTTTCTCTCCAAGTTGACAACACAAATTCCATTTCGCCCGCAACGTTTTTTTAGAGTCTCTTAACTTCAATCAGGGAAACATTTACGTTTCTCAATTTTGGAGACTTTTCCTTGCAATGCCGTAAGCTACTTCGGTCTAATGGTTTGAACACTCGGCAAAGATTGCCAAAGCAGCAATTGACGAGTTCTCTGATCGAGCCCTTAGACGGTTCGATAGACGAGAATTTCAACGCTTGGGTGCAGTCTTCCCTACCTTATTTGGACACTTCCATTCCTACCTGTCGGAGAAACCATGAGTAGCGGTTCCCATACCCACGACACGAGCGGCCAGCACATTCAGGATCAAAGATTCCACACGATTGAAGCTGGAACGCATTCTGTCACTGTCATCTTTATTTATTCCGGTAAAGATCTGTTTCATCTCTACTTTGAACGTTCAGCCGACATTCCTGCGGTCGTTCTGGAATGTGAAACAGTGATGTTGTTCAAGGTCCCTCGGCGACACTCAGCAACGTTTCAGATTACCGAGGTCAGCGTCGGATTCGGTCCCTCGGAGCAAGGTCGATACCTGATTGACATGCAGTTGCACCCTGTCCTGTCGAGTCACCACGATGATCATGTCGCACAAGTTCCATTGGACTTGGAAAAAATCACAAGCGCCGTCGAAGAGGGCAAAGCGGCGATGGTGGCAAAAGCAGAAGTCGATGACCCGACGACCGAGTTGTTTGGTCCCGGTTCTCAGTGCGTTTCCGACAGCCTTGCTTGCCCGGGTACTTATTCCCCATGTAACTTTGGACAAGTTGTCAAAAAAGTTGCTGGCGTTTGCAAGTGCGTAAATCCAGAACCGCCAGGTGGTGGTGGTGGTGGATAACGATGTTAATGAAGAACAGCCGATTGTCACTTGGCTGTCTTCATATTGTATTTCTTCGGGTAAGGCCGGCTCGCGGCATCGACGCCACTGATTTGCATTTTGATGAGTGCCCAACCTGTTGACGTTACCCGAAGAGCTTTTCCAAAACGGTGCTGCCCGATTAAAAAGGCTGGCACCGTTTTTTCGTGAACCATGCCACCACTCGGAGCGAAGCAATGTCGATCAAAATTGATACGCAAGTCCTGTTCTTTGATTTCACCCCTACTCCAGACGAATTGCTTCAATGGAAAAAGACGTTTGAAGACACGTCGCTCTATCTTTACCACGCGACCAATGCCCAGCTTCAGTTTGGGACCATCACCTATCGAATCGATCAACCCGTGAGTGACCGTGATCAGATTCTGATCGAAGAAAGCGATTCCGCTGCCGGCACCGCGTATGCGTCCGAAGTCAGTCTTTCTCATCCCCGACACATTGGCCAACCACGAGTTGTGTTGCATGAGTTTTCGCACTTCAAGTTCAACCTTGGCGATGAATACGATCTTGGTGTGCTTGGCACCTGTACCGATAAACCGGAAGACCAGTCCTGCTTGATGCAGTACACCATCGAACCGGTCAGCGAATACTGTCACTCAATGGAAGGCAAACCGGGGTTTCACCAGCACACCAAACGGCCGATGACGCAACAGCACTGCATGCATGCCGATTCATGTTGGGATACGATCTTGAGGCGATATCCATCGTTCACAGTTCCACAACCCAAACGCAAGTGGGGCGACGAACCAGATCACAGCGGTCACCAGCCAATCCAGTGGATCGCCTGGTCCAAAGATCGCACAGACGTGTTGGTCCTCGACCAGTTTGCCGACAACCTGACGCCCCAGGTCAAATTGGGCCAGCACCTTGGCGCTGAATTCTGGATCAATATGAAACGGCTCGCGGGTGGTTCACTGGGGATCGTCGCCAACGACGGCAAGGTCCTGCTCCCGACGCAAATGATCAATGAAGACGCCCTCGAAAAGGCACTCCGATCGATCGAACTTAAACCTGGCGGCAAAACGGACATCGCCCATCTGATCAACGTGTTGGCAAGCGAGCTTGAGGCACGAGGACTGGCAGCGACCAACCGTTCGCTGGTCTGGCTTACCGGTGACAAATCGCAGGCTTATCCACCCTCTCATGATCCCGGAGCAACTGCTGGAGTGCTCAAACAAGTTCACGCTGACAGTCTGGCGATGGGTGACGCTTCGCCCTTCACCGATCTTACCGAAGCGACCAACGGAAAAATCCACGCAATCCAAGGCAAGACGGATGATGACAATTACGCGTTTCGTCTTCTCGCACAATTGATGGAACTCGCATTTCGATTCGATCGCGGGTACCAGCAAGTCAACGTTTGGGGGAGCCGAACGTTTCCGTATATCAACGGCGGTCGAAATGTACGTGATCCGATTGGCGGACCAATGTTCGTCACCGAAGATCAGTTTCAGGAAAACATCTACGTTGAACCTGGTGTTCTGGAAGCTCGATTTGGACATGCGTCCAACTCCGCTTGCACGTTGGAGTTGGTCGATCCTGACGGAGTTCGCGTCCTGGGGGCAGGCGTCACCAATCCCGTAGATGGTTTCGAAGAATTCTCACAGAGGTTTTCTGGATACCGCGTTGAAAAGCCAAAACCGGGAGTTTGGAAACTGAAGATCAAGAAGGTCGACCTAAAAGCTGAGTCGGTTTTGTTTCGGCTTTATTGGTTCAACAAGAACCCGAATTTGGTCGTCAAGATTCAACAGGAAGTGATCGGTACCAGAGTCAATCTCATCGCCAGTGTCTTGCGAGGATCGCGTCAATTGGTCGATTATGAACCGGTTTCCGTCGAAGTCATGCCATCCAATATTCCTGATTGGATGCTCAATGATAAGACCCGTTTCCGCACCGCATTGCGCCCTGAACGAGTGTTTGGCTTGCTGCAACAACATTGCTTGACGCAACCTAACATTTATCTGGGAGGTGTGACAGTTAATCGCCCTGGCTTTTACGTCGTCGTGTCCCGATTCGCCAATCTGCATACCGCCAAGTATTTCAATGGCACTGTTGGGGCCGTTAAGTCCAAGTCAAAATCGGGTACCGCGAAGACACGCAAACTGCCCTCGGCGCCGATCCCGGCATTCACGCGGACGCTCGTTAGCTACGTCAATGTTCCTAAGACACCCTAACTTTGCCACAACCGACGACCGCAGGTGAAGGAAAGGGCAGGCGAAGGAAAGATTGCAAGTCCAACGAAAAAAGCTCGACAGCAATCGCCGTCGAGCTTTTTATTGTTTGTTTACAACCGTTCAAATTGACGCGTCGGAATTGAACTTGTCGTTTGAACCCCTATTTGGCGTTCCAGTACCAACGATCGTTGGCAGGTGCTTGGACTGCGGCAAGCTTTGCCAACTCGCCGTCGACTTCAGGGTTTTCAATGGCTCCCCAAGAGTCCAGTTGAACGCCACCAGAGGTTGAGACCAACCATGAGTTGCTTACTTTAACAAATGAGCACTGAGTTGGAACGGTTTTTGGAGCAGGCCCAGCGACCAAAGAGACGTTCTTCGTTTCGCCTTTCAACGTTGGCATCTCCAGGCCGACTTGGCTGGCCATGTCGTATTTGCGAATGATCGCGGCGGCAACTGACAGGTCCATCAGGTTTTTCAGGTCCTGAAAAACGGGGTCAGCAGCAGCCAACTCGCCGTAACGTTCGGTCATCATGTCGGCCCATTTCTTGGCCAACCGATTTTGTTTGCCAGTCCCCTTCGCTTTACCGTCAGCGTCGTAGCGATCTTCTTCGGTCAGCGTTTTAACACCGCTACCGCGAATCTGCCAAACCAGGTTATCGTCCGATTTCGCTAACGGCTGATAATCGCATTCCATCCAGAAACGCGGCGAAGCGTTCATTCGAGTCGCGTTCGCTTTTTGGCCCATCTCAAGCAAGCTAGGGAAGTTTTTAATCGGTGCGGCATCAAAGCCCATCGACAATCGCTTCATCTTGTAATCAGCGGCAACAAGAATGTGCGAGAATCGGCTGTCGGTTGGAACTCCAGTCAGCGTGATGTCTTGATCGCCCATGGCCTGAGCAAACGTTGCTTGCATCGATGGGTGGAATTGACGAACACTTCGGCTGACTTTTCGCAGGTTTTTGATGCCTTGCTCGGTTGGATTGATCGAAACCGAGACGCCGTTGCCGGTTCGAGCGTTATCAACAGAGTTGATCGCGACGATCAGGTCTTCGAGTCTCAGAGCAGGACGACCGCTTTGCTCACCCACGACATCGCCGTCGGCAGTCACTTTGAGACCCTCTGCGGGTCCGGCAATAATGATGTCGCCGGTTTCAGGTGAGGCAATCACGTATTCAATACGTTGCAGTCCCGCGAGGAACAGAACATCGATTGGAAGTGCTTCACCTGACTGGTTGGCTTTGACGATTGCCGCTTCGAGTCCTTTGAAGGAGACCATACGCATGTTGGTCGCGTCACCGAGGTCACTCGAAGTTTTGGTCAATGCGGCCTGCATTGCCCTGCGGACATCCGGATCCAGCGAATCAGTCGCTGAGGACAACACTCCGTTGGCATCGATTTTGACACCACCGACATTGTTGTTGTTGTTGAATCCGTTGTTGTTGTTGTTTCCGTTATTGTTGCCGCCAAACTGGGCGAACAACGTTGCTGGCAACATCATGATGGCCATGCAGAAAGCGAAAACGATTGGTTTGGCAATTCTTGCCGACATGATTGAGCTCCTGGTAAAAGGCCTTGCCCCTTGGTTTATTATTCTATCGCCCAACGAGTGAATTTTCTGATACCGATTGCACTCGGGAGTCAGAATCACTGGAAAATGTAAGACGAAAACCGGTAAACTGGGAATAATGATGCAATCTTCAGACTAACCACAGATACTGGGAATCGCAAGAAAAACCGGCATTTTCACCGTTTCTTGTCTCCCAAACACTTCCCACTTCGATTCAACCGAGATTGCTGGAATGGGTCAGTGTGGCCCCTTTTGGCACTTCGAGGTCATAATCGAAGTCAAAATGAGCCACTTTTGACAAAATCCGCCTGAACTCATGCGGTTGTGACATTTGGGACACGTTGGTTGATCCGAATTTAGCAAACATAGGCCACTATATTTCACTCGCAAAATACCGATAGCGTCTTTTTGGTGTGAAATCCGTTAAACGGGAAGACACTTTTGAAAATGGGCAACCAGACCACTCGAAAACCCGCTCAGCAATTCGCTTACCTTGTCATCCGTGATGGCAAAAAGTGGTCTGACGTTTTCCGCTTGATGCCCGGCAGAACCGTTACGATCGGACGATCGCCGACCAATCAGATCGTCATCAAAGAGGATCAGGCCAGCCGCCAACATGCGGAGATCTTTCTCAGCGAAGGCCATTGGACGGTCCGTGATCTCAACAGCCGCAACGGAACCGCCATTGGAAACGACCGAGTGCTCGGGGACCATCGACTCAAACCGGGCGATGTCATCTGGATCGCCGGCACGCAAATGGCATTCGTGACCGACCTTTCATCCGCTTATGATCGCAAAGTATTTTCGCGGGTCGAAATCGGTGCCGAAACGATCACCGGGCTTGAGATTGATGAAGATGATCAAGCGACGTTGACCGAAATCCCGATTGCCGAGCCAACGCACATCACTCACCGCAAACAAAAAACGCGGCTGTTACACGGTGAAGCCTCCGTCGACGACGACGACCCCGAAGGTGAACCGGTCGAAGAAAACGTCGCTTCACGCAATGCATCACGCTTGTGTCGCCTCGCGTTTGATCTGGCTAATGAAACGACTCCGAGGGCCATCGCACGTATGGCGCTCGACTGCCTGTTTGAAATCACCAAAGCGGACGCAGGCGGTGTATTGATGAAACCGAACACCCGTCGAACAACCGATGACCCTGAAAAACTGGACATCCTCGCTTGGCGCTGCGATACCCGCCCAGAGTACCACCGCGTCTCGAAATTCCTCGCTCAAACCGTCCTCCGAAAAAGCGAAGCGGTACTAGCACGCGACGTTCAAGACGACAGCGCATTGGGTGTGCGTGATGAGTCGGGACGTATTCACGCGACCAGCGTCATCGCTGCACCCATTCGAATGAAGGCCCGAACAATCGGCATTGTTCACCTTTATTCCACCAACTCAAAAGAGGGACTGAAACCGATCGACCTCGAGTTCACGCTCGCGGTGGCCGAAACCGTTGGCATGGCCCTAAGAACTCGCTACCGGGAACAAAAGCTCGTCGAAGATCTTTCCAAGACTCGCTCCCAGATCGACCAGCTTCGAAATCAACTGGGCGTCGAAAGTGAAATCGTCGGTGCCAGCCCCGCAATCTTTCGTGTGCATGAACAAGTCGCCAACGTTGCGCCCAACAAAACGACGGTGCTGATCCGAGGTGAAAGTGGTGTTGGAAAAGAGCTCGTCGCGCGTGCCGTACACTTTTCGAGTGATCGGAAAAACGGACCTTTCGTTTGCCTCAATTGTGCAGCCCTTTCTGAGTCTTTGCTCGAAAGCGAATTGTTCGGACACGAAAAAGGTGCATTTACCGGGGCAACGGATCGCAAGGCGGGTAAGTTCGAGGCGGCCGACAAAGGGACTTTAATGTTGGATGAAATCGGTGAAATGAGCTCATCGATTCAAGCCAAGTTTTTGCGTGTGCTTGAAGGTCATCCATTTGAACGCGTCGGCGGAAGCAAAGCGATCAAAGTCAACGTTCGCGTGATCGCCGCGACCAACCGGAACCTCGAAGACGCCGTCCGCGCAGGGACCTTTCGCAAGGACCTTTTCTTTCGATTGCATGTTGTCCAGATCGACGTTCCACCACTGCGTCATCGAACCGAAGACATCCTGGAATTGGCTGAGTATTTTTTACAAAAATACAACACCGAAACGGGAAGGCGCATTCATGGATTCTCACCTCAAGCTCAACACCAACTTAAGCGGTATCGTTGGCCAGGTAACGTGCGCGAACTCAAGAACGTCATCGAACGTGCCGTCGTCTTGTCTCGTGAAGAAATCATTCAACTCGATGAAATACTATTGACCAACTTGACGACCGCCAGCGAATCCCAATTCGACGTAGGAACCATTGTTCAAGAATACGAACCGTTGTCGCTGGAGATGATTGAACAACAACACATTGATGCGACTCTGCGTGCGATGTCCTGGAACAAAAGCAAAGCAGCTTCCATCTTGGGAATCGAGCGTTCAACGCTGGATCGCAAAATCAAAAAATACGGCATCCGCAAGGACGAAGCCTAGGAATCAGTCAACGTCCCGTGTTGTTTTTGGCGGTCCCATGCACGGAAAAAACCACGTTGGAGGGGCGGATGGACCAATTGTCTGATCCGGTCATTTCGCATTACCGGCATAATTTGATCCTGTTTTCCGCGTAATTCATCAGGCTTTCCAAGCAATTCCAAATTCAATGTTGCTTGGCTAACCTATCTATATTGGAACCTGTTTCGGGGGTAGTTATCATATAGCCACCTTATCGTTGAAATCATTGCCGCTAATTTCATCTAATCTTTAAGTGACGTGAGTAACTTTACCGCCCAAAATGTGCTACGTCAGGATGTAGCCTTGAAACAACCTACCACCGACGACGCATTCATCGAAGAGATCGACGGCGACGAAGTCGACGAACGATTTATCGCCAAGAACTACATTTCGAAAGAACAACAAGCCGCTGAGGAAGAGGATCGTGCATCGCGCAAACGCAAACGCATGTTCTGCTTTGAGTGTAATCGACAGGAAGGCCATTTCATCTCGGAAGGAAACCGGTTCGTCTTTTCGTTTCTGGTCGGCCTGACGTTTGGACTGATCTACGTGATTGGACCATACAATTGCCAATGTTGCGGTGCCCAACGACTCTGGCGATTCGATTCCTTCAACCCGGCATTCTGGTGGCTCAACATGCGAGGACGAACGGGTGTTGGTCGTTCAAAAAAGAAGCGATCTCAAAGATAGATCCTCCTCCAATTCTCCGGTTTTGACACGAACGATCGAAAATCAATCGACAACCGCGTAATTTGAGCAGTTTTAGATTGACTTCGAATCGAACCACCAATGAAAATGTTTCTCGGGATGAGAACTAGTGTCAACAATGATCGGGCATTCGGAATGACGGAAGCGGAATCGAGCACGTCAGATTATGACCATGGATTGGTAAATGATATTCGGCTCGCCGTAAAAGGTGATCAAGAAGCCTGGATGCGGTTGTTCGCAAAGTACCGCGAGGTTCTTGCCAAATGGGCCGATGACATTGAAGATCCGTCACACTTGAGTCAGCGGGATCTAATCCAAGATGCCTGGTTGAAGGTCTTCAAAGGTTTGGGAAAATTTCGCGGTGCGGATTCGGACCAAGAAATGGCCGCTTGCTTTTATGTATGGTTGCGAACGACCGTTCGTCGTGCATTTCTAAGCACGCTCGAATCGATTCATGCCCAAAAACGCAAACCCAAAGACGCCGAAATACATCGGGAAATTGGTCCGATGGTCGATAACGAACAATCGACGCCCAGCTCCATTGTGATGAAAGAGGAGCAAAATCATAAAGTTGTCGCAGCAGTCGAGAACCTTGAAGATCCGCTCGATCGACAAATCATCAAAATGTTTATCTGGGAAGGACTGTCGCTGAAGACGATCGCCTCCGTCTTGGGAATGGACTATACGAAACTCCGCCGTCGGCACCATTTAATTTTGGCCAAGCTCGGTTCCGAAATCGGTCCCATCAAATAGCTTTCTCTTTTTCACCGCCAACGCCCGCCGCGCGATCGTCAGCATGCTGTCTAGTTTCATGCAAGTAAACTTTTCGTCCCGTCTGAATAGTTAATTCTGACTAGTGTTTGTTTCGCGCCATGCATGATCGCCGGTGCGATTGACGGTCGCCATCAGAGTTAGCTCATGATTCTCGTTGTCAGGCATCGCCTGACGCAAAACCGGAGATCGTTCAGATTCCATCAATTGAATTTGATAAACTGGCACTATGGTTGACGAACCAAACGAGATCGATCCTGATGCAGACCCCAACGGTCAAGACGACGATGAAGTCGTCCGACTAACGGAGTTGTTTATCAGCCAGCTGTTTACTGGCTCCGCTGATCTGGACGCCTTTCTTAAAGAACATCCAGGGCATCCGAATCTACGATCGCAATTGGAAGTGATCCAACAGCTTTACACCGCCAAGGATGAAGTCCCCAAAGAGATTTTGAACACACGGGTTGACCAGGGTTCCAAAGAAGAAGTTGACAGCGGCGACTTCAGTTTTGGAGATCTTCAAAAAGAACGAGTGATCGATGTCGACTGCCCGCAATGCGGCATCGTGATCCGAGTTGTCGAACAAATTGACGAAGACGAAGTCACCTGTAGCGGATGCGGCAGCTCAATTGCGGTCGACTCAAAGCGAACCAGAAGTTTTCGGAGCCCAATCAATAAAAAGATTGGTCGTTTCAATATTCTTGCACTCGTCGGAGCTGGTGGATTTGGAAATGTGTACCGAGCAAAAGATACCGTTCTGAATCGACATGTTGCGCTTAAGGTTCCGCGCGTCGATTCCTTCAATGACGTCCATCATCGATCTCGATTTATTCGCGAAGCTAAACATGCGGCCAAACTTCGGCATGCAAACATCGTTCAAGTCTACGAGATCTTGGACGAGTCGTCCCTGCCGGTTATCGTTACCGAGTTCGTTGATGGCATGACGCTCGGTGATCTCGTCGGGCACCGTCGCATCGAACCGCGCGAGGCTGCCAAAATGATGATTACGACAGCCGAAGCAATTCACTACGCCCACCAGCAACATGTGATTCACCGTGATATCAAACCCAGCAACATTTTGCTGGATCAAGATCAAACGCCAATGATCGCTGACTTCGGGCTGGCGAAAGACGAACAAGCGGAGATTACGATCACCATTCACGGTGAAGTTCTCGGCACGCCCGCTTACATGTCGCCTGAACAAGCCCGGGGCGAAAACAACAAAGTCGATCAGCGAACCGACGTTTATAGCCTTGGCGTGGTCATGTACCAGATGCTGTCGGGGGAGCTACCGTTTCGAGGTAGCCGACGAATGCTTTTACACCAGCTCCTCAATGAGGACCCCAAGCCGATTCGAACGCTCAATGACTTGGTACCAAGAGAGCTGGATACGATTGTCGCCAAAGCGATGGATAAGGAAGTTGCCAAGCGATATGATTCGGCGCAAGAACTCGCCGACGACCTCAGACGATGGCTGAACAATGAACCGATCAAAGCGCGCCCTGTCAGTCCCCTGCGTCGATTGGCAAAGTGGTATCAACGAAAGCCCCAAGTCGCCTGGTTGGTCACGGCGATCGCCATTTTGTTGTTAGGCGTTGCCATCGCCAGCGGCATTTGGGCTTTCCGAGAGAATTCAAACGCGCGAAGAATCGCCAATCTTTACGAGATTAATCGGAATCGCCTGAACCAGATCTTTCTGACCAACGGCAAGAATCTGTTGGCGCAATCAAAGCGGCTGCAATCGTTGACCTGGTTTGATCAACTCGCGCAGAATGATCCAGACAAGTCACGAATCAACAATCTCCGATTGAATCTGTTGACCCAACGACTCCCCATTTTGACCGACATGTGGAGCAACGACGGACCCGTTCGGCGGATTGGCTACAACGCAACCGGTGACCTCTGTTACTCGCTCAACAATTCAAACGTCGTCCGAGTTCGAAATTTAGTTTCGGAAAACGATCAACAACTCGCCCATGCCGATCGGGTCCAAGTGATCGAGTTTGCTGGAGCCGGTGATCGACTTCTAACCAGCGCCGCCAAGGACGTGTTGTTGTGGGACGCCAGAAACGGACGACGGTTGGCTCGGTTGGCACACGATGGGGAAGTGCGGGACGCCGTGTTTGGTCCCGCTGACGAACAGATTGCCGTTGCATCTGCAGATGGCAGCGTCTCTATCTGGGCAACTGACGGGACGCTCATTCGACGACTGAAAGTTGCTGAACAGGAAGTCTACATCGTTCGCATCTCAAACGACGGAAAGTTCTTGGCGACCGCCTCGGTCAGTGAAGTCGCGGCGATAAACGAAGTCAAGTTGTGGAATCTGGAAACGGGCGCGGAACTCATATCGTTTGACCAACAATATCGTATACGCGATCTTGCATTTGATCCGGACAGTTCCAAATTTGTCAGTCTCGGCATCGAAAGCCCAACTCGTGTGTGGTCTGTACCAGACGGAGACTTGCTCTGGGAAAAACAGCTGGCGACCACGCCCCGTTTTGTTCTGAGAAGTCCAGCCAGCAATGACTTGGTTATCGCGACCGATGATCAGATTCAGTTTTATGGTTGGAGTGACGGTTCAGACTCGACCGCGCCGATTCGCGTGAATGGGACCATTGGAAATGCAACGATTGATGATTCGCAACGATTGATTGCACTTGGTCTCAATGATGGTTCCGTTCAACTTCGCGCCTTCCCTCAAGGAATCACGTTGGTCAACAGTCTGCCTCAAGGACAAACGCTGGCTTATTGTGATCTGCATCCGAATGGTCGACAGTTGGTTACCGGTGGAACAGATGGATTGGTCAAACAATGGGATCTTGCTGGAGTTGCCCCGGAACTACCACTGTTACAACATGAAACAGGTGAGGAAGTCCTGAGAATCAGAGTCAGCGACGATGGTTTAAGACTTTTGACTTGTGGTCGCGACGATACAGCAAGGATCTGGGACTCTCGAACCGGCAAACAACTTGGCACAACCATTCAACATCAGCACGACGTACTCGATTGCTGTTTCCTTAAATCAGCCGCGCTGGTCGCAACCGTTTCAGTCGATCAAACACTTGGGATCTGGGACGGGTTCTCGGGAGCCCAACAACAACCCGCTCGCAACGTTGAAGCTCCGTTGTTGTCGGTCGCCAGCAACCGGAAAACGTCCTTGGTGACGGGCGATTTTGAGGGAGGAATTCTTCAATGGGATCTGGATCAAACTGAGTCGATCAGTTCGTCACAAGACTCAAAACAGGTTTTGTTCGTCAAGTACTCCGATGACGGTGACTATTATGTCGCCAGCTCCACTTCCGGAAATGTTCGATTGTTTGATGCGACGGGCCAATCGCTGAAGACCTTCCAACATGACCAGTTCGCTGAAGACGTTCATATCGATTCGGCCGCGAAACGGATCATTACCAGTGGCGGTGTCAATTCATTGACGGTTTGGTCCATGGATGATGCCGACAATCCGCTTCAACAGATTTATCAACGGGCCGACGTTTACGCGATCGCAGTCGACCGTGATGCTGATCGACTGTTGTCGACCAATGGCGATGGAATGACGATCATGTACCGTTTGGTTGATGGCAATTATGAGGAAGTATGGAGGCATCAACTACCAAGTTATCGGCTGACCGATTGCGAGTTCAGTCTGGATGGCTCGCTGGTTGCCATCAGTGGTGGTCGATGGCAACCCGATCTCGAAAACGGCCGACCGACTGGCGTATTGTTCTTGTTGGATGCGGAAAATGGCGCTCCCGTTTCGCCCAATTGGCCTTCACTGGATGAGTGTCTGCGACTTGTTTTTTCAAATGGCAAATCAAATTTCGTGGCTGCGTGCTCACTGGACTCAACGTCACAAATTCATCGTCTAGACCAATTGCGATCGACGGAATTACTCAGAATTTGGATTCAAGCGATGGGTGGCGGCACCATCGGTGAAGGCATGAATGAGGTTCGACTCTCGACCGAGCAACAACTGGACGCTTTTGAAACTTCCAAACTAATGGACCCAACGATAACTGAGGTCACGCCAGCCCAGACCACCCATTGGGAACAGTACCTGGAATTTCTGTCAGAATGGTCGGATAAATAGCGTGTTCACATCGTGAAAATCCGATCAGCAATTCGCTTTCGGTTTCGGTTACAATTCAATGGCATAAGCAAAACTTGAGCAGTCCTATCGAGATGGGTGAGTTGATGAATCGTTGTTGGTGTTGCGTCGTATTGATGGTTTGGGCCTTGGCTTTTTGCAACACCAGCGATGGAGTTGAGGATCCGAAAAAGCCAAATGTCATCTTCATTTTGATTGACGACTCCGGCTACTCTGATCTGGGTTGCTATGGAAGCGAAATCGATACGCCAAACCTCGACTCGCTTGCCGCCAACGGAATTCGATTCAGTCAGTTCTACAACACCGGTCGTTGTTGGCCGACTCGCGGGGCGTTGATGAGCGGGTACTACGCGCAGATGATCGGCCGCGACAAGTTACCAGGACTCGGAGGGGGTGGCGGTAATCGAGGCAAACGACCCCAATGGGCCAAGCTCATTCCCGACTACCTGAAGCCACACAACTATCGCAGCTATCACAGTGGCAAATGGCATATCGATGGCAAATGCCTCGATGCAGGTTTCGAACGTTCCTATCGACGTCAAAACCAAGGCAACTTTTTTACCGAAAAAGGGAATCAAATCGACGATCAAAAGGTCGTCCCCAAGGAAGACGAATCAGATTTCTACGCGACGACCAGTACCGCCGACCACGCGATTGATTGCTTGAAGGAACACGCAGAAAAGTTCGCTGACCGACCGTTCTTTCACTACGTTGCGTTTATCGCTCCGCACTTTCCATTGCATGCACCTCAATCAAAGATCGACAAATATCGCGACCGATACCTTGACGGCTGGGAACAACTGCGAACCGAGCGATACGCCAAACAACGGTCAATGGGACTCCACTCGGCGCCGTTGTCTGATCTCGAACCCGATGTCGGACCTCCCTATCATTTTCCTGATGCGCTGAAAAAACTGGGACCCGGCGAAGTCAATCGTCCCGTCAGTTGGAACACACTGACTGACGAGCAAAAACGTTTTCAAGCCAACAAAATGGCCATTCACGCAGCCATGATCGACTGCATCGACGTCGAAGTCGGTCGAATTATTGATCAACTCAAATCAATGGACGCGTTCGAAAACACGCTGATCTTTTTTGCGTCCGACAATGGCGCCAGCGCAGAGATCATGGTTCGCAATGGAGGCCATGACCCGAAGGCACTACCAGGCAGTGAAAAGTCCTATCTTTGCCTCGGCCCTGGCTTCTCGTCCGCATGCAATACTCCGTTTCGACGGCATAAAACCTGGGTCCACGAGGGTGGCATCTCCACGCCGCTGGTGGTGCATTGGCCCAAAGGGATCAAAGCCAGTGGCGAGATCCGCAACACGCCAGGACACGTTGTCGATATCTTGCCAACCATCCTTGATGTGACGGAGATTGACCGACCGGATTCATTTGATGGACAAGCGCTGCCCAAAGCACCCGGTCATTCGTTGGCTCCAGCGTTTAACGCCGATGTCACAATCAAGCGCGATGCGATCTGGTGGATGCACGAAGACAATCTTGCCGTTCGAGTGGGCGACTGGAAATTGGTTTCGGCCAAACTTGACCGCGAATCGACAAAACCAGGTCAACCAAAATGGGAGTTGTATAACCTTGGCGTTGACCGAAGCGAAACCAACAATCTCATCGACGAACAACCAGAAATTGCGGCCAAACTGCGAGCCAAATGGGAGTCGATCTACGAGGGGATCGTAACTGAAGTCAAACGATCTACTGTTAAACGCGGCGGCAAACCGAAGAAGTAAATCTTTTCTTAAACAACTGAACGTGTACCGTGAAGTTCAAAATTGCGGATCTTTTCCTGTTCACCGTTTGGTGCGTGTTGGTTGCAGCTTCCGTAGCTCAGGTCCGCGATGGGAAACAGACTGAGCTGTTCTGTCTCTATTCGATTGGCGCATTGCTGCTGCTCCCGAATTCGACTCTGGGCACTAAGCCAGCGACATTGCGATCGTTTTTCGCCTTGTCCGGACTTGCGATTGTCATGGTGTCCATGCAGATGTTTCGATTGAGCTTGTTTAACGTTTACGCGCGTCAAAATTTGTTTCAGGGACTACCTCTTTTGGCCTTGGTGTTGGCAGCCTCAAGCGTATCGACCCTGCAAGTTAAAAGCTCGCGATTAAGACGATGTATCGAGTTGACTTTTCCAGCTTGCCTGTTGTGCATCTACGTGATCTGGTTGATGGTTTCGATCAGCATCCCCGAGAACAACAATTACGCTTACACGCACTATCTCATCATGGGTGCCGGCATCGGCAGTGCGTGTGGGTTTTTGGCATTTTATTTGTGGCAATTCAATCGGCAGTGGATCCTGAAACGCCAGCACTGGACCAAGAAGGAATAACATGCGGTTTCAGTGCCGTCTATTGAGCTTCTAAAACAACGGGAACGTGAATCAATGGCCGAACTCACGGTTGTTCCTAGATGGATGACACCGGCACTCAAACATTGAATCATTTGCCAATCCCAAGGCAGGAAGTCGCGGCGTCGACCCGCTGGATGGAGTGGGGCGGATGGCTTCTGATCGGTTCTGGTTTAGTCCACTTGATCATTTATGCGACTCAAGATGGTTCATGGGAAGGCCCCGTCTCGTGGCGCAAGCCGATCCTATTTGGTCTTTCGACTGGAATGACAATGCTATCGATGGCCTGGATTTGGCCGCGGCTAAAACCAGCTCGATACGATGGATGGCTCATTCCGACAATCAGTTTTGGGTTGGTTTTTGAAGTTGCTCTAATAACAGTTCAGCAATGGCGCGGAGTTGCCTCGCATTTCAATCATGAAACCTTGCTCGATCAGACGTTTGACTTGATCATCACCGTTTTTGTCACACTGGCGGCGCTGGCAATTTTCGATTTAACGCGTCGTAGCTGGCGATCGTTTGACGCCACACCAGATATCCGACTGGCGGTCCGTTGGGGCATGAACTTTCTTTCGGTTTCATGCTTGATCGGTTTCTGGATGCTTTGGTTTGGCGGCCGACAAATGGCAGCAGGAAATGACCCTGGCTTGGTTGGGAATGCAGGTGTTGCAAAGTTTCCTCATGGAGTCACGATTCACTCGATTCAGTTTCTACCGCTGCTTTGCTGGATTCTCTGGCGGTTTGGTTTTGAAGATTCCACTCGACGATCCGCTGTCGCCTGGGTCATCGGATCGATGGCGTTATTGCTGTTGTTCAGCATCATGCAAACGGCCGCCGGACGGTCACGATTTGATTTAACTTTGTCCAGCGGACTGGTGCTGGCCGCGGGGATGGCATTGTTGGTGCCGGTTGGCATTACGGTGCTACGACAAGTGTTTGCAAAACAGGCCGCTCAAACCAGTTGACGTTTCGAACGATCGGCGTCAGATCAATTGCAGCCTGTCGTTATACCCTACGCAGCAACGTGCTCACCAAAAGACAAGCAAGTGCAGCGATGTAAAACCAGTGCACGATCGATTGACGTGAAGGCTGACGTTTGAGGTCTGCCGTCAGCTGATCCAAGTCGGCACTCGGAAGCTTTTCAATCTCCTCTGGCAGTTGATTAGACAGCAGGTATTCAACGGGATACGGCCGATCGTAGTGCAACACTTTCAGTTTGTTGCTGTCTTTGTCCCGTAACCTGACTGTCAAATTTGTCGCGCTATCGACTGGGATCGTCGCTTGATAACGTCCCAGCCCGACTTCTGCGACTTCGTATTGGGTCAGTCGACCTTCTCGATCAACGGCTGCCAATTCCCAATCAACTTTCGATTGCAGATTACCCGCTAAATCAAATCGTTTGATGTCCAGCTGCCATTGGTCACGCACGACATGTTGTTCGATCTGGATACCTTCTCCGTCCGATTTGCGGACCATCGATCGGAAAATCTGACCCCAAAACTTTCCGCAGTCGCCCCAAGCGAGCCATTCTCCACCCCATTTTTCAGTCACATCACTGGTAAAGGCAAACCCGGTTCCCAATCCGAATCGCGACACCGCCAACAGTGGGTCGCCAGTCTCAGCAACCAATAAAACTTGCGCGGTCGGTTTGGCCTGTGTCATCACATACCCCAGCGTAAAGGGCAGGTCGCTTTGGTTGAAACCGGCCAAGGCGACATGGTCACCCGTTTGCACGGTCCCAAAAAGATCTTCTTTGATCGCCGACTTGGACGCCTGCATCGTTTCTTTGGTAAAAATCTGGGGAACGTTGGCAGGGTCCTGTGTCTCGTAATATCGGCCGCGTCCGACCTCCGAGATGGAGGCCAACAACTGTCGATCAGCGTCACCCAACGCGACGGTCGAAACCGTAATCCCGCTGTCTGTCATCGCTTGCGTCAGAGTCAAATGGTCCGCTTGTTGCGTGTGGCCATCGCTAAGACAAATCATGTGTCGGATTTTCGCTGGAGCGTTTTCCAGCATCTCTTTGGCAACTACCATCGCGGGATACATGTTGGTCCCGCCACCTGCGTCGACGGTATCGATATCGCTGCAAGTTGCATCCGACTGGGTTGCACTTCGCATTTCGCTGACCAACAGCGGTTGATCGTCGAAGCCAACCACACCAATCGAATCCGTCGGCCCCAGTAATTCAACCGCAGCCTTGGAAGCCTGACGCGCCAACGCCATGGGCAAACCTGACATCGATCCTGATTTGTCAATCACCAACACCATCGCCAATGAAGGCTTCTCTTTCTCTTTTTCAAAACGAGAAATCAACGGCATGACTTCTTCCACCGGCGTACGATGATAGCCTCCCAGCCCAAAGCTGTTCTCCGAACCAAACATCGCCAATCCGCCGCCAAAGTCTTTGACGTAGCGCTTGAGCATCTCCATCTGACGTGGTGTCATCGCAGTGGCTGGAAAATCAGAGAGCACGATCGCGTCAAAAGCAATCAAACCCTTCAGCGAATCGGGCATGCCAAACTGGCCACGTACTTCCACCATGACGTCCTGTTTTTCCAACGCTCGCGCAAACGCCCGCATCTCTTTTTCATCTTCATGCAGGATCAGAATCCTGGGCTTTCCACGAACGGTCACGGTGCCAGTACGCTGGTTGTTGATTGGAAAATAGTCGTCCTTAACGGCCAGCTCAGCGGTCCACTTGCTGTTGCCTGGAGTGTTCATTTCAACATCGAAAAAGAACTGATCGACCCGATCACCCGAAAGCTTCACCGTTTGTTCCTGAACGACAACTCCTCGGTGTACCAATCGCAAGTTACCGTCGATCGGTTGGTTACTGGATACGTCGACCGCCATGCGAACCACTTCGCCAATGAATGCTTTAGGCGTTGAAGGCTCCAAACCGACAACAGCCGCTTCAGCTTTTGTCAGTGATTTAATTCTGCGAAAACTCAGTTCGACGTCTTCCTGTGTCAGCTGTCGAATCGATTTTGGCAAAAAGCCATCCGTATCCTGTCCGTCACTAAAGACAACCATCCGTTTAACTTTGCCTGCAGGAAATTGCATTCGAGTTTTCAACAGCGTGTTTGAAATCTCCGTCGCATTTCGAAATCGGTCGTCCGCCCCGGCTTCGTCCCAGGACCGAACCCAATCGCCAAGTGCTTGGGGCGAATCAAAGGCACGCGATTCACTGCCAAAGGCATAAATCGAGTACGAGTCGTTGCGACGAAGCTGTTCCAATGCTGCTTCTATCTCTTCGGTCGCTTGTAACGCTTCACTGAGTTCAATCGACTGGGAAACATCCACCAGAAAGATCACGTGTAAATCGTCGCTGGTCGAAAATGAAAATGGACGGCAAAGCGCCAGGATTAACAGAATCACCGCGACGACGCGAAGAACAAACGAGGTTGCACGCTTCCACAACTCGTTGTCAACCAAACTGAATTGCCACCCCAGGAACAGGACCACAATCGCCAGCAACCACCACAATGGCTGCAATGAAATCAACTCCATGATCACCCGACCTTTCGTCGTTGATAAAGAATTGACTCAACCAAAATGACCATCAGCGCGATCAACGTCAGCCAATTGGTCGGCGAGTACCCTCGATTGACCGGCTGGCTGGTATCCTCGAGCTGCGGGTTGTCGATCGCAGTTTCTGTCGGCGAAAGTAAACTACATGCCGTTGGCCACTGGCCGGCGCGATTGGCAAGTTGATAGTGTCCCAGCTGATCCAATGGACCCAACAAGGACGCCGAAGTCTCGAATTCTTCGCCATTCGGTTTGACGATGGTCGTCCTCGATTGATTCCCTGGCTCCACTCCGGGGATGGTCGCGATTTGACCCGAAGGATAGCTGGAACTCAGGGATTCGGAACGACCTGCAAGGTGCGTTGCGGAGCTGTAAATCAATACGGGGAACCAGGAGGAAAAGTAGAAATTGGAAACCAGTGGGTCCATGTTCACGACAATGACGTTTTGTCCTGCCCGTGCCGTTCGGTAAATCAACGGCGTATCATCTTCAGCAGCAACCCAGATTTCAGCTCCCGCTGGCGCTTCAATGCGACGAGCTCCCACAAAATCGATCGATGCGATATCAAGATGACGAATCACGGGATGGGACTCATCGATTGCTCGCGGCAAGGTTACTTCAATCTCATCTCCCAACGAATTCCACCATGGTGACTCGCCCTCGGGTTTGAAAAGGACAACGTCTGGAACCGACGAGCCTAACTTGGCATCACTGCTCGACGTTGTTGCCTGTGTGATTTGAATCTGAGACTGGTCTGGCGTTTCGGCCAACGACAACAATCCACCTGTTTGTGAAAAAGCGAGGACGCTGTTCTCATAAAAGTATCGATCTTCTGTATCAATGGAGACCAAAATTGGCCTCTGAGGTGCCAGTGCCAAATAGGCAACATCGTCGCTGGACAATGCATCTTCGGATTTCATTTCAAGACGGACAAACCAGTTTCCGTCTTCTGCTCCGGGAATTTCGATGACGTCAGCGGGATTCTTGCCAGGCTGGATCTCCAATGGCAAAAGTCGACTGATGTTGTCTTCGGTTTCATGACTGACGACCAACTCCGCTTGAACCGCTTCGGCAAACGTCGAGTGCACTTGAAAAAACAATCCAGCACGATTGTCACCGGATGGGAGACGCTGAAGATCTGCGGCAACCAGGCCAACGTTTCCTCCACCACCTTCACCGACCTTGATCAGTTCAACATCATCCGGGATCGCACCCCCAACACCGCCATCACTGATCAAGATGATTCGAAACTCATCGTTGGATTCTAGTGCCGCATCATCGCGAGAATCTTGGGAATCGCTCGACTCGTCCCCGCTCAATTCGGTTAACGGCGACGACTCGTCCATCGTCCGGCTGAACTCCTGGATCGCTTCGATTCGAGATGTTAACTCCGTGGGCTCGATTCGTTCGATTGCATCAAGTAACTCTTTGGGATTGTCAGTTAGATGAGAAAGATAGGACGATTCATTGGCAACGACGGCGATACTGCAGCGTTGGTTGCCATTGAGGGCACGCACAATTTGTCGCGCCACCGTTTTCGCCGACGCCAAGCGCGTTGACAATCTATCCGTTGCATTCATCGATGCACTGACGTCAACGACCAACACGAGATCTTTCTGTTGGTCACCTGAAAAGTCGGGACGGGTCAGCGCGAAGACGATGGCGGCAAAGGCAAGAAACATCAGCAACAGGCTGAACAGATCACGCAGACGTTGAAACAACGAAGTCGCTTTGTTCTCCTGAAAGATGTTCTCCCAGAGAAAGTATGCCGTTGTGGGCTTTCGCCTGGGCTGGACTTTCAACAAATAGATTGCCAGCAACGGGACCAAGCTGAGGAATGCCCAAAAGAAAATCGGGCTCGCAAAATTCATGCGACCAACCCTCCACGGCGCAAAATATCCTGAATCACCCGCTCAAACGATGTTTCGGGCGACGTTGAAGCCAAACCTATCCCTCGTTTGGCACAACTTTGGATCAGGTTGGTATTCCAATCGGCAACTGCCTGCTCATAAAGCGCGGCTTCTTTTGGTGAAATCGTAACCTTGCGTCGCTGCAACGTTTCGACACACTCCAATTCGACGTCTCCTTTGAGGTCACATTTTGTATCCAGTTGATCCTGGACCTGAAGGCAATAGACATCATGCTTGTGCCATTGCAGGTAGCTCAGCCCATCATCAAAGCCGCTGGGAAACAGAAAATCTGAAATCACGATCACCACAGCTCGACGAGAGTGTCGTGCCTGAAAAAGGCGGCAAGCATTATTGAATCGGGTATCACCATCGCTGGTATTTGCGTCTTCCAGTCCTTTCAAAAACTTCATGACACTGCCACGACCGCGGCAAGGGTCGAGGATCGGCGACAGCGAATCGCTGAGTCCATAAACCGCCAGTCGATCGAGACAGTTCAGTGCGATGTAACCAAGAGACGCTGCCAGTTGCCTCGCGTAAAGAAATTTCGTTTCCATCGAACGGCTCTGATCCAGCAAAATGTAGATCGTCGCATCCTCTTCGACTTCAAACAGCTTGATCACCAGCGATTCAAAGCGAGCAAACACTCGCCAATCAATCGATCGATAGTCAGCTCCCAAATAGTATTCCGCGTAGTCCGCAAACGTAATTCCAGTCCCTTTTTTGGTGCTTTTACGATCAGCCTGCAGCGAACCATTGAGCACTTTTCGCGCAAGCAGGTTCAAAGATTCGAGGCGTCGAATGAAGGCTGGATCGGTTAGCATAAGAGTGGTTGGAAAAAAGCGGGATGGCCGAGCGAATCGGCAAAACAGTCAAACGATCATTGCGAATCAGGAATTTCGTTTGACCACACTTTCGATGACGGAATCAGTTTTCATCCCTTCCGCTTCCCCTTCAAAGCTCAGCATGACCCGATGACGCAATGCGGGGAGCGCCATTCGATCGACATCCTCCGATGCCACGTGAAAACGACCGTCCAGTAGTGCGTTGGCTCGCGCGGCCGCAAGAACAGCCTGGGCACCGCGTGGAGAAGATCCATATCTCACAAATCGTTTGACTTCGTCGGGTGCATTCTCGTCGTCTGGATGGGTCGCTCGAACGACCTTGACCAAGTGCTTTTGAACTTGCTCATCAATCGGAACGCCACGCAGAAGTTGCCCCATGGTCACGATGTCTTGTCCCGACGCGACGGGCGAAATCTCCGGCGACGTATTGCCACCCGTTCGATTCAGAATTTCCGAAAACTCATCGTGGCTGGGCAGTTCGACAAACAGCTTGAAAAAGAAACGGTCCAGCTGGGCTTCGGGAAGAGGAAACGTGCCGTCCTGCTCGATCGGATTCTGCGTGGCCAATGTGAAAAACGGTTGGTCAAGCTGGTGGGTATGGCCGGCGACCGTAACGGATTTTTCCTGCATTGTTTCCAACAGTGCCGACTGAGTTTTAGGCGTTGCTCGATTGATTTCATCGGCCAACAGGATGTTGCAAAAAACGGGGCCCGGCTGAAACTCCAACTCTTTTCGACCCTCTCGATCGAGCAAGATCTGCGTTCCCACAATGTCTGCGGGTAACAGGTCGGGTGTGAATTGAATCCGCTTGAACTTGAGATCCAAAGCACGGCTGACGGTATTGACCAACGCTGTTTTACCTAGTCCCGGAACGCCTTCGAGGAGAACATGTCCACCGCAGACGATCGCAATCAACACGTCCTCAATGATCTGTTCCTGTCCGACAATGAACTTGGCAACTTCGTCTCGAATACGATTAAAGGTCTGAACAAACTCGGCAACTTGATGCTGGGTGTCAGCGGGTGTAGCAGTAGACACGCGGGTCGGACTCCTGATGCTTGACGGGCTGGGTTGGATGACTTGCGAAACGGCTTCGAACGGCGAAAAGAAAAGATCTTACTGTTTGGGCTCGGTCGATTCGTCGTCGCTGGAATGGATATTGGTAAAGTAGTTTTTGACACCCGCCTTGAGATCTTCTGGAATGTCCTCGCGATTGACAAACGATTCATACTGTCGCTTGAATTCGCGTTGTTGAGCTTTGTGCTGGCGGCTGCTGACACCTGTGCCATCGTCTGCGGATTCAATTTTTGTCAGCGACGGTCCTTCGCCCTTGATCCCTTTGAGCTTGGTGTATTGTCCATTGTCGATTCGATCATCTTTTTCATCTCGACCCGAGTTGACCGAACCGGTGCCAGCTTTTTTACCACCCTTGGCATTTGCTTGCGCGATGGCGACCCCCAATCCTTGGGCGTCTGCGGCTTTTCGGCCAATCATTTTCAGCTTTTCCTGAGCGCTTCGTTTGCGAGCCATCTCCATCCACTTTTTGGCGAGGTCTTCCAGGTCTTCATCCAGTTCTTGCTCACAAATTTCGCACTCTTGAAGATCCTCCGGATCGATGTCGAGATCATTTTGACGCATCTGTTCGATCTCTTTCAAACGACGATCAAGCTCAGCTGTCGACATTTCAAAGTCCTCCAGCAATTCTGACAGTTCCGAACCGGAACCCTCGGAGGCCTGTCCGTCCATCGAAGAATCCGAGGGAGCACCTTTGGATCCCTGCGATTTTGAATTTGCACTGGCAGACTGATTCTTCGCTGCGTTGTCATTCTTCTCGCTACCAGATTTTCCACTGTTGGACTTGTTCGTCTGAGTGCTTCGAGCGGCATTGGCCATTCGATTTGCGAGTGCCTTGAGTTTGGCAATTTCCTTGCGGCGCTCTGAGAGCTTTTTTAGATCAACATCCTGTTTGGATCTGGGCTTCATCGATCGCAGCTTCTCGCTGGCCTCTTTGTATTTCTTCTGCTTGAGTTGATCGCCCAACTTTTTCGTCTCGTTTTCCTTCTTCAGCTCCTCTGCGACACGCTCCATCAACTTTTCATCTTTGCGTTGCTCAAGCGCTTCGCTCGCTCGATTAAGTTTCAGTTCAAGACGTGCGTACTGACGCAATGCTTCTTTGTGGTCGTCTGTATTCTTCAGTTCGTCGACCCACTTTTTGAGTTCCTTTGGGTCCACCATTTTCTTGAGCTGTTCATCATCGATGGAGCTTTCCAGTTCCTCAATTAACTCTTTAAGCTGCTGATTCGCTTTCGCGGTCATTTGCAGAGTGGATTCACGTTGTTTTTGTAACGCGATAACTTCGGGACTGGGTCCCTTGAATCCAAGGCTGATCGCAATAGCAACAGTCAGGATTGCCAAGCCAGCAATTCGATAGGGAAACTTGAACGGGATTGAAGCGGCGTCTTCTTCTTCAACCCGCTGTTTTGCCTGTTCCGCTTGCAGGTCATAAAACCCACCTGTCTTCCCTTGCCGAGCAAAGTTCAAACAGGATCGAACCGTATCCTTGAGCCCAAAAAATCGATCCGCATATTGTGCGCTACGATCCGTTCCCACTCGTGAGAGAAACCAACCGACGATGGCAGATACCGCCGACGCGCCAAAAACGCTAGAGTAGATCGTCGCTGGTACTTGAAATCCCTGCCAAACATAGACGAGCGCGACCCCCAACATGACCACACCAGCCGATGCCGTACACCACCAGAAGGCCAACCAGAGCCGATGTCGGTTCAGGCGCTGGCTAACACGACCAACAAATGACTCGACTTGGTTGCGAGGATTGGGGTCAGTCGACGGTTGCCGTTGGCTATTGTCCATGAAATATTCCAAGAGATGTCATTGGGGAAAAGGATCATCAAAAGCTCGGATCCACAAAGTGTCAATCGTCGCAAGCATCCATTCTATCGACGACTCAGCGGTTATCCAAACGAAGATTCGCTACTCGATCCCCAATTTGGTTTTAACGGTTTTAAGGCGTTCCATATTGTCGCCAATCATCGTTTTCGCTTCGACGTCTTTGATCGCTTGTTTCGCTTCATCGGTCTTTTTAAGCTCAATCAATATCTCAGCCATTTCGACCGATCGATTTTGCACTGCTTGATACATTTCTGGTTGAGCGGCTTTGATGGCTTGTTGATACGAAGCAACTGACCCTTCCAAATCCTTGGCCGTTTTTTGTGCCAGTGCAACTTGTCGCCAAATTTCACCATTGACGGATTCGATTTCGGCCAGCTCCGCACCATACTTGGCGACTTCTTCGCTGGTCAACATTTTGGTTTTGACGATCATGTCCAAGCCATATTTGTTCTTGCGGCAGCTGGGACAATCGTCCTGGACCCCTCGATCGAAATGGCTGGATCCAGAAAACGAGATACCGGCAAAACTGGAAAGCTTCCAAAGTTGTTGTGCCATCTTGATCCGCTGTTCATCGGTCGGTTTCTTGTCGTTCGCAGTCAACCGCTTATACATCACTTCATTCATTTGCTTCAGGCTCATTTCACCGTAATAGTATCCGGGCTCTGAAATTCCGTCTCGGATCTCTTCGTAGACTTCAATCAGTTCATCAGCACGATCACAGATCAGGTGCACCATGATGTTCATATCGATAAAACTGTTGTAGCCCGAGACTTGAGGTGCGCCGAGTTTTTTCAACAGCGGCAGAAACTCTTCAAGCTCTTCTTGTGTTCCAGTTTCAAGTTTTGCCCTGATCTTTTTGGTAACCGGAGCGCAAATGGTGGTCATCAGGTTACGAAATTCCCAAGACGACGTATCGGTGTTCTCATCTGCGTAAAGCTTATCAACCAACTGCATGATCGCGTCGACCTTGCCATCTTCCGCTTCAGCGCCGAAATACTTTCCGACAATTCGAGCCAGATGGGCCGAGCTGGCACTCCCTTGACTCCAAATGTCAACTGACTTGACGCTCAATGCGGCCCGGGCGAGCGGTTCGGCCAATAGATCAGAAGTCTTTTCCGACTCGGCAAGCAACAACAGCGCCAACTGTCCTCCGCTCTTTGATTTAAAATCCATCTCCTGAAACGTTTCTGCCAAAGCTAGAAGACGATTATCTCGGCTTGTGCTCGGTTTCTGCTTTTCATCTTCTGCATCCGGTAGCGAACTTAAAAATACTCGGGCCAGGTATCGTTCGTCTTCCCTGGGAAACGTCTCGACGAATGGATCAATTTTCGCTTCCAAAGATTTCGAAAAGTAACCAATCATATAGCGGTCTTCGCCAAACTCAGAGAAATCTTCAGGGCGGCGCCACATCTCGGAACAGATCAAACGAGCCGGTTGATAAAACTCGTTGCTGACCAAAGCGACAATCGCTTTGGAGTTTGCCAGCTCATCCCGAAATCGGCTAACAATTTGATTCACGACTTCGCGTTGATCAATCGTTGCAAACAGGTCAATCGCCTGCATGAGGCTCTCAGAAGATCCTGAAAAGTAATTCGTTTGACGCGTCAGATAAGTCTTGCGCCAGAAAGCACCAATTTTTTCCATCAGCTCACGATGCTGTTCTACGGTAAAGACACTGGCCGAGTCCAGAAGGAACGAAGCCGTATCTGATGGAACGCTTCGTTTGGCATCGATATCGATCAACAGTTGTTCCGCAATGTCAGCAAGACTCTCCAGCGGCAACTGCGAGTCAACTTGCAACAATTGAACGCTGATCATTGAGCGCCAGTTTCTAGGTAGCGACTCATTGTTGACGATCGCGATAATCGACTGCTGATAATCGGAAGGCGTATCAAGCCGGATGGGTATCGATGCTGCAGGTCCGACGATGCCCTTTTCTTTCAGCTTTTGTTTTCGCTGTTTCGCTTGTTCACGTCTGGCAATCCGTTCATCATGAATTTGCAAGCCAAGTTCCCAGCCAAGAATCAGCTGGTCAAAATCGCCCGTTTTTTCCATTTGAATCCACTTCGCGAGTCGGTCTCGATCGAATTCACTACTGTTTCGAAGCATCATGGAAACAGGGACTGCAAAAAGTCGACCATCACGATTTCCAATGGCCTTGGCCACTTTCTCAAACGTTCGGATCATTCCCAGAGTGCGTTTGAGCTTGGGCGAACTCGCTTCTTCGTCAGTCAACCTTTTCAATTCATCGGCGGAGTCGGATTGCAGTATCTCCCGCATCGTTTCGATCGCTTGCGCATTAAGCATCATGTTTTGATTTTCAGGATCGATGGTTAAATCGTAGACGAGCGTGAGTTGACTGACATCGTCCATTGAGTTCATTGCATAGGAAAGGATATCCTCCTCGGGCGTTCCATAATCGAGATAACCCATCACCGTCGGATTGCGTTTGGCCAACACGACAGCTTTCTTAAACGCTTGGGCGACTTGATCTTTGTCGTAAGGCTTGATCGAGACAATCAATGAACCGACGCGCTGTACAAACTCGTATTCGTCGGGCGCGAACGCACTGACCCGACGGGCTTCAAGAAGCGACTCCAGCGAGCTTGACGATGTCCATTCAACCACCTCGTTGATCGCAGCTTGTGCCTTGGCACCTGCTTCCGTGAGTTTGTCGGTGTTCACGCGCGACGACGCGGAATAAAAAGCGCCCAAATCTCGTTTGCGATAATCTGGTAATTGCGCGAACTCGTCGAGATGATCACCGAGAATATTGAACAGATAACTGAACTCGGTAGGGTCATCAGCCGTCATCATTTGGAACAACACCTCTTCACCAAACGTACGCTCGGACTGGTCTTTGAGAAATTCAACCGCCTTTTCCCGGTTGCGAGGACTGGAGTCATTGACGATATAAACCAGGGTTTCTCCCCACAACGACCTCAATTCAGGATCGCTAAAACATAGCGGTTCAAACTCATCGATCGAACCGATCAGAGTGGAGCCCTTTAGGAGGTCTCCAAACTTTTCAGGCGATGCCATCACCTGCTGCTCAAACAACGCCCGCACCTCCCATTCACCGTTGGAAATCGCATCGTTGCGTCGCCAGTAGGCAGCTTCTTCGAGCGCAGGAATCATTGCGGATGAGTTTTGAATCGCGTAATACAACAGATAGTTGAACTTGGTCATTCGCTTTCCATACTTGCTTCGCTCAACGGTTTTGTCTTCTGCAAAAATCAATTCTCGCATCTGTTGCTGTTCTTCTTGATCACCCAAAATACGATCGCGGCAGATACGAAAAAACTTACGCAGTTGGACAACGTCTCGTTTTCCAAGCTCGCCGTAGTACGTTTGTACATAACTGGGCAACTCGTACCCATTCACCCACCCATCGTCGTCGGTAAACTTCTCGACCACGAATTCCGTCAACGACTCATCATTGATATCCCGTTCTTTCCAGATCTGAACAATTCGATTGAGGAAATGTTCCGAAACTGCCCTTTTTTGAGTGCGACGCAATCCTTCCATCGCCTTTTCATAGCGTGCGATCGACTGATTGGTGAACTCCTTGTCCGGAGCTGCATACAGTTCGAATTCGCCCTGCATCATGTTTTTCAAGTTTTGATTTTTAACTTCCGGCAGCTCGGCCAGAATCGAAGCCAACGTTTTTCGATTCTCATCGAGTTGTTCAGCGTTGACGGACCTTTCAGCCCCGTATCCAAATGCCAAGCTTCGCGTGATGAATTCGGAAGGACTTCGCATTGGAACCAGCGTGATCAATGCTCCATTATTGTCATAATTTTTGGGAGTCGATTGGTGAAACGATTGGTAAGACATCTGAACACTGGCCGCATTGTTGCTCGATTTCGCGTTGGCGAATCGCTTAACTGTTTCAATTGCAGTCTTCAAGGTCTCTTCACCAAGTCCTCTACCACCAGCGGCCTCTTCGGCAGCAACCAGCGCGCTAAATCCACTGCTTGCGGTCGCTGGGAATCGCAACATCTCTGTTGCCAATGCATCATGAACTCGACGATGAGTCGCGTTCAGTTCTTTGTCCTTGGCGATCCTTCGTTTTGCCCGATCGCTCAATTTTTTCTCAGCTTGTTCCTCATCCTTGTCCTTGGTTGTTGGTTCCTTGACGGAGTACAAGCTGTTCATCGATCGAAACGAATTAACCGACATCTCATTGCCGACGGAATTGAGTACTGTTAGAGTCCACAGATGATCATCGTTGTTGCGTTGATTCGGGTCATACGACTGTTGCTTGAGCCAGTCAATCATCTTTTCGGCGACCGCGATCCGCACCTCGAAGTCATTCTCGTCGTACGAAAAGAAATGACTTACCACAGCATTCGCAAGACTCTCTCGATCATCAGAATCAATCGCATCCATTGCGACACCGAAGACCTTCGGGTCGTCTTTCATCGTCAGCAAGACGAGCCGAGCGCGATACCCCTCAGTACGCTTTCCCGTTTCAACCAGTTCGCCGTACGTCTTAATCGCAACCTCTTTGTCCCCAAAAAACTCGTTCGCGATCGCCCAGATTGCACGATTGTTCTGCGAGTCATTTTCCGATGGCTCCAATTGTTTCAGCGCCGTTTTGCGTAATCCGTACTCCGAAATCTGTCGTGTCAACTCGCGAAGTTCATACTGGTTGTATGTCATCTGTTGAATTGAAAACATCGGCCGAGCCAGTGTCCTGAACTGTTGGTTCAGCAATCGCGCCGCAGCATCTTTCTTACCCTCATCAGCAAGTTTGCGGATCCGATCAACCGGTACAACGGAAGGCCCACTGAACGTCATCGGGCCACCGGAGGCCACCGCGCTGTTCAGTTGTTCCTCCATCTTTTCCGCCTCAGTGTTCAAGCCCAAAACGCCCAAAACACTGACCAACATCTGACGCTGTTCCGGATTCAGATTTCCTCGTCGCATTCGCAATGCAGCTGCTTTTGCAGATGAAACAATCGGTTCGTATTCCTTCTTTTCCAAATCCGTGACAATGCCCTGAGTGGCCAACGCGACCAAATGTGCGTCGATTCTTTGCCTCGTGTCAGAGTCCATCGGAAGGTTCCGCATCGATTCCAATCGCTGGCAAGATTCGTGCCAATCCTGTTGTCTGGCGGAAAAGCAAGCGGCCAGATACATCACGTCAATATCTGTTGGGTACGTCTTCAAAGCTGCTTCGATCGCAGTCTTGACACCTTTGAATACCGCTTCATCCTCAGGATCCATTTCAAGATTGGACATTGAAATCAATCGATACTCGAACAGAATCCGTGCGACCGGATGCTTGGTCGATTTGATCGCTTCGGCAAATTGCTTGGTAAACTCTTCCGAGACTTCGGGGTCAGCCTCGTTGCCCATCAGGGCATTTCTCATTCCACCAAACATGCCGTTGCCGTATTCCTCAGGTTCAGATCTGGCAATGAACGTCGCTATCCCTTCCGGAAACTGAATCAAGGTCGACGGCGGGAAGGTTGGCAACTGACCCAGAGGCTGATCATACATTCCAAAACGTGGGCCGCCAAAATAGCCGTAGCTCGAAAAGCCACCGAATTGTTTTGATTTCGAAAGCTTCGACTGAGCTTCAATTTCGACATCGATAAACTTGACTAATTCAGAAGGACGATCGCCCTGCAACAACGACGTTGCCACTGACTCAAACAACCACTCGCCAATATTGGGGTCATCTCGAAGGTCTGAATACCAACTAACCAGCAGGGCGTTGAGCTCGTCCATTTGCTCACGAGGAATCTCCGATTCTTCCTGTTCGCCATAGTATCGGGCCATGCCACCGTTGTATCGGGCTATCACCGAAGCCACCATCTGATTTGCCTTGATCTCTTTGGCCGCGGCAATCGCCAGTTTTAGCTGGGGCGCAAACTCAGGATCACGATGCGTTACCTGGATCGCACCAACCAAAGCAAGTGCTGGTTTTGATTCGCGAAATTTTTCATACACCAATCGCGAAAACTCGTCATCCACTTCATCGTTGTCAAAACTTGCAACCATCGCCAACTCGAAGGCAACGCGGTCATCCGGATTTTCGTCGACATACTCCATCGCAGTGGACATATCATTGAAGTCCTCAAAATTGAGGATCAGGTCGACATGTTGAACACCGGCATCGCGGAGGCGTTGCTTGAAGTCCGCCTGCTCATCTGTATCGAGCAAATCATAAATGCCAGCAAGATGAGCGATGGTCCATGTGCGGCACTGGTCGGCGCTTGGTGGAATTGGACTCGGTTTGGATCTCCCGTACCCACCCCCGTAGCCGAAATATCCGGACGAGTCTTCCCGGTAACTGAATGCATAGTAGTTGGCATATGTCGTCAGGAAGATCTCAACGGTTTCATTCGAGACAATCTCCCGATAGCCTTCCACCGCGTCGATGTAGTATTGCGAATAAGTCTGCGTCAACGATTTGGGTAGCTTGGCCACCTCGTCTACGGGCTCCAAAAGCGGCAAGAATCGAGAAATCGCCTCGGGATAGTCTTCCATTTCCTCGGCACATACACCCGCGAGGAATTGCAGACGATAGTCTTCTCGATAAGCATCAATCTGTGGGAAGAGAAACTCACGCGCCAGTTCCCAGTCACTGTTTCCTGTGATCGACACAGCAATCTTTTCGATGTCGCGAGGGTCAGCCGTATTTCCACCAGAGATTTCGACCAACATCGCAAGCCCACGTTGCGTCTCTCCGTACTCCAACAATATCTGAGCAATCTTTTGCTTGGACTGATCCGTGGTGTCGATCTTGTCCGCTCGCTGCAGCGTTTCGATTGCTTTTTCCCATTCACCTTCCAATTGTTCCATGCGAGCAATTTCATACAACAACGTCACGTTGTCTTGTTGAAGCTGGGTCGCACGCAGCAAAGCACTACGTCGTTCCTCGTAGTTGCCGGCAATTCGATGGGTTAACGCAATCGCCAACAGCGGCTCAATCGATTTCGGATTGTTCTTTCGTCGTTGCTCCAGTTTCTTGACCAGATCTTCTACTTCGCCAGTGTTATCCGCCAACTGGGCCAAGCTCTCCGCCCATCGAAGTCGATCTGAAAGTTCTTTGGCTTCCTCATACTGCCTCCAGAAAATACGCTCGGCATCTTTGTATTGACCGGCCGCTTCGTACTGCTGTCCCAACTCGCCAATCAGCTCAGGCTCGTTCGGAAATTTTTGAGAGGCAATTCGCAACACGTTGACGGCGTCTTCAGGTTTTCCAGACCGTTCGTAAGCGATCGATTCCTTGAACCAGGGAGTCAGACTGCCCGGCGACAATTTCTTCCACTCATTAACCCACTTCAATGCCGTCGCATAATCTCCGGAGCGTATCGCCAAATCAACCAGTTGTTTCACATTAACGCTTCTGCGCCCGCCCGGCAGCTCAACCAGTTCCTCCGAGGCAACAATGGCCGCCTCGAAGTCACGTCGCGTCGTCAACAACCGGACACGTTGTTGGGCCAGCATCAACAGCTTCTGCTTGTTGACATCGGTTGACTCAAGTTGCTTGATCACGCTCAATTCCTGATTGAGCAATTGATCTGCCTTCATCGGCTGGAGGCTGCGGTCAAGTAACTCGGCAAGCAAACAGGTCAGTTGCACATTGCGATTCTTTGACTTCTGCAACGACTCGGTTTGCTCAGGGATCTTCTTGGCTTGCGAAATCAGTTGGACAGCTTGCACCAAGCAACTATTTAAATCGCCTGAGTTCTCGGCAAACCGCACCCGCGCCAACGTCCAGGGAATCGCCTCTTCAAATTTATCCAGCTGAGCTGCTTCAGTAATCAACTGGCCCAAGAAAATCGAATCGGTACGAAACTCCTCGTATCGGCTGAACAATAAATCGAATGCCGTCTGATGCTCCTGGTGAGACCCGATGATCCGGGCGACGCGGACGAGCCCAGCACGATCGGCGCCTTGAGCCAATGACGTCCACAACTCGATCGCTTCCTGTTTTTGTGCTTCCTGCGTTTTGTCATCTTGATAGGAATGATAAAGGTAACTTGCCAGCGACTCTTTGGCAGACTCTGACTCAGGAAACGTTGTGACCGTTTGCCGATACATCGATAAAGCTTCGTCGGCATTTTTGAATCGCTCATGCAGACGTGCCGCGCGCAAATAAGCGTACTCCGATTTGTCCGACACTTCGAGGAACCGCTTGATCGCCGCAATGGCCGCTGCGGGCTTACTCGCTTGATGGTTCAAACTGGCCAACTGCACCAGCAACTGGGTGTCATTGGGAAACTGTTGAATCAGCGTCTCCGACTGCTTCACCGCTTGATCCAGAAACCCGGCTTGCGACAGCAATGCCACGAAGGATTCGCGATTGGCTCGATCTCCAGGCGTCAACTTGACGATCTCTTCGTAAGCCTTGACCGCGTCGTCGTAACTGCCCAATTCAACCAGTAACCGTGATGATGCTTTGCGTATAGAAATTCGTTGACCATCGTTTTCGATCAACGTTTTGTAATACTCATTCAGCCCAACCAAATCATCCTCTCGACGAAACAGCCGATCGATTTGGCCCAGGATCTCACGTTCGAGCCAAGTTCCGTTACCGACCTTTGCCAGCGAGCCGCCATAAATCTTCAACGCATCATCCCGTTTGCCCGATCGTTGCAGAATGTCACCTTTTCGCAACGTTCGCATAACTTGTTGATAAGGATCCTTGGTGATGCCGATCAGTTGATCGGAGAGCGCCATCGCTTCATCGTACAAACCTTCAGAAATTTGCAGCTCAATCACATCCTCAAACAATGCTTCATCGGTCGGATTGTCTTTGATCAGCTGTTGCCAAACCTTGATTGCCTCGTCGTTCTGCCGATTGCGAATCAGCAGCTTGCCTCGAAGCTGAGCGATCTTGACGGCCGTTTCCGATTTCGGATTGGTTTCCGCCGCTTGTTTCAAGTCCTTAATTGCCGTTTCGAAATCGAGCGTACGCGCTTCGACAACCGCTTTCTCATAAAGCGTTTCCGCGTTGGTGGGATCGTTGGCCAACGCAACACGAAACTGTTCCAACGATTTAACGTCGTCACCTTGTTTGGCATAAAAGAACGCCAGCAAAAGTCGATCTGCGGTCGCTTTGGATTGCTCGGCTTCGGCAACTAGAAACTCCTCCAGCCGTTTGATCGATGACGTGTCCAACCAGGTGTTGTAAAAACGGTCGAAAAGAAATCCAGGCGCCGGTCTTCGCTGCAACGCCGCGTGATACTTGAGCGCTTTTTCATCGATCGGAACTTCAACCGCCGGAACCTGATCCGCTTGATCCTGCCAGAGGCCACTGGAAGTGGTCAACGTTGAATTGGATTCACCAGCAACAATCGGTCCAGCCAAAAAGATCATTCCCGCCACGAGAAATATACAGGCGGGAAAACGCAGCCGTTTGCAGATTGAGTGTTGGTAAAACGGAGAAGAATCTTGAACGCGTCGGATACACAACGAGGACAACATCATGGTTTCTGACCTGTCGAATAGTCACAGACCTCGGCCTGCGCGCAATGAGCCTTGCTTGGATACTTGTACTCATCACTGCCTCGATAAGCAAACGAGTAAAGAATGTTTCTCGATTCAAATGCTTGTCGATGCTGAATCAACATTCTTCAACTCGCTCGGCGAGCAGCGATGGAAGCTATTATCATAATCGTTTCCCCATTCGAATGTATTAGCCGCTTGTTTCCAAATTTCTTTTCGGCATTCGAAATTTTAGAATAATCCAAACCAGCACCGCCACAGTGACGGCCAAGTAGACACCTAGTGCAACCAAAAAGTAGTTTTGGATGTTCTGGATCTGACCGATCGCGACCCATGAAGATATCTGAACCAACGTGGTGAGTAACAGGCTGGTCAGCCAAGCAAACAATACCAGTAACTGGAACATCGAATCCAACGATTCTGCTTTGCGTGATTCATCCAGCCAATACTCTTTGTTTGGGATATTGATCATCGATTCTGGAAGCCGGCCCAAGAGTTTGCCTAGCAAAGGAAAACCCAAAAGAAACAACGTCTGCATCGAGCCCATTAAGAGAAAATATGGGCCCTTTTTCATCGTCCCATCGACTTCCCCCATTTGATCGAAATGCGACGGAAGAACTTCTGGCAACTGCGGATACCAAACCATGAATTGGGAAACACAAAGTGCTGCCGCGGCAATGAGCAACAAGAGATTGAAAATTCTCAACATGACAATTCTCGACACGACTGACAAATGAATTGGTGCTGCGGCGGTCAGTATACTATCCGCACGGTTTCGATGCTTGCTGATCCATCAACCTCTCGTGCCGCGCCCACCCTATTCCAGTGACATTCGACAACAGGTAAAAAAACTCCTTGAAACTCCAATGACTTGGCAAAGAGACATGACAGAACCGAACGAGGGACTCCCACCCATTCTTCGCGAATACGAATTTGATCTGCGAGTCCGTTATCGTGAAACAGATGGTCAGGGTCGTGTGCACCATTCCAATTACCTGAATTACTTTGAAATCGCTCGCGTCGAAATGCTCAGGGCATCGGGCCGCAATTATAAAGACGTTGAAGCCTCGGGAATCTTGATGGTCGTCACTCACGCCACGTGTCGGTATTTCTACCCGGCAGCCTACGACGACTTGTTGCGTATCCGTGTCGAACTGGTCAAAACCAAGAAGACTCGCGCGATTTTCGCGTATCACATCTCGCTCGACGAAGTCCTTGTTGCCGAGGGAGAAACGACCATAGCGGCCGTGTCTCAGGAAGGGAAAATCGTTCGACTTCCTGATTGGATGCTGTAAAACTGATCAGCCACGATCGATCGAATCGGCGGTTCTGACTAACCCGAATGGGCGCCAAAAACGTCAAAGTTTACGTTGTCCAAACAACGCGCATCACGCCAATAATGCTCAGTGAACGATCCAGAGTTTCCGAAGAATCACAACAAACGTCATTTTAGGTCCTCGCCCAACAATTGGACCTGGCGTTGTATCTGTGCTTTCTGGAGAATTCGGAACATGTCGACTCAACACCGCGCAATTGCCCAAACGGCAGTCGTGGCAGCCCTGATTTGCTTCTTTACCGGGTGCCAGTCATATGGCCCCCAGGACCTCATTCCCGCCAATGAAGTTCTCAATCGAAGTTGTTGCCAACCTGAATCTGAATCACAAATCAACTTCCTGACACTACGCCGAACGCCGCCAGATGAATACGTTCTGGATAAAGGTGATACGCTCGGGATCTATATCCAGGGCATAACGGGCGACAAAGACGTCCCGCCTCCAGTCAATTTCCCTGATGCCAACGGCGGAAAACCTGCCTTGGGTTACCCCGTCCCGGTTCGCGATGATGGATTCATCTCGCTGCCATTGATTGCGCCAGTGCGTGTCGCTGGACTGACCGTTGGCGAGGCGGAAGCCAAAATCATTCGTGCTTACACGGTCGACAAGAAATTGTTGCTCGAAGGCAACGAAAAAATCATCGTCACCTTGATGAAGCGCCGCACCTATAACGTGTTGGTGATTCGGGAAGACATGGGGCGTCAACAACAGACAGCACTTAACCGAAATCAAGTCTATCTGGACGAGGGCATGACGACCGAGTCCTTCTCGATCGAATTGCCGGCATACGAAAATGATGTCCTGCACGCGTTAAGCGAAACCGGCGGTATGCCAAATGAACGCGCCAAAAATGAAATCGTTGTGCTTCGCGGTGGAATGAACAAGGGCCCCGGTCCGGTCCAGGCCATCGTCCAGGCGATCGGCGAAGTTAGCAACACTGCCGAGTCCCCTTCCCTCCAAGAAGCAAACGTCATCCGAATTCCAATCCGCGGTGACATCGGTACATTCCCAAGACTGACCGAAGATCAGATCACCCTTGAAGATGGTGATGTCGTCTACATCGAAGGACGACAACGCGATGTGTTCTACACCGGAGGATTGCTCAATGGCGGTCGCTTCCCACTCCCACGTGACTACGAACTCGATGTGCTCGAAGCGATCTCGATGGCCGGTGGCTCAGCAACGGCAAGCTCGGGATCGGGACAAGGCGGCGCATTCCGTGGCATCGGTAGCATCATGCCGGCGACACAAGTCACGATTCTGCGAAAGTGCGGTTGTGAACAAGTCGCGATCGATGTCGATTTGCGATACGCACTGTCGACTCCGAGCGAACGAGTCATCATACAACCAGGTGACCTGATCGTGCTGGAATATCGCAAGAACGAACTTGCAGTGAACACGATCGCTTCCGTATTCCAATTCGGCGGAATCTTCAACCTGTTCCGCTAACAGCCTCTGATAGGTCGAACGAGCGTTGCGTGTATCGAGTCTGCATCGCGACAAACGATCGACCAATTCGATTGCTCGAAAGCACAAAGCACACCCTGTTGTTTGCAGGGTGTGCTTTTTTAATGTTCAATCGGCGTTCAATCGGCGTAAGCTGTTCCGTTTTGCTTCGTTCGGCGAGCTCTGATGATCTCGCTCGCCGACTGACAGAACTACTTCACAGGAAATCCGCGTTTTCGCAACAGCGCAGTGGTATCGACATCGCGACCTCGAAAACGCCGAAATCCTTCCGCTGGATCGATGGTGTCGCCGACGGACATGATGTTGTCGTACAAGCTCTTGGCAATCTCTGGCTTGTAGTAACTCCCAGCATCTTCAAAGACTTCCGCCGCATCAGCGGTTAACGCATCGGACCACAGGTAGCTGTAGTAACCCGCTGAGTATCCATCGTCGGCAAACACGTGAGAAAACTGGGGCGTTCGATGACGCATGACTATTTCTTTGGGCATGCCTAACTCGGCCAACGTTTCCCGTTCAAACTGATCCGGATCAATTTCCACGTCGCCGGCAAGATGCATCTTCATGTCGATCAGCGCACTAGCCAGATACTCGACGGTATTGAATCCCTGATTAAACGTTGCCGCTTTTTCGATCTTGTCCAACAACTCCTTGGGCATCGGTTCGCCGGTCTCGTAGTGAATCGCAAATTTGGACAACACTTCGGGCGTTGAGAGCCAATGTTCATTCAATTGCGATGGGAATTCAACATAGTCCCGCGCGACCGACGTTCCTGACTGGGACGGATACTGAGTATCGGAGCAGAGCCCATGCAATGCATGCCCAAATTCGTGGAACAGCGTGATGGCGTCATCCCAGGAGATCAGAATCGGTTCCCCCGGTTGACCTTTGATGAAGTTCGAGTTGTTTGAAACGATTGGCGTGATCGGTTTGTCAATGTTTCGTTGTGAACGGTACGCCGTCATCCATGCGCCGCTCCGTTTTCCAACTCGGGCAAACGGATCAAAAAACCACAAACCGACGTGTTGGCCGTCTCGTAAAACTTCGTAGACCGAAACGTCAGGATGAAACGTTGGCACATCGGTGACCAGTTTAAACTCGAAACCATAAAGCTCACCCGCCGCCCACATCATGCTCTGCCGCAATCGCTCGAGTTGCAGATAAGGTTTAATTTCATTGGAGTCGAGATCGAATTTGGCTTTGCGAACTTTCTCCGCGTAGTATCGATAGTCCCAAGGTTCGATCGTCAACTTGTGCCCAAGTTGATCCGCAATCGATTGCATGTCGGCGACTTCTTCTTTGACACGTTGAACTGCTTTGGGCCAAACTTTGAGCATCAAGGCCATCGCGTTCTCTGGCGTTTTTGCCATTTGCGGTTCCAGCCGCCAGTGGGCGTGGGTTTGGTATCCCAGCAGCTTTGCCCGCTGGGCGCGCAACCTCAAAACACGAGTGATGATCTGATTGGTATCGTATTCTCCTCCGTTGTCGCCACGGCTGTAATACTTCGTCCAAACGACTTTCCGCAACTCACGATCGTCAGCGTAAGTCAAAAACGGCTCCATCGAAGAACGCGTATTGGTGACGCACCATTTGGCAGTCTTCGCTTTCTCGGCATCGGCTGCTTGCGCGGCAGAGGCCATCGCTGCCACGGTGCTTTCCGGCAATCCCACCAACCTCGCTTCGTCATCAATCCATGTAATGTAATTCTCTTCATCGTGAAGCACGTTCTGACTGAACTGAGTGAACAACCCAGCAAGTTGCGTGTTGATTTCAGTCAACTTCTGTTTTTCATCGTCATTGAGTTTCGCACCTTGGCGAACAAACGAATCGTATTCGTCTTTGAGCAATCGTTTCTCAGCCAGCGTAAGGCCCTCTTGAGGCCCGTTGTAGATTGTTTCAATCCGTTGGAACAACTTTTTGTTCTGAGTTATCGAGTCGGCAAACTGCGACAGTTTGGGAACGACGATCGGCTCAATATCTTTAATCGGACCGATGTTCAAATTCGAAGTGTGAACACCAAAGATCGCCTGCAGTCGATCGAGCGCAGCGCCAGATTTTTCCATCGCCACGATCGTGTTTTTAAACGTTGGAGCTTCGCTGTTGCTGGCGATTGTTTCGATCTCCCGCTGCGCCAATTCGATCGCAGCGTCGAACGCACCGACAAACTCATCGACGTTGACCATACTCCATGGCGGCACTCCGCCGTAGGGACCCACCCACGACTTGAGCAATACGGAATCCTGTTTCATTGATCCTGCTTCTTGGTTGGCTTCCTGGGCATGTGATTGAATTGAAAGGAACGACGACATGATGATCGTCAGTCCGATGAATCCAAGAATTTGAAGTCGTTGCATGATGTACCTATGTTTTGGACACGATCGAGTTCCGCCGCAATTTTGCGCTGTCGACCAAGTCCAATGGCCGAAGGCGAGGCCTGCTGCGTATCCAAGTTTACCGGCAATCAACCGTTTACGTCCATCATCTGCTCGACGACACCGCCTAACAATTACTTGAAACGCTTAAATGTTCTCTTAAGAGGCGTCAAGATTCAGCAGATTGAGCCCACGCAAGACAACTTAACCGACGGAGCTTGCGCAAAAACGTTGGCTGCTCGACAGCCAAAATCTTCAAGATATCAAGGGCTTTTAAGCGACAAAAACCAGACGCGAAAAACCAGGCGACAGAAACCAAGGCGACGCAAACGAAGCGGGGTGCAAGCCAAGTGCCCTGCATCCCGCCAGTGAATGACTAACGTCGGCGACGGCCACCGCCACCACCACTTCCACGCTTGTTGCCATTTGATTTACGCGATGAACCGCTTCGACTCGAACCACCATGGTTCTTGATGTTCGACTCGATCATGCCATTGATGGTTTCATCCCAAGTCGGCACTTTGACAAACTTTGGTTTGGCAGCATCATCGCCTTCGCGATCCTCGCGTTCGGCTCGTCCACGTCCACGACTTCGACCTCGGCGGGATCCTCGCGAACGTGACTCGCTGGTCGAGGTCTCGAATTCCGAGTCGTCGTCCAGCAACTCGTCACGATCATCCGACGACGTGTCAACTGCTTCTTTGTTGCTTGACCGACTGCGACCGCGACCACGTCGGCGTTTTCGCCGTGGCTTGTCCGAGGTTTCGTCGTCGTCTTCGACAAATCCGGATGTTTCGAGAACATCATCCACGTCATCATCCAGTTCGTCGTCGGCAAATCGTTCTTTGCGACGACCGCGACCTGCTCGTGCTGGTTCAGCATTTCGATCCCGACGTTGCGGCCGTTTATCAGCATCGGCTTCATCGCGCGACTTTCGACGCGGGCGTCGTTTGGGTTTTTCTTCCGACTCAGCGTCAGCATCCGCATCCGCATCCGCACGACCTCTTCGAGGGCGACGAGAGGGGCGCGCGTCGTCTTCGTCCTCATTCCGATCACGACTCGGTCGCCGACGTCGCCTCGGTCGATCTTCCGATTCCGAACGACGTTTCGCTTTGGGCGTCAATTCTTCAATTTCGAATTCAACAAATTCGTCTGACTCGTCGTCACTGGTTTCATCACCATAATCCCGCACTGCTTCAACAGACTCGGCATCATCGTCCACTTCCAGTTCGTCGTCGATCGGTGAAACATCGTCAACTATTTCAGGTGGCCGCCATCCGATCAGGTCGTCTGCATCATCGCCCAGATCATCCAGGGCACTGTCCGATTTAAACAGTTCAGGAAGCGGTGTCGACTCCTCGGGCGAACTGATTTTTTCGAAACCGAGAAAGTCATCCTCTTCTCCCAGACCAAACATTTCTTCGTCGCTTGGAGACGGAGTCTTCTTTGCCGACGAAGTCTTTTTGGACGGCGGAGATTGCTCTTTGGAAACAGCAGACGATACGCTGGTCGTCGCTTCGTCGGAATCATCTTTCGTTAGGACTTGTTCTTCAGACGACGCTTGTTTCGTCTTCTTCGCTTTACCACCCAGTCCAAGAACACCAGCGATCATATCCCAGTGACCGCGCTTCTTTGGTTCATCTTCAGCCGCGACGATCGTGTCATCGGCAGTTTCGGTAGACTGACTGTCAGCCGCTGTGCTGCTTGTTTCGTCGTCAACCTCTGGTGGCGCTGGCGGCGCAAAAGCCACTTCCGAACGCGACATTGAATCGGGATCTTCGATCGGCTCGGGCTGCTTTGATTCGACGGACGGCGGTTCAGGTTGAGCGATCTCAACGACGCGAGAAGCAGCCTCCAGTTCCGTGATGTCTTCGTCGAACAGACCGGCGCCAAATCCGACGACCGGGGCGATTTGTTCGGACTCATCGGCCTTGGAAGATTTCGATTCTGGTTCAGCCGGGGCCTCGAAGCTCAATTCGGGCTCCGGTGTTCCTGAGTCGAACTTGGCCTCAATGTCTTCAATAGAATCCGGGACTTCAACCGTCAAACCAACCGAAATCGTGTTTTCGACGGTCGGTTCTGGCGTTGTTTCGGTGTTTTCATCTTCGTCAGGCGAATCGTTTTCAGGCAAATCCAGATCGTCGTCGAGAGGCTGAAATTCGCCGGAGCCTTTATTGAAAAAGCTAAAAAAATCTTCGGTCACAATTGGTTCCTTTTCGATCCAGCGAGAACGTTAGTCGTTCGCGAATCGGCAAATGGTTGTTCGGTTAGTTCCACGCTCGTTGGCGTTTCCCCTGGCAGTGTTGAGTTAGTCCGGCCATGTCGATACTCGATCGAAGTTCGCCCGGATTCTGTCTGCTCTTGCCTCACGGTCGCTTAAGACCATGAATCATCCGCTTTATTCAACACCTAATTGGAGGGGTTTGGGTTGGGCTTGATCGTTTCTTCCCCAAGCCCGTTCTTCTCTATATTCTCAGTTTGCGCTCTGGGTCCAGAGTATACCGTGCTGGCATGTTTTTGAGGATACCCATTGGCGTGTAATCGATGACTTCAAATCCTCTCGTAGACCGCCGATTTGCCGGTCAATGGGTTCTCACTTGATTAGATCCATTGAATCGAAATTCGGCAGCCCATTTCAATCTGGGTAACCTACAGGCAAATTTTCGGATTATTGCAAGTTTAACGAAAGAGTCGACTTTGAGGGTGCCGATAACCTTTCCAACGGCTAACCGGTCCAACTTGCGCCCGTGTAGCCCGCCAATTTTTGGAGTAATTTTGACAGGAAGATCGAAAATGTTTTCGCCCCCAAAACGTGCAACGATCGCGATGGCAGCCAGTATTCTCGCTGTTTGTTTGAGCCTCGTGCAAACAGCTGACGGACAAGATGCCGAGTTCAACCGACGACTCGCAGCAATGCAACAGGCCCGCGCGAGATCGACGCAGCCGACGACCATGACGGAAGCACCACCGGTTCAGGTGGCTCAGCAGTCACAACCGGTTCGTCGAGTGGCTGCCCAAATGACAAAACCAACCACCAGCACAGCCACTCAAGCGGTGGCTCAGGCTGGTGCTCGCGTCGCCTCTCGCTCTCGAGTTCGCGGCCGATTCGTGCCCAGACATGCTCGAACCGCTCAGGTCATGGACGGTTCCATCATTGACGGTGGTGCACCCATCATCGGAAACGAATCAATGATCGGCTCATCAACGATGAACGGCACGATGATGTCAAACTCACCGATTATTGATGGCCAAGTCGTTGCTCAACCATTTGTCGAAACAGGTGTCATGCTCAACGGATGTGCTGATGGTGGATGCGGCGATTGCTCAAGTTGCGGCGAAGTGGGTGGATACTTTGACGATTGCTGCGGACGAGGTGGTTGCCCAGAAGGACAACCGTGTTGGCTCAATGGTTTCGGTGCAGCACTTCGCGGTGCCGAATTCTACTCGGGTTTTACATCCTTTCGCAGCTCACTGTTTACGGACCCGTCGACAGCCAGCAACGATTTAGTCGACGATTGCAGCCACGGTTACTATGGCGGCGTGAACGTCGGAATTCCACTTTGCCGACTGACCTGCGGCGTTTTCTCAGGACAATTCGGGGTACGCACGGTTAACACCAATTTCAATGGATCGGCGTTTACCACAGATGATCGCAACCAACTCTTTTTCACTGCCGGTCTTTATCGTCGAGTTGACTACGGAATTCAGTTCGGCGTCGTCGCTGATGTGCTTCGAGAAGAGTGGTATGCAAATTCGGACCTCGTTCAAATCCGTGGAGACATTGGTTACGTTTGGCCAGCAGGCACGACGTTTGGGTTCCGGTTTGCGACGAACGTCCAAGACGACATTGTTGCCGGAACGTTTAACGGACAAGCGTTTACCAACCAGGGAGTGACCACCGACGACAACTATCGTTTCTACTTGCGACATGATGCGAAACCTGGCGGTTGGGGCGAAATTTTTGCCGGCTGGTCCAATTCAAATCAAGGCATCATCGGGCTCGATTTTGACATGCCGTTAACCAACCGAATCGGTTTCGAAGCCGGATTCACGTATTACCTCAACGACGATGAAGTTCCTGCAAATCGTGGCTTGTTGGGAGGTTACTCCGGTCAAGCCTACAATACGTATATCGGGTTGTCATTTCGACCAGCCGGAAGAGCAGGCTATCGAAGCTACGATCGACCACTATTGGACGTTGCTGACAACGGATCGATGTTGATGATTCGCAATTAACAGCGTCAACATTTAGACTTGAAAACATTAAGGCCAGTTTCGAATCCATCGATTCGAAACTGGCTTTTCGCGCATCACGAACGAATCGGCCTCATGGAACCACCGAAATCCGAAATTGCATTTACATGCCAATGCGGAAAAACGTATCAAGTCAACGCTAAACTGTCCGGACAAGAGATCCTTTGCGCGCAGTGCAACCAGAAAATCCGATTCCCTGGAAAACCTCAACCGCCGGACTTTGACAAACCAAAAGCCTCACAAGCACGCTGGACATATCTTATTTCGGCAATTGGGTTTCTCTTGGCAGCCGCATCGGTATTCGTCGTCGGACTATTCGCTTGGCAAGGAGGCATTGCCGATCGCCGAATTTGGCTGTGGGGGATCATGGCTCCCGTTCTCTTGTTGATGGGGATCGGTTCGCTGATCAAGTTCATTTTCGGAAGCTGGATCGAATGGGACTAACGCTCCTCGACGCCACACTGGATCGACGCGAGGCTCAACCACCGGACGAATGGCATTCAGTGGTTCAAATGATGATGCCTTACTTGCGTCGTCAGGCATCCCGTGCGTTTTGGCACTAATCAAGTACCAGCAAGGCCAGATTGACGTAGATCAGAATTCCAAAGATATCGACGATGCCGGCCACGAACGGCGTACTCATCATCGCGGGATCCCAACCGATCTTTTCAAATAGAATCGGCAGAATTGATCCGGTTAGTGTGCCACATACCACGACGGCCAAAAGTGTCCCCGGAATGACGACCATGGCCCACATTCCGATCGCCGGATCATTCGGAATGATAAACAGCGACGCGACATAACCCATCAGCCCAAGCGCCGTCCCCAGCAGTAATCCCATCAAGAGTTCACGGGTCACCACGCGGACCCAATCACCGACTGAAATATGTCCTCGCGACAATGCGGTGATAATCAATGTGGCACTTTGACTGCCAGAGTTTCCACCGCTGCTGATGACCAATGGGATAAACGCCATCAACCAGAGCCATTTATCGATCACCGTTTTATACTCTTCGAGGGCAAATGCGGTGATCAAGGCGAAGAAGAACAGAATCGCCAGCCAGATCCCACGCTTCCACGTCAACGTCATGATTGACGTTCGCAGATATGATTCGTCCAGCGGATCGACCGCTCCAATTCGGTGGGCATCTTCGGTCGCTTCTTCGCGCACGACATCGATTACATCGTCGTGGGTGATGATCCCTAGTAGTTTGTGCTGGTTGTCGACCACTGGAATCGCCAACAAGTCCATCTTGGCGACTTTGTCTGCTACCGATTCCTGATCTTCGAGCACATCAACGGTTACGATATCCGATCGCATAATGTCGCTGAGTTTCGTTTCTGGTTGTCGCATTCCGGCAAGCAACTGTCGAGCAGAAACGATACCGCGAAGTCGATCTTCCTCGTCAACGATGTAGAGGTAATAGATCGTCTCATAATCTTCGATCTGCCGGCCGAGATCTTCCAAAGCAGACCGGATCGATAGCCCTTCACCGAGCTTGGCGATTTCGGTGGTCATCACGGCGCCCGCCGTAGCCTCCGGGTATTGGCTCAGTCGCTGAATGTCACGGCGCTCTTCAATCGGAACCGATTGGAGCAATCGCTCACGCCGCTTTTCATCGATATCCTGAAGCAAGTCGACTGAATCATCGGGTGGGAGTTCCGTGATCAGCTCAGCGACCTGCTCAAGATCGTGATGCTCCAGGATGGCAACTTTTTTGTCTGGATCCAGATACGAAAAAATGTCAACACGGATTTCGATATCCGAGTGCATCAAGACTTGCCATGTTTCGTCCGCCGTCAGTCCGCCCATAAACTCGGCGGCTCGAGTCGGGTTCAGGGCTTCGCAAAAGTCTTTCAGTCCGCGGTGATCTTCATTGGCGAGCATTTCGCGAAGTTCAGGCAAGTACAATGTATTGAGCATAGCGGTTCTCCAGATCTCGATTTAGACCGATGCTTGATAAATAGGTTCGCCTGAACCGGGCAAGATATTGACTGCGAGTGAACCGGGAGCGACGTCACACTCTGCCGGTCGATCCGCGATGTAAAGCCGTCAAGAATTCCGTTCGCAACCCGCTAACTCAATGGTGGCGAATCGATGAACATCATGACGTTCAAACAAGCTGCACATTGTATCTGAAGATCAGGAAGATGTGCGCGACGCAATCAATTTATCCAGCTCTTCTTTGAGCCTTGGCAAAATGTCGTCGTAGCCGAACGCGCCTAATGGCTCGGTGCCCTTTTTCAGATTGACAACTTTGGGACCACACCACAATCCAAGGTCCGCGTCATCCGTTTCACCAGGACCGTTTACCCGACAGCCCATGACGGCGATCGTGATCGCGTGTTCTTTTGCGTACGCGGTCATCTCTTTGACTTGAACCGCCAGATCGACAAACGCTTCGTTTTCGACTCGCGAACAACTTGGGCAAGAAATGATGTTTAGCGTGTTGGGGTCAAAGGCGACGACACTGCGGACGCGCCCCGCGTAAATGTCCTCGACGATGGATCGTCCCGCTTCAATTTCTTCACCCTTGCGATGATTGGGAACCGTCAATGAAACCCGTACCGTGTCGCCAATCCCCTTGCCAATCAACTGCTCAAATGCAATTCGCGTTTTGATCACGCCATCCGGTGGCATGCCCGCTTCGGTGACACCCAAATGCAGCGGTACATCGGGACGCGATTCTGCAAAACGTCGGTTCACCTCGACCACCTTGGACGGGTCAGAGTCTTTTAGCGAAACACAGAACCGATGAAACCCAATCGAATCGAGATACTCACAATGATCAAACGCACTTTCGAGCATCGGCGTGATCGAATCCTCGGCGTCGTACTTCGCCTTTTTCGCTGGATCGACCGAACCGCAGTTTACGCCAACTCGCATTGCACAGTCATTTTCCTGCGCGAGGTTGGCAAGATAGGCGACCTTTTCCTGCCACGGTTTGGTTTTTTCGTGGTGGTAAAGATGACCGGGGTTGTACCGCAACTTGTCGACGTACGGCGCGACGATTTCGGCCAAGCGATAGTTCTCCTGAAGATCAACCGACAAATTCGCTGACGTTTGATTGCGTATCTCTTTCAGTGCCGCCGCTTCTGATTTGCTGTCGACCGCGATGCGAACCACATCCGCACCGGCATCCTGCATCAAATTAACCAACGCCACCGTCGCATCGATGTCACTGGTTTTTGTTGCGGTCATCGATTGAACGGCGATCGGATGACCATCACCGATCGTGACCGTGCCAATTTTGACTGCTCTTGTTGGGTTACGTTGAATGTTGACCACCATGGACTCCGTAAAACTGGGTGACTCTGTTGGACGTTGAAACCAAGTTTGGTTCAATTCGAGCTGTTGCGGAGCTGGCGAATTCTTCGAAACGAAGCCGTCTCGTTAAACGAAACCGTCTCGTTACGAGAACGTTAATGGTTGTCAGAGGTGCTCAAAGAATCAACCCCCAACAGAACCCGACCTCATCGAAACGACCAGCGGCATTAACAGCCTTACAATTTGCTGACTTTCAACGAAAGTGACTTTGCTGGCTCGGCTGTGGACTGGGCAGCATTTGAACTAAAATCCGTCAATGAACGATCCTCTATTAATAGCTCCGCAGCCCGAACCGTCGCTTAACATTGTCCTGTTTCAACCGGAAATCCCGGGCAATACGGGCGCGATTGGCCGAACTGCTTTGGCCCTGGGCGCCAAACTTTGGCTTGTTCGGCCGCTGGGCTTTCAAGTCGATCAAAAGACGCTTCGACGTGCCGGTCTCGACTACTGGAAACACCTTGATTGGGAAGTTGCCGATCACTGGGACGACCTGCTTGAACGCCTCCAGCCAGATCGAATCTGGTATTTCTCACGATTCGCCACCAAAAGCTACTTTTCGGCCTCCTTCGAACGCGGTGACACCCTGGTGTTTGGCTGTGAGACTTCCGGGCTGCCCAAAACGTTGACCGAGCCCAATCAGGATCGCCTGCTGCGGATTCCAACGACAGAAAAAGTCCGAAGCCTGAACCTTGCCACCAGTGCAGGTATCGTGAGTTACGAAGCCTTCAGGCAAATCAGCCAGTCGTCGACCTGAGGTGAGACCGCGCCCGTTCCGCGTGTTCGCAAGCCGGCGTCGATGACCCAAATTACGCAAAGCTAAAAGCCCTCTTAAAGTCGCAAAAGGGCCGAGGGGTCGGGTGACTGGAACAACCGTCACAGTGTGATGATGCAAGCACTTTCAACCTCCCCAAAGGGGCAATAGAAATCATCGTTCCGTACGTTTTCTTTGGTGATACAGGAATCAGCGTCACGATTGATGAAAGTTTCTAAAGAATGGCCCCTGGAATAAACGAAAGATAACTCAGGAAAACAATTTTCGTTTTGAACCAGACGCTCGCAACAAAGGTTGCAGGCGGCTAACCAGATTTGTCACTCAAAACGATCGTTGGATTCCCAAGTGGGGGGAAATTCAATAGCCGGGCTTCTGGTCCGGTTGATACGTACTTGCGTCGATGGCCCAATCGACGGAGGGACCGCGTTTTTTCTCCAGGCGATATCTTCGCCGTCACAGTGAAGCTGCGTCGAGTTTGTCGATTGCCTCGTAGGGGTTAAACCACTTCCTACACATGTGGCGATTAACCACAGCAGTTGAGGTGTGACTGATGTCGTAACGGATGAGTCGGTACGGACACTAGCTCAGCCTAATTTAGCGATTACATGTTTATCCCGACCCAGATGTTCCACCCGCGAACAAGGGATGAGCAGTTACACAATGAGAGCAGGGTTCCTCAGGAACTCGACTAGCGTGTGTAGCGGAAGACGATTCAAAGTGTTAATGGAGAGAGCCTGCGATGAAGGTGTTCACAACTGGACAGGTCGCAAAGATCTGTAAAGTGGCCCCGCGCACGGTCAGCAAGTGGTTCGATTCTGGTCGCCTTAAAGGTTACCGAATCCCCGGCTCGCAAGACCGTCGTATTCCACGCGAATACCTGATCAAATTCCTCAAAGAGCATGGCATGCCTTTGGGTGATCTGGAAGATGAAGCGATGGCAAAAATCTTGATTGTCGCTCAAGATCAGGTACTAATCGAGAATCTCAAACGGGAGCTTCCTCCCGAGAAATCTTTCAAAGTAGCAGTGGCTGCCAGCGGTTTCGAAGCCGGTATCCAAGCTGAAAGTTTTCACCCCGACTGCATCATCACTGATTTTTCCATCGGAAAAGTTGAAGCGATGCAGATCTGCCAAAACCTGCGAAAGAATCCCGATTTTTCGGAAACGATTCTTATCGCGTTGCTGCCAGACGACGGACAACCAATCTCGTTCGATCGTTCGGCCATCAACGAAACGTTTAAGAAGCCGTTTGATGCCAGCTTGTTGGCTGAACGACTTCGAACTCTGATCGGTTCACGAAAAGAATTGGTTTAAGCTTGACCCCAGGCTGTCGCCGAACCAGTTAAAAACTGATCAAGATGCTCGCCGTCTTTCGCATAAAACCGCCGTCTGGTGTCCCCCAGACCGCGGTTTTTTTTTGTTGCCCATCACGGCAATGCCCCTTTCGATAACTCGCAATAATTCGCGCGTCCGATGACTCGCGTCGCGTGGCGTCAACATACGATCAACGCCTGGTGAGCTTGAGTCCGTCGTTTGGAATCGAATTCCGTTGACTTGGCGACGCACAGAAACAATTCACAGTCCTCGTCGGCCGGCACGCTACAATACAAGCAGTCAAATCGACTTGTAACTGTTCTGATTGCTTCCGAGAAACAAACAATGACCGTCAGCATTTTCAACGACGTGATTGGTCCGATCATGCGCGGCCCCAGCAGCTCCCACTGCGCTGCGGCCTTGAGAATTGGCCGACTGGCCCGGGATCTGGCGCATCGTCGATTTGATGAAGTGCTGGTCGAGTTCGACAACGCTGGCTCATTGCCGACGACCCATCAAAGCCAGGGATCTGATATGGGTTTGTTCGGTGGACTGCTAGGTTGGGAGGCGGACGACGAACGACTTCCAGACTCCAAGAAACACCTCGCCGATGCGGGCATCAAAATCGAGTTCGTCTACGGAGACTACGGTGATGCCCACCCAAACACGTACCGTTTGACTCTGAAAAATGACCAGACAAACTGCTCGCTGATTGCGATCTCTACCGGTGGTGGCATGATTGAGGTTATCGAACTCGAGGGCATGCCCGTCAAACTGGACGGAGGTTTTGATGAAACGCTGGTCTATTTGACAATCGATCGTCAAGCCAACGAACCAACGACGATGGAACCCATTCGCCAACAATTTTTAGCGATCGATTCGGTCGCCGCTGCGAATTACTACGAACCGCAAAACATCTTGCACGTTCAATCGACTCGTGCGATCTCAGACGAGTCGATTTTTGACTTGCTTGACAACGATTCAGTGGCAAACATCGTTCGGCTTCAGCCAGTGTTACCCGTTCGATCGCAGCTGCCTGTGACCGGCAGTCGCCCTGTTCCCTTTTTGACGTGTCGAGAAATGGAACAGTACCAAGAGTCGAAAGAGTTGAGCTTGAGCGAGTTGGCCATTGAATTCGAGTCGGCTCGCGGTGCAATGAGTAAAACCGACGTCGTGAATCAGATGGTTCGTATCGTCAACATTCTTCGCAAGAGTCTTTCAGAAGGCTTGGCTGGAACAGAATACGATGACCGAGTACTCGGCTTTCAGTCAGGAAAGTTTGCCGAGCAAATGCAACAATCGAAATTGATTGACGCCGGCATTGTGAATCGAATTGTGCTGTACACGACGGCTTTGATGGAGATCAAAAGTTCAATGGGCGTGATCGTAGCCGCACCTACAGCGGGAGCCTGCGCTGCCCTGCCCGCAACGTGCATCGCAATTGGAGACGTGAATGGATTAAGTGACGAGGAGATTGCCGAGGGGATGCTGGCTGCCGGAATGATCGGAGTCTTCATCGCGCACGCTTGGAGTTTTGCGGCCGAAGTTGGGGGTTGTCAAGCAGAAGGCGGTTCTGCGTCAGCCATGGCAGCAGCGGCAGCCGTCACGTATTCTGGAGGAAGTCAAAAACAGGCTACGGCTGCAGCGTCAATGGCGCTGCAGAACATGTTAGGGTTGATCTGTGACCCAGTCGCAAACCGCGTCGAGGCCCCTTGTCTTGGAAAAAACGTGATGGCTGCGAGCAACGCGATCTGTTGTGCAAACATGGCCATGTCCGGATTTGATGCACTGATTCCGCTGGACGAAACCATCGATGCAGCGAAACGAGTGTCAGCGATGATGCCTCGCGAGCATCGTTGCACAGGGTTGGGTGGACTTTCAACGACACCCACTTCATTAAAGATTATGGAACAACTTGCCTGCGGCCAGCACAAATGCGGCAGTTGTTAATGAACCCGTCTTGCCAATTGACTTCAAAAAAAAGGCTTCTGACATTTGTCAGAAGCCTTTGATGTTCCACCTGGATTGCTGCTCAGGTTAACGCAGTCGATTCGACAGATTCTGAGCGGCAAGAATCAGCTGAGCGAAGTTGTCGCAACAAGTTGCACCGCTGATTTGATCACGAATCTCTGGCGACAGCTGTCTCCCACCAAGAACCACCGATGCTCTGTTGTTGACTCGAGCAGTGAATTGGTTGAGTTGCGAAACAAATGTATCGGGATTTGGAATGTGAGAAACTGAAATCCAAACCAACTGTGGCATCTGTTGCTCATAAGCTCGAAAAAGTGAATCGATCGGAATGTTGCATCCGAGCGAAGTCGCTCTCCAACCGAAGGTGGAAAGACTCATCTCGACTCCGAGCGTCGCCAACTGATAGTGATCGCCCTCCAACGTGCAACCGATCGCCAATGGAGCTCCAGCTCGGGCAACTGGAATGAGTGACCGAATGTCCAAAGCAGCTGCATATGAAATTTGACAAGCCAGACGTTCTTTGTAAATGTCCAGCTGACCACACTGCCAGAGTTCACCGATTCCTTCAAAGGCCGGTCGAATGATCCGATCAAACAGATCTGGAACGGTTCGGCCGCCAACGTAGAGGTATACCAACAGTTTTCGACAAGCGTTTTCGTCGCCGTTTTGAAGAGCTTCGGCAAGCTGCTTGATCGCGTCCTGGTCGTCCGAAATTTCAACCGAACGGATGTCGGGTAGACCGATCGCGGTTGGGTCTCTCAGGTCGTACTTTTTTCGTTTCAAAAATGCGATGACTTCCGAACGAGCAACGCGACGATGACCGCCAGCCGTTTTGGTGGCGCGAACATAGCCGGCATCGCACCATCGTTTCAGTGAAGACTCACTGACGCCAATTGCCGCCGCCACCTTTCGGGGGGAGTAGAGATCGTCTGGGCCAGCGTTTCGTTTCCGTTTGACCGGTTGCAAACTGCCGTTTCCCGAACGTTTACTGCTCGAAGGCGAAATCGGTTCGATGATTTCACGGCTTGTGCTGTGAGTGCTGTAATCCTCACTCGATAGTGTGTCGTTCATCTTTCCATCCATCGAAAATTCAAGAAAACACGGATTTTCATGTTTCTTGTTAACCCGATTTTGCTTGACCGGTTTAACCCGTCATGAACGATTTGGACGTTTTTTGTCAAATCGATCTCGAAATTTCATGAATATTCAGCAAACCACTGGTATTCAGAACCTCGGTAGCTCCGAACTTTCGCAGACAGGGACAGCATGAAGATCGCAATCATTGGTGGTGGAATCTCCGGTTTGACTGCAGGTTTTCGGCTTCATGAGTCGCATGAAGTATCGCTTTTTGAAGCCAACAATTACATCGGCGGGCACACCAACACCATTGATGTTCCTACACCCAACGGGGCGGTTGCAGTCGACACCGGGTTTATCGTTTTCAACGACCGAACGTACCCAAATTTCATTGCAATGATCGAGTCGCTCGGCGTTGCCTATCAACCCACCCGGATGAGCTTCAGCGTCAGTTGTGAGCGAACCGGTTTGGAGTATGCCGGGACCAATTTCAACGGTCTCTTCGCGCAACGTCGCAACCTGTTCCGCCCGTGGTTTTATCGACTGCTGCTCGATTTTGGCAAATTCAAAAAACTTGCGGAGTCGCTTTTGGAGAAAGACGCGCCTGCGGAAACCGTTGAGAGTTTCCTGACAAGACACCAATTTTCCAGCCAGTTCATTGAGCAGTACTTTTTGCCAATGGGTGCTGCAATCTGGTCGTCATCATTTGACAGCTTCCGTCAGTTTCCAATTCAGTTCATCGCTGAATTTTACAAGAACCACGGTTTGCTCGGGATTCGTGATCGCCCACAGTGGTATGTCATCGAGGGAGGTTCGAAACAATACATTGAACCGTTGACTCGCGCGTGGTCAGATCGCATCCAGCTCGCCACGCCGATCCGACGAGTCACTCGTTTCGATGACCATGTAATCGTCGACACGGTTGATGGACGACGTGAAACGTTTGATCACGTTATCTTTGCCTGTCACAGTGACCAAGCACTCAAAATTCTTGGCGACGACGCGAGTTTGCTCGAGCGACAAGTCCTTTCGGCGTTTCCCTATCAACCCAATCAGGCAATCCTGCACACGGACACGAAGCTGCTCCCCAAGACAAAACGCGCCTGGGCCTGTTGGAATTATTTTAATCCTGCGGGTGAATCCGATGCCGCAACACTGACGTACAACATGAACATGCTCCAATCGTTGGATACGAGTCAGGTTTATTGTGTGACTTTGAATGACAACGGTAACATCGATCCGGCTAAAATAATCGGTGAGTTTCAATATTCGCATCCGACGTTTGGAATCGACAGAAACGCCATGCAACAGCGACACGCAGAATTAATTGGCCATCGTTCGACTTCTTTCTGCGGCGCATATTGGGGTAACGGTTTTCACGAAGACGGCGTTAAAAGTGCGATCGCAGTCACAGAACTGATTCAGGAGTTGAGCGGTGCCAAAGTCTGAATCAACCCATCGCAAGCCGACTCACATTGATTCGTATGCCAGTGCGATTTACGAAGGCACCGTACGTCATCGACGAAACCTGCCGAAGATCCATCAGTTCGATTTTCAGTTTTTTATGCTGTTATTGGATCTTGATGAGATCAGTTCGATCTTCAAGAACAGCTGGTTCTGGTCGACTCGCAAATGGTGCCTCTGCCGGTTCAACGAAGCTGAGCACGTAAAAAAATACCGCGAACTATCAACTTCCGGGACTCCCAACCAACTCCGTGATCGCGTCGAAATCGCCGTCCGGGAAATGGGCGTCGAACAACCGATCGGATCGATCCGCGTACTGACTCAGCTGTCCTATTTCGGCTTTGCGATGAACCCGGTCAGTTTCTATTACTGCTATTCGCCCGATGGATCGCAAATGGTCGCGGTCCTTGCCGAAGTCAACAACACTCCTTGGGGTGAACAACATCTTTACCTGGTGCCGGCAACCGAAGCCAAGCCAAGCAAAACGATCCGTTCGGGTGACATCGACAAAGTCTTTCATGTCTCGCCGTTCATGAACCAGGAGATGCAATATCGAATGGCGTTCACGGCGCCTGATTCGTCGCTGGCCGTCAAGATTGAAAACCATTTAACGTCCGATCACGAATTGGCTCAGTCTCCCGAGTCACCAGGGAAGATCATGGACGTGACCCTTTCCTTGAAACGGAAGCCATGGTCGCTGCAACGGTTGAACTGGTTACTGCTTAAGTATCCGGCGATCAGTTTTCGCGTATTCGCCGGCATCTACTGGAACGCATTGTTGCTGTATCTGAAAAAGATCCCATTCGTTCCCCACCCAAACAAAACCAAATCTTCCGCTCATTCCGAAACGGAAATCGAAGAGCAGTCACCAACACAAAACGATTCACTTGCAGAGGTTACCATCTATCCATGAGTCCCATTCACTCCCCACTACTTCCTAGCTCACTTTCCGAACTAAAGCAGTCCGTTGAATCAGGTATCGACATCGCTTTGCCACTGGCCGACTCGTTGATGTTTCGACAAGTCGATCGACCCGCACAAGGTTTCTTTGCCAAACAAGTCCGACGACGATTCGCCAATCTCGTTGGAGGACAAGTCGACATTTTTGACGAGACCGGAAACTTTAGTCTTGCCGGCAGCCGGGAAACGCCGGACGAATACGAGGCTGATCCGTTGAGTGCTCGCGTGTTTGTTAGCGATTCAGAAATGTACCGCCGAATCATGCTCGGAGGCACGATTGGTGCGGCCGAATCGTACATGGCTCGCCAATGGTCAACAGACAACTTGACCGCATTGATTCGAATTATGATTCGCAACTTGGATCATTTTTCGCAACTGGAAAAAGGTTGGGCTCGATTAAAAAACGCTTGGCATTTTGTTCAACACCTGTTTCGTCATAACTCAGTCGAAAACAGTAAACGGAACATTCACGAGCACTATGATCTGGGTAACGATTTCTACCGACTGTTTCTGGATGAAACGATGAATTACTCGTCGGGTCTTTTCCAGAAAGACGACCTCAGCGGAGCGACGTCCAGCGCGAAAGCCACCATGCAGCAAGGATCGCTCCAGAAGATGGATTCCATCTGCCGAAAATTGCAGATCAACTCACTTGATCACGTTTTGGAAATTGGTACCGGTTGGGGAGCGATGGCGATTTTCATGGCCCAAAACTATGGCTGCCGGGTGACCACGACCACCATTTCTCAAGAACAGTATCGACTTGCCCAACAACGAGTCGAAGCAGCCGGGTTAGAGGATCGTGTCACCGTCTTGCTCGAAGACTATCGCAATCTGGAAGGCCAGTATGACAAAATCGTTTCGATTGAAATGATTGAAGCCGTCGGACACCAGTACTACGACCAGTACTTCAAGAAATGCAACTCGCTGCTTCGCAACGACGGGGCCATGCTGCTTCAGGCAATCACCATTGGAGAACAGAACTACGAGTATCATATTCGACATGTCGACTTTATCGGCAAGTACATTTTCCCCGGTGGTAGCTTGCCATCGGTATCGGCATTGACACAATCGGTTGGCCGAGTGTCACGGATGCGAATGTTGTATCAAGAGGACCTGACGCCGCATTATCAACGGACGATTGAGCTGTGGCGAATCGAATTCATGCGTCGTCTAAACGATGTACGTTCGCAGGGTTTCAGCGAGTCATTTATCCGTCGATGGCATTTCTATCTATGCTATTGCGAGGCCGCGTTTGCGGAGCGTCGCGTTCATTGCACACACGTAATGTTTGCCAAACCAGCCTGCAAACTGGATCCGTACATCCAATTCAACGATGCCAAAACCGGTTTGCGACGTCCCGAGATTGAAGTCTCCAACTGACGCGAATGGCGATTAATCGAGTGGACGGTGGGACAGCTCTAATTTCCAGTTTTAACGTCAAAGTTTAACGACGTTCAACTGGCGTCTTGAACAAATCATCCGCTTTATGAGGCAGGTGTTCACACGACGTTTCGCTATAATCAAGTTCCGCTGAGGTTACCCGCATGCCCGGATCTTGCTTTGACGAACGAAGATTTTACGCCGAACGACGCAACCGACGATCAGCTTTGTGACGACTTCACAAACCAGCTTCGTTCTGGTTTGATCGAGACTGTCGAAGCATATCTGGATCGCCTTGAAGATTCGCAGCGCCGACCCGCTTCTGATCTCGTGGTGAAGTTGATCCGGCGTGAAATCATTGAGCATCGCAAGCTGGGCAGAAATCCAGTTTTGGAAGATTATCAACAGCGGTTCCCCGATCTCGAACTGGACAGCCTCAAGGAACTCTGGCTCCTTCCGCCGCCCCGAAAATCGACTCGCGAAAAACCGCGACTTCCGGCCAGATACACGCCGCTGCGTGAACTTGGTCGCGGTGGGATCGGTGTTGTTTGGAGAGTGTTTGACAACCAGCTCAACCGGTACTTGGCGGCAAAACTGCTTCTTGATCGTTATCAATCTGATCGATTCGTGAACAAGCGTCTCGAGCGAGAAGCGTATCTGACCGGCGCGTTGCAACATCCGGGTGTGCCACCGATTCACGATCAAGGACGACTCGATGACGGCTCTTCTTTTTTCACGATGAAACTGGTCGAAGGGGAAACGCTGGCCGAAATCCTGAAATCAAAGTCGACCGGCCGGGCTGAACTGGTCGGCATCTTTGAACAAGTTGCACAAACGGTTGCCTACGCGCATTCTCAGGGAATCATTCATCGCGATTTGAAGCCGCAAAACATCATGGTCGGCCAATTTGGCGAAGTCCAAATCATGGATTGGGGGATGGGGAAGCGACTCCAGACCATTGAAAATGAACCCTCCGAGCCATCGTTGTCGACTCGTGAAGAATCATGGCACACGCGGGCGACAAATAGCTTGGATCGCCAAGATACTCACTCAAACCGTGGGCTAACCCAAGTTGGTGATGTTTTTGGAACTCCGGGATACATGCCTCCCGAACAGGCCAGTGGAAACGTCGAACTTCTCGATGAACGAGCGGACGTGTTTGCCCTCGGTTCGATCCTCGCAGAAATTCTGACCGGCCACCGAATGCTGGCCGAAATTCCGACCGAGCAACTTATCCAAGTCTCAACGGAGGGAGAACTCGGAGTTCTTCCTGAACTGTTGAAACAGTGCGACGCCGACCCATCGCTTGTTCAACTTGCCAAGCACTGCCTATCAACCAATCCGGCTGAGCGTCCGCGGAATGGTGAAGTAGTCGCCGATCAAATTTCTGAGTATCTTGCGTCGGTCGATCAACGACTTCGCGACGCCGAAATTCAACGCTCACAGGCGGAGACGCGCGCACTTGAGGAGAAAAAGCGACGGACGCTGACGACTGTTCTAGCCGGAACGATTCTGACCACCATCGCCGTTGGAGTCGCCGCCTATCTTTGGTACCAAGCGGACCAGGCAGCGAAAAGTCGAGCCAATGAGCGTCAACGAGCACAAACGCTTGTCAATGCTCTAGAGACAGCGCCACCATCTGCATTGCCCTTCGCCGTCGAAAACCTTCGCCCACTCAAAGAGCATGCGGTGCCGATGTTGCAAAAGCAATTTCGTGAAGCGGACGCCGACGGTCAACGACTGCACTACGCACTCGCACTCGCCGACTTTGGAAAAGCTGACGTTCCGTTCTTGGTCAATCAGATCAGCGTCGTCAGTGAAGCGGAGCTGGATTTTCTCACCGACATCATCAAAACCAAACAGGAAGCGGCTGAGCTGATTGATGCGAAGTTTGCAAAACAAACCGATCATGACATTCGGGCACGGCTCGCGCTGGTCGCGTTAAAAATTGGCAATGTCAAACCAATCGAAATCATGACCAGCGATGCAGGCGACGTCAAAGACCGGCTTCGCTTGATCGCTCATTGCGAACATTGGCATGGTGATCTTGAACCATTATTTGAGTTGGGAAGCGGTCAACATCAAGACCCCGTTGTCCGTTACTCCGCGCTGGCGGCCATCGCTTCTGTTCCTGTTGATGATATCTCCAGCGAAGAAAGAAAGAAGCATCAGCCAGTTCTTGCAAAGCTGGCCGTTTCTTCAAATGCGGCCAATGTTCGCGCCGCAGCGGAGTTGTTGATCAGGCGTTGGAAGCTGCCCCAGATTCGATTTTCCAAACAGAATGACCCAGAGCTCTATCAAATCGACTCAAAACGCGACTGGTATCTGAACGCTTCCGATCAAGTGATGATCAGAGTCGATCTTCCGATCCGTTACTCCGGGGCCGAGCGTTGCGAAAGATTTGTTTCCGACAAAGAGGTGACGGCCGAGCAGTTCTTGCAATTTGTTCGCGAGGACAAACAGACAGGTGGTCGTAAAGCTGCGAATCCCAAATCTCGTTACAAGACCTATCGTGAACAAGTCGAATGGCACATCAGTTCGTTTCTACAAGGTAACACACGCGGCTACATGAGCCCGTCAGTCATGCCAATTCACCGGATTGGCTATTGCAACGCACTCCGATTTTGCAACTGGTTAAGTCGCAAGGAAGGTCTGCAACCGTACTACACAAACCTGTCCGAACCGAGCATCAAAAACACCTTCGGAGACCAGCGATATGAATCTTGGGACCAGAATTTCAATGCCACTGGCTACCGGTTGCTGACCAACTACGAGCAGGCCGCATTGTTGCGAGGTTATCTAAAAGATGATCGGTCCATCAAGTCGTTTTATGCTGGTGACTATGCGGACCATGAACGATACGCCTGGACTTCGAAAAACGCGAATGAAATACGCCCTGTCGGGACTCGGCTGCCCGATCGATATGGACTTTTTGACATGGCAGGAAGTGTCGGTGAGTATGGCGATTTTTCACAAAACTGGACACCGACTTTTAATGGCGAAAAACTATTTCTCCGGCACCCACTGCACGGCGGGACGATTGAAACCCAACGCCTGGATAGTTCGACCCCATCGTCCTTTGCCGACGGCGACATCACGGCCGATATGTACGCCGGTTTTCGTGTCGCACGAACGTCGGGTTCTGCCATCAATTCCTTTGCAAACGTTCACGGGCAACAACGACTAAATGCCTATAAGACGATTGGCAATACGTGCAATCGCGTGAGTATTTTGGAACAGACCATGTCAAATCTGAACCACCTCGGTCTCATGTTTATGGACATTGACGACCCTGCCATGGCCGTCCAAACGTTTGATGAAGTAAAACGTCATTCACCCAAGGTGATCAACAACGCCAGGCGAGGCATGGATGCGATGGTCGTCCTTGCAGGCAGCCAGGTCAACAAGGCACTCGCCCTTCGCACACTTGGAAAACTGGAAGAATCCATCTCCATCGCTGATCAAGCGGCGACGTCGTTGGCGAACGTCGTGCAAGAATCTCCGGCAACCCGTTCGGCAAAACGATTTTTAAAAAACGCAATCAACGTGCGTACCGATAGTGAGATTCTAACGCTGGAAAGTTGGCTGCAAAAAAACGCCACCGACGCCACCGATGAAGCGATTCTGGAGCGGGCCTTTCGCGCCGCAGAACATGTTTTCCAACCGACCGATCAAGTCGCAGTCAATCTGGCGGAAGTCTTTTCGCGTCACCAAAGAGTTGCAGACGCGATTCGTTGGCAAAAAATCGCTGTCGCCAAAACACCGGCGAACTCTTCCAAACTTGCGTCTCGAAAACAGCGGCTTGAAGATTGGGAAACAATCAAGGACAACGATTAGGTGTTGCCTTGAGGATCGCAAGCTTGGGCGTCGCCTTTTGCACTGGACTCGAAAGTTGCTTATCCTGTCCACTGAAACTTACTCGATTTCGAATTCAACCAACCAAAATATGATGCGTCTCTCTGCCTGTGTTTTAGCGATTGTTGCCACGTTGAGTTTCATGCCCGAAGTACGTGGCTTAGAGCAACCTGACGGTGACCGGGGGACGATCGATCGGCCCAACATTGTTTGGATCATGTCCGAAGACAACTCCAAGCATTACTTGAAGCTGTTTGATGATTCGGGCGTAGAGACACCGAATATTCGTGCAATGGCAGATAAGGGTGTGATCTTTAATCGCGCGTTCTCAAACGCGCCGGTCTGCAGTGTCGCACGAACAACGCTCATTACGGGCATCTATGCACCTCGACTGGGTACTCATTTTCATCGACGCATCAAGTTGGCCGAAATGCCTGAAGGTTGGGAGCTGTTTCCGAAATTGCTTCGTTCGGCGGGGTACTACACGACCAACAATGCGAAGAAGGATTACAACTGCATTGAAGGCGAAGGCGTCTGGGACAGTTCGGGTCGCAAAGCTCACTGGAAGAACCGGGGCAACCTTCCTGATGAAGGAACACCCCAACCATTCTTTCACGTACAAACGTATACGGACTCTCACGAAAGCTCGCTACACGTCAAGCAAGCATGGTTTGACGAACCTGATTTGAAAACGGATCCGACGTCGGTCCAATTGGCACCGTATCATCCGGACACTGAACTGTTTCGTGCGACACATGCGAGGTACCACGACCGAATTCAAGTCATTGATCAAAAGGTCGGCAAGATCTTGGATGAACTCAAACAAGCGGGCGAATTGGAAAACACGTTTGTGTTCTATTTTGGTGATCATGGCGGCGTGCTGCCACGCGGAAAAGGCTACATCTATGAAAGTGGTTTACATGTTCCGCTCGTGGTTCGCGTTCCCGAAAAATGGAAAACTCGATCACCCTTTTCTCGCGGAAGTCAGACTGATGGGTTTGTCGAGTTTATCGACTTTGGTCCGACCGTCCTCAATCTCGCCGGACTCGAAACACCCAAACAAATGGATGGTGCTCCATTCATGGGAAGCGATGTAACGAAACAGGATGTCGATAGCCGTGCGTCGACGATCGGCTACGCGGATCGCATGGATGAAAAATATGACATGTGCCGCAGCTTGCGTCAGGGCAACTGGAAGTACATTCGAAACTTTACACCGATCTATCCAGATGGCCTGCAAAACAATTATCGCTATGAAATGCTGGCCTATCAGCAATGGCGTCGCCTGTTTCAAAAAGGCAGCTTGAACGACGCACAATCAGCGTTCTTTCGCTCAAAACCCACCGAGATGCTGTTTGATCTGAACAGTGATCCGCACGAAGTCAATAACTTGGTCCAATCCCCTGAACATCAGGAGCGGCTCAAAGAGATGCGTCGTTCACTGGCCAAAGAGTTGGCCGCGATGAACGACCTCGGTTTCTTTCCTGAAAACGTTTTGGTCGACTCGGTAGACGGACCATTCGTGAAATACGGTGAAGACCACAGCAAACAGATCGAAACGTATATCGAAACTGCGAACCTTGCTCTCTGTTTTGATGAAAAAGTCGATGGGCCGTTCGATCGCGCAACTGCAACGAGTAAGCTTCTGAACGCGATTGCCAGTGAAGATTCCACGCAGCGTCACTGGGCTTTGGTTGCAGCCGGCAGCGTCAACAACCCATCAAAAGAATTGGTTGACGCGGTTACCATTTGTGCCGAGAAAGACGACGCTCGCGTCAATCGCATTCGTGCCGCTGAGATGCTGGGGACTGCCGGGATTAAAAATCCTGTTCCGGTCATCAAGGAAGTCATTTCCAAATCCAAATCATCGACCGTCAATTTGATTGCGCTGCAGGCGCTGGTGTTTTTTAAGGATGGTCCGTTTGAGTTTCCGATCGAATTTGATGTCGAGCAAAAAATTGCCATGGATTCCCAAGTGCTCCGTCGGATCGCTTACTTTGCCAATTGGTCGACGGCCGAATCCAAAGCAAAACTGAAAGCGTTGATGAGAGCCGAACGCTCCAAGAAGTAATCCAACTTTGTTGACACTAATTAGAAATGAGTTCAATGGATGAATGATCATTCAACGGGTGAGGATCGACCTCGCCCCTTCGTTTTGGCCGAGACCAACTGGAAGACCATCCAGGAACACGATTATCGAGTCGCCATCCTACCTTGGGGAGCAACGGAAGCTCACAACTATCACCTTCCGTATGCGACTGACAATATCCAGGCAGATGCCGTGGCGATAGAGTCGGCACGAATTGCATGGGAGGCAGGCGAACGCGTGATCGTACTTCCCTGTATTCCATTCGGTGTCAACACAGGACAGCTGGATATCGATTTTTGCATCAACATGAATCCGTCGACGCAGTTTGCAGTACTGGAAGATATCTGCGAAGTGCTGGAATTTTCCGGAATCGAAAAACTGGTCATCCTCAACGGTCATGGTGGAAACCACTTTAAACAAATCATTCGCGAGCTGTATCCGTCGCACCCCGACCTATTTGTTTGCGCAGTCAACTGGTGGGCTGCCAGCGACCCAGATGCTCATTTTGAAGAACCGGGCAACCATGCCGGTGAATTGGAAACCAGCATGGTGATGCACTTGGAAAGCGAACTGGTTTTGCCATTGGCCGAAGCAGGTGATGGCGCCGCAAAAGAGTTTCGATTCGCGGCGTTCAAAGAAGGTTGGGCGATGTCGCAACGCATCTGGAGCCAAGTGACTGCGGACACTGGCGTTGGGGATCCAAAAGCATCAACTGCCGAAAAAGGGAAACGCTACTTTGAGGCGTGCACTCAAAAGATCGGCACATTTTTTATCGAACTTGCTCAAGCCGACGTGGATGAACTCTACGAATAACCAACTGAAGGATCAACCGACGAAAAAATCAGGTCGCGGAATTCTTTTGAGGCTGAGCCAACAACTGTTTGGCGATCTGTGCGGCGTCGAAGGGTTCATCGAGATCGACGATGAAGCACTCGGACAACCCACGAAACCAGGTTTCTTGATGGCGGGCGAATCGACGCGTTCGCACTCGCACTTTTTCCCGCATTTCTTCCAACGTCAATTCACCGTTTAGATGCGCAATCACTTCACGGTAGCCTACGGCCTGTGACGCGGTATGGCCGAGTGTTTTCCATTTGTTCAACAACGACTGAACTTCGTCGACCAAACCTTGTTCGAACATGTTGTCGACTCGTTGTTCGATTCGTTCGTGCAGTCGCGAACGTTCATGTCGAATGGTAAACACGTTGCATTCGTGAGCTGCGTGACCTTCATCAAACTGCATTTGCCAGTGACTGATCGGTTTACCAGTTGTCTTGTAAACTTCCAATGCGCGGATGATTCGGCGGTGGTCGTTTGGATGAAGATTGGAGGCCGAAACTGGATCAATCATCTCCAAACGTTGGTGTAAGAAATCCGCGCCCATCTCGGCAATTTCACGTTCGACTTCATTGCGAAAATCCCAGTCCGCTGGCGGTCCGTCAAACATACCTCGCAACAATGCTTTGAGATAAAGTGCCGTACCTCCAACAAACAGGACCTCCTTGCCACGTGAGCGAATCTCTTCGATGGCTGCAAGCGCGGCTTCACGATATTGGGAAACACTGAATTGCTCAGTCGGGTCAACGATATCGATTAAGTGATGCGGAAGCTTTTTACGGTCCTCCGATTTGGGTTTTGCAGTCCCAATATCCATTTCTCGATAGATCGCCATCGAATCCAGCGAGACGATTTCTGCGTTCAGGGCGGCCGCCATTTCCATGCTGATCGCGGATTTGCCGCTGGCCGTCGCTCCGGTCAAAAACCAGCATTCCCTGGCGTTTTGACACTTCGTTTGATTGTCATCCATCTAATTTATTTCACTCTTCAATGATGCCTGCGCGTTCTTGAGCATCTTCGAGGAAATAGTTCAGATCTTCAAGGTCCTCAGCGTGAAGAACTTCATAGGCGTGTGCGGCACTTCGCGCGTGGTACAGCTGTTCGCGCAAGTTGATATCTTTGGTGATCGCCGTTGCAACTGCAGAAATGACTTCCAAGTGACGTTTTCGTTCAACTTCCGGTGTGGCCAACATCAACACCGCATGAATGACTCGACCATCCGGTGCATCCAAATCAATCCCTTTGGAACTGAGTCCCAAGACCCCTTTGACCTGATTGGCTTCGACCTCGTCGAGAATGGCGTGTGGAATCATCAACCCTTTACCGAGACAAGTGGTTTCAATTTGGTCCCGTTCTTTAATGCGAGCAATAAAGTCTTCTTTGGACATTTTCATTTCCGAGGTGGAGTACAGCAGCGTCGCCATTTTTTCCAGAACCTCATCACGTGTCCCGTCCAGCCCCGTCACGATGCGGTGCTCTTGCAGGAAGTCCAACAACCGCGGCCGATCTTTGTGATCTTCACCCGATTGTGTCAGTGAGAAACGAGTCGCGCTCGGACCCAACAGCTGATTAATGGCCAGCGCCGCCAATCCAACCGTGGTCACGGTATTCTTTACTTCCTCAGAAAACGCCTCGGTCCCTTGAACGAGGATGATCAATCCGACTGCCACTCCACCATGCGGCAGCAACGCGAGGCCGAGATAGTTTCTTACATTCTGAGTCACACCGGAAAAGCTCATCGCCGAAAACGCAGAAATGTACTTGCCGGCCAAACGAGACAGGAAGTACACCAAGACCATTCCGAACGCCGCCGGAACTTGCGTAAAGTCCAACTTCATTCCTGCGAAAGTAAAAAATAGGGCGAACAAAACGCCGCTGATCGATTTTAAATACGCTTCACCTGCCCGGACCAGGTCATGTCGAATATTGGTCAAAATGATCCCGGCAAACGTGCAAGCCAAAATTCCACCGGAAGTTCCAAATCCTGCCGCCGCACCCCAGGCACCCAAAACGACGGCGACCATCAACGGGCCCAGAAACGCAGGTTTGACAATTGTTCGGACCAGCAAAACCGCCGACAAGGCACACGCCGCACCGATCGCCAACGTTACGCCAAATTGGATACCAACTTGCATAAACGAATCGATCCAGCCCAACTCATCCATTAAGAATGTGGAGACGAAAACGAAAATCGCTACCGCCACCATGTCGATCAATCCGATCGCCGCCAGCAGCGTTCGCGTTAAAATTCCTTGGGCACGCGATTCTTGAATGACCAGCACCGTGGTCCCGGGTGCCCCCGCAACCGCTACCGCAGCCAACAACATCGCCGGTTGAAGCGTCATGTCCGGGCTGATCAGGCCGCCTACAAAATACATTGCAAGTCCGACGACCAATGGCGTCACCAAGGCTTCGCCCAGCAACAGAAACCCAACGCGTTTTCCAGTGTTACGGAGACTGTTAAAATAGAGCGACGCGCCAACCGTAAATGCAATAAACCCCAATACGAAGTTCATGTACGGCAAGAATTTGTTAAGCACCTTTGCGTCTTCCGACACATCCATGCCAGGCAAATAGAGTTGCCGCAGCAAGATTCCGGTCGCTATCCAACCGGTGACTTTCGGCAGTCGAATCGCAGCGAATATCTCGCCGCCAATGATCCCGGCAACCAGAACAGTCGCCATGTTAAACAGCGGGTCGTCAAAGTGAAGTTCTTTCAAAAAATCCATCGTTACCCGAGTTGTGTTCAATTGTTAACGCGAGCGTAATGTTATTAACGTTGTTGAGATATTGGAACAACAAACAAGAACAAATTCGATGGTTCCACGAAAAAATCAACCAAACGATCTCTTTTTCACCTTTCAGTGAGATTGAAACACCACGTCAAGCTTGGTCGACAACCAGTCGTGTGCGGCAAGATAAAAGTAGGTTCCGATCGATTGCTCTGTCGTCGAGAAAAACACTCGGCCTCGTTGACCGGAAAAAAGTGCGCGGCTTTCGTCCACTGGCAATTCCAAAGTCGCATCAAATCTTGGCCGCAAAAACTCAAACGACGATTCGTCCGAACGTGTTGACGGCTTCACCGGCAGTGGCCCACCAGCAGTGGCACACATGCTCGGTTCCGTTGGAACAACAGACGCACTTGGATTCACCGTCATCAGTTTCGCCGTCGTTATCGAACGGTTAGGAAACCAAACCCTGAGTTGACGCCCCGTTTGCCACGAAACCGAATCGAAGTCTCGCTGGTCAAAAGAAACCAAAACTTCTTTGGAGGAATCTGTGGCAAAGTTAAGAAGAACATCTCCTTGCGTTGCAAAGCTTCCGATTCGATTGGAAAGTCCACGATAAAACACAAATCCATCAACTGGCGCATGAATCATCAACCCCTCGCGCTGGGTTCTTTTTTCCTCGAGCTGTTTCTGCAGTTGGTTCCGATTCTCGGTTTCCGATTGCACCATCGATTGATCACGTTCATTGCGGTGAATTCGAATCTGAATTTCTGACTCGGCCAGTCGCTGCTGCAAGACCAAGACTTCGTGGTCGAGTTTTGGGTTGTCGAGACGAATCAGCAGTTCACCTGCATCGACTGAGTCTCCGTCATCGACAAATATCTCTGAAATGAAACCGTCGACCTGCGCACGCACGACCAGTTGATCGGCGAACTGGATGATCGCTGGAGCTGACTTAGTTGCCGGTGCCTGGAATACAACGAAACAGGCGAGCAAGACCAACACGATCACTGTACCGCTCAACAGGGTTCGACGTGGACTGATGCTCTGTTGCGAGTTTGCTGAAAACCAGACTCGAAGCTGCTTGTACATCGGCACGGCAAACCACAGGAAGGCAGCTGCCGCACTCATGACGAGTCCAGCTCCTTGAAACAGAACCGCGGCACCCAGAATCAAACTGACGCTGATCGAGATCTTCCAGAAGAAAGCCAAACATCCATAAGTCTTTGCAGCAAAACGCTCGCTTGCGGGGATCGCTTCAGGAGCGTGCGGTACACCAAAGATGATCGACTGCATTGAACCGCGAAACCAGTTTGTTCCTTTGGTGTACAAGTTCGGAATACTCAATGCATCCGACAACAAGAAGTAGCCGTCGAATCGCATCAAAGGATTCGCGTTGAACAAGATCGTCGTCACACTGGCCATGATAAAGACATTGAAGGCTACATCTGCAATGATGCCGCTCGACTTGGACCAAACGATGATCGCCAAAAAGGAAACGAACAGTTCGACATACATTCCTGCGGCAGCGACGACCATTCGCTGCCAACGATTTTGAAATCGCCACATGGACGTCACATTGACGTAGGCCATCGGTGTGAACAACAGCAACAACATTCCGGCTTCCGGGACGTCGCCGCCGTAACGTCGACACGCAACTCCGTGGGCGACCTCGTGAACGACTTTCAAAACGACCCAGGTCAACAGCAACCAAATCCATCCGTCGTTTGACAGAATGCCCTGTGATGCACTCGCAAGTTGTTCCCATCGACCGAACAAAATCGTCGTCGCGAAAATTGCGGTGATGATCCAAACGCAAAGAAACCAAAACGAGAACAACCAGTTGAACCACGGTGCAACGCGTTTGAGCGTCTGGTTTGGGTTGAACAGTCGGATCTTGAAACTGATTGGATTGAGCCAACCCAGAGTTTTGGCGTTGCCGATCGCAGCCGATTGTTGGCTAAGGCGTTTTCCATTGTCGAGACGATCCGACGTCGCCAAGTTGGACTTGAGACACCACTTGAACACATCTTGTGTCAGTCGCTGGGCCTCTTCGTCGTCAAGTTTATTCTCGGGATCGCTCAACAGTGATTGAGCGATCTGGTGGCCATCGAGGTTTCCGTCAATCCGCGCAAGAACTCGATACTCCTGGGCTCCAACGCGAAAAAACTTACCACGTACGGAGTCTTCGATGACCACGTAGGCTTGTTCGTTGTCGATTCGAGTCTCAAATTTCAGATTCGAGCGGAGACAAAATACATTTGCCAACACGGAATCAGGAGCGATCGGTGAAATCGACTGTTCGTGCGTTTCACTGTTTTTATTTTCGCTGAATTGTGACATACGAAGGCACCTACCAGACGGTCCAGTAACGGACCGACTCCCATGGTCGGTGGAAGAGATTCCATCCAAGAATTGACCAGGATGTGGAGATCTTGGCGGAACCTTTCATGCCCGGTCGCAGCGGAATCTGCGAGTCGCTGTTTTCGATTTTGACGTCAGCAATGAACACCGATTCGTCATCAACGATCTCGGTTTGAGGGTGGATGTTCGTGACCGTACCGACGAACGATTCAAATGGATACGCGTCCAGCTTAACCGTGACGCTCATTCCCTGTGTGACGTAGGCGACTTCGGTTTCGGGGATCGCAACTTCCGCGATCATCTCGTCCAGAGGCGCGATCTCAAACAAAGTCTGTCCCATTTCGACAGGCGCACCATGCGCTTTCTGCAAGTCACCTGAGACGATGACTCCATCGATCGGCGACTGGACTTCCAAGTGTTTCAATTGTTGTTCGAGAATACTGATGCTGGATCGATGACGCATCATTTCGCTTTTGGCGATTTGCGACTGTGCAATATCACCATTGGCTAGCGATGAATCGCGACGTTTTTTGGCGCCTTCGAGATCCGCTTGCAGTCCAGAAAGCTCCATTCGCAGTTGACGACCGTCAAGCTTTGCGATGACGGCGTTTTCAGCGACCAAGTCGCCACTTTCAACAAAACTCGACTCGAGAATCCCCTCGTAGGGAGCAGCCACAAATCGCCTTTGAGTCGGTTGCAATGAGCAATCGCAATGGACGCGATAAGGCATTGGGATCAACATCGCTCCACAAAAGAGAGCTCCCATGACTAACCCTACCCTGAGCCAGGATGCTCGTTTCCAAAGGCCAAATGAACGCTTCGTTCTCGCAGCGAGACTTTCATTGGCTCGTAGCGACAACTCGAGATGTCCACTCAACATTGCAATCAACTGTGACGAATAGCTGGCGAACTGATCATCTCCGAGTTTCTCCTCAGGAATCGCGATCAATGCGACGCCGAACCGAGTTGGTCCAGGCTCCGTGTTGGTTGTCCCCTGCTCTGTTTGATCAGCAGCTTCGACAGATCGCCGGTGCAGCAATGGCACGACGAAAACGCCATGGACTTGATTCTCCTTGCAGTAACTGGACAACGCCAACTCGCTGGCGTCTTTTGGCGTGTGGGTCAGTTGGTATTCAATCGTTGGATTCTGCTCAGTCTCGTTTCTTAGAAATGACAACTGGCAAGCAGCCTGAATCGTACGGACCGATTCAGCGTCGAAGTCAATCGATTCCACTCCGCTGATCGATTCAATTTTCAATGGTGTTGGTCCGCTTCCAAACGCGACGACGACTTGGTCGGCACCCGTCATTCGTTGAACGTGGTTGACAAAAATCTTGCCTGCTGCGGAGACGGATTGAGTTTGATTCAAGCTTTCGATCACAGCGAAGGCATCCTTGAGGCTTCGCACACTTGAATGAAGTTGATTGATCGTATGTCGCTGCTGCCATTGAGCAATGGCCTGTGTTACAAAACTCAGCAACCACTGAAGTCGAAGTGACGTTTGAGCTTCGGTGGAAAAACACCCAACGATCGACATGTTCGATACGGTTCCGTCAGTCGAACCTTTGGCAACCAGTGGCGAAACCAGCAGCAGTGCGTCTTGTTGCCCTTCGAGCTGACAACAAGCGACGACTTCATTTTTTCGGGATTGAAGAATCAGAGCATCAAGGCTGGGTTCGATCACCGGCCAAAGTACATTCGAGTCGAGCGACGCCAGTTCGACCGGCGCTCCAAGATCGCCTTGTTCGTTCCGCTCGATTCCCCACAAACCCAGGCAATCACTGGCATTGACGACTAACTTACCAAGCCGTCGTAGCAGATCCGCGAAGCAGGTTGCAGCTGACATTGCGTCGTCAAGTTCAGCGATTAGCGCCGGTTGCTCGATGTTGGCCGCTGTAAGCGGATCGGAATGCTGCTGGGCATGATTTGGACGTCGACGCTCGATGGGCGACAAGTCGGGATCTCGACGGATCGCAGGAACGGGCAACCCCGAATCGAATTCGCCAAACGAACCTGGCGAAGGATTGGAAGATTGGGGCTGTTTCATTGAATTGCTCGCGGCTGGGGATACGCGAGTGTTCGACTTGAAGAAAACAGAAACCGTTTTGTGTCGGATTCGTTTTTGGTGATCAGATTTTAAGGGTGCAGCTCGCGCCACTTTTGATGGAGAAATCACTGTTCTCAACGACCAACTTGATCTCGACAGTGCTGCTTTGAGCATCGATTTCAACACCGACTTGATACACTTTGCCGGTAACGGTTTTTCCGTTTCCCATTTGAATTTCGAATTCGCTGCCGACTTTAAACATGCTGCTTTGTGAGCTGGGGACTGCAAATTTGGCCAACAGCCGATCGACTTTTACAATGGAGACAATTTCAGGATGCAGCGGCGAAAGAAACTCACCTTCGCGGCGATGCACTTCAGCGATGACGCCGTCGAAGGGGGCCCGAATAAAGCGACGATCCAGTTGAACTTCGGCGCGGCGTTTCTCGATTTCACGAACGACTTGTTCTTCTTTGACAGAAAGCAATTTGGCTTCAGCGATTGCTAATTCCATCTCGGCGCGAATGATTTCACTTTCGCTGGCATGACCTTTCGATTTCAGCTGTCGCAGCCGTTCGAGAATTGATGTTCGTTTTTCATACGAACGCTCAGCAGCGACCATCTGAGACTGAGTCGACGCCAAATGCGTTGCGATCTCCAGTTGAAGTTCCTGTGCTCGCGGATCCAGTTTGGCGACGACGTCACCCTTCTTGACTTTCATCCCGGCATCAAAGTTCAGTTGATCAATGGCACCTGATTCGTCGCTGGCAAGATCGACCTTTTGGAATGGTTCGGTAAAGCCGTCGATACCGTCGATCTGACCATTGGCAAGATTAACAAGCAACAGCGCTGTGGCAAGCGAGCCGATAAAAGCGATCCACATTGGATTGAATTGAAAAGGGAGTCGGGCCGTTGTGGGATACATGGTGGATGTCCTTGCGAACCAAAATTCGGAGGCCGTTGAATCATCAGTGTGCACTGTTGATAACAACCGCTGCGGCTAGGAATGAAATGCGGGCGCTCGGGGTAGCAAACCCGAGGAAACTTAGCCTACTGTTGTGGCGATATGGCTCGATGTTTCCAAAATTCAACACGCGTTGCGCAACCGATCGTCAAAACCCTCATGACCCAAACAATGCAATGCGTAATTCCAGTCGCCGACCAAGCCCCTTTCGTTCTTTGTTGTTCATTGACAAAAGTTAGGGGCTTCCACGTCGTTGAAACGCGAAACTCGATTGCGTTGGATCGTTCGCGACGTACATTTCGTGACCTGAATCCGTGGAGGTCTCCCAGAGCTGGGTTTGACTCATTTGTGGGACCAGCATCGCGGAAGTTTCGTCTGACGGCGAGACACAAACAATCAGTTCAAACATCACGAACCACTCGTCTCTTTCCAACGTCTTTTGCGCATCTGCCAGTCATGATTCAAAAACTGAACAACTCGACGCCTGTCGAAAAATGCTTGCCCGCAACATCCGTGATCAGCGACGACACGCCCGGCTTGAGATTTCAAGTGAAGTGGATCGACTCGGTCGAGCAAATGAAGGCCAATGCCGCAGAATGGCAGCGGCTTTTCGAGATGGCACAACGACCCAATTTTTGTTTTGCTCCCAGTTTTCTGATTCCGGCATTTGAACATTTAAATGAACAAGGTGCCCGATTGCTGGTCGTCGAATCAAAGTCGCTTACCAACGACGAAGATCAGCCCGTCTGGTGCGTTGTGATTCCATTGGTCTCAAAGCGAATGTTCCGTGTCCCTGTTACCACGATGGAAATTTGGAAACACGAACAGTGCTTTGATGCGACCCCTTTGTTGCGTCGAGACTGTGCCAACGAAGCGATGCGAGCAGCGATTGAGTTTTTGGTTGCCGAAGGCGTTTCCTGGTTGAGCTCGGACACAATATCGGCAGACGGCGAGTTTGGCCAACTTTGGCACGACTTGGTCAAACAACATGGACATGGTGAATTTGTCCGCCAAGCGTTTGATCGCGCGTGCTTTCGCCCGATGGAGGACCACGAAGCGTTCACCAAAAAACATGTCTCCAAGTCGATTCGGAAAAACACACGCCGTCTTTTGCGACGAATCGTAGAGCAAGGCGAGTTTGATGTGATCGACTCCGATCCGAATTCAGACTTCGAAAAATTGGCTCGACAGTTTCTGGAAGTTGAGGCTTCTGGGTGGAAGCGGGAATCAGGAACAGCGCTGATCTGCAATGAATCGACCAAACGCTTTTTTCTGGACATGGTTGAGGCATCTGCCCAAGCCGGACTGATTCGTTTCCTTTCACTCGAATTGGACCAGCAACCGGTCGCGATGCTTTGCGATCTTTACAGTGACCGACACGGCTTCTCTTACAAGACTGGATTCGACGAAGCCTACTCGAATTTTTCACCAGGTCTGTTGGCCGAAGTTCTCAACATTGAAAAGATGCATGGCTACGACGTTGAATACGTTGATTCCTGTACCGAGCCAGACAACAACACGATGAATCGGATCTGGGGTGACCGACTTGCATTCCAGAAATCAATTGTCAGTCTAAAACCTGGACTCGCAGCATGGATTCTAAAAAGCTTGCCAATCGCCAAAGGATTGGCTCAGCGATTTAGAAAACAGGACGCTTGATTCAGTCCGTCTAATTGATTGCAGACCGTCTAATTGATCGGCTGAACGACGATGGCAATGCACAACGATGGTACAACGACAAGAGCCTGTGTTTATCTGCCCAATGAATTCGATGATGGTCTCATCGAGCAGACTAACGCTTGATCGTCGTCGAATCAGCTTTCGCGATGGTTTTTTTGGCGTTGATCTTCGCCATCATCGTGTGGATCGGACCGATGTTACTTGCTCGGGCAGGCCAAGTCGTTTGAATGTAGCCACCAGACGCAGTCTTCAATCCACTATCCCACCAGAACCAACCGCCCGAGATAATGCCGACGACCTCGTGGTCCTTGTTAAACACTGGCCCGCCAGAGTCCCCTGGCAACAGTGGGGCGTCGGCAAAGATTTTTTCCGGTATCGTCGGTGGCGATGCAGACGCTTCAAAGGCCCGAACGCATGAAAGCAAATTGGTGCCTCCGCCCAATCCAACTAGCTCGAGGCAGTCGCCACGTTGTACAGGTTTCGTGGCCAACTTTGCAGGTTCGACATCGTTGGGAACCCAAACCCACAAAACCGCTACATCGGTTGCTTCATCATATTCCATGACCTGACAACCTTTGGCTCGCCGCTTGTTTCGGTAAGTCACTTTGATGGATCCATCGACAATGTCATCTTGGATGACATGCCACGCTGTAAGGACCAATCCTTCAAAACCATCTTTGACTTTTTTCGTTTTGTCGACTTTGATCAAGACTCCTGTTCCAGTGCCGCCACTGGTGGAAACTTCGACGATCGAGTCATGGTACTTGGCCGTGGGTGTCCACTTCCAAAGCCCGGAACCTTGACCCACTGGCGTATCTGATTTTTCAATGATCGGCGGGATTTCAACCGAAGAAACCGGCGGCTTGGTACCAGCCTGGACGGAAGGCGATTGGACAGCAACGTCATCAATCTGGGCACTGATTCCAGAGCTAAGAATCAAAGAGAGGGTAAACGCGATAGTGACTGCGAATCGATGCATGGCTGCCTCCGGCAGATGCGTGCAGGTCGTCAATCCCTAAACCGATTGTTCGAGAATTGGCAGGGCCTGCCCGCCAGTTGTACTTCCGTGTACCCGACCGTTAACTTGGTCGGCTTCGTCTCGTCTCTTTCTTCGGCTTTTGAAACGGCGATTCGTGAAGCAAATCTGATTGAATCAAGTAAAGTCGGCAAAGAACGCGATAAATTTGACTCAAATGTGGGATTTTTCGCCCTTAAAAGCATTCGTTGAAGGTGCACGTCAAAAACGTCCAGATCGATCGCAAAAGAGGACAAAGAAATCTCAAAATCCCCAGGAACCTGCAAAGGCAACTCACTGCACCTCTGCATACACGTAATGGAATCTATTACGCGTTTAAAGGGTTAGAACATGGAATCTACACGACTCCTCAATACGGCCCACACCATTATTTGTGTGGTAACGATGGATGATCTTACCTAAATTAAATTAGTCGTATTTATTTCTATCACTTCCATTGTAGGAGAGATGCATGGCACTCCCACGAAGAAGATCAGGGTTCACATTAGTCGAGCTTTTGGTCGTCATTGCAATCATTGGCATTCTGATCGGAATGCTGCTACCGGCGGTTCAACAAGTTCGCGAGGCCGCCCGGCGAATTCAATGCGCCAACAATTTGCGACAACTTGCACTCGGCGTTCTCAATTACGAGAGCGCTCACATGAAGTTGCCCGCGGCGTACAGTTTCAACAACCAGGCAAATGGTGGAAACTGGCGAAAATGCTGGGGCTGGGGGGCACGGATCTTGCCTTTCATCGAACAGCAAAACATTTCCGACGTTCTGGAAGTTGATTCGGTCGAGTTCAACTCTGCGTTGCCATGGGGGAACTGGTCCAATTGGGATGCGAACAAAGTCGCAGCGATGCGAACTCGCATCGACACCTTTCGATGTGCCAGCGATGTTTCGACGGACGACATCAACACCACGACCGCATTTGTTTCCGGTAGCGTGCCAGACTCGCACAAGCCTGCGATTTCCAATTACGTCGCAGTCTATGCCTACCAGTATTCAAATTGGCGAAACTCAAACAACTCTGGACCGCCGCGTGTTCAAGGTTGCTTCGGTCCTCAAGTTGGCTATTCGTTGGCAACAATCACCGATGGAACTTCTAACACATTTTTGTTGGGCGAGCGTTCCTACACTCATGGCGCAGGCTACTGGGTAGGTTGCGGCAACATCAACAGCGAGGCCGCTTGGTCGTCACCGAAAGTGATCGGACGTGTGTTCTTGTTCAAACCAAATCCGCCACTGATCGGCCGGTATTACTCTGCGTTCTCCAGCGAACACCCTGCCGGTTTGAATTACGCCTTTGCCGATGGCAGCGTTCACTTCATTCCGGAAACGATCGACTTCAATAACGGTCTGTTGTACGACGGCACGCCTCACCGTTGGTGGCACACATTTGACCAGATGGATCCATCAACGTTTGGAACTTACCAGAAGCTTGGTTGCAAAGCGGATGGAGCTCCAATCGGAGACTATTAATCGTTGAGTGGTTGATCTTTCAATCAATATCTTCAATCACCCAGCTGCACTTGCTGGGTGATTTTTTCATAGGTCAATATATTTTTCCAAGTCGTTGCCTCAACGAATCCTCGTTACTTCCAATACTTTGAAATGGATCGGATCATGTCGCGTTTAATTGTCATTTGTTTTGCCGCTGCTTTGCTGGTGTGTTCTGGATGTTGGGGCGACGGACTTGTCTCACTTGAAGGACAAGTCACCATCGACGGTGAACCAGCGTATGAAGGAATTGGACTGCAGTTTCAACCGCTTGGCGGAGGCTCACCCTCCTACGCAAAAACGGACGCTGATGGTCGATACGTCGCAGAATTCACGCATCGCAAACAGGGAATCATGGTTGGAAAACACCGCGTCTCATTGGTTCCAGGCGGAGGCGGCGGGGAGCCCATTCCAGAAATGGATGAGAACGGTAAAGTTTCTGCACCCAAAGGTGCCAAGAAACGAAAAGGTTTACCCGCGAAGTACTATGGGGAAATCATGGAGATCACGATCGAAAACACCAGCAACAAGATTGACATTCCCTTGGTGTCAGCCAAGGCCAATGAGGCGGCTCCGACCAAAGACTAACTTTGTCGATGCGAGTTCAAACACAAGCGAATGTTTAAGATGCTCTGGCGACTTTGTCGTCAGAGTTTTTTTGTTTTCATCACACGAAAAAGGCGAGGTAGCTTAGATAACCTAACCAAATGGTGAACGCGATGGCGGCAATCCAAAACTGAATGGTACGCCGCGGAACGTTTATCGGAGTTAGCTTGGCTGACGTTGCGAGTCGATCGCTATCTGCCATTTCAGCCCCGCCTTCATCCGTTGCATTTGAATTGACATTCGATGATGAGAGATCCGGCGACGCCTTACCGCTCTCTTTCGCGGCACGCTTCTCTCGTTTACGTTTTTTCTTTTCCTGGCTGATCGGGCCATTCCTTCAACACAACCAACGAATCAATAACCAAAGTCATCGGTAACGCGTTACGCGATCACCAATTGTTGGCATCAAACTTGACGACAAATTAGTGGATGACGGTTGAAGAACTGATATCAACATCAATCTGAAAGACCAAGTCAAAATCGTAGACGTGGTCAAAGTCTTCTCGCGAATCCTGTTCTGACTTCTTGAGGATCCCAAAGTCGATCATGTTGTAGACAAGATCCCCAAAGCATTGCGTTGAGCGAACATTCCATGTCTTAAGGACGACTTTGGCGAGATAGCCAAACTGGTTGATCGCGTATCGCCGAAAGACTTCGCAAAGCTGTTGGCCACTGAAGTGCTCTTCGATGGTTGGTTCGCCTGCGTCATCGGTGGCGCGTTCGAAATGAGCGGGAGTATCCAGGTTGACTCCATCGCACGCATACTTGAGGGCGGCGTCGACAAATTCGTAAGCTTCAGGTGGGTAGCAGGGGTAACGTTTGGCCAATTCGTAAAATGAGGGTTCAATCATTATTTGTCATCCGAAATCTGAATTGCCAGAAGCGAGGTACCGGTCCGTCGGCACGCCTTAATTTTAACCAGTCGTCTCGATTCGCCAATTGCTTTATTTAGACAACTTTTCAGTTAGTGGAGTCTGTTCAGGGCGTCTCGCGCAACAAAACAGAATATGACAGGACTTTTGGGGGCATTGGCCACCAAAAGATCGGTGTGAGTGGCAAGAATCGTGGCAGAAGGCCCACGAATTCCCTCAATCTGAGCCGCCCTTCTTATTGGAAGGACCTTTTCGGCGGCGTTTTTTTGATTTGCGACCGCCTTTTTTTCCATTGCCATTTTGGTTTCCCGAGTCACTGGGGCCATTTTTTGATTTGGCTGGATTGGGCTCATCCGGATCTGAGTCCTTTTCCCGATCGACGGACTTTCGATCTTGTCCTTTTTGGTCGACGTCTTTGTTCGGTCGTTTCTTTTTTTCCTGGACTGGCTTTTTGATAACGGACAGTACTTCGCTGGCATCAATGACCATCCGTCGGTGATCTTCAGTTTCAATCAACAACTGTTCCGCAATGATCTGTTGATTGAGCACTTTGGCTCGGCCATTGGCGGTGACGATGTGGGCCCCGACTCTTGGCAGCTGTTTTTGAATCTCTTCATAGGTATCAAATTCATAGCGCAAGCAACATTTCAGTCGACCACAGCGACCAGAGATCTTGGTCGGGTCCAATGTTGCTTTCTGCAATTTGGCCATCTTCATCGACACGGGCGGCATCGTAACCAAATGCGTATTGCAACAGGTTGGTTTTCCACAATCGCCGTAATCGGCCAGCAACTTTGCCTCGTCACGAACACCGATTTGCCGCATCTCAATTCGCGTTTTGAACTCACCGGCCAACAGCTTCACCAGCTCGCGAAAGTCCACGCGTTCTTCGGAAAGGTAAAAGACGACGACGCGTTCCCCGCCAAACAGGGACTCCACGTCAATGAGTTTCATCTTCAGCTCAAGGGCCGCAATGTGTTTTTTGCAGATTGCAATTTTGGCGTATCGTTCACCATCGATCTCATTGATGGAAATCGTATCATCTTGGCTCACCATGCGAACGATGGAACCAGATGGTGGAGAATCGAGATGCGACAACGCGTCCTCGGTTGCCTCGCACAACACCTGTCCGACTTCGACACCTCGGTCGGAGCGAACGATGACTTCATTGCCACGCCGATACGCTTCATCGTTTCGGGAAGTCATGACGCCTATGCTTCGCATCATTCCATAGCGAACGATGTACCTACTCAATCTGAAACTCCCAAGAAAGCCTGACCCAAACGCTTGAACTTAGCTTCCAGTGTAACAGAACCATTTCATCGTCGTGGACCATCTTCGTTCCATGGTTAAAAGACTGCTGAACTCCTCCTTCGATACAAGTTCACCGTTAGTCTGGCAGCCAGAGTTTCGACTCGGTTGCTGGTGCTGCTGCACCCCCGTCAAGGATAATCGAAGACTCCGGTTCGACTTCCGTTTTTGGGATCTGTTGTTCAATCGGCTGCCCCGGATCCAAAGCTCCAATACTGGTCAGGATCGAGGTCACCACATACTTCACGTACGGAATCTCCATAAACGGTCGAAGCTTCTGTAGCTCATCAGCGGCGATGTCACCTTTTCCGGTGTTGAGCCCGGCGCGAAGTCGGTCGACTCTGACGACTGCCTCCTGCTCAGTTCCGGGTTCTGCTGATTCAAGTGCTTGGTCAAGATACTTCCAGGTATCATCCGACTCGTGGCTGCCGCGAGCCGCTAACAACCAGTGCCCAGCATCTTCCTGCTTGTTGCGATCATCGCGCGAAAGCAATTCCAAGGCGAAACTGGTCATTCGAACGCCATCCGCACCTGCCGCATCTCGCTTTAGAACGCTTGACAATTCTTCGACACTTAAAGCGGTCAGGTCGACTAGACCCAAAAAGAATGACGATGCGAGTGCTCGATGCTGTTTCTGGTCGACTCGTTCAATACGCGGCATACCGATCGTGTCGCAGATCCGATCGAATGAACCGAACGGGAAAAACTTGTCGATCATGCACTCGAGAATCGCAATCCTTGCGTAAACGAACGGATGCAAGTCTTCGCGCGTTATCGCTTCTTCGATCGTAACGTCTTGGTGGCCCACTGGTCGTTTCACCCATTCAGACGCCAACAGTTCATAGGAACACCTTTCGAGGACGTCTCGGTGTTTTCCAGTTTCCACCATCGCCTTGGTCACGCCAAACTCTCGAAAGACTTGTAGATCCGGAAAATTGGTTCCGTGCGGTTTGATCGTTGGCTCTTCGGCAAGTGCGCCTGGGGCAATCTCATTAAGATACGCGACGATCGCTTCCTGGTCGCAACCCATACACGAGAATTCGAGACGTGCTTCCTGGTCCGTCTGTCGTCCAAATATCCAAAACAGCGTCAGGTTTTGGGCGGGCATATATTCTTCAGTCAATTCCTCTTCGACGCTGAAAGGCCGATCAAAAAGACTGAACACAAATCTTGGCGGAACGCCGTCTGACTCCTGCACTTGGTCGGCCAGATTGTGTGATAGCCGATTCGACGAAAGCAAGGCTTCGGTCAACAGTTCAAAATTGCGGATTTCGAACGCATAGTTAAAAACGTCCTCCAGATATTCCCAATCAATCGACGTCATGATGGACAGTGCCAACGCCTCCGATTTTTGCGCCATGTTCAAACTTGGCAACTCGGCATAACGTCGCCATGCGTCTTGGGTATCTGTTCGACCCAGCATCATGTTGGTAATCGCAAGGCCTTCTACCACCGGTGGCTGGTCCGGGAATTCACTGTCAATTCTTTCTAAATACTGAAGTGCTTTACGAAACTGCCCTCGAGCGATTGCACGAAGCGAATTCATGTAAAGTCTTTCCCATTCGACATCGCCGATATTCATCTGCGGATAAAACGGCTGACGCAATAACGGGAAGGTCGCGGATTCCATTCGCTTGATCAATTGCTCACTGGAGGCTCGCAGTTCCTCATTGCAGAGCACACGGGCAAATCGAAGATGCTGCAACGCAGCAAAGCTTTCGTTTTGGTTGAAAAAGAATTGGCCAAAAACGATATAGGTTTGTGCAAACGAGCTTGGGATCTCGGTCCCTTTGATCTGGTCAATCGCGTCCTGCAGTGCTTCAACGCCTTTTTCAAAACTGCCTCGCATCGCCAGTAGAATCGCCTTCTGTTGCAACCCCATTGGATGCGTTGGCGAATCGCTCAAGAAATCTTCATTCGCGGCGACAGCCTCTTCTTCTCGGTCGACTTCCAGCAAACAGTTGGTTTTGGTTACCATCAAACAGGGCAACTTGCCAGTTTTTGCGATCGTCCGGTCGATCCACTCAATTGCTGCTTCGAACTGTTCAATTTCAATCTGCTTCAGGATTTTGTCGAGGTCCCCGATCACAGATTTGCCACAGCAGAATTTGACTTTTTTGCCCATCATGCAAGGACAGATGGAATACGCGTCGAGTCCCATTGGGTATACCTTTAAACTGTGCGTTTTTCAGACAGTCTTCTCATCGAGACCGCAATTGATTGCACTGCGTTTCGTTTTTGAAACGAGATTGTTTGTTGATTGACGACGCTCGAAGGATCGTTCGAGCTTTCACGATTGTCTAATTTAAGACAATTGTGTCCTCGCCGTAACCCTCGAAGTTGTCAATCACGCCTCGTCGACGCGACACTTCGCGTTGCCCAGATCACCGTCAAACGGCCGATGTAATCATTCTGAGATTTCCCTTAGACTGAACGTCGGCAATCTTAAATCACGCAACACTTTCGGACAAAACACTTCTCACTATGGACGCTTGGCGGATCGATGAACTTCAAAATGTCGGGCTGGCAGTTCGTGAGACGGCGCGACGAATGCCCGACGAACTCGCGGTCGCCTGTCCAGCAGCTGGCCAAACGAAAAAACTGCCCGCTGGTCAAAAATTCCAGTACGACACCATCACGTTTTCCGAGCTGGAGAAACGATCCAACCAGTTGGCAAATGGTTTGAAATCGTTGGGAATCACTCAGGGCGTACGTGTCGCTCTGATGGTCCCACCCGGCATCGATTTTGTCTGCCATGTCTTCGCACTTTATAAAACCGGCGCTGTCACCATCTTGATCGACCCAGGGATGGGTCGAAAAAACATGATCAAGTGCCTGGCCGCTGCCAAACCCGAAGGGATCGTCGGGATCCGCAAAGCACAATTGGCTCGATGGATTTTTCGCTCCAGTTTTCGAAGCTGTCGGCTCAATGTTTCGACGGATGGCTACTTTCCATGGTGCCAACAATCAAAGCACTTTTTGGCAAAGTGTAGTACCGATTTCGACCCGCCTGAATCGACGATCGAGCACGAAGCCGCCATCATTTTTACAACTGGCAGCACAGGTCCTCCCAAAGGCGTGCTTTATCGACATCGTAATTTTATTGAACAGGCCCAGCAGATCCGTGACTACTTTCAATTGAAACCCGGCTCGGTCGACGTCTCGGGGTTTCCGTTGTTTGCGCTGTTCAACGCGGCCATGGGAACGACGACTGTTTTTCCAGAGATGGATGCAACCCGCCCCGCAGAAATCTATCCACCCAACTTGATCGATGCAGTCAATCAATTCAACGCCGATCAGTCGTTCGGTTCACCAGCTTTGTGGAACACCGTTTCCAAGTACTGCATCGAACACCAACAAACACTGCCAACCATTCGACGCGTACTCACGGCAGGAGCCCCAGTGCCTCCTGAAGTGCTCGCCAGCGTTAAACGAATCATCGCTCCCGATGGCGACGTCTACACTCCCTATGGAGCAACCGAGGCCTTACCGGTGGCCTGCAATTCGGCAACAGAAGTCCTGGGAGAAACCGCGGCCGATACCAACCGGGGAAAAGGGACTTGCGTTGGTCATCGGTTCGAGCGAATTCAATGGAAAGTGATCCGCATTGACGACGGACCGTTGAAGGACATCAGTCAAACTGAATCGTTACCGCAGGGAGAGATCGGGGAATTGATGGTTCAGGGACCTGCCGTCACCGACCAATACGTTACCCGCACCGAAGCCAACGCCGATCATAAAGTAGCTGATGGAGATTCGTTCTGGCATCGCATGGGAGATGTTGGATACCTTGATCCTTCGGGCCGATTCTGGTTTTGTGGTCGCAAGGCACATCGCGTTCAAGCCAAACCAGGCACGATGTTTACGGTGCCATGCGAAGCCATCATCAACACTCACGAAAAAGTTTATCGGAGCGCCTTGCTCGGACTAGGATCACCAGGCGAACAAACCCCTGTCATCGTTGTCGAACCCTATGCTGGGGATTGGCCGACAACCTCATCTCAAAGTCAACAACTGATCGACCAGATTAAATCGTTGGCCTCTCAGCACGAACTGACCATGCCGATCCAACATGTACTATTGAAACGGGCACTCCCCGTCGACATTCGACATAACTCAAAGATCTTTCGTGAGCAATTGCGTCCTTGGGCAAAGGATCAACTCAACCAATAGTCCAGCAACGCGGCTCCATCTCCCGTTCAACACAAATTCAATATTCCGCAGCGAAGTCAATAGATTGCCATTTGGCATTAGAGGCTCCAAACCCTCGACATTGCACACCCACACAAGTTGGCCAATTCCGTTCGACGCTCCGTCGATGTGGTCGGGGCGATTGAGACGGTCCGATTTTCTGCGAAATCAACAAGCCGCAGCTGGCGGCTAAAGGACTCGATCCTCTTGCAAGGCTTTAGCATGTGTTTGCAAAGTGTGGTTTTGGTCTCAAATTGAGGAGAACTGCCGGTTTCCACAGCAATCTTGCGACTCAAAGATCGACAAAGATGCGCCCGATCACCGTAGATCGGTGTTTCGTGTTTTTACGGCTTTCGCATTTCTCGACAGAATGAAACAATCAGTTTCACAAATCGTTGTTGCGATCTCAAGTTGTTGCGATCTCAAGCGTCAATTCTCGGCATCGCGATTCAAGTCTCAACTGTTTGCATTCCGGGTCACTCCTTTCAACTTCGAACAAGTCACGTGAATTCAATTTCCCAATCCCAATCGCTAACCGTCAATCTGGATCATTTTCCACACCGCCACAATGTCAAGTTCATGGGCTACTGCAGTGTCTCTCCCATGAATTCTCCATCGGCTGATCGAGCCAAACATGCAATCGATCGACAGAACGCCATCGGCCGCGGGATGCTTTTTGAGTATTCAGGTGACGAAAACATTGCAGATCGTTTTCATCGAAATTTTGCGGCTCTGTTGAAGACGGATCCGACCAATATCTCCATGGTGACCAACACGTCCGAAGCGATCAGCATGGTCGCCAATGGCTATCCGTTTCAGCCAGGCGACGAAATCATCAGCTACGTCAATGAGTATCCGGCCAATCATTACCCGTGGGTGTTGCAAGCGAAAAAGCGCGGTGTTGATCTGGTGCTTTTAAACGACGTCGACGTAGAGCAGGAATCACGAGACGGCGTCGGCCCCATTCCTGATCGCTTTGCTCGCGGATGGAGCTTTGAAGAGCTTCGCGCGAAAGTCACGTCGCGCACCAAAATCATTGCCTTAAGCCACGTGCAGTTTCATAGTGGCTTTGCCGCAGATCTGGGTCAACTCGGAGAGTTCTGTCGCGCCAGAGGGATCGACCTGGTTATCGACGCAGCTCAGAGTCTTGGTTGCCTCCCGATCTACCCAGAGGAGTATGGAATTTCCTGCGTCGCGTCGGCGGGTTGGAAATGGTTACTCGGCCCCGTTGGCGCTGGCGTGATGTATACCAGCCCAGAGTTTCGCGACAAAATCCAAATCACCATGACCGGTGCTGATCATATGAAACAGCAGACGGAGTACCTTGATCATTCTTGGGAGCCGTTTGCCTGCGGTCGAAAATTCGAATACTCGACCGTGTCCTATCCACTACTGGATGGTTTGTCGGTTGGCGTCGAAACGATCTTTTTGCCAAACACTGTCGAATCCATTCGTGACCACAACCTTGCACTTCAGGAACTGGCCCTGACGAATCTCGATCTCTCCAAGTTTCAACCCGTGGTACACGTTCCAGAACATCGGTCTGGAATCCTTTCGCTGATTCCGAAACTATCGTCTGCCAAAATGATTTCGAATCTGCTGGATCAAGATCAGATCGTTGTCACGCCACGCGATGGTTACCTCCGATTCGCGCCTCATCTTTGTTCAACAGAAGACGAAGTGCTCACGGTCGTCGGTGCTTTGAATGCCGTTCGCGGCTGAGCGTTTCAACCGACCGATGGATTGGATCAAGGGGCCGATAGCTGACTGGAAGTTGCGAATCTACTTTCGCTTTTTGTTTTTCCGCTTTTGCTTCATCAACTTGTCCCGTTTTTTCTTGGCCGCTTTTTTCTCGCTGGCGCTCAATCGTCTGCCGGTCGACTTTTTCGTTTTCACCATCGTTCGAGACGGGTCCATCATCTGAGCTTGCATTTCCCGCATCATTTCAGCACGGCCTTTTTTGCCATCCGCACCCGCCATTCCGGTCAGCATCGGCTTCATCGTATCAAACTGCTTGATCAGTTCATTGACCTGTTTTGGCTGTGCTCCGGCACCGGTGGCGATTCGATTTCGACGGCTGAGATCGATCACCTTCGGGTCTTTTCGTTCCGTCGGCGTCATACTGTCGATGATCCCGACCATCCGCATGACTTGTTTGGATGTATCCGAATTTCCCATCATCTCCCGAAATTCGCTGGGCACACCGGGCATGAGCGCGAGCATCTTTTGCATCAAACCTGGCTTCGCGATTTTGAGCATGTGATTTCTGAAGTCATCCAGCGTGAACTTGCCTTTTTCAAGTTGTTCCTGGAGTCGCTGCTGTTCCTTTTCGTCGACCAGCTCTTGAGCTTTCTTGGCAAGCTCGACGATATCGCCCATCCCGAGAATACGGCCAGCCATTCCATCGGGACGAAAGACTTCGATATCTTCAAGGTGTTCACCGGTACCAATAAACCGAACCGGCACACCAGTGACGTGTTTGACCGACAACAACGCACCACCGCGCGTGTCACCGTCGAGTTTCGTCATGACAACGCCATTGAGCATCAGGGCGTCATTAAACGCGCCGGCACTTTTAACCGCATCTTGTCCAGTCATCCCGTCGACGACCAGGAACACGTGATCCGGTTGCACATCGCGGTCAATGGTCTTCAACTGTTCCATCAACTCTTCATCAATCGCCAGTCGTCCGGCGGTATCAAGAATCAGGACTCGATTGCCATCGGCCTTCGCTTTGGCGACCGCAGCTTTACAGACTTTGACTGGATCCTTTTCATCCCGGTCGCTGAAAACCGGAACGTTCAGCGTCTCTCCCAAGACGTGCAACTGGTCAATCGCCGCAGGGCGTTGAAGGTCAGCGGCACAAAGCAGCGGAGTAATCTTGGCTTCGCGATGCAATAGACGGGCAAGTTTTCCACACGTAGTGGTCTTACCAGAACCTTGCAAACCACACATCATGATGATGGTCAGCGGCTTGTCAAAAGTCATGCCACTTTCGACAGGCCCAAGCAAATCGACCAACTCTTCGTGAACAATTTTGACCAATTGTTCTGACGGATCGAGCGAAAGAAGCACTTTTTCGCCAAGTGCCTTCTCCGTTACGCCACCCATAAAGTCGCGCACGACATCGATGCTGACATCCGCTTCCAGCAATGACGTTTCAACCATCTTCAGGCCGTCACGCATGTTGCCTTCGGTCAGTCGGCCCTTACCGCGAATCGATTTGAATGCACCCTTGAGTCCGTCTTGAAGTGAATTAAACATCGTTTTGAATCGTACCTATAACTACCCGGCAGTTCACCGGAACACATTTAGACTTTCAGTCAACGAAAACGTTGGGCTGTGGGACATCGAAATAACCGAAGAAATCGGCTGCAAGTTGGGTGCCAACGATCAAGCTGACAAATCGTCATTTAAACGTCGTTAACCCCAATGGACTTGCATGATGATCGCGGACCATCTTCCCGGTAGATCTTAGCCGATTCGGGCAAAATTCGTAAGAGAGCGAATGACCTGCGAGCGGCGACTCGCCGGTCACCCGTCTGCGGTCGTCACTGACAGATCGACATGGCCCGTCGCGTTGCTCGATTTTACTCTGGATCCGCCAGCCATCGCTCCAGATCGGGATGCTGCAAATGGGCATCCAGTTTCGATTGATATCTATCGGCGAAGGCAAGAAGCCTCTCATCCTGATTTAGATGGCCGGAAATCACGGATGTCCTTGGTCGCTTTACGCCGTCTTTTTCCGAATAGCCGATGGGCACGACAACGGATGGATGTCCTGTAAAATTAGTATGCAAAAGATCGTTCGCGTTGATCCAGAAGTCAACATCTGCGACGGCCTCTTCAAACTTCTCCATCAGCAGAGACCTCGTTCGTTGAATCCGAACGTAGTCAACAGCGGAAATGTATTGTGCTGATCGGAAATCTTTGTCCCAGCGATTCCAACCTTCGGTATGACCGTCACGAAGAAGTTGGTCAAACACACTGGCCGCTTCGATGCTGATGATGCTGGTCAATGGGCTCAGAGGAATATCGCGCGGCAATTCGATTTCAACTAACTCGCACCCCAACTCCTGAAGTGGTTTCAAATCATCACGCTGATCATCGGGTCGCCTCGACGATTTTACATATCCGATTTTCAACTCATTAAGCGACTGTTGCGATGGCCACTGAAACGCATAAGTACCGGTGGTTCGATCTTTGCCATCGGCACCATGAATCGCATCGAAGACGAGCGCACAATCTTCGAGAGATCGGCAGATCGGACCGATCTTATCCAGCGACCAACTTAGCGGCATGCAACCATAACGCGATACGCGTCCAAACGTCGGGCGCAAAGCTGACGCGCCGCAGCGAATCGACGGCGAGACGATGCTGCCGAGCGTTTCTGAGCCGAGTGAAAACCCAACCAAACCTCCGACGGTCGCCGAGGCCGAACCTGCCGACGATCCACTGGACCCCTGTTTGATATTCCAGGGACTTCGCGTCATCCCGCGAAACCACTTGTCACCTTGAGCCAACGCACCCAATGACAGCTTGGCAACCAAAACAGCTCCCGCCTCTTCCAAACGCTTCGCAACCGTCGCCGTATAGGGAAGCTCACGCTGCTCACAGTATGGGATGCCCCACGTTGTCGGGTAGCCTTCAATGGCAATCAAGTCTTTCGCTCCCCAGGGAATACCGTGCAGTGGCCCCCGGTAACGTCCTGACTGGATTTCCGAATCCGCTTTGGACGCCTGTTCCATCGCCAACTCTTCCGTCAAGTTGACGACGCAGTGCAGCATGTCTCCATACTTTTTGAGTCGGGACAAGTAGATTTTGGTCAACTCGACGCTGGTGATCTTCTGCGTTCGTACCAACCATGACAAACGATGAACTGGCAGAAACGCAATCTCTTCTTCAGAAGCAGGTAACTCGATCACCACTGCTTCGCTCGGTTGAGCGTTTCGTTCCAAAGAATTGACTTCACCGAACGCCGAAGTTGGGCGAAACTCGATCGCCATTGGAACGTCCGCAGTCAACTCAAGTTCGCGAAGACGTTTCATCTGCATCGTATTTCGTTTGACCAACCGCAAAATTTCCTCGCGTTGATCGTCAGACAACTCAATTTCGGTGATCCATTCCGCTTGCTTGATCGAATTAGCCGTCAACTCTTCCTGGGCAACCAACGCGCGATGAAACACTGCCGTCCCAATCCCAGTAGCTGCCAATGCTTCCAACATCTGTCGTCGACTCAACATTTTTTCTGTCCCGCGTTTCGCACGATTCGTAATCTTCTGTCAGAATCATTATGATTGGAGCAGACAATTCCAGCTACGTGTTTTCTTTTCTTTAGCTTCCATCGTGAACCCTTCGCAGTCATTTGAAATCGATCATCTTGGACTTTGCACGCGGTCGTTTTATGTCGCAAAGCGTACCGCGTCACCAAAGAGCTGCCCAACACAACAAGGAGCAATTTTTGCCGGCGCTTTTAATCCGGTCCACGATGGACATCGAGCCATCGCACGAATGGCCGCGGAAAAACTCGACCGGCCGGTCTGGCTGGAATTAAGCGTCGCCAATGTCGACAAACAGGTTCTCGACGAGTCGAAAGTTCGCGATCGGATTCACTCGATTCAAAAGATGACCGAAGACTTGAGCGTAGGGATTGTTGTGACCCAGGCTGCTACGTTCGTTGCAAAAGCCAAATTGTTTCCGGGCACCGTTTTTGTCGTCGGTGCCGATACCGTCGAACGTATCAATCACCCAAAGTATTACCAAGGCTGCGAGCGACTCCGAAACAGCAGCATCGCTCAACTTCGTGAACAAGATTGCCGATTCCTGGTCTTTGGTCGAGACGACGGCATCGGTTTTCGTTCTGAGGATGTTTTGATCGATCCAACGCTTCGATCAATCTGTCAGTTTGTTCCGCAATCCGAATTTGCCATGAATGTCTCATCGACGCAGCTTCGCGTGAACGGAAGAAATGATGCAAACGGATGATGCCGCGACGCTGATTAAATAGTTTTTAACGGGCGCTCGTCAATCTGGATTCGTCCTCTGTTACACTGAAAATATGACGGCAACCCAACCACCTTCTGATCTGCCCTCGGTTTCGACTTCGCTGTTGTATCGCGTTCAACAAATGGAGCCGGATGCGTGGGCTCGCCTGGTCGAAGTCTTTAGCCCCATCGTCTATCGCTGGGCTCGACAATCCGGCATGCAACAGTCGGAAGCTGCAGACGTTGTCCAAGATGTCTTCATTGCAGTTGCGAGACACATTCCCAATTTTCAACGTCAAAAAGAGTCCGCGAGTTTTCGCTCGTGGCTGGCAACGATTACGCGAAATCGTGTGCGTGATCATTTTCGTCGTCAAGCGTCCCAGCCGAACGCCATGGGTGGAACCGAAGCGTTGCAACAATGGAATCGGCTTCCTCACAAAGAACTGGATTCGCGTATCCCCTCCGATGCGGATTTGGAACGAACGATCAGCCTTGCCGACCTCGATGTCAGCGTGCCCAGACAAGTGCTGGAGATGGTCAAAAAAGAAAGTGATCCAAAGACGTGGAAGGCGTTTTGGGAGACGACCGTCATGGGAGATTCCGCTGGCGATGTGGCGGATCGACTGCAAATGAACGTCGCAAGTGTGTATCAAGCCAAATCTCGCGTGTTGCGTCGTCTCCGAAAAAAACTGGACGAACTCCCCTGATCAAAAGCGTCTGGCCCGTGAAAACAAAGGCAAAAGATAAATATGATTTATTTTGATCGAGGTGTCAGACGGTTGCGTTCTTTCAGTAAAGGCCGATTTTCGCAACACATCAATGCTGTAGGTATTGCGAAAGGCCACTGAAATTACGCGATGTTTATAGGAACTCATGACCATGATTGCCGTATGCCCCTCACCTGATGATCTGAAATCGTTGTCGCTTGGAAAACTCTCGGAAGAACAAAGCGACGAACTGTTTTCTCACGTTCAAGCATGCACGTCCTGCATGGAAGAGATTAGCTCAATCAATGAAACCGATGATACGCTGGTCGGTCTCATTCAAAAGTCAGCCAACGATCAAGTTTCCATGGAATCAAGGTCGATCGAACAGGAGACCGAATGCCGAACTGCTGTCCATCGCGCACGCGCTGCGTTGGCAAACATTGACCAACGTCAGGATTCGATCTCACATGTTCCCCAAATGATCGGCGAATACGAGGTCGAACGACCGCTGGGATTTGGTGGTATGGGAAATGTTTATCTCGGACGACACACCAAACTGGGGCGACCTGTCGCGATCAAAGTGATCGCTTCGCATCGTCGATGGGATAAGTCGATGCGAGATCGATTCGAGTCCGAGATGCGAACGATTGGAGGCCTCAATCATCCCAACATCGTCGCTGCCCATGACGCGCGAGAAGTCGATGGTATGGCGGTGTTGGTGACGGAGTTGATCGATGGTCTCGACGCGAGTGAGTTGTTGCGTCGAAACGGAAAACTCGACGTCGCTGACGCGGCTCAAATCGTCTTAGAAGTTTGCCAAGCACTTGGATACTGTGACCAAAGAGGACTCGTTCACCGAGACATTAAGCCATCCAATATCATGGTGGACGTCAACGGAAACGTAAAACTGCTCGATCTCGGCTTGGCAAAAATTCAAGCCGACCAGAACGCTGACTTCACAGCAACGGGCCAAGCGATTGGAACAGCCGACTACGTTGCTCCCGAACAGATTAACGATGGCCGAAACATTGATCTCCGGACTGATCTCTACGGCCTCGGCTGTACCTTTTTCAAATTGTTGACTGGCAACGCGCCGTTTTCATCGTCCGAGTATGCGACCGCATTCTCAAAAATGAATGCCCATGTCGCGGTTACTGCTCCATCGGTCACACAGTATCGCGACGACATTCCCGCACCGATCGTTGATTTGATCGCGCGGATGTTAAAGAAAGAACCAGCTCAACGTCCTAAATCGATTGATGAAGTACTGGATACCTTGGTACCTTACGCATCGAACGCGAATCTTGCGGAACTCGTCAGCAGCTCAAAAGAGAAAACTGCCGCTGAACCCTCGGTGGAACCAACGCCTCCCGTTAAACGACATACTGCGAGTTCTGATTTCTGGAATCGCAACTCATGGCTACGCTGGGTTGCCCTGGGTTTGGCAGCGATGATCTTCGGCATTTGGCTGGGAATCACGATCACTGTCACCAAGCCGAACGGCGAAACGGCATCTGTCGTCATCCCCAATGGAGCGACGGCGATCGTTACCGCCGACGGTGATGTCGAGATTCAATTGCCCAATGGAAAAGTGGGAGCAACGATATCCAAACGTCAAGTCACGGTGGATCCAGGATTCGCTGAGACAGACAAAAGCATCACGATGAACGTTCCGTTAACAAAAGAATCCGAAATGTTCAATCGTTTGGAACGAGGTGATCGAGTCGATATCTTTCTGACACCCATAGATCTTGACGATACTACGTTTACTGCGCGTCGAGTCGCCAGCAATGTGGTCGTCGAACGATCATCACCTGGGAAAGCGGGTCAGAATGTCGTCACGGTGCGAGTACCGGAAGAAGCCAACGAGTTTCTGGATCAAATTGCCCGCACGCCCGACCGATTGAAGATGGAAATTCGTTTACACGATCGACAAATTCAACGATTGGAAGACGAAATGGCGATGCAGGGCATTTGGAAAATCGTGATTCAACGAATTCACGGCCGCATGATCTCCCGAGACACTGATCAGGCAATGATGGTCTACCGTGGTCAGTGTTTCATGCTGCAACCCGATTCGATGTCAACCATGACCGACAGTTTGCAATTCAACATGAATGGAAATCTGGAGATCATTGGCCCCAAAGGTGAGAAAATCGAAGCCGTCTACCGGTTTTTACCAAGCGGGCGGCTTGAGCTGGCTTTCAACGATGGCGAAGCAAGCAACCCACCCTCATCGTATGATAGCGCAGAAGTCTTCCTTCGTTTGGAAAAACTTACCTCAGATCAGGCAACGTTGGATTCTGAAAAGTTCGGTTTCGCGATGCTCGAAAAAGCAAAAGATACCAAACGAAGACTCGACATGTATCTGCTCGACCCCGAGACCGAAAAGAAGACGGGCAAGCCAGTTGCTTCCAGCAGTGATTTTGTTTCGGCGACCGCGGTGCGAGACGGAGTTGGTCGTTGGGCAATCCAGTACAGACTGACCTATGCTGCCGGGGAACGGATGTACCGAATCACAAAAGCAAACTATGGCAAGAAGATCGGTGTCTTTGTCGATGGAAAACTAAAGACGGCTCCAAAAATTTTCGCCGCCATCGGATCTAACGGCGTCATCTCAGGCGACTTTACCGAAGCAGATGCAAAATCACTTGCCGACCAAATTGTGCCAAAACTGAAGGAGAGCTTTTGGCAGAAAAAAGCGACTGCGAACTCAGCTGCTACGGAAGTCGACATGCCGATCGCGCCGATCGAATCGAGCGGCAAGAAGTAGTCAACGCAAGCTGCGAAATTAGCAACAACCTTCGTCGCTTTCGCAGCAACGTGTTTCCTGATAATCCAACCCTTTCGATTCCCGTGGATGCCTGCGAGCCGTATTGTTGCAATCAAAATCTGCAGCCTGATCCAACGGGATATCGACTCGGGGCTGGACTGGGACAAATGAATCGCGATATGGTGCTTGCGTTGCCATCTGATAGGTTTTGTCGCAAACCGCCATTCGCTCGCCGCGAAAAAACGTTTGGCCGTCATCGTTGACGACTGATTTAAATGGGCCTTTGTAAATCAACGCTTGATTGCATTCCAGACAAGGCCCTTCTTTTCCTTTGTACGAAATGACGGTAATCGAACGAAACTCGATCCCCTCGACGATTTGCCAAGGCTCCGATACTCGTTTCGCGATTTGAATGCCATAGAAACCAGCCTTCTCAAATTCTTCGAGAAACTGATCTTCCCGCCAAGCTCCGGAGATACATCCTGACCAGAGTTCAGGGTTCTGCTGCATGCTTTCTGGTACATCTTCATCAGCCACAATGTCACTGATCGCGGCGCGTCCACCCTTTTTGAGGACACGGTGAATCTCTTTGAAGAGACGTCTTCGATCTTCTGGCTGAACCAGATTCAACACGCAGTTGGACACCACGCAGTCCACGCTCGAATCAGGAATCATCGGCGTTTCTCGTTCCAAACGTTGTTCCAGACGGCGTCGTTCCAGCAAATTGCCGACGCCCGATTGCTCGATGCTGCCGACTTCCTCGCTGAGCTGTTCCAAGTCGAGTGCCAAATTTTGAATGACGCCACAACGAAATGTCACGTTACTGAAACCAATCTTCTCGGCCACGACGTTTTGATACTTTCGTGCGAGGTCAAGCATCTCGAGGTTGCAATCGACACCAATGACTTTTCCCTTGGGTCCCACAACTTGGGAAGCGATATAGCAGAGCTTGCCACCGCCAGAACCCAGATCCAAAACAGTCTCGCCCTCGTTGACGTAAGGAGACGGATCGCCGCAACCGTAATCCCGTTCCATGATTTCCTGAGGGATGACTTCCAGCAAATCCTGGCGATATTCAACGGGACAACAAAGTGCCGCTTCCTGAGCCTCTGCGGCACCGGAATACCGTTTGGCAACTGCCGCCTCATAGTTAAGCGCTGTCGAATCATTGTTGCTTGCGTTGCAACACTCTGTCGCCGGGGCTGGTTCCGAGTTCAAGCTAACAAGCTCAGCATCTACGTTTTCGTTCGACATATTCCAATTGATTTTTAAGGAAGACTATTGCAACTGACTTTGGTATCGGAAAGCCCATTATCGTATCGGAAAAAGTGACTTACGTCCGCACCCCTACGGTGTTGGTTTGTAGCGTCTGGGCGAAAGCCCTACGGTGCTGGTTTGTAGCGTCTGGGCGATAGCCTTGTCCTACTCTTTGTTGTCCTTCGCCACCGGCCGGCTTGCGCCGGTCCGCTACTTTTGCATGTAGCGTCAGGGCGCAAGCCCTACGGTGTTGGTTTGTTGCGTTAGGGTGCAAGCCTGATCTAACTCTTTGTTGTTCTTCACCGGCCGGCTTGCGCCGGTCCGCTACTTTTGCATGTAGCGTTTGGGCGCAAGCCCTACGGTGTTGGTTTGTTGCGTTAGGGTGCAAGCCTGATTTAACTCTTTGTTGTCCTTCGTCACCGGCCGGCTTGCGCCGGTCCGCTACTTTTGCATGTAGCGTTTGGGCGCAAGCCCTACGGTGTTGGTTTGTAGCGTAAGGG
>JBCAWX010000012.1:0-1398 GCA_038534355.1 Planctomycetota bacterium
ACAAAGGCAAAACACCTCAAATGGCCAAGCGAGCACTGGCCTATAAATGGCAGCGAATCATCTATCGGTGCTGGCAGGATCGAGTTCCCTACGACGAAGAAAAATACATCCAACGACTCAAGAAAACAGGCTCACCCATCTACAAACTGATCGAGAACGAACTGTGGAAAATCCGTTGACAAAACCAGATACAAAAATGTTCAAAACTACCCCAGACACTTGACACATTGCCTCAGATGTCTCCGTGTGTATCCTTTTGTTATCCGCATTTTGGCCCGGCAATACAGACGGGATTGATGTCGTTGCGTTCCGAGCAAATTGCCGAGACGACTTCGCAAATGTCACCGAAGTATCGCCCGTCAATCTTTTCCGTTCTACCATCGCGGAGATCGAGATAGATAACGTCATCGTCAAAACGCTTGTAGCGGATTCCACTCAGGTCGGCGAGATCAATTGTAAATCTAGCATCAGATACCCCATTGACCCAATAGGTCAATGTCATGCCAAAGACCGTAATGCCAGCAGCGTCACCTTTGCAAATCGAATACAAACCAAAGCCAGTAATGGTTGCAAACAAGATTCCTAAAACAGCAAAATATGGTCGCTCTAATGAAGCAGCAAGAAAACCAAAGGCGATCAACGCAGTAAACACATAGAGGCACCAATAGAGTGGCGTGTCGAACTGGCGTTTGAATTGAAATCTAGTCATGGATCTTCAGCCGGATAACGTTTGAAATCACGGGGGACGGGAGTTTGATCGTCCACGCGTGCAAATGCCGCAAGCCGTCCTCCCGTGCATTTCTTGGTTCTGGCTCTGGCAGCGGTGACGAGTGGACCATCGGGTTCATGGACGACAGGGAATTCGTCTCCACCAGTATATCAATTCGCGATGTGTCATCCAAATCTTGAGCAGCGTGAACAGGTAAGCCACAGATCAACACCGATGAACACAGATTGAGTTTCGCTGCGACATCCGTGTGTGTCTGTGTTCATCCGTGGCCGAACTTGACCGCAAAAATAGTCGAGCCCGAGACCCACCAGAACTACCAATGTCGTTGAGTAAGTCCTTAAAAAACACTTCGCGAATCTCGCTATCGTCGGCGGACGACAAACACTGATGCGAAAACTCACGAGCCGTAGCGACGGTCGATGCTACAAAGTACTCATTCTCAACATACTGAAAACATTCCTCAAATCGATCTAGCACCGCGTAGCCGACGACATCTTTGATGTTTGGCAATCTTGAACTCCCGGAAATCTCGACTACGTGTTTGACATTTGGCCACGGGCTCCTGGCACGATCAATCAACAATGACCACAGAGCTTGATGCCCAGGCTGGATTCCAAACCAGCAAAAGCTTGATTAGGCTTCGGTTCAATTTAGTCCGGAAGATTCTT
>JBCAWX010000012.1:1497-58423 GCA_038534355.1 Planctomycetota bacterium
TTCTTAGACAGGAAGATTCTTTCTTAGACAGGAAGATTCTTTCTTAGACAGGAAGATTCTTTCTTAGACAGGAAGATTCTTTCTTAGACAGGAAGATTGAAGGGCAGGAAGATTGAAGGGCAGGAAGATTGAAGGGCAGGAAGATTGAAGACAGGAAGATTGAAGACAGGAAGATTGAAGACAGGAAGATTGAAGACAGGAAGATTGAAGACAGGAAGATTGCTATGAGCCTGAATGAAATCGTATGTAAAGGGTTGGGGATGCTAACGGCTACGCCCGCTGAAACGTGCTTTGGTTTTTGGCATGGCGATCTTTCTGTCGGAAGATTTTTCTGTCTATCAGAGAAAGGGTTGGCCGAGGAATCAATCGCGGTTCAGATTGGGTTGGGTGACGGTCGGTGATTGAAAAGTGGTCATCTCCGACAGCGGCTTGCTGGGGGCTGAGTTTGATGTTACCGGCAGGATGAGTGGGCGCAAAAAAAGCCCAGCAACACGTTTGCGTTGCTGGGCTTTATAAATGATCCGGCGGTACCTACTTTCGCACTTGCAGTACTATCATCGGCTCAAAGTGCTTAACTGCTGTGTTCGGGATGGGAACAGGTGTGACCACTTTGATATGTTCGCCGGAAGAGGACCGTACGACCTATTCGCTCGTACGGCCCTGATCTGACTTGATCATATTGGTTTGATATAGATGACTTCAAGTTGATTGATCTGGCGTCTGCCAGGACTGACTTTGATGAATCGCTGTCAATCTCAACTTACCTGACGCTTAAGAGCGTCGTGCAACGATTGCGACGGTGTGACTTGGGAGTCACGAACAATCGTTGCCATCAAATGACCATCATCTGGATTCTCAAAAATGAGAGATCTGGATATATGTGGTCAAGCTTTTGTCCTTTAGTACCGTTTAGCTGAACCCATTACTGAGCTTACACATACGGCCTATCAACCAGATCGTCTTTCTGGGGACTCTCGTTCAAAGAACTACGAAACCTAATCTTGGAGAGAGCTTCACGCTTAGATGCTTTCAGCGTTTATCTTTTCCGAAGATAGCTATCCAGCCGTGCCTCTAGCGAGACAACTGGGACACCAGCGCTTCGTCCTTCCAAATCCTCTCGTACTAAAGAAGAACCTCCTCAAGTTTCGAACGCCCACGGCAGATAGGGACCGACCTGTCTCACGACGGTCTGAACCCAGCTCACGTACCACTTTCATTGGCGAACAGCCAAACCCTTGGGAGCTTCTTCACCCCCAGGATGTGATGAGCCGACATCGAGGTGCCAAACCGCATCGCCGCTATGGACGCTCGGATGCGATAAGCCTGTTATCCCCGGAGTACCTTTTATCTGATGAGCTATGGCCCTTCCATTCGGAACCACAGGATCACTAAGACCTACTTTCGTATCTGCTCGACTGATGAGTCTCGCAGTTAAGCACACTTCTACCTTTGCGCTCGACGCCTGATTGCCAACCAGGCTGAGTGTACCTTTGTACTCCTCCGTTACTCTTTGGGAGGAGACCGCCCCAGTCAAACTGCCCAACAGAAACTGTCCTCTGCCCTGATTCAAGGGTCAGAGTTAGAACTAAATCATATTCAGGGTGGTATTTCAAGGACGACTCCCCCGACACTGGCGTGCCGGGATCAAAGTCTCCCACCTATCCTACACAAAACATAACTCAGCCCAATATCTGCCTACAGTAAAGGTTCACGGGGTCTTTCCGTCTAACCGCGGGTACGTGGCATCTTCACCACGACTACAATTTCACCGGGTCGGTGGTTGAGACAGTGCTCCTCTCGTTACGCCTTTCATGCAGGTCGGAACTTACCCGACAAGGAACTTCGCTACCTTAGGACCGTCCAGAATTGTTACTCTCCGAACGGATTCAAACTTTGGATAAGTTTGATCCAGAGGGACTGGACATTTCTGCCAGTCTCTACATGTCGCCATGCAGCTCGGACTATATCATCACCTCGACGGTTATCACGCGTCGGGCGTTTGGCGTATAGTCTCTGAGGATTCCATTGCATCAAATGCTGAAAGAATATCTGCTTCTGAATACTTTCTTTTACCGCCGTCATTCATATTTCGTCGTAGCGAAAGAAGGTCGACGATGCCCTCTCGATTCAAGTGAGCTTTTTCGCTCATCATGACCGCCATCCGTTTGAAGATCGAGAAATCTCGTTTCTTCTTGGCTGACAGAAATGAATACTTGTCAAAGAAGGTAATGACATGATTGTGAATCATTCGAAGGTTACTAACCTCGAACATCCAAACTCCGTTCTTTTTGTCCCTTAAAGAGCCACACCTGATCGTGTTCCGAAAAAGAGCGAGGATTGCTCTCTCTTTTTGTGACACGTTTAAGCTGAGGCTGATCTTCCAAGGAAGAACGTAGTCAGATCGCTTACGGAAAGTTAAATGAAAACTTCCCTCGCCATCCACGAATCCGGCAAAGTAGTATCCAAGATGGTCAGGTATCCCTTTAATGTCCAGCATTCTTCTATGGTCTTTCCTGCTGATTGCCTGCACCGAACAGATTGTCACTGCTTGCCGACGATCAAAAAATCGAATGATCGTGTGAAACAAGCGAGTACTGTCGGATACTCAGGTTTTCCAGCATTTAGCCAAATTTTACAACTACGACTATCTCATAGTTACGGCCGCCGTTTACTGGGGCTTCGGTCGCCAGCTTCTCCCGAAGGATAACCGTCTTCCTTAACCTACCAGCACCGGGCAGGCGTCAGTCTCTATACATCCACTTACGTGTTCGCAGAGACCTGTGTTTTTGATAAACAGTCGAAGGAGCCGATTTACTGTGGCCCCCAGCAGCGTAAACCGCCAGGGGCACCCCTTATCGCGAACTTACGGGGCCATTTTGCAGAGTTCCTTAACCACCGTTCTCCCGAGCGCCTTAGTCTACTCGACCCGCCTACCTGTGTCAGTTTTAGTACGGTCAACTTGAATAAAGTAGAAGCTTTTCTTGGACAACCTTCCAACACAATCCCGGTCAAGCCAGTTGGTCGAACACCTTGAATTATGAGGGCGGATTTTCCAATCCCTCCATCTTGGTGAACTCCACGAGCATCTCTAATCGCCCGCGTGCTCTCCGGTTGCCGTCCCTCCATCCCGCTTCAAGTTGGGACAGGAATATTAACCTGCTATCCATCGTCTACGCCTTTCGGCCTCGACTAAGGTACCGCCTAACCCTGGGCGGATTTACCTTCCCCAGGAAACCTTAGGCTTTCGGCGAACAGGATTCTCACCTGTTTTATCGTTACTCATTCCGGCATAATCACCTGTAAGAGCCGAGACCCTTCATTACTGTAGGGCTTGTATCTCTCTTACAGCGCTCTGCTACCACGCATGCTAGGCATGCATCCATGTCTTCGGTGTATTGCTTACTCCCGTTCATTATCGGCGCAAGTCTGCTCGACCAGTAAGCTGTTACGCACTTTTTAAATGGTGGCTGCTTCTAAGCCAACATCCTGGCTGTCTCAGCAGACTAACTTCCTTAGTGACTTAGCAATACTTGGGGACCTTAGACGATGGTCTGGGTTGTTTCCCTCTCGACCGTGCAGCTTATCCCACACGGACTGACTGCCAGGGTAATTAACATGGTATTCGGAGTTTGGTTCAGTGAGGTACCCCGGGAAGGGCCCCCATCCAATTCAGTATCTCTACCCCCATGTCATAGTTTACCTGACGCTATCCCAAAAGATATTTCGCAGAGAACGAGCTATCTCCAGGTTTGATTAGACTTTCACTCCTCCCCACAAGTCATCCCCTCAGTTTTCAACCTAAGTGGGTTCGGTCCTCCACGCAGTATAACCCGCGCTTCAACCTGCTCATGGGTAGATCACCTGGGTTCGCGTCTGCCGCATACGACAATGTTCGCGCTATTAACACTCGGTTTCCCTAGGGCTCCAGTCCGTAAGACCTTAACCAAGCCGCATACGACAACTCGCCGGATCATTATGCAAAAGGCACGCCGTCACACTGAACAAATCATAGTGCTCCGACCGCTTGTAAGTATATGGTTTCAGATTCTATTTCACTCCCCTAGACGGGGTTCTTTTCATCTTTCACTCGCGCTACTGAGTTCACTATCGGTCATTAGAGAGTATTTAGCCTTACGGGATGGTCCCCGTGGATTCAGTCCAGGTTTCACGTGACTGGACCTACTCAGGTGCTCTGCGAGAGACTTCTGGTTTTCGATTACGGGACTGTCACCCTCTGTGGTTGACCATTCACAGGTCATTCTTCTAACCAAAGCTTTCTAACTCTCATATGCAAAGTCCTACAACCCCACCAGGGAAACCCCGATGGTTTGGGCTGTTCCGCTTTCGCTCGCCGCTACTAACAGAATCGATTTTTCTTTCTCTTCCTCGTGTTACTTAGATGTTTCAGTTCACACGGTTTGCTGCAATGTGCCTATGAATTCAGCACACGCTGGTTCGGGAATCTCGGGATCAATACTTGTTTGTCAGTTCCCCCAAGCTTTTCGCAGACTTGCACGCCCTTCGTCGCCTTCTAATGCCAAGACATCCCCCATATACCCTTAGTAGCTTGACCACAAATATCCAACTCTCCCGAGGCCAAACCCAACAACTCCCACAGCCAAAGCCGTAGAAACCGCAAAGTCAACCCGAAGGTGAATCGTCTACTTGAAAGTGCAAACCACAGATCCAGATAACGATAATCGCTTCATTTTTTTTTGAATCTTTCGATTCAGATCTTTTGACTCGCCAATACGATCAAAGCCAATCCTGTCATTACCCAGTCTGAAAGACCAAGCAACTCCGTGATCAGCTACGCATCGACGCGACGCTACTTAAGAGTGGTTGAATGTTCGTTTTACGTACCGCCTTTCAAACTGCCCCCGCTAAGAAACAGATCTTCCAACGACACCAAACATTCAGATGCCATCTATATCTAAACCAAATTGTCAAAGATCATCGCGTTGGGTGTTCCAACGGGCTCAAAATTAAGAGCGGCTAAAACTGCAAAGGTTCACCACGAACAAGTGTCGTGGGACCACGCAAGTAACAGTCTTAACCGCTGTTAACTCTGTGGCGGATCGGCGATTTTACAGTTAGTTCGGAAAGTGTCAACCGAACCTGAATCCCGATTGTTAAGAAAGACCAAAATAATGGGCAGCCTCTCGAGTCGTCAACACGTGTGTCTCAAACCCGCGTCACCCTTGGCAACTTCCACGCTGCTGACGGTCGTTTGCGTCAGCGATGGGCAGAAGTATATCGAAGCACTTTCTGTCCTCAACCCCTCTTCGGAACTTTTTCTGAAAAAGTTTAGCCGGAACCCGAGAAGCCCCTTTTTGTTCGGGAAACGACGCATTCTATCTCCATACAACACTGCCGCTGACGCAACCTACGCCCCAGCGCAGTGGACAAATGGAATCCGGCTAACCCGCCTCACCGTCCATTTCAGATCGCAAAAACGCCAAACCGTTCGCAACCGTTTTGGTCTGCGGATGGTCGTCACCGTAACTTGTCGTAAGGATGTCCAATGCTCGCTGCATCAAAGGCTCCGCTTCGGCCAGCCGATCGGAGTCGTACAGCAAGCTTGCCAGATTCTGAAGGTAAGTTGCCATGTTGGGATGGTTTTCGCCGAGCGACGCTTCGCCAATCGCCAATGCTTGCCGTACCAGTCGCTCAGCTTCCTGCTCTCGGAAAGTAGTTTTCAGTAGTACTGCCATATTGTTAAGGTCCCTTGCGACATTGGGATGATTTTCTCCGAAAGATGCCCTGTCGATTTCCAGCGCCCTGCGCATCAACGGCTCGGCTTCTGCGTGTCGCTCAGTTTTGATTAGTATTTGAGCCAAGTTGTTGAGGTCTCGTGCCACATCTGGATGGTCCTCCCCGAAGGACGCTTTATCGATTTTCAATGCCGTGCGTTGCAATGGCTCGGCTTCGTACTCTCGCTGAGTGTTAAACAGTAAAGAGGCCAAGTTGTTGAGGTGAGTTGCAATGCGCGGGTGATCTTTCCCATAGTACACTTTGTCGATTTTCAGCGCCCTTTGAAACAATGGCTCGGCTTCGTCGTGTCGATTGGTGTCCTGCAAAAGCAACGCCAAATTTGCGAGTTGGGTGGCGATGCGGGGATGGTTTTGCCCAAAGACGGCCTCGTCAATTTCCATCGCTTTTCGCATCAATCGTTCGGCTTCTTCAAGTCGATCGGTTTGGTGCAGCAATCGGGATAAATTGATGAGGTCTCGAGTTACGCTTGGATGGTTTTCTCCACTTAACGACCTGTCAATTTCCAAGGCTCTTCGGATCAACATTTCAGCTTCTTCAAGTTGATTGCTCATGTCAAGCAAAAACGCCAAGTTATTCAGGTCGGATGCCACAATAGCGTGGGTATCTCCAAATGATGCTTGGTCAAGTTTTAGCACACGTCGCATCAGCGTCACGGCTTCCTCGAGTCGATTAGTATTCCCCAGTAGATGGGCCAAATTGTTGATGTTCCTGGAAACCAGCGGGTGATCGTCGCCATATGAGGTTTCGTCAATTTCAATTGCGGTCCGATAGCACTTTTCTGCTTTCGAAAATCTCACTTTATCTTCCAGCATCAAGCCAACAGTGTTCAGAAGTCGCGAGGTAGGAATCCCATCTCCGAAATAATTCTTTTCAACCGCCCGGTCACAAATTTCGATCGCATGTTCCATCAATGGCTCTAGCACAGGCCAATTTCTGACGTCGGTTGAGTCGCCAACAAACACTGCATTGAGCGTCGACAATGCATCAACCAGCGAGGACGGTGTTTGAGTTTCCGATGACAAATCCACCTCTAACGACAACCTCGTCGTCTCTTGAACCAGTCTATGGAAGCCAAACATTCGCTGATCCCCCGCTCGCTCTCGCGATACCAAGCTGTAGTCGGCCAGTTCGGCCAACGCCAGACGCGGTGCGATCTCCAGCGTACCCTCGGGCAAATGCCCCAAGACTGATTCTGGAATTGGATCGGCTGAAAACCAACAGCAAACCTCCAACAGTCGCCGTGCAGACTGGCTCAATCGATTCACACTCAATTGCCAGGTCACCAGCAATTCACGTGGATAACTGATTTGCGTTTTGTCAAATTCTGCCAGAATCTCAGCGCAGTCCTGCTCCCACAATTGATCGTATTCTTTAAACGAAAATTGATGCCGATTGATGTAGGCTCTGGCGTGCTCCAAACCCAATGCCAATTGACCGACTCGGTTGGCGACCGATTCGGCATGCTGTTCCTCGCCTTCGATCACCGTTCGATCAATGGTCGACGCAATTAAATACTCCACCGACGCTTCGAGGCTGAGTACATTCAATTCCAATTTTTCAACGGCATCGCTCCACCGTGCCCAACGACTGGTGATCAACACATCGCCGTTGTTCAAATCAGCCAAGCGTTGTTGGACGGCCTCGGCCGCTTCACTGGAATCGACGTTATCCAGAATCGCCAACCAACCTGTATGTTCACGAAGCCAGCGAAGGACTTCGCGCAAGCGAACATCGTCTGGTGCTTCGTCCAAACCCTCAATCGCCAACACGCCATGCAGGTTTGCCAAACTGGCATCGAGCGATTCTGGTGAGTCAGCGGTGACAAACAGCAACGCCGAATACTCTTCCTCATTCTGGTAAGCGTATTCCAATGCCGTTCGTGTCTTGCCAATCCCACCCGAACCCGAGAGTGCGGTCGGCTTGGACGTCGGGTTGTCCGCAGTTGTCGCTTCGCTTGCGCGTTCACTTGAAGCCACCTTGTTGTTGGCCGTGATCGCAACCGCCCCCCGCGTCAGCCGTTGTTTGATCTGCTTCAGTTCTTCCTCACGCCCTTTGAACAGTTCGCCGATGCTGGTCAACGGCAAGTTATTCGGCTTTGAAAACGCGATTGGCAGGTCCGCTGGAGCAACGCGTTTTCGCAGTTCGGCAATCAGATCGGCCATCACAAATCCGTATAGATCCTGTTCTGGATACAGGCTGGCAAATCGTCCGATAGATTCCAGACGACTCAGATGCTGTCGCTGGGCAAAGTCGTCACGCAGTTGGCCGTCGTCTCCAAAAGCTGTCTCGGGCGTATAGACCAACAGTCCCACGCCAAAATGCAAAGCAAAGAATGCTTCCCACTGGGTATAAGTGAGCCCAGAAAAGTCTCCCAATCCTTCGGCGAGAGTCGGATGCTCAGCAAGAAACTGTTGGTGATCTGTCGTTTTGAAAAAGGAATCGACAAAGGTTGGATCGGCAATCGAACCTGGCTGATGCCCGACCACATGAATGACCAACGTACAGGGGCCATCCGCCGGATGGTTGATCTGCTCGGCAAGCTTTTGAACGGTATCGACGGTCGATTGGGGAAACCGCTCCTGAACTTCAACGTCACATCCGGCGCGTGTCAGATAACTGGTCAATCGTTTCCGCACGGCCTCATATTCAGTAGACGCCATGGAGAGGAAAATTTTTGGCTTAGACATCAATCGATTCCAGCAGCGACGAGTATGTTGCGATTTTAACGCAAAGAGGCGGGTGTTGCTTGCTTTTGCCATCCGCTCCGGTCAAATAGATTTCGGATGACTGATGGATGTTTGCCATTTGGTTGTTTGATCAGTTGTCAGGAAACCGCTATCCTGACAACAGCTTTTTATTCGTCACACGCATCTACCCAATCACTCGTCATGGGGCTCGACAATCGCGACTACGCTCGGAGTGGTTACTCCAGTGACCGGGGTGGTTGGTCCGGCTCCAGCTCTGGAGGTGGATTTTCCAGTTGGCCAATCTGGAAAAAGATTGTCGCCGTCAATGTCGTTGTCTTCTTGCTGCAAATCTTTATCACTCGCGATGCCACTGTCGAAGATGTCCGGCCCATCGTCGATCAACAGCGTGAACTCTACGAGCAGTACGATCCGTTTTACCAAGAAGCTTATCTGAACGAGCGAGGTCGTTTGGAATCAGACGCCAACTTTGGGGAGGAAACGAATTCAGAAATCGGTGACGGCTCGGCCGCGGGCGTAAACGACGCCGCCGATGCTTCCTCGGCCGAAGCACGCGAAAAACGACGCGAGCAATTTTACGAACAGATGCTTCAGGCCCAATTGAGTTACCAACCGAAGGTTTCCATCATTCAAGAATGGTGCCAGCTGGATACCGGCAAAGTGCTGGAGGGACAGATCTGGCGCGTCGTGACGTGCGGGTTCTTGCATAGTCGACATTCGATTTGGCATTTGATCATCAACATGCTGTTCCTGTTCTGGTTTGGCGAACGGCTCGAGTCACGCTACGGTTCTCGCGAGTTTACCTGCTTCTATTTCGTTTCGCTGATCACCGCCAGCATCGCGTATATCGGGCTTGATCTTTACACCGGCATCTGGGCGCCGGCCGTCGGTGCCTCGGGTGCCATTTGGGGCGTCACCGCGCTTTATGCGTTGCTGTATCCCTATGAGCGGATTTATGTCTATTTCTTGTTCCCCGTCCAGATCCGGTTCCTCGCGCTAATCTATTTCATCTTTGATTTGCATCCTGTGTTGTTGGCCCTCAGCGGTGAACCGATGTATGGAAATGTCGCTCACGCTGCTCATATCGGCGGTGCACTGTTTGGATTCGCCTATTGGTACAACGATTTTCGACTGTCGCCGCTGGTTGATCGCTGGTTTGGCAAAAAGAAAAAGTGGGCCAACTCCGGTCCACAACGGCGACCAGAGAGTGAGCCCCAAACGGTTGAACCAAGCATCATCCCGTTTCCCGGTTTACAACAAGACGGCCGCTTGGCCGAAAGCGATGAAGCCAGAATGGATTCGATTTTGGAGAAGATCTCCCGCGAAGGTCGAGAATCTTTGACCGACGAAGAGCATCAGTTTTTGATTGACACCAGCGAACAACTTCGCGACTGATTGGAACGACTGCTTCTGTCTTGGTCGTTAACCACTCGGCCAACATTAGCTCGACGATGGTCGTCCGTCATTGATTCCGCGTCCAAACGTGACTGTCGCTCAAGAGCTCCGTGTAGCATTGGTTGATTTGAGTTTTTAACTTCGCTCGTTCTTCGTCGGTGATCGAATCCCAAACGTCGCTGGCTTCTTTGATATCGTCTGTCATGTCGTACAGCTGAAAGTCGGATAGGACCCATGACTTGACCTGTTTCGCGTTGCCTTCGTGCACATTTTGCAACTTGCCCGCTCGTTTTGTACTGTCGACCGACAACTGGGCAAGCAACTTCCATTTGCCATGGCGCATCGCAGCGCGGCGTTGATTGATTGCGTTGTAGTAGACCCAAAACAGTGGTTTTTCCCGCTTCAACGGTTGCCCCGCCATCAAAGGAACCAACGATACCCCATCGAATTGTCGATCCGTTGGCAGGCCGCTCGATTTGTTCAACGACAGATCGATGGCGTCGGTTTCACTTGCCTGTAACGGTTGACCTAGTCGATCAAACGTTGGCATCAGATCGAGTGCTGACACGGGCGCATCAATGACTTGCCCTGATTGAATTTTTGCCGGCCACTGCATGATCCCAGCCACTCGAAAACCGGCCTCTGTTGTCCAAAGTTTCATCCCTCGAAGCGGATTCGGTCGACCGTACGATCGATTTGCTCGCTTGTATCGGCTGAGCGTTTCTGGACCATTGTCCGAACAGAAGACAATCAACGTGTTTTCAAATTCGCCCAGTTCTTTGAGTCGGCTCATCAGCTTGCCAACGGCCAGATCGACATTGGCGACGTTGGCGAAGTACTCTGCTTCCAATCGGTTCTCAGCGACACCTTCGTATTCGTCGGTCAGTTTTTTCGGGGACGCGATCGGTTCATGCGGCTCATGAAACGCGATGTACATAAAGAATGGCGAGCGTGCCGCTTTCGATTCAGCTTGTTTGGCATCTCGCTGTTTCTTTTCGCCCAGCCAATTCAACGCTTCGTCAATCACCAGTTGGCAACTGTAACCCTTCAGCGGCCCGACTGGTTTGCCGTTGCGTACAAAGTTGGTTGGATTGGCGTGACTGGGCGCGGCGTTGTTCTGAGTGGCGAACCAGTGATCAAAACCGGCGTCACCAGGCTGTGGTTGCTGATCCGAATTGAACTTGCTGTTGCAGTGCCATTTTCCCGACATGCACGTCGCATAGCCGAGCTTCTTCAGCATTGCCGGCATCGTAAACTCACTTTGACGCATGTGGACCAGGTCGCGATTGTCCGGTTTCGCTTTTGGGCCAGATGGCGGAATCCAATCGTAAACGCCCGCACGATTTGGACTGCGGCCAGTCATCAGTCCCACTCGTGACGGCGAACAGACGGGTGCAGATGAATAGAACGAGGTGAACTTGATGCCAGCCTCCGCCATCGCATTTAAATTGGGAGTCTTGATCTGAGGATGGCCGTAGCACTCCAAGTCGCCGTATCCAAGGTCATCACAAATCAAAACAACAATGTTGGGACGAAGATCCTCCTGGTCTTGAGCCGCAGCGAAACGGAACGTGAGGGCAACCAGCAACAACGGCAATGCGAATCGGAAAATGACAGACATGCGAACACTCATGGAACCAACGAATTCGGCAAAGGAAACAAATGGCCCGGTCACCTTATTGACCTTATCTGGACCATTGTCCTTGAACTTGTCTAGCCAATCTAACCGAGGCTGTTGGCTCAAGCTATGAAAATTTTGAAACGTTGAGCCGTTGGGGGATCGCTCGAATGAAGGTTGCGGTGCCCAACAGGTAGCGGACCGTCGCAAGTGTCATGTAGCGAACCGGCGCAAGCCGGCCGGTATCGTGTCATGTAGCTAACCGTCGCAAGTTTCATGTAGCGGACCGGCGCAAGCTGGCCGGTATTGTGTCGTTTTAAAACGACGCCCCGTCTAGCCTCTGCGTCGTTGGCGGGTTTTGGCACGCGTCGATTTTTTAACCGTGATTTCGCCGCCGCCGTCGGTCATGTTTGCGTAGTCGGGGACCGGACGTAGATGCGAGTAATCGGGACAACCAGCGCAGAGGATCACAATGCAGATTGCGAAACATAGCGTTATTGATTTCCAGCCCATGATTGGTCCCAAGTTGCATTTGCCAGCCGAAACACGGCCAAGCAATGAATACTACCGTAAGCTTGTTGGAATTAGAAGAACTCTGATTAAAAGAATTCGGTGACGGATTGGCGATCTCTGCGATTGCCCAGATTCGAGAATAGCGTCTCGTCGATATCCGCAAAAATGTACTTTGTAGAGCCATCTGCGAAACTAAACGTGACCCCATCGTTGGAATGCCAACTTGCAAATCCAAAAGCCATCTCTGAAAAACGCGATGCCCGAGCACTACTGCTGAGCGTCGAGAGGGTCTGATCACTGTACTTGTGATACATGTTCAACTCGACTTTTGTCGAGCCGATAAATTCGGAAGCTTCCTGGTTATAGTCGACCTGGTAGGAACCGATGTACCAGTGGTCGATACCCCGAGATTCTCCTTCAAAGTGAGACGTATCAAAAACCGTTTCACCAATCATCAACGTGTAACTCGAACCGTCGACGACATCGGCCAGGGTGACCTTCGAGTTCCATCGGTAGGCACCGTAGTATGCTGCCTTCTGCGTTGGGATCAACACGCCGCTCTTGGCGTTGCGGACAAATTCTTTCGTCTTGCTACCGGACCAGTAAAGGTCGGCTTGAGTCTTTGTTGTACCAGAACCAACGCCGATGTAACTGGATGGAACCCTGCCGGCCATGCGAGGCCCTGGGCCACTGTCAATGTGGTCGGTGACTGGGTCCATCGGGCAACGAAATGTTGGAATGACAGTCGCACAAACGTCTTCATTGGGTGCGTTGGTCCAGTTGACCGCATTGCCCGAGCCGGTCGGTGCCGTTGAGCTGTCGGCCAACACGACCATGTCGGAAAGGATCTGTTGGTCGATCTCATCTAATATGTAAGCCGACCAAGCTGACCCTTGACCAAAAACACATCCCGGTGGGAACGCGGTGTTGGAGGCCTCGTAATTTAGACAGCCGATCGTAAGCTGTCGCAAGTTGTTCATGCACGACGTACGACGAGCAGACTCACGCATGGATTGAATTGCAGGAGTCAACATCGCGAACAGGATCCCGATGACGGTGACCACGACTAACAACTCTACCAGCGTAAAGCCATTCCGTGACGGATGGCCAGTAAAGTGGTTTCGCATTTGAAAGTAGCCTCAAGGACAACAAGGTGGGAAGGTTGCACATCAGATCGATGAGGCAAAACAGAAACGTGCACCATTCCAGGATAGAATGAAGGACCGGAATCGACCGGCAGGCGCGATAGTTATATCGAAAGGCTCGACCAAAAATCAAAGGCCCCTCGTCCATTCCAGCCAAAATTAACCAAGCCTTCATTTTTCAATTGCGAAAATGAAGCTTGGATCGCGCTTTACCGCCAACAGCACTGCCAAAAGCGGGATTTTGGGACGAAAAACGATCGATCGTCCAGTGGCGCGGACAGCATCTGGCTAATCGATGGCAAGGATTTAGCCCGCCGAGAATTCAAACTCGCTCGCTCAGCCACCACAGACGGAGGTCCCATCGCTTTCCAGATCAGCGTCCAGTGGTGGTTATTTGCCTTCGTTGGCGAGGTATTCAACCGGGATCTGGTCACGCAGTTCATTCATGTAGTTTTCAAACGCTTTTCGTTTTCGTTGTTCGATCAACGCGCGTTTGATTTCAACTTGTGCTTCCAAAAATGGAGTCCGCCCAGCCTCGTTGCGTTCGACAACGCGAATCAAATGGAGTCCGTCGTTCGATTCAATCACTCCAGAGAGTTTGCCGATTGGCAAGCTGAAAATAGCTTCGTCGACGGTGGTGGCGACCAGTGCACCTTTGGTCGTCCATTCGTGTCGGCCTCCTTCATCGGCTCGAAACCCATGAGATTCACTTTGAGCGAGCGCGGCAAAATTTGCACCATGAACCAGCTTGTCGCTCAGTTCGGCAATCTGTTTTTGGGCCATGTCGCGCGATCCAGCTTTGTCAAAACGGATCATCACTTGCTCCCATCTGGCTTTTGCAGGGAACTCATATTTGGCAAGGTCGCTTTGGTACTTATCAAGCAAATCCCGGTGAGTGACTTCTGGGATCTTTGAAATCTGTTGAGCGACAAAGATCTTGGTCAGTTGTTCGATACTCCAGGCACGTCGCAAATGTCTCAGTGATGATCCTTGTCCGCGAAGTTGTGCATCGAATTCGGCGACTGTTTTGACACCAGAGCTTTCCATCATGTGTGCCAAAGCCTTTTCATCAAACTCTTCACTAGCCTGCTCGATGACTTTCTCAAGATCTACTTCTTCGGGTAATTTCGAAGTCGCACCTTGGAATAAAATCTTGGCTTCGACGAACTTTGGCAGCATCCGCGGGATCAAATTGATTCGCTCGCGTTGTTTGATTGATTCGGGAGCTTGCGACATGTGCTTTTCAATCATCTGATTGATTTCGAACATCATGTCGGCAACAAAAATCGGTTCGCCACCAACCAGAGCTAACACTTGACCTGGTTGGAACGTTTGCCGGGACACTTTTTCTGGAGCGTTGAAGACAGTCGGTTGAACCGGCGACAGCGGCTCAAGCGGTTTTTGGCGAATGATGGAGCTTCCGTTATCGATCATTCGGCTGCCCTGATTCAAACCACGCTCTATTGGACTGCCAATCGATGGAGATGTCCCTAGCGGTAGCTGGTTCGTCTGCTGATTGAATTCCAATTTTGGGGTCATCGTCACTGGCGGCTTCGCTACCAAATTGGTCGATGGATCGAACGCGGAATTGGTCGCATCTACGGCGGCGTCCTTCGGGGCTGGTTTTGTTACGATCGGGATCGGCGTCAGTGGAGCAGCCCAATTTGACTGGGGTGCACGATCAGGCATGATCGGTTGTAACCCATCCGTCTTTTTCGTTTGATGGGAATCAGGTTTGGTAAAGTACGGGTCCGGCGTCGTCTTGCGAGTCGGAGTTTTGGCCGGCTCTTGAGCTGCAAGCACCGATGGCGGCAGCGCGAAAACTGCGAGCAAGGTTGAGAGAGCAGCGATTGCAACAACACTGTTTGATCGGATCATCCGTGAGCCCTGGTTCAAACGTTGAGATGGATGTAGATGTTACGCGGCGAAAATCAAATCGTTCGCACGAAGCCAAAAGTTTCTGGACTCGGAACAATAGGCAAAATAGCCCTGCGGCGGCAAGTCTAATTTCCAGATAGTCAGCCCAAACGATACGAGGTTCAGGCTTCTGGTGGTTTGAGCAACGATTTCACGAGCCGGAGAATTTTTCCAGGTTTGATTTTTGACTCTTTTAGCGTCACCATCGCAGTTTCATCATCGACGATTCGCAAAATTGGACGTTGACGTGATAGCTGTTCAAATCGTCGGCGGTCCTGAAGTTTAAAGACGAGGTACTTATCCTGCATCGTAATCATGGTGACCTGCCAAATGGCTGCTTCCAGTTTCAGCTCCGCGACTGAGATTAATCGTTGAGCGGGTTTGGGAAGCGGACCAAATCGATCTTTGAGTTCGGCCTCGATCTCCTGGACTTGGTCAAATCGTTCCATTCGCGTCAAACGACGATAGAGATCAATTTTTTGCCGCCCGTCCGTGACATAGTCATTGGGCAAGTAAGCTGCGACCGGCAGATCAACTTCGACCTGGATTTGATGCTTGGCCGGCAAATGCTTCATTCGTCGGACAGCCGTTTCGAGCAACTGGCAATAGAGTTCGTAGCCGATCGTTGCGATGTGCCCTGATTGCTGCGTTCCCAACAGGTTGCCGGCGCCGCGAATTTCCAGATCGCGCATTGAGATTTGAAAACCGGCACCCATTTCGCTGAAGGTTTCGATAGCTTGCAAGCGTTTTGCGGCGGTAGGATTGAGATGTTTGTGTGGCTCTAGCAGTAAATAGCAGTAGGCTTTGTGTTTGTACCGCCCCACCCTGCCTCGCAGCTGATGGAGATCGGACAGGCCATAGCGATCGGCATCGTTGATGAAAATGGTGTTGGCATTGGGGATGTCGAGCCCGCTCTCAATGATGGTTGTCGCCAACAGCACATCAAATTTGCCAGCGATGAAATCTGACATGACGGTTTCCAGTTCACGCTCATTCATCTGGCCGTGCCCGTAGCGTATCGATGCTTCGGGGACGATGCGGCGGACTCGCTCTTGAACCAACTCGATATCATTGACACGATTGTGAACAAAATAGACCTGACCGCCTCGATTCAGTTCACGAAGAATGGCGTCGCGAATCACGGTTTCGTTGAAACGTAGGACTTTCGTTTCAACCGCGCTTCGATCGGCCGGTGCAGTTTCCAGATTCGAAATGTCGCGAACGCCGACCAACGACATATGCAGTGTGCGAGGGATCGGTGTTGCTGACAGGGTCAACACATCGACGCTGTTGCGAATGGACTTCAGCCGCTCTTTGTGCTCGACACCAAAGCGTTGCTCTTCGTCGACGATGACCAACCCAAGATTGTTGAAGCGGACATCTTTGGAGACCAATCGATGGGTTCCGATCACGATATCAACGCGTCCGCCAGCCAAACCTTCAAGCGTTTGTTTGATCTCTTTGGTGGTGCAAAAACGACTCAGCTTGGCAATCTCGAGCGGGAACTCGCTCATTCGTTCCCGGAAGCTTTTGTAGTGCTGCTCGGCAAGAATCGTGGTTGGTACCAGAACCCCAACCTGATAACCGTTCTCGACCGCTTTGAAGGCCGCTCGCATCGCCACTTCTGTTTTTCCAAAACCAACATCACCACAAAGCAACCGATCCATCGGCTGGGGCGTTTGCATATCATTCTTGATCGCTTCAATGGCCGTCAGTTGGTCAGGCGTCTCATGATAGGGAAACGAGTGTTCAAATTCGTGTTGCCATTCGGTGTCGGGTGAAAACGCAATCCCTGGCCGACCACTTCGTTGAGCTTGGAGCTCAATCATCTCGGCAGCCATGTCGTTGACCGCTGACTCAACACTGGCCTTTTGTTTTGCCCAGCTCTTGCCGCCGATTTTTGCGAGGACCGGTCGCGTCTTGGTGCCGCCAATATATTTTTGGACCAGGTCGATTTTGGTTGCCGGCACAAATAGCTTTGTACCGCCGTGAAATTCAAGTACCAGGTGTTCGGTATTTTGACCGTCCTTGTCTAGCATCTCCAGCCCGCGGAATCGACCGATCCCATGAGCGAGATGGACGATCAAGTCACCTTTGCGGAGGTCCAAAAAGCTGTCGATCGCTTTGCTTAGACGTTTTCTACCAGTCCGTCTCAGCTCGGTCCGATGAAACATCTGATCGCAACCGACAAAGACTTGCCTGGTGTCACGAATTCGAAACCCTGAATGAACGCAGCCGAAACCAATGTGCAATCGGCCTTCAGACGCCGCAGCAGTCGGCGCCAAAATTTCTTGAACACGAGGGATCTCGCCTTCGGTGCGAGCCAGCACAAATAACTCTGAGACGTTGCCTTGCGCGTCACGTGCGAGGCGATCGACTTGCATCCTGAGCTCGCCAAAATCACCGCTAAACTTTTCGACCGTTTCGACTGGCAGTTGGAATTTGGCACCCAAATAACCTGCAGCAACCCCCGATGCAGAGGCTAGTGAAAACCGGGACCACTGGTCATTGACGGTCTTCCATGAAAAAAGCCGTTTGTGGTCGGGGCTGCGTTCGAGAAATCTTGTCGCATGTTCTTTTAGCTTTTCCGGTTCGATAATGAGCAACACCGCATCATCTTGAAGAAACTCAAAAATGTTTCCGTCGGCAATGTCATTTTGTAGGAGTACGGTGATTTCGACTTCCTGCAAGCTTGCAGTACTCCGTTGAGTGGCCGTGTCGAATTGGCGCAGCGACTCAATCTCATCGTCGAACAGCTCCACTCGAACGGGTGCTTCCCAATCTGTGGCGTAGACATCAAGAATGCCACCTCGATTCGAAAATTCACCTGGCAATTGGACTGACGAGGTTTGATGGTATCCATTTTCGACGAGCCATTGGCAAAATGTGCCAACTTCGATGGTCTCGCCAACGGTCAAGCGTTTGGCCTGACCAACGATGGAACTTTTGGAGGGCGTGGGTTGCAACAGTGCGGGGACGGTGGCCACGATCAAACGACCCGCATCTCCGGCAGCAAGTGCTTTGGTGATTCTGAGCCGATCACCATATTCCAAATCGACGTTGGTGGCGGACATTTCGCCCGTAAGATGAGCGGGAAAACGTTCGACGATGCCGTCATAAAACGTGGCCAAGTCGTCCTGAAGCAGATCCATCGACTTGCCATCGGCAACGACGACCACGACTTGGGGAAATTCGACGCTCAAGGCCGCAGCGAGCAGCGCGCAAGATGATCCCCAGGCAGAATCAAAGGTGGCTGATTCGCCTCGTTGCAGGGACTGGACGCATTCCGCAAACTCAGCCCGAGTCGCAAATTTCGCGGGCATCGACAACAATCGCTCGGTCAGCCCACGGTCTAATGTCTGTTGAGACATGGTTGTAGCTTATTCGGAATCGAATCTCCTGAAAATGCGAGTTCCTTGGATTCGTCTGCCGCAAGTGGTGTGGATCTAACAAATTGATCGTTTCGAGCTGGCGTGTGTCTTTTTGCCCCCTTTCAAAGATTGCTGAATAAATCGACAATATCGAATGGTTCAACTCGAACAGGATGCCTCTGCGGTGTATCGCGATACACCTAAGGAATTATGCTGTTTGGCGTCGAAGACAAAATGCGAGAGCCGTTGCTTGGATCGCAAACTCAGGCACCGGGTGGCCAGCCGCCCGAATCTAATGCTCGCACGCTAGTCGGCTCATCATGAGTGCCAGAGTCTTGGCAATCACGTCAACCGAATGAATAAACACCCCGGATCGCCCCGCGACCATTTCCCAAACGATAGACCGGATTGATCAGTGAGCAGCGGAAGAGCATTAACATTTGTATTGTTGTCATCAGCCATCATGATGACAGTTTTGATCATTCAAGGAATGTGGGCACCCCAACAGGATGCCAACGATCCGAACCAGGACCCGGCGGTCGTCGCGGAACAGGATCCGCAGGCAGATGGAGTAGTTCCAGCTGAAGACAATCTGTCGGCGGACGACGATCAAGCGGATCAGAAACAGGATAGTCCCGACGATGTCGAATCCGAGGATGCCGACGCCGTCCCACCGGCCGCCATCGTCAACGACGATTTCTACAAAATTGGATCGCTGAATAAAGACGGTTCCGATCGGTATTTAATTACCGTCAACCGCAAAGCTGGGACGATTCATCGAGTCGAAATCAACGCGCGCGACGAGAAAGGTCGGTTTCGATATCGAGACCTCGTCTTTGAAGGCGGTTACCTCGGTTCACCCAACTTGCTGCGCACTGACAAAGGCCTTGAAGTCAACGCGGTTGGTGCACATACACCCGCTGCTGCTGCTGGACTCACTCAGGGTGACATTCTGTTGTCGCTGACCGACGCCGAAGGTTCTAACGAGGCAATGGTAACAGCTGAGGATGTCGACCTTTGGTTAAACAAAAAGACCAAACCGGGCCAACAGATCAAACTTGGCATTGAACGCAACGGGCTACCCATGACGTTGAATGCCACGTTGACGCAAAAACCAATTTCAATCATCCGTCCCGAAGGGGACCTCGTCGATGATGAATTCGACTACCCTGAATCATTCGTGTTCAGCCTGCTGAAACCTCAGGAGTATTTTGAGCGAGCGTGGCCTGATGTCGACCCAACGATGCGCGATGGACGCTGGGAAGTGACCGAGCGTTCCCACTCTCAAATGGTCGAGCTTAAGTTTGAAGTGAGGCCTGGCCAACTGGAGCAATTTGCTTTCAATGGTCCCATCACGATCTATAAACGTTTCTCTTTGCCACAGCTCAACGAAGAAGACCGTTTAAACATCGACTCGCGAACCTTCCATATCGATTTTGAAATCGAAATCGTCAATGGATCTGCGGAACCGATCGAGTTGGCTTACGAGCTGAATGGCCCTACTGGATTGAGCGCCGAGACATGGTGGTATGCCAACAAGATCCATGGTCGTCAAACCGCGATTGGTTACACGGCCGGTGCCCGTGATGTGGTCGCTGCAACCGGCACCAACTCGTACGCGTTTCTCGGTTGTCCGGAAATTGTTCAAGACGCAAAAAAGGCGAAACCGGAGACGCATTTCTTTTGCGATCCGACGATCAGTGACCCGAACGAGCACCAGTTGAAATTCGCCGGTGTCGACTCGCATTACTTTAACGTTTCGCTGTTGCCTGTCACCGATGACGAATTCCTGTACGTCAATATGGCGTCGGCATTCCCTAATCATCGCCAAGGCCAACTGCCAAAGATTCCCAAAAATGTGCGGCTGCAGCGGTTGGTTGATTGTACGTTTCAGCTGGCGATTCCTGCGGCAGTGCCTGCCAATGGCTCCTATAAACAATCGTTTGAAATCTTCTGTGGCCCCAAAGATCCGGTAGTGTTGGACGACTATGGATTGAGCGACGTCCGAACGTTTGGTTGGTTTTCTTTCTTTGCCTGGCTGCTGCTGGAAATTTTGCACTTCTTTTATTGGATCACGTTCAAGACAAGTTATGGACTGGCGATCATTCTGCTAACCGTCGTCGTTCGTTGCTTTATGATTCCATTCTCGCGCCGAGCAGCCCTGAACGCCCAGATGATGCAGTATCTGGCTCCGCAGATCAAAGAGATTTCCGAGAAGTACAAAGACGACATGGAGAAACGTGCCGAGGCACAACGCGAGCTGTACAAAAAGTACAACTTCAATCCGTTGGGCGGCTGCTTCATGATGTTCTTTCAGTTGCCGATTTTTTACGGACTCTATAAAGGTCTCAACGTCGACATTGCCCTGCGTGACCAAGCACTGATTCCGGGGATCAATTGGTGCAGTAACCTTGCCGCGCCCGACCAGTTGCTGTACTGGAAAGACTGGATGCCAGGTTGGCTGGCCGACGAGACGGGCTACCTTGGTCCTTATCTCAACATTTTGCCATTGCTGACGATGGTCCTGTTTATCGTGCAGCAAAAACTGTTCACGCCGCCCGCCACGGATGATCAACAGAAGTTCATGCAGAAGATGATGACCTTCATGATGTTGTTCATGGGCATCTTGTTTTTCAAAGTTCCTGCCGGGCTCTGTATCTATTTCATCACCTCGTCTCTTTGGGGAATCATTGAGCGGAAGTTGCTGCCGAAACCAGTTTTGGACACCGATCGGTTTTCAGATGAACCGATAAAATCCAAATCAAAAAAGGAACTTCGCACCGAAGAACGCGAGGAACTGGCGCGGCAGGAAGAACTCGAAGCTCGGAAGAAGCGAAATGCTGAACGAAAGAAGAAACTGAAGAAACGCCAGTCGTAACAGAAACGTCAGTCCTAACCGACGACTTAATTGAGCATCGACGTCGTTGAAATCGCCGATGCTGACAAGGTCGTTCTGGTCAGCCAAGAACACAAGTTGATTCGCAACGCCGCAACGCTTTCATGCTCGACACCGAAACGACGATCGTCGCGATTGCATCTGCCACAGGTGCCGCTCCGCGAGGTATCGTGCGAATGTCCGGCCCCGCTGCTGTCAGCATCGCTGCTTCGGTCTTTTCGGGGGCACGTGGTCACGCGTTGGCCGAGCTGGAGAATTCGACTTGTGTTGATGGTTTGATCGAGTTGTGCGATGCCGAACCTGCTTCCGCTGGAGCTCAACGGGCCGACATCAGCTTGCCAGCTCGACTTCTGCTGTGGCCCGATCGACGCAGTTACACTGGCCAACCTGCCGCTGAGTTTCACCTGGTCGGTTCGCTTCCTGTTCTGCAAATGTTGGTCAGCCAGCTTTGTGAACACGGCGCAACGTTAGCGGATCCCGGCGAGTTCACCATGCGTGCATTTCTCAATGGACGGCTGGATTTGACTCAGGCGGAAGCTGTTCTGGCGGTGATCGATGCGGAAACGGACAACCAGTTTGATTCCGCATTGCAGCAATTGGCCGGAGGGTTGGCGGGGCCGCTGGGTGAATTAAGAAACCAATTGATTAGCGTTTTGGCAGAACTTGAAGCGGGGCTTGATTTCGTCGAAGAAGACATCGAATTCATTTCTCAGGAGCGTCTCGAAGATGAGCTGAGTCGATGCCACGAGCAACTTCAGGCAATCGTCCAGCAGATTGATGAACGGGATGTGGTTGCGGGAACCCCAAACGTTGTCTTGATTGGTAAACCAAACGCAGGCAAGAGCAGCCTGTTCAATCGATTGACAGGTTCCGACCAGGCAATCGTGACCGACGTCGCCGGGACCACCACCGATTTCATTTCTGCCGACGTCCATGTTGGCCCATTGGCGATCCGCTTGATTGATACGGCAGGGGAAGAAGTGTCGAAAGGTGACATTTCGACCGCCGCTCAGACTCATCGGCAGCAACAAACGCGGCGCGCCGAACTCCGCTTGCGTTGCATCGATGCGATGTCCGCGTTGAGTCTGTCAGAGCGGCATTCTGATTTCGTTCAGGCTACCGCAAACGCGCGGGCCGATGAGATCATTGTTTTGACCAAAGCGGACCTGTTGGATGAACGTCAACAGAAACGAATTCACGATTGGATCAGCGCGTCGCGTTTACAAGATGATCGTGGCGATGCAACAGCGATGGACGTTCTTTTCGTAAGTAGCCTGACCGGTGATGGAATCGAATCATTGCTGCTTACAATCGCAAGATCGATTGCTGCCAGTTCAGCCGACTCCGAAGGACTGTCGATTGTTGGTTCGACTGTGCAGAGGGCTTCGGATAGTCTTCGACGAGTTTCTGATTTGATGAACACCGCTCGTGCTGCCGCTCAACAGCAGTTGGGAGACGAGATTGTTGCCGCAGAGATTCGAGAAGCGCTCAACGAGCTTGGCTTGGTCGTGGGTGCCGTTTACACCGACGACATTCTTGATCTGGTCTTTGGAAGATTTTGTATCGGAAAATAGGCGTGCCATAGATTCGTGCAAAAGTAGGTTGCGACTTAAGAACCTTTGCGGCACGCCAGTTGGCCAAGCGATCTGTTCCGTTGATGAAGCTGGTCTATTCAGAGCTGACCTGCACTCCGTCTTCGCCATAGGTATATTTGCCACTCTCAAGACCAGAGGCCAGATCGCCCAGATAATCGCTCAACGAATCTGCCAGGCGTTGATGGTTTCCAGTTTCATGCGAGTGCGAAATCACTTGGCCAGCGGTTCCACCATCGGCAGGAGACATGTCGATGCAATACAGATCCCCACCACCATTTCCGGCAAAAGGAATCCATCCTACATTCCAGAAATCCTTGACGATTCCATCGTCCACTTCTTCCGGTTCGCAGCCTTCGAAGTCGCCTCCTTCGAGAAGTTCTTTTTGTAGTTTCCATTCTCTAACGACCTGTTCGATTGCCATCGGGCCGTAGGGCATCTCGTCCCATTCATCGACCGATGGGAATAGACCTACCGATTCGCCGTTGGGGTCGGTTCCGTTGACGATCAAGTAGAAGTCGCGGAGGTCGGAATGGAATTCGACGCCGAACTCGGCTGCTGCAGCGTCAATTTGATCAGCTGAAACGGGGCTTTGAAGCAATTTTCGATCACTTGATGACTGGGATTCCAACCAAGCATCAATTCGACTCCAAGAGTCATGGAGGGGAGCGGGCATGATTGATCTGGGGTTTCAGTTACGAAATGGGAGTGGGATCGCGATTCGATTGATCGCTGACCCAGCGACAGACGTTTTACTGCCTGACTGTAGCCACTTCGTATTTTGATGCGCCTAAACGAGAGATGCAACTGTATGCGGAAACTGCCCCGATGGTTTTCAAAGCTGGGATTGACGGGTTCGGGATTCCGGCTTCCGCCAAAGCGCCCGCTTTGATGATTCCCCGCTTTGATGAGTCTAAACGCGGGCCGACACAACATTCATTTCAGGATTGGCGATCCATTAACAACGCGCTACTTAAACCCAGTCCAGCCCCGTCGTCTGTTTGATCCGCTCTTCAAAGTTGCCCAGCAATCCACCAACGACGTCCCATTTGTTGGTCCGGCGGACTTCGATGTCACCATGTTGATTGACGCGGACGATGGAATCAGGTTTCACGCCCGCGTCGTCCAGGTTTTGATTGTGGAGCTCACCGTTGTTGATGATTTTCTCGAGCGTCGCTCCGTTCATTTCAATAAACTTCATTCGTCTGCCGGTCGTTTAAATCTAAAGCATAGGGTGACAACTTGAATGTTGAATTCCCATTCTATCATCCAATGACACGATGTTGATGGGCGATTTCCAATTTGGTCAAAGCTGATGACCGGCTATTTGGCGCGATGCGAATGCTTGGGACTGGCGCAATCGTCATCCAGTTCAGTTTGTCGGCGATCATTGGCGATGATCTGTAAAACCGGCGGTAGTCGGTCGCCATGATGCTGTTGCAATTCGATCTCAAGTCGCTCGACGCGGTCGGCGATCCAGTCAAGAATCTCACGTTCGGAAAGACTTTTCTCGTGCCGGACTTCGGTCAGCGTCGAGTTGCCGCTGAGAATTCGTTCGACAATCGAATCGCGATATTTTTCGGAGAATCGCAACAGCCGTGTCTTACGTACGACAAGCGACTTTTCCGATTTAATAAAATTTCCAATGGGCTGATCGACGGGCGTTGCGTCATCGGCCTTCATCGTTTGCGAATCGGCTTTCACCCAAACAGAATCTTCTGGAGACGCCAGCGGTTCGGTTGGGTCGATGATGCGGTAATCAACTGCATCAGCGCGGGTCGCTCTTCGAAAGATCGTTCGTTTTTCGCAATGCAAGCAATACCATGGTCCTACGCGACACGAAGATAAGAACTCTCCCATCCATTGATCCAAAGATCGAAAGAGTTGATTGCGCACGCGACGAAAATGAGGCACATTTTTGCCGCAGTTGTGGCAGTATGCTGAGGGCGTCGGTGCGTCAGACATTCGAAGGTGTAGTCCAGGTAGGTGTTCGTCTGCTTCCATGTTAGTCGTCAGCGTCGATTTGGACAAAATTAAATCGACCGTTGATTTTGAGTTCCCTTCGCCTTGAAATTGTAACCAGCAGTTAAAAAGTCGAGACGACAATTCTGCCCAGCAACCCCGAAACAAAAAACAACCGACCGGACAGATTGAATCTTCGACGATTTCGGTTTATCAAAAAACGTTAAAGTCCATGCCGTTTGCCTGCATTCTCTAAACGGTCTGCAATATGGTCAACAAAACGATCGGCATTCGGCGCGAATGCACACAATCGTGAATCATGACGTCGTGAACGATCACGTACCATTGACGTGGCCAAATCGAATCAATCGTTCGAAACTCAGGCTAATGATCGGCGAACCTGAAGTCGCCAGCGGTCTAGCTTCCGCTGATGATGCTTTGCTCGGCGTTCTTGCCGACTTGGCTACGAAACGGTTCTTTGCGTTGGAAGCGTTCGAGTTGTTGCTGGCAAATATTGCGTTTTGATTCTGGAGCAACGTCCAGCGCCATTTGCGCATACTTGACTGCGTTCTCAAAATCCAATTCTTCCGCGTAAGCGGACGCGAGGGTGTCCAGATGATACCAATCCTTGTTCTTGGAAATCTCGCAGGCTTTGGTCGCCTTTTGAATGGCCAGTTTGCCGTTGCGATATTTCTCGTCTGGACATGTCGCTAAAAACCAGGCGTAACCATTGAGTGCTTCGTCCAACTCGGGTGCAATCTTTTGTGCCGCCTCATAGTCCATTTTCGCTTTTTCAAATTCACCTTTGCCAAGCCATGCGACCGCGCGATTGGCAAGTGCGAAAGGATTGTTGGGTGTGAGTTTCAAGTGTCGCGTGTGGTCGGCGATTGCTCGATCAAATTCGTTTTTGCTGACATGACAAACACCACGATTGCCGTACGCGATGGAAAGCCTCGGCGCGTAACGGATGGCGCGATTCAAATCGTAAATTGCTTCATCAACCTTGCCCAACTTGAACGAGACCCATCCTCGCGCGTTGAGTGCCATTGCGTTTTTTGGTTGGATTTCAACGGCTTTGTCAGCTTCTTCAAATGCGCTCTCTAAATCGTCCCGCAACAAAGCAATGTTGCTGAGACCGACGCGAGAATCAGCAAGTCTAGGGTCAACATCCAACGCAGTCTTGTAGTCTTCGCTGGCTCCGGCCAAATCATCAATTCCAAGTTTTGCAGATCCTCGGCTGACATACCAAAGCGCGTGCTTTTTCTTTTTCTCAAGTTTGATCGCTGCATCAAATGCCTCAATGGCTTTTGGGTAGTCCTCCATTGCATACAAAATGAGCGCCATGTTGAAGTGCGCATTTGGCAACTTCGGATTCAGCGAAAGTGCTTCATTTAGATCCTTCGACGCGAGGATAAGTTTGCCTTGAGACTTTAAGACGATGCCTCGAAGCATCCAGGTGACCGCGTTTTTTCGATTGATGGCCAGCGACTTGTCCAAGTCAGTGAACGCTTCATCAAATCTTTCAAGCTCATGAAAGATGACGCCGCGGTGAGCCAACGCGACGGAGTCTCTTGGATTGTCCTTGATGCGTTTGGAAAAATGGCGCAGACCCATATCGAGGTTCATGACGTTTTGCAGCAGCAACCATCCCTCGGCCCGGTCGAGTTTACACCACTTGCCGTTGATCTCTTCGACCGTGCTGATATTGCCTTCATGAACCCGCTCGATCACTTTGTCGTAGATCTTTGTGTCCGTGCTGGCTGTGACGACCACTCGGTCTCCAATCTCCTGAGCGTTGGTGTCAGCAAATGAGAAGGACCCGACAATCGCGAGCACGACAATCGCTGTCGTGTTTTTTAACAGAGATTTGATACGAGACATTTTTGGAATCAACAAAGACCAAGAACCAGTTTGCTTAGAATGCGTCGCCCACGACAGGGCTGGGACCCACGGGCATAGACATACCCTAGAGGTTAGATCGACATCCAGAAATCTGCAAACGGTAAACTGGCGACAACGATGTCGGATGTCGATTGAGCCGATCGTATCGCTAAAAGGCGTCGAAAAAACAGAAGGCAAGCCACCTAGCGTGGCTTGCCGATCGATCCGAAATTACTTGTCGTCTTCACCGAGAATTTTAAGCAGCTCGATCTCAAAGATCAGGGTTTCATTGGGCCCAATTGCACTGTTTCCACGAACGCCGTACGCCATTGGTCCGGGAATGATCACACGCCATTTGGCACCTGTTTTCATGCTCATGATTGTTTTTGAGAAACCGGGAACCACACCTTTGACATTAAACTCGGCTGGTTGCGGAGGTGCTCCACTTGGAGGTGCGACTGACGAATCGAAGACTTTGCCATTGATAAAGCGTCCGGTGTAATCGATTCGAACTCGATCGTCCTCAGTGGGAATCGCGCCGGTTCCTTCTTTGATGACCTCGTAGTAACAACCGTTTTCAAGTTCTTTCAATTTGGGGTTTTGCTTCTTTTGGCCCTCAATATACGCGAAGCCTGCTGCAAGGTTATCTTCCGACTCTTTCTTAAGTTCTGCAATCCGCTTCTCTTCAAGCATTTTGGCAAAGGAAGTCGTCAGCATCTGAACTTCTTCATCGCTCATGCCACGTTCTTTGTCAGCCGAAGCAGCCTCCATGCCTTTGCGAACTTGGTCCAATTGCAACTCAGCGCCGTTGGCCTGAATCCGTTTCATCATTTGATAGCCAGCAATGAAGCTGCTTTTGTTCTCGCCGTTTTTCGCAGCCTGCATTCCTTTGAAGATTTCATCCAGATTCACGTCAGGCTGTTCTTTGGCACTGTCCATGAAATTGAAGCCGATCAGAAAACTGATTTTCTCGACCAGCGTTTTTGCATTTGGTTTCTGGACAACCGCCGAAGGTTTCAGTTGCAGCTCCGGATCTTGTTGGCCTTCCTGTTGACCAACGACCGGTGCGACAAACATCAGACAACCGGTAACAATGACGGAGGTCAACAAACGTGAATGAATCATGGAAGGTCCTTTTGTTTAATATCGTCGGGCTGCGGAAATGTCGACAATCGAGTCGTAGGCCCAAGCGAGGAAAATGAATCGCGAATTGGATTGCAACATTGAGAATTTCAATTCGCGGATAGTTGCGATCTAAAGTAAAAAAGCGACCGAGCTTGAGCCCGGTCGCTCTTGTTTTTTTGGAAATGTCTTGGCTGGCTTTACACCGAAGGGCTGCGTGATTCAATCACACCTGTTGCCCCTGTACCGTCTAAGTGCTGAACGAGTTTCCACACCCGCATGTTCGTTTGGCATTAGGGTTGTGGAACTGAAATCCACGCTGCTCGATCCCGTCGTAATAGTCGACTGTGGTTCCATCGAGGAACAAGTCGCTTTTTTTATCCACGACGACTTTTACGCCGTGTTGCATTGTGTGGTTGTCATTCGACTCATCGAAGTCAGATGCGATGTTCAAACCGTAGTTGAAACCGGAACATCCACCACCAGCGACGGAGATGCGCAAAAACGCACCGGCATCGTATTCGCCTTCTTCAATGAATCGTTGGACTTCCTTGGCCGCTTTTTCTGTAACCGTTACACCCATTTCAATTTGTCTCTTCAAATAAAGTTGTTCCAGAAGTGGAATTCCAGAAGTGGAAGATTTCGCTGTCTATTTTTCGTAAACGAACGGCAAAAGTCTAGAGCCATTTAAGCCGAATCGTTCCCGAATGGTCTGTTATTACACAGATTTTACCTTTCAGCAGTTTTGTACCGTGGCAAAGCTGATCATCGATAAAGACTGGTCAAGCAAATTTGTGACCAAGTCTCGAACGATTCGAGTTCATCGAGCACTTCAGCGACCGCCCGAAACCCGGCGTTGGCGATGTCGTCCTCGCGTGAGCGGATATCCGGCGTCGTCACGAGATAGCGGTGAACGATCCCCAAATGGACTTTGCCAACTTCGTTACTGTCATCGTTGATGAGCCCAACCAAGCTTTGATCGTAAGGAGTCTCGATGACGATTTCCTCGTCGAGCTCCCGCTGCATTCCGACAAGGTAAGGCGATTCGTCATCGGCGTCGAGTGTCGAAATGTGACCGCCAATACCTACACTTTTTTTGCTGCGGAGGCGTGACTCGCCTGCTCCCGAGCCCCGCGTATACTGAAAGACGTGATTTGCTCCATCGATCTCGCATTCAAAAATACAATACGGTATCAACTGTTTAAACGAGGGATCCTGTTCCATCTCGTCACGAGGCAAGTATTGCGTGTTGGCGGGATCGAGCAGCACGTCGAGGTAAGTTTCGGGTTCGCTGCAAAAACCCTGAAAGCAACCGAGTTCATGAAACAACTCGGTTTTCACGACCATCACTTGTTCGGTTTGAACCGTCGACATCGTTGAATCTCCCTATCAAAAAAGCGTCGCCAATCTGACGCAGATTTTAAGATAGAAGATCACCCGCGCGAAGCATGCGGCGGTGTTTCAAAAATGGCCGAGAATGTGATTTGCGGATGACTGGTCATTCCAGTTTCTTCAATACATCTGGAAGTCCCCGGCCGCTTCAAAAGCCGATGCGTAGTGGTCGATCTGAGGCGGTTGGGCATCGTCATTCCAAAGGATCGAAACGACATCGAAACGGATTCGGCACTCGGTCAAGTGATGCCATTTCAGATATCCCTGCGCCGTCCGCGTGATTTTGGCTTGTTTTCGCTCATCTACCGCTTCAGCAGGCAATCCGGCGAAGTCCGTCTTTCGAGTCTTGACTTCGACAAACACAATCGTGTCACCGTCGACAGCGATCAGATCAATTTCGCCAAACTTGTCGGTGTAACCCCGGTCAATAATCCACATGCCTTGGCGCAAAAAGAAACGCTCGGCTTCGCGTTCACCGCGTTGTCCGAGCGTCGTCTGTTTTGAAAATGAATCGTAAAATCGGCTGAGTGGGCGAGCGAGTGCGAGTTGCCAATACCAACTGCGAACTGACTTGCTCAGTGTTCGGGCCAATCGATTTTGTGCCCATCCATGCCCCACCAAATTACGCCTCCCGTTGATCGCGACGTATAGGAACGATCTTTCAACCCTTCAATCAGCCGTTTTCAGATTCGTTCGTCTCTTGGTTTCCACCGGACTCAGTTTCACCGGTTTCCGTTTCGTTAGGCTCACTGTTGCCCGTTTGCCCTTCAGATGAGGGAGTTTCTTCGCCGGTCGACTCAGACGATTCTCCAGCTGGCTCCTGACCCGATCCCAGTTCGCTCTGATTCTCAGAGGGCTCAGGCTTTTTGTCTGGCGTTCCCTCTTCAGGCTTCGACTGTTCCGGATCTGCCGTAGTTGAGCTGTTCGTGTCAGGGGATGCTTTGGGAGCTTCATCGGTCTTGTCGTCCGACGTCACAGTTTCGGACAAGTCACCGTCGCCGTTAGCCGTTGTGTCTTCTTTCTCAGGTGAATCGCTTTTCGGATCCTCTGACTCCGGCCCTTCGGTGTTTGACGTGTCCTTCTTTTTGTCCAAAGGTGAATCAGTTGGCGGGACCATGCCTGGTAACAAATCGGTCCCTTCAAAATCACCAATCGCAGCAGAAGGACGCGTTGGGTCGTCAGTCAACGGACCAGGTGCACTTCCGATGGTTGATTCGTATTCCTTGAATTTCTGGTACATGGCAATGAACTGATCATTTGACGAACGATCTAGACCACGTTGAGCGCGTTGAGCCAACGGGGAGTCGGGAGCTTGTTCCAGCAATTCACCGTAGTGCTTCTTTGCATCAGAGAACTGACCAAGCGTCTCACAGGCGTATGCCAAATTGAAAAGTGCTTTTTGGCTGAGCCATGGAGTCTTGATTTTTGGATCGGCATCGACGATGGATTGAAAATTGGTTTTTGCCCGTTTGACCAAACCAAATCCTCCCTCGCGATCGGTCGCCAACTGTTGGATCCCTTTTCGCATCTGGGAATCGCCGGCATAGAACGCGCTGACGAGTCCAGCGGTACTGTCTCCAAACTCATCTGCGACTTGGTTCAAACTCTTCACATCACCAGTCGCGTCGTTAATCGCTTTCGCCTGATTCAGCTCGACCCATTTGATCGCTTCGGTCTGAAAAGTCGCTGAACGGTAAAAGATGAACGCGACAATGGCCAACGAGACGGCCGTCACGACCAACACGATGGTGCTCATGTGCGGACGCAATTTATCCATGATCAATTCAGGATCATCGGACTGTTCTTCGACTACCGGTTCCTCGGTTGGAGTCGGAGCGTCTTTTATCTTTTTGTCTTTGCGCGGCAACGTCCGCTTAATCGCCGATTTTTGGCTCATGGCTTTGGTGGTCGTGGACCAGATAGAGAATGTTCGAAATGGGCTCGAATTGAGACAGTATACGAGCGATTTCGCAAAAACGTCAATAGCGACCGTGCCGAATCGTCACGTCTCAAGCCTATCCAAAGCGTTACCGGTCGGCTAACTTAACCGCGGTCCTTGTCGTCAGGGCTTTTTGTGGCCTTCCTCGGTATCTCGAGTAACCACGCCAGAATCTCTCGCTTTGGCCGACACTCCCTGCGTCTCCCAAACCGCTCTCCCAAATCGCTCAGCGAATTGCTCCCCCAGTACGTTTTTACCGATGAATGGACTCAACCCGAATCAAGCGGACGCGGTCAATACGCTGTCCGGGCCGTTGCTCGTGCTCGCCGGTGCCGGAACGGGCAAAACGAGGGTCATCACGTTTCGCATTGCCAAGCTGATTCAAACGGGTGTTCCGGGCGAAAAAATCCTGGGCATGACGTTCACCAATAAAGCCGCCAATGAGATGAAGGAACGTCTCAAGAAGATGTTGGGCGACCGATTTCAAAAAAACAAATCAAGCTCCCGATCCAAGCGTGGCAGTCAAGGGAACGAGGTCGATCATTCCCCAACGATTTCAACGTTCCACTCATTGTGCGTCAGAATCCTGCGTCGACGCATCGACAAACTTGGCTACCCACTCCGATTTGCCATTTACAACCGCGGCGATCAAGAGAGTCTCGCCCGTCAGATTTTGCGCGAGCTAAATGTCGCTGATCAATTACTGGCCCCCGGTCAATTGTTGTTTTGGATCAGCCACTGGAAATGTAAATCGATGGGACCCAACGAAGCCGAGCTGGCCAGCGAAACGGACGCCCAACATTTGGCAGCCATCGGATACCGTCGATACCAACGTCAATTGAAACTTCGTGCGGCAGTCGATTTTGATGACTTGTTGATGCTGACCGAACAACTGTTCCATGAGCACGACGACGTTCGGAAAGAAGAGGCGAGCCGATTCGATCATATCCTCGTCGATGAGTATCAGGATACCAACACCAGCCAGTATCGCATCGTTAAAGCGCTGGCCGATCGTCATCGAAATCTATGCGTCGTGGGCGATGATGACCAATCGATCTACGCTTGGCGCGGCGCTGAAGTGGAGCACATTCTTTCGTTTCATCGAGATTGGCCCGATGCCAAAGTAATTCGCCTTGAGGACAACTACCGATCGACTGCTGCAATTATTGAGTTTGCCAACACGCTGATCCAGTTTAACAAAATGCGCCACGACAAAGTTCTTCGTCCGGCGCGGCCCAATGGCGAGCGACCTCGTATCGCCCAGTTTGCCAACGAAACTGTTGAAGCGCTGGAAACAGTTCACGATATCCAGAAACGGCTGCAGTTGCCTGGTCGCGAACCACGAGATTTTGCCATCTTGTTTCGAACCAATGAACAACCGCGAATTTTTGAAACGGAACTTCGCAAAGCAAAACTACCCTACGTGTTGGTCGGCGGGCAATCCTTCTTTGACCGCAAAGAAGTCAAAGATGTCTTGGCCTATCTGCGACTTCTCGGTGATGAGCCAGACGAAGTTTCGATCTTGAGAATCATCAATACGCCACCGCGAGGGATTGGAAAACGTTCCGTAGAATTGCTGCTCGATCACAGCATTAAGAACGATGTTCCACTGTGGCAAATGGTCACCGCGGATGCTCCGCGACCCAAACTCACAGGAGCAGCGAATCGAGGATTGGATCAACTCGCACGGATCGTCGAAGACGTCAATTATCAATCGACGGACGACTCGTTGATTGACCTTGCTCGAAATATGATCTCGGGAACCCGGTATCGCTCAGAAATTGAACGAATTTATTCTGATCCCGACGACGTGCATGCGCGATGGTCGACCGTCGAACAGATTGTCAACGCAGTTGCGGAGTATGAAGAGAATGCTGCGCGGCCTCGCTTGGATGACTTTCTGGACAAGTTGCTGTTGGGCGAGCAAGATGCGACAGACGAAAAAGAGAAGCAACTCAAAAAGAACGCGATTGCATTGATGACGCTGCACGCCGCCAAAGGACTTGAGTTTCCCGAGGTTTACATGATCGGAATGGAAGAGGGAATTTTGCCCCACCACCGGTCACTTGATAGTGATGCCTCCATCGATGAAGAACGACGACTCTGTTACGTCGGTGTGACTCGTGCAGAAGAACGGTTGACGCTGTCCATGTGCTTGACTCGCATGAAATGGGGCAAGCCAAGGGATACCGTTCCCAGTCGATATTTGTATGAGTTGACCGGTCAGGCCGAGCATCCAAACTACAAACGTGCTCGCGGCGTCTAGTTCAGCGTGAACATGTCATGACGCGCACAACTTAACCCCTGCCATGTTGCCAGCACATCACACATTCGACTTGTTGCTTGTCATCAAGACGCATTGCGGTCAAACTATTTGTTCGATCTGTTCTTGAATGGGAGGCCGATATGAAGCGCGTGACGAACGAAGACTCTGGGAACCATCGTCGCGACGGTGCGCGATATTTGGTCACCGAAACCGAGATCCAGCAGTATTCTGAACAAGGCTATCTGGTTTTGAATGGGTTCTTGACGGAAGCCGAGATGGAACCGTTGGACCACTGGTTCGATCACTTCGTCAATGGAAACGAGCCCAATATGGGCAAAGATTTTTGCGACATGAGCCAGCCTTACGGTACGCCTGTCGAACAGTTCCAACTCGTCAACGCAATGTTGCCCAGCAAGTACCGGCCTGAACTGGTAAATAACATCTATCATCAAATCGCCCTCAGCGTCGCAGAGCAAATCTACCAAGGCACACCGGTGATGGACTACGAACAGTTCCTCGCCAAAAAGCCAAACAAAAACCAAGCTGAATTTGCGATGCACCAGGATCTTGGTTACTGGCCAAAAACTGAAAACACCTGGACTGCGACGTTTTCTTTGGCGTTGAGCGATTCAGATCTGGTCAACGGCTGCCTCCAAGTCGTACCCGGATCGAACAAAGAACCAGCGTTGCGAGCTCATCGACCTAAAGACTTTTCGGGTGACACCGCGGGCGCAGAAGAAGTCAATCGGGATGAATCGCACACGCTCGTGATTGAGATGAGATCCACCGATGAGATCGTCTACCTACCAGTCAAACGTGGCAGCGTGACCATCCATGACGAACGGATCGTTCACGGATCGGGAGGCAATGAATCTGACATCTGGCGCAAGACCTATGTCATGGCGTTTCGCGATTCGGAAACGGTTCGCATCGAACGGGAGATGGGGTTTACGCATTCCCATAACGACAACGTAAATTGGGACGAGATAATCCATTGAGCAACAGTCGCTGTGAACCGATTCGTGTCGCCGGTGTACCCGAGCATTTTAACTTGCCCTGGCATTTGGCAATCGAATCTGGAAGCTTTGAAGAACGAGGATTGGACGTTCGGTATGTAGACTACCCCGGTGGCACCGGCGCGATGACTCGTGCCTTGGGTCAAGGTGAAGTCGATGTCGCGATCCTCTTGGCCGAGGGGGCGGTCGCTGACTTGATTCGCCGAAGACAGACTCGATTGGTCAAAGTCTATGTTCGATCACCGCTGATCTGGGGCATCCACGTTGCCGACGATTCAGAAATTACCAGTATCGATCAAATCCGCGACCGGACGTACGCGATCAGCCGGCCTGGGTCCGGGTCGCACTTGATGGCAATCGTTGATGCGTCAGAGCGCGGTTGGAATACCGACGATCTGGACTTTGAAGTCGTCCGAAATCTGGACGGCGCACGTAAAGCACTGGCGGATGACGAAGCCGATATCTTTTTGTGGGAAAAGTTTACTACGCAACCGTTCGTCGATAATGGTGAGTTCCGCCGTGTCGGTCATCGTGAAACACTTTGGCCCGCGTTTGTCATTGCGGTCAATGCAGACGTGTTAATGAATCGTCGCGACGATATTCGATCGATGTTGGAAGTGATCAATCGCCAGTGCGACCAATTAATGAAGAACCCGGAGGCAATCCAGCTGGTTGCGACCCGGTATCAATTGGAGGAATCACAGGTACGTGAGTGGTTGTCGTTGACCCGTTGGAGCACTGACTTTGAATGCCCGCATGACTCAATTCAAAAGATCTTGAAATACTTGAACCACTTGGAAATCATCGATGCTCCCGATGCAACGGTGAACGAAGTTTGGGAAGACTTAAACAACAACGATTAGCGCTGATCCTGATCAGGACCGGGCAATCACAAGTACACTTATGGGCGAAATTGCCAAGCGGTGATTCACTTCCCGCAGTGATTCCCCGTCCTGCGTCTGCCCAATCTGAATGACGTCGATGACGTGCTTGATGACGGCGACTGCTAGTTGACCGTCGACCAATCAAAGACTGTGAAGAAGACGCCGACGACCGCAATGGCTGTTCCCAAAACCGAAAGCAGCGTGAACTGGTATTTACCTGAATACCAGACAATTGGGATCGCGAATAAGGGACACGTTGAAAGTAGAGTTTGGGCGATCGACGCTTCGGAATTCTGATAGGCAATTTGCGAAATCCAGATCCCCAACCAGGTTCCAATGGCTGTCGCAGGGATGATCAACCGCAGTTGTTGCCAAGCAAAAATCTTCTGGGTTGTTTCTCTAATCCTCCCACGACCCAAAACAATGATCGCGGTCACAACGAACGCGATAAAGATTCGAATGAACGTGCCTTCAACAGATCCGCAAATCTCTTCGCCCGTTGTGATATCGTTGAGCCCGCGTTTCGAGAAAACGCCACCCAGTGCCTGGCAAAACGCGCTGCCGATCCCAGTGGCAATTCCTGCGGTCACTGTTCCTGGCATTAACCCCGGAACTTCGCTGTTCGATTTTTGTCGCTCTCGAACGACAACCATCACGCCGCCAACGGTCATAATGATGCCAGTGATCGCGGCAAAGTGCAGACTCTCGCCAATGACCAGCCAGCTGATTCCCACCGAAAAAATGGGTGAGGTCGTCGCCACCATCAATGCGATTCGAGGTCCGAGAATTTGCAGCGAGCGAAAATAAAACGCGTCGCCGATCACGATCCCAATCAAACCGCTCAGTGTCAGCCACCCCCACGATTCCCATGATGCGGAGAAGACTGGATCGCCAGCGAATGAAGTGATCGCTAACAAGTGGACTGTGATCAACACGACGCCGACCAAGTTCTTGGCAAAGTTCAACGTCATCGCGGGGAGATGAATTCGCCCCCAATACATGCTGGAAATCGTCCACATGAATGCGGCGAGCAGCCCGGCGATTTCTCCAGTTCCCATTTGTCTTCCGGCTGCAGCTAACTCGATTGATCGCCATTGAAGTGGGATATCGTAATCAAAAAACCAAAATCATCGAGGGTAGTCAGGAAGGCTGACAGAGTGGATCTTATTGCACAAAAAAACGCCGAACAGCATTAAATGCTGCCCGACGCTTAGGCGTTTCTCTTGAATGCTCGCTCCTAGATTTCCATCTCATTCAAGAACTCCACGCCCACGAGGTACAATGGGTACCGGTGCCCGATTGCTGTGTTGTGGCGTACTTGGCCAATCACGCTAATGTTTTCGTTCAACAAGCCAATCCTGACGAACTCGTGTCGAATCGGATCGTAGCTGATCAACCCAATCCCCCTGCGACTGATGTCACGCGAAACCACCCAAAACGGCTCCCCTTGGGATTGAAAATCGGCGTCAACAGGTTCCACGGATATGGAAATGCTTCGCGGTACTCGTTGGTGCTTCCTTCGCGAATCAAAGTCTGTCGGCTTCGCACTCAACAAGTTTTGCAACTCTTGTGCGACAAGATAAAACTCTGCCGATGGATTCTGATGACTGCGATTAAGATTCGACTCGTTGTTTCGCATCGAACCATCTCCTGATTTTAGTACGCCAAATGAAACCCAATCGAAACGTACTATCAATTCCCCAGAAAGGTCGTTGCAAAAACGAAGGAGACTGACGAATTCGGCAAATTCGTCTTGGCCCAGCTGGACGAAGTAAAGAGATGTTTCGCCGAGTCGACAGATGTTGTTTTTACGCAACCCAATCGTCGCGTTTCAATCACTCGGGCAAGAGTGCCCAAGCTACGGTTCGACGCACTCGGGCAAGAGTGCCCAAGCTACGGTTGAATTGTCTTACCGTTTTCCAAGCTCACTAAAACGTAGGATAGCCACTCTTGGCTGTCATGAATTGGCCTAACGTTTTCCAATCTCGTTCATGGTTTGACTGGCGATTTCCTTTTACATCTTTTCGTAACACACTCGGGCAAGAGTGCCCAAGCTACGGTTGAAATGTCTCAACGTTTTCCATGCTCACTAAAACGTAGGATAGCCACTCTTGGCTGTCATGAATTGGCTTAACGTTTTCCAATTTCGTTCATGGTTTGACTGGCGATTTCCTCTTACACCTTTTCGTAGCACACTCGGGCAAGAGTGCCCAAGCTACGGTTCGACGCACTCGGGCAGGAGTCGGCGCGGCCAGTCCTGCAGAACAGAGACGGGTCAGACTTTCGGTGATTCAACTAACTGACCCGATCGAACACGCGAAGGCATTGACTCGCGATCGCCAGCCAATGCCTTGATGTCAATTTCAAATATCGAATGGTGGTCGTATCCACCAACGGCATCAGTTAGAGAATGCCGCCGTGAGTTCGATAAGGGTTTTGGTGATCCGGTTGATCCAGAAACCAGAATCGCTGCCATTCAGCTCGAAAGTTTCTCAAATCTTCCGCTTGATAAATCAGCTGCTTGGCGCGAACGGAAGGATCCGGATCGTACGCCGGCAGGAAGCACCCAACGTTGCTTACCAAAGCGATTCCCAACAACGTTGCGATCAAAAAACGACGCATGATCTTTTACCTTCATTTGGATCAAAGTGTGGCTGCAGAGCGAGATTCGATCGCCCTGAAATACTCATTCTTTGATTCCATCGGCAAATGCGGCCGACTGGGTTTAACCAGAAAGGATGCTTTATTCAGAAAAGTTTGACATGCTAGCGGGCGAGTCAAAGTCAGCCCCGGGATCGATCTCTGCAGTGCGAAATTCGCCCAAATTGTTGGCCTGCCAGACTTTGCCTGAATTCACATCCAACGCCGAAAGCCACTGATCGCCATAGCAATAGGTATCGATCGCTTTGATGTGTCCGTAGTCGACAACGTCCCCTTCAGGCTGGGGCGTATGTCCGACAACAGCGATCTTCCCATTCAAATGCGGAGGTGGCATGTACGTTCGCAAGTGTTGCCAAAAAATGGTTTCGTCAGGCATTTTCGCCAACGGAACATCTGGCAAATAGTTAGCGTGCACAAAAAAGTGCGTGTCCGTTTCAAAGAAACGAATGCAGTGGCTCAGAAACGTGACGTGGTGTTGTGGAATGTCTTCGGCCCGCCCACCGTAGCTGGCCAGAGTTGCGTTCCCGCCGTGCTGGAACCAAAACTCAAAGTCCTGCTGCCCATTGAACAGTCCCTGATACATCATTAACTCGTGGTTCCCAATCAGCGGAACAAACCGTGTTTTGGTGACCAAGTCGATCAGGATTTCCAAAACCTGAGCCGACTCCATGCCCCGATCGACGTAGTCGCCGATGCCAATGATCGTATCTTCTTTCGCCGGATCGATTTCCTGCAACAGTCGTCGCAACGCAGTCGCACAGCCGTGCATGTCGCCAATTGCAATGGTTCGGGGCATCATTTCAACTAGGCTGAGGGGCGGAACAATATGAGCGTGGTGGTTGGCAGCAAGTCGATAGTCTTACGAAAAGTCGCGGTTTCTCACAACCTTAAAAAGCCATTTGAACGTCGTTGGACAATCTGGTTCGCAGAATTGAGCAAAAGTAAAGCGTCCGACAAAACAAAATTGGCGAGTCCGATGAGGCGAGAGCACTCGATGAGAAGTTCAAGAACGTGTCCACACGGCTGTCTCGAGTTATCAACGCGTCCTAACTTCGTAGCTCAATCGTTACTCAGGAGGATCGTTGCGTCAATTGTCATCGCCTGTTCCAGCGTCGATTGGCGGTGTTGTGACTCAACGTCGGTCAGAAGTTTTGCCAGCTCCATTCGCTCGGCTCGAACCAGGATTGGTGCGACGTTTGATTTCGCAATCATCGCTTTCCCTTTCGTTTTCAATGCGTAACGCACCGCTCCATCGGAGTCTTTGAACAGCTGGTCGATCAGCTTCAATTCAATCTGTTTGGGTTTTAAAGTGGTCTTGTTGGTTTTGGGCGCCTGAGAACGTTCGGCATTGTTCTGAGAATTTGCGGCTTGCTTTGACTTTGCTTGGGCATCCTTTGAAGAGTCTCCGGGAAGCAGGGAAAACTCGAATCGGACAATCATCGAAAATGGATGTCGCGCGTCTTTGGCAAGTTTTAGGTTTTCCAGTCTTACACGATGCCCATTGAGGGACACTTTGAGTTCCCGCCCAAACCAAGGCTCGATTCGATCGGCAAATCGCTCGATCACCTCGGGGTCGGTCAAGTGTTCTGCTTCTCCGCGATTCTCGTCGGCGAGTTCCTGGTTGGTTTCACCCAATGGTTGCGTCGACGGTAGATTGTCTGATTTGGCGTTTGATCCTGGATTCGGCGAGTTGCTCGAATTCAAATCTTTGGTCTGGTTGGGCGACCTTTCAGCTGATTCGACCAGTCGCTGCAACAGTCGCTCGGCAGTTTGTGGGTTCAATCCGATCGAGTACTCACAAAACGCACGATCATCTCGAATCAGGACATAGCACGCGCGTTCGACAAAACCATCCTCATAGACGTGGCGAATGGAGTTCGCAGGAGCTGACTCCGTGAAAGTCGGTACCAAAGGTTGACCGGCGATCGCTACAATGATCAATGGCACGATGCGGATGAAAGGGTGCGTCATGGTTCCGATCTTTGGCAGTCAGTTAATCGTTGGAATCGGTGTTCGCAGGAATCGTTGTTCGCAGGAGTTTTAAACGGTTTGCCTGATTAACGGTTTGCCTGATAAGACTTCTGGTCGATCCACCGCTCCCCGAATATCATAGCAGTAATCTGTTGAAGACCGATGCAAATCGAATCGCTGCTCGATTCGACTCAAGTAATGAGACGAGAAAAAACTATGGACTCTAAGGAAATTCTTGAACGGGAATATTTGGTGGTTCGAGCAAAGATCCTGGAAATTGCTGCGGCTTTGGATCGCATCGAGCGGGCTGCTGGAGATGTTGCTGACAGCCAAAAAGCACAATTGATCTCCAAGGGGATTGAGATTCTGGCTTCTCAGGATTCTGCAGCAACGCGAGCAGAGAATGTTCAGTTGTTGTTTTCGCGCCAGTACGATTCCAAATGGCTGGGGGAATTCAACATCGAATCACGCGTTTGACGCTTCACGATTCGAGAGCCTTCCCAACCTCATTGCTGATCTTCTCCAGTGTCTTTAGCTCAACGGAAAAGACGCGGTACACATCGTAAACAGACGCCCATCGTTTCAATTTTTCGATCGCTTCCAACTACAAAACATCAAGAAACAACAAGTATCGAGCATGTATTACATCGACCCTCACCTGCACATGGTTTCTCGGACGACTGACGACTACGAGACGTTGGCCAAAATGGGTTGCGTGGCGATCAGCGAACCAGCGTTTTGGGCCGGGTTTGATCGGGGCAGTGCTGAAAGTTTTCGCGACTACTTTCGGCAGCTGACGGATGTCGAGCCACAGCGAGCTGCGCAATACGGAATCGCCCATTACACCTGGCTGTGTATCAACGCCAAAGAAGCGGAAAATGTTGAGCTTTCTCGCGATGTCCTCAAAATCATTCCAGAATTTCTCGACTGCCCGAACGTGTTGGGCATTGGTGAGATTGGGCTGAATAAGAATACACGAAATGAAGCGATTATCTTTCAGGAGCACATGGAGTTGGCGATTGCCTACAATCAGCAAGTGTTGATCCACACGCCACATTTGGAAGACAAATATCAAGGGACCCGAATGATCCTGGATATGCTGGCAACACACGACATTGATCGAACCCGCGTGCTGGTCGATCATGTCGAAGAACACACGGTCGGGCCCGTTTTGGAGGCCGGTTATTGGGCAGGCATGACTTTGTATCCCGTCACCAAATGCACCCCGGCACGCGCGGTCGACATCATTGAAAAACATGGAGCCGAGCGGTTGTGTGTGAACTCGGCTGGCGATTGGGGCCCATCCAAGCCGACCGCAGTTCCCGATCTAATTCTGGAGATGCGACGTCGCGGCCATGATGAGTCGTTGATCCGCCAAGTCGTGTTTGACAACCCGAGAACCTTTTTCAGCCAGAGCAAAAACTTCGTCGTGCCAGACCGCGCCGTCCAATAATTCCAGACGTTCGTAAATCCGCTTTGGGGGCCACTTTGTTCGTAGTACCGCCTTTTTTTTGGTCCACTATGTTCGTAGTACCGCCTTCAGGCGGAATGCGGGATGTTAGTCGCCTTTAGGCGGAATACCCCAAGTTAACGCCAGAAGTCAACTGAGCTACTGAACGCAGCGAAGTCCCAGCCCCAGCTAATCAAAAAACTTTGCCTTGAGCTCTAGGGATCACAACAGGTCGCAGGCTATCGGCCAGTCAACAAGCGATCGCCCAGCATATTTTCCAGTTCTTTGATCGCGTAAATCTTGTCGCGCGTTTTTCCTGCGTCGTACTCAATTCGATGGTACTCGACCGTCTTCTCGTCGGTGTCGAGAACGACAAAGCAGCTTTTCGGATTTCCATCTCTAGGTTGTCCGACGCTGCCAACGTTGATCATGCACTTTTGGTCGTCGAGTTGAAAAAAGTGATCACGTTCTTCTGGGGTTACAAACGAACCCTCTTCCAGAAAGACGCCGGGGATATGTGTGTGCCCCTGAAAACAGTACTGCTCAAACCGGCTGATCAGGATCGGGAAGTCTCGTTCGTAGACCGTCTCTGGAAAAACGTACTCGTTGGTGGGCTCACGTGGTGAGCCGTGAACAAACAGAAACTCACCTTCGTCGTGCCGTCGAGGGAGTTCGCCGAGAAAATCCCAACGTGCGTCCGCCTTTTCCATATCCGCGGTATCTTGTTCTAGCTGTTCGCGGGTCCAATAGATCGCTTTTGATGCAACAGGATTAAAGCCTTCAGGGTCAAACAGTGCTGCTTGGTCGTGATTCCCCAAAATTGTCAAATCGCAACGCTCGATGACGGCATCCAGACACAAAATTGGGTCTGGACCATATCCAATGACATCTCCGAGGCAAATAATTTGGTCTACATTGAGGTCGCTGATTCGTCCAAGGACCGCTGTTAGCGCCTCAAAGTTCCCATGGATGTCACTGATGATTGCCCGCTTCACAGAAAAGCCTTCTGACGATTAAGTTAAAGTATCGCAATAGTTTAAGAATATCGGCATTTGCATGCAATCGACTCTAACTGGTGGTTTTCACAATCCGGTTTCAACTGTCGAGCCGATTTTTTCACTGTAATTTGGAGCTGTTTGTCTTGGCAACCCTCGCAATCAACACATCTGCTAACTTTGTCTCGGTCGCTCTTTTAGACCAGTTCGAAGTGATTCATCAGCTTGATTCGCGTGTTGACTACCACCACGCACCGTCTATTACCGCTGGTAAGTCTGCTGGATCGGATGATCAATTACCACCGGGGTATACGCAAAAACGATCCAAACGAGGTCAATCAACCCAACGGGTATTTCCTCCTGGAGCCTCCGTGATGTTGGCACCGTTGATGAATGAACTGTTTCAAAAAGCTGCGTTGTCACCAACGGAACTCGAACTGATTTGTGTCGCCAAAGGGCCCGGCAAGTTTACAGGACTTCGAGTTGGTGTGGTAACTGCCAAAACGTTGGCCTACGCTTCCAAGACTCCCATCATTGGTGTCAATACACTTGAAGCGATCGCAGCGCAGACGTTTGCGACGGAACCGCACTTGATCGGGGATTCAAGGTTGCAGGTGATTACGAATGCTCAACGGCAACAATTTTTTGCCGCTGCGTTTCGAGCCAAACAGGACGAACCGGCCTCGGGCTTCCAATGGCAAGTCGAACTGGTCTCTCCTGATCAAATTATCGACCGGCAAGTTTGGATCGAACAGCTCCAAGTGGGCGATGTGGTCACAGGGACCGGCCTAAAACCGATCGTGCAGCAGATGAGCGAAATGGCTCAATCGGAAAAGCAAATCAACATGGTCGACGAATCTGCGTGGGCATTGACGGCCGCATCAGTGGGCAAGCTTGGCTGGCAAAAACATCTGAACGGCGAGAGTGACGACCTCTGGACACTTGAGCCAGACTATTTTCGCCCGAGTGCTGCTGAAGAAAAACGGCTTGGCTGATCGTGCTCATTAATAAACGCGATCTCAAATCCAACCAGCGAAAAAAAACGAGCTGGCTGGATGGATCCGTCCCGACCACCAACAAACAGCTGGTGAAGTTGTTCGATCCGGCGAGACCGGTTGTCGACTTTCAAAAATTGGGTGCTGTGTCTGTTGGCAAACCTACTATAATTTCCCGATCCAATCGAACCTGAGAAGGAATCCTTGTGGCCAGACGCGCAATCATCAGCGATATCCATGGAAACCTTGAAGCGCTCCGCTCAGTGCTCAAAGATATCGAAACGCAAAACGTCGACGAAATTTTCTGTCTTGGCGACGTCATCGGTTACGGTCCAAATCCGCGCGAGTGTATCGATCATTGCCGCGAGTTTGCTCTTACTTTGCTGGGAAATCACGACAACGGCGCGTTGTTTGATCCGGATGGGTTCAGCAGCGGCGCTGAGAACGCGATTTTCTGGACTCGCAACCAACTTGAAGATTCTTCGATACCCGGCGCGAAAGAACGTTGGGATTTTATCGCGCGACTTCCACGGACTCACCGAGTCGAGGACGTGATGTTCGTTCATGGTTCACCTCGAAGCCCCTTGAACGAGTATGTCTTTCCCGAAGACATTTACAATCAGCGTAAGATCGAACGTATTTTTGACTTCATCAAGAAGTATTGTTTTCAAGGGCATACGCACGTGCCGGGCGTGTTTACCGAGAACTTTCGGTTTTACTTGCCCAGCGAGATTAGCAACAAGTACACCTTTGGCGATCAGAAATTAATGATCAATGTTGGCAGCGTCGGGCAACCGAGAGACGGGGACCCACGCAGTAGTTATGTGATTCTTGATGATCAAACGGTTGAGTTTCGTCGCGTTGAATACGACCCTCAAGAGACTTGTCAAAAGATTATGGCCATCCCCGAGCTGGATGATTACTTGGGCGAGCGATTGCTCGAAGGCCGATAGAGTTGGTCGAATCGGGTAGCTCGCTCAAATCGTTTTAATAGGTAGCGTCCGGGCGCAAGCCCTACGGTGAACTTTTCGAACGCAAGCCCTACGGTGAAATTCTCGAAAGATCATTCCATCCGTTTCGTCACCGGCCGGCTTGCGCCGGTCCGCTACATTTTTATCAAGTAGCGTTAGGGCGCAAGCCCTACGGTAAACCTCTCGAAAGATCATGCCATCCGTTACGTCACCGGCCGGCTCGCGCCGGTCCGCTACAATTCCATCCGTTGCGTCACCGGTCGGCTTGCGCCGGGCCGCTACATTTCTTATTCGACGACACCATTGACCAGCCGAATCACTTTGTCGGATTTGTCGGCCAGAGACTCATCGTGAGTGACCATCACAACGGTCAAGTTCTCATTTTTGCGCAGCGCCGTCAGCGTATCCAAAACTTCTTTTCCGTTCTCGGAATCCAGGTTGCCAGTCGGTTCATCGGCCAATAACACGGATGGCTCGGAGATCAACGACCGGGCGATCGCGGTCCGTTGCATCTCACCACCTGAGAGCTCATTCGGTTTATGGCGCAAACGGTGTCCCATCCCCACCATCTCCAACAGCTCCGTCGCTTTCCGTTTGTATTCCCGTTTGTTGTACAGGTACGTAAAGAATCCGTCCTGAACCATTTTGGGAACCAACACGTTTTCCAGCGTCGTCAGTTCCGGTAGCAGGTGATAAAACTGGAAGATCATCCCGAATTCGGAATTCCGAAGTGCTTCTTTTTTTCGAGACGGCAAAACGTCGATACGTTGTTCGTTGAAATAGATCTCGCCAGCGTCCGGTGCGTCAAGCGTACCCAACAAATGCAGCAGCGTGCTTTTGCCAGAACCTGACTGGCCGATGATCGTGGTAAAATCTCCGGTGTTGATTTCGAGATCGACCCCTTTGAGCACCGGGACTTCGAGTTGCCCTTTGAAATAGCTCTTCTTCAGACCAGCCACTGACATCACCGCATTTTTTGCGATGCGAATGTTTGAGCTGATCGACGACTTCGATGATCGAGTCGGCTTCGTGGTACTCATTGCCAGATCACTCATATCGAAGCGCCTCCACAGGGTGTAGTCGAGCTGCACGAAGCGCCGGCAAGACGCTCGCCAAGACCGCGATCATGATGGCTCCCAGTGCCACCAGTAAAACCATGGTGGGACTCACGATCGTCGGGATTTCGGAAAAGAAGTAAAACTGAGGATCAAAGACTTCACGCCCGGTCAACCAACCGACAAGATCCGCCACTTGATTGATGTAGTTGACGAAGACCAGCCCCAAAACAATGCCGACACCGGTTCCGACAATTCCTAGTGACATGCCGTAGCCGAGGAAGATCGACATGACGCCACCACTGGGGGCGCCCAACGCTTTGAGGATGCCAATGTCTCGAGTCTTTTCAACAACGATCATAAAGAACGTCGCGAGGATTCCGAAACCGGCGACTGCAATGATCAGAAACAACAATATGTTCAGAATCGTCAATTCCAACTGGACAGCGCTGAGCAGCGGTCGTTGAGTATCTTGCCACGTTCGGATGTCGTAGTACTCGGCGCCCGGAAACTCTGCTTTGAGTTTGTCCCGAACGGCATCGAGATCGGCACCCGCCTTGAGTTTAATTTGAATGGCAGAGACCGATCCAACCTTGGACAACGGATCCACCATGCCGCGAAGTTTTTGTAATTTGGAGAGTGGCACGAACGCGAAACTTGAATCGTACTCGTGCATATTGGAGGAGTAAAAATCGACGACGGTGAATTCTTCCGAGACCGCGCGCATCTGTTGGCCGGCAGACAGGAACATCATTTGGACATCGTCACCCGGGAGCAACATGTGCACGTCGATCGGGTTTCCATCTTCGTCGAGTGATTTTTTTTCAGAGATCGCCATGCCAAGAACGATGCCGGCGTGTTGATCACGCATCGGATCAAACAAGTCTTCCAAGTTGACCTTGTCGCGTAAGTGGGCATGTGGGTCAAAGGGAGACATCATCACCGTTTGACCGGGCAGGTGTTGCGGCGGTTGAGTTTGGTTTTCCGCCAGATCGTTGGCGTCTGAAGGATCGTTTTCGACTGGAAACGCATTGTTGATATTGGGCGTCATCGCAGGCAACGGTGCAAACTCGAACTTAACCGGCTCATTGTTTTGTGCGGATTGCGTTGCCGGTGAACCGTCAGGTTGCTGCAACGGATGGTTGTCGACGTACTGCTGAGCAGCCTGATTGTAAAGTTGATCGTGCTCGCGCATCATTCGATCAAAGTCGCGTTTGGATTGGGCTTTCTCGCGACGATAGGGCCAACCGGCTCGATCAAATCGGGTATAGCCCGTTTCTTCCAGAGTGAAATTGAAACGTTCCTTTTTGATTTCGTTGGTCAGATACGGTTCGAAATCGGTGACTTTTCCAAACGTTTCGTCATCGATGCCCAACAAAATGACGTGCTGTGTCCAGGGCCGACCATGGAATTCAAACGACAATAAGGCGTGACTGCGGACCACACAGGTTAAATCCTGAAGATCATCACCGATGATTTGCCGAACGACATCTGCGTGGAGTTCGGGATCGGGAATGTCCGACATCAGCGGAGCTTCAATCTCGATGTCCGAGAGAATCCCGTGCAGGCGGTTTTTCATCTGATCGACGAAACCTGCCATGACGCTGTTGACGACAATCAGTGTCGCCACGCCAAGCGTGACGCTGACAATGGATGCCAACGCGATAAATCGAGTTCGCAGGTATCGCCACGAAAGAAGCAGTTTGTACATTGCCAGTCCTTGGCTGGAAGGTTGAACCGGTTCCTCATGAACCGAGTCCTCTTGGTGTTCGACGCGAATTTAACGAGTTCGGCGAACTTCTCAAACGTCAATTGCTGATGTGAATTGTTAAACTTTTTCCAGTTTAACAGGCTGCAATGGGTCAACGGTCGGAAGTTTGAGGGAACCGGGCAACTCCATCTGGTTCGCAAAATGGATTTTATTAAACTAAAAAGCTTGATTATTGGGCAAACCAAACGGAGAAATTTATGAGCGATGCCGCGAACCCAACCACAGCACCGGAAGATCAGGTGTTTGGCCACGAGCCCGGATTGTTCCTGTTGTTCTTTACGGAGATGTGGGAACGATTCAGTTACTACGGTATGCGTGCATTGCTTGTGCTGTTTCTGGTCAGCGAAATTGCTGGCGGCGGTTGGGGGTGGTCCCGAGAAGACGCTCTGTATCTGTACGCGATCTATACAGGTCTGGTTTACCTGACGCCGATTCTTGGCGGGATCATGGCCGATAAAGTGTTGGGTTATCGTGGTGCGGTCTTGCTCGGTGCACTTTTGATGACGCTGGGCCACGCATCATTGGCGTTTGAAACTGCGTCAACGTTTTATATTGGTCTCGGTCTGTTGATTCTTGGAAACGGATTTTTCAAGCCGAACATCTCTACGATCGTCGGGCAGTTGTACGCGAACAACGCCGAGAGAAAAGATGCTGCCTACACGATCTTTTATATGGGGATCAATGCAGGGGCGTTCCTCGGTATTTTGCTTTGTGGATTTGTCGGAGAGCAGATCGGATGGAGCTATGGGTTCGGACTTGCTGGAATCTTCATGCTGTTGGGCATGATCATGTTTCAGCTTGGTCAGTCAATTTTTGGCGAGATCGGCACCTTGGGCTATAAAGCAGAAACTGCCGGAGGGACCCAAGTCGAAGTTTCTGGCGCGACCGCGGTGACAGGAACCGAAACCGAAAATCCATTTCAGTCGCCCTCGGCGGATGCAGACACAGCGAAACCGCCAGTCAAAATCGGCGAGGAAAGCCCCGACGTTATTCGCGATCGCTTGATCGTTGTTGGGATCCTTTCGTTCTTTACGATCTTTTTCTGGATGGCGTTTGAGCAGGCGGGTGGTTCACTGACCATTTTCGCCAAAGACTATACGCAGCGTGTTCTCACCGGGTCAGCTCACACAACGTTTGTCGTTGTTAACACGCTGTTGACGTTGGCACCGTTGGCGATCGTGACCTACGTGCTGGCCAATCTGTTTCAAAAGACGTTTGCCAAAATTCCGTACTCCAATTTGGCGATCGGTTTGAGTTTCGTAATGATCTGGGCCATTGCGATTTACATGTTGTCCTACCAGTTCAATACCAAGTCCTACGAAATTACGTTCATGGTGCCGGTCGAAGTTGACGAGGCGGAAGCAGCCATGCTCAAGCAGGCTGAAACGATTTTGACAGGCGAAAGCAGTCCGATAGTGGCTTCCGAGCAGGAAATGACGGAAGTCATGCGAACGATTCGCTCCGCAAGCGCACTGGAAGAAGGCAGCGAAATCTACGTGGTCGATATGGAGCAGAAGGCGGGGCAAGGAAAACTGAAAAAAGTCACCAAAGAGCAAGCCGATGAGTATGCAACCAAGTTTGTTGCCAACGTCGTGCGGGAGAAACAGAGCGAAACGGAAGTCCCCGCATCGTGGTTTGGAATTTTAAACTCGTTCTTTATCATCGCGTTCGCGCCACTGTTCAGTAAGCTCTGGGAGACGCGACTCAACCCATCAGCACCTGTCAAATTTGCACTCGGTTTGATCTTGTTGGGGCTCGGGTTCGGAGCGGTCGCAATCGGTAGTTCGACGATTGAGACCGGGGCAGAATCTGCGTCGGTCAGCCTCTGGTGGCTCGTCTTCGCCTACTTGTTCCATACCCTCGGTGAACTCTGTTTGTCACCCGTTGGATTGTCATACGTCAGTAAACTTGCGCCTGCAAAATTGGTGGGCTTGATGTTCGGCGTCTGGTTTTTTGCAACCGCCATTGCCAACTATCTGGCCGGATGGACGGGAAGCTACATTGATCAGATCTCAGAGCAAATCGGGTTGGTCGGATTCTTCTTGATCTACACCGCGATTCCAATCGCTGCGGGCCTCGTGTTGATCGCCCTCAATGGCATGATCAAAAAGATGATGCACGGCATCGAGTGATCCTGGGAAGGGAAACCGATTTCCGGATCACACTGAAGTCGATTCGGATCACTGGGAAACCAGCTTGCAAAAAAAATAGCCACGAAATTCACAAATCAGCACGACGTGTTCGTGGGATTTGTGCGATTCGTGGCTATTTGATGTTATACGATTCGTTGTTCCGACAGATCGTTCGCAAACTTTTCTGTCGAGACAACCTGCGGCGGATGGAAACCGCCGCTGGCGTTCAGCAAAGCTTTAGCGGAAGAGTTCGCGAATACCGAAGGTAAAGAACACGTTGGACACAAAGTTGACTGCTTCCTCTTGAGGCTTGAATCTCAAGATCAAGGTGTCACCTTGTTTCACCAGAATTCGTTGCCGCGGATCATCAATCGCGTCGTTCAGATCGATTCGAACGGCCAATTGGCGATCGCCCGGGATGCGTCTCAGAACGATCAGTTCGGTCGGCGGAACATTTTGTGCCGCTCCACCCAACAATCCCGTGCGTTGGCCGGTTGCGATTCCGTTTCCGGCCAGCGACAACGCTTGCAGGACATCGAGGTCATAGTCACGAGGAAGCGGGAACTCACCACCGCCCAACAAACCGCCGGTGTAATAGACATCCGTTTCACGTGTGTCGATGTAGACCACATCGCCGTCTCGCAAAATGATATCTTCATCTCGGAAGTTAGGCACTTGTCCAGGCTTGAGCCGCAATGGAATCTTAATAGCGTTCGAGCCATCTTCAATTCTTGGTACTTGACCGTAAGGAAACTGGTCAGGCGAGTTCGTTCGATAAAACTCCGCCAGTTGTTGGTCGCGTCTTGCGGTATCCAATCGGTCTCCTCGAAGGATCCGAATTTCTGGTTTGGCGTTTACACCCGGAATCCCTCCGGTCTGCAACAGTGCATTGAGAACGTCGTTTTTGTATGCTGGAAGCTGCAAGACGAATCCACGGCTCGATCGGTCGGAACGGTCGGTGACTTGAGCACGTTGGCCCTGTCCCTGAAACTGTTGTCCTCGTTGGGCGAATGAATTGTCCTGACGAACCACAAAGACTCGATAGGTTCGCTCTCGCAACAGTGTGACGATGATACGACCATCTTCTTTCAAAATAGGAGTTGGGCCGCCACGGTAGGCACGTTGAATCAACGTTTCTGCTTGCTGGATCGTCAGGCCGCGTACCGGGATCGGTTGAATCAAAGGCAGCGACAATGTTCCATCTTCTCGGACTGGAACAGGATATCCAATCGCTGGAGGTAAATCGCTATTGGCATCTGGAACGTTGACCGGTGGTGCCTCGTCAAAATTACCAAGCACACCCTCGATAAACACACCAAGCACGTCTTTGGAGTCCAGCATGTAAAAATCTGGTTTGGGCTGTCTCAACCGAGCCGGGTCTACATCGACCTTGTTGGCTTGGGGTTCGGCGAGAAACTGAGGCGGCACGCGACTCGCCGGGATCGTATCGATCGGCGAAAACAAGGCGGTGCAACCAGTCATCGAAAAACTGACCACGGTAAGGGCCAGCAACATCAATCGAGTGGCGAGTGTTCGATGTTGGTTGGTTGGGCTCTGTGAATTAACCATCGCTTGCGGACTCCAAAGTGAACTGTTGCAAAAAACAGTAGCGTGATTGGTAAAGGATTCGTTGTGGGCGGGGGAACGCTGTTACGATTTGTTATGTGAACAAGTAATTACTGACGCCATTCGCTTTGTCCGATCGGCATTGGCATTTCTGCCTGTTCGTTGATCGGAGAAATTTTGAATTGGGCCGGAATCACTGGGGGTGTTGCTTGCATCGTGAACGGCTCCGATGAGGAGTCGATCGGAGCGACAACCGATGGCATTGGGCTGACTGGCGAAATCGGCAACGGCCGATTTTGCGGCTGCACGGTCATCGCGGCTTCGGCGCGTTTCTGGTTGCCCTCGATCACTGAGACATCGCCAGGGAGTGTTGGCTCAGTTTTGTCTTGTTTGACAGCGGCATCGATCAAACGCGAAATCATTACGTCGTTGTAAGAACCAGATTTGTCTTGTCGGGCTGCAGCGACGCCAGCGGGATACCCCTCAAACCAGGCGTTCACGCATTTTGAACCGTCAGCCGATTGGAATTCGTAGCCACGGTAATCGTCAGGAGGCAGGGCCGGAACAAAACCGTCTCCACCACCACTCACGTCAGAGTAGCCGGCACAAAAACCGTTCTGAAAATGCTCTCCGTACGGTCGATCGCAAGTGCCGTATCTGAGGTTGTAAGCTCGTTTTGCCCAAACGAAATCGCGATACGTCAGGGCAGCGGTTTCGTCCAGCGATCGTAGCGTTGAACAACCCGCAGACGTAATGGCCATCATGGCCACTAGCCCAGCGAGTACGTGGACCAGCCAACGAGGATGCTTGTTAGATTGGAACGATGAATGAGAGGATTGCGGCTTCGACATGGTGTTTCCTTGGACTGGGGCTCGGGAAAAACGAGCTACCGTGGAAAAATGTGTACGGAACGCCATGCAGAGCACTCCGTGACTCAACCATCTCATCGCCCTTTAAGCTATGCGGAATTTAACGAAGATTCTGCGGATACCGGTTTTCGCGAAAAAATCTGTTGTAACGATCGTCGAAACTCAAACGCTAGCAAGGCGTTCCGGCGCCAGAATGTTTCGACCGACGCGTCGCCACGCTATCGAGCAAACAGGATTTGATCTGAGAATACAATCGCCGCGGTGACCAAAGAGGCCGCGAGATAGGCAACGATGTTTCCTTTCCAGCCCACGTTCAGTCCGCGGCTGCCATAGAAAGTCAGACCAAACATCAGCCCAACGGAGATCGATGGTATCAGCCAAACCGGACATCCGATCAACAGACTTGCGCGCGCTTCATCGTTCGGATGGGAAACGAAACTGATGAACATCGCCAAGGCCCGCGTCCAGAGCGTCAAAAATAGAAACGGGTAAATCGAAAGATTGGGTGTCGAAAGTTTGGGTGTTTGGCGAATCAACACAAAAGCCACGACCGCCTGAATCCAGGTAATCAAGGGACCCGACATCGTAATCAAAAACTGGTGAACTTTGCTGACGGAGCTCCCCTCAACCGGTCCAACTTGGTTGAACGAGATCCACATGTCGTAGCCCAACACAAGTCCAGTCGCATAGTGCGCGGACTCATGAATGCCCCAGGTAAGAATCGCTGCCGGGACAAACCACAAAGCGAGAAAAGCGTAATCCCTGAAGAGCCATGAACCGGCGGGGCGAGTCGGGTCGGCTTTGTTCATCATTTTGGCCGTTTGAGTCTGACAAAAATTAACTTATTCGTTGAGCTCGAAAAGTTCTTGTCAGAATTCTGCCGTGAGATCGGATTTGCCGGCGATTGTCTTTGCCTCAAAGCTTGATCAAGCGATCGTTCGAATGAGCAGGAGTTGATGCGAACGGTGCTGTTGTTTGCTATCGGACAAATTTGTCGAACCATTGTCGCGCACGGTAGTGCAGACGCAACTCAAATTAATTGACATGAGTAATTGACAGCAGTACCATCGATCGAGAGCAACAAACACTGCTTTTCTTTCACACCGATGGTTTCATGAAGTTGATAAATTTCAGAATTGTTCATGTTCTACTTGCAGTCTTGGTTGTCGCCTTGGTTGTTGCAAGTCTGGTAGAACGACAAGCGGTGATTGGTCAGTCTTCGACTCGCTCACCGGATGGGAGTTGGTGTTTGGATTTGAAGCTTGTTCAGCATTCGACTTTATTTCATAGCCGCAAAGTTCTCGATTCGCGAATTAAGCACATCACGAATCCAGATTGGAATGTTGGGGCATCGATTCCGTTGAATGACGCTGACGCCAAAACCATTAGCAATGAACATCCTGAGCATCCAATTGTTTGGTCAAAAGACACGTGCAAAGTCAGCTATTGGATTAACGAGCAGATGGAAGATTCGATAGAAATTGAAACCGAGGGCGGACAATTTAGATACCAGCGTGATCTTTACGACACGAGTGTCACCTATACCGACAAGCAAAACGCGAAATAATTCGCGACGGGTCGGTGCTGGTAGAAGTCGTGTATGGCCCAAGCCAACCTTTGCAAGTTCGGTCAAGAAAGATGCTTCACCCTTTTTGGTCAGGACAGCGGAACCTGCCCGTGGCGAAATTGCGTCGGTTGAGGTGTTTGGTTTTTCGGCCGCTTGTTCGGTTTCGCCAAAGCTTAAACGACCGTGGGCTTAGTTCATTTCGCATGAGCTTGATGACGTCGCCTGGAGATAGACCAAACTGAACTCGGATTGCATCAAACGTCGTTCGGTCTTCCCAAGCCATCTGGATGACACGATCGACTTCGCGGGTTGTTAGTTGGTGGTGCTTCACGATTGGGTGTTTGTTGGTAAACGTAGTTAGCTGATCTGTGTGTTGGCGAAGAGTTGTCTGGTTGACGAATGATTGTGAAAATCAAGTGGTAGGTTTGGTCGCTTTGGGGTCTGCAATTTGGCTGCCCCACATCCCGCCATGTTTTGTGACCTTAAGGTCATCTTTTACTTTGCATTGGCACGCCAGTCGAAGTCCGCTCCCGGATTTGTGCGGCGGAACCTTTAGTCGCAACGATTCGACCGTGGTTGGGTCGGTGACGTCTCCATCAATTTCGACGGCACACGTTCCGCATGTGCCAAAACCTCGACAGTTTGCCAGTTTCGACAGGCCGTTGTACAAAGGCAATTTTGCCTTCAACAGCACCTTTCGCAAGTTGTCACCGACTTGGCATTCGACCGTTTGGCCATCAAATTCGACGTTCGGCATCGTTCTCTACTTCGAGGTGGAGGATTCGCTGGGGACATCAGGCCGCGAGGACTTCATGGTGTTTCGAGACCGACGGCAGCGTTCGCTGCAATAGCGAACTTGCTCCCAGACTTTTGCCCATTTCTTTCGCCAACGAAAAGGGCGCTGACAAATGATGCAGTCCTTTTCCGGCAGATCTTCTTTTGAGTTCGGCATAGTAACCTCGGACGCGGCGTTTTTGAGTTAACCGATCCCCAACCGAGCGGATAACGATGTATGACAGACGACTCGAAAAAGGCACTCGAAATTCCCTGGAAGCTGCCGGAGCACCTGGCCGAACGATCTCGCTTTCACTCGGCCAACAGCGTAAATCGCCGAGGGTCGTTTGTACTGTACTGGATGCGGAATGCCCTTCGCGCGGACGAAAACCCGGCGCTGGATGTTGCTCGCGTGATTGCCGATTCGCTGAGTGTTCCACTCCTGGTCTATCAGGGATTGTCAGAGCACTATCGATTTGCATCGGATCGACATCACACGTTCATTCTGCAAGGTGCCAAGGATGTTCAGCGGCAGTTGGCGGAACTCGGAGTCAGCTACGCGTTTCACTTGGCGACGCCTGCTGACCGGCTGCCACATTTGGTGACGTTGGCTACAGATGCCTGCGTCGTTGTCACGGAAGATATGCCTGTCGATCCGCCGCGTCACTTTCTCGATCGCCTTTTGCATCGATGCGACACTCCAGTGGTTACTGTCGACACAGCGTGTGTCGTTCCCATGAGGCTGGTCCAAAAACCTCATACCCGCGCATTCAAATTTCGCAGTGCAACCAAAAAACTCTACCAGCAACGCGTCTCAAAACGTTGGCCATCACAGAACATCCAAACGCCCGAGTTCGAACTCGATCGATTACCGTTTGATCCTGTCGAATTGCAAACTGCCTCCATTCCTGAATTGGTCGCACGATGTGAAATTGATCATACGGTTGGCCCAATCGTCGACACGGTCGGCGGTTCGACGGCCGGTTATCGACGATGGAATCAATTTCGACAAAAGAAGCTCGCTCGATACGCTCGAACGCGAAATAATGCTCTCGTCGATGGTGTCAGTCGAATGTCGGCGTATTTGCACTACGGTATGGTTTCGCCAATGCGGCTCGCACGAGATGCCGACGAATTTGACAATGCAGGCGGCGAGAAGTACCTCGATGAGTTGTTAATCTGGCGAGAGTTGGCCTATGCATTTTGTTTCTATCGAAAAGATCACGATCAATGGACAGCCATCCCGGATTGGGCTCAAGCGACACTGTCGTCACATGCGGATGATCCACGCGATCAAATTTACAGTTGGGAGGAATTGGCTCGCGGTCAAACGGATGATTCGCTTTGGAATGTTGCCCAGCAGTCGCTACTACGTCATGGCGAGTTGCACAACAACGTGAGGATGACTTGGGGCAAAGCGATTTTAAACTGGACGGAGACGCCACAGGAAGCTCTCCTACAAATCATCAATCTCAATCATCGATATGCGCTCGATGGGCGGGATCCAGCATCTTACGGTGGGATACTTTGGTGCCTTGGACAGTTCGATCGTCCTTTTGATCCTGAACAATCGGTCATCGGCACGGTGCGCCCGCGTCCAACCCGCGTCCATGCAAAACGGTTGAACATCGAAGCGTATCAGAAGCACATCGCGTCGCTGCGAATCGACTCACCGCCCAGGATCGCTGTGATTGGAGCTGGAATCTCAGGTCTGATTGCCGCCCGGACGCTTACCGACCAGGGTCTCGAAGTCACCGTCTTCGACAAAGGTCGTGGAGTTGGCGGAAGGATGTCGACACGTCGTACCGATTTTGGACACTTCGATCACGGCGCTCAATACTTCACAGCTCGTGACTCTCGATTCCAGAAGTACGTCGAGTCTTGGATTCATATGGGATTGGTGTCGCAATGGCCAGACCTGAAGCGGTCAGCTGATCAACGAATCGTCGTTCTGGAGAAAGGACAAATTCAATCCGAGTCCAAATCTTCCGATCGTTTTGTCGCGGTGCCAGGCATGAGCGCATTGTGTAAACACTTGGCGCAAGGGCTCAACATTCATTTGAACACGCGCGTGTCAAACGTGGATGATTCTGGCACTTCAGTTGAGCTGTTCGATTTCGAGCGGGGTTCACTCGGCAGTTTCAACCATCTTGTTGTGACCGCACCTGCCGCACAAGCAGTAGAGTTGCTGGGCGCATTTCCAACGCTGGTAAAGCAGATCAACCCGATCGAAATGAATCCGTGTTGGGCGGCAATGGCTAGTTTCGATCGTCCCGTGACCGACCAATGGGTGGGTGCATTTTTGCATGGTAGTTTTCTTTCATGGACGGCAAGAAACAGTTCCAAGCCGGGGCGACCAAGCACGTATGAAAATGTCGTGATTCATGCTTCCCCCGAATGGACGTCTGAGCACTGGGAGGATGACCCAGAGAAAGTCGCGAATGAAATGCTCGAAGAGTTTTGGCGAGTGACCGGCGTGACGATTCAGACGCCGATTCATTTGAGTGCTCATCGGTGGAAGTATGCAATTCCCGTCGAACCGTCCGCTCAGCGTTGTTTTCTCGATTCATCGGGCCGAGTGATCGCAGCCGGTGATTGGGCCAGCGGTTCTCGCGTGGAGGGCGCATTTTTGAGCGGAATGTCTGCTGCCGGCCGCGTACTGGGGCAAGTGTTTACTGGGGATGAGTGAATTTTTTGGTGCAAAAGTAGCGCAAGGGCGCAAGCCCTTCGGTGAATTAGCGCGATGCTCAATTGGGGTAG
>JBCAWX010000012.1:58519-166366 GCA_038534355.1 Planctomycetota bacterium
GTAGTCGGTCCAACACCGGACGGCTTGCGCCGAGCCGCTACTTGTTTTGTGCAAAAGTAGCGCAAGGGCGCGAGCCCTAAGGTGAATCACCGCGACGCTCAATTGGGGTAGTCGGTCCAACACCGGACGGCTTGCGCCGAGCCGCTACTTGTTTTGTGCAAAAGTAGCGCAAGGGCGCGAGCCCTTCGGTGAATTACCGCGACGATTGAATGAGATAGTCGGCCCAACATCCAATCGCCGAATGGCTCAGTGACTCAATGGTGCGCTTCGTCGGTCGTTTCGGTGAGGCCGAAGTCCGACAAGATGACATAGAACGCTGGAATGATCAGCAGCACCAGGATCGTTGATGCGAGTAAGCCAAAGCTAATGCTAATCGCAATCGGAATCAAAATTTGAGCTTGCAAGCTCCGCTCCAGCAACAAAGGGAACAGCCCCGCGATGGTCGTCAATGATGTAATCATGACGGCACGAAAACGCATCCGGGTCGCCTCAACGGCAGCTTTTTCGACCGGCATGTTATCGGCGCGAGCTTGCTTTAAAAACAGCACCAGCAAAATCGAATCATTGACGACGATTCCTGCAAGCGACGCGTATCCCATGATGCTGGGCAAACTCAGCTGAGTCATCATCAACCAATGTCCCCAAACGACACCAACAAATGCGAATGGGATCGCCACCATCACGATGATGGGCTCGATGTAACTGCGGAATTGAAAAGAGAGAATGACAAACACACCCAGGCAACCGATGACGGCTGCGAATCCCATCGACGAACCCGTTTCTGCCCCTTTTTCAGAGGATCCCTTAAAAGTCACTTCAAGGCTGGGATACTCTTTGACCAACTGCGGGACCAAATTCGTCCTGAGATCGGCGAGGATCGCCAGCGCATTCGATTTTTGCGAATCAACATTGCCAAAAACGGTGACGATTCGATTGCCATTAAATCGATTGATTCGCGACCAACCCCGCCTCGGCGTGATTTTGGCGACTTCGACTAAAGGCACGGTCTGGCCGTTGGGCAATTGAAACAGGTAGTCCTCCAAGTCCGCCACGCTGTCTCGATCCGAATCCTTGAAACGAACTTCGACATCGTAGGCTTCATCGCCCACTTGAATCTGGTCACTTAACAACCCTTGAAATGAACCGCGAAGTTGATTCGCCAAATCGGTCGTGCGAACACCCATGCCGACGGCTCCGGGGCGTAGCGTCACGAGCATCTCATTTTCACCGCGTCGCAAGTCGTCGATGATGTTGTAAACACCAACATACGTTGCCAAGTTGTCCTGAATCTTTTGAGAAACCGCATTGAGTTCGTCCAAGCTGACGCCGGAAAGCTGTAACTCGATGTCTCGCCCAGTCGGTCCGATCGATGGTTCATCGATGGTGATCAATTGGGCTTCAGGAACATCGCCAAGGTTACGTTTCCATGAGTCAACAATCTCAACAATCCGCCCATCACGTTGTTCATTGGAGAGCAGGTCTGCTTGAATCGTTGCGACATGAGAGCCGGACTCGAAGGCATCTGCATTCTGGTTGTACCGCACAAACGTTTTTTGAACCAACTCCTGGTCGTCAGGCTGGCGATCTGAAAATTGCTGATTCGTTTGTTGTAGGGCGGATTCGAGTCGCGAAACCACCTCTTGTGTTTTCTTCAAAGGTGTTCCTGGCGGCATCAGCAAACGCGCAACCAGAGTGTCTCCCTCCAGATCAGGAAACACCTTGCCGCGTACAAATCCGCCTGCCAACAGACTGAGGGTCAACAAGAACGCCATAACGACCAAGCCTAGACTCAAGTAACGCCAACGGACTGTCCAGCCAACAATTGCCGCAAACAAATCACGCCCGTTGTCGATACGAAGCTCGATCCATTCCCTGAATCGATTCTTCTTTTGCTCGTTCGCGAGCGAATGCCCCAAATGCGCCGGAAGGATCATGAACGCTTCGACGAGACTGGCGGCAAGCACCAAGAGCAGCATCATCGGCAGCACGCGGAGGATCTTGCCGATCTCGCCTGTGAGAAATATCAACGGGCCCAACACGCAGCATGTCGTCAAAAAGGAAGAGAAAACTCCCGCGGCTACTTCGGCCACACCGTTGACCGCTGCATCCATCGCCGGCTCGCCTTCGCTTCTTCGTCGAGCGATGTTTTCGGCAATAACGATGCCATCATCCATCAACAGACCAAGTGCCATCAACAGGCCAACCATCGTTAACATGTTGATGGTCAAACCAGCACCGGGGACCAAAGCAAACGCGGCCAAAAACGAAACCGGGAGGCTGAAGACGACCCAAAACGAAAGCCTGGCGTTGAAGAAAATCCACATAATCACGAAAACGAGAATGCAGCCTTGAACTCCGTTTTTCAACAACAAGGAAATCCGATCGACGACCAGAAGTGATTGATCATTGAGTGTCGTGATGCTCAGCTGAGGTGTTTCGACCAATTGTTTCGCGATGACTTCTTTCACCGCAGCCGCGACGTTGACGATGTCTTCGGTTTTCGCTTTCTGAACTTTCAAAACGACGCCGCGTTGGCCATCGACGGTAACCAATTCTTCGTCCAGCTCAAATTCGTCGATCACGCGAGCGACGTCGCGCAAGCGGATTTCTGCTCCACCCGGCGAGCCCGAGATAATCAGGTCTTCCAATGCCAGTCGTGATTTTCGACTTTCCTGGACTCGGACCAACAACGTTTCATCGGTTTCAATTTTTCCAGCCGGCAGGTCGAGGCTCTGCTCGGCGATCGCACGTGAGACCTGCAGCGGACTCAGTCCAAACCGCAACATGGCTTCACGTGAAAGTTCGACGCGGAGAAGATGATCTGAAAAACCATCAATATTGACTTCTGAAATTTCAGGCGAAGCGACCAGACGATCACGAAACTGTTCGGCAAAGGCTTTCAAGCTGATGGCGTTCATCGGGCCAGAGACCAAAATGTCGAGCACCGGTTGCCGAGTGTTCAGCTTCATGATGACCGGTGGTTCCGCTTCGTCAGGGAAGTCATCGATTCCGGATACTGAGTTATCAATCTCATTTCGAAACGCTGTGTATTCTCCCTGCTCCAACATCTCCAACGTAATCGTGCCGATCGATTGAGTCGCGACACTGGTCGTTTCCTTCAGGTAACGAACACCTTCGAGAGCCTCTTCCAGACGTTGAACAATCGACTCTTCAACTTCCGTGGCAGTGGCACCTGGAAAAGGGACTTTGACTTCAACCTTGACCGGTCGAGAATCAGGCAGCGACTCACGCTGCAGTCGGCTCATGCTGAGAATGCCCGCTGCCAACATGATGACCATTAATAGGTTCGCAGCCGTCGGATGTCGCGCAAAAAAGGAGATCATTTTTGTTCTCCGTTTCCATGTTTGGAATCTGGTGTGGATCCCGTTTTATTTACCAAAGGTTGCATCGACGTCTTCGAATTTGTCGATCGAAGCGTGTTGAGGGGCGACTCCGGCGTTTCCCATTGAATTGCAGTATCGCCATCCGTTCGAGAATCTGATGCTTCAGGATTGACGATTTTGATTGCGATCAAAGCGCCTTCGATTGCTGGCATTGGCGGACGCACGGCAACTAATTGCTTGGGGAACACACCTTGATCTACAACAACCTGTTCGCCGATGGCAGAGCCAGGAATGACCTGAACTTTTTTTAACCGGCTGTTGGAATCGACGGTATAGATAAACTCGCCATCAAAGGCTGTTCGTGGCAACACGATAGCATCTTTGATGGGTTGTCCTGACAGTCGAACTTCGCAATATGTGCCGGGTCTAAGCGACAGTTTTGAGTAGGTCGGTTTTGGCGGTTCGTTGGTAATCAACGCGCGCTCTTGATCGGCGGCGAGTGCAGGTGCGTCCATCTTGGTCGGCAGCGAATTTTGACGACGGCGGTCTGCACTACCCGTCCGCGATGTTGCATTTGGATTGCGAACTTGTACCACGATCCCCAGCGTTCGTGTTTGTTGGTTTATCGATTCTGAAATCCTGATCGGCTCAGCTTCCCAACGCTGGACGAAATCGCCGCTATGCGCTTCCACCGTGGTTTTCAATGAGCTGATGACATCCCGCGCGTCAAAAATCTCCTCACTGAGTTCGCTTGGGTTACTGCCTAGCTCTGGCAACAGACGGCGCAATTGCGACAAAGTAACCTGTGCTTCGACTTCAACAAAATCGTCGGATCGAATATCAAACAGCGTTTGCCCCGCAGACACGATCTGATCAACCTCCAGCTTTGCGCCGATTACAATTCCATCGATCGGACTGCGAACTTCCGTGCGCTTGATATCGCGACCCGCGACTTCGACCGCCGAGTTTGCGATCGCCACAGAAGCTTGGGCGGACGCAAGCTTGGACGGGTAGAGTGAAATGGAGTTTTCGAGCCGTTGAATTGCTTGTTCTTGTATGAGCAAGTTGCTCTCAGAGCTGTCCAGCTCGCTTTGGCTGACCGCACGATTCTGACGGAGTTTGCGAATTCGATCCCGGTCCTCGCGAGCCAGCTTCAACAGGTCTTTTTCAATCTGTAATGACTTCTGGTCTGCTGACTGGCTTGCATTCAGTTCACGCACACGAGCTTCGGCGGCGGCCAGATCCGCCTGCCGTTGGGTCAGTGCCAATTGATAGTCCACGTCTTCGATTCGGAAAAGCAATTCACCCGCATTGATCGGGTTTCCAGATTCCAACCCTGGATGAATCTCGGTGATTCGCCCACGGACTTCTGCAATGGCGGTCCAGACTTTGTCTGCAGTGGCAGAACCGTAGGCGATCACATACGGAGTGACGGTTTTTGGATGGACCTCCAGTACGTTCAGATGCTTCGCCGTTTCGCCGTTGTCCGATTTGGGCAGTGGTCGTTTAGCGATGGCGAACGCGACGAGGACTGCCAAGCCAATCAGGATTGGGGGGATGAACAGCCATTTGCGCGACGGAAGATATTTTTTAAAACGGTTCATGTGGATCAACTTTCGTAAGCGGCCAGAAACACATCCACAGCTTCTCGACTACGGCGTTTGCGTTGAGCTTCACTGGGTACGCCTTCACCAATTTGTGCCCGCAACAGATCCAGGCACAGAAGCATTCCGATGAATTGTTCGGCCGCTCGAGCGGGATGAGAAATCTGCAGACGGCCTGCCTTTTTTTGATGCTTCAGATAGTTCGTGATCAGCTTGAGGACTCGTCGGGGACCCGCATTAAAAAAGGACTGTCCGACTTCCGGGTGTGTCATCGACTCGTTAGCCGCCAGTCGATCCCATCGCTGTGATTCGGGGGACAAAACTTGAGCCAAAAAGAAATCGCCAAATTGAATCAAATCAGATTTGGGGTTCTCGGTTGGTTGCAGGATTTCACCCATCCCTTTGATTCGATGCTGCCCGTAGTGTTCCAGCACCGCGTCGAAGAGACCCTGTTTTGACTGAAAATGACTGTAGACCGTCGGTTTCGTCGTTCCGGCATTGGCAGCGACAGCTTCGAGGCTGGTTTGCCCAAACCCTTGGCCGAGGAACAACGTCATGGCCGACTCGAGAATTCTTAACCGCGTCGACTGGGACTTGGCGGTACGGCGATCAACTTTGGGGGGCGATTGAGCGTCCTCCGCAGCAGGTTTCTGTTTCGAATGGGAGGCTGTTTCAGCCATGGCGACACACCCAATTTTGCGATCGAAAGGTTCACTCATGTAATCGGCGGTTGTTTCATCTTACTTAACTTTACCGTAAAGTAAGGTAAGTTTACAACGAAAATCTGGCTGATGATTGTCGTGAATTCGGAGCTTGAGAACTCGGAGCTTGAGAATTCGGAGCTTGAGAAGGGTTGCGTGCCCTGGCCCACACTGTTGCCACGGTTGTTAGTGCAGCGGGTCCCTGGTTTACGCTCGAAAGTGCATTCGGCAGCGCATTCAGCAGTGCATTCGGAAGCACTCTGCCAACGTCAGCGTGCATGACCGTGGGATTTCAAGTTCAATTGTCTTTGCGCAATGGTATCTGCTAGTTGACGTCGTCCTTCGATGACGTTTTGCTCTCGTCGTCCAGTGGCAATCGGTAGCAAGCGGCTTCTTCCGCGTTTCTTACGAACAAACGATCGCCGACCAAGACTGGATGCGCCCAAGTCTTGCCATTGATGGCTTTGAATTTTGCAAGCTCCTGGTGGGACGACGGGTCCGCTTTTAATAAAACGACCTCACCTTTTTCAGATAGCACAATCAATGCACCGGATTGTTCTACCAACAACACTTGGCCTTTGCCGTACCGACCGCCTTTCCATTTTTGCTCGCCGGTTTCCGCATCGATGCATGTGAAAATCATTCCGGTAAATCCATAAAGGTGGCCTTCGAAAAGAACCATGTCATTAAAGTCCGGAGCAAAACGTGGATTCGACCAAGTCTCTGTCGCAGTAAGTCCTTCATCTGTTGAACTCAACTTAATTCGTCGCGTGCCGGTGCCCATTCCGGTCGACAAGATGATGGAGTCTCCGTTAATGACCAGTGGTTGCAGCGAACGGTAGCCGCTTGTTTTCCATTCGTAGTTTAAAACGTCTACGCCACTTTCGGGTTCAAGGACATTCAATCCAACATTGGTCAGCATCAACACATATTGTTTTCCAAGAATCGTTGCCAGATGTGGCGAAATGTAAGAATGGTCGCCAGCAGCGGTCGTCCAATTCACTTCGCCGTTTTCGATATCCAGTGCGATTGTCCCCTTGTCGCCTGCACCACCAACGTGCACGATCACGTTTGAGCCAATGACCAGGGGCGAGGAGCTGTAACCCCATGACGGAGTATTGCGATTGGCAAGCGTACCGACGTTTTGACGCCAGACTTCTGCGCCGGTTTTTGGGTCGAGCCGGACCACATCACCCTTCGCTCCATGTGCAAACAAACTGCCCTGAGCGATCGTGGGAGTCGCTCGGGGGCCCGGTCCGCCGATCGACTCTTCAAACCTGGCTTTGATTTCATGAGTCCAGATTTCTTTGCCCGATGATGCCTCGTAGCAAACAACCGCTTCCAAATCACCTCGCTGTTCTTGGGTGTACAACAGTTCGCCCGCGATCGAAAACGAAGACCAACCGGGACCGACGGGGACTTTCCAAACCTGTTCTGGATCGGAACTCCAATCGGTACTGATCGGAGGCCCAAGGTAACGTCCATCTCGGTTTGCGCCACGGAACTCCGACCACTCTGGCTTCGCAATCGCTGCATCCATTTCTGGCGAATCTGTTTCAACGACGATCGGCGGTTCCGTGTTCTTTGCGTTGACAAGTAGCTGTTCGGCTGTCGGCGTCCAACGCCATTTGAGGGCCATGGTCGTGTCGCTGGACATCCCTTCGTGTCGGAGCAGCCCAGAATAACTGACGCCAATCCCCAACATCACCAGGGCGATGATCGTACGTTTGAATGAGAGAATTTTTGAGCAGAGGATCGCTCCCAGAGTAAACATGCCGATTCCGACAGGTATCGTCAGTTTCATCATTGGAACAGCTTTTACCATGGAGGGGTCGGAGACGAGTGACACGACGCCAAAGATCGCAAAAATGCCAAGCAGTCCTACGAGACGTTCGGTCCACCTGGCGCGACTGAAAGCGACCCACCAAATCAATGCCAACAGGCACGATACGACCGGCCCCATGACGGAAACCATCATCAACGCTTCAGATGCGTCGGCGACCAGCATCGGCAACGCCATCATGATTAACGTGACAATGATGATCAGAGCGGGAATCCAAATTCGAAGCTGGCGGTACGCTGCCGTTGAACCGTTGGTGGATTGCGTCTCGTTTGGCTTGGCGTCACTCATGAATCAGCTCCTGGAAAATTAACAAGCTCACTTAGTTCGGCTATGACATGCGAATATTGCGAGAAAATAGAATAGCATGTTTGGCCTTAGCTTCCCCCTACCCTGCCTGCCAAGCAGTTGTAAAAGGAACCAGGATGATCATTCAGCCAGCTTCGTAGGCCCGTTATGACTTCCTACGCCTTGTCAGGTCCAGAAACGAAACAAAGCGGACGTGACGACGACGAGCTATTGCCGGCTAAAGCTCGGTACTACGAACAAACGATCCGGCTAAAGCTCGGTACTACGAACAAATGATCCGGCTAAAGCTCGGTACTACGAACAAATGATCCGGCTAAAGCTCGGTACAACGAACAAACGATCCGGCTAAAGCTCGGTACTACGAACAAACGATCCGGCTAAAGCCCGAGGTGTCGTCATTGTTCGCGAGATTCATTAGGGCCAAGCTGCTCACAGTATGCTTTTACAGCGGGATGAGCAATTCACTCACCATAAAAAAGGATGCTTCCGCCGCTTTCTGGAGCATCGTCAACTGAGGCACATTTGATAAGCCAGTCAGCGAGGAACGTTGATCTAAGTTGTTGGCACTTCGACTCCAGCTTTGAACATTCTGCAATCAAAAGAATTCCCTGATTCTTTCATCGTGGCACATAAAATCTTCTTCCCATCGGTTCTTACATTGACGAGTCCGTAGATCAAGTCGATGGCAATTGGCGTCGTTTTCAAGGGTCGGTAGCGCGTATTTTTTGACTTGATGAGCGTCGTCTTCGCTGAGTACCACCGTTCGTCTTGAGGGCCTGAGAAGTCAGGATCCAGTTTAACGGTTGACGGGTAAGCAAGGGCAACGGAACGGGCCAGTTCGGTTGAATAGACCAGTGGCGGCAAGACTTTTCCGCGAGTTGATTCTGACTCACGTCCATATTTTGCGGACGCTCCAAGGATTGCTGGTCGCGGATGCGCATAGCTTTCGTTATCGCCCGAAGAAAGCGCCGTTGCCCGTGGCTGCATCGCTTTAAGGAATTCCATGTTGACGTCGTCGGAGCCATGATGGCAACCCTTGGCAACATCAACAGCAAACTCTGACTTGTCAAAGTAGCTTAACAATAGACGCTGTGACTCATCGTTTAAATCACCGGTCATCAGGATGCGGGCGTCGCCGTAGTCGAATCGAAGCACAACCGAATGACCATTTCGAGTTTTACTTTCCCAGCGATCGCCGCGTCCCAGTTTTCGCAGCCCAATGTTCGTTCCGAATTGTTCGATGATGGGACCAAGTAGGTGGATCGCGACTTTCTGCGTGTCGTCGTATCCAGGGAGAAACTTGTCTTGTTGTGAAATTCTTGCTGCACTGTTGCACTTGTCCGCGACTAACGCTGCCAACTCAGCGAACTTGGTTGTGAACGTCCGCGCCGGCGTGCGAAAAGAATCGATGTCATCGAGTAGCTCTACGATGAATTTGTCGTTTCTCGAGATGCCGAAGGCGGCGTTGGGAAGAGGTGCGACAGTGCCCGATTTCGTTTTTCCAAGCGGATTCGTGCCGTAGAATCGCCCCATGCCACCATGATAAAAGTTGTTTACGCTGACTTTAAACTGGCGCCCATCGTAAAGCCGTTCGCCAAGCAGATCGAGCATGCCACCGTAGTGGTCCATGTCAGGATGCGACATAATCAAGTTCTCTAACTCAATCTTGCCCATACGTAAATCTTCATAAAATTTCCAACGCAGAAAGTTCGCAGCGCCTTTTTTGGTCATCTGTTTTTCGTTGGGAACTCCAGCGTCAATGAGATGCCATTTGTCATCTGGGGTATGAACCAACACTCCATCGCCCTGCCCAACATCGATAATGTAAAACTCCAATAGCCCTTTAAAACTGCTGGTGGCCTTGCGAAGGGCATTCTTGCGAACCCAGCCAATCGATCCTCGAACTCGAACATTGGCCCATGTGCTGTCGCTGTCCCAGTCAGCTTCCAGATGTACAGGGTCTCCCCAAAGCAACTGGGTCATGAAGTTGTCGCTATCATCGACCATTGACGTCGTTGGCGAAGCTTTGACATAGTGAGTGATCAACGCAATTCTCCTGGCTAGTTATGAAGTTGATGAACGCCCTCATACTTGTGGACAGAAATTGATCGCTCAAGCGTAAGAAAAAGTTTCAGGATTGCGATAATTACGCCTGCGTTTGCATATGGTTCAACATGCGCAGCTACTGGATTAGATGGTCTGCGCCTCGGGTGCGAACGTTCGAGTGTGAAATCTCGATCATGCCGTCGGTTTTCTTGACGACACGACCGCTGATGAGTTTTCGCGACTTGACTAACTATTTTGACGGATCTATCCAAGCCGGAAACTGACAAGTCAGACCAAGTCTTTGTGGGGATATTTGCGTTGGTGATCCACAAAAAAATCCCGTTGCTGAAACAAGATTCAGCAACGGGACATTATTTATCGCGTTGAGGCAAATGTGACCATCAAGCGAACGGTGGCTGCCACGGCAACCCGCCGGCAACCGTCTAGGCTTTGCCACCTCGTCGGCTTGTACAGAAATAGTTCACAAAACACCTCCTTTCTCTCAACCTCCCTTTCGCATCAGAGCCGTTAGAGCGATGCGTCCAGGTCGTCTGTTACTCGCATTGCGTACATGCGAACCGATAAGTGCATTATCGTAGCCTGCCGCGATGACGACAACATCGATCCGACCGAAATCCAGTCAAACTGATGAACGTTTCATAAATGAATCGCGAACGATTCTTCACGAGCTGGCACGACAACAATTGGAGCATCGTTGTCGGTTCAAGGTTCGGTCGACAGGCGATTTTTTTCAATCAATTTTTCAGTCGAGTTATCTTTGCTTGCGCGGGTTGTTGTCTTGCTTGTCCCCCAACGCTTGAGGACCAGATAAATCAATGAGCCAAGTACGCCCGCGAGTACGAAGTACAACCAATAATTCTCATCCGTGCGGAGACCGCCTAATTCGGCGCTGCCGGTAAACCAAAGGATGGTGATCGCAAAGATCAACGACATGAGCCACCAGGTCAATGTGTATCGAATAAAGGCGACGATTTTCCAGGTATCACGCTGCAACAGCACATAGCCAACAAACGATCCATAGACGATTGGAACACTCATCAAGAAGCAGACCATGATGATCAACGCGAGCGAAAACATCGCACTGGTCACCTGCCCGTATTGAATCTCTCGCAATACGAACTCCGAACGTTTGGAATCTTCAATCTCTGTTAGTCCAGGAATGGCTTTTTCGATAACGTCGACCGCCTCTTCGCGAGACATGTCATCCGGTGGCCAAACGGCTGAAGACAACGCCTGTATCTTTTTGCCTGAATCGTTTCGTGCACCTTGCACAAAAACCATCCACCCCAGCAACATGTAGAACGTCAACGATAACAACGCCGAAGTAACTAACCCAGCGCGCACCGCCCCCCAACCCGATGTCGGGTTCGCAATCAAAGCGTTAAGGAATCCCAAAGAGGGCCACAACAAGACCAGCGTCCCGACCAGACCAACGATCGCGACTTCCGTGACGCTCGAAGTCTCGCCACGGTTTGCGGTTGCTGTTTCGCCAGCGACAAACAGAGCAATCAAGGGGAGGACGATGACGATTCCGGCAAGGATCGCGAACGAAAAATAGACCAACTGCCGATTATGCTTATACCAACGTGCCGCCAACGAAGCCAATGAGGGAGGGCGAACAGAAATCGATCGCCCTGCAAGCCACGCTTCCAGGTCTTTGGCAAGTTCCAATGCCGAGGCATACCGTTTTTCAGGTTCAGGATCGAGGCACTTCATGCAAATTAAACTTAGGTCGCGATCGACGTTCGAGTTAACTTGCTGAGGCGGAACCGGTGGTCCTTCAATCACTTTCATCAACACATCAACCGGAGACGCTCCTTGATATGTCGTTTGACCGGCAAGCATTTCATACAGGATCGCTCCCAGTCCATAGATGTCCGCAGCGATGGTTACCGGTTTCCCGGCCGCTTGCTCGGGAGCCATATAATTGGGAGTCCCCATCACCGCCCCCGATTGGGTCAGACTGCTGTTGCCAACGGTGTCCTTCGCCAGTCCAAGATCGGTTAACAACGGTTCCCCGTCATTGTCCAACAAAATATTTGCCGGTTTCAAGTCACGATGCAGCACACCCATCTGGTGCGCATGATTGACGGCTCGGGCGACTTTGGCAACCGTTGTGGCCGCTGCGTGTTGATCGTCTTTGAACTGTCCGATATGGTCCGCCAGCGATCCACCTTCGAGATACTTCATGGCAAAGAACGGCTGGCCAGCATGTTCTCCAATCTCATAAAACGGAACGATGTTCGGATGATCTAGTCGCGCTGCTGCTTCCGCCTCAATATAAAAGCGTTGCAGGTCTGCCTCGGAAGTAAACCGACCACCAATGATGACTTTGATGGCTGCGACTCGATTCAATTTTCGATGCCGGGCCTTGTAGATCACTCCCATCCCACCGCGACCGATCTCTTCGAGCAACTCGTAGTCGCCCAGCGTATCGTTCGATTTGTGATCAGAGTCCGGCACGCTTGAACCGGGAAGAACCGTCTTTAAATCCGTTGGATGCGTCGCATCGTCATCCTGATGACGGTTTCCCGATTGCGGCAAGAGCGTGGGTTCCGAACTGGCATCATCCGCAGTCCTTGGATTGGTTGGCGGAATTGTTTCTTGTGCCAGATCGCCAGTAAAACAGGACTGGCAAAGTCCATCCGTCAGCTCATCGACGAGTTGTTGACATTGAGGACAGACGGCTTGGGGCATAAATGAACCGATCGAGGACGCGTGGTCTAAGGTTTGAGGTGAGCGTCGTTGCCGAGCTTCGTATCCTGGGTCGTAGGTCGTTGCTGCAGCTTGACGGACTCTGATTTTAGTTGACCACACGCTGCGAGGATATCGCGCCCCCGAGGCGTCCGGATTGGCGCTGGTAATCCGTGGTCTTCCAGGTACCGGGAAAACTTCTGAATCGTCTTCTTTGAAGAGCATTCATAAGAGGATCCTGGCCAAGGATTAAACGGGATCAAATTGATTTTCGCGGGAATGCCTTCCAGCAATTCGACTAACTCCTCAGCATCCTCTTTTTGATCATTAACGCCTTTGAGCATAACGTACTCAAACGTGATCCGGCGAGATGGTGATTTTTCCGGGTAGTCGCGGCAAGCCTGGATCAAATCTGCCAGCGGATACTTTCGATTGATCGGCACCAGTTCGTCCCGCAATTCGTCGCGCGTCGCATGCAACGAGATCGCCAGCATCACTCGGATTTCATCACCAGTGCGATAGATCGCCGGGACGACTCCGGAGGTCGACAACGTGATTCGTCTGCGTGAAAAGTTGAGTCCCCCTTCGTCCAGAGCGACCAGCAGCGCTTGCTTGACATTTTCGAAATTGAACAGAGGTTCGCCCATGCCCATCATCACAACATTGGAGACCTTACGACCAACGGCAGGGGCGATGATCGTTGGATCCGATTGCATCCCTTCAAAATCACCAAGTGCTTTTCGTGCCATCACGATCTGCGCCAGGATCTCACCCTCCGTCAGGTTACGGACCATCTTTTGAGTGCCGGTGTGACAAAACGTGCAGGTCAACGAACATCCAACTTGACTTGATACGCACAGCGTCCCTCGTTCGGATTCGGGAATGTAGACAGTCTCAACTTCCACAGGTCCCGTTTTTTCGGTGGCTGGAAAGCGGACCAGCCACTTGCGCGTCCCATCAACAGAAACCTGTTGCTCAATGATTTCCGGATAACCAATTCGACAGCGCTGTTGCAGCGCTGTTCGAAACGACTTGCTCAAATTGAGCATCTCATCGAATGACGTTGCACCGCGAATGTACAACCAATGCCAAATTTGGCTGACCCGCATCTTCAACTGTGATTCCTGGACACCGAGTTCTTTTAATTCAGTGGCCAGCTCATCTCGACTGAGCGCGAGGAGGTCCTTCAGTCCCGACTGCTGAGATCCAAGGTGGGAATCGAGTACCACCAGCGGCGAAGGTGCGTTTGCAGAATCTGTGGAACTGGAATTCGATTCGGACATGGATCACGTGAAGTGGCTATTTCTTAATGTCGTAGTCTTTGGGGCGGAGTCCTTTGGCGAACGTTCCAAAACCAAACATCGACGGCTTGTACTCACCAACGTAGTCCACATTGGCACTTTCGGGAATCTCTGATTCCAAGTCCGCCGCCCAATACGTTGCATTCACGACCAATCGTCGAAGTCCCGCGCTTTTCAGATCGATGGAAGCCCCCATGGTGGTACAGAAGGCACTCCCCTGTTTGCCCCCGTCGAGTTGATAGGACTTGATCCAAGCCAACGGCATCATCGGATCGTTTTTCTTGCCTTCCACCGGTTTGGAATCAGGCGTCATGCCGTCAAGCACTTGTCCTTCAAGCAAGACGGTCGCGGATTCAGGCAAATTTCGAATTCCATAAACGTCGCTGGGGCCCCAAACATCCGTCACGCCTCTGAGAATTGGATTCGTCTGGTTTTCCTTGACGACGACTCCACGAGCACTCTCTCGTTTATGAGCTCCATGGTGATTGATCCATGTATCGCCAAGTACCTGTTGCCCAAAACCACCTTTCCAGTCGCGACTATCGAAACTGAAACTGCGGTAGCTGGATTCTACTCCGTCACGATAGCGAAACGCGTGCGTCGATGTTCGCAACCCAATCACGGGTTTGCCAGCCTCCAAGTAATCGACAAGATGCTTCATCTGGTCGTCCGGCAGTTGCCGGAAACGCAACCCAAGAATGACGACGTCCGCTTTACCAATCGACTCCATTCCGGGAATGTTGTCTTGATAGTCTGGCGTGATCGTATTGTCTTCTGGATTAATTGGAAACAACACGGTGCAATGGAAGCCGTGACGTTTGGCAAGAATCTTTGCCAGCATCGGCATGGCTTCTTCGCTGCGGTATTCATCGTCGCCGGCAATCAACACGACCCTTTTGCCTTTGCCCGGTCCTTGTTGACCCTCAAATGTCAACCAAAGCTCTTCCGTTTGTTGGGAGGCTTGTTCCAATTTCGTCAGTCTCTCTGCCGCGGTCTGGCCAAATACATTGCCGACCGTCATTGCCAAACAGACTGCAACAAGAGCGAACGAACGTGGTTGCAAAAACAGAGTCATCAATTGGCCTCACAAAAGGTGCAGTAACGTTTCGGAAAAAATTCAGTTAGGAGTATTGTATCAACAATTCCAACAGGTTTTATTCTGCAAAATGAGTGTTGCTGAATTAACCGCGTCTCGCTTCAAAACGTCCCCGGAGTTTGTCGTCCCGAGCTTTAGCCGGCGCAACCAACTTTTCAACCAATGCTCAGCAACAATCGAATCAAGAGGCCAGGATTTGCATGATTACGATGACGAGCGCCGCGATGATTGCCAAGCCAATGCCGGTCATCCAATAAAAGATCTTCACGCGCCGTCGCCGCAACTCTTCTTCCGGGCTTAACGTTGGTTGGATGGTTTCCTTTTTGTCCAAGCCCGATTCTTGCATCGCCTTTTTGAGCCGAGCCTGTTGTCGGTCCTTTTTGGCTTTGTCGGCTAACTCTGGAAAGACGTCTTCTGCTTTCACCCAGTCGTCCCAGTCTTCGCGCCAAACCATCGATCCGATCATCACGTCGCCGTTCTCGAGATGCTCACGCATCTTTTTCCCTTTGATTGGGCCGCGCTGGCCGAATCCACGGGTTCGGAAATGCCAAACTTTTTGAGGCGCCTGTTCGATGGGGTCCACTTTCCCCATTGTTGGCGATGGCGATGGTCGACTCAGCAAGAATGCATCGTTAGATTTGGTGACGACCGGTTGAACTTTGGGGGCCGCTTTCCTGAACCCTTTGTCTGTTTTTGCCTCCGGTGGTGTGATCTCATGTTCACCGGCCAGTGGTCCATCCAGCGTATCTTGATCGTCGACGTCAAGAATTTCAGAGCGGTCGTCAAATGATTCTTCAGGCAGTTTTCCCGCGGTAACAAAGCGACCACTGCGAGCTTTGGCGGACGAAGAGACTGCGTTCGATTCCAGCGGAATCTTAACCGTCTTTCGGCAATGTGGGCACTGACCCGTCGAACCCGCCTGTGCGACTTTGACGTTTAAACGCCGTTGGCAGTGCGTACAATGGAATCGAATTCCCATAAGTCGATTTGGAAGTGACTGAGGATTAACCTTTGGATTATACCTCAATCTGAATTCTGGTTCATCATCGATCGAAGCCGCTGGAGACCAGTTGATTGAAAAGAATGGCGATCTCTTCGTCAAATCGACAGCAAAATTGTCTCCGTTTGCGTTTGATTTACCAATAACTTTCGGTTCTAACCGCGAAACTCAACGCAATTGAATCAGGAAAAAACGTTATGGAATACTTTGAGCACCATTTTGAGCGGGTCGAAGACTATCTGCACCATCGAAAGCCCTATCTGTTGATTCAGTCGATCGAGGCCATTTCGAAAAAAGAAGTGCTCGCGACGACGCAATTGACAGGCGATGAATTTTTTATTGAGGGCCATTTCCCGGGTGCCCCGATTTTGCCCGGCGCGATGATGCAGGAGATGACCTCTCAAGCGGCCGGCATATTGATTGCAGCCAAGTTCAACCCGATGGAAGAGTTCAATACGCATGATCCATTCTTCAATGAATATGCCCTTGGTGTGATGGTCAAAGTGACGCACGCTCGCTATCGAGGTTTTGCGCGACCGGGCGATCAGCTGCGAATCCGCGTCACACTGAATGAAATCGCTGGCAACATGTTTGACTTCTCTGGTGAAATCAAAGTCGCAGGCAACGTTGTGATGAAGAACGGATTTCGATTGACCAATATCAAAAGCAGTGTCCTGCAAGGTCAAGCAACCGTCTAGCAAAAAACGCCTGGCAGTGCAGCGTGACAACCTCGCTTTCGATGTTAGTTCATCGCAGCCGAGATGATCTCTTTATCAAAGTAGTTGATCGCCATACCAGCATCAATCACGATTCGCTGCGCGGTAATGCCAGACGATCGAGGGCTCAACAGGAAGCAAGCTGTGTTGGCAACCTCTTGAGTGGCCACCGCCCTGCCCCGCGGAATCACTTTTTCGGCAAACAGATAGCTGTCAACGTATCCCGGTATTCCAGCGGATGCGGAAGTTTTCAACAGACCCGGACAGACGGCATTGAAACGAACGTTCGAAAAGTTGCTGAAGCTTTTCGTCAGAAAGGCCAACGAGCTGTCCAGCGCCGCTTTCACTGGTGCCATGAATCCATAGTTCTCACTGGCCATCGTTGTCGTTGAAATGGAAATCGTGATGACCGAAGCGTCGTTGCTGAGCATGTCTTTGAACGCATTTGAGATGGCCATGAACGAGAAACAGGAGATGTCGATGGTTCGCAAAAATTGTTGCTTCGTTGTTTCGTGAAACGGACGAATCCCGGCTTCGTCGTAAGCGGCGAACGCGATGGAATGGACCAAACCATCAATCGTTGGATACGCTGACCGGATTTGATCCCGAACCGCCTCAATCTGTTCTTCGAACTCGACATCACAAATAAAACATGGCCGATCACCCATCAGTTTATTCAGCGATTCCTTTCTCGCGAGACTGCGGACAACATAGACGACGGTCGCACCAGCTTCTTCCAGCGTTTTTCCGATATGCCAAGCGACCGATTTTTTGTTCGCGACTCCAAAGACGACGATCGTTTTTCCTGCAAGTTGTAAAAAATCCATTGGCAATCGATTGAAGTTACTGAGAGATTGAAACGGGGATCGGACCCAACGATGACGACAACAACCGTGAGTCAGTCCAGTCCGTACAGTTCAGCATCATAACATTAAATTGAAGATCTTCAGTCCACCCAGATGGAGATCGTCTGCTCGAATCGGTTTGCCCGAGGGGTTTGAACAAGATGGCTTCAATAAGTCCCAACGCATTCGGGATTGCGCTGCAACCGCCCAAAACCGCAACGGTCGCCGAACGCTGAAACGGTCTAGAAGTTTGCCATTTTCCGTTCGCGTTTCCGTTTGAGTTAGCCCCTAGCCAGCTGGAGCCATGCTGCAAGTAAACGAAAGTCTTCCGACCAGTTTTCCCTGGCAGCGAATCTGAGCGGTCATGTAATAAGCCGTCGAAACCACTTCGTCGATCTTGACCGAGTTTTCGATCTCGTCGCCAGGTTTAACCATCGACTTGAATTTAACGTCGCTCATGCGAGTTAACACGGGAACTTTGTCGTCTTCATTGGCGATCGTCTCGGCAAGCAGGATGGCGCCCGACTGGACAGCGCTCTCACAAAGAATCACACCCGGGACGATTGGATTCCCTGGGTAGTGACCATCAAAAAAGTGTTCTTCAGGAAGAAACCGTTTTCGACACACAATCGATTGGTCGTCTTGTTCGACAATCTCATCAACCAACAGCATGGAGTTGCGATGTGGTATCGATGCCTTGATCTTTTTTAGTGATGGGTGAGCCACAAAATTCCAATCGTTCTTGAGTTGTGCGGTCGAAGTACGGCGGGCTAACGAGAAAGCTACCTTCTGAGATCGGCAGCGAATTAACTGCCCTCTGCCACCGGCGAGGTTGCCGCAGTTCGATTGAGTTGGTTGATCACATCGTTGGCGACAATCACACCATAGTTGATCGTCCCTAACCATCCGGACATGATGATGCCGCAACTGCCCGCGTGATACAAACCGCCAATCTGCTCCGGCAATTTTCGGCTTACGGTCAGCCCTTCAAACTTGGTGCCAAAGCTCGCGCCAGACACATGTTTGGTGTAATGTTCAAAAGTGACTGGAGTCGCAGCTTCGGCGTGAACAATTCGCTCACGACAATTGGGTACATATTTTTCGAGTGCGTCGAGTGTCGTGTCGACCAGATCCTGTTTCGATGCCTCGTACTCTTCTTTGGACATTCCAGTCCAGTCGTCATAATTCGCGTTGGTGCTGGAAACGATCAGCGTCCTGGCGCGTTTGTCCGGTCGTGTGTCGGGATAGTAAAACGAAAACGTCCGGCTGGTGATATCACGACTGAGCAACAAATCCGTTTGAAAGCGTTCTGCGGTGCTGGAGAACAGCAGATCTCCGGTTTCTCGCGGAACCGTATCGTCGGGGTGCATCGCCATGTAGACCTGGGTGCTGGAATTATTCAGACGGACTGCACGTGCTTCATCAGCAAAACCGCGATCAAATTTGTCCTCGCCAACGAGATTGAAAATCGTTGAATTGAGATTGGCATTGGAAATGACCGCATCAGTTTTGATCGTGTGGCCATTGACTTCAACTGACTGGACTCCATTGGCACCGACGTTGATCCCTGTGACATCGCAATTGATCCGAACGTCGACTCCATTTTCCTTCATGACTTTTTCCATCGACTTGACCAATTTGTCTGTGCCACCTTGAAACACAAAGACGCCTTTGGACATGAAGTTGGAAAAAACAATTCCGTACGTGATGGCGGGATCTTCCAGAGTCGATCCGTTGGCATACGTGATCGGTTCCATGAGCAACCGGATAACGTCTTCCCGGCCAGGAAAATACTCGTTGAATAGATCCCCCGTCGTTTTCGATTGATCATCGTAGAAATTCATCCCACGGGCGGCATCGAAAAATGCGACCACTTTCTCTTCCTCAATCCCGAATTCGGAGGTCAACAGCTGGGTAAAGTCATTTCGATCGAAGGTCGTCGTCAGCGAGAACATGGGATTGTCAAATCTCACGCCCTCGAGCTGGACAATGGAGTCTGCAATTTCCCGCGACCAATATCGCCGGCAGCTTTTGACCATGCCGTAGGGAAAGCCGTGCAGCGAGATGTCGAAAATGTGTCCGCCCGGACGTTTAAACCAAGTCGCAAGTCCACCAAGCTTGTAATGTTGCTCCAAAAGCAGAACGGAATGGCCTTCACGGGCAACGATGTTGGCAGCTGTGAGTCCGCCAAGTCCACTGCCAATCACGACAACATCGTAGTGATCGGCGGCTCCTTTAAGAAAGTCCTTTGGCATCGATCCTGATTGGGTTGAACCTGAAAAATGGTCGGCAAAAACAGCGAGCTGTGCAGTCATCCGCAGCTCCGTAATCTACGTGACGTCGCCCCTTTCTTCAATCGCTGTTCTGCCAATGGACGAGTTCAACACGCGGCAGCTTGTGCCAACCGAATCTCATTTTCGAAGTGATTCAAGCAAAAGAAAAGTCGCGGCCAACCCGACACGCGACTTTTCGAACATGCAGCAATCTGCATGCTGGCTGTGCCAAGAACTGGCCAAGTCAATTTGTCCTATGGATTGTTCCCCAGCAGGACGACATTTCCGTCGTTTCTAAGAATCAAATGCCCGAACGTTTTCTCAGAAATCTTTTTCAAATTGAGACTTGGACTTGAGCCGTCAACCAGAACGCAAATCCCTTCGCCATCCCGATATTCTCGAAGCATCGATTTCATATTACCCAGCTCCACGGGGATGTCTTCCGGTTTGGCCCAGTGAACACTCTTGACCGAATCGACCAGCAGAATCGTGTTGGATGTGCCATCGATAATATCTGCAAATGATGCGGGTTGGGCGTCCCCAAGGACGGTCCCGGGGCCCTGGAAACCGAGATAGTGCGTTTGCGTTGCACCAGCAGGTTGACTCGGGTGGCGAAAAACGTCCGGCATTTTGGATGTCACCTTCTGGTTGTGCTCGCTGTCCCACGGTTCGTTAAATCGATACTGTTCGTAGAGTTCATTCTCGTCGAGAAAGGGCAAAATCGCGACGCGCCAACTATGTGGAAACTTGCTGCCCTCACGTCGCATCGACACCATTGGAAGTTCGCGATAAGCGGCCTCGTAGTTCAAGATGCTTAAAGCGAGTTGTCTGAGATTGTTTCGATTGGACGCTTGCGAGGATCGCGTTTTGGCAATTCCCATCAGCGTGCTCAAAGCACTCAATTGATCGTCTTCAAACTTGACAGATCCCTTCAACCGAATAGCGGAACCATTCGACGAGATCTCCAACTTGTTGACAAAGTCACCGGAAACATTCACCAATTCCTGAAGCAGTTCTCGTTCTTTGTCAGGAAGGTCTCCGAGCCAATCGGTTTCTGCGTCGAGCAAGTTTGAGGTCAGCGTTTTTAATGCCATCAACGTCTGCTCGACTCGCTCAGTTTTGGATTCTTCCGTCATGACGGTCGCCGAAACCATCAGCCGGTTTCCTGAAAGCCCAATCGCTGCCGTGGCATTTTTTGCATTGCGCAACAGTGGTGAAATGAGCGAGCGTTCCATGGGCGTCCCACCCAAGCCAACTTCGTTGAGTTCCTCCAATCCGACTTGGCTAACCGCAATCAAGACGGGACGGTCCAACTCGGATTTCAGCGATTGGGGCCACGTCGAAATGAGCGGGCCATCTTTGCCGTCGAGCATCGATTTCAAGAATTCGCGATCTGTGGAAAACACAAACGTTGTTGGATTGGGAATGTGCCAGCACCCTTCGCGACTATGTTCGAAACACTTCTGACCGCGGTACTGAAATGTTCCTTCTGCCGTTAACGGTTGGTTTTGGTCAGTGAATGGCTGTTTTAAAAATGCCACCCAACCGAATTGTTGATTTCGGGTTTGAATGGAAATCAGGCTCGATTGTTCAAGAATCTCCGCGACTCCGATCCCACTGTTGGCGGTCAATTCATTAAGAAGATTGCGACCGAACTCCAGTTCTCGGACACGATCGAGATCGATTGAAACAAAGCCTGAAGCGCGATCGCTAACGAAATTCAGCTTGTCGGACGCGCGCGGTTTGGTTGCAGTGGTCGGGGGTGCTGATACTCGACTTGATTCTTGTGCGACGACAGGTTGGTCGATTGCTGGCGGCCTGAATCCCAGACAAACCAGGGTGATTCCCAGCAGTGCAGCGCGTGTCAACCAGATCGCGGCCCAGCTGTTGGCGCCCCGGAGTTTCTGATTTCCTCGTAACATTTCAATTCTCCTAATAAACGTTTTGCGGGTTGGCAAAAACGGTTGGGCCAGCCAGCCCAATGGAACGGTGTCTTCTTTAAGTGCCATCTCAGCCATGGTCATCAAGTAGTTCGAATCTCCCCCCTGGATTGAGGCAGCTTTCGCATCTGCCTCCAATTCCTGAGCAACGCGTAGTTCGCGACCGAGCCAATGCATGATCGGATTGAAGTAGTTGATGGCCACCGCCAGCTGGGCAATCAGATTTTTCAGGTAGTCATGGGTTGAGATGTGAGCCAATTCGTGGGTGATCGACGTCAATCGCTCTTCATCATTCCACGTCCGCCAATGCATTGGCAAAAGAATCGATGGGCGTAGCCAGCCGATCGTAGCAGCCGTCGAAATCTCGTCCGTTTCGAGAATTCGCATGGTGCTCGGTCGCCGAATCTGCATCGATTCCGCGATCACACCAATCTGTTTTTGAATGTTTGCGTCGTGAACTTCTGTGGCGCGTCGCCTCAAACCGTGAATCGCCAACATGCCAATCCATAATCGGACGCAGCCAATCAAGATGCTGATGGCAATCAAGCTTCCAAGGATCCAAACCCATGATGCCGAGCTCAACAGGCTTCGGATCCCCAAGCCTGACTCCGCCTGGTCGATATCAACTGACTGTTCGGATGACGGTACTGCAGGTAGCGAGTTGAGTTGAGTCCAGAACTGGGAAAGCCGTTCATTCCAAACGACATTGGGCACCGACGTTGGGCTGTCGACCAAGGTGCTGTTGAAATCTTCAGTCGATCCGGGACCGCCAGAATCATGGTTTTCCGATGACGCGGTTTGGTTCGCATGATCTGGCGTAGAGCGGTTGGGTGCAGCAACGTTCGGGATCCAACTTGGAATCGGGGCAAAGGCCAACAGTGTTACAAACAGCAAGAGGACCATCGAAAGCGTCACCATGTCACAGAGGATCCCGGCGATCCAACGTCTCACGATCAAAACGAGAATCCCGATGATCGCGGAAAGCATCGAAACTTGTATGGCCGCCCAAAAGAGGTTCGGAAGAAACTCACTCATGACTTTTTCTCCTTGAGAATGTCTTCAAGAAGTTGACGTTCTTTCTTGGACAGTTTTTTCTGTTCCAACATTCGAATCAACAGTTGTTCTCGTGAACCACCAAATACCCGATTGATCAGGTCGCCGACAAGCGTACTTGAGACGTCTTTGAATGAACGAATCGGCGCGTACGTAAACGGACGCTTGTCATTGGTTTGTTTGAGAAAACCTTTATCGACAAGAATCTTGATGAGCGTCGCCACGGTGGTGTAGGCGAGCTCCCGCGACTTACGTTCAGCCAACGCAGATTGAGCCTCAGCTGCCGTTTGAGCCCCCTGATCCCAGAAGACTTGCATCACCTCAAGCTCACGTTCGGTGATTTGATTTGCTTTGGGTCGAGCCATTGCCTCCCTCGAATTTCCATCCGCCTGCCTGAAAGAATCAGTTGGGCAACTGAATTTTGGTTTTTTAGATTTGGTTTTATAGTAATGGTTGGGTTGGGTGTGTGTCAAGCAAGTTTTCCAAACTTTCCAGCGGAATCGATTCGGCACAATCTAGCCGCGGTTACTACCCTCATTCAACAACGTATCCGCTCAGCATCGGATCGCTATTTATCAAATGCAACTGACCTGAGCCGTTTTGCACTACCCGTCTTCGACATCGCACCAATCCAAAAAAAAAACGCTTGCCGATTGGCAAGCGTATAGATGTTTTGGTTGATGAGTCTAACTACTCAATACCATCGGGGCTGGCGTCATCATCACCACTGACGGCAATCGCAACAACGCCACCGATCAAGCCGAGTCGCAACAAGCGGCGATTGCCACCGAGCAGACGACCGCCGCCGACAAATCCTCCACCACCACCACCACCACTGCATGTCGCACAGCTCGATGCGGGTGCGACGTTTCTGTAGGAAGGTGATGACAAAACGAAATTGTTACTCTGGGCAAGTGGGGCTGCAGGAGTCGGTGCCACGACGGCAACTGGTTCCAAACCAACGTAATTGGCCGCTGAACCACTGACGGTGTACTTTCCTGGCGCGACGCTTCCAAAACTGAAGCTGCCTTTTTCGTCCGCAAAAACAGATTTCACTGTCACGCCTTCGCGAATCAAAGTCATCTTCGCTTCGATCGGCTTTTTCTCGCCATTGATGTCAGCGAACACTTTGCCGATCAGGTTGCCTTCGGTATCGAGAGTGATCTTGGTTGGCTGCTTGACATCAGCTTTCGAAGTCGCCTTGGCAGTGGTCACTTCCTGAGCTTGCGAAGTCACCGCAAACAGGGTGACCAACGCCAAAGAAAATAGGGTGCGGAGCATGGATGAATATCCCAATAAAGTAGCAAATCGTGACGCTTAAAAATCAAAGTTGTCAGCAACAGTCTAGCCAGACAGCCCAGCCTATCAACGACTTGCGTGCGCGATTTAGCGGATTTTCGACAATAGCCGAATTGATCAAGACAAAAGCTGCTGGGGCGCTGTCAGAGCCAGGTCTTTGCTTAACGAGCTGGTTTGATCGATCGTCTTGTGTGACCGAAAAGTGAACGAAAAAAGCGATGGCAGATTGCCATCGCTTCATTGGATTTCTCAATTTGGCTCGCCGCATTGAAAGCGGAAGAGACAGGATTCGAACCTGCGGAACGGTTTGACCCGTTCACCTAATTAGCAATCAGGCGCTTTCGACCACTCAGCCACTCTTCCTATTTGGGACATCGGTTGTCCGTTGGTGAATTGTGCAAAATTAGTTTGTTTGTTTCAAGTGACAAGACGATATTTTTTCGATTTGGTTCACTCAGTCCTAACTGATCAAAGGCAGAAAAACCAGCACATACACGACTGCCAGCGCAATTTGGACCACCGCGTAGGGAAATGCCACTTTGACAAAACCTGCGAACGACATTGGAACTTTGTGTTTGTGCATGATTGTGACCGCCACCAGCGTCGAAGCTGATCCGATCGGCGTCAGATTGCCACCGAGGTTGGCGCCAAAAATAACCGCCCACCAAAGCGATGATTCAGTGGGTGTTCCCAAGCTGTTCAGGATGTTGCCGAACATGGCAGCCAAGGGAATGTTGTCGGTGACAGAACTAAAGACCGCTGAGCCGCACAATAAAGAAACCGAATCGAGACTTCTCGGAGGCACCGCTGTGAAATCCTGGATCACATATTGAAGGCCCATGCCGATCGACGCCAGTACCCGCGCGTGCTCCATGACATAAATGACAACGAACAATGCAACAAAGAATCCAAGCAAATCCCAATCGACGGCGCTGTAGAACTGGTTCACGGTTGACTTGTAACGCCACAACATCAAAACGGCAAATGAAAGTGCGACGAACCCCATGCCCAGTTTGTTGATCCCCGGCAAAACGGACGTCGTCGCGATCACGACGATAAACAAACCGAGCATCATCGACGCAAATTGAAAAAAGCCCCAGCTTTCGACACCGTCATTTTCATCAAATCCGGCAACCAATTGCTCGGCTTCCTGCTTTTCATCCTCGGTCGATAAACGCTTGATTTTGAATAGATACGAACCCATCGCTAACGTGATCACGGTCGAAACCAGCACGAAAGGTGCCGACTTGATAAAGAAAGATATAAAGCTGATGTCGGCAATCGTCCCAACGATGATGTTGGGAACGCTGCTAATCAATGTTAACAATCCACCGATATTCGTTAGCAACCCTTCGATCAACAGAAAACCTAAAAGCTGTTCACGTCGTCCAAGTTTGTCCAAGGAGACGACCGTCAATGAACCGACGATGATCATCGCCGTCACGTTGTTGAGAACCGCCGAAAAAATGACCGTCATGAAGCCATAAAAGACCAACAGCAGTAACGGGTCGCCCCGTGAAGCCTTGGTGACTTTGATGGCAATCCAGCTAAACAGACCTGAACGGCTGGTCACATCCACAAACAGACTTGACCCCAAGATGATGGCAATCACGGACCAGTCAACGCCAGGAATATAGACGGGTGTCCTCAGTCGTTCTCCATTGACATGGATCGTTGGGAATTTCGGGTCCCCATCAGCTTCATCCGGCGGCTCAACATTTTCTTCGGAACTACCCGCCTGTTGTTCTTGGTCTTCAGGTTGCTCTTCTCCGATGGTCAGATGGATGGCGGGCTCGTGAAGTTCTTCGCCCTCGATCTCGACTGTTTCTGAAAAATCGACTTCAAACGTGCCATCCTCAGAGACGACTTCATAGGATCCTACGACGATCTGTTCAAAACTGAGAATCCCGCAAAACGTTGCCAAGAGCAGGCTGACAATCGCAAACGTTCCTGCGATCACTGATTTTTTGGCGTGGATTTTCTCTTCGAGTGCCAAAGTCGCAATCAGCCCGACGAGGATGATTGCAAACAACGTGGTCACTTGCCAACTGACGTGTTCGGCAGAAGCCAAAATAAGCGCAGACATCATGGTGCATCGGTCCTTGACAGAAAAACGTGACCCTAAGGTTAACGTTTAAGTAGCCTTCGATGCAATCGGTAGCGAATCGTATGATGGCCGTTACGCCAAAATGTCTTTCGCGACTTTTCCGTGAACGTCCGTGAGTCGAAAATCACGACCGGCATGCCTGAATGTTAATCGCTCGTGGTCCAGACCCAACAAGTGAAGTATCGTTGCATGCCAGTCGTGTGTATGCATTTTTCCTTCGACCGCTTCGTAACCGTAATCGTCGGTCGCTCCATAGCTGTAACCGCCTTTGACTCCGCCGCCCGCCATGAACGTCGTATAGCCTCGATTATTGTGATCACGCCCGTTGCCTCCTTGTCCATGCGGCGTCCTTCCGAATTCGCCCGCCCAAATCACCAGCGTGTCCTTGAGCAAGCCACGTTGTTTCAGATCCGTAATCAGCCCTGCAATCGGTTTGTCGATCTGTGGGCAGTGATCTTCCATTTCATCTTTGAGATTGACGTGGTGATCCCAACCACCGTTGGTCACTTCTACAAACCGAACGCCGGCTTCGATCATTCGTCGCGCAGTCAGGCACTGTTTTCCGAATGGCTCGGTGTTGGTTTCGTCCATCCCGTATAACTGTCGCGTCTTCTCGGTCTCGTTTGACAGATCCAACAACTCTGGCATCGTTGATTGCATCGAGAATGCCAGTTCCATGGACTGAATCATCCCCTCGACTTGTTGTTGTCGAACATCCTGTTTCAACTTTTTCTTGTTGAGCGACTGGATATAGTCCAGCTGCAACCGTTGAGCTTTCGTTGGCAACTTTTGATTGGCGATATTGGGTACCTTAAACTCCTGGTTGCGATTGAGCCGAGCGAGTGCCCGGTTTCCCGAACCGAGTGGGGTTCCCTGGTAATACGCAGGCAAAAAGGCGCTCCCATAAGTTTGAGCACCGCCGGCTGGCCCAAGCACGATAAAACCAGGCAAGTCGACGTTCATCGTGCCCAGGCCATACAGCGACCAGGCACCAAAGGACGGTCGAACGAATTGGGCGTTGCCAGTGTGAACCGCGACAGTTGCTTCCGAATGATTGGGATTGTCGCAGTGCATCCCCTTCAACATGCAAAGTTCGTCGGCGACACTCGCAAGATTGGGAAACAGATCCGACATCCAGAGCCCGTTGTCTCCTCGTTGTTTGAACTTCCATGGAGATGCCAACAGTCGCCCGTTGCCCGTGGTTGCCCGACGTCCGGCGTCCCGATTCAGTTTTGGTTTGTAATCAAACGTATCAACATGTGAAGGCGCGCCGCGCATCGAAAGAAAGATGACGCGTTTGGCACGCGGTTCAAAATGAGGTTGCTTCGCAGCCAAGGGCTGATCCGTTTCTTGCAAGCCAAGATTGGAGAAGTCACCTGCTTTCAACTGTTCCGTCGCCAGCGCTGCAAATGCCATCGAGCCAAACAGACTCGAAACCGTCTTGATCGCATTTCGTCGATTCATTGAATTTGAAAACATGAAACTGATTCCATTAAGTTTTAAAGTTGATTGGTCTTGCGATGGTGTTAACGCTCAGTGGATTTGCCGTCAGCGGCATTGAGCCAAACGTCGACGAGCACTGGCTGGCGGTTGTCAACGCGAACTCGGCTAGTTCAAAATTCGAAACTCGGCGCTGGCCATCAACGATTGACAGAAGACAGCGAGAATTTCCTGTTCGCGTGTTAAATCGAGTTCGGGAAGTGGTTGCGAAAAACGATTCTGGCGACTTTGAAATCGAGAAGCGATGCCGTTCATGGTATTGCCGGAAGACTGCATTCCTCCTTGCATTGATTCCCGGCCGTAGGGACGTTGCATGGGTCGGTTGCCCGATTGGCTTTGCCCCCGCGTATTTCGCCCAAACCGTCTTTGGAAAAACGGTCGGTTGGGTGTGTTGATCGATTCGGGCTCCGGAAGCGCGTTGGCCATGCGACGCATGAAGTTGGTCGCCGAGCTGACCTCGCTTCGTGATGGCTCCCGGCCGTACGCCAGTTGAAACGCCCGTTCAATTTGCTGAGGCCGGTCTTGAGTGTACTCGCTCAGCGAAACCGCCATTTTTTCCGAAAGAAAAGTAACCAGTTCGCTGTTCATTAGATACAGCGACTGAGACGCAACGTTGGTCGAGTCACGCTGGGCGTTCGTTGAATTTGGATCGGCAAAGTCGAACAATGCCAGCGCATCGGGGACTTCATCTCGCACGATCGGCAAATAGACCGAGCGATGAAAGAACGATTTATTGAAGCTGTCTTTATTAATCAAGGCTCCAATTCGAACATCGCCAGCCGCGGAGACGTCGGAACCATTGGGACGCTGGAGATCCATCGTATCGCTGATCGCCAGCATCGTGTCTCGCAACGCTTCGGCATCCAGCTGGCGCGGGTTGGCTCGCCAGAACAGTTTGTTCTCAGGGTCTTGCTCGAAGTTTACGGAATCAAATCCTGAATCTCGCTGGTACGTTTTTGAAAGGACGATCTCTTTGACCATCGCTTTGATCGACCAGTCATTCTTCATGAACTTGACTGCCAAGTAGTCGAGCAACTCCTGGTGGTCAGGTCGTGGCGTCGTCACACCAAAGTTGTTGGGTGAGATAACAATTGGCTCGCCAAGCAAATGCTGCCAAATCCGATTGACCATGACCCTGGCCGTCAATGGATTCTCGTCGGCAGATAACCATTGAGCCAATGAATCTCTGCCACTTGATTCCGCCTTGATCGGCGTTGTCGGAATACTGTTTAAAACCGTAAGAAATCCTCGTTCGACTTCTTGTGCCGGGCGTTCCACATCGCCGCCGACCAAAATTTTTGCATCGCGTGGCTTGGAATGATCCATCACGCCCATGCAGTACGTTTTCGGGTCACCATTTTCATCGACTGATTGCAAACTCGCTTCGAGTCGACTGATTTGGTTTCGTTTGAACAAAAATTGATTGAGGTCAGGTCGTTCGCGATTACGTCGCGCGGCCAAACGCATCTCGCGCATCTCCTCTTCCAGCGATTCAATGCGTTCCTTCATCCCATCGAGTTGACTCGGTGTAAACGATCGAAGTCGCGTATCTTCGTCTTTGATCGGTAATGAAAGTAACGAGGATGGCTGCCGATTTTGCAGTCCCAAGTAAGTCCCATAGTAAGTGTTGGTGCTCATGAAGATGCCCGCCAACGCGTAGTAGTCCGCTGTCGGAATCGCATCGAATTTATGGTCATGACACCGGGCACACGAAACTGTCAATCCAAGAATCGCTTGTGTGGTCGTGTCAATTTGCTCATCGATTAAGTCCATTTGAAACGCGCGTGGATTACGCTCATTGAGCCCTTTGATTCCGATCGCTAAAAAGCCAGTCGCGGTCAAGTTTTCCTGTCGTTCGGTCGCGTTGCTGAACTTCAGTTTGTCACCGGCAATCTGCTGCTGGATAAACTCGTTGTACGGTTTGTCTTCGTTGAATGAGTTGATCACGTAGTCGCGATATCGCCATGCATTGGGAAACGAAAAATTGACGTTGCCAGACGACTCGGCATATCGAGCCACATCCAGCCAGTGCCGTCCCCAGCGCTCGCCGTATTGGGGGCTGTCGAGCAGTCGGTCGACGACCTCCTCCAGAGCGGCTTGTCGATCCTGTTTGAAGGCGACTTTGAACGCGGCGATTTGTTGGGGTGTCGGTGGTAGGCCAACGAGATCAAAATGAACGCGTCGTAATAGAGTCGAGGCATCAGCTGCAGCGACGGGCGTCAGTTCGGCTAACGCCATTTTCTGGTCGACGATTTGGTCGATGTTGGCTTCAGCTTGCGTGGTTGGCGATTGATAGGCCCAGTGCTTTCTTCCCGACTCAACGTCGACGGTCGATTCCACGACCAGTTTCTCGCGAACGCGCGGGTCAGGCGCTCCCATCTCAATCCATTTTTTGAAATCAGCAATGACGTGATCGGGGAGCTGTTGGTTGGGAGGCATGTTGTAGTCCTCCCAATTAATCGCACTCCACAGCGGGCTGTCATCCAAGTCGCCGGGCGTCAACGCAGTACCACTTTCGCCACCTTGCAACAGCCCATCTCGTGTATCAACCAACAAGCCACCTCTGGTTTTGCCCGATTCAATCGAGTGGCATTCATAGCAGTGTTTGACCAAAATCGGCCGAATCTTTGACTCAAAAAACTTCTCGTGAGCGTCGCTGATGTCCGTTTGACCCATCAGCGTGTTTGGCAAAGTCAAAACGGCGACGCCCAGAATCAACGGAAACAGTCGATTGGCGAGTCCAGTTAATGAAAGTTGTGTCATCATCGTTCGCATCCCGCGATTGAATGAAGCAGCATGGTGCTGCAAGAAAACAGTGTCGGCTTCATACGAATATTGTGCGCTCAGGCCGGGATTGCCCGCGGAAAGGAGATGGTTTCCGAAGATTTTTTTGTTCCGCGCAAACTTGTGTAAATTGAATAAATTTGTTGAAAAAGATCGAATCGCTGTCCAATCTCAATTTGAGCGTAAGATAAACAATGAGTAGGTAGACTCGTTTCAATCGATCCATCCCGACCGTCAGTAAAAGCATCGTGACTTCTGATCCATCCCATTCAAACGAATCGATGTCCAGCTCATCGGACTCGCTTGCGCCCGATGAGGATCAATTTGTGTCGATGCTGATTCAACATCGACACTCGGTGTTTACGTTCATTCTCAAGCAGGTTGGCAATGCGGCCGATGCGGAAGACGTTTACCAGCGAACCAGTTTGTCACTTTGGAAGAAGAAAGACGCATTTGAGGTCGGCGGGAATTTTTACAACTGGGCCTGTGGGTTTGCGTTTAATGAAGTTCGCAACTATCGAACAAGGCAGCGTCGAAATCGGCTTCGTTTTGACGCCGAGTTGGCAGAACTGATTGCCGCAGAATCCGAATCAATGGCAGCACGTGCTGATGCCAGCCTGGAAGCACTTCGAGGTTGCATGAAACAACTGTCGCAGCGGCAGCAGGAGATTTTACAACGATGTTTCTCCAGCACCGAATCGATGACCGACGTCGCCGCGAGCCTCGATCGCTCCAGAGGTGCCTTTTATAAGCAGATTGCTCGACTGAAATCAAAATTGTCTGCTTGTATCGATCAAGTGATGAATCGTTGCGAGGCTGCCAATGAATCCTGAACAATTGGATCAATGGATCGAAGCCTGGCTCGAAGGTTCGCTAGACGATTCCGACCATGAGTCGCTGCAGCGTGAGCTAAAAACGAATCCTCAAGCCCGAGCTCGATTTCATCATGCCATGGAATTGGAATCAGCGCTGCGAACGTGGGCATCGGAGGAACCGAATCAATCGGCAGCGCCAACAATGAACGAGCGTGCGACTACCAAGCCCGCTGACGTTGCGTTAGGTTCGAAGTTGCAACCGAGCGGATCGCGACCATGGATGTTGTGGGTTGCGGCGTCACTGCTGGCGATGTTCAGCGGAATCTGGTTCTACAATTTGCCCCTGGACCAGTCGGATCTTGCAGAGGTCGAATCGAATGACAGGTTTGGAGTTGTTTATCAAGAAACCAATTGCGTTTGGCAGCTTGGCGATCGTGAAGACGGCATTTCTTTTGGTCAGGAAGCGTTGACGTTGCTCGAAGGCGCTGCCGAGTTAAAGTTTCACTCGGGAACCAGTTTGATCATGCAAGGTCCTTGTACGCTGCTGGTCGTCAATGCAAGTTCTGCAAAGGTCGGACAAGGAAACGTCGTGGTTAACGTCGGAGAGTTGTCAGATGGTTTTGAGCTGGTGACTCCCGAAGCGACCATTGTCGATCAGGGAACGGAGTACGCCGTTTCCGTGGATGAAGAAACAACGGAAGTTCATGTTTTTGAAGGTGAAGTCATTTGGAAGCCTAACTCGGCGGCAACCGAACCCAGTGATTCAACCGACGCCAGTGAGCCGAGCGAACGGGTGATCAATGATGGCACAGCGGTCAAGTTCGCCAGAAATGCCCCTTGGAGGCCGCGGATGATTCCGTTTGGTCGTCAACAGTTTATCCGTCGACTTCGATTGAGGCGGGGACCGTTCCGTGCAACCCATCAAATTATTGCTGCTGAGGATTTTGATGGCGACGATGATGTGCCATCAGAATCAATCGATCAGAATTCCTCCACGTCGCGATTCGCAAATCCGCGAGGTTGGGCGACCGACTGGGTAAGCTTTGGCGACGTCTCACGCGGTGAGGTCGTTGGTCAAGCGGACGAAGAATCCGTGGATGACGACAATGCATTGTGGAAACTGGATGGTGCCGTCGACGTGCGACGAATGTTCCATCGTCCAGTCGCCGTGAATCCCAATGGCGATTTGGTTGTGGCAATGCGGGTTCGTCGAGTCAATGCCGCTCCCAGTCGATTCGGATTCATGAGGATCGCTATGGTGCCCGATCGACCGTTCACGCAGACTGCCGGTCGAACTCAAGTTGCATTTGGTTTGACAGGAAGGGGTTTTCCCTTTGCCAAGGTTGCCGAGAGCATCGTCGATGCAGGACCACCACTCCAAGACGAAACCTACATTGTGATGATGCGGTTGAAGTATCAAGTGATCCAGCAACAAGCCACAATTCAGATTCGCTATTACCGCGATGATGAAACAGTCGACACGTCGTTACCCACAACATGGACGATTTCGGAAACATTTGATGGCGAGCTGCCCGTCTTTCGTGGCATTCGCGTCACGACTGGCCGTACTGCAGAATATGAAATTGATGACATCGTCATTGGCAATCAATGGCAAATCGTAGCGGCTGGTTTCGTCGAATAATGTTTAACGCAGACGTTGACTAACGACTAACGATAAACGCAGACGTTGACTGACTGCTATTTGTATTCGCTGACAGGTTTGGGTTGGACGCCGAGCTTCTCGTAGTTGAATCCTGATTTCAAAGGCTCGTACGTTCCGACAATCTCGACAGAGCGATTCGGATCGATGGTGTCCTCCATGCCTAAGCTCCACTGGATCGCATTGATCGTCAATCGCCGAACGCCGTCGTTTTCAAAGTCACGTGCAGAACCCATCGTGAAGTGAAAGATTCGGGATTGTTTTCCTTGGTTGCCGGTCCAAGTCGTCGTCCACGCGATTGGCAGCGGCTCTTTCTCTGTGTTTGGTTCGGCATCTTGTTTGAGCGTTTTTAAGGGCTGCCCCATCACCAAAACCTCAGCCGATTCGGGCAGCGGCGATTTCTCATTGTGGCAGCGATAGACATCCGAAGGCCCAAAGATGTCCTTGACGCCTCGAACAATGGGATGAGATTTGGCATCCTCAGTAACCATCCCTCGGGTTGCTTCACGGTGCCAACCACCATGGTGCCCCATGAATGTTCCACCAAAAAGCTCGCGAAGACTAACCCGATTGTTGTCCTTGCGGTAACCCATGTCGCCATAGAATCCATGGTTTGCCGTGCGCAACGCAATGATCGGTTTGCCTGAGTCAAAATAGTCATGAAAATGTTTGAGTTGATCATCGGGCAATTGCATGAAACGCGACAAGAGGATCAAACCATCGGCTGTTTGAAGTTTCTCAAGCCCCGGGATGTTGTGCTTTTGACCTTTGTCTTTGTGAGGTGCCGGGAGCGTGGGATCAACCAGTCCTTGTTTATTGACGCTGAATAAAACGGTGCAATCAAAACCATATCGCGTCGAAAGAAGTCGCGCCAACATCGGCATCGATTGCTCGCTCCGATACTCTTGATCGGCCGCGACAAACACAAGATGTCGGCCCTTTCCCGGCAACTCTGTTCCATCATTCGGCTCACTGCCTTGGTAAGTTAGCCACTGTAGCTTTTGCGCATCAGAAGTGTCGGATGTTGTCTGGGCGACTGCCGGTCGAACGGTTCCGAAGAAACCCAGCAGCAAAAAAATGAATGCAACGTTAACTGTGAATCGGTTTTTCATGGATTGCGACCGTAGCTGGCTCGAATGAAGTGAAAGCGACACTCAACTTGTTGAACGTTGCCATTGGACAGAAGACTTGCCGGATCTTCGCGATTTCATTGTAACCGGATCTTCCGAATGGCGTTTGTGGGAAACGATCATCCGAGCCGTTCAAATTTCAACCCTCAGATGCTCCAAAGCTGGTCAACAACTTCAGTCGCACTTTTATTCTTGATGTCAGAATCGACCAACGGCGCACAGCAGATGCTTGTGTTACTCGCGATACGAGACGGTCAACGATGCAGTCCCTTTCATCAGGTCAATCTTTGAAACTTTGATCTTCTCAGCACGAATCCCAATGCGAGCTTCGATGTCGGCGATCAATTCGCTTCGTTTATCTGGATTGAGCAATGCCAGTTTGTCGTAGATTAGATCCTGCTTGGAGAACTTCGCGACCGTGAGAACTTGTTCAAGGAAAAAGGTCACCGTAATGATGGCCCCATTGGTAAACATCAACTCAGCGTAACTGGTCTTCTTATTAGACAGCGCGTTGATGACAGCGATACCGATCACGATAAACAAATACGTGACTTCTTTAACGCGAATGGTATCGGTGCGGTATCGAATGATGGCAAAGATCGCGAAGAGCCCTAATGCCATTCCGAGGCCGAGCTCAAGTTTTTTGAGCGTAAAGCAAACAAAAAAGACCATCACGTTCATCAATACGAAAGTAAAAATAAACGAGCGGCTTGAATTCACGGTGCGTCGGTAACACAACACGACAACCAGCGTAACCACCAACAAGTTGATGCCCAAACGGACCAGCATCTTGTAAAGGTCGTCATCAAACAGGGGGACCTCTAGAAATTCCATATCGTTTATCTGCCTGTGAAGCGGATTCCAACCTCGCGGCGATCAGTTCAAAATCGAGCTGACGCGACTAAGAATCGTGATGCCGCGGGTAAACGTTGACCAAAAACTTGCTGACAAAACTGACCGGAGCTATTTCCGGGGCGAGCCGGCATCGCTTGAAGACGATCCTTTTTCGTCATCGGCAAGTTTTGGTAACGCTTTGATCTCGGGTAGACCCAAAAGGTACTTGGAACGCTTCTCCGCAAACTCTTTCAAACTGTTTGCGGTCGGTTCACTAGTGTCACTGGTTGCATTTTCAAACTCGTCGATTGAAAACAGTTTTCGCGTGTCAGCAGCGACTTCCTCAGCGATCAGCACTTTTGCGTCCTTGACTTTGGGCCCAAGCGACTTCCAAGCGAGATGTTTTTCGGCGATGAGTTTTACGTATTGCAAATAGCGTTCTTTGAATTTCGGGACGGCCAAGAGTCGGCTTCTTAGAGGAAACCGATCGTTATCGATTCCTACCATCGGGTCGAGCTCATAGTTTCCTGTGCCGCGACCACCACCTGGGCCTCCTCCTGGACCACCTCCTGGACCACCATTTCTTCCACCACTTTGAGGTCCGCCTCTTCGCCCTCCACCCTGTCGATCTGCACCTGGGCCGCGATCGAAGTCCGGTCGGCCACCGGGACCGCCGCGTTGTTGTTCAAATTCAGGTCGACCTCCTGGTTCTCTTCCCGGGGGTGGCCCTGGAGGCCCCCCACCAAAGAGACCAAACAAACCACCTCCGCCACCGCCCGGTCCACCATGACTGGCTCGGAACGCTTCGTTCATGTCATGCGGCAGAATATGAAACTTGCCCTCGGGGTCCAAATAGATGCTGTAATCGCTGGCGCGCGTCCAATAGCCATCACTGTTAATCGATGCGACATCGAGTGCGAGGAACCAGAGGACTCCATCGATGTCCAGCATCGGCTCCAGTTTTTCTTCCAGTTGATTCAGCGGTGTTTCGTTGAGTGTTTGGCAGAGCTCGATCAAAGCCTTCCATGATTTGTCTTTATCTTTCGATTTGATTTCATAACGCTGACGGTAATCGTCAACATCGTTTCCGGTAAATCGAAGTCCCGCATCACCGCGCGGACTACCACTGACTTTCCAACGAGCGCCTTTGCGGGTTCCGTAGTTCTCTTCGATAAAGTCTTTGTTGAATTGTTGGACATTGGCATAGACACCCCAACTACGACCGTTGATCACCACTTTGACAAAGTTCACTTTAGGAACCGCGATCTTTTCACTGGCGATATCTGCATACAGATACGAACTCATCATCGTTGGATCGCCGTTGCAGTTAAGCAGGTTGAGCGTTTTATATCCATACAACCTCTGATCTTCATCCAGATAATCAACGGAGAGATTGAGTGATCGTTTGAGTCCGGCCGGAACGGTAAAGAATGACGAAGCCCCTCGAAAACTGACGCCAACGTTTGCATACTCTTTGCCATCCACCGTCAGCATCGCCGGGACTTCCACGTCCGTCGGTTTGAAGTCGGTCAGCTCTTCTTCCCAATTTTTACTCTCAAACGTCAAGAAAAAGGTTCGCAATACCGAGGGTTCATACAGTTGAGCATCGGGATAATGCTGAACATCCGCGGGTCTGACTTTGGGACCGTTCTTGCCACCGGACGATTGAGCGTTTCTTCCGAATCCCGGCGGTCCGCCACGCCCGCGGTTGGTTGATCGCAACGATGCACGCGCTTTTTTTCGCTCGTTGTTGTTCAGGACACCATCGTCGTCAGCATCAAAGTCTTTGACCAATTCGATATCGGGTGCGTCAGGGCCGCCACCGGGAGGACCACCGAATCCAAATTGAGCGTTGCAGCTTCCGTTGAAGAGGAAGGCACCAATCGATAACAAGCAAGCTGCTATGCAGAAGCGAATCGGCAGGTTGATATTACGATACATCCAATTTCCTTTTGGCTCGAATTTGTCGTTTACCATGAGACCAGTCGAGTCGTTAGCTTCGGCTGGTCAGGCTCATCTAACACGGCGTTTGGTCGAATTGTAGGAAGCGAACCTTAATAGAAAGTGAACCGACTGCCGGAAAAATAGATCATTTTGAGAGTTTAGCATGGAGCGCTGAATGAGCTGATCGCGGATTCATGTCACGTTAAGGTTGGGCTGCTAACCTATGATCAAACGAAAGGTTGACTGGAATTCAACAGGACCAAGAATTGGATGCCTTCCATCAACGATCCTTGATAATGGTGCACCGTTGCGAATTCTAGTAGTTGAAGATGAACCCGATCTACGCAGCGCGATTTGTCAAGCCTTGCGAGAGGATGGGTATGCGGTCGATGAAGCCGAAGAGGGGCAGCTTGGACTTAGTAAGGCTCAATTGCGGGATTACGATGCGATGGTTCTGGACTTAATGCTGCCCAAACTTTCTGGATTGGAACTATTGCGCGAGCTGCGCCGAGCGAAACAAACTCCCGTGCTCATCCTGACCGCGAAAGATGCCGTTGAAGACCGAGTCGTTGGCCTTGATACGGGCGCCGATGACTACTTGGTAAAACCGTTTCAATTGGCCGAACTCCTGGCCCGAATGCGAGCGTTGATTCGTCGCAGCGCGGGCCAAGTCGATCCGATTGTCGAAATTAAGGGACTCTCAATCGATACCAACGCACGCGAGGTATTTCAGTCTGGCGCGCGAATTGAATTGACAGCGCGCGAATACCGACTGCTCGAGTTGCTCATCGTTCATCGGAACAAACTGGTGACTCGAACGATGATTTATGATCACCTGTTTGATGAAATGCATGATTCCATGTCCAACATGATCGACGTTTACGTTTCGCGGTTGCGGTCCAAGTTGGGCAAGGACTTTGTATCGACTCGACGCGGCGAGGGTTACATTGTTTATGATTAGATCTTTAAGAGTTCGGATTCAATTGTGGAATGCGTTGATTCTTGCCGTCGTGATCATCGCGTTTGGTTCGGTGCTGTATCTTCAACAGCGCAACAGTGTGTTGCGTTCCTGTCAGGAGGAATTGAGAACACAGGTCGCTGTGATGGTCAGTCGACTGAACTCGGTATCGCCACGCAAATTGGTCGACTATCTGATCGTCCGAGTGGGACGGGAAAAGCTTCCTCAGCAAACGATCCAACAGGCCATGATGGTTCCGGGACCTGGGTTGCCGCTACAGCAACCGCCCCCGCAACAACCACCAAGACGCGGTCCGGATGAATCGGGACGCTTTGGTCCGCCCGGCAACTGGTTGAGCATGATGTTTGGCCGATCCCATCTTGACTTTATTGCACGACGAAATGCTGAGCTTGATGAAGCGTTGACGTTGCCGGCATCTCCTTACGATGAACCAGGCGGGCGAAAAGCACATGACAAAGCGTACTTTTGCATCTGGGTTGGCGACGGAGTTCCCGTCAAGAGTTCAATCGGTTCAGCCGCCGAATTTCCCGCCGTGTTTCCGGGTGAACTGAATGTGACAGACGACGTGAACGTCGAGGTTGAGGAGTTGTCGATCCGTTTTCGACAAAACGGAATTCGCTTGGAGGCGTTCGCTCCCGCAAACCTGGGAACGTCGGTTTTAGTTGGTCGTGACATTGGTCGCGATCTCGGTCACTTACAGCGCACCGGATGGTGGATCTTTGCAACCGGATGTCTGACCTGGGTGCTGGGCTTGGGTGGAGGATGGTTGCTTTCCCGTGGTTCGACTCGACCCATCGGAGCGATCACCAGGGTCGCTGGTGAAATCTCTGAGAGCCAGTTGGACGGTCGTATCGATGTTGATGAAATGGATCTTGAATTTGTTGAGCTCTCACAAACCCTGAACAAGACCTTTTCACGATTGGAATCGGCGATCGAAAGGCAGCGGCAATTTACGGCCGATGCATCACATGAATTGCGAACGCCTCTGGCAATTTTGCAAATGCAACAACAGCTGGCCTTGTCGAAAACCCGAACTCCAGAAGAGTACCAACGGACACTCAAGACTTGTGTTCGTGCAGTTGAACGGATGAACCAATTGGTCGAATCACTCCTGCTGTTGGCGCGTGTTGATTCAGGCAACATCGACGAGCAACGAAAGTGTTTTGATCTGGGCGTGATGATTCAGCAAGAGATCGAGAACTTCGAATGGGTCGCCAGGGAAAAAGATATAACGCTGTCTGAAGATGCCATTTCGTTGGTTGTCCGGGCACATGACGTTCAGATTCGCAGTGTGATCAATAACTTGTTGGCCAACGCGATCAATTACAGTCCAGCTGGAGGCATCGTTAAAGTCTCGTTGAGTGTTGATGACCAGAATGCCATCCTGCGTGTTTGCGATGCCGGCGAAGGGATTCCAGCTGATGAATTGGATAAAGTGTTCGATCGTTTTTACAGAGTCAACAAAGAACGAAGCCGTGAGACGGGCGGACTTGGAATCGGACTCTCGCTCTGCAAGACGATCATCGAAAAACATGGTGGCGATATTACGGTCACCAGTGAAACTGGCGAGGGGAGTCAATTTTCGATTTCGCTGCCGATTGGGACTGAGGCCGACCTGAAAACGTAGTCGCGCTTTGCTGCCGACCGTTCACTTTTCGAACAAGCGCGTTTCGCGTCGCATTCGCCACAACGAAATGGGAGTCAGCAGACATGCTGCGGCCAATGCCATCGCATAGGCACCTAATGAGACGATACCGCCGAGCACAAACAACAGCATGCCGATCTCACCGGGATGGTGGAGCCATTGATAAGGTCCGCTGGTGACTCGTGGACCATCCTTCCGAATGTCACTGACGAACGCCTGCCCCAGCGTTGCGATGGCCCAAAGGCGAAGGGCTGCTCCACCAATCATGAAACCGGCACCGACGAAGTTGAGCCAGTTCATCGATTGGCCATTACCTGTCCAAACGGCTTCAAACTGTGCACACCAAAATAAGACAACAATTGATAGGCCAACGATCCCTGCGATACGGATCGCCAACGGGTCCTCGACCGCGTCCGGAGGTCCTGTCTTGGGCGGCGCCAAGCAACTCTCCAGAGTTCCCATCAAGATCACAGATGCAAAAAATGACCACAGTGAAATCGGCCAAGCGTTGACAGGCATCAGCCACCAAGCGGGAATGATCACGATCATCGCATGGAGGAATGAACCGACCAGAACAATCGCCCAGTATCTGGCGGTTGAATATTGAGTGGTCGTTGTCTTGGCAATAGAAGACATGCCGTTAAGCTTGGCCGCTAAGTTGTTTCAACAGATCCATGTACATCGGTTTGGGGATCTCCAACGTGGCTGCCAACTGAGAGAGCTGTTGCTTGTGACCTGCTTGGAGTCCGCCGGAGCCAACCATCGTGTGATAGGCAACTTTGACAAGGATCCCTTTCTCTTGATCCGACAACTCATTGGCAAACGAACCGACGTACTGATTCAAGTCCGCTCCAGATTGCTGCGCCATTTGAATTTCAGTTTCCAAGTCGGTTGCCAATAGAGGCACACCTGAAATTTCGCTGTATTGTCGGTTGATCGCGGACCGCTCCCCTTCATCGGCAACGCCATCGGCGAGTGCCGCCATGACCATGACCCGCAACAGTCGCTCGTTCTGCGTGAACTGGTCCTGCTCTTCACTGAACGCCAGAACTTCTTCGTTATAGGTGCCTCGGCAAGCAGGGCATTCGATGTATCGACCGTGTACGTTCAACGGAATCAGCGGAATGAAGTACAACGTAAAGTAGTTTCTGACTTGCATGATTCTGCCATCTTGCTTGCAGCCGCATTGCGGGCAGAAGAAATTGACAGGTTCGACTTCTGAAGAGATTCCACGTGAACCGTAGATAATCATAAGTTAGCTCCAAGCGGTTTTGCGTCTCACTAGCGTCAGAACCGACGGCGTTTAGTGATCAGACCCGACATTCAATATGCACTGATCGTGCCTCAATAAAAGGCTAAAGAAGTCGATCCATGTTTGCAACAACGTAAGGCCCACGATTTTATGAACTGTTGCGGGACCAAATGGAATGTCCCCAGTCAAAACAGATCGTGGTAAAGGTTTGAACGACCAGAAAAACGACGAACAATTTCAAATCGTCGAAGTTCCACCCCAGCCACCGAATGACTCGCAGCAGCAAGAATCCAGCAGCGACCCACGTCACTAAAACGAAAAGTTGAGCCACCGACCAACGCATGGGACGCCTCGGCTGGGAAGCCAATTCCGCATATACGGGGCTGAGCAATGCTCCCGTTTGGCCGATTAGAATGGCTCCAATCACCACGCCAATTCCCGCCCCCAGTCCCAGCTTCGAAAGGGCGCTCTGGATGGAAATCAAAACAGCCGTCCACGGCACGATGATCATTACCGATGCCAATCCGCCAAAAATCAGAATCGACATTCGCAACGAAATCAATTCGTTGGTCGTCGCTGTCAAAAACATCACGACAACAATCGCTAACATGCTTGCTAAAAATCCAACCAGCATCATGACACTGATACTGCCAATCACCATCATTGGCAGCGGCGCCCGTGACGTAAACGAATCAACGAAGCCAGGCCATGTTGCCAAGGCAAGGACCAGGATCCCCACATAGGCAATCCCGACTGGAATCAAGACGCTGGCGATGGCTCGAATCAGGTAGTGCCGGCAGAATTCTGCTCGCTCAAGAATACGATCCCATTCAGACGGTCGCAGCTTTTCAAACTTTGATTCGGATGATGGATCGATCATTGAATTCAGTTCAAATCAAGCTGACTCAGCCGTCGGCCAGAAGCTTTGACTTGCCGAGCGAGTGAGTGCCTGGCAACAGTCATCATCGCTACGGGATCTGGGTTGCCCGAGTCGGTTTCAAAATAACCTTCTGAGGACGCTCGCTTTGTTTCAATGAGCAACGAGCTTTGCAATAAGCTTTGTAACACTCAGGACAGTGACGAATGTGGCAACCAAGCTTTTTCGAAAATGAACAGTCTTTGATTTCGTACCTGACAAACGCCATCATATTTTCGCGAGTGATCTGGCAATCAACTGTCTGCGGTTCAGGCTCGGGGACAGCTCGATTCGAATAGTTGACGAAAAGAAAGACTCCGATAACGGCAAACGCCATCATCGTTCCCATCAGCCATCCGAAGCGTTGCGGTGACGGTACGGCACTTGCCGTTTCGTGAAGGAGCCCGGGTGGACAAACATCCCATAAGTCTTGGTTTTGATCAGCCGTCATTCGTTGGAATCAGTCTGCCAAATGGAAGGTGGAAATGGTTTCTAAACCTAAATTAGTATGTCCGTCCGCCGCCCAACAGGCTGTATGCCAAACTACATCGAAACAGGATTTTTTGATTCTTGCCCTGCCGTTTGCCAGTCAACGACGACAGACATTATAGATGAATCATCAACCGCGCGTCGCCACCAATCCGATTCACGTTCGATTGAGGCCCCGGATGATCGACTGAGCGGTTTCAGCGTGCCCATTTTCACCAAAATACGCTCGTGCCGGGCAGCCTTCGAATGTTCAACATTGACAAGTGGCGTAGCTCACACGCAATCGAAAACTGGCGAAGCAGCCTGCTCAACAACGGACACATCGTTGGTTTCGACTTCAACACGGCAGCAGAAAGTAAGGACTCTTTGAGCAGCGTCCGACGACGCGGCATCTGTTGGTCTGGCGTCGTTCGTTCTTTCTGCCAATTTCGGCAATCTGCCTTTGCAGCTTGGCGGCTCGGTCATTCGCTTGGGAAGCGTAAGCAAAACAAAGGGTTTCGCTGATAGGCGACTAATCCTCAATTCGTTTCGCCGGCATCACACGGCCATTTTGTTTTAGCGTGACCTGAGTAGCCGGTTTGTTCTCGTCTTCTGGCAATTCGAACACCAGCTGCGCCTTAACCGCTTTGTAATTCCACACCAGATTGGATTCGGCAAACACGGGCATCGTGGACTGCTTGGTCAGCTGGACGCTCAGTTGATTCCCGTTGGCAAAAACTTCTATGACTGTTTGGGGAAAGAGCTGATACTTACCGGCCAATCGTTTCACGACCTTCTCGTCAGCTTGAAATTCAGATTCGAACGATTTCGGTTTGACGTTCATCCCCATCATCAATTGGATAATGTTCTCGGCAAGGATATGTGTTTCGCTCCCTGCGGTGTCACACAGCCAGACCACGCCGATATTGTGACGTCGACTGACCAGCATCATCGATCGGTAGCCACCGGTTTGCCCGCCATGGAATCGAGTGTCGCCATCTCCAGCAATCATCCAACCCAACCCCATGCCACGGTGTTCGGGTGCGGGGTCGAGATGTTTTGAGTAGGCCAACTCGATTGCTTTGCCAACCGGTTGACTTGGCGGCTTCAGATTGGCATCGATGAAACGAACCATGTCCCGAGTCGTGCTGCGAATCCCACCCGCTCCAGCCATCGACTGAAAAGACCACCGGTAGGATTTTGCCCCAGAGTTGTAATGCGGTTCTGCAAATCGTTGTAACTGGTCCCCAGGAACATCAATGAACGTGTCACTCATTTTTAAAGGGCCTGTCAGTCGTGACTGTAACACTTCGTCATACGGCTGATTGAGTTTGGTTGAAATCAGGTCACCCAACAATCCGACTCCATAATTGGAGTACAAATGTTTCTCCCCTGGTTTGGTTTTCAGGTCGTCGATCGACTTGAGAAAGCTGAGCATCTTGTCGCGGTCGTAGTCCGCATAGGGATTGTTCAAGTCGGAAGGTCGCATGTTGTTCGGCATCCGTGGCAGCCCGGAAACATGATTGGAAAGTTGTTGGAGTGTAATTGCGCCAACGTCCGGATTGCTTTCGTTCAGCCCCTCCACAAGCGATCCCAACGTATCCGATAGTTTGAGCTGTTTCTGTTCGACGGCATCCGCGAGCAGGATCCCTGTGAAGACTTTACTGATGGAACCAATTTCGTAAATCGTGTTGGCAGTCGGTGCGTCAGTCGACTGTCCATCAAGCTTTCCAAAGTTCAAAAAATACTGTTTCCCCTTATAAGAAATGCCCAACGATGCAGCAGAAAACTTGTTGGCGTCGAGGTACGGTTGCACCAGTTTCTTGATTCCTGCTTCATGCTCAAAATCCTGTTGGGCAAAACAACGCTCGGAAGAGACCGCGGCGATCGAAATTGCCAACAGGCAAGGAATGATTTTGAGCAAGTACGTTTGGATTCGCGCTATCGCCATGGGACTCGATTCCTGGATAAACATGAACAATTTTTTGGGCTCATTTTTGCAACAAAACTCAATTGTGGCCAACAAAGGTGCAAACGAGTTCCTCAATATACTTAAACTAACGATTGCGATGTTGGTGCTTACTCAATCGATTTTTATCACTTGGATGCCATGAACTTTTATCAGAAGTATCAATCGAATTCGAATTTGACGCAAACTGCGTTTCCTAAACTCTCGATCTTGGTGATGGCCTTCGCATTGGCAGCGATGCTGTTCGCCGAAGGAATGGCACAAGAGGAATGGTCTCGGTTTCGTGGCCCCAATGGCACTGGGCTTTCTGGCGATGATTCACTTCCAAAGGAAGTTAAAGAAGAAAATGTGCAGTGGAAGCTGAAACTGCCCGGCACGGGTTCGAGTTCACCAGTGATCTGGAAAGAGCGACTTTTTCTTACCAGTTATCACGATAAACAGTTGATCGTTGAAGGTATCGACTTGCAAACCGGCAAGTCCATTTGGCAGACACCGTTTGAACTCGATCCGCCTCGCGTGCATCGACTCAATAGCTTCGCTTCCAGCACACCGGCCGTCGACGATAAACATGTTTACGTGACGTTCGCGGATTCAAAATCGAGTCAACTGGTGGCGCTCGACCATGATGGGAACGTGGTCTGGAAAAAAGATCTCGGCTATTTTCAATCACAGCATGGCTACGGAGCTTCCCCAATCGTTTATGACGACCAAGTCATCCTGTTTCATTCTCAGCAAGCTGACCGTGTACGACGTGGAGCCAAACCTGGATCGAGTCACGTCATCGCCCTGTCGTGCGAGAACGGAGATGAACAATGGCGTACGCCTCTCAAGACCACACGCGCTTGTTACGCGGTGCCCGCGATTGTAAAGAATGAAAATGGCGAACCGCTGCTGGTAAGTTGCAATACAGGTGATGGCTTTTTTGGCCTGAATCCAACAACGGGCAAGTTGATTTGGTCCACTGAACCGTTTCGAATGAGAACCGTCGCTTCGATGGTCTGTGCAGGTGATCTGCTGTTGGGAAGTTGTGGCTCTGGCGGTGGTGGAAATTATCTGGTCGCGGCTCGTATGAATTCCGATTCGCAGCGTGAACCGACACGGGCCTACTCCATTCAAAAAGCCAACTATGTGCCGACGCCGATCGCGGTCAATGAACAACTGTATTTGTTTACCGACAAAGGAATCGTTCGTTGTTTCGAACTGGATACAGGGAAACTCGTTTGGGAAAAACGAATGGCCGACGGGTTCTCCGGATCACCCGTTTCGGCGAATGGGTTGATCTATGTCGTTGACGATTCGGGCGAGCTCTTGGTGTTAGACGCGGATAAAAAATCTGATGCCGTGAGTAAATTTAGTTTGGGCGAATCGTCCAGTGCGACCCCGGCGATCGCGAACGGGCAGCTGTTGATTCGAACCGATTCGACACTTTTTTGTATCGACTGACAACAATATTCCGAGCGTTATCGCTCAACCAATTTTTTCAAGCCAGACTCTTCCAACGCAAACGTGATTGTTGGGGTGAGGCTTGCTAAAATCGCATTTTCCATCCTTGATCGATTTACCAACTTTACCTGGAATCGCCATGTTTTACTTTGATGTTTTCCGATGTCGCGCAGCTCAATGGCTGGTTGCCGCTGTCTTGGTATCACTGTTCATTAGTTCTTGGACGAAAGTATCAGCCCAAGAATCGACGCTTCGTTTGGCGGCGCCAATCAGTGACCATATGGTGCTCCAACATGGCAGCAAGACAAGCGTCTGGGGAATGGCACAACCAAACGCAAACGTTTCCATTCAGTTTGCCGGCAAAACGACCAAGACAGAAGCTGACAAGGACGGTCAGTGGTCGGCGAAGCTGGGACCTTTTAACGTTTCTGCAACGCCGTCAAAAATGAAGATTTCGTCGAACGATGCATCGATCGAAGTCAGTGATATTCTGGTCGGCGAAGTCTGGATGTGCTCAGGCCAATCCAATATGGCGTTTCGTTTGTCAGCCACCGAAAATCCGAAATACGAAGAAGCTGATCTTCCGAATGTCCGTTTCTTTAAAACAGATTCGGCGACGGCGCTAAAACCTCAATCCGACTGTGGTGGTAAGTGGATGCGGATGACACCCGACTCCGCCAAAGGTTTTTCTGCCGTTGGTTATTACTTTGGAAAAAAACTGAACGAAGAACTGGGCGTACCGATTGGACTCATCGATACATCATGGGGTGGCAAACCGGTCGAAGCTTTTACCAGCCTTGAAAAACTGAAGACGACTGGCGCGGCGTTGCCCTTGATCGACGAGTGGAACTCGCTCGACAAGCGTTACGATGCCGAAAAGGCAAAGTCGCGTTATGACAAAGCGATGACGGTTTGGAAAGAAAAAGTTACCAGCCTTCGCGCAAAGATGAAACAGACTGGTGAGAAAGTAAAGCTGCCTCGACGACCACAGCTGCAAGTTCAACCAAAGTTGGATCCGAATTATCCTGCAGCCATTTACAACCAGAAAGTTGCGCCGTGGCACAAGTACTCAATTGCCGGTGCGATCTGGTATCAAGGTGAAGCCAATCGCAATCGCGCGGTGCAGTACCAATCACTGTTAACGGCGCTGATTGAAGATTGGCGTCAACGTTGGGGGCAACCCTTTCCATTCTACATTGTGCAGCTGGCCAGCTTCCAAGCAGCAACGACCGAGCCGGGAATTGCAGATAGTTGGGCGGAGCTACAACACGCGCAGACACTCGTCGCGCAAAACGTACCCAAGTGTGGAATCGCGATTGCCAATGACATCGGTGCCGCCAACGACATTCACCCAAAAAATAAACGTGATGTCGGGGACCGTTTGGCATTGTTAGCACTTGGACAGCATTATGGAAAATCGCTCAAAGCGTTTGCCAGTCCGTTGTACAAAGGGCACAAAATTAAAGCCAATCACGTTTTGGTCGAGTTTGATGATGTCGGTGATGGATTGAAATCTCGGGACGGCGGTCCATTGAAACGATTTGAAATCGCGGGCAAAGATCAAAAGTGGTTCTGGGCGAAAGCCGAGATCGTGGGAACGAATCAAGTTGACTTGACGGCAGATGACGTTCCCGAGCCGGTTGCCGCTCGCTACGCTTGGGCCTCAAATCCAACCGACGCCAATCTTGTCAATTCAGCGGGACTCCCGGCGTCGTTGTTTCGAACGGACAATTGGTCGCTTTCGACGCAGAACAATTTCACTCGAAGAAATCCAGCGGATACGGCGAAACTGCTGACTCGCCAGGGATTCAAGCCACTGTTTAACGGTAAAAATCTCAATGGTTGGCGAAACCCCTACAAGTACGGACAAGCCGAAGTCGTCGGGGACGAAATTCATTTGACCGCGAACAAGAAATTTTTCCTGGTCACGAAAAACGAGTACTCCGATTTTGAGTTGGTCGTCGACATTAAGCTCCCCGAGGGAAAAGCGAACTCAGGTGTGATGCTTCGATGTCACGTCGAACCCAACAAAGTGTTTGGCTACCAAGCTGAATGCGATGGCTCTGATCGACGTTGGTCAGGTGGCTTGTACGATGAAGGCCGACGCAAGTGGATTTGGCCCAGCACTCAAGGTCGCTCGGAAAAGAAGTTTCTTGAGTATGAGGAAGAATCCAAAGCCCATTTTGCCAAACCTGAGGTCCGCGACGCACTAAAACGAAACGACTGGAATCGTTACGAGATCAAATGTCAGGGCGATCAGATTGTGATCCGCGTCAATGGAGTTGAAACGACCAATCTTCGCGATGACGTCGATGCGTCCGGTTTCATTGCAATCCAACATCATGGCGAAAAAGGTCAAACGTATCGGTTTCGGAATCTTTACATCAAAGAACTGAAATAGTCTTCGCAACAGAAGCTCCTATAGACAGGACGCGACGATGCCATCAAGCCAACTCAATCGATTTGAATTTGGCTCGGCCAAGTATTACGATGATCCATGGCAGGTCTTTGCGGACTTTCGCAGTCAAGGTGCGCTGATCCGTATGAAGTTTCCGTTGATCGGAAAAGGATGGGCCGCGACAACTTACGATGCCGTGACGCAAGTTTTGCGTGACGATTCGCGCTTCGTGCGAGATTCCAAAAACGCTGGACGCAGCTCTTTCGGTTGGATCCAGTACGTTTTGCCGAGATCGATTCGCGTGCTGACCAACAATATGGTTGCCAAGGACGGGGACGAACACCGACGGCTCCGAAGTTTGGTCGATCAAGCGTTTACGCGACGAAACATCGACGGCATGTCATCGCGTTTGGAGCAACTTGCCGAGGAACAATTCACGAACGTGAAAACGATTGGCAGCCGCGAAGGGAGCGTCGATCTGGTTGACGAATTCGCTCGCCCCTTTCCGTTGACCGTGATTTGTGAATTGCTCGGCGTGCCGCTTGACGATCGGCCTTTGTTTCGAAAATGGTTTGCGCCGTTTTCCAACTTTCGGGGGATTCTGGATCTCTTTCGCATGGCGAGCGGCGCGTCAAAAATGATCAAGTACCTGCGCAACCAATTCCCAGAGGTCCGTAAAAGACCTCGTGAGGGATTGATGAGCGAATTGGTCGCTGTGCAAACGGACGCGGAATCACTTTCGGAGGATGAACTGCTGGCGATGGTCTTCATGTTATTTGTTGCAGGTCATGAAACTACTGTCCATTTAATTAGCAACTGTCTGCTGACGTTGGCCCAGCTTCCAGAAGTGCGAACGCAATTGGTATCAGATTGGTCACGTTGCGATGCATTCATCGAAGAAGTGTTGCGTTACAACTCGCCGATCCAGATTGCCAAGCCGAGGTTCGTTTCCAAGGATACTGAGTTCTTTGGGCAGGCACTCAAGCGAGGCGAAACCGTGACGCCGCTACTCGCCAGTGCCAACTATGATCCAGCTCGTTTTGAAGACCCCGATTCGTTCAAGATCGACCGTGAACAGAACTATCACCTGTCATTCGGCAGCGGCCCGCATACTTGTCTCGGGATTAAACTGGCGCGAGCTGAAACGTACTGGGCATTGAAGACGCTGTTGACAGCGTGGCCAGATTTTGAAATCGACTTTCCACTCGACCAAGTCGACTGGGCCAAACGCCCCGGTATGCGTGGGATTCAAACATTCCGTGTGAAGCAACGTTGAATCGTTTGGAGCAACTTTAAAAAAGAGCCGGCGCAATGGAGTAAGAACCGGAGGACCGAACCGCGACCCCACAACATCACGATCGATCAGCAGACAACCATCTGTGTTCATCCGTGTAAATCGGTGGCCAAAAAACTGACCGAACAACTGGCTGAGATGTGAAAGAAGACCATGAATCGGGCTGAGCAATGGCCGAAAAGCGACCGCGCACATGAACGAGAACAGACCGCGTTAATCAGCCGAAGGAATACGCGACACCCAAGAGACGATGAGCCCGCGTAACGATAGAAATCACGGGTAACGGGCGAACGATTTGCAAGCAGACGAAGCACGGGCCAAAATCCAATGGTGACCCTGCCGCTGCGGGCATCTTGAACAAATAATTTGAGCATCGGCTGAGCTGCTCAAATCGAACGCTTCTTCGCACTCCCAACCATTAACCATAACAGCCATCGATCTTCATTCACGCGATGTCAAATTCTTAATAGTTTTTTATCCGCCACCCAAGCGTGTCTCAATATACTCATCTCCACGCCTTTGGCCAACTAGTGCCACCACAGTGAGCGAAGTCGGAGTGTCCATGCGGTAGTAGATCCAAACGGGAAAGACTTTGCACATCTTCCGATGAAGATTGAATCTGATTGCATGAGTACCTCCTAGCAGTTCTAGAGAGGAAAGGTCAGCAAGAATGCTGGATCTAAAGTAGGACCCAAGGCCTGATTCTTTATTCTCGTAATGCTTTGCTCCGTCCTCGATGTCATGCTCGGCATCGGACGAAAGGTAAACACTAATCACCAAGATTTTCCATTCGTTCCTTAACCTCTGAGAGTGGCGAAGTTGTAGCCTCGCCGGACTCGAGCCTTCTCAGCCGCTCTTTTAAAAGTGGCTCATGCCAGCTTGGTGAAGGGACGCTGTCTGGGTCGGCATGCAATGAAGACCAGATTCGGTCAACCAGCGCAAGTTTTTCCGAGATACTGAGCGATTCGATTTCGATTGGCATTGAATTACCACTAGAGGTAGAGATACATACTCATTGTACCATATGGCTAAGCGAAGAAAAGTTTCCGAAAGTGCCTGAGTAGCGGTGGATAACGACAGGCATAACCGGGCCGCCGCGGTTGATGCTCCATTTGAAAACGCGCTGTCGGCGGCTCCGCGTTCATGCCATTGTTGAACAAATAATTTTAGCATCGGCTGAAACGCTCAAATCGAACGCTTCTTCGCACCCCCAACCATTAACCACAACAGCTACCGCTCTTCATCCACGCGATGTCAAATTCTTAATGGTTATCTAGCACGCGGAGTGATTCGGACACGCAATCATCGTGACTCAGCCAATCGAAGTCGAGCATGTCTGGCGCGATACCAACGCGCCGTTAAGGCGTTACCCATTTCGAAATGTACCAATCGACTATGGGATTCATTGGATTCTGAGTTTCGCTGAACAGTGGTTGATAGAAAGCAAAAACACAGATTTGTAAGGGATCATTCGGGTTTGGCGTCAAATACGTTTGCATCAGATAGATGGCGGGACCTGCGCTCAGGAAGTAAATCAGAAAAAAGATCGGCGTTAACGCCAACGTGCAGAATTGCCTCGCGAATCGACGGCGAAACATCGATGCGAACCTTTGCATTCGTGAATCCATAAATGTTGTGAAAATCGCGGGTATCAATGCAACGGAAATCAAGATTGCGATACCACGAAAATTCAGCAACAGCCAAATTGCAAGCGCCGTTAGCGTTAACGCAAGAAAGAGGTGGAGGACTTTAAACTGCACGACGCTCTGCCCTCGACCCTAGCTGGATAACGTTCAAGTTGTCTAAGCCGCCAGATTTGATTGAATCTGGTCGAGCGGGGATCAAATGGTGCGAAGCAACATCCCCGCGAAGACAAATCATAACGGCGAACCGGCTTCGGTCCAACGCTTTGTTATCCCTTCGCATTTACGGGCTCTGCTTCGAAGTGATAATCCCTACCGTCAGGCAATAGACGCAAGGTCTACGATCGTCGGCGAGTGTTTTCTGGATGCTGATCGACGTAGCCATACGTTTTGTATCCGTATTGGCCTGAGTATGTGTACGATTTCTGGTCGCTTCGTTTCAATCCATTGATCACGATGCCGCCCAGTTCGACCCCTGTCGAATCGAGAATCTCTTTGGCACGATAGGAATCGGTGCGGACGCCGTTGCGAATCTTCATCACCAAGAGCATCATATCAACGTGCCCTGCAACAATGCTTGGGTCGGTCACTGCCAAAACAGGAGGTGTGTCGACCAAAACGAAATCATACTGCTCACTGTAGTGTTGCAAGATCGCTGCAAAACGTGCCGAGGTCAACAGTTCCGCTGGATTGACCGGGATGGGCCCGGAAGTCACGATCGATAGATATTCCGGCAGCACAACATTGACCGCATCTTTCGGTTCAGCTTCTCCGTTAATGACCGAACTGATGCCAACGTCGTTGCCAAGTCCGAACAGTTTGTGTTGAACTGGTTTTCGCATATCGCAATCGATCAGTAGCACGCTTCGCCCCGATTGTGCGATGGACACGGCAAGATTTGAGATGGTCGTCGACTTACCATCACCAGGAACCGGACTGCTGATCTGGATAATCTTCGCTCCCGACTGTTGCGACTGGAAGAAGATCGCCGTTCGAATCGCGCGATACGATTCGCTCCATTGAGATGCCGGTTGATGCAAGGTCATGATTTCCGGAGTCACCTCAGCAAACGGAACACTTTTCTTGTTCGGACGTAGTCTTGGAAATTGGGTGATGTGTCCAATCACACGCGTATCGAGCAATTCGCCAACTTCGTCGCACGAGTGAAACGTCTTCTCTGCCATGTCTTTCAGTCCGGCAAACACCAAGCCACACAATCCACCCAGGAAGAGTCCTGCGGCGAGACTGATTGGAAGACTCGGAGCGGACTGTTGAGCCTTTGAGGGTGGATCCGCCACCTGGACGGTTCGCCAAAGATGTTTTTTGTACGCGTCGATCTGACTCATGCGAGCTTGGATGTCATTGATGTTGGATTCCAGACGCTCTCGTTCGCGTTGTTTGGCGCCAAGTCGTTCGACCAATTTGGCAACGGTGCTCGATTTTGTTTGCTCAGCGGTAATCGATTCTTGCATGCTTTTTTCTTCAGCATCCATCAAATCAATTTTGTGTTTCATGCTGTCGAGAAAATCCGCAACGATCGTGTCTTGTTTCGCGATTGCATCCGCGTCGCCGTCCGTGGTTTTGTTGGCTCGCAAGGCAGAGAGTTCCTGCAGTCGCATCCGATCGACCATCTCGATCTGTTTTCGAATATTCTTCAGATCCGGGTGATCGGTGCCGAACTGGCTGAGTAGATCTTGCTCTTTTACTTTAAGTTCAAGGTACTGATCGTGAGTCGCGACGTAAGCTCCGAACGATTTATCGCCGCTGTCACGTAGCATTTCAACGACAAGGTTGTCCATGTTCTTGCCCTCAGCGACGTCCTTTTTGATCGTCTCAATTCTGGCGATCGCTTTGGTGCGTTCCCGACGTAGTTCATGGAGGTCCGAATACATCATCGTCAACTGCATTTGATGTGGGTTGACGACGCGACCTTCGACGGTCAACAGTTCCGGACGCGAAACCAGCCCCTGAATGTCTTCTTCGACTTTGCGAAGCTTGACATCGCTGTTCTCATGCCATTGTGCGTACAACTCAGCGGACTCTCCACCGATGATCTCGGTCGTCGACAGGATGTGTTTTTCAAAAGACGTGATGATCGACTCAAGCACCTTTTGGCACTCACTCGGGTTAGGACCTTCAAAGGTGAGCTTGATGTAGCCAGAGTCCGACTTGATATCGGCAGGTTTGACGGTATAGGTGGTTTTGCTGTCACGCAAATAGGCGACCACATCTTCTGCTTCTTCGAACGTTTTGAGTTTGTCAAATTCTCCAAGTTCTGCGGCCGGCTTAAGGATCTTGGTACTCTTCAAGCTGACCAAATATTGATCGATGGGGGCTTCCGAGGTGAATCCATCCGATTCGTTGCCATTCATGGACGGCGCAACTTTTTCGTCAACAGCGATTCTGGCTGTGGATGTGTAGAGCTTGGGCGACTGGAAATAATAAACGAGCGAGAGAGCGACACCGAGGATCAAAAAGAAATTGATCACACGAAACTTGCGCTTAATCAACTCGAATAGATCGAGGTTGTAACCGGTAGCTCGTTGCGCGTCGGCGACAGTTGGCTTTTGATTCGCCTGTTGGTTACCGAGTGTATTGTTTGGATAATCCACGTTGATGAGTGACATATTGCGAATCCAGTTGGCACAGCGATCGACTTGAGTTTAAATCAGACAAACGTCCGACCGCGGTGAAATTTGAATCGTTTCAGGAAGGAGTAGGGATGTTCAGTCCGAGTTAAGCTGGTCTGTGGCTTGGCTGGATGGTTGAATCAATTGATTCTGTTGGTTCTGAATCCGTTCAATCAGAGGCTTGATGCGAGGGAAGATGGGGCTTTTGTCGAGTGCGCATTTTTGTAGCTGCTCGATCGCTGCCGCGTAGTTTCCAGTTTCCCGCAAACATCGCGCGTATTCAAACCGCCAGATGGTCTGTCGCGGTTCATGCTTCAATGCCTTTTGGTAACGCTCGGCAGCGACATCAAACTGGTCGCTAAGCCGTGCCGTCTCGGCCAGGAAGTAATAAAATTCGCCGGGCGCGAGTTCGTTTTCCAATCCATGAATTACCCGATCAGTATGTATCAGTAACAGTCTTTTTGGAAGGATCAACTCAGGGTCGCGAAAGTAATTCTTGACGACGCGAAGCAATACAGTCGGATTCTGCGGCAAAACGCGTTCAAAAAACGGCTGCATGGGCAATTCGATCATCGACAATTCCACGATGGGTCGTTCATACCGTCGCGCGATCGGTTTTCGAAGACACTTGGACCACAATTCAACCGCCTTTTCGATGTCGCCAGAATTGAGGTAAATCAATCCACAATCGAAGAGCGTTTGTGCACTTGGGTACGGTCGCGCCAAAGCAATTTCCAGATGCTGGTCGACCAGAACCGTTGAACGATCAACGTCATTGGCCAACGTTGCGAGTTGGGCCAACCGGAGATTGGTCAACGAATCATTGAACCGCTGTTGATTCGCGATTTGATATAGCTCATAGGCCGGACGGAGGTACTCGCCAACTTCTTCGCCCTGGGTCAAGGCTTGAAGTGCAATTTGATCTTCCTCCCTGAGTGCTGCATAAATTTCGCGATTGAGTGACGGCAAAGAAGTCGATGTCCAGATTTTCTCTGGCGTGTAGGATTCCCAAACTGCTCGCCGGTTTTCCGCAAGTCCAGGTTGCTCAAGTGATTCTTCGATGGATGTTTGAAGCTCCTTCGATTTCAATTTCTGATAACGAAGGACTTTGAGTTCAGCCTGTTGAAAGCTTACTCCCGCAAGGTCTGGGCAAATCATGGCAGCCGTTGCCAATGCAGACTCCATCTCCGCAAGCGACTTTTTTCGCACAAGGGCGTCAGCACTGTTTTTATGTTCTTTGGCAAGATTTATGTTTCGCCTTGCCCATCGATACGATTCATAACCGTACGCGTAGTACGTTGCCCAACACGTCGACACGATGACGACCGACAGAGCCACCCAAGCGAGCAACGGTCGGATGTGCGCTGGCTTCGCTACGCTGTTGTTCTGTGAGTCTTGGCGAATCTCGCCGGCACGTGCCACGACAACTCCCATGGCTACTGCCATCAAAATTGCGTTGGCGGGTTGGTACAATCCGAAGTCAAACACCGAAGCGAGGCAAGTTCCCAACAATGTCGCCAAGCCAAACAACCCCAACGACTGATCGATGGCCTGGTCAGATCGCATCAAACGAGTACTGCTGATGACACACAAAAGCACTGCCAATCCGATCAGAACGACGCCCGGGTAACCCAGTTCCACCAGCGTTTCGATGTAAATATTCTCTGCATGCGCGTAAATGCGATCGAAGTCAAATGTTTGAAACTGGGGTGACAGGTATCGATAAGTTCCACCTCCAGTGCCCAACGTAGTTTCCGACATCACGGGGATCATGTCACTCCAGTGCGCCAGGCGGGGCGTCGAATCCAGCTCAAGCTTGCTGATTTGCTCAAAACGGTCGATCAGTTTTTCATCAAACCCGATCAAAGCCACAAACCGACTGGCGACAATCAGCAACATCACTGTCACGATGGCCGCCGCGATTCGAAAGCGTTTCTGCAAAAAGCTGACAACCAGAACCAACAAGCCTGACGCGACCATGGCCAATACGCCACCGCGTGAAAGTGTCATCAGAATTCCTGCCATGATCGTGACCAGACTCAACCCAACATACAGGTGGATTGGTTCGGTCTTTGCGAGCAAGCGCGTGATGCCCTGAAACACTTTGGAACGTCGTCGTTCCACACGACGTGATAACTCAGGCCGACTCTGCTCGCGCTCCAGATCTTCGCGCCAGTTGATCAAATAGTACGTCACTAGAAAAAGCGCCGAACAAAATGAAATCACCAAAAATCCAGCAGCGTTGTTTCGGTTGACGAACGAACCAAATACTTGTCCACCCTGGACCAGTTCGTATTGCCAAAACAATTCGCCGTTCCAAGAGACCGCTTGCAAGATTCCAAAAAAACTTGCGGCTGATCCAACGATGGCGATGGTGGTCATCACACGAAGGACGCTTGTCGATCGTCGCACGATTAACGAAGTTGCCACAAAGATCAGACTGGCCAAAATCAGATCGACCAATTTTCCTTTCGAAGCTGCCGGATAGATCGAAATCGTATTGGGTGCGTCGGCAACTTGTGTGTGTAGCGGCTCGATCTTGCTGGGATAGTTCAATGGCCCATCCAAGCCAACTACCCCCAAGTCGATCACTTGAACGGCAGAGTATCCGATGCCCAGCAACAACACCAACCACATCAAGAAAGGGCGCGGCGTTTTCTGTTTTTTGTCACCCGGCACAACGGCAAGAAGCAAAGCCAAAAGCCCCATCACCAAAAAACCCAACCGCGCGTATGGCAAATTCCCGGCTACCGGCCATGGGGCGGCAAGGATTAAAGCGGTCAATACAAATAGGGCCACACGTCTGGGCATGGGATGGTTGAGCGACGAAAGATCGGGCAAGAAGCGTCGATTGGTGCGATTTGCCTCAAATTGATCTGTCGAGAGACCCGAATGATCGAATTAAGACTTCGCAAATCATGCTAATTAACTCCCTGGATTTGGTACGGCAAATGCAAGTGAAACGGTCGTTTTGCCAAATTTGAGCGATCGTTCAGGCAATTTTTGCCGATTCGGGCGGCAAAGTCTATTGAGCCAGCCTTCCGGTTTAGTAGACTTACGTGAAATAAGTAGGTTGTTACTTTACAGAAATCATCGATCGATGTCTGTGAATGGTGAACAACCTGCAAGTTGGTTGACGAATCTCTTCCAGCTTGATGACCCAAAAGTTAACAGTCACAACAAGTTTTGCACCTGGTAAATCTCATGATCCGTAACGTTGCCTTTTTAGCGATCGCCTTAATCGCTTTTGCAAGCGTCGCGAACGCCCAAGTAGACACAACACAAGATTTGGTAAAGAAGCAGCCAACTGCTAAAGACGTGAAAAAGGTCGAAGAGCCTGCCAAAGTCATGTTGGATGCTGACGGAAAATTCGTCGGTCACGTTGTTGCCAAAGTTGGCAAAGAAGACAAGCCTGTCAGCGCAGTGATGACGCTGATTCGCGGCGGAGTCAAAGTTAAAACCGTTCGTGCCGATGAGAAAGGAAATTTCTCGTTCGGTAACGTTCCTCCTGGAAAGTATTCAGTCACCGGCGCGGCTGCTGAGTACGTTGGTGCATCGCCTGTATTGGCAGTTGAGCCTGTACAAGGAGTTCAAGTTGGTCCTGGTACCAACAGCTTTGTTTTGGCTGCACCATCTTATCAGTCTTCAACGCCAGCCGTCTCTTACGCACCATCAGCTGGTGGCGGCGGTGGCGGATTTGTTGGTGGCGGTGCTGCCGGTGGACGACGCCGATTGTTGCGACTGGGATTGATTGGTGGCATCGTTGCGATTGCCGTTAGTGGCGACGATGACGCAAGCCCGGATAACTAATTCCACGCGATTAAAAAAAGCAAGATTCAATTGGCCGCCGTCCCGCAATGGGACGTGCGGCTTTTTTTTTCGCCGATCATGCTCAGCATTGTGACTTGCTCCCCATCTGAACAGCATGTGCCAATCAACGGTTTTCTCGCAAAGGATGCCCTGATTTCTCTTCCTCGACGTCGTGTCGGTTCAAGACTTTTTTTCAAATTCATTTGAACGGATGAAGGTCAGCGTCCGTATCGAAAAAGCAGAGATCAACTTACCCGTTTGCGTTGCTTTGAATCGAGACGGTATGGGATTATTGCTGACCTGGAAATCAAATCGCAAATCAGGGCATTGTTCATGGCTCGGCTATTTCATTGTCTGTGCATTTGCAGCGCTATTCTTGCCCGCTTGCCTGGTCGGATGTGGCCATGAAGAACAAGTGCTCCGCGCAAAGGCTTCAAAAGAATTGCCAACGGCCTCTACGCAAGAACAGAACCAACCTCAGGGAACTTTGAACGACCGAAAAATCGTCTACACGGCACAGCTTCAAATCTCGGTCGAAAAATTTGACACAATTGAGTCTGAAGTGGCAGCGGCTATCGAATCACATCAGGGCTATGTCGCTCAAGCCAATCTGTCCAGAATGCAAGGCGAACATCGGTCCGGTGAATGGGACGTCCGAATCCCAATCGTCAGCTACCAAAGCTTCATGCGAACGGCGTGTACATTGGGAAATGTTCAATCACGGAAAGAACAAGCAGACGATGTTACCGCTCAGTTTTATGATTACGAAGCAAGGATCAAAAACAAGCGTCGATTAGAGGGACGGATTGCCGAGTTGCTCGATCGCAGCGTTGATGATTTGAAAGATATCGTTTCCGTGGAAAACGAGCTCGCGAGAGTGCGCGAAGAGATCGAAAAACTCGAAGGACGATTGAGATACTTTTCTGATGTCAGCAGCATGGCGACGATCGAACTTACGATCCAGGAGAACCAGCAAGTTACATCGCACGAGTCGACCGCATTCTCGCAACGACTGGCATCGACTTGGCGAACATCCTGTCAAAACTGTCTCGTTTCTTTACAGGCGGTAGCACTGTTTTTCGTCCAAAATGTGTTCAACCTGATTTTTGGATTGGTGGGTTTGTTTGTCGTCGTCAGTGGCTTCAGGCAACTTGGCAAACCAAGACAACAGTCGATGCCGTGACGACTAACAAGATGGCTTAAAGAATTCTGGGCGCGAGCGCGCATACGAAATTGACTCGCAAGTATTCCGTCAGCGCAGCCATGATTAAAATCGTCTTGCCGCCCGAGTTGGACACACTCAGTTTATTCGTCACCTTCGTCGATCGGCGCGACGTCCACCGCGACCTTCATGACGGTGTTGCCGCCACCGGTAAAGACTCCTTGGATGGGGCAAACATCCGAGTAATCTCGCCCCCAGGCAATCGTAATATGATCCGTTTCCGGGACGAGGTTGTTCGTGGGGTCAAAATCAAACCAACCATCTTCGCCACAGTACAGACTGGTCCACGCATGTGACGCATCGGCCCCAATCAAGCGTTCTTGCCCGGGAGGGGGAATCGTTCGAAGATAGCCACTGACGTATCTGGCCGGTAATCCAAGTGAACGAAAACAGGCGATTTGAAAATGGGCAAAGTCCTGACAGACACCCGCACGCTTTTGAAACACTGTTCTCACAGGAGTACTGACCGTTGTTGCGTTCGGGTCGAATTCAAAGTCCTCAAAAATTCGCTTGTTAAGATCAAGCGCAGCTTCGGCGATAGGACGACCCGCAGCGAATGACGTCCTGGCGTATTCTGCAATCGGTTGACTCCACGCGATACGCGGTGAACTTCTGGAGAACTGCGCTGCCACAAGATTCTTGGCGTCGTCCATGGTCGCAATCTTTTCCCACGCGGGCGTTTCCGAGAAACTCGGATAACGTCGCTTGGTCACATCGATGCGATTAATCACGTTGACGGTCAAACTTCGATGCGGGACATGAATTGAAAACTGTTCGATTCGATTACCAAAATAGTCTTCTCGCAGGACCAGGTCTTCAGGTTTGGGAGTGATTTCCAACTGATGATCCAAACAGACTTGATCAAAGACCGGCCGAGGATTCAAGCGGACGATATTGAAACATTCTGGGACCGGGTCGCCATAGTCGTAGACGGTTTCATGGGTAACTTGGTAAAGCATGCCCTGCCCTTTCTGATCTCCTGATGGCAAATGAACAATACATCAATCCTCCTGATCGTCTAACGGCTCAACGACCAACTGATGAATCGTACCGCTGTGAACAAAAAACCGATTGCTGATCGATGTCGAAATTTGCGGCAGCGTTTGCTCAATCGAAGCAATCAATTGGTTCAACTCCTGCGAATGACCTGAGGCGTCAACCTTGCAGATGTCAAACATGTCCGCCGACATAACGTTCGTGAGCATGGTGTCGGTAAGTTTTCGATCCAGCGATTGCTCTTCGCCAACACTTTCGGGGAGCTGCTCAAGATTGGCGTACAGCTTTTTCAACTGGTACGCCAACGACCGAGGATTCAACTCGTCCGCAATCAGCAGATCCATCACCGCTGGGAGTTGCAAGTTTGCATAGTATCTCGAGCGGTAAGTTAACTCGCTATCAGCGACCTCCAGAATCGACTGGAGCAATTCACCTGTAACGTTTCGATCAACCACGATACAGTTTTTGATCAACGCTGTCAGTTGAAGGCTGTGTTCTAAATGCCGGCCGATGTTGAGGAAGTTAAATGCGTTGGTGCGAGTCATGCTTTCGCTGACAAATCCACTGAAGGCTGCAAGTCCCACGACCAGTTTATCGATGATGTTTAGCAGATCGATCAAGTCACATTGGCTCGCCTGGTAGTTACCGAAACTCCCGCTCATCTCCGACACAATGCGCCACGCGTCGCTTGAAAGACGGTCGCGGACCGTGCCCGCAAGTGCGACCACTTGATCAATTTGAAATCGAAGCGAGTGACTGACGTTGTGGTTGATCGCTTGCTTTACCAACAATGCTTGGATGGTTGGCAGATGATTCTTCAAGTCCTGCCGGATCAGCTTTTTGTCCAATTGCCCCGAAGCAGTCAACGCCCGCAAGAGCATCGGCAGTTCGACAGAATCTTCCGGGTCCGACTCGCCGGTCAACCGAACAGCAATCGCTCGCAGTAATCTCGCCGAAGCATCGGCACGCTCGAGGTAACGCCCAAGCCAACACAGATTGTCGGCAATTCGGCTGGGTACAAAGCCGCGGCTCCGAACTGGTTTAAGTTGGTCGTTGGGTTTTCGCAGCAGACTGGTCGGTTCAACTGGAACATCAGAAAGTACCCAGGCATCTTTCGTGCCGCCCCCTTGAAACGGTTGCCGGGAAACGTCGAAAGGTGAGTGTGAAATTCGTACCAGCCCGCCGGGCAGAGCGTGCCACGATCGTTTTTTAGCGGTCAGAAAAGTGCGTATCGTCAGATACCCAGCCGACAGTCTGCCATCTTGAAAGACTGGCGTTGAGGAACAGGCGATCATCTCCTGCCCAACCCATGCTGATGGGTTGGCACGAATCAGCTCGATTCGTTCCTGACGAGAAAGTCGCTCCGTTTGCGTCGGTTTCGCCATTCTCGAATTCGCACGTTTTCTCGATTCACCAGGTAACTTTCGCGTACGATACGCGGGCAGCAAATGGATCTGATCGATTCGATCGAGCATCAACTCAAGTGACTTCTTTTCACCACCCCACCAAGTCGCGACGCCTGGAAGCTTCAAATCCGAATCCATGAGTGCACGACAAATCCGGGGCATGAACGCCATAAAGATTGGTGATTCGACCAATCCACTTCCTGGTGCGTTGACCACAACGACATTCTCATCGCGAATGACTTGCAGTATGCCGGGGACGCCTGGAATACCCCCGCCCAGCTCTAGCGGGTCGAGCGTATTGCTTTGGTGTCTGCGAAAAATCACATCGATCGGGGAAAGCCCAGACAACGTTTTTAACATCACGCGACCGGAGCGTACCACCAGATCGTTAGTTTCAACCAAAGTGAATCCGAGATACCGTGCCAGGAATGAGTCTTCAAAAAAGCGACTGCTGCCTGCACCCGCGCTCAAAATGGCAATATGTGGATTGTCAGTGTTCGTTTTTGCAATGTCGGTCAGTTGTTCTTTTAACGAAATGAAATAGGACGCCAGACGTTTGACATTGCATCGTCGAAAAGCGTCCGGGAACGCGCGAGAAATCGCAATTCGATTTTCCAGGGCAAAGCCGCTGCCACTCGGAGAATCCGTTCGGTCCGATTGCACCCACCAGTTCCCTTGCGGCGAACGAACAAGCTCCGCAGAATAAACGTGCAAGTGTCGCCCACCGGGACATGGCAATCCGTGATTGGGCAACTGATAGTGGGGATGTTGCCACAACACATCCACAGGCAGAATGCCATCCCGCAACAAGTTTTGAGGTCCATTCAAATCGGCCAGCAACTGATTGAGTAACTCGGCTCGTTGTTTGAGTGCAGTCTCGATTTGACTCCATTCTTGATCTGCGATGATCAAGGGCAGCGGGTCGAGCTGCAAATGTTGATCGCGAACCGATGGATCACCATAAGCTGAATAGGCGATGCCATTTTGATGAATGGTCCGCTGAATCTGTTTACTTCGACGATCCATTCCTTCGATGTCTAGCTGTCGCAATTCTTCTGCCAACGGTCGCCAATGGGGCCGCAAGGCCAAGGAATCATCCATGACCTCGTCATGGACGTTGAGTGATGGTCGGTAGTCGGCAAAAAGATCGTTGGTGCTGGCGACATTCGGAAGATGGCGTTGAATCGTCCGAAAACTTTCATGCGTCGGATAATACTGTTGTTGCTGTTGTTGAAACTGATTCTGTTGCTGCTGATTTTGTGGCGGGTTGGTTACGTCGCCCGGCGCATGAGGTTGCTCCGGCTGACTGGGCGGGGTGGAGGGCGCCGGAGAATCCGAAGGTTTCGGTTCGCGGGAAGAATCGTCGCTCAAGGTTTGTCTTTTCTCAAATCCAGTGTCATTGGAAAATCGCGGCTGACGTTTGCCGGGGTTGGTTTCAATTGGACGCCACTGTGTCCAATTCGTGAAAAACGCGCCGCCCGGCGGCTTTCAGCTTCGTAACTGTTGACCGGCAACGTGGATGGATTCAATCCACCCGGATGCCCGACATGATAAACACAGCCATCCACGGATCGACCGAGCCATCGATCGTACAGATCAAACGTCAACGGACCATCAACGGGAATTGTCGGATGAAGACAACTCGGCGGTTGCCACGCCCGATAACGTACGCCGGCAACATACTCTCCCTTCGTTTCAGTCGGATGAAACGGAAGCGTGCGGCCATTGCAAGTCACCAGATAGCGTTCGTTGACGAAACCCGATACTTTGACTTCCATCTTTTCTACCGAAGAATCGACGTATCGCGAAGTACCCGTGCCAGTGGATTCTTCACCCAAAACATTCCACGGTTCAATTGCCTGACGTAATTCCAGATGAATGGAATTGTGCGTTAGCCCGCCAATATAGGGAAAACGAAACTCAAAATGCGAACGGAACCAGTCCGCTTCGACTGAAAATCCAGCTTGTTGGCACGCGGTGGCAACATCGCAAAAATCTCGCCAGATAAATGACGGCAGCATGAATTGATCGTGCAATCTCGTCTTCCAGTCGACCAGTGGCTCGGTATAAGGCTCGCTCCAAAATTTGGCCACCAGTGTGCGAATCAAAAGTTGCTGAGTCAAACTCATCCGCTCGTGAGGCGGCATTTCAAAACCGCGAAACTCCAACAACCCAAGTCGACCTGTGGAGCTGTCAGGCGAATAGAGTTTGTCGATGCAAAACTCTGCACGATGCGTGTTGCCTGTCACATCGATCAAGAGGTTGCGAAAGATTCTGTCCGCCAACCAGGGAGGACAACCCTCCGGCCGTTCCATTTGGCGATCGAGCTCGTCGAAGGCAATTTGCAACTCGTACAATGCGTCGCCTCGACCTTCATCAACACGTGGCGCTTGACTGGTTGGTCCGATGAAGCGACTCGAAAAGAGATACGATAACGAAGGATGGTTTTGCCAGAATCCGACGAACGAACGGAGCAAATCAGGTCGTCGCAAAAGTGGGCTGTCATGAGGTGTCGGACCTCCGAGGACCACGTGGTTTCCCCCACCAGTTCCAGTATGCGTTCCGTCGAGATCAAATTTCTCAGTGCCCAGCCTGCTGTAATACGCGTCCTCGTAAAGACCCTCAGTAATTGATTTCAAGTCGTCCCAAGTCTCAACTGGTTGGACGTTGACTTCGATAACGCCGGGGTCCGGCGTAATGCTAAAGCTTTGAAGTCGATGATCGCGAGGAGGTTGGTAACCTTCGATGACAACGGGCAGGGACAGTTCTGCAGCCGTATCCTCAATCGCAGCAACAATCTCCAAATACTGTTCCAGACGATCAGTGGGTGGCATAAAAATTCGAACCGTTCCACCTCGCGTTTCGACGCACAGTGCAAACGGGATCGCATCAGATTCTGGATCCAGTTTGAGCGCGGACGTGGGCGCCTCGATGTAAGGTTCGGCAGCAGGATCCGCTGCAGCCACTTCGTCATGTTCGGCCGAAGCCCGTTCCAGCACCGCTGTCCTTGTAGCTTGACCGTCGTTTGTCAATTGACCGCTGGAGTGACGATCCAATTTCGCTGATTTCGAATGGGACAATTCACTGCTGTTGGCATCGTCCAGCTTATTCCAAACTCTCAACATAACCGGTTCTGGTAAGACGCTGCGATTCATCGCCGGGTTTAGCGCCGCGTACTTTCGTTTGTCGTCTTCGGAAATCGTTGAAAGTGAATTGAGCGGCAATCGAAAGCCGATCGGTGAGTCGCCAGGAATCAGATTAATCTTGTCCGTACGCGTCCGCCATGGACCACTCACCCATTGAGGCGTCTCAGACGACCGGTCATACAATAACGGCAAAATGAAACCTACTGGGTTCGAGAGACCTTGTTCGAGAACTCGAGCGAGCCGTTTGCGGTCTAAATCATCGTCGAGCGAGGCTTCATCCAACGACACGTCAGCGGGCAAACGTTGCTCTTGCCAGAGATGATAAAGTGCGTCCTCAAACGCATCGGACACATGGCTTGTGTTGACTCCCAAGCGATCGGCAATCCCACAGGCGACAGATTTGGCGTCATCGGTCGTGTGACCGTGGTCCCTTTCCTCAACTGCCAGCAGTTCCTGTTTCTCCCAAATTGGCTGGCCATCGGTTCGCCAGTAACACGTTTTCGCCCAGCGTGGAATCGGTTCGCCGGGGTACCATTTGCCCTGTCCAAAATGAAGCAGCGGTTGATGACCAAATCGCTGTTTCATTCTCGTCAATAGATCATTGGCCAACCGATCTTTTTCTTCGCCGATCGCTTCGGTTTGCCACTGAGGATCGTCAGGGTTATCGATCGAGACAAACGTCGGTTCGCCGCCCATCGTCAATCGAACATCACCCGCGCGGAGTGCTTCGTCGACTTGATATCCGAGGGCATCGATGGCCTTCCATTCGTCTTCAGAATACGGCTTGGTGACGCGAGGGTCTTCATGAATCCGTTTGACGGACATACCGAAATCAAACTCAGTTTCACATTCATCGATCCCGCCAGTGATCGCAGCGGCACCTGAGAACGCCGGAGTCGAAGCGAGTGGGAGATGACCTTCGCCAGTCAACAGACCACTGGTTGGATCTAATCCTACCCAGCCCGCACCCGGTAGGAAAACTTCCGTCCAAGCGTGCAAATCGGTGAAGTCGACCTCTGTTCCGGAAGGACCGTCAAGTGATTGAACATCAGGTTTGAGCTGAATCAGATAACCCGAGGTAAAGCGTGCGGCGAGGCCCAAATTTCTCAAAATCTGCACCAGCAACCAAGCAGAATCGCGACAGGAACCACTCTTCTTTTCCAAAGTCTCTTCGCACGTTTGTACGCCAGGCTCCATCCGGACAACATAATTGATGTGCTGTTCCAGCCGCCGATTGACATCGACCAAGAAATCGATCGTTCGTTCATGATCGTGGTTGAGCGTCTTTAGAAACTCAGCCAGATGATGACCGGTCGGGTCGGCGGCAAGGTAAGGTTTCAATTCCTCGAGTTCGTCTGGCTTGTATTCAAACGGATGATTCTCAGCATCGGCTTCCACAAAAAAATCGAACGGGTTGATCACCGAGAGGTTCGCGACAAGATCAACATCGATCGTGAGATGCGAAATCTTTTCTTCAAAGACAACTCGCGCCAGAAAGTTTCCAAACGGGTCCTGCTGCCAATTTAAAAAATGTCCACCCGGGCTAATCCGCAGCGAATAGCTTTCAATCGGCGTTCGGCAATGCGGCGCTGGACGTAGGCGAATCACCTGCGGGCCAACATGAACGGGGCGATCGTATGTGTAGCTCGTGTGATGATGAAGGGCGACCTTGATGCTCATGTTGTCGTCTGCTGAGTTTGTGATTGCGAGGCATTGGGACCGCTGGCCGTCGCTTGTTGGATGAATCGTCGTTCAGTTTGATTCGTCGTGTTGAAGAAATCGGCGTAGACGATGTTCCCCAGCGAATTGATTGCACCTTGTAGTTGGTCAATGAATAAGTGCAACCCTTGGTCAATAATTTCGTCAATAGAAACAGAATTGAGTCGGTTCGTCAGTTGGCTGGCAAGCCGTTCCGACGGCAAGTCTTCGCGTTCAGACTCGTTTTGCCGCATACGGTTCAGGCAACTTTGAAACTGATTGGCGCAAAACCGGATCGATCTCGGAAAGATCGGATCGAGGATCAGAAATTGGGCAACTTTCGCTGGAACAATGCGGCCGTGGGTTCGCCGATACATATCCAACGCATCGGCCGACTTGAGCAAACTGGACCATCGAACGATATCGATCGAAGTCCCGACATCCTCCACCTTGGGAAGCAAAATGTAATATTGAACATCAACAATACGCGACGTTTTGTCAGCTCGTTCAATGTACCGACCCATCTGTTCGAATGACCACGATTCATCGCGCAGCATTGACGAAATTGAGATACCGGCCAACAGCTGGCTGGCCGTGCGAACGGACTCGCAAAAATCGTAAGGTTGTTCGTATGCTTTTCCTGTTTCAGATGACTTTAGGACGAGCAAACGAAATCGATTCAGTTGTTCCCAGATCGCCGATGGAAGCACTTCACGGACAGTTCTCGCGCATTCCCTCGCGTTGGAGATACAGCTCAGAATTGAATTAGGATTTTCGGCATCAAACAACAGGAATCGAAGCGCATTATCTCGAGTCGGCTCTCCGTACCTTGCTTGAAAATCTGATTCGTCACCGGTGGTATGAATCAACGGCAGCCATTGTTCGCGAAACGTCGATGTCTCGCCTAACGTCAAGTTGTAATTGACATCGACAAATCGCGCGACGTTCTCCGCCCGCTCGACATAGCGGCTCATCCAATAAACTGATTCAGCAACACGACTGAGCATGGAATTACCTTAAACTCTCTTTTGCCGACGATGCGTCGTTGATTCGTTGAGCGGTATGCGGAGGGTTCGGCAGGCTGTTCGTCGTTTCGGAATGCAGTACCCAGGTATCTTTGCTTCCGCCACCTTGAGATGAGTTGACGATCATCGATCCTTCTCGAAGGGCGACGCGGGTCAATCCACCGGGCATGACATACGTCTCCTTGCCGCACAAAACAAACGGCCGCAAGTCGACGTGGCGCGGTTGCAGTTTTCCGTCGACCAATGTTGGCACAGTCGACAGCTGCAACATCGGTTGAGCGATGTAGTTGCGCGGGTTGCTTTTGACCAACTCGGAAACTTCATCCAGTTCCTGCTTCGACGCTTGTGGTCCCATCACGATGCCATAGCCGCCCGATTCATTGACCGGTTTGATTACAAAATTCTGGGGCTTGGCCAAAACGTGTTGTCGTTGTTTTGGGTCGGCACAAAGGTAAGTCGGTACATTGGAGAGAATCGCTTCTTCGTCAAGATAGTACTTGATGATTTCGGGTACATAGGTGTAAACCGCTTTGTCGTCAGCGACTCCCGTGCCCGGCGCATTCGCCAGCGTTACATTTCCCGCGCGATACACATCCATGACGCCAGCGATGCCCAGCATGGAATCGGCATTGAAATGTTTGGGGTCAAGAAAATCATCATCAATCCGTCGGTAGATCACATCGACCTGTTTCAACCCTCGAGTCGTACACATGTAAACGCGATTGTCACGAACCGTTAAATCCGAACCTTGCACCAGTTTGATTCCCATTTTTTGAGCGAGGAATGTGTGCTCAAAATAGGCCGAGTTGTAAATTCCCGGCGTCAGCAAAACGGCGTTCGGTTCGTCGACGTCCGCTGGCGCACAACTGAGCAACGTGTCCAGCAATCGTTCAGGGTAGTCGTTGATCGGAGCGACATTCATCCCTTCAAAAAGGTTGCCCAGTGTCCGTTTGAGAATCTCACGGTTTTCCAAGACATACGAAACTCCAGAAGGGCAACGCAAGTTATCTTCCAGAACGTAGAATTCGCCGTCACCACCCCGAATCAGGTCGACTCCGGAAATATGACACCACGCGCCCTGGGGCGCATGAAAGCCTTGCATCTGTTTTCGATAGGTCTTCGACGAATGCAAAAGGCCCTCAGGTACGATGCCGTCTTTGATGATTTTTTGATCGTTATAGATGTCATCAACAAACAGGTTCAGCGCTTCAATTCGCTGTTTGAGACCTTGCTCAATGGGTGACCATTCATTGCCGTCAATGATCCTCGGGAGCAAATCGAATGGCCAAATCTTTTCAGTACCCGATTCATGTCCGTATACCGTGAATGTAATTCCCAAGTCACGCAAAAGAAATTCTGCCGATTGCTGACGTCGCAACAATTCATCATCGGTCAACTCTTTGAGTCGACTGGCGAACGTCGAACAACAATCGTGAGGTTGCCCTGGCGCCGAAAACGCTTCGTCGAAACACCGCTCTTTGATTTGATATTCTTCAATTTGCATGGAAGGTTTGGCAGTCGAAACAGGAAAATGGGGCGACCACATTTTAACCGCACCTATTGAATGTTTCGATTTAAAACCTTTGTGCTCATCAAGGAATTATCATGGTCAACAGTGAATTTATTCCAATTAGCTTGTTGGCAGAAAACCGTCACCCGGCAATTCGAGTGCCATCCATCAGGATCGAAGGAAAGTGACGCGGCCATAAAAGCGGAGTTATCGACGGTTTAGCTCCCTTGTCAAAGGCAAGGCTAATGTCGAACGAGATTAGTCGGTTAGCTGCTGCTGAACGGCAACAATCTCTTCAAGTCGATTCAGGAATGCCTGAAACACTCGCGGGTCGAAGTGCGTGCCCTGATTACTCAGCATGATCTCAAGGCACTTTTTCAATTCGAACGCAGGCTTGTAGGGTCGCGCACTGCTGAGTGCATCAAAAACATCTGCGACCGCCGTGATCCTGCCTTCAATCGGAATCTCTTCTCCCTTGAGGCCAAATGGATATCCGCTGCCGTCCCACTTTTCATGGTGGGTTTGGGCAATGACGCCGGCGAGTTGTAAGACGGGATAGCCATCCATTTCAAGAAGCTCAGCACCGACTTCAGAATGTTTTTGGTACGCTTTGAATTCATCTGGATTGAGCGGATTGATGATCGTATCACCGATTTCACAATGCGTTTTAATGACATCGAACTCATCAGGAGAGAGTTTGCCTTCTTTCAGCAATACAGAATCTGGCACTCCAATTTTCCCAATGTCATGAAGTTGCGCTGCCTGCTCGATCAAGTCGGCTTGTCGTTCATTGAATCCCAGTTCCAACGCAATCAACTTTGCATACTTGCCAACTCGCATGACATGCTTGCCAGTGTCGTCATCGCGATATTCGGCGGCACGAGCGAGACAATGAATGATTCGTTGCCTCGATTCAACCACCTCTCGTGTGCGTTCCTCGACGCGGCGTTCGAGTTCCTGAGAATAGTCCGCCAGTTGGTCCTGATAGGCTTTGACAGCCAGCACATTTCGAATCCTCAGAATCAACTCGCTGGCGTCGACCGGTTTTGAAAGGAAGTCAGATGGACCTAGCTGCAAGGCGCTTAACTTAACATCAGCGCTGGTACACGCGGTCAGGACGATGACCGGAATATGGCACAACTTGGCGTCCGTTCGCATGGCGGTCAGAATTTCCAGCCCGCTGATTTCGGGCATCATGATGTCCAGTAATACCACATCTGGATTCGTTTCCGAGATCATTGTCATGGCTTTCGTCGCATCAGTGGTGCGGACGAAATTCCGGTAGCCTTCTTGTACCAGATAGCCTTGAACGACTTCGATATTAAGTTGTTCGTCATCCACAATTGCGATCGTGGAAGTTTCCAACAGCTCTGAATATTTCTTGAACCAATGCGATTGCAATGACTCATCCGTCGTATTTGGGATCGCGATCGACATGGGCATCGGGCTCTCCATGGTTGGGTTCAATGGGTGCATAATTTTCTCCATCTAGTAGTTTGTCTCTTGAATGGTGATGGCTGGTTCTGGTTGAGCCGCAGCCGGCTTGTTGATTTGTTGTAGTGTTGGAATTTCAATTCGTGACGCCAAGGTTCGAAGTTGGTCAATGGTCGCTTGAATCAGCTTTGGCGACTGTTTTGCTTTTACCAATTTCTCAAGCGTCGCGGCGGGCTCGGTGAATTGAGGAAAGCCAACCGTTCCACCAGCACCTTTGAGCCAGTGCGCCAGCTCATACATCGTCTTATCGTTTTCGTTTTCAAACGCGACTTGGAGTTCGTCCAACTTTTGATGCAATCGCGGAACAAATTCAACGACGATCTGACGGAAGCTTGGCTTGTCCATTGGAAGTTGTGAGAACAGCGGCGACGTCGCTTCCACGTCGCTTGGAATCTCAACGCGTGCCAATGAGTGATTCGGAAGTTCGAACTGAGAGCAGGTACCTTGGAGAACACTTCCGATGGTGTTGAGCAATTCATCAATATCGATCGGTTTCGTCAAAAAGCCGGTACAGCCAGCGTCAAGGCAACCTTGCTCGAAGCCAGCCATCGCGTGCGCGGTCAATGCATAAATTGGCGTCTCAATCCCCTGGTCGCGCAGCCAACGCGTCGCCGTGTAGCCATCCATCACAGGCATTTGCATGTCCATCAGGATCAGGTCAAACGGTTGGCTGGTCACCAGTTCGCAGGCCTCTTGCCCATCTTCGGCGGCAGTCACGTGCAAGTTTGCTTCTTCCAAAACCAACGTGACCAACTCGCGATTTTCTTTACCATCATCGACAACCAAAACTCGTTGTTTCTCAAACGTCCAATTCGTGACGCTTTGAATGGAGGCTTCGTGAAGTTGACCAACCGATTCCGCGTCGATAAAGTTCGCATTCTGAAGTGACCCAGTTGCCAGAGTCAGCGTAAATGTGCTGCCCACTCCCGGTAGGCTGTCAACGACGATGCCACCACCAAGTGCGTTGGCAAAACGTTTGCTAATCGCCAGTCCGAGTCCGGTTCCGCCAAACTTTCGAGTGACAGAAGTATCAGCTTGCGAAAATGGATCGAAGATTTTATCTAGCTGTTCGTGTGACATGCCGATGCCAGTGTCACGTATCTTGATTAACAACTGTTCAACATTGGTTTCGCTCATCTGCAACTGAACCGTCACCTGTCCCTGTGATGTGAACTTGATCGCGTTTCCGACCAAGTTGGTGATGATTTGCCGGATGCGTGCCGGATCACTGGTGATGGACTCAGGGATCTTGCCCTCGATGTTTAGATCGAGATCGAGGCCCTTTTCGGTCGCTTTGGCCATCAATACTTGAATGACTTCTTGTGCGATGATGCAGGGATTACACGAGATGCGTTCAACTTCGAGTCGTCCCGATTCAACTTTGGATAGATCGAGGATATCGTTGATCAATTCCAGGAGATGTTGTCCGCTGGAGTGAATCGTGTTGAGATACTCCCGCGGATCTTGATCGCTTTTACCGTACCCGCGACGCAGAATGTCCGTGAAACCCAGGATGGCATTCATCGGCGTGCGAATCTCATGACTCATGTTGGCCAGGAACTCACTCTTGGAAAGGTTGGCTGCTTCAGCTGCCTCCATGGCGATTTGCAGTTCCATCTTCTTTTCTTCAAGCTGTGTCACATCATCAAAACTGATCAGTGCGCCTCCCTGTCGATCACCGGCCATGACGGGCGAACAGTTGACGATAAAAGTTCTGGGGACACCATCTGGGCTGTTCAGATTTACAACTGAGTTTCGTTGAGGCATCCCGGTCTTTAAGCAGGTTGACCATGGAGGCAATTCGCCCGCGACACGATCGCCGCCAATCTGCCATCCAAAATCGGAAGTCTGTCGCCCCAAAAGATCATCGACTTCGATTTGAAGCGTTTTGGCAATTGAGCCATTCGCCAAGACAATTTGGCCTTTGATGTCGATCACCAACAGCCCTTCCGCCATCGTATCGAGCGCAGATTGCACTCGTTGGGGGATCGCGCGACTGGGATCAAGATGCTTCAGCATCTTGCCAAGGTATAGGTAAAAGACGATGAAACTGGTGACCGCGAGAAACCCGAGCAACGGTAATACTTGAGCCTGAGTCACGTCCCAGCCAAACGTGCCTGCCGTCTTCTTGAATCTCAGTTCCAACTGTCCCCATTTATCATTGCCAGAAAAAATGGGAACAAGAACTTGTGAGTCGGTCGAATACTCGCCGCCCATTTTTTGCCAGACCGAATGGTCGCCAATTTCAACCCGAGTCATCGTTCCCTGAATAATCGCGGCTGATTCAAGATCTGAGTTTCGCTCAACGACGATATTAAGGTCCTGCTTCATTTGGCCCAGATCAGCACGCATCACGTGTCCTGATACGTTGATTGCGACGGATTCTGCGAGCGCGGCGCGGCTTTGACGAATCGCTCCCTGACGATCAGGAATCAAACCAAGCAAGAGTGCGAAGAGCAATAAGCTCATCAGCAATCCGACTTGTCCAATCGCAACTCGAAATTTGGCAGTGTTTCGTGATTTCATTTCGTCAACTCGCGATCTTGTACTGGATGCTCGTGTTGCAAGTTGCTTTTGGCAACCAACTGCTCCAACGAGTCATCGGCTGTCTCGTCTTCATCTTCGTCGTCAAGAAAACCTAGAACGGGCAGCGGATCGACCATTCGCCAAGCAGGTAGTGACGTCAATACGCTGCTGAACAGGACGCCTCCGCGGATTAACCAGACGACGTATCCCACCGATAGCGAAGCGGTTGCCAACGTCGTGGAACCAATGACGGCTTTGCTGAAAAAGTTCTTCTCAGACATCTCTTCTTTAATCGTGTCAAAGACCTCGATCGCGCTTTTGGAGATGGCAAATGGAACTCTGTGTGACATCTCCAGATCGGATTCATGTCTGTTCTCGTGGTCAGATCGTGCAAATGTCGCCAGCAGCGGCAGATCAGATTTGGAGTCGAAGTCATGGGTTGGAAGCGTCGACGACGCGTCGATGATCGGTTCGACTTCTTTGGAAATGGTGGAAGTTGAATTTGCTGCCGGTTCCGTGTTTCCGGGTGGGCCAGGCGACGGTCTCGCAATCGCAAGTTCACTTTCGGGTGCTGTTTCATCAACGTCTTCTGAATCGTCGGCAACTGCATTGACGGCTGGAGCGGTTGGCAACGCGGCAGGTGGCGGAGGTGCCAATGATGAAACCGTGATACTGACGGTTGCGGACGAAGGAGTCGAAGTCCCGTCGGTGACCTCGTAAATAAATGTGTCGATACCCGTAAATTCAACATTGGGTTGATATGAAAACGTTCCATCAGGGTTGATCACAAGCGTTCCATTGGTCGGGCCGGTAGTGATCGACCAAGTGAGCGCAGCACCTTCTGGGTCGACGTCGTTTGCTGTGACCGGTGTCGTTGGAGTGAAAACGCCCTGATTGAGCGTCAAGTAACCGTCATTTATTGCCGTGGGTGATTCATTGACGGGCAGGATCGAGATTGCAACGTTCGCAAAACTTGAGTTGCCGATCGCGTCGATCACTTCGTAAGTAAACGAATCAGCAAAGTTTTCACTTCCATCATGCACATAGATAAACGTGCCATTGGCGAACAGCGTTAGCGTTCCATGATTGACATCGACGGTCGGTGTTGGGTTGACGATCAGTGTATCGGCTGGAAGATCTGGATCGGTATCGCCGTCGAGCAAAGAAGTTCCAACATCGAGATTGGCCTCGGTCGCCGTACCACCTTCAGTAACGCTGAAGCTTTCGTTATCCGCAACGGGTGCGTTTCCTGTGTTGATGGTGATCAACACGGTCGCCGTATCGGTGTTGCCGAAGGCATCGGTCACTTCATAGACGAAGCTATCCGACAGATTGAGACTGCCGTCGTGGGTATAACTGAACGTTCCATCACTGTTGAGTAATAGCACGCCATGGCTGGGACCGAGTGTCGGTGTTGTATTGACAGTTAAGTTGTCGTTGGGAAGATCGAGATCCAAATCGCCATCAAGTAGGCTCGATCCGACGTTCAAGTCCGTTTCAGTTGCGGTGCATCCACGCGCTAAAGTCAGGCTTTCATCATCGGCAACAGGAGCGTTGTCGTTTACTGGTGTGATGGAAATCGTCACGGTTGCCGTGTCGGAATTTCCTAATGCATCCACGACCTCGTAAGTGAAGCTATCGGTGAAGTTTTCACTGTCATCGTGCACGTAGATAAATCGGCCGTCGGAAAATAGCGTTAACGTTCCAAAGTTGACGTCGATGATCGGCGTTGTGTTGACCTGTAACGTGTCCCCTGGAAGATCCAGGTCCAGATCGTCATCGAGCAACGACGTTCCGGCATCGAGGTCTGATTCGGTTGCGGTGCCTCCTTCGGCGACCGTAAAACTTTCATCGTCGGCAACTGGAGCGTTGTCGTTGACGGGTGTGATAGTAATCGTGACCGTCGCTATATCTGAATTGCCGCCAGCATCCACGACCTCATACGTAAAACTGTCGGTGAAGTTTTCACTGTCATCGTGGGTATAAACAAAGGTGCCATCGGCATTCAACAACAACGTACCGTGACTGGGACCAGTGATTGGAGTCGTGTTGACATTAAGCGTGTCACCGGGCAGGTCGACGTCCGTGTCGCCATCCAGAAGGCTGGTCCCTGCGTCGAGATCAGCTTCCGTTGCCGTAGCGCCTTCCGACACTGTGAAACTTTCCGAGTCAGCCACCGGCGCGATGTCGGCAATATTGTTGACATTGACGACAAGCGTTTCGTCATAGGTGTTTGACGCCGAGTCAGTCACGCGAACGATAACTGAGTAGGAAGACTTTGATTCGAAATCCAGAATACCATCGTTCAGGACTAATTCATCGCCACCGCCGCCAATCGAAAACAGGGCTTGATCGGTGCCGCCGACAATTGAATAACTGAATGACTCGCCCACGTCTGGGTCGCTGGCCGACAAAACACCAACGGTGGTTCCACCTGTTGTATCCGTGTTTTCGTTAATGTTGAAGCTGTTTGGTGTGATATCTGTGGGCGGTGCATTGGCAATGCTGTACGTCAATTCCAACCGAGGAGCCGTGGTTGGACCGGCTTCGCGACTGTCGTAGGTGAAGGTTGCTGAGCCGATGTCAGGACTGCCGATTAGAATTCCGTTGTTGGTTTTGATTCCATCGACCCAGTCTTGAACCAACGAAGTGACGTCCCAGGAATGGAGACCCGTCGAACCCGTATTCAATCCCGCGACCAAAGTTGTGTCGAAATCACCCCCGGCACTACTCCAGCCATTGGTCGTACTTCGATCGTTCCAGTTTGCTTCGCCTGGCGTTCCATCTTCCAGTCCTTCGATCCATGATTGGGTCAGTTCGTAGATGTTGACGTTGAATGCACCACCCGTGTTGGCAATCGCTTCCATCTTCAGGGTCGCACTGGTAAACGTTGCTCCAACGGGAATGCTACTCACGTCGAACTGTAGAAGCGTCCGAGTATTTCCGAAGTCACCCCCAGCTTTGTTGACGACTAGACTGTTGGACGCGCCATAGTTGTATGAAGGCGGGCTTTCATTAATGTAGGTGTCCGCAACCGCCAGAAAAACCGTCGGTTCAACAATATCGTTCACAGTGATCGTGATTGCATCGGTACCATCGGGAAAACCTGGAATCGAAGCGTCGTCAACCTGGATCGTGACATCAAGGTAGCCGTTTGTTTCAAAGTCGAGCGACGCTCCAGCGATCAATCGCAAGTCGGTACCGACAACCTCGAAGAGGCTGGCATCATCACCAGCAAGAGTCAGTGTTTCTGATCCAAGTGCATCGTCAGTAACAGCGATTGTTGCCACAACAATCGGTGATGAAGTGTCCGCATCTTCGTCTAAAGCAGAAACGACGGGGGTCAATGCGACCGAAGGAGCTTCGTTGAGGTCGTTGACATTGATCGTCAAAGTTTCGTCGTAAGTGTTGAATGCCGAATCCGTAACGCGAATCGTAACGAGATACGACGACTGGGTTTCGAAGTCCAAAACGCCGTCAGTCAGGATCAGTTGGTCCCCGGCACCACCGATTGAGAATCTCGCTTGATCCGCTCCACCCACAATCGAGTAGGCAAATGTTTCTGAGTTGTCAGGATCGGTTGCCGACAGCGTTCCAACGCTAAAGCCTCCACTGGTGTCAGTGTTTTCATCGACTGAAAATGTGTTTGGTGAGAGATCCGTAGGCGTTTCATTGACCGGCGTGATCGTGATGGAAACGGTGGCCGAGTCGGTGTTACCGAACGCGTCAGAAACTTCATAAACGAAACTGTCGGAGAAGTTCTCACTTCCATCATGAACGTAGGTGAAAGTGCCGTTGGCGAAAAGGGTCAGCGTTCCATGATTGACGTCGACCACGGGAGTCGTGTTGATCGTCAACGTGTCGCTTGGCAAGTCCGGATCGGTGTCTCCATCGAGCAACGAGGTGCCAGTGTCCAGGTCTGACTCGGTGGCCGTTCCGCCTTCTGCAACCGTGAAACTCTCAGGATCAGCCACGGGGGGGCTTCCCGGAGATGGAGCAGTACCGAATTGACGGACAAAGACTCCATCACCATCAATTTGATCGGTTTGGTCGCCGTTGCCGCTCCAAGCAACGACAAAATTGTCCAGGTCGTAAACCGCCACTGACGACATTTGCTGATCAAGTGCGGTTGATGTGCTGACTTGAAACTCGCTCCCCTGGGCCGATCGATTCGAGTCGTACTTCCTCGCGAACACACCCGTGCCATCGCCATCATCGTCTTGATAAACGATCACGAAGTCACCATTTGCCGCCATGTCGATCGATGGTTCAACTGCCGACGTTCGGGCGCTCGCGCGGGTCGCAAACGAATATCCGATGCCGTTATCCCGAAACAGGGTGGTCCAAACCCCCTGGAATCCAAACACATCCGATCGATAGGCAATCGCAAAATCGTTGTCTTCCTGAACAGCGACGACAACCGAATGTTCACTGAAGCTGCCCAGGTTAAGGTCGTGTTTGGCACTGAGCGCGGTGGCTGAAGGGAAGTCGTATCTTTGTCCAAACAAGTCTCCATCTTGTTCCCAAGTGACCACATATCGGCCCGAATCATTGATGTCGACAGCTGGGTCATCTGAAGTTGCGACTGAGTCAACAGTAACTAAAGTCGAGGGCAGCTGATCACCTGGCGCCGCGCTTTCCATGTCAAAGGTTCGAGCGTAAATCCCCGCGGCATCGTTTTGCCATGCGACCACCATTTGCCCCGAAGTGTTGGTAGACACGGCTGCACTGAACTGGTCTCCAGACGTTTGACCTGCGTTGACGAGAACATCCACCAAATCAATCGCTGAGCCGTCAGCGTTGAAGCGCCGAAGGAAGACGCCCTTTCCATTGGCATCGTTCCCGGTAAAGACAACTACGAAACGGCCCGAACCATCCGCTGCGACTGAGGCATGGTATTGATCATTGAGGGTTACGGTATTGACCTGAAACTCGGTTCCAATTTCACTGCCACTGGAATCAAATCGTTGACCAAAGATTCCCCAACCGCTGCCATCGGCCAACGAGTCTGACCAAACGACGATCGAGTTTCCAAAACCGTCCATCGCGACGGCTTGATGACTTCCGCGTTCGGCCAGGACATCTCCTCGTGTCGCTTGGTTGCCTGTTGGATTGTCATTGACTCTGGTTTCATCCGTTGCCTCCAACTTGGGAGCCACATACTCGAATGCCCCAATGTCTATTGGAGCACTGCGTGAAATGCCACGTTGATCGACGGCCGGTGCGCCTGTAGTGCTGCCGGCGTCGATGGCGGCGCTGCCCAGCAGCAAAGCGTGCGTCTTCGTGTCGCCTCCATTCGCGTTGAGGTCACCAAGATTTGGATCGACTCCGGTGATGTCACTTCCATGAAGGCCGGTCGCCGTTCCTGGCGATTCGATCAAGTTGTCGCCAACGCTGCTAACGAAAGCCCCGTCGACATCTGCGTTTGTTGCGGCGGCGTTGTTCGCGACCAACGTGTTGTTGATGTTGGTAGTCGCGCTGTTTGCATCGTCGTTGTGAATTCCGCCTCCGGCTCCGCTCGCGGTGTTGTCGGTGACGGTAACGTTCTGCAGCGTCGCTGTTCCTTGATTGAAAATTCCTCCGCCAAGCCCCGATGTTGCGTTGTTGCCGCTCACGGTAACATTGGTCTTCGACAGCGTGCCAACCAAATCATTTGCAACACCGCCGCCATACTCTGCTGAGTTACCTTCCAAAAGGGAGTTGGTGATCGTCAGGTCGCCACGATTCAAGATCGCGCCGCCATAGCTCACGGATCCGTTGGTATGGTTTCCCGTCAGCCAGATGTTGTCCAAGTTGACGACCGGTTGAATACCAGTACCTTCGATCAGAATCCCGGCACCTTCTGTTTCACCTGCAAAACTGGTCGATCCATTTTGAATCTTGATATTGGAAAGACTGACATTGATGGCGGCGTCATTATGGATCTGAAAAACTCGATGAAGATTGTTTCCATCGACGACCGTCTGCGTTGGTGAAACCCCAACGATCGAGACATCTTTGCGAATGTCCAGATCCCCTTGGTCGTCGTCAATCCCCGCCGTCAGTGTCAGCGTATAGGTGTCGGCTAACAAATTGATGGTGTCACCGCCCGCACCGTTATTGACTGCGATGACCGCTTCTCTGATTGAAATGAAGCCATCCGAGCCTTTGTTGGCAAGGAGATTGGCAACCGATGACGTGTCCCCGTCCAGCACATCCAAGTTAGTATCAACGTTGACGACGGCGAGTTTGCCCAACCATCCTTCAGCGATGGAGGCACTGAATGCGATTTCTGTTTCGATCGTTCCGGTAACAAATTCAAGATCCCAGTCACCACCATAATTTAGATGTCCAGTGCTGTCGTCACTGGCGGCCACATCACATCCACACAGCTCGCCGATCGATTGGATCAGTGAACGGCCTTGTACATTACTTGCCAGATCGCAACCGTAGATCATCAGGTCTGCATCTGAATTGAGCGTGTCGCCCCAAACCCGGAGATCGTTCTCGTAAGCGTGCAAGCTTTCGGATGTCAAAGCACGATTACCCAGCTGTAATTCTCCCGCACTGCCATGCGAGACCACGTGAACTGCACCGACATTTTCATATCGACTCAGTACTTCTGTCACTTGGCGAATTCCATCTCGCTGCGGTTCTAGCATGATGATTTCAGTAGGCGATTGGTCTTGATGCCGGTTCTGAATATTTTCGACCAATGCTTCAAAACCTGGGACAGTTTCATCGATAAAGACCAACTCGATTGGCGAATCGTAATCGAACTCGACCTGTTCCAGCTCAGACAACTGATCTGACAATTCATCCAGTACCGTCGTGTGCTCTTCGAAGTCGAATCCTTGCCCCAAAATGGAGTAGTCAGTTGATTCAAATAGTGTTTGATCGAGGTCAGATGTTGAATGTACATCTTCCATTGACTCAGGGACCTCGATGACGTCCACCGGCAATGGAGCCGCGCTATAAAGAACTCGATCTTCTAACTCAATCGCTTCGATGGCATCGAATCCGACCGAACCCGGAGCCTTGTCTTCTCGCAGCACTTCGATCAACTGGCTGCGCATGCGAGCCGTTGACGTACAGAGATTTCGAATGATGGATTGAAAAGTGGACAATGCGTTGAAGGCGAAAGCGTGGTGCGAAGTCGATTTATAAGAAGGGTCTGTGAATTTTGCATCGTCAGCCAACAGTTAGTCTCAGTGGCAAACGGGTACTGGCAGCGATAAAAATCCAACCGAATGGTTCGATAGACGCTGATGCGTTTTGAAACTCAAAACTCCGAGAAAACGTACCCCAAAAGACTCAAAACGTTCTGGTGCTGTTCGATTTTTGTGACAGAAACCTGAGCCGTTTTTGCTCTTTCGCAATGATTCCAAATCCAACAAGCATGTTTGAAAAAGTTGCCAAGACTTTCCCAAATAGACGGCAAGTCGGCCGAAAACTCGCGAACGATCGAACTTTGAAGCAAATCGTTTAAAAACCTCGCATGATCGCGGTTTCGTCATTGGTTCGATTCGATCTGACTCGCGAAGCGTTTTTGCATACGGACATTCTTTTGTCGAAGGCAATTTTGAAATTTGTGCATTTTTCAACAATGTGGTTACTAGACGTCGCTTGAGCCAGGAGCTCATGAGTATCTAATTCTGGCAACGCGATTGATTCCCGTTCGCGATTTCTTGATCGGCGTGTTGGCCAGTGAAATGCCCCGAATGCCCGATTGACCGCTTGTGAAATGCCCGCAAAACTAACCGCTTCAAATACAAACACGAAGCCATTTCAATGAACAAACCAGATACACAGAACCGTTACGTCGCCCCTCTAATCCTGCTGGCATTTGCATTGGTGGGCTCGTTTGGATGCCAGCCGGCGACCAAAACGACTGATGAAACGGTCAAACCGAATCCAGAAACTCAATCGCCGAAGACCGACAAGACGGATGATTCCGTGACCAAAGTTGAAGCGAACAGCGACGGGGCGATTGTGATTGATGGTGATCTGGCTGCCGTCGATTGGGCGTCGATGGTTGGAAAACAGATTTCGATTTCAGGTGATCTTGTCATCGTTGATACCTATGACCTTGTCCGGCGTGGACAGATCAAAGTCGCACGCGATCGGCTGTTCATCCCGACCAGTCATGTTGATCCCAACGATGCGAGTTCCAGCGGCAACTCATTTAAAGGCGGTAGCAACGTGGCCAGCGTGACCGAGGCACGTAAATGGAACGATCGTGCGACGATCGTTGTCGACGATGGCTCGAACAAGGAAAACATTTTTCCCCCGACGCTGTTCCCGAAACTTGGAGACACAGAGCCGACCGTCAGGGTGGGCTCAGTTTTAAATGGCATTACCGGAAAACTGGTCAACGTTCGCAACACCATCACGCTGGTTCCAAGTCAACCTCTTCAATACAACGCGGCTGATCGACCCTCGCGGCCGGCGGTCGGCGATTCATTGGTTACGGTCGCCAGTTTCAACGTGTTGAATTATTTCACCACCATTGATAACGGACGAAATCAAGCGCGCGGTGCGGATTCTAAATCCGAATTGCAACGACAAGAAGACAAGATTGTCGCCGCCATCTTGGCACTCGACGCGGATGTTATTGGCTTGATGGAATTGGAAAACAGTCTCGAAGCCGAACAACAACTGCTCCAGGCGCTAAACCGACAGGCTGGTAAAGACGTTTTCAAAGGGAGTGGTATCCCTGCTGGATTCCAATCCGCCCCCGGTGGCGACAACGCAATTCGAGTCGGCATCATTTACCGGTCCGATCGCGTGACACCCAAAGGAGGCGTCACCATGATTCGAGATGATGCGTTTGCCGTCGCTCGAACACCGATCGTACAAACGTTTGAATCGAAAAAGCTGACGAAGGCGTTCACAATCGTTGTCAACCATTTCAAGTCAAAAGGTGGCTCGGATCGCGCAGACCCTGCCAATAAAGATCAAGGTGATGGGCAGGGAGCTTACAACGCGACTCGAACGTCGCAGTCTCTGTCGATTTGCAAGTTCATCGAGCAGCTTAACGGACAACCAGACGTCTTGGTCATTGGCGATCTGAATGCGTACGGCCAAGAGGACCCAATCGATGCGTTTCGAGCCAAGGGTTTGGTTGATTTGCACGACCAAAACGGTAATCCGTCGACGACAGGGAAACCATCGCGGCACTACTCATACATTTACTACGGTCAAAGCGGTAGTCTGGATCATGCAATGGCTACCAAGTCGCTGGCAAAGAAAGTTACGGGCATTGCTACTTGGCATATCAACGCCGATGAGCCTCGTTTTCTGGATTACAACCAGGAGTACAACCCGGGTCCGTTGTATCAGGCGGATCCTTTTCGTAGTTCGGATCACGATCCGGTTTTGATTGGGATTGGGAACTGAGCAGTTTTTCAATGTCTTTCAAGTTAGAACGAAAACTGATCAGTTTGCCGCTTCCATCAATCACAACGTACGTTGGCCAAGCGTCAATAAAAAATGAGTTTTGAATCTCTTCGGTTGACTCGAATTGGACAAACGGAATCTCTTTGTCATGGACCATTTTTTTGGCAATGTCGTGTTCGCCCATATGAACACCGACGATGTTTGCGCGGTCTTTCCATTTTTCGTGGAACTTGATGGTTGATGGAATTGCGGAAATACAAGGGCCGCACCAATGTCCCCAAAAGTCCAGAATTAGTAGTCGATCGTCTTGAATCAGTTTGTTGGTTTCCACGTCCTTCCCGTCAAATGATTTCAGGCGGAAGTTAGGCACTGGACTGCCCACATACAATCGATCTGGCATTTCGTCGGTTTTTGCAATTTGAACCGAGCTTCCATCGTCGGCAACATCGACGATGCGATAGGGCTGTTTACCAATCAAAAAGATCTCACCATCGATGGCATTGACGGCTCCATCGGCCAATGCGTCTGAAATGGTATCGGCTCCATGGGTACCGATCAGCAACCTGTCCTTTGCACCGGAATACAGACCATCACAGTCGTAGTCGTGCAAGCCGAGCATGACGTTCTGACCATCAATGGTGACGCTGTTGGTAAGTGTGTTGAGGCGTCGGTTGTAAAACCAGAATTCCGGATCAGCAAACTTGCCACCGACATACGATTCAAATCCTCGAAACATCTCCGCATACTGTTTTCTTCGTTCCGGAGTCAAACCTTCGTCGTCTCGAAACGGAATCAAGTTGATTTGAAATTTTGAAGCTGGGTTGTCGCCTAACAACTTTAGAACGAAGCCGGACGTTTTTCCTTCCGTCACTTCGGTCGAGCCATCGTCAGTAAAATCCAGGTTGTTGTTCTGATCGACGTAGAACTTGGGTTGAGGTGTATCGTATCCATCGATCAACACGATGATTCCTTTGTCAATTTTTCCTGTGCGACCTTTAAAATAGATTCGCATGTAACCCAGACGTTTGCTGTTAACATTTTTGGGCACCACAATCTTCTGAGCGTTACCCGCGTGATGAATTTCTTGCTCGTCGGTGACCACAAAGACTTGGCTGAACCCCCTGCCCTGATCAACAATCTGCTGTTGAAGCAATTTGACGGTAATGATTTCGGAAGGCTTCTCGGCAACGGTTTTCGAAGGAGTCGATTGCTGTGCAATGGCACGTGACAAGCCGATGTGTGATGGCAACGTGAGCAACAAGATCGCCAAGGAACATAAAATATTACGGTTCACTGAAATTCCTGAGTAACTCGGTTGGGTGGAGAGATGCGTAACGATTCGCGTCCTTGGGTTACACGTCCGCCCGTTCAAGTTCTTTCACGAAAAGTTGAATCGGTTGCGATTTTTCTGAATTGTTGGGATTGATTGATGGTAATGGTTCAGACTTGCAGGTTGCTCGCTAAGTCTTTTCGGATTCAAGACAGAGTTGAACCAGTGTTTTGAGCCTTTCCATCTCCTCGATCGCCAGCCGTTGTCCAACTTGCGAAGCGACCCACAGTAAAACACCGACGACGACCCAAAAAGGAATCAGATAAAAACCCCAACACGACTCGCCAGCAAGAATTTGCGACCATCCGCCAATGAATGAAAAGAACGTAGCGATCAGCAGGCCGAGATAGCTGAATTTGAAAGCGGTCCAAATATTTGGATGTGGGCTGAAGCGTCCAAAGACGGAGTTCCCCGATTCGTGTCGACGCACGTCAAGATGAAGCCAGGGTGACCAGAAATGTCGGTCTGATTCGACGATCGCAACCAATGCATGGTCATTCGTAAAACGCCCCATGAACTCGGTTGATTGCTCGTCAACCGCGTGTTTCAATCTCGCGACAAACTGATTCGATTGCAGGCTGGTCTCGATCGAGAACGTCGGTTGAAAACGGTGAGTCGTCAGCTCAGTTGGATTCAATGCTTGCTTCCTGTTTCAAATCAGGGCGTTACCTCGTTTCGTACACGGCACTGGCACGACCAACCAATAGCGGATCGACGGGGCCAATCTTTTTCAGGCTTTTGTCTGTGTAGGGCATGCGATGCAGAACAAATCGCATGGAGTTAAGCCGTGCCCTTTTCTTGCAATCTGACTTGACCACAATCCATGGCGATTCCGGAAAATCGGTGTAATGAAACATGGCTTCTTTTGCCTGCGTGTAGTCGTCCCATTTGTCCAGCGATGCCAAATCGATGGGCGAGAGTTTCCATTGCTTAAGCGGATGAACTCGACGAGCATCAAAACGCCGCTGTTGTTCTTGTTGGCTGACCGAAAACCAAAACTTGATCAAGTGGGTACCACTGTCGATCAAGCTTCGTTCAAAGTCGGGGGCTTGATTCATAAACGTTCTGTATTCATTGTCAGTGCAAAAATTCATGACGCGTTCGACGCCGGCACGGTTGTACCACGAGCGATCGAACATCACGATTTCACCAGCGGTTGGCAAGTGTTCGATATAGCGTTGAAAATACCATTGGCCACGTTCAACATCGCTTGGTTTCTCTAATGCGACGACACGAGCACCTCGTGGATTGAGATGTTCCATAAAACGTTTGATCGTGCCTCCTTTGCCGGCGGCATCCCGACCTTCGAACAGGATGACCAACTTTTGGCCCGTCTCCTTGACCCACGACTGAAGTTTAAGCAACTCAACCTGGAGCTTGTATTTCTCCTTTTCGTAATTCTTTCGCGTCATCAAATGCTTGTACGGATAGACAGCTTGTTGCCAATTGGTGGCCAACGTGTCGTCTTGAGATGGCACTCCATCAGTGCGTACGTAGGGCTGTCGAAGCAATGCGTTGCGAAGCTCTGCCGCGTCATCGGTAGACGTCCCGTCCATGATGTTTCGCAACACCTGAGCAAGCGTTTGAACATCGTATGGCGGTGTGCTGCCGATAATATCTTTGACGGCATTCACTTTGGCCTGCCGAGCAGCGTCGATCGCTTCGTTCACTTGAAATCGCGCAATTCCGTTTTTGGTTTTCGACGGAGCCACATCACCTGAGCTGGTCCGCCGTGCAGATTTTTGATTCTTTGCTGAGCTTTTTTTGGCAGAAGCCTTTTTGTTTGACGTCGAATGGGAGTCAGGCATGGAATTGGTTGGAGGTTGGGAACTGGCGACGCAAATCTGCACTCGTCGACGTCTGCAAAAAGGGTGCCGATCAAAAACGACTGAAGTTTTGCGTATTCGCGATCTCCATTCGTCTTTATAGACAGGCCATTTTCATGAGCACAATTGTTGAACGTGCGGATTCGCGCGGGTGACTCGCGGATTCGCACAACCGACGAGGGCTGGACTGCCGTTACAAAAACTTCGCTATCTTGCTTACTGTGACGGATTGATCCAAACCAGTTCATCGGTTTCCTCGTCAACAAGTGGAATTCCAACACGCTCACCGACGTCGTCGAACCACCAGGACACGAGATGTGAATTCTCGGTTAGGTCAAATCGTAACGCGTTATTTGTGTTTCGTGAAAAATGGAGACGATGGTATACGAATTGGCCGGCGCCGACGTGCCATGTCGTGCCAGTTTTGGCATTAGTGATGTCAGTGAGCGCGACATGAGCAGCAGCAAATCGTTGTGGATCACTCAGTTTCGATTTGAGGATATTTCGCGCATTGAGTCCATATTCGTCAACAATCATCTTCGTTGGCCCACCGCAAAAAACGAAGATCTGATCCTCCGTCAGATGTGACACCGTGGTTGCTCATCGCCCAGATAAGATAGTTCAACCGCATGCTGCGATATGACAAGCATACCGCCACAATTGTGATTGCGACGAAAGTCCACGCCAAGCGAAACTGGAGTAATGATCTTTTTCTTGGCATCTTGGATCTTTCTCAAGCCAGATAGCGGCGGGTTTTCTGGGTGGCGGAGAACGGCATGATGTTAATCAACCGCGCGACTCGCGGCTCCTTGGGCAATCAACAACAAGACAACACCTGGAGCCAGTCAGACATCGAACGCAACACTCGAAGGGAATTTCAATTCGCGGTTCTGCAAGAGCACGCTAAAAACAAATGAATTATATTGGAACACAACTATGAAAGACTTGACCCACAAAACCCTGTAGACGACCGAAGAAGTTACTTCGCGTTTTGAGTATCGCCATCCAAATGTAGCGGCTCGGCGCAAGCCGCCTGGTGCCGTGCAAGAAGACTTAACCAATCGCGCCGTAGGACTTGCGCCCAATCGCTACATGCAAATAGCGGCTCGGCGCAAGCCGTCCGGTGCCGTGCAAGAAGACTTAACCAATTGGACCGTAGGGCTCGCGCCCAATCGCTACATGCAAATAGCGGCTCGGCGCAAGCCGTCCGGTGCCGAGCAAGAAGACTTAACCAATCGCGCCGAGAATCCGCACCTACGCCCTACCTATATCGTACCGGCGAAACAACAGCACAAAACCGATCAGCGTCAACGCTACAGCGGGCACAATCCGCCACATCGTGAAGCCAACTCCAACCATGTTCCACCAGTTCAGCGCAGCCGATCCAAGGCAAAGCCAACCAGCCACGAGATTCGCGAAATGCGGATCCAATTTTGAGCTTGCCATTTCTTCCCTTCCAACTGTTTGAATTTGCCAGATAACTGCCCACCGCGCCCTCATGAGAAGTCGTGGTCCTTCACCTAGGGTGTGACCCACTCGGCAAGTGGTTCGAGATCTTCTCCTGCGAAGTGAGCCCGCAACAGAGTCAACGCTTGATCGACGTCCTTGAGGGGCTTGGATGTTTTGGTTTGGATTGCTGTCGTGGATCCCTTCGTTTCACCAGCTCGTTTCCAAGTCGCGACAATCGGGCGTTCTGTAGCTTCTTCCGATGCCACCATTTCGATGGTCAGCGAATTGTTGCTGTCAAGTTCGACAATCATCGAAGGCAGGTCAGAAGCTTCGTTGGACCAGTCGAGTTGACTCATTCGGTCCTCGACCACATCAAAGTTCGTTGCCGCCATGGTTCCGGTAGCGTTACTTCCGCTGGAAACGTGCGTGCTCTTCCAGATAAGTCGAGGATACTCATCACCGATATCGTCTGAGGACACGTCAGGGGTGTTAACGTCCGCCTTCGATTCGGCGGGTGTCGTGTTCTCGTTAGGCTCGGCATTCTGAGAGCTGTCCTTCGGTTTACAACCGATGAACGAGAATGTGGTGGCAATCAAGCATGCCAACAGGATACGTTTCATTTTCGATTTCGTCTTTCTTAGGCGTTATGTCTTTAGTGCACTGTCTTTATTGCGTAACGAATTGCTTGACGGCCAAGGTTTACCTTGGTCGCGACAAGTAGCTCCGGGATATCGTTTGGAACGACAGGCAGGGCGACGAACTTGGTAGGTTCAAGCCGACTGTACGACGTCGCTTGTCTTTTGGTTTGAAGTTTACCAACTGCGACTCTGATCGACAAACAAGTACAAGACGAGGGCAAACGGGCAAAGGGACGATGGGCAAAGAATCACCTGAGTGCGGACCCTCATGTTGGGTGGTGTGGGGAGGGCCTTCGGAAATGGTGCTCGTTAAGCGATTTGGTTCGTTGACTTCGGTATCAGTTTCTCGCGGTGACTGTCGGGGCTCCCACCGCGAACTTCCACAAAAACTTGACCGACAGCCAAACCAGGTAGATCGCCAACAGATTGAATGGCAACAGAATCACCACCAAAGGGGTAAACGATGAACTCACGCCTTGGACAAGTGTCGCGTTGGCTGGGTCATCCGCGTCGTAGTAAACAGGTACAGTGGACCCCGCCTTGATCGCCGGCAGATCCCAGTCTTCGGGGTATCCCATGCTGGCCTTACGAAAATCATCCTGACTGTGACCTTGATATTTTCTTGCATCAACAAAGTACGAGTACTCGAAGCGTGCCTCATAGCTTGTAACTCCGTCCTCAACTACGTTCTGTACATCAGCAACTTCAATTGTGCCTTCCGCCTGCTCAAATAGAAGCGTTAACCGCGAATTCTGATATTCACGAATAGCTTGCACATCGAAATACCCAACCATTCCAACGATCACGGCGAAGGTGAACGCGACAGGAAGCATGATCAGCCACATCGTTCGACGTTCGTTCGGTGTGAGTTTGCTCTTAATCTCAGCGGTCATACTGCCTCCTCTTGCTCGCATGCCGACCTACAGACAAGACCACAGCCACTAGCCGCCGGAGTGATCGATGCCTCAGATTTCTTTGGCATCCTTTTATTGCCCGACGACCTCGCGGAGTTTAGGGAAGGTTTCGAGTGGATCATTCCCAATCAGCAGTTGTTCAACAACCGATTCTATTCGTTGAATCCATCCGCGCAGTTTAGCAATTTCAGCATCCGTAACCAAATTGTTGCGTCGCAGCATGCCAGAATCATCTAGGGCCCAACAATGAGTCATTCGAGTGATGCCGAATAATGCGAGAATAAGGTCTTTGGGCCAGCTATCCATTCCGCCTAGCGAGTCGTGCAGCGAAACGATCGCGCGCATCAATTCTCGATAGTTTTCATCGCGTAAACCCGTCCAAGGTCGGAGGCAGCCGATGAATCCATCATCCATTATCGCCTCGTCGAGCGGAACATCACTCCGGCCAACTCCGTGGAGCAAGATTGTGTTGAGCGCTTCGTAATACTTCATGATCATTTCATCGGATAACGTTAGGGTTGACCGGGGCAGAACGAACGTTCAACCATTCACAACGATGAGATCGTTAGGCAGTCTTGTACGGCGAGTAGCCGTAGTACTTGGGACGGGAATCCAAGCGAACATGAAGCCATGCCACACCACCGCCAGCTGTACTGAGCCAAAGTGGAGTTTGACTGATCACAGATCTTACTGTTTTGCCGATGATTCGCCAAAACGCATTAACTTGTTTTTTCGGAGCGTGCCGAATGAACGCGGCAAGGTGTCCGTACGCCGACATCTCGGTTCGCGGCGATGGAACGACAAGTGTTGCATCGCGGCCAAGGTTGGCAAATGAAACGACACCGTAGTCTGTGTCATCATTGGTAAAATAGCGATCGTAAGTGTTGGGATCTGTTTGACGCGATGAGAATCCTGGAGCGTTCAGCAACACGAACTGGAACGGCTGACTTGCATTCTCCGCCGTAAGCGCAGGTGTCTCCCAGCGATATGCTGCAAATGGCGAATCGGCGAGCAGGTTCGTGTAGTAGTTGCGGAAGTCTGCATCCGTTTGCCATAAATCGAGGACATCAGAAAAAGAAAGTGGCATCGCATCGCGCATCAAGCGATAACGCATTACTCGATTCGAATGAATGTTGTCGATCGTCGCATCAAACATGTTCTACTGCATAGCGATAAAGTAGCCGTGAGCGCCTCAGGTGCCATCAGCGAAAGTAGTAAAACCAACTGCCGTCGTACTCTTCGTCGTAACGCTGTTTGCTTCAACCCAAAGCTAATCCGCGTTTCGGGTTTCAACAGACCACCTGCTAAAACTGTTTCCTCGATCTGTTTTCTTTAGGTGTCCATCAGTAGGGTATATCCCCGGATCAACGTCCGATTGGCGTAATGCTGCGATAAATTGAGTGTAGCCCAGATTCGATATTTGCGACATGGAATCGCTCGTCGCAAATCCGTTGATCGTCAAATCCAACAATGAGATTTCGCCAAGCGGCACAATGCTACCAGTGAAGTCCCCTCCAATTCGGATTCTGGTTGATGGAGAACCAGTTTTTATCGTCCCTGAACAGTTTGAACCAATCCAGATTTTTGCCGAATCTTTTGATTCAATGATTCCAGAAAAATCGCCGCCGATGAAGATGCTACAGAACCCCGAACATTGAATTGTCGCACCGTGGCTGACGTTCCCGGCAACGATAATTTCGTGATGGCCGCCTGATTCAACAGCCGATTCGAGGTTCCCGTCGATGTGCAACTGGCCGCCGCTATTCATCGAAATCGTCTCGGTGCAGTCAGAGTCAATTGCGTTTGAGACTTGCTTGCTTTCCTGCCAGTGCATGACGGATATCGAAAACGCCTTGTCCATCTCGATGTCGGCGCGAGCCACGCGTAAACGCATTTCATTGGAGAGTGTCATGATCTGAGATTCTTAAGCGGGATGCTGTCTGTTCATTCAATCGCGTGAGTGACCGTTGATTCAAATCGCGGCAACCAGTGCCGCATTAGTGCAACACTTGTTCGTGTTTCATTCGGACAACGTGCAAAATCACCGAGCCAGATCAACAATCTATCCGTAAGTCACATCGCGCAGGTTGGGCTTCGCGTTGTTATTGAGTTGCCTGCAATGGATTCCGTCCAAGTATTGAGGAGAACGATCGTCGAGTCAAATATATCCACGCAGCAGCGAAGACCATGCAAAACAAACTATTTGGCAGTTCTCGAATGACTGGGTCATCGTAGCTTGGTACAAGGCTACCTATGACCCCGATCACTACCCAGAGGCTGCTGATCAAAAAGAAAGATAAAGCTAGTATGCTGCTTGGGTAGACAAATAATTGCATTGCAATCCGCGATTTATTTTCATGAATCGCGTTCTTTTGCATGAATCGATTGCATTTGTACCACATCAAAATCAGCAGCAGATTAAGGCTGACAATTAGAACCCAATTTTCCGTTTCTGGATCAATCCCTATGTAGGATCCGAGAGCCGTTGCAATCGATATCAACGCAGTTAGGATCATGAAATCCGCCAAGTTGTAACGCGGCATTTCCAGCGGCAATTCGAATTGTTCTGAGGCTTTGCGTTGAAGGAAGCTAAATGTGACTAGGTGCGCCCACACTGGCATGAACAGCAATAGCGAGACGGCGATGCTTTGAAGCAGCATTAATCCAAAGGCTTGAATCAGGGCAAGTCGTTCGATTTTCAGTTTCCTCAATTTAGCGGGCTAACGTCCGTGACCGCCGAGCAGCGACGGAAAACCAATCAACTCGAACAGCATGCCTCGTCATTTAGGTTCTTCGCATTTTAATCCTGCGATATGAATTCACACAATATTTCAGCTAGTTTGCGAGTCTACGCCATGTCCACAATGTGAACATATTGATCCGTCCCAACGGAATTCAAAACTGCAGTTCGGACACTTACCCGCATTTCCCCATCTAGCACGATCGGTTGGACGAAATCTAACCCAGTCGCAGCGATCGCAGTCATTGAGCGATATTTTTGACAGTCCGTTTCCGCATTCAGGACAAAAGTCAGTCACTGATTGTGCAACATAAATACCAGAACGTTTTTGCTCCTCGATCCACGCAATCGCACCTTCTATTGAGCCCGTATGTTCGAGAATTCTTTTGCACTGAACCACGCCATACCCAGTAAGCTTGCGAAGTTGCATGACAAGTTCTGCCGCGATTGGGAAACGCGATGTCATGCGTCGATTTCGGCGTTTGAGTTTGGTTTCAGTTTGTTGAATGCAATGCGCGTGTCAGCCCAAAGTTCAGGTTTCAATTCTAACGATTTGATGTCAGCAATTCTAGCGATTACGTCGTCGGGGGCTTCAGATAGGTGATACGCCAAGCTGAATGCAGCAAGTGTAGGTGACCGTGACATACCCGCCGAACATGCGATGATTGTTCGCGTGTTCGAGCGCAACAGGTCAGTTGCAGTTCGAAGTGTCTGGAGCAATGTGTTCGGGTCGTTTCCGCCGCCATCGTTGAGCGGAAATCTGCAGTAAGTCAATTGACGCGGCATTTGGGCAGGCAGTTCTTCGTACGCGACATCGATCACCGCGGTAATTCCAGCATCGAATAACGCGCGAGGTTCGCGAACATCTAAAGCGTGTCCGATCCAAAGTAGATTGGGATGGATTTCATGCATTTGATTCCACGCCTTTTTTAAAACGCATAACGTCAAACGTCAGCTGCCCGAAGAAAGAGAGCACTTCACACCCGCCCGATTGAGTACTCCTTGCGCAACCGATTTTATTCCGCGTATTCGCGCCACCATTCAGGGTTGGCACTCGGATTGCTTGCCAAGAATATAAATCCACACTGCGTGCATTGTCCACGATCCTTAATCGAAAGGAAAGTCGTTTCGCATTTTGGACAAGTCCGTTCTTGGCCGCTCCAGTAACGTTCCGCATTGCGTCGTGCCGATTGGATGCGTTGCAATTCGTCGCGAATCGTTTCGAATGTCGATTCAGCTTCCGCAGTATTAACGGCAGCGAGCCATTCGGGATTTTCGAGTGCGGTTAAAATGATCCCCGGATAGTTGCCGGGTTTAGTACGGCCCGCAGCATCGTAAATCTTGCTGAGTACGAGATGATCGAACCAGCGCTTGATGTCATACCCGAAGTCTTTACCGGTGATCTGAGTGAGGTGAAGACGTCCTCGAGCGATGCCTTCGGTCAAACTTGGAAAGGAATCAAAACCATGAGTCCCCGTACAAATTTGAGCCATGGCTGATTGGGCAGGAGTCTGTCTCAATTCTAATCTCATGCGGAATGGTTGCGTTGACCGAGCGGCCAATCAGCTCGGATTGTTTGAGCGGGATAAAATGGGCGAATCCGATCCCGCGATTGTTGGCTATGATGTCTTTTTTGATGCCCAATCAATCAATAACGACGGTGTCTGTAAGCGTCTTTGCGATTTCCAACAGTCTTGTTCTTGATTTAAGTTGCAACGAATCGCTGTTGAATGACTCGGCGCGACAATCTGGCGGTGCGGATTTACAGTTGTTGATTTCATAACGTTGGAGCCCACCCACCTGTTTCCCATCGACAACGACCACCACGTACCTTTGCCAATCACCTCCTCCGGCATGATCGGCAATTTGTTTTCGCGCTTCCTCCGTTAGGTGGAACTTCATCGTGAATCCGTTTGGCTTTTTAAGGCTGGGTGATAGATACGATCTCCAAATTTCAAGCTTGGCAACGCTTTGCTTATTTAGAACACGGGCCGGTTTCTTGTGGAGATATCCATAATCATTGTCACCATATCCATGCTTAATCCCACGGTACTCGGTTAAGTCTTCGATCGGTTTTGGCTCCATCAAACGAAGTTCAACTCTTGGTTCTGAGACCGTTGCGCTATCCTGCGCCGATGCGTGCCCCAGCAAAGTACTGGTACAGAGAAATGCAATCACCAAGTGACGTGTCATCGTTCGAGTCCTTTATTTTGGTGTTCCGAAACAACTTGAGAATAAAACCTGGGAAAACAACTGCCTAGCGACCTAGATGAACCCATTCGTGATCGCCCCAGTGTACACGATCCGAGCATTCGCCATTAACACCAAGTAGTCGCCGGTCCGCTACATGTAGCGTTTGGGCGCGAGCCCTGCGGTGCGATTGATTTAGCCTTTTTGCACGACACCGGACGGCTTGCGCCGGTCCGCTATATGTAGCGTTTGGGCGCGAGCCCTGCGGTGCGATTGATTTAGCCTTCTTACACGACACCGGACGGCTTGCACCGGTCCGCTATATGTAGCGTTTGGGCGCGAGCCCTACGGTGCGATTGATTTAGCCTTCTTGCACGCCACCGGACGGCTTGCGCCTGTCCGCTACATGTAGCGTTTGGGCGCGAGCCCTACGGTGCCATTGATTAAGCGTTCTTTGCACTTCCAACCATCAACCACAACAGCCACCACTTTTCATTCACGATGTCCAGTTATTATTGGTTTCTTACCATGAGTTCACTCATGGTCTACTTCGTGTCTCCAGCAAACAGTTTGCGGACGCCGATGCCGACATAACCGCAACCGAAGACGATAAGGAAGCCGAGGAAGCCACCAACACCGAACCCGTGTCTGCCGGTGTATTTGTAGAAGGCATATGCAGCAATCATCAGCAAGAGTAATACAGGTGTGGCTCGTAACCAAGAAATCGTTCCATTCCGGCGGAAGCCAAACAGAAACACGACACAAACCCCAAGTGTCCAAGGGAGTGAAGAGACATAGTCATGACCAAGCATCCCGCCGTAAAGAAGTGGGAGGGCGACAAAGCCGCCGAGAATAAAAACGCCGACCATAAACGGGGCGTAACTACCCTCACTGAACATGCCGTCATCATTTGAGATTGACGTAGTCGGCAGACTCTCCGGCGTGATCGGACCCTTCGTTTCCATGACGTGTTGTCTCAGTGCGTTTGTTGGCCAAGTATCTTTGTGGTTGAATTCGTGATCGCATCTTCGGTCAGTGATTCTTGAATTCGGAGATCACGTAAGCAAAGCATCATCATGGTCACGCGCAAACTCTACCACAGTCAGTTCTTCGGCGATGCATTCAAATGTCGATTCCTTGAGCGTAACCACAAAGTGTTTGTCGGATTCAATCGTTTGCCTCGATGCCATGCCGCGACCACCCCAGATTCGTTTTGCAGAACGGACTTTTGGTCACGCGATTCCGCCAACCAGGGGGAGCCCACAACTTCGACGACGGATGATTCAAAGTCAGTTAGTCCGTGACGGCGATGGCTCGCAACCGATAACGAACGCAACTTCAATACACGCGTGCAAGTCGGGCTCTTGGCCATTGCGTGCAACCCATGTCGGCTGGCGATGTCAGTTTTTGTGTTCAATTACTTTTGAGACGACCAGACCTTGAGCGTTGTCGTCCGTCACAATGGTCATGTCAAAGCCCAACTCACCGGCAAATTCGACAACCTTTGCGATGTGTTCATCGTATTTATCCCAATCAGTCTTGCCAGTTGACACCACTACCAAGTGTTTGTCTTTGATTGATTTCAAAAGTGGTTTTACTTCATTGATATCGTTTAGTGTCGATCGGGTGTTGGAGGATTTGTCGTACCATCCAATTCCAGAATGATAATCCAGCTGGATACTAGCGTCTGATTTGCCGAGAACACTTGAGACGCGTTCGTAGTCAGTACCAGGGCGGTAAAAGCCCGGTTCAATTTTGGAAAGAATCTGATCAGATCGCGTTGGATCAGGTTGATTCGTTTGAGTTTGGGGGGCGTCATTGCCAGTGGTTTTTGTCTGGCTGGCAGATTCTGGACTCACGTTGCATCCGCAAAACAAGGTGATCAGCACAAGAGCCAACTTAGAGAGTGCATTTGCCATTTCGTTTAGCCAGTTAAGTCAAAGATAACCGAGCGGAAACGGAAATCTAACCATTCAAAAACCGATATGCTTCGCCGCTTCGACGTACAGTCCGAGATGCCTGATCGGGCCAGTCAACGCGATTTACCAATAGTTTCAGGCCCTACCCTGCGGTCCAGTGAATCGTTATGCTGCACGTTCGCGTTACGCAGGGGTTAAGTCATGAATGCCGTACGGATTGTGGAACAAGTCATCCGTGGCGAACATCTCGCATCGTTTCTTGTGTACGCGATATCTTGGTGATGTCTCATCGACGCTAAACGTCTCACCGTCGCCAATTGTAACATTTTCGAGAGCAACGTACGCGTTTAGAGTAAACAGTAGATTCGCCGCGTCGTTAGGCGGAATTTCTGCGTTGATTACCGCATCACGAAACCCAATGTTTTGCATGCCGCATGAATAGAACCCACCATCGCCACCTACATATGTGACGTACGCATCTAATAAAGCAATTGGAAGTACCGAAGCGTTTAGTTCCCTCCAACGTTCTGGAGTGTGGGCGATCCCAGTCGATTCGATCTTGACGCCTGTTCCACCGCAGTTAAGCATTGCCGTGACAGCATTCATTAGAGCGCGGGCAGTTTCGAGTGAACCACCGTCACAACTCAAATACAGAGTAAATGTATGGTCGTCGATCTCGTCCAGTTGTGAGGCAGAGAAGCGGCCGCCACCAGCGATCTCGAATGCGCGGCGCAAGTTCGGATCGTTTTCGTAAATTTCCAAGCTGCATGACCATTTGGTTTCAACGTTCATAAGAATCATTCCCGCGAACAAGTAGCCACCGCTGTGTTTGACGATTGACTCGAGTATCGCGGAACGATCAGCCCATTTGCCAGGTACGCCGACGACAATAGTAGGAAGCTCAGACATGAGTTAAAAGCAGCATAACGACCGGGTTCACCGGACCGCGGCGAACGACATTGATTTCAAACCCGCGCGGCCGCGGTACCGTGTCCAACCCATTGTTATTCACCGTTTGGCTAACGCCAATAGCAGAACAGGTTCCCTTTGTAGCTGTTGTCCAGGTTCTCTTCGCAGTTAAACCGCAATCGAAATGAGTCGTGGGCAAGGTAATAGAATTCGCCGTATTTTCCTGCGTCGAAGCATTGTTGGGATAGCCGCACGGACATTTGTTTGCGCACTGGAACCGGCGTGCCTGACTTGTCAAAAAACTTTCGTTCAGGAGCACCGTCCCGCCATTCGTACGTCACGATTGCTCCGTCGTTGGTCATTTCAACGGAGCAGTTTCTTGTGATGAATTCAGTTTCGATGTTCGGTTGCGTAATTTCCGAACGAAGCGGTTCAGCAAATTCGTTGCGTTCGCCGAAACCAACAAAATGAACCAAATAGTGTGCGTTTTTGTCGTACGTCGGTGGTGTGTCTGGAATCGCAAAAGACTTTGCAATTCGATTGCGCAGCTCTGCGAGGCGGCCACCGCGCGATGCCTTGGTCCATGTGATGTGGATGTGTTGAACAATGAGCGATTTGGTTGGCACTATTTGCGTCTCAATGCGTGAAGTGTTCCGAGTACACGATTTACAATCCGCAGGTGCAGATCACCGAGCCAAACGAGCGATCTCAACTTCAAAAAGGACACCCAACTCCTGCTCCGTCCGCATTGACTAGGTTTGAAACGTAGAGATTGCAAAATCAACAACTTGGCTCTCCGATTGAGCAGGCACTGTTCTTCACGGTGCCATTAGACGGCCGTGTCTCTCGATTGACCAAATGATTTAACTTAGCTGCATCCCAACGTTGCACAGAAGATAAACATTGCAAATTGCAATGAAGCCGAGTCTTGAAAAGCGATTTGGGTTTTGTGGGTCAGATGGTCATCCGTAGGTTTAGTTTCAGTCAACGTCAAAGCCAAATTGCGTCCGCGACAACCGAGTCGCGCGAGTAAATTTTCAATTCCCAAGTCACCCGGCTACCGCGACCTCGGATCATCGCATAGTGCTACGATTGGGATTCAAGATTATGGCTCGGTCCAGGTCGGAGCAATCAACAAATCGAATTCGTTGCGATCGAGTTTCGGCTCGTTTCCGGCTGGTCCACGATACCGCCGTACGAAATCAATTATTCCTTCTCGCCTATCACGCATTCTTCCTACATCACCGTGACTGAGTTCAAAGGGCAGATGAGCGAAATCAACTTCCTTGTCGAGCTTCAGCTTTATCGCCTGGCTCAGCGCAAAATGCCGTTGCGAAGCGCAATCAACGAGCCAGAGCTTGAAACGGCGAAACATTGGATCAATGAAGCCTCGACTATCCAAGAAGAATGAACGGTGCTCCGAGCGAAAGGCAACGAATTCTTCGACGAGTTGGTCGAATCTCGAACCATTGCGAAATTCACACGCAAGTTCACGCTGTCGGCGGAGCAATTCAAGTTCGAGTGCATCTGGACACGCTCGCGCCAGCAGTTCTTCGTACTGACGTTTTGCTTGTTCATCATCAGAATCGCGTTTCATGGCATCGTAGAGTTGACGCTCCCGCGATTCGGTTTCACCAGTGAGTTCCGCTCTCTCGCGAAACCATGCGTGTCGTCCTGTAAAATGCGACATCAAATACAAATCTAATTCGGGTTGAGAAAAGGCCGCAGTAGAGGTGCGAAAATACAATTGGAAGGTCTTCTTTAGATGACAGAATGTTTCCCAACCGCTTTGTTATGTGGCGATTTTTGGAACTCGATGTTCATGAAGGGATCCGTCAAATGTAGCGATGGATTTGAAGCATTCTAAAGTGATTCTAAAAGGGGTTTGCAGTACGTGCTCTACGGATTCCATCTGAATTGGAAACAATTCTCGGAGTTCAGTGTTGAATTCATTGGTAAACTTCATAGTCGCATTGTTCAGGTTTGTGTTTCGGCCATCGGTATCATTGAATTTGAACTCGATTCTGTCATCACCAATAAATATTTCTGGCGAGTCTAGAATCATTCCGTTGAAGAAGGCGAAACCGTCTCGAACCCAGCCGTTTTTCAGCATTGCAGTCGTCCGCACCAAACCGCACAATCCAATCGCGGGAAGTTGTGAGAATATGGCCTAAACATTGACGGTTCAATCTGGGCATACCAAGGCTGGTTTTCGTCCTCAAGTTCACAGCAGATCCAAAACGGATACCGCTTGAAGTCCGCAAGCCGTAACTCCCAGTCGTGCTTTAACTCAATATTAAACAATGAAGTACGATCGGTATCCACGTCGAATGATCGCGTAGAATTCATCACAGGGTTCGCAAAGGACAGGTGACGCGAACACGTTTAGGTCATGGATTAAGGCATCGACGCGGTCGCTGCCCTCGCGAGCGACAATTGCATCGGGAATGTTGTCAGATTTGATCAACCGGCATTCGTCGGAGTGTCCAAGAGCATCCATCAAAGTCGCGTGTCCGATTGTGAATCGTTCAGACACTGTGCTGAACGCGTAACGCGTAACAAATGTATGTTCGTAAACGAGGTTGTCGATTGTGTCACGGCAGGAAATGCCGATACGCGTTGTTCCGCGATGGTAATGGCCGGACGCGAATGGACCACAATGAGACGATTGGATGTCGTCGGTGACGAACGCAAAACCCCATGGACTCAGGGTGGCATCAAGTCGTGCAACGGCCGCGGCAAGCGATTCTGCGACTTGTTCACGGCGTGGATTCATCCGAAAGCCTGTTCCAACGAACGTCTATGTTGACCGCGTCGACGCGGAGTTCGAACACAGAGTATACGTTAAAGATCCCGCTTGCAGCGTTTCGACGATGGTCCAACATCTTGTTAGGTCGTGACCAGTTTGCCACAGCAAATCAGATGGGTGCGTCCATTTAACAGCATTGCATTGCTCCGTCGGTGACATTATCGGCAGGTGATTGGGTGAAAACAAGTTTAAGATACGCGTTAATCATCGCACCCCGATCAGATGAGCTGGAAATAAATCCCGAGCAGAATCGAACCAGCAAAAATTCCACAGCCACTCGCATTGAGCCAATCCACCATTGTCGCGTGGCGAATTCGTCCGGATTTTTCTCGGTAGTAGCCAAGAGACACCAAGACGCTTCGGAGCGGCAAGTACCACACCGGCGTTGATATACAGATCGAAGCGAGCGTTGCCCCTAAAACGTACAGAGTAATCATCCCAAATCGCCATGACGTCTAGAATCACCGAGCCGCGTGAGTGAACGTAACTTCAAACTGCGACAACAATGCCACTTGGTGCAACATATGTTATCCCGCGCCTCAAGGCCACGCAAACAATTGCCCATGATGTACAAGTCACGCCTAGTGATAAGGGGACGACAGTGTGCCATCGATGAAACAAGGCCGCGCCGGAGGTGCGAAAATACAATTGGAAAGTCTTTTTTAGATTGACAGGATGTTTCAGGAAGGGACTATTCTCCGTATTCCCTGATGTCGATATGTGGGGCCGTTCGGCGAAGATTTTCAATGCATTCGTTTTCACACCTTGAGCAGTTCAGGTCAATTGTGCGAAGACTCCCGCAGTCTGCAAAAATGGCAAGGTTACATTCAGAAAGATCACAATTAAAAAATTCGATTGTCTGAAGTTTAGGAAGTGCAGCAATTTTTTGAATGGCCGAATCACCAAATGCTGAGTTTGAGAAGTGGATGCTCTCGACATTTTTGAATCCACTTAGCAGTCGTATATCCTCGTTGGTGCACTCCCACCCTGGCATCCCCCAGTAGTCACCGCGACCGGGCCCTTTAACGACTCGAATTTCATCAAACGGATACTCAAAGCCGAACCATCGTCCAAATCGGAATGGAAGTTGCTTGTGGGTGTGATAGTCGCCACCTCGGGACACAAACTCAGCGACAACCGCAAGTTGGTTCAGCGATTCGGAACGAATGCTCAAATAGCTGGCGAGAAAAGCACCTACAAAGGCCATGCCAATCAACACTACTTTGATCGAAAACGTTTTGCGAATGCGGGAACTCATAGATGTGGCGTGAGTAGGCGGATAACGGAAGGGTTCACCGAGGCCGAACGATAGATCTTAACATCAAAACACGCACGCAATCCGGGCTTCGCAGGCAACACATTGTGACGCACTTTCACGCTACTTGACGCTTGGTAGAGACGTTTTTGCGTTCGAGCCAGTTGCCTCCAGCGTAAGTTCTTGACTGAACCCCTCGCCATTCATTCGCAGTCTTTCGAAATGGTACCTGACGGTCCCAAAGGGAGTTTTATCGTTTGCCCATTGACGGAAGTCCGTTGTTGTGACGGTGTTTCTGCTGGCACCCAACTTGTGTGTCGTTTCGGAATGCTCGAGTCCACTACAATTAAATGCCTTGCCTCCAACCTCGATCGTTTTGTCGGCAATTTGAGTGGCTTGGCCAAAAGGTGCGCGAACGTACTGGTCCAAAACACCATAGCCACTAGATGATCCGCGGCCAGCAACTACCTCTCTCACGCGCGGATAATTCCATTCCTTGCGTTTTACGTCTGATGATGTTTTGGCGGAAAAGCCTGCGCGAATTTCTTGCGCCGAGTCAGCGTTCTTCAGAAATGCAGATTCAGGAATTGCAATCTTTGTGACGCTTGAGTGGAATCCGCGCGGAATTTTTACCGTCACCTCCTGTTGCCAGCTGAGTTCAAACTCAAGCCACCTGCAAGTTGTATCGTCAATGATCGTCGTGCCAACCGAGCGAACAGTCAGAGTTCCGTTTGAACTTGTTTGCGATCCATCTTCGTGTGTAATTGTCGTTTCAACGGCGTAGGTAGCCCAAGGTCCGTCTTTTGGTATTTTCTTGATCAAGCCATCAGCAATAAGCGAGGCGCTCGATGAAAATGCAAAAACTGAGAAAGCAATCAGCGTCATCGAAAATCGTAGCATCGGTTGCTCCAAGGAGATAAGGGTTGGGATCACCAGGCCGCCGACATGATCGTAGCTTCAAAACACGCGTGCAGGCCGGGCTTCGCGCATCCGTTTAATATCTGGGCAAATCTCTGAAGTTGATACCAATCGCCAGCAGACCCAAAATCAATGATACGACAGTCATTGCAATGATCAAGTGAGTGAGGCGAAATTGAAATGGTCCAAGATGCTTTCTTGGCTCTGTTCGTTCCATTTGCCACTCGACAATATGGGGAGCGCCTAGCAACAGGTAAAATCCAATCAACAGTTTGAACACGAATGATATTAAATAAGGCGCATTGAAAACTGAAAACGTGTGTTCATTTGTGATCACCTCGCCAAATTCATATTGTTCTACAATAGTCATTCCGAACGCGTGAATGAAATGGGGCAGCGTCTCAGCGAAAATCAAAACCGCTACGGCCGAGAGTGCGACTCGGTAAATTGCACGTTCGATATCACGTGGATCTTCGGTGTTGTCAGGAAAAAGCTGGTTTGAGATGTCGTCGCATTTCACGATTAAGTAAGTCGATACGCCAATTGAAATGATTGGGGTGACGAGCATGCTCAACACAACTGGAAGCTGTGTGTAGTAGTGATAGTGGAAGAAACTTCGAACAATTCGTTCAGCCGACTCAGGCAGGACAAAGCACACTGTCAACACAATTCCGGCAATGCCGCAAATGAATAACCCGGAGCGGGTCAATTGTTTCGGTTTCGACACGAACGGCTCCACGATGAGTGCACTGCCCAGATAGTGACCGGATTCACTGGGCCGCGGCGAACAATTTGATTTCAATTGGGCCGAGTTTTCAAGAACTCTTGGTATTCGAGCCCATGAATGTATCCGTTGTATGTTGCAGTAAAGCACAGAACAAGCAGAATCACCGCTGCGATTCGATATTGGTAACTTTTGGAAAACAAACCGGCGGCAATAAATATTGAGGTAAAGCCGAACCAATAGGCTTCGCCGCCGGGACCGAATGTGATCAATGAGCCAAGGATTCCCAGAGCGACGCCCAGCCAAAACGCCACCTTTGAGATTGGCGCAACTAACGAGCGGCAGGTTTCACCGAGTCGCCACTAGCGATTGTTCATTTCTAAAAACCGTACCAATGGCGACTGCGGTTCAACCTGTTGTTATTTGCTCGTTGTGTCGTTTGTTACGCCCTCAATTGTGAGCAATATTTACGTCAAATCAAGGGACACATCCTCGCCGATAAGGAACCAATTCGTACCGCCATCTGATTTGCGATCAAGCCGCCCAACGTTCACGACGACGTGTGATCCCAAAAACTCAGTTCCAGCATGAATCGTCGCATGGATTCCTTCATTCGGGGGGCAATTTGTATTAGGTATTTTGGATTGATCGACACTTGCGATCGCAGTGATCAGGTCTGCCAGCTGGCGTAGGCCATCGGGCGTGCCGTAGATTCCGATTCTTGCAACAGGCGGTTGCTCTCTGGCGGAAACTGAAACTTGTATTCGAAGCGCATCCTTTTGCTCGAAAAACCATCCAGCAGTTTCTGATGAAACGCGGACAGACGAGTCTTCGTTCTCGAAGTGTCCGTCTTTGAGTTGAATTGCCATCAATTAGCGCCTGGAGTTAGGTACCCATTCTTCGCGACCATATGTTTTCCATTCTATACGAATCTTTCCTTCGCTACCGACGACGTGGGATCCTCTCGCGTTCACGACGAGACATCCTGACGAGTCTATCCCGCATCGGCATGTATACTCTGCATCCATCGTGAATTTCGCAGGTTCGCCGCCCAAACGGTCAGACAGAATTCGAGACGTGACTTCAAAGACGATTTCCCCGTTCTCTTCTACGCGATATGTTCCGACAAAGGTCACGCTCCCAAATCGGTAATTCTGCACTTTGGAAAATTTCCCGTCTGGGCGAATGTCGAGCAACGAGTGGTAGCCTAGTTGCCTCGGAGTAAGCTGCCACTCGCCAATAATCTGCGGTATGCTCCGCTGGCGATGATCGATATACCATCCCAGCGAAATGCCAAGAGAGGCTGTAAGCAGAAAGATCGTAGAGATGTTAAATTTCATTGTTGCCTTTTTGGCATAACGATAGAGATATTCGAGCGGCGATAGACATCCGCACCAGCAATCTAGAAGCGTAAATGCTGGATCGGCCACGGTTGTGCCTCGATACGAGATGTCAATTCTATTTTGTTTTCACTCCGTTCCCAGCTGCCGCCGATTCCAGAAAAAGGAAACCATGCAATAAGAAAGCAATACGCTGCCCATAAACCTGAAAACCAACGCGTTCCGCGCCTCGCGACCAGGCATGTACGCATTGAACGAAAACGTACCAATTGTAAATTGGCGTTGCCCGCTACCTGGAGTTTGTTGGCAATGCGAAGCATCAAAGCGTTAGGAATATTCATTCGTCGGATTTGAAAGTTGTGTCCGTTCTTCAATAGCATCGAAGCATACTGCGAATGAGCCGGTTGGAAGGCAGTCGAAACCAATTAAATGTGTTCTTTTGTCTGCCACGATTTGAATTGTGTGCGAGCCAATGTTTCGAACCTCTGAAATTGTGTTCCAGGGAATCATGACGCACGACAGACGACGTAAAGAAATAGAGCGTTCTTGGATTTTTACCTCAAGCAACATTGACCGCGACAACCGAATTGTAAGCCAAAAAGATCCAAGTGAGTTGAGAGGTATGACGACGAAGTAGTACCAGGGTAACTGTATCGAAATCGTCAATGCATAGCCTAAGAGACAAATCCAAACGACACCCGAAACGCACCACACAATGGAAAGAGCACTGTAGTACAGCAGCAACCAACGGGACGCTATGAAACGAATCGGGAGTTCGACGATGGCATTTTCTGAGCTGGAGTCCGTGTCAACAGTCGGCGTTTTGTAAGGGTTTGACGTGGACACGTACAGATCCGACAGGAAAACGATTGGGATCACCAGGCGGCGACGGTCATCATAACTTCAATTAAAGGCGGACTCGCCGCTTCGGTCCGTCGCCATGTTATCCGACATCCCGTCTAGCATTTGGATTGTCGATTTCCGTCACTTTGAATTCGAATGTTATGGCAAATTCGAAGCAACGCAAAGATCGCGATGGGAGTTAATCCCACAAAGGGCAGCCATTTAGCGGCAACAGGGGCCAGAAAACTTGGATTCAAAAATACAGCCTGCTGTTTGTCAAATCCAACTACAAGGTCAATTCGGCATGCGAATGATACTATTGAGCAGAATAAAACAGAAACGGCGGTTAGACCAAGATAAATCCAACAACCAAGCTCGTCGAGCAACCCAAATATTGGTTCGCCGATAGACGGATGGAAACAATGGCAGAGCGTCGCAATCCGATTTCTGCCAAGGCCTGCGCTCTATGCGTTCACGATGAGGAAAATGGCCAAATCAACTCATCAAACCTCTGCCGATTGAGTGCCGAAGCGCCAAGTCAACCGTCAAGAGTGCTTGAAAATCTGCGCCAACGACGAAAGCCAACGTGCTTTGGAAGTTCAGCGCTTGAGCGATCCAGGTTCAAACCAAAGCAAAATCCAATGGTGACCCTGTCGCTGCGGGCATCTTGAACAAATTATTTGAGCATCGGCTGAAACGCTCAAATCGAACGCTTCTTCGCACTCCCAACCATTAACCACAACAGCCACCGCTCTTCATTCTAGCCATGTCAAATTCTTAATGGTTTTATTCCGCGACGTGGGCTAACAGCTAGACCCGACGAATTGGAATAGGCACTTCTTGTTTCAATTGGTTGACCAACTTTCCGAATGGTCGAATAGTTGCAATTGATCTGAGCAAATTCCATCTTTTAACTCGCCCCTCTTTTGAATGCACGAAGTTCAATTCAGAATTAAGATCGTCGCCATAGTTGCTGCCTTCTGGACGTGCCGTGATGCACTCGATATGTATTTCATCCTCCGTCGTAAAGTGAAGCCCTCGATCAGGCAAAGAAATTTTACCAGTAAGCCGGTTGCAGACAAGGATTTCACCTCGTCGGATCGATTTTCTGAATCTGACAAATACGATCACATCGCACAAAACGCATGTAAACACCGCCAAGAAGACAATAATGTAGAAGACCCATGCCGGGTTCTCTTTTTGGGTAGCTAGGTAAAACGCACCAGCAAAAAAAACAAGAACAGGCAGTTGCAAGCAACCATCATTGACCACGCTATCGGTAGCGGGGCGAGGCTCACCCTGTTTTTCTCAACAACAAGGCGATAAGTCATTAGGTTGTCGTAAGATCCACCGCCAATCAAATATTTTGGCTCGCCATGCCCAAGATCTTCTAAATTCTCCGCGCAATTTTGGGCGTACTTTGCTTGCTCGGAGCTCCCATCTGCGACTTGGCGGTACAGTCGAATTGCTTCGATGCGATCACCTTGTTTTTCAAACTTGAAGGCAAGGTCTAGTAGCTTCTCAACGTCGTCTTGCATCTTTGCACTATTTCGTGGACCAGCTGAAGGCGGTTGTTCTCTAAGCGGGATACGGGCCGGAATCACCGAGTCGCCGAAGGGGATTCACCATTTAATAGCCGCGCTGTCGGCGACTTCGGTTCATCCGTTTGTTATCTGGCGAATTCGGTGTGATCAATTCGTGTTTCTTTCATAAACGACGTAGTGTTTGTCGTCATCCCAAACAGTGACGACGTTTTCAATAGTGTATTCCATGTTTACCGGCGCAATGGGATCGGTGGATGTCCAGTAGACACCAGCCGTACTTAGCTCACCATCACGGTACGCTTGCAAGCGTTTATTGGATTCGTTGATGCAGTCATCGAATGCAACGAGTAGAGGTTCGGTTTCACGAGAACCATCGCGGCCGATACTGAAGCACAAGTCAACATTATCGAGGGTGTATTTGTCGGCGTCGTCGAACGTCAGGACCAACAATGCGTGGCGATTCTTGGCTTGGAGCAGGTAGTCGTACAGTTTGGCGGATTCCATAGGTTAGCGTCGCATCACATCGATTCGCTCAAGCCAGATAACGTCCGCGTTAACCGAGCGGACCGAAAAGTGTAAGTCTGCTGAAAATGGAATCGGATAAAATGGCAGCGAAGCGAACATCCGACGACTGGCCAATCCTGAGGCGGTAAACGCTTCGGTTCAACGTATTGTTAACCAGACTGCGAAGTGACTTGCGTTGCGTGACTTTGAACGGAGGCTCATCACCCACGAACAACAACAGTGTTTGCAAATTTATCGCCGAACCGTTGCTTGTTCCTCGACCAGATTATACGTATCGCGGCAGGCAAAGCACCAAGCAAGAAGGGATTCACCTCAATTAGTCGAAATAAGGTGCGGATAGTGACCTGTTTGATGGAACAGCGATTACCATCGAAGTCGACGATCTTTAATCCAGTAAGTAGTTTTCCCAATGAACGGGACGTCAATATCTCGAACACGAAGTAGTAGCCGAGGTACGCAGAAATCGCTAATACTGCTTGCATTGGAATGTTTTCAGCGTCGACCTGTTTTGCTGCAATTACAGCCAATACGCATGCAACCACATTGTCGACGAGTCCGGCGATATGACGGGGCATCGTAGTCCCTTGTGGAGAAAAATAAGGCTCTTCTTCATTCATATCCGAATCTCATGTGCGCTGCATTGCTTCGTCTGCATAACGACCGCGTTAAGCGAGCCGCGAGAAATGATTGTCCATTTCAAAACCGCCGGGTTACCGCGGCTTCGCGTTCAACGTATTGTTATCCCGCGTCTTACCTTACCGATCAGATTTATGCTGACCATATTTTTCCACCCAATCAGTATTTTCTCGAACAAACCGATCGCCCGTTAACTCATTGAGAATTTTTCTTTGATCCGCGGTAAGCATTTTCAGCGTGCGGGTACGTGCTGTTTCCCGGCACTGCCGTGTTTTTTCGGCAATCTCTAATAACATTTTTTGTTGAATGTCTTTTAGCCCTGTTAGCTGCTCATCCGTAAGCGAGAGTTTTTTGGCCAAGTCAGCATTTTGAAACGCGCTAGAAACGCCACCACTCAATTCAATTAAGTTTTGCCGGTTGATCTGTTTTATCCTCGCTAATTGATGTGGGAGCAAAACCTTTTCAATTGACTTGGATCGTTCCGCGTGAAATTCGACGATTTGTTTTTTGAGGCTGGCGTGTTGATCTGGATCTGTACCAGCGTTCATCAATTTTTTGACCAGGGATTGGAACCGATCACTGTACTGTTTTTGGATGCCTTCGATTTTTTCTATCTGGTCTGGCACCAGTTCCAAGTCCTTGGTGACGCTTGGGTCATGAAGGGACTGGTATTCATCGTTCGGCATCATCGAGAGCGTAAAGCCAATCAGCGGCTGATCAGTTGGCGGCAACATCACTCCAAATTGTGGTGTCGTAACTTGAGGCAGCAAAACCTGAGGCGGAGTGTTGGGGGGCCCGGCATCATCTTGGCCGAAAATGTATGCTGGCGCAAGAATGACAATCGCAACTATCCAAATCATTCGCATTTGAATCCTTTCAATATTTCAGAGGGATAACGTCAACGCTCACCGGGTCACGGCTAACGACAGGCAGGCAGAAAAAGCCGCGAGGCTCCGTGTACAACGTATGGTTCAAGTAAGCCGCTGTCGCGGCGGTATTGTCTCATTGAAAATGTTGGGTAACTTTGGGATTGTTTGTGTATGGTTTGTTGTTTCCCTTTCCTTGAAAGGTACCACAATGAGTAAAAGAATCCAAACAAGAAGTCTTTGAGTACGGCGTTAACGCTGCGCCAGCAGATGAGCCGGGATCTGCAACTGCTTGGTAGGGCCAAGCGTACTCACGACGGCTACCTGCGTGAAGTTCGCAAGCTGGCGTGCTACTATCACAAGGCGCCCGACCAACTGACGCAACGACAGGTTGCCGACTACTTGCTACACCTGATCAATGAACGCAAATTCGCGCGCGGATCGCTAAAGGTAACTTACAGCGCGCTGAAGTTTTCTACAGCACCACCTGCCCCCTCTGTGCCCAAATTCGCAACCTCGGAATCGGCCTACAAGAATGAACCGGCCATTTCTCTACAGCTTCATCGTCAGTCGCCAAGTTGGCTGCGCCAATGCTTCGCGAGCGACCGACGATGAAGCCTGCGAGAATGACCTATCCAAACATAATGTTTAACTGAAAACTTGGGCCCTCAATCAGGAGACAATGTTATCAACTTTTGAAGCGATACGAATTTGATTTGTGAAAGCTCGATCAGGGCCACTTAACCGTGGCTACGATCCCTCGCTCCC
>JBCAWX010000013.1:0-95795 GCA_038534355.1 Planctomycetota bacterium
CGATGAGGTGCCCTGACGACATATATCCCCAGCACCGGGGGCAGCGATTCGATCGAGTACCAGCTTGTTTGGACGCGTGACATGATGGGAGTCAAAAATGAAACTTGGAAGTGTGATCAAGCGTAGATCCCATTTCAGAAAGTCAACAAAAACTGAGTATTTGGCACCGTTTTCAATCTCCAAGGCTTTCAAAACACGAACAATTTGTTGGTTTATGCGGTCAACATCTTGGCTGTTGGCTCTTAATTGTAGAAACAAGGGAACTTCAGGCCGTTTGTTTCGAGTTCTCCAACACGCTATCCGGTGAGCTTCCTGGTATCGAAGTACGTTGTTTCAGGTAAGCATACTCTCCGTGGTGTTTCTTCAGTGCCGCGTCGGGATCGTCCCACTTCCGAACGAGTGAAGTCTGCCATCGATTTATTGGCTACCACTGACCGTTGTTGTGAGCGAACAACGGCACTTGGGGCGATGGCTTTTCTGGGCGCATTTTGCTAACGTAGTTATTCGACTTGGCGTTAACTTCTCAACACGGTTTCGCTGTGGTCGCGGGATGTTGCAAGCGTCCCGCACCTTTTCATGACCTTTCCCGAAAAGGTTCTTTAGAGATCGTCGCTGAGAAAAGAATTCAAGCCCCCGTAGCTCAGGGGATAGAGCACAGCTTTCCTAAAGCTGGTGTCGCAGGTTCGAATCCTGCCGGGGGTGCTTTCGTTGTCATCCGTCCTGGTTCCGCAACTTCATGAAAATGATTCGTGACGAAGCTCAATGGACGTCTCATTTTGGGTAAGACAAAGGCTTGGAGCTGCGGTCCAAGCCTTTACTTAGACTAACACAAAACGGCAAAAGCAGGGGCCGCATAACCTTCGAGCTGGCGATTCGTTATACTCGGCCTCTAACCGTGTTCTTATCAGTCAATCATGCGAGTATTTCCCATGTCACACCCAGTGAAGATCCAAGAAACGACTCGATATTATTTAGGGATGCAAGTCATCCTGCATGTCTTCTTTTGCGGTTTCGTAGCAGCGCCCCAACACATGCAGGCACAGGAGCCAAAGGATCTTGGCACTGCCATGCGTGCCACGAAAGATACGGGATCTTTTAAAGAACACTTGTTGTTCTACAGTTCGTTCGATGGAACGACGACTGCCGATTTTGCCAAGGGAGAGGCTCGTTTATTCACAGCGGAAAACAGAAAAGACATTGCCAATGGGAAACCGGGTTTGCATGATCCTGCAGTTGCCTTGGCTGTTGGAAAAGGCTTGAACGGCGACGCGTTGGAATTCAAGTCAAAGAAACGGAAGCTGACGTTTTATCAGTCGGCCAAAAACATGGGCTACGACGAGAAATCATGGAGCGGTGCGATTTCATTTTGGTTGCAATTGGATCCCGCGAAGGATCTCAAGCCGGGTTTTTGCGACCCGATTCAGGTTACAGACTCGGCCTACAACGACGCCGCGATCTGGGTCGACTTCACTAAAGAGAACCCACGAGACTTTCGATTAGGGGTGATTGGAGATCTTGCTGCGTGGAATCCTGAGAAGAAATCACCAGACAACAATCCTGAATTTGACAAACGTTTAATCAAGGCAAGCAAACCAGTTTTCTCACGTGAAAAGTGGTCTCACGTTGTGATTAACTTTGCCGGACTCAACTCAGGAAACGGAAAAACGCAGTTCTACTTGGATGGCAAACTCATGGGTGAACTGGTTGTGAAAGATTCGTTTACGTGGAAGGTCGACGATTCAAGAATTTTGCTCGGGCTAAGCTACATCGGATTGCTGGACGAGCTCGCCGTGTTTGATCGACCGCTCAATGAAAATGAAGTCAATCAAATCCAGGCCGCTACTGGTGGAATCAAATCGCTACCTGGAATGGGCGAGTTGTCGCAAGGTGACAAACTAACAGACGCGCCAACGGATCGTAGCAATTTGATCAAAAGGGCAACTTCGCAGTTGATCAAGATTCAGGAATCCGATGGCGCGTGGCCTTACGAAGGCGTTTATCGCGTCCGGCGACAGATTCCCGTTGGCTATCGGGTTGGCGGCACTTCAATCGTTTGCACTTCATTGTTGTACGCGAATGACGGCGAGGAGGCGACTGCGGCAATTAAGCGTGGCGTTGAAGCGATCCTGAAAGACCTTGATGACGATCGCATGAGACCGGATACAAAAGACGCCTACGACGTGCGAGTCTGGGGACATATTTACGCACTGGATTTGTTTTGCCGAATTCGGGCCGCAGGTTCGGAAAGTGATTCTCGATTCATTGCACTTCGTGGGAAAACCGATCCTTGGATTCCGAAGCTGGTTGAGACTTTAAAGACGGAACAAATTTCTGATGGAGGCTGGAACTACGCTGGGCAGCGGCGGCACGCAAGTTTCGTCACCGCTCCAGCCGTACAGGCTTTGCTTTTGGCAAAGCAGCAGGGCGAAGACGTACCAAGCGACGTTTTTGAGAAAGCCAAAACCGTTCTTGAGGCCATTCGAACTGACGAGGGCGCGTTTCAATACTCCGGCACCGTGGGTCGTCGAAAATCTCAGCTTCCCGGTTCGATCGCACGAAGTGCAGTTTGCGAGTCGACGCTTATTCTTCTGGGCGATGGCAACGTTGACCACCTTCGCAGTTCAATCGACGCCTTTCATGAACACTGGGACGAACTGGAGAAGCGTCGAAAGAAAACGGGCACTCACAAGCCGCCTTATAATGTCGCGCCGTATTATTTTTACTACGGGCATCGTTACTTGGCGCAAGCAATTCAATTGCTTCCCGAATCTGAACGGGGCGAGCAGGCTGAGAAGTTCGTGGCGGTGCTGTTGAGAACGAAGGACGCTGATGCCACGTGGAACGACCGGGTTTTCGATCGCTCAAAGGCTTACGGGACAGCAATGTCTGTTATGGCGCTGTTGAATAATGTTCCACTGCCTGCGATTAGAAAATAGCTGACAACGGAATTCACTATCTGATATTCACCACGCGATTTTCTGTGTCTACTGAATGCCAGCCGTAATAGAAAAGTAACGTTAGGAGTCGGCTCGGGGTGCTTTGGTTGCCAACCACTCTGGTTCCGCAACTCTGACGGGTTGGTTAATCTTGGATGTCGAAAATCTCATTGACTGAAATTCTCCACGTTCCACAAATATCGCCGCTGCAAAACTCTTCGCCGCGTCGAAGCACCACAATTTGTACTTTATTGCGGTAAACTCTCAACGTTTCATTTTTGGGATCCGCAACCAAGACAATACTTGAGCCAGCATCAAGCCATTCTTCAACTTTGGCCTCCACTTCCGAAGAATTGTCATTAGGCGAAACGACCTCGATGACCAGATCCGGGGACAGTGGAAGGTACGATCGAGTCTCCTCGACGGTGTTCAAGCGTTCGTGACTTACAAAGCATGCATCCGGTGCTCTAACGGTATCTGGTGATGTCGCAATCTTGAATCCAGTTTCAGCCGCATAGGCTCTTCCAAGATCATGCTTTTCGACATGGGTCGCCAACCGAACAAAAATTCGCCCGGCAATCCAACCGTGTTCACTTCCCGCAGGAGACATCATTACTACATCGCCTTTGACAAGCTCATATCGGTTTCCGTCGTTTGGCAGTGCAAACAACTGTTTGGCGGACTTCACAATTTCGAATTTTGGCGTTTGTTGAATTATGACCAACTCCTCAATTCGAATTCTACCACTTTTGCCAAGACCAGCGAAATCGAATCCAGCCACGACCCTTCCGCTCAACGCTTAACTTGGTGTCCATCAAAAAACTGGCCTCGGTCGTTAGCCACACCCACTAAAATGTAAGTCTGACGAAATGATTCGAATGACTGGAAACTGGATGGTAGCGATGAAAACTGACTTAAGCGGCATACTGCCAACAGGTCCGATGAGAATTGGCTTTTTTCGAATCGTCACAATCTTATTCTTTTGGATGGTGACACTCTCGGTTCTCGACAGCACGACGTCCGCGGATCAACCTAACATCATCTACATCAACACCGATGATTGGGGCATTGGCAAAGTGCCCTGCTACAAGCTTGATGATGCCAGCATGAAAATCATCAAGACTCCGAATCTGGACAAGCTCGCCAAGAACGGAATGAGATTCACTCGGGCCTACGCCGGCAACGCGGTTTGCGGCCCGTCACGTTGTAGTTTGTTGACCGGTAAACATGGAGGTCACGCGGCTTGGCGAGCAAATCACGGCGGAGTTCCTGTCGCAGACTGGCCCCCAAACTATCCCATGCTCGGTGAAGTCGCCCGGAACGCAGGATACACGACCGCGGGATTCGGCAAGCTCAGCTTTGGTGGCATGAGCAAACCGGAAGAGATTACGCTGACCGGCTGGGACTATTGGCTGGGCTACCTCGGCCATGTTGATTGCCGCAGTTTTTACGGTACGCATATCTGGGAAAATGGTGTGAAAACGCCAATCCCGGAAAACGATCGCAAGCTGTTGAAAGACCATGTCCCCGTCCTGGGTGACCGTGGTGTCTTCACTGAAGATCTTTACACCGACAAAATTATTGAGTTCATCACGAACAACAAAGAGAAGCCGTTCTTTGTCTATTTCGCCAGTACCGTTCCGCATGGTGACGCAAAGACGGTACCGTTTCAGGGCCTGTGGACACCTTCACTCGAAGGATACGACAAACTGGGGCTGACCAAACTCGAACAGCTTTACGCATCCCTGATGACGCGGCACGATCGAAATGTTGGACGCATTGTTCAAGCGTTGGAAACACTTGGGCTCTCGGACAAGACGATTGTGATTTGGACTTCCGACAATGGTGATGAAGACAGTTATTACCAGCGAACAAAAACGTGGGACGGCAATGGTCCGTTTCGTATGTACAAACGCTATTTGTACGAAGGCGGTATCCGCGTTCCCATGATTGCAAGTTGGCCGGGCACGATACCACCAGGTTCAACGACCGACCAATGGACGACGCAATATGATCTGATGCCAACGATCGCCGATGCTGGCGGTATGAAAAAGACTGATGAGATGGACGGCATTTCCATTCTTCCAACGTTAACCAACCAGCCAGAGAAACAGGAACATCGAGAGTACCTTTACTGGGAATTTTATGAGCGTGCCAAACAACAAGCCGTTCATCTTGGGAAATGGAAAGGCTATCGCGTCAACGGGCTTGAGGGAAAAGTCGAGCTCTACAACTTGAGTTCCGATGTCGCCGAGGAGAACAATGTCGCCGACGAATTTCCTGAAGTCGTCAAGCGCGTCGAGCAGATCATGCTTGATGAACATGAAACGCATCCCTACAAGCGTTGGCAGCTACCGGGCATCGACGATCGCCAAACCGAACCGGCTGCGGTTCAGCCTATTGATGATCAACGCGCCGACATCAAAACAACTAAAACCGACTGGCATGGGTTTCAAAAATATTCGTTTGTGCTCGACGGTGCTCCAGCCTTCGTAGTCGTCCCAAAGGTTCCCGCACCCGGCCAGCCATGGATCTGGCGAACATCATTTCCCGACTTTCATTCCGAAGTCGATCGCGAACTGGTTCGCAATGGTTTTCATATTGGTTTTATCAACGTCGTTAAGATGTTGGGCTCTGATTCATCGCTGGACAAAATGGATCGGTTTTACGCCCAAGTTCGCAGCCAGTGGAAGCTGGCCGAAAAACCTGCCCTGGAACCTTGCAGTCGAGGAGGACTGCATGCTTACCGTTTCGCTGCGCGAAACCCCGACAGAGTTGCCTGCATCCTGGGTGATGTTCCAGTGATGGATCTAAAAAGCTGGCCGCTTGGATGGCCGGATGCAAAACAACAGGTTCAAGATGCCCTTCAACACTACGGTTTCAAATCTGTGCAGGAGCTAAAGGCGTTTAAAGGTAATCCGATCGATCTTTTGGAGCCAATTGCAAAAGCCAAGATCCCGCTCCGCCATGTGATCTGTCTGACCGACAAAGTCGTCCCGCCGGAAGCAAACTCATTGGAAGCGAAACGTCGCTTGATGGCCCTCGGTCATGACATTGAATTATCGATCGTCGAGGATTCAGATAAACTTCATGGCCATCACTTTCCATATCCAGACGTTTTTCATTCAGTTCGATTCGTGATGCAGCACGCGAGTGTCCTCCCCGCAAACCAGGAGTACTTTCAGCTACGACGCGGACTGTCGAACTGTCGGTCAGCATTTGACAAAGAGGGAACAGGCCGCGTCGTATTTCTCGGCGGCTCGATCACCTACAACGGTGGGTGGCGTGATGAAGTAATGCGATATTTGGAACAGCGATTTCCAAAAACCAACTTTGAGTTTATCGCCGCGGGTATCCCCTCGGTCGGCTCCGACGGACATGCGTTCCGACTCAAGCGAGATGTCCTGGCTCAAGGCCCAGTCGATCTCGTTTTTGTTGAAGCCGCCGTCAACGATGGCTCAAACATACCCGACCAACCAGAACTGATTCTTCGGAGCATGGAAGGCGTCGTCCGACACCTACGTGTTGCCAATCCAAATACCGACATCGTTCAAATGCACTTTGCAATGCCCAGTCATTTGAAAGACTACGAAGGCGGTCGAACGCCGGTCCCGATTGATCAACACGAGAAAGTTGCCGTTCACTACGGTTGTCCATCGTTGAATCTCACGCGTGAAGTCGCCGACCGAATCGCTGCAAAAGAGTTCACTTGGAAGAGTGGTTTCAACAACGTTCATCCACCACCGTTTGGGCAACGGCTTTATTCGAACAGCATGACACGCATGCTAGATTCAGCGTTTGCCACCACGACATCAGCCACATCGCATCCGATTCCGAATGACTTACTCGATAGCAGCAGTTATTGGCAAGGCACCTTTGGCGAACTTACACGTGCCAAGATCGTTGAGGGTTTTTCTCTAGACGCTGAATGGCGACCCGCCAAAGGTGGAACCCGGAAGGGCTTCGTCGACGTACCTGCTTTGGTTGCGTCAAAGCCAGGATCGGAGTTCGAGTACTCATTTGAGGGTACCGCGTTTGGCCTTTTTCTTGCAGCCGGCCACGATTCGTGTGTCTTGGAATTCAGCATCAATGGCGGACCTTGGACGCAGAAAGACACGTACACAAAATGGAGCAAGGCACTTCACTTGCCTCGGCCTTTAGTCCTTGTCGATGGTTTGGAAGACGGGCCCCACACAATTGCTGTACGAACGACCGATCAAATCAAAACGCGTACGGCACTGCACATCGTTCATGTGTTGATTAACACGACGGCCAAAGACACGCTTAAGTGATCACGATTCAGCGAGTCCAGCGAAGTATACCTGGTCGGTCAACGACTCATTGATTGGCACGCTGAGGAATGCTGGCATTGGTTTTCTTCAACCAGTCATTGAGCTCGCTGAGCATCAGGTCGGCTGTTTTGGTCTTCTTGCCAACAAGATTCTGAGTTTCGCCAATGTCTGTTTTCAGGTTGTACAACTCAACCGTATCATCATCATAAAACTTGATCAGCTTGAAGGGGCCCGATCGGATGGCACTACCCATGCGATTTTTCTTGTGGAACGCATAATTGGGATAGTGAAAGTAAATCGATTCACGTTCCAAAGCTGATTCGCCCTGAACCATCGGCAACAAAGAAGTTCCGTCAGGCGTATTGGTCGGATCCGCTTTCAAGTTCGCCACGTCAAGGATCGTTGCGTGGAGATCCATTGTGATCACGGGCACTGCACTCTTCGTGGCCGCTTGAACTTTACCTGGCCAGCGAATGATCATCGGAACTCGGATCCCACCCTCGTAGAGATAACCTTTTTCGGCTCGCAACGGTTTCACGTTGGCATCAAACGGACCGTTGTCTGATGTAAAGACGACCAGAGTTTCTTCGCTGAGACCTTGATCATCGAGAAAGCTGAGCAATTTTCCGATCGCAGTATCCATTCCTTCAATCATGGCGGCATAGGTTGGGTTTTCGATACCCTGCCCCTTCCGAGCGTTGTATTTTTCCACCAGTTCTTCAGGAGCCTGGAAAGGATAATGCACTGAGTAGTTCCACCAGCAAAGAAAAAAGGGACGATCTCCCGCTGTTTGGCCCGACCGAATGAACTCAATACACTCATCGGCGCAGCGGTCCGGCAGATATTCGCCATCACTTTTCCCCTCAAGGTTCGGGATCTTGTAAGGACTAAAGTAACTTGGCGGCCCTCCAAAACGGCAACCGCCAATATTGATATCGAACCCCTGATGCTCCGCCCGCAACTCCGGCTCGGTCGGCCCCAAAGGCTTACCTTCTTTGTTGCGAGGCGGATGAGATAGATGCCATTTCCCAACAAAGCCTGTCGCATAGCCAGCTTGTCTGAGTTGCTCGGCCAATGTCACGCGTTCCAAAGGTAAATGACGCAACCAGGTCGGCGTGATCAAATCGGTGCCAGGTTTTCTGAAGTTGGGAGGATGCCCACCTGCGTGATTCGTAATGTTCAGACGCGCGGGTGACTCGCCGGTCATTAGTGCCGCTCGGGTCGGCGTGCAAACAGGCGAAGCCGAGTAAGCATCGGTAAACAGCATGCCTTGTCTTGCCAATCGATCAATGTTTGGAGTATCGAGCCGTTTGTTACCGTAGCAATGAAGATCCTTCCAACCCAAGTCATCGGCCATGATCAAAACAATGTTTGGCAGCTTCGCCACATCTTCTGACGCACGAGTTGAATTAGTAAACAGCAATCCGCCAAAGAACCCCAATAGGAAAAGTGCTTTAAGCCTGAGCTGTCTCATGTTGTCTCCGAATTTTCTCTTGAATACTGGCGGTGCACTTACAGTGAGGTGAAATCAAAATTGAGGTGAAACTGAACTTCCCGCATTGTAGTGTATCGCCCTAGCCAAGGAGCGATGTTGACCACACGCCTCCTTCAGCATTCAGCAATGCCTCGGTCGTGCTTTTAAAACCAGCATGCAATCGAAGCTTGCAGTTAAAGACAAGTTCGTACCACGAAAACAACGCAACCAATCCATGGTGCTAGCCCTAAGGTCAACCAAGACGCCCACCAAATGTTGGCTGCAACAAAGACGGACCAAAGTCTAGGATTCCACCGTTTCATCTTGGGCCAGTCTCGACGTCGACGAAACGGCAACCAAATCTGACTCAAGCCGATCCATCCTGGCAATCCAAACAACAAAAACATCACTGGATAAAGCGTTAGGCAGCAAACCAGACCTGTCATCATGGAGTCTTGGAAAAAGGCACCGCTTAAGCCAACGCTGACGATTGCCCCAATCCAAAGCCATCCGATCCGCTGAAAGCTCCAATCAGACAACGACTCAATGCTGATCAACCACGCAGGTTTCTCAAAAGAGCTCGTTTTCCTGATTTTCTTACGCATGTCAACAATTCGAAAGGACTGGCCGATTCTTGAACAAAACAAATAACGTTCATCAAAAGTTGTTGCCATCCAGTTGCATTGCTCCGTAAACACGTCGCACCCTCAAGTACGAAGTATTCGTTTCGTAGTCTTTCGCTGCTAAAATGATGCCTCGCGGCCCTTTGCATCCAGGACAAGAAAATGAACTACTTTTTACTCAGCTTGCTAACAGCGATTCTGATCGCACAACCGGCTCAAGCCGACGACGATTGGACGATCAACAGCGATCAAGAATGGTCGCAGAACATCCTTTCGTCCAAAGGGGCAAAGATTTCGGATGGCTCAGTGGCTCCTCAATCAAAAACAGCATCGATCGTCACCAAGGTTCATACGCTTAACAACAAGCGCTCCGCCAAATCGCTGACCCTGAAACAATCCGACATTTGGCAAAACTGGAATCCGATCGAAAACTTGGGACCGAGCAATCTCGGTGACGCACCTGTTCTGCTGACGGTCGGCCCCAACAACTATTGGATGTTTGGCCGCTACAATGCTCAACGAAAAAAGAAAGGTCGCGCTGGACAACAGCCGTCACCGTTCGAATCTGAGAAAGCGACGGTTGAAGGATTTGATGTCCCGCTGCTGACGACCCCTTTTCCAAATCAATTCAATGCACCTGGCGGACTAAAACCGGGCAAAGGCGGCTACCATGCGTGGCAGAGTCGGGACATGAAGACCTGGGTTCATCATGGACCGGTCACTGAAAAATTTTCAAAGTGGGTCACCAGTGCCGAATGGGTTGATGGAAAAGCATTGATCTACTACGACTTTCCAAATGATCAGGATCCGCACGTGTACGTCGATGACGATCTGCTTGATGGCGAGCCTGGGGAAAACATGGGCATTGCCGTTGAAGATCCGTCTCACGGCTCCGACGCTGGTTTCATTCGTGATCTTAACGGAAACATGCATGTCATCATCGAAGATTGGAGCCCCATCAGTGCGAACAAACGCTCGTGGGATTCGCCGCTCGCCGGACACGCGGTCAGCCCCAACGGACTCAATCAGTTTAAATTCAAAAACCCAGCAGTTGATCGGCGAACAAAACCAACGGGAAAAGTCGGGACTTACAAACATCCTCACTGGGCGAAAGAAGATCCCAAACGATTTAAGACCAACGTAGCCGAGTACAATATTCACGCACCCGAACAGGAAGCCTATGGAGACTGGGCTGCAATTTGCATCGGTGGGCAATACTATCTGTTCGGCGATTACGATCCCGCCGGCGGACACAAAATGAGTGTCGGTTGGTTTACATCGCCATCCATTGACAAACCCTTTCAATGGTGTGACCAAATCGGCAACGGTCATCCTGATCCCGACGTCGCATTCGCTGAAGGACAGTTCTATTTGGCCACTCAACAACCGACCGATTACGTCAGCCCAGGTCCGTGGGTCGAAACCGTTGAAGCGCGAGTGGGAGTGGATAAAGACAACGACCAAAAAATTGACCAATGGTCAGACTGGACCAAAGTTAAAGAAGAGTACGACTACATCAAAGGATTTTCCAAACAAATTTCGCGTAAACCTGCCGCGTTGGATCTGTCGCAGCTTCCTGCCGGTTTTGGTTTTCAAGTCGAGCTTCGATTGACAGATACCACCGAAAACAAGTCGAAGCCAATTGTCGAAAGCATGACGTTGTCCTTTCAAGACTAAACGGCGTCACTGCTTCGAAGGATGTTGAATCCGGCCAGTGTCGAAACGAACCGTGCGTTTGTTCGGATCCGCTCGTTGATTCTTGACCAACTTAAACCCCACGTCAGCCTGAAAATGTGGACAACTTCACCTGTCTTTGATCGTCATTTGATACAATGCAACGACGCATTCTTTAACAGGCGGGTGAACATGAAACAAAATCTAATTTCGAATACCATCAGACTCATTTTGTGCGGACTCTTGGTCATCGCAACACTGGGCACGTTCTCAGGACGCTGCTGGGCAGCTCCACAACTTGGTGGTGAAGAATTTGTCGACAAATTCAACCGCATGTTTGAGGGTCGCGATCCTAAAGTCGGCGCCGAGATGTTCTCTGAACTGTCCGCGTTCGACGAAAAAGGGAAAAAGCTCAAGTTCGACAAACTAAAAGGCAAACACACTGTTATCGTTTTTGGGTGTCTGACCTGACCGCCTTTTCTAAGAAATGTTTCCAGTCTGGAGACAGTGTACCGCGACTATCGCAACAAAGACGTTCAGTTCTTTTATGTCTACAAAAACCTGGCACATCCGGAAGTTAACAACTTCGTTCCGGTCGTCTCGATTGAAGAACGCCTGCTTCACATCAAGCGTGCCAAAGAGATGATGAAAACAGACATGAACTGGATTTGTGACACGATGAAGAACGATGTCAAGGATCGGTTCGGCGGAACGTACAACGGCGAATTCATCATTGACCCCGACGGCAAACTACTCAAGAAACGGTTTTGGAGCGATCCAGTCCAGCTTCGAAAAGACTTGGTCGAAATCATCGGGCCCGTCGACAAAGTGACGGAAGTCGCTGACTTACCGACCGTGTTTACTCCGGAACCCCGAAAGATTGCATCGAATGTGATGCCGCGGCCGATCATGCCTCCTCGGTTGATGCCGATGGATGCGAAACCGCATAAGAGTGACGATCCGTTTTTTGCCAAGCTACGCATCGAAGCAAACAGTGAATTTTATCGCGGTGCCAAAGGGAAGATCTTCTTTACCGTCTATCTCGATCCGATTCACAAAGTTCATTGGAACAATCTCGCGGGCAAAGTAAAGCTGGAGATTGATGCGAAAGAGGACGAGTTTGAATTCAGCAAAACCAAGTTCGAATCGCTGGACGCCAAAGTGGATGCCGACGTTGACCCGCGATGGATGCTTTGCTCCGCACAAGCGATGAACACGAAACCGTTCAACGTAAAGTTGACGTACACAATTTGCGACGACGCAGAAACGTTTTGCAAAGAAGTTGTTCAGGAATATGTCGTCAATCCAGCACCGAACCGGAATGGTGGTACCCGCCCAGGAATCTTTCTCAACGAGATGTTTGTCGACGTTAAAAAGATGGATAAGAACGGCGATCAAAAATTGACCAAAGACGAATTACCGATGGGCGAAGTGACGATGTACGTCGGCCATCTGGATTACGATGGCGACGAGGTAATCGATTTTGCAGAAATTGATCGTTTCATGTCGATGTTCAACAACGGCAAAGGCATCACTGAAACCAATGACGGTGGATAGACTTTCCCGATGAGCCGTTAAGCGTCAATCAAAATTGGATCTGAAACCATCTCGGTGACAGATCCTTTTTTCATGCGAGCTTTTTTGGCTCGACCGATCACACGTTTAACATGGGGTACGTCATTGAGTTTGGTTTCAGGATCGCGCCAGATCACTTGACGCCGCAATTGATTCGCGACCTGTTCCGGTTATAACGCCGCCATTCAAGGCCATTCAAATGACCGCCCTAATCTGTTACGGTGAAAGTGCACCGTCCGATTATTCTAGTAATTACCCGGCTTGTTTCTAAACGCCACTAAGTTTGTCGATTCCTGCCCATTGCATCACCGATGACCAAAAAGATTCTCACCATCATGGGCACTCGCCCAGAGGCAATTAAACTCGTCCCGTTGGTACTGGAATTACAACGACGGCCTGAGGAATTTGAGTCCGTCGTCTGTGTTACCGGTCAACATCGTGAGATGCTGGATCAAGTTCTTGATGCCTTCAAAGTCACCGCGGATCACGATCTCAATTTGATGGCTCCCAACCAGACGCTGGGTTTGATTACATCTCGCGCGTCCGCTGGCTTGGACAAAGTCTTTGCAGAAGTAAAACCCGACGCTTGTCTGGTTCAGGGCGATACGACAACAGCTTTTTGTGGCGCGCTGGTTGGGCACTACCATCGTGTGACGATCGGACATGTTGAGGCGGGACTTCGAACGGGCAACAAATTTTCTCCCTTTCCAGAAGAGATGAACCGACTGTTGATTGGTCGGCTGGCAGACTTGCACTTTCCGCCAACGCAACACGCCTACGACGCGTTGATTCAGGAAGGCGTCGATCCTCAACTCGTTACCATTACCGGCAACACGGTCATTGATTCCTTGCTGCTGACCCGCGACCGCGTGACGCAAACGATTCCAACTGATGCGGAGCCGATCGTCCCATTGATTGAAGGGAATCGAACCGTACTTGTGACAGGTCATCGTCGCGAAAGTCATGGGCAAGGATTCATCAACATCTGTCAAGCTATTCGAAACGTCGCTGACCAGCATGAAGATGTCAGATTTGTTTATCCGGTTCACTTGAACCCGAATGTCAAAGGTCCAGTACACGAACTGCTGGGCGAACACCCTCGCGTACATTTGATCGCGCCCCTATCGTACGACCCGTTTGTCTGGCTGATGAACCAGAGCGATATTGTGTTGACGGATTCAGGTGGAGTTCAAGAAGAGGCTCCTTCATTCGGCAAACCGGTGCTGGTGATGCGAGATACCACCGAACGTCCCGAGGGTGTTGCTGCAGGAAACGCGAAACTGGTTGGCACTGATCGCGCCTTGATCGAAGAAGAACTGCATCGCTTGTTAACCGATCCAGCCGCGTATGATGCGATGTCCTCCGCACAAAACCCTTACGGCAACGGCACAGCATCCAAGCAGATCGCCGACGTACTGGCCAGCTCAACACTCGTTTGAAGCCGTCAAGGAAATCGAAAGACTGTATAGTTGGAGCTAATTTTTGATTTCAAGTACGATGCGAAAACCGACATTGGGACCGGTTGTATTTTTATTCGAAGGCTGGCGAACTGCCGACCGATGCATTTCGAGCGGTCAGTAAAAGCAACCGCCACGAATGACGGCAATGTCCAACCTCTCAACATTTGCCACTTCTAAAGATACTGGATTGCTAACGGTACACCATTCCCAGACGTTGCCGTGTATATCGTGAAGCCCCCATGGGTTTGCAGGAAAGCTTCCCACCGGAGCGATCTTTGGAAACTTATCATTTCCTTCGATCCAGTCATTACCTCTGACTAAGTCGGGCGTTCGTGGGCCTTCCGCATCGACCATCGATTGATCGGGAACGTTGGCAATTTTCCAAAGATCATTCGGATCATTGCCATTCCAATATCGCGTTTCGGCACCTGCACGAGCGAAGTACTCCCATTCGTCATCAAATGGCAGTCGATAGCTTCGCCCTTCCTGACGGGACAACCAATTGCAAAATTCAACTGCATCGTTGTAAGTGACATTCGTTACAGGGTGATCAGGTTCAACTTTCCAGCTTCCAGGTTTTCGCCAGTCGGCACCGATTGCGATTTGGACACCTGTAGCTTGCCCCGTTACCTCACCTCGTTCCATTTGTGTTTTGTATTTTGTGTCTTTAACGAATTCTTCAAACTGACCGATCGTCACTTCCTTCGTGCTGACGTAAAAATCTCGATTGACGCGAAGTGCGCGCATTGGATTTTCGTTGTAAGCGTAACGGTAAATTCGCCGGAATGTTTGCAACAATTGTTGATCAGTCTCTCGTCTCCCCGCGGAATATTCACCGGACGCAATCTTTGAAAACTGAATCCCAACGGAGTTTGTCAAAGTCGACTGGACAAGGCCTTGAGCGTTGGTGGTTTCACTGACATTCAAAGCGACGGCTTGGATGTCTTTGGCGATACTGTACTGATTTGGCTGCGGCAAAATTCCACGCTTGACGGTCATGTCGTCAACTGCGATCTGGTTGTTGACGTTTTTCAAATCGACGCCCTCAAAGAATCGATCGGCCATCGTGGCCCATTCACCTGCCAACGGTGGTTGCGTGGCAAAATAGGTCATTTGTACCGCCGGGTCAATCAGCCGAAGCCCCGTGTTTGGATCAACGCGAATGCCGGCGATATGCTCACACCATTTGACAACTTCGGGTGGGGTCGGATTCTGAATCACTCGTTCAGTAAATAACGCCGGATCCCAGACTCGAATTCCATCCGCTTCTGATACATACAGCTTCCCCTGGAGTCCGAAAATCTGATTCGGCCCGAAGAGTTGATTCGTTTGTAAAGGGACCGATTGCGGTCGCCCCAGCTTGGAATCCGCAACCCAAACGACACCTCTGGTGTTACAGACAATAATCTGATCGGTGTCCTCAAAGAATTTTGCAAATGACAGCGTTGGTCCAAAACTGGCAATCGCTTCGTTATTGCCGACCTCATACAAAAGTGACGTGACAAAAGATGAACACTTTGTGTCGACTTGCTGCGATAACAGGATCAAGCTCCCATCGCTGTTAAATTTCCCATCGGTAATCTGATTGAACTCTCCGACGTCCAACTCGGTTCCAATTTGTTGGTTCGTCTTATAGTTCCAGACAAACGCTTTTTTGCCCGCGCCCACTAACACCAAGTCCCGTTCAGGGCGGGTTCCCAAAATTCTCGCATCGCCTGGCAAAGCCGTCACAACCCGTACGCCTTCGGTGGCAGGCTGCGTCACCACGAGTTCGGTTTTCGTCAGAAGCTTGTCGATGGTCTTTCTAACGACAATCGATGATTCACCATTCACCGTCATCCACTTGGACAATCGATCCCAACGTTTCACCGAATCTGGTTGCCAATTGCCATCTGTCTCAAAACGAATCACTCGATCTCCAACGCGCGCCAACTTGGCTCCGTCGCTTCGATCGTACCTGATATCAACTGGGCCCGATTGTGTCGCTAATAGCAACTCGGATACATTATTCTGCCCTGCCCCGGAAATCGCTGCATACCGAACAAGATTATCGATGCCCAACAGCACGACACGATCAGACTCAAGGTCAATCGCGACCTGTTGCGTGGCGATCACAGGCATAAATCGTTGGCGGAGCGATCCATTCGCCACATTCCAAATCTCGATCTCACCCTCATTGGAGTTGATAGCGATCATCGCGCCGTCGGTCGAGAATGCCGGGTTGGATTCACTGGTTGCGAGGGTCATCAGAGGTATAAAACTGATCGATTGGTTCGGGCCAAGCCTCGCCAAGGTTACGTTGCTACCCGAAAAGCATTCAAGTCGTTTACCAAAACAAAGCACAGCATTCCCTGCCGGACTGAACCGAATTTGACCCTGTGCGAAGTCGGGAAAAGCTTCCAATCGCGAACGTTCTTGGAACTGGATAATCTCCGAGAAATTTTCGGATTGGATAACGAGTCCAGAGGAACTCCGTTCACTGCTTGCGAACCGGAGATCACCATCGACCACACCGACATTGAAATAGTCGACCTGCCCGGTCCTTTTAAAGGAACGAAGTTCAAGCACGATGTTTTTTGTTGACTGGTCTTTTCGAAACAGCACAAAACCGTCTTCGACCAAAGATGACTCATAGATTGGTTGGTCATATCCATCAATGGTTCCAACTTTAGACCCATTGCTGATGTCGAACAAATCGACTTTTCCATTGTTTCGTTGTTTGGTGACGACAATCAATCTTCCTGAAGTCTCGGAAACGCAGTGCGAAACCAGCTTTCCTTCGAACGATTTTTCAAATAGCTTTTTTCCTGTCGAAGCGTCAAAGACGACTGATGTCAGATTTCCGAATTGCGCCAATACGTAGCGACCGGTTTGGGTGAATCGAAAGTCCTTGATCGCCTCATCACCGGTGAGGTCAGCTTTGAAACCGCTCGCCCCCACCAAACGGATGCCAGTCCCTTGCTGAAACATTGCACGATCACCTTTGGGCGAAAGCGTCGCATTGATCGAAACCGGGATTCCCCAGGACTCCGTTTTCAAAATTCCAAACTCGGTATGTGACCGATCGCTCAACAATGAAAAAACAGCATTACTGGCCAGGTAGTTCTCGGGATCAATCTCTAGTGCTCGACACCAATGAGCAATTGCCTCATTCATTTTCGACTTACCAGGATAGCGCGTGGCTTTAGTAAACTGATCTCCCGAAAGCTCATCCTCCCATGAATCGAGCCCAGCCAAAAATTGAGTCATGCTTGCTTGCCGCAGCGATTCTTCGAGAGTGCCGGTCTTTTTCTCGACTTCTTTCAACTTTGCATCCGCGTCCTTCACTCGAGCCTCGGCCTGCTTGGATTGTTCTTGTGCTGCTGCAATCCTGCTTTCAGTTTCATCCTTGATTTTCCTCAGCATCAACTTTGCTTCATCGTTCGCTGCGGCAATCTTTTTTTGCGAATCTCTCTCGGCCCGCGCAATATCTTGAATCGCTTGATCCTTGGCCTTTTCTGCGGCCCGTTTGTTCGCCTCGGATTCCCTTTTTGCGGCGGTTAACAACTCAGTTTGCTTCTGAAGTTCCAGTTGTTCTGCCGCGAGTTGATCCTTGGCCTCCATGGCCTTTTTGCCAAGATCGTACAACAGGTAGGTCGACCCCAGGATAACGGTTGCCACGATCACCGCGGCACCGTACGCAATACGTTTCAAAGTTGTTTTCGCACGGTCCCGCACCGCCTTGGATGCCAGGCGTTTCTCTTTTGACGCATGGGCCACGGGTGCTAATACATCGTGGGTAAGTTCAAGCCGCGCGACCCCTCCTCGGTCATCTACCGTCAAAAGTCGTTGCTCAACAAGCTGATCCAAAACCGTTTTGGGGTCAGTGACTCCATGATGCTCCAACCGTGCCACAGCACTGTCGACGGTCATCGACTCCCGAAACCCGGACGCCGAAAGCAGTTCGTCTTCAACAAACTCTTTCACGGCATCTGGATATGGATTTAGAGAATCAACATAAAAGTTGCTCAGCACATTTTGCGCCTGACCACGGACTTGTTCGCGGTCGATGACCTGCGCGCCCTGTTGAAGCCGCGAGCGATTCAGTTGCTCGCAAACCAGATTCAGCAATGGCGGTACGTTTGTGATCTCCTCAATGGACGAATCACTTGGAGCACCAGCAACAAATTTGACGATCGTCTCTGCCGTGGAACGATCGACGATTGGCGGCAACGCAGCGTCTTTTCGGCACCTCTTGTTTGCCGGACCTTCAACGACCTTGACCGCTTCCAAGCCACTTAAGGGTAGCAACTCAAAACGATTCTCCAGCAACGAGGGCATCTTCGTTCGCCATCGTTCCAGCCAGAACAGGAAATCATCACGCAGCGAAACAAGCACCTTCGCCGGCTGTGCGTTGGTCATCAATCGTTCGGCCAACTTGCTATCGTCGATTAGTCGATCGAGAAGTGCATGCGGACATCGATTCTCGACGACACAGCTCAGCATATCCATAAACTGAACAACGTCTTCGGCTCGTTTGGCTTCCCCCTGTGTGTGCACTTCCTCAAATTGATCAAACGCGAACACAACATGTTTCTTGACACGTCCAGTTTCATCAACGAATCCAAACTGCGGATCGTGCAGCAATTCCCAAAGTTCCTTGGTATCCGCTTCCTGATCGGTCTCTCCAGGAAGGTGTTTAAGCAGCTCATTCACAACTTGCTGTTCGAGGCTGGCAGCGCTTTCGTGAAAAGCTAAACGCAGATAGATGACCAATACATCATCTCGATTCAGCTGCGGAATGATTCCAGCACGAAGTAAAGACGTTTTGCCCAGGCCAGATCGTCCATAGAGAACCGTGAGCCTACGCTGGAAGACTCGCTCTGCCAGTTCTTCGATCTCCGAGCTGCGACCGTAAAAATAATGACGATTGTCAGTCAAAAATGGTCGAAGTCCCAGCCAGGGCGACTCGGGTGACAACTGTGGAACTTTAGGCGGCTGATTCATGCGTTTGCTCGTCTCTTCTCAACAATACTTCTTATGCGAAGTGCGAAATCCGGTGTTACTTCGCCTCCCGGAAGCCGAGTCCGATGTGCGGTCGCAAACGCTTCTGGCTCGCGGATGATGTCGCTCAACTCCCTGTCATCAATGACGACCGGATGGTAGAAGTCTCCGCGATCATTGTCCGAGAACGACTCCGACCGACGAGCCGCCCAAAGCCGCTCTTTATGAAAGTACGATTCGATTGCAGACTCAGTTGATTCTGAGATGACTGACACAAAAACAGCACAGGATTGCACGCCCTGCTTTAAGGCTCGTTCAAAATCAGTGCCATTTTTCAAGTTTGTTTTGTCAAACCAAACATTCAATCCATAGCCCTCTAAACCATCTTTTAACAGGGACGCGGCCGCCAAATCATTCGACGAATAACTTAAGAACACGGAAGGTTCACCGTCTGCAGTTCGTCGTTTCGCTTGTGAGCCAATCGATGGCTGACTTAGTGATAAACGATCGTTCGTCTCCGAATGCCTTTGCCATTGAACCGCCAACTCCTCAACAAATTCTCTTGGGTCGCAGTTCAAGATATTGATGTGTTGTCCGGCCGAATTGAAGAACAGAACCAGATCATCCGAATAAAAACCATCCGTGTTCTCAGCGATATATGCAGAGCCGGCCGGTTCGGAAATGCGCGCCTGTCTTGCCGCCCGCAGAAAAAATCGAACCAGCCAATCTGAGAAACTTAATCCCAAGATGAGAAAGTGCATGTTGGGATTGGCAAGGTCTTTTGACAAATTGGGCATCACTGACAGGGTCAAATCCTTATGCAGCGAAAAGATGAAATCCATGATGTCGTCTTCCCAGACAACAAAGTTTCCCGCTGGCGACGCACCGCCCAAAATCTGATAAATAACTCGATCCCTTAACCTCTCCACCCGGGAAGGAATGTCCTTTTGCGCACCATTGGGTGCATAGCCACAGATTTCTGTCGGACCAAGATCTGTTCGCTCAAGACAGGCGTCATACAGCAAAGGGTCAAGCGTTGTTGAAATCAACAGCTTAAATGCATCGATACTAGCCAATGACGAAAGTGTTTTTCCCGGCTTAGGTCGTTCGTGCCGCAGTATTTGAAACAAACGATTGTAAACAACGTGCTGGGGACGACCTTGTAACAGATGCTGACAAACAACTTCGTTAAGCGTCAGAGGAGCGCCGATCGGATCATCAATCTCAAGCTCCAACTCCTCCGCCAATCGCTTCGCCATCCAGGGAAACAGAAGTTGATTGTCAGGCCCGTATGTCGTGACGCCTTGCCCAATCACTGGAATGACTTGACCAACCTCCATAAAGGTCATGATGTCGTTCCAAGTACGTTGGTCAACTGCACATTTTGAACTGTCTGTTGTCATTTTCCCGACCGAATTTGTGATCTCGGTTCAGGAAACAATGCAATCATTCCGCAGGTGATCGCAAAAGAGTCTGGGCCCGATCCGAGATCTTTTTAAACAAGGTATTGTCTTCTTTCAGCAACGAGACCCGCCAATCGCGTTGATGCGAATATAACTCAGCGCTACCAAGTCTGCACTAAAAAACGACTCGAAACGAATGGTCGATGAACTTACCGCCACAATTCGGATCCCTACGGATTGAACAATCGTTGCATTTTAACTGGCACATACAACTGTAGACGGGTCGCTGACTATCTAGACATACCACTCAGATTCCAATTGGAGACGACACCATTCTCGGTGCTCTCCAAGAAAGAAGTATTCGCTGTTGGAAATGTGCTGCAGCGTCGCCGGCAAATCATCTTGCTGCTCTTCGATCAACTGTGTCGGTCGTTCAAGCGCGTTCGCCTTGGCACGAAACAGATTGCGACTGCGAGGATGTTCAAACGCTGCCATCCACGCGCGAAAACCAAAAGCAATGACGGGAATCAGCGCCGCCAATCCAACCAGTACAATCTCGGTTTGATGAATCCAGCTGCTGTGACCGCCATGCCCTTTCGCAACGTGGGAATCAGCAGCATGATCATCATCGTCGGACGTCGTTGGCTTGGCCTCAGCTTTCGATCCCTGCTCGCCAGCACCGTTCTTCTCGCTCGAAGCATCTTGGTCGCCGCTGGCATTCGTTGCCGAGCCATCTGGTTGATCGACTTTCGCTCCGTCGAGATCCGCTTCGTCATGGTTGACCGCAGGCGTCGGGCTGGAACTGGCCCAATCATAAAAAGACATCGCACCGTGTGCGAACACAAATACCATACTTAGGCAAAATGCGACCAGTGCGATCTTTAAGCGAACGGACCAGGCTCCGGCATGTGCTTTCTTTGACTGACGGCGAAAATAGTTTTGCTGATAGGCGAGTCGTTTGTATCGATAATACGAAACAAACGCGGCCAACTCGTCAGCGTCAAACTCGACGTTAGTCAATCTGGTTTTTGGCGGGACGGCGTTATCCTCTTCAACCGCCCAAGATTCGGCATCGTGCAACGTGATTTTATTTAGTGATTCGATGTCGGCTTTGACCTGCTCTTGCCACTTCGCTTCGTCTTGCCACAACGACGCTCGACCCAGCGAAGCAAACTTTAGATTTCGAAGCCGCTCGGCAAGCTGTCGCGAACGCAACCAGTGATGATGCGTGCCCCGCATCGTCCCTTGAAGAACGGCCCAAGCGGCACCAATCACCGCGACCACTTCAAAAAACGTAAATAGCTTGACCAGTTTTGGTGAAAGTTCACCAAGCATCAACTGAATAATCGCCAAGACGATCGCCGCAATCCCCAACCAGATCGCTGCCGCAGCTGTTCGTAGACGCGTCCGTTGGTGAGTTAGGGCATCTTGATCAGCGACTTGCCAGACCGGCACAAGTTCCTGCTTCAAAAATTCAAGCGATCGTTTCAGCTTGGAAAAACGTTCAAGCGATGGTTGATCAAGCTCAAGCTGATCCTGCATGTCAAAGTCCCAGTCACGTCCGCCTCGACCGTCTGACACCGCATCATATTGGCCCTTGAGATAGACTTTCCATTCATTAAGGTCATCTGATGAAATTCGCTTGGAATTGTTCTGAGATGAATCTGCTTCCGACATGGCTTCTGAAGTGTGGCTGAATGTGCGTATTGATCGAGATCGACTATTTGAATTAGTTGGCACTGTGATTGCAAACTCCTAATCGATTCCTTTTCATCCGTTGGCCCGAAGTAGCGCATGGGCGCGAGCCCTTCGGTGAATCAACGCGACGCTCGATTGGGGAAGTTGGTTCAACACCGGACGGCTTGCGCAGAGCCGCTACTTGATTTGGTCGCAAAAGTAGCGCAAGAGCGCAAGCCCTTCGGTGAAATAACGCGACGCTCGATTGGGAAATTTGGTTCAACACCGGACGGCTTGCGCCGAGCCGCTACCAACACCGGACGGCTTGCGCCGTAACGCTACCCATTGGTTACATCTGTTCCAGCCGAAACCCAGTTTGAATCAAGTAGTCGACGACGGCTTCGATCTGTTCAAAGTTCTTGGTGAACTCCGTCTCTTCAAGATCCTGATAGGCACACAGCGACGACCTTCGAGGTGGAAAGTCGCTTTCTGGACCAAACTGCCAATCCGACATTAAACGCTCGGCCATCCAACGATTGTGTTCGACCCGCGCCAATCGTTTCTTGGCATCCTCCGAGACATTCTCGAGCGAAAAAGTAGCGGCTGCTGTTAGCGGGTTGTTATTCCAATCTTCTGGATTAACGATTCGATATCCCAACAACTGAACTTTCAGCCAAACATGTTCTGCGGCCGCCAAATTGGTTATCTTCTCCCAATATGGCATCACATCCCAAGTGGGACGGAAAGAATCGAAGTCATTGAACTTTTCTGGATCATGGACTCGCATGAACCGCCACGCGATGTTTGCCGCAATCGACTCGGTCCATTCCTCCAACCGCTTTAGCCCATCATTAACGTTTCCAAAAAGTCGAACCACGCCGAACCGATCCGGCGTCTGCGTCACTTCTCCGACCTCCGTACAATTCTGAGAATAAGCAAATAGTGGCATTTCCAGTTGATACTGCGTCGCTAGACTTCGCGACAAATGGCCAGACGCCTTCAGGTTTACCAGCTCATCGTCGTAACAATACATGATCGCTGGTTTGACCTCCGGCGAGGTACCCAGTTTCACGAGCTTTGCGATATCACCACCGCTGAGCCGATTGCTGTCCATTTCACAAAAGACAACGTTTGCAACGTATTCGACTGCAATCTCCGCGTCGACTTGGAAATGTTGATGAGGCCGAACAACCTTGTTGTTCCATTCATCGCAATCTGGATCGAATTGAACATCCTCCAGAGAATGGCAAACCTTTCTTGGTGACAATTGACCGAACTCAGCGAGTACTTCATTCGCCGCTTTCTCTGCCGATCGGGTCAGCACCAGAATTCGCGGCCGTTTTTCGTTTTCAAAATGTGCGTTCAATGCGATCTGCCGCAACAAGGCGTGTCCCATTTTCTCAAAACCAACAATCACATACAGCGCGACTTCGTTTGATTTGCTCGGCCTTACCGCAGTCAGTTGATCGAGAATAAACTGCCGGGCGTTATTCTCGTAGATATCAAAGACGATGGTATTACGTAACAATTTGGACGTCTGGCTGTTGCTTTCATGCAACGCATGATTGGAATCGAGCAGATGCTGATACATCTCTCGAGCAAGACTTGGGTCAGAAAGATGAAAGTAGACTTTAGGGGCTGCTTCCGTCGCCTTCCACTTATTTTCTTCCATCAGCTTCAAGTAGTTTCGATGAACGTGACCATAGGCTGAAATATTCTTCCGATCGTCATCGTGCACCAGGAAAATCTTTTTTGGCAGGCGATGCATATGTTCATCCCAGACGTCACGTTTGCCAGGCGAGCCGACGATCATGACGCCGCCAAGTTCTTCAATTCGTCCTCGACTTGGGTGATTCACGTCCGACTCGAATGCAATCACAATCTCGCGTTGTTCAAGATGTGATTGAGCAACGACGTCTCCGATCTCCCCCAAACCACTTACGAGTACAACATCTCGCCACGCTCGGTCGAGTCGCCACGAGACGAATGAATCACGAAAAACAGTGATGACCGCTTTGAGCGCAAGTAGTCCGATGAACGTGACGGCCGTCATGCGTGCCATGGCGATCAACAGGTTTCCATCATTTCGGTGAGGCGCCATCGCGCCAAACAACGCCTGAACACTTTCGTAGATCGACCCCGTGATCCAATCGACCATCGATACATTTGGGTCCTTACTCGACGTCGCCTGAAGTGTGCCGAAGAACGCAAGAACTACGGTGATCACAGCTAGATAGATCAGAATCCGGCCAGAGTAATATCGAATCTTCTTCAGGCACAGTCGAAGCAGGCTTGCGCCACGATTTTCCATTTTGAGTCCCGCTTAGATCATGACAAAACGTGAGTAACCTTGGTATCCAATCGACGTCTATTCGCAGTTCCGATAACTGGCTTCAAAAATCGATTTGCTAACGATCCAGATATCTTCTGGCGTGACTGAGCTTTGCACGACAAAGTCACCAGGCTTGCCAATCAAATCCCCCCAACTATTGATCACACGAAACGCGAAACTGACCGCCGCTGCATTGACCTTGGGCATGTCTTCACGCGGTTCGTACTTAACCCACTCGCCATCGGTTTGATCCGTTTCGATGTACTTGGAAAGGATCTTGTCTTTGTCTTGAGGCCAAATGTCACCGGCAATGCCACGACAGAGATAGTCACCAGTTTTGACTTCCAGCGGTCCCTCGAGCGTTTCTACAATTCCAGCTTCGGTGACCTGTTTGCACCAAACAGGTTTGTCTTTTTTGTACCGACGAAGTTTCTTTTGGATGTTTGACAACAACTTGTTGTCTGGATTGATCAACTGGGGTTTCGACATCTCGGATCCGAGAGAAGACTTGCAAAACAATGATTGTAAATCGAATTGAATCAGACCGAAACCGTTTAGAAATCAACGCATCAACCAAATCCTGGAGCGTTGGCGTTGATCCACTCTGACTCCGATCGAGCCGATTGATTGGACAGGGACAATTCATCAATCTTTTTTTGAGCATTGATCAACCGACGAGTCACCATATTGCTTTCGATGGGCGTACTTTCATCGAAACCGCTCTGTTTTATTATCTCCATGACAAAGGGCGTTGCGAATGGTTTCAACAGAGCATCATCCATCGACTGATAGCAACGGACACGAGTGGGAAACGGAAGCCGTTTGATCGCTTCCTTGAACGCGACATGTTGTTTCCAGGATGGATGGCGACCAAAAACAATGATTTCGATGGCGCGACTTGCATCGAACGCTGCATCTGGCACGGCCATCTGAATCAGGTCATCAACCATGATCGCTTCGACAGGGATGGGCCAATTTCGCGCGTCGACCAATTTGGCCACCGTCTCAAATGACTCTTCAAAAAACGCCACCAACATGCGAGCCTGGATTGGCTGGTTTTGTCGCATTGGTTTGACTTGGCTTTCTTCGAGCACGCCGACTAACCCATTCATTCTCGCTTCGCCGTCATACCAAATGAGATCCGATTCAAACTCGTGATTGGGGTCTGGTTTTTCCAAGCCCAGTAAATCACGAATCCAGTCAAACATTCCCATCGCTATCTCCATGAGGTAAACAACTGATCAATCGCCCCAGCTGTCGCCAAGTTGCCAAGGGCACATCCGACAATCAATCTCCTATATTCATAATGTAACGCTTCAGAGGTCGCACGAATGAGCTCGGCAAGTCTGGCTGATTGCTCACGTCGCATTTTGATGAGAATTTCAATCTCCCAAGTCCCAATCATCAAGGGTGGCGTTAGAATAGAGCCTTACTCAGATGACCAAGCGACATGCATGACGAACTTTGAAATTTCCAACGATGCCGGACGTTTTGCGACCACCCGATGGGGGATGGTTGCCGACGCTGGTGCACAATCAACGGCCAATGGCCAACGTGCACTGAAGGAGTTATGTGAAATCTACTGGCGACCTTTGTACGCGTTCGCCAAACGAAAGGTCCGCGGGTCAGAAGAAGCCCAGGACTTGACGCAGGCTTTCTTTCTCGAGTTACTGGAAAAGAACTATGTTGCGGCTGCGGAGCCAAACCGTGGGAAGTTTCGCGCGTTTTTGTTGACCGCATTCAAACATTTTGTCTCCAAACAGCGAGAGAAGCATCGTGCTCAGAAACGCGGAGGCAACGTCACGCACTTGTCGCTCGATTTTCAACAAGCTGACTCTCAATTTGGCTCCATCGCCGATTCTACGCTGACCGCTGATCAGATTTTTGATCAACAGTGGGCGATCGCCGTTCTCAATTGCACTCTGAAAAAGCTCGAAGACGATCACGAAAAGGCAGGAACGTCGGAGCGGTTTCAAATGCTGCGAGGATTCGTCATTGGCGATCACACTGGAATCGTTTACGCCGACGTCGCCAGGGAACTTGGAATATCCGAGGTCGCGGCCAAGAAGGCGGCTTCGCGAATGCGAGGGCGATTTCGCGAGTTGCTACGCGAAGAGATTGCTCAAACCGTCACTTCGCCGGAAGAGGTCGATGCGGAAATTCAAAGCCTTTTTGCAGTTTTTCAAAAAGGTTAAAAGAACTTTGACAGATTCGTGTCACCCTTTGGAGATTTTCCGTAAGTGCAGGGTAGACGACCATCTTCTTTGAGAAAAACCAAAATGGATGCGACCAAACCCTGCCCAAAATGTCATCAGCCACTGCCCGAAAACGCGCCCGATGGACTCTGTCCCGCGTGCCTGCTCAACGTTGGTCTGCTCAACCCGCCCAGTCCATCGATCGCTTCAACAACGGGTGCTCAACGGTTTGTTGCTCCCACACCAGAGGAACTCAATCAAGCGTTTCCCCATCTGGAGATTCACGGGCTGTTGGGGCAAGGAGGCATGGGCGCGGTCTACAAAGCCATCCAACCTTCACTCGATCGCGTGGTTGCCGTCAAAATTCTTCCTTCTGAAGTTGGCAACGACCCAGCGTTTACCGAACGGTTTACCCGTGAAGCCAAAGCACTGGCGAAACTAACCCATCAAAACATCGTTACTGTTTTTGATTTTGGAAATCTTGGCGATCAATATTACATCGTGATGGAGTACGTCGATGGAACCGACTTGCGTCACATGATTGATTGCGGCGCGATCGAGCCTGAACAAGCACTTCAAATCATTCGTCAAATTTGTGACGCGCTTCAGTACGCGCACAACCAAGGTGTGGTCCATCGTGACATTAAACCAGAAAACATTCTGGTCGATCGAGACGGTCAAGTTCGCATTGCTGACTTCGGTTTGGCCAAGCTGCTGAATGTTGACTCGCCCGTCGAATCGTTGACCGGCACGCGACAGATCATGGGCACGCCTCGATACATGGCTCCCGAACAAACACGCGGAACCAAACAAGTCGACCATCGAGCCGACATCTTTTCGTTAGGAGTCATCTTCTATGAACTGTTGACAGGCGATTTGCCGATTGGGCGATTCCAACCTCCGTCCAAGAAGATTGCGTTGGACGCGCGTTTGGATGAAGTCGTGCTTCGCGCTTTAGAGAATGAACCCGCAGATCGTTACCAAAAGGCCAGTGATGTCAACCTGGACATCGAGAACATCACCAAAAGCAGACCGGTCCCTACTGCACCTGTGAAGCAATCATCGCAACTGCAACCGCCACCGACAATGAGCAAAAAGGCGATCTGGGGAACGATCTGGTTTGCTCCGTTCATTCCAGTCTTGATCTTCATGTTTATCGCCGTCACCATCGCCGTTCCCAGTTCAAGATCTGGAAGCCTTGGATTTACTCCGATGTGGTACATGGCTTCGTTGCTGATGACGTTGTTGCTTCCAATCGGTCTGACTTCGATGATCGGAACACCGACGCTTGGTTATTTTGCACTCAAGGACATCAAGCAATCCAATGGGCGGCTTTCCGGCGGCAAGTTAGCCGTGTTCGATCTCCTGGTTTTCCCGCTTCTATTTCTTGATGCGATCATCATCACCGTCGTTTTGAGCGTTACGGCAAGTTTTCAATTGGCGGTGGCAACGCCGCTTTTGATGCTCTTATTGTTGGTCGCTTTGCTGGTCTGTGGCTTTGTCGATATCTTAATTTTTCAATCCGTTTCCCATTCGGTACTCGGGCGGCCGGGCGAAAGTGGCAAGCCATCGTCAATTGCTGCGGGCGACAGCATCCGGCTGATTCTGCTAATGTTCTGCGTTAACGTTGCGATTCTAATTTTGATCGTAGCGTTCGCGCCACAAGGCTCAAATTTGCTATGGATCTGTTTGGCATCGGTCGTTGTGTCGATCGGAGTTTACTTTTTCATCGCCCCCGGCAAACGAAGCGCGTAGCGATTGCCCCAGCACTTCCGCCGCGTCAAAGCTCCTCGGCATCTCTCGCGCGATATGCGACTTCGTAAGTTGACCATGACGTGGTCGGTCGTTTGATAACTTGCTAAATGAATTGACCCAGGCCACTAGCAATTATGACCTGGGTCTTTCATTTTTCTTCGCTGATTTCGACAACCGAACAGGAATACCTGTTCGACTGCTTCAAGATAGACTAGTCTTCGAGAACTTCTGATTCTCGAGCTTTGGCAATGTCGACGACTTGGGCTTCAAACTTTTTGGTCAGCTCCTGAACTTGGTCTTTGATGTCATCTCGCTGATCTTCCGAAATCGTTTTGTCCTTCTCAGCCGTTTCAGCGGCCTTGTTTCCGTCGCGACGGACGTTTCGAATCGAAATCTTCGCTTCTTCTGAAAGCTCTTTGATCCGCGATACCATCTTTTTGCGGACATCGGTTGAAAGTGGCGGAATATTGATCCGCACGACACGTCCGTCTGATTGTGGATTGAAGCCCAGATCGCTGGAAACAATCGCTTTCTCAATCTCCTTGATAATGGAAGTATCGTAGGGGCGAATCATGATTTGGGTTGGTTCGGGTGCACCAACTTGCGCTACCTGCTTGATGGGAGTTGGCGAACCATAGACATCGACGCGAAGCGAGTCGACGAGTCCCGGGTTGGCTCGACCCGTCCGAATGCCACTCAGATTCTTCTTGAGAACTTCAATGGCTTTCTCCATACGAAGTTCTGCGTCTTCAAGTATCTCTTTTGTATCCATGAGTGCCTCCAGGCTGTATTGGTAGTGTCTTGATGCAAATTGAATCGTATGCAACGTCCGTCAAATTTTGTAACGCGTCCTCAAAAGATATCACGCTTCCGAGGGCTTGTCGATTTTACTGGTGACCAACGTGCCAACTTTCTGCCCGGTAACCGCTTTGACGATGTTGCCTGACTTGCGAAAATTGAACACCATCAATGGCATTTTGTGTTCCATGCAGTGCGAAATGGCAGTGGAATCCATCACACGCAAGTTGTTCTCAATCACGTGTTGAAAGTCTAGTTCCGAATACAGAACTGCGTGCGGGTTCTTTTCTGGATCGTCGCTGTAGACGCCATCAACTCGCGTCGCTTTCATCAGGATATTGGCGCCCAACTCCATGCTGCGAAGGGCTGCGGCGGTGTCGGTTGTCACAAACGGCCCGCCGGTACCAGCACCCAGAATGACGATCCGGCCTTTCTCAAGATGGCGATGGGCACGCCGTCGAATGTACGGTTCACAGACGCCGTCCATTTTGATCGCACTCATTAGCCGAGTTTTGCAACCGACGCTTTCCAAAGCGTCTTGGAGTGCCAAGCCATTGATGATCGTAGCCATCATCCCCATGTAATGGGCCGTCGCTTCTTCGATGATCTGGTTCTGGGCTTTAAACTGACTTCCACGAAGAATGTTGCCGCCGCCAATAACGACCGCGATTTCACAGCCCAGTTGCTGAGCCTCGAAGATTTGTGAAGAGATATGGACGACCTCGTCCATGCTGATCCCGCGTTCGCCAGATGGGCTAAAACTCTCACCAGACAGTTTCAAAACGATCCGCTTGTATTTCGCTTGATCCGACATTCGGTTCCCTGAATAAAGTTGACTGGTCGCCACGAACGCGACGGCATGACACAAAGATTAGACTATAAAAAAAGCCCCGCTAACAGCGGGGCAGAGTTTCTCAGGCCATTCGACTAGCCAACTGAGGCACGTTTGTAGGTAGTCAGTTCGGCGCCTTCATCAAAGTTCTTGATCGCTTTTTCAACCGTCATCGACTCATCGAGTACGAAGAACTGGCTCATCAAACATCGCTCTTGATCGAGCAACGTGTTGTCAGCAATGAACCGCTCGATTTTCCCTGGGATAATTCGATCCCAAATCTTCTCGGGCTTGTTCTCAGCTTTCAACTCTTCCTTAATCTGGTCTTCGACCTTGGCCATCACTTCTGGTGTCAGCTGACGGCGACTGGCGAACTGGGGTACGTTTTTAAGCGGCTTGCCCAGTCGCTCACGGTCCTCATTCTCCAACTTGATTTGACCTTGGAGTGCCGCGGTTTCTTTCTCGACAAACTCAAGCTCAAACTCATCTGGTGTCATGATCTGTGGCGCCATCGCCGCGATGTGCATGGCAACGCTGCGGAAGAAATTCGACGCTTCATCATTGTCACCATCCTGATAGGCAACGACCACGCCGATTTTGCTTCCTGCATGAACGTAAGTGGCAATGTTGTCGCCTTTGACGACCTGGAAATCAGAGACTTCCAATTTTTCGCCAATCTTACCGGTGCGCTCGACCAACTTTTCAGCCACGGTGGCACCGTCGAATTCAAGTTGAACAAACTCTTCTTTGTTGGCTGGCAATTTTTCCAAACCAAGGTTGGCCAACTGATTTGCAAAGTCGATGAAGTTTTCGTTTTTGGCGACAAAGTCTGTTTCGCAGCTCAACGCCAAAACGATCCCGGTGGTACCCGCGTCGTCTTTCAAGGCCACGACGACGCCTTCATTTGCGTCTCGATCGGCACGTTTGGCAGCGACTTTTTGACCTTTCTTGCGGAGCCATTCCAACGCCGCATCAATATCACCGTTGGATTCCTGAAGTGCTTTTTTGCAGTCCATCATCCCTGCCCCGGTCGATTTTCGCAGTTCGTTTACGTCTTTCGCTGAAATAGACATCGTCTTCCTTTAGTGCTTCTTTATGGGTGTCAAAGTGTGAGATAAAACGGGAATCGAACCACGCAAAGGGTGGTTCCAAGCGGAATGCTGGGTAACGATCAACGCGTCGTTTCCCAGGTGAAATTCTTCAACTTCGAACAACCCGCAAACATTCGCGGGTTGTCATGAAGTGGTTTGAGTCAAAGAGACAATTATTGTGCCGCAGGTTCGGCATCTTTGTCAGGAACCGCCGGTGTAGCAGCATCAGCGGGCTTTGGTTTGGAAGGTGCATCAGCACCTTCGTTTTTCGCAACCACGTTTTTGCGACCGGCCAGCACGGCGTCTGCCATGTGACTGACGATCAAATCGATCGATCGAATTCCATCGTCGTTTCCAGGAATCGGCAAATCGACCATGTCAGGGTTACAGTTTGTATCGATCAGTCCGACCGTGGTGATGCCCAAGTTGCGAGCTTCGAGGATCGCGTTCTTTTCCTTATTCGGATCAACGATAATCAAGCACTCGGGCAAACGATTCATCGCTCGAATTCCGTTCAGGTTTCGATAGATTTTGCGAAATTCACGGTTCAGCGATGACTGAGCCTTCTTTGAATAATCGCCGATCTTGTCGCTGTTGAGAATTGTTTCCAACTCTTCCAAACGACTCATTCGGCTGCGAATGGTTCGGAAGTTGGTCAACGCGCCACCGAGCCAACGCTCACTGACATAAGGCATGCCACAACGTTCCGCTTCACGTTGAATGGCTGCGGATGCTTGACGTTTTGTGCCAACAAAAAGAATCAAGCTGCCGCCAGCAGCTACATTGGCGATGTATTTTTTCGAGCGAAGCAATCCGCGAACGGTTTCGCGAATATCCATGATGTGAATCTGGTTCTTGCGACCGTAAATGTACGGCTTCATTTTTGGATTCCAGCGACTTGCGCGGTGACCAAAATGTACGCCTGCTTCGATAAGATCCTGTACTAATTGATTTGCCATTTGTTTCTCCATGCCCTTCACAGATCAATCCCGACACCGGCAAGTCTCGGGGCCGCCCTTAAAGCAGGACGGTTTCGCAAAGGACGAAAAAGTATCCAAAAATCGACTGCCGCTCGGCAATCAAGAATTCACAAGTCTATCGGCTGCTTCCCGTTCCCACAATCGCTAATTATTAGCGATTTTCATGGTTTTCGGCGTGTTTCCCTGGAAACCGGCCACCGTTGTCAGCTCAAATCTTCGTTATTGATTGGGATTCCAGCTTCCAGGTGTTCAGCCCCTCGTTTGAACCAACAAATGTCCTACTCTGACTTGCCCAATTCGACACAAATGATCTCTTTGTCGTTACGAATGTAAGCTCGACGATTGGCAAAAGCTGGCATGCTCCAGACGACCGGACGATTGAATGCTCGGTTGGTCGGCTCAATCACTTTGGCTCGATCAATCCCTTGGTACCCTTTGGGTGTCATCTCCGCAATCACCAATTCGCCTACATCGTTGAACAGCCAATACCGATCCGAATCGCCTTGACGAACGATAAAAGCCGTGCCGTTGCCAGCTCGTCTGCCCGGTATCGGTTCGGTTGTCTTCCAAAGCAACTTCCCCTCGGGAAGTTGAGTCGCTCGCATCTCTCCGTTGTGATCCATCCCGTACAACACGTTTGTCTTTTTGTCAAAATACGGTTGCACGTTCACCGGTGAAATCGCGTCACGACCTTTGTTTCGCCACAGCTCTTTTGCGGTAGGAGCATCTTTACCCAATTCAATCATCAAACTTTTACGCGAGTAACCAGCTGCATAAACATAGTTGTCAAAACAAACAGGGCTCATGATGATCGAATTACTGGTCGCCTCGTAGGGCACCGACCAGTACTCTGATCCTGTATCGGGATTGACCGACGAAACCGCATCAGGACGCAACAGGATCAACTGCCGAACACCGGAAGCATTAATGATGGTTGGCGGCGAGTAACCGGTCTCTTTTGAAGTTGAACTTCGCCAGACTTCCGTGCCATCGTTTTTGTTCAACGCAACTACGTGACTGCCACGTCCGCCAGCCAGCGTGATCAAATTGTCGCCATCAATCAGCGGATGTCCCGCGTAACCCCAAAGTGCAGAATTCGTTTTGTATTCTTTCTTCAATTCCTTGGACCAGATGACATCACCGGTTTCCAGATTGAAACAGTACAAGTTTCCTTCAGCGCCCAACGTATAAACGCGATCACCTTCAATCACTGGCGTGCAACGTGGCCCAGCCGGATAAGAGATTGCGTAAACGAGATCGACTTCGTGCTTCCAAATCTCTTTGCCCGTTTTCTCATCCAGACAAAGTACTCGCTCCGTTCCTTTCATCTTCAATCGTTGAAAATTCGATTGCGTAAAGTCATCGTTGGTCACAAAGTCAGAAATGATTACCTTGCCATTGGCAATCGCGGGGCCAGAGTAACCACTGCCGATTTTGGTTCGCCACGCTATCGCTGGCCCGCCTTCAGGAAACTTGTCGATCAACCCGGATTCATTCCAGGTATTGTTGCGATCCGGCCCCATCCAGTGAGGCCAACTTCCGGTTAAGGTCGTCGACTGGGCAATCAAGTCGCCGCTCACCAAGACCAAAGCAAATAGGCAAGACAAAAGGAATAAAGTTGTTTTCGACATATTGAAACCGACTGTAAAAGTTGGAACTTGGAGACCTGGGATTTTCAAATCAAATACGTATCAGAAAAAATTCAAATTCGTTTTCGCAGGAAGTTTGTTGACGCCTGAAGAAACCGCATCAATCACGGCTTGCCGGATCGAACGATTCTAAATCAATCGCAGCGATCCTTCCCAGCGAAACCCATTTGATTGAAATGATACACGATGGAAAGGATACACAATTGAACGCAGCGAATCTGTGTGCCAGCCAGCTTGCACGTTATGGCCGATTTGAGGCGACTATTTCAAACTCCAGCGTCACTTGGCTTGATTATCGTGGACGGGGCAACGTCAGCCAACTCGATCATACGTTTGCTTTGCATTTGCGAACGTGAACCAGCAAGTCCTTTGCCTGTTTGGCTTGAAATGGAATCAGCCGATTACCGACCACTTCATTCCATACTTTTTCAAATGGTGAAACTCTCGCTGCCTTGATCTCCCATTTCGCGAGCACATGTGCTTTGATCACATTTAACAGTGCGGTCATTGCGTTAACTTCTAACGGGTCCGAGGCGTCACCCGTGTGTGCTTCTTCGATCGGTCTATGTTCAGTCTGCACGATCGGTCGATCGTCAATCTTCTTACCAATCACCGACAGGATCATGTTTGACCCAACTTCGTCACCGAAGTAAATGCTGGTGTTTACGCGATTGAATGCCGACCCAAGATTCTTGGTTTCCCCACGAGCCGCAAAGTAGTTCAAAAAGTCGGCGGTCGATTCTGCAGACGCGCCGAATACCGGGACCACCGGGTGCTCCGTCTTAATGATGTCATTGGGAGGAACTTGTTCGCCTTTGGTAATCGGCACCAAAACAACCGCGCCGGTTCGACTGATCATCGACATGCACTCAAGCAGCCCAATCCCCGACCGGGTAATGAAGAATCCGGAATACGATTGGCCTCTTGGTCCAAAAGCCATCGAAACGCCAGAGACGACAAGTTACGAAGCTTCAAAAAGAACCCACCGTTGTTGATCGACCCAAACTCCACGCAAAACTTGACCAACGACTCGATGATCGAAATGTAAAAGCTCTTGTTTACACGTTGCAAGAACGGCAGTCCTTGTCGTGAAAGTGCATTCCGCTGAAGATTTAACGCGAGATGGCCATCGGGGTCGAAGACCGAAACCGCGGGACAACGTGATCGCAATACATGAAGCGGCGGGTTCTGAAAATGTCGCGTTGGTTCAGAGGGGTCGTCTGAAATGGGAATGCCGTTGCAGTACAAACCGTGTGGAATCGAAAACGACCAGTGGACATCTTGAAAAACATTACCTTTGATTCGATGCCAACCCTCAGGCAAAATCTCGTTGGCAACAGGAAGCACATACTTTTGCGGAAGCGTGTCTCCATTGATTTTGCGTTGAACCAATGGATTTTTCAGACAGAACCAATCCCAGCGTCGCATGATATTGGACGACGTCGTATTAACCGGCTGAATGGCTTTAATCAGCTTTTCATCTGTCAACTTGATTTCAACGGTCGTGCCAATTTCCGCATTGACGTATCTTAATTCGACCAGATCGTCTTCAATCGTCCCGGAAAACGCAACGCCTTGGTCGGGAGGACTTCGGAAGTGCCGTGTTACGACTGAAATCTGTTGCCCCAACAGGAAAGCAGCCAAGACGCCGACACCGAATCGCCCCGACCGCACAACGTTTGACTTGCCTTCTTCCTCTTCGTATTGATCACGCCATGCATCGCTACGACGATACGACGCACCGGCTCGCATAAAATAGTTTTGCACGATGTCAGGAGTCATCCCAACGCCGCGATCGCGAATGATCAGCGTCGCAAGATTGTCCGCTTCCACGTTTAGTTCCACGGTGACGTCGGCATCACCTGTTTCGCCGGAAAGATCATCCGTGTTTTCTCGGTACTGTCGCTCACGAACAGCATCGACCGAGTTTTGAATCAGTTCCCGGATCCCGACTTGCGGCCGATTTCCATACAGCGGACCAATCAACAACTTAAGCAAATCGACTCCGGCTGAATCGAAACGCACTTCATTCGGAACGTAGTCCACGCGCTGTTTGAACGCGTCCAGGTTATCCAGGCTACTGCGGATCCGACGTACACTAAAACAGAACTGATTGTATCCTTCCAAGCGACCGTAAACTTCGCCTAGCACCGCCCAAGACTTGTCCAACTCAGACTGAAACTGATCAATCAGCTTGCGAATCGCCGTGTAAGCACGCGACGACGACGGTGTGGTCGAGATATAGATCGCTTCCGGATCATCGTGGGAAAAACTGATGTCCATTACTAAATCACGAAGCGCCAAGCTCTCGTAATCTTGATCGTTGTCCAATGACGCCACAATTGAGCTAATCTTCGGATTGGCGTTGGCCGCTCTCGCCTCAGCCACATTGAGGAACAACGAAAGCCGGAAGATCGCCATCAGATAGGGAATGTGGACAAACCGCAGCTCACGAATCTCAGGCTTCGAAGACAGCGCTACGGATTTATCGATCGCTGCACGAACGCCCACATCGATACACGAAGCAACGATGACGGCTGTCTCCAATAGATCGGCGTCAATCTGGTCGCGCCAATCATCCTCAAGCAGTTGCGAACCTGGCAGTGCGAATTCCTGAATGATGTCTGCAATTCGTTGCCTCAAAAACTCACTAATCAAGACGACATCGGATTCGCTCCACTGCTGAAAATTCTCTGACGGCACTTCGATCGGACTGGTTTCTCCGAACAGACGCCTCAGTTGCCGACCGTCGTAACGTCGGGCTTCAGAGAGAAAGTTTTCCCAAGCGTCGATCCACGCCGCGCTGGCCACAGATGATTGACTGTCGATCGCCAACCGGCAGAGTTTCTCGGGAGTGACAAACAGTGCTTTTGCGTACAGCGACACGACTCCAATCAAGGCAACGAGATCTTCGTTGCTCATCACGCCCAATGACTCGTCTGGAATCATTGCGTCCAAAGCATAAAGTCGACGATTGACAAACGATTGCAGCGGTTCCAACTCCGGAAAAAACGCGGAGTGGGAAGGAGTCGTATCCTGAAGCGTCTTCAACAACGAATCAACGTCACTCTTGTACTTTCCATTGTTATTGATGCGTTCAGCAAACCTTGTCGGCAGCTGAATCGTGTCGGGTGTTACGTTGGGACCCGGGAGTGTCGTCTTGCCATTTGGTTTGTTCTGTTTTTGCCATTCCATTAATGCGTGATAAACCAGCAACTCCAAATCGTGATCGTCAAAGTTCTTGGCCGTTTGCTCGCGACGAATCCGCTCTTTGAATTCACGCAGTTTGGCGACTTTGACCGGAAAGTCGGGGTGCGATAGATCGCCACCTTCATCCAGCTGAGCCAATTCCGGTTTGATGCGATCATCGATCAGGAACATCAGTCTTTCCGGCTGAGCATCGTATTCCAATTCCGTTATTGAACAATCGTGTCCCTCAGGAATCCAACCGTACCGATGGGCGATGATTCCAACAAGCAGGTCACAACTCTTGGCTTGATCAATGCATTCGTCGACCGTCAGTTTCGTCTTTGCTGTAAAGCGCTCCATGCCAACCGGAATCATGTCCGCTCGCAGGACAGCCTGTTCGACAACCGTTCGGCGCTCTATGTTATCGATATAGGTCGAAGAAACAAAAACTTTCGTCGTTTCCGCCACGTTTGGAGCACTCCTGTATCAATCGATTTGAATTTCTAACCGGACCATTATGACTATATCTTCACGCTATTGGCAGCGAAAAAGGTACCTGACACCTTTTTAGTTCAGAGGTGGACAAATGAAGATGTTGTTAATTCACCCCTGCCCTTCTTCGATCATCAGACGCAATCGTTTACTTTGTCTGGCACTCACAACTTAGATGTCAAACAACCGAATGGTAGGACGATGGGAATGCTTGCTGACAGGATCCGTTATCGAGATTTAAGTACGTTGTGCGAAAGGATTGGAGTCGCCTTTGACGTGGGGCTCAATCCGCATCGCGTTTTCGAAAAAGAAGCCGAAAAGAAGTCACCAACTTATCGGCAAAAGATGGCCTCCGTTGCAGAACTGGTTCGCAATGGAACGTCGCTCGGTGAAGCGGTCAGGCAACAAGGAAACTACTTCCCCAGTCACTTTACCGAGATGGTGGAAGCGGGCGAAAAGAGTGGTCGTCTGGAATTAGTGCTCGACCGACTCGCTGACTACTACAAGGATCTAGACGAGTTTAAAACGTCATTTATCTCAGCCATCATTTGGCCCGTGGTCCAACTGATGATCGGTTTAGGGATCATCGCGTTGTTGATCTATCTTCCATCTGTGATCGCCACGACGCCTGAAGCACAACGCGACATCCTCGGGTTTGGCTTGATCGGACTTCGCGGATTGGCAATCTATGCCGCCATCGTCGCATCCTGCTTCTTCCTCGTTTTTGTCATTTATATGCTCGCTCGAGGTGGTTACCTGAACTTTCTCGCCGACTGGGCCGCACGGATACCAAAAGTTGGACGGATCTTTCGAGTCTTTCCCGAGTCACGTTTTATCCACACATTGTCTCTGGCGGTTTACTCCGGCGTCGACGCATGGACTTCCGTTGCCATGTCATTCCGAGCCGCTGGAACGCCTCAGTATTTGAGCAAGTCAGAAAAATCCGAGGAATTGATCCTGCAAGGTCAAGAGATTCACAAGGTCATGACCGAGACAAACCTGTTCTCGATCGATACGCTGGAGGCGGTCGACTCAGGCGAATCGAGTGGGCGATTAGCGGAAGTCCTGGATCGATACTTTGGTCACATGAAAAACGATGTCCGCAAATCCATGTCATGGTTGACTCAGTTTGCATCGACACTCATTTGGCTGGCAATCTCAATTCTGTTAATTATTGTCATCTTCCGAATCTTCAATTTGTACGTCAGCGAGCTTTCTGATTTGGCTGAAAAAGCAATCAGCAACGATGGCTTTGACCAACCCATTCCTAACGAGAAATAATGGTAATGAGCATTTCAGAAATGAAAGATGGCGTTAATGGACGCTTGGATGAAAGCTCCATTGCTCAGTCCAGCGCATACGAGCCGAAACGAATTTTTGACCAATTGGATCAACTGAATCCTGCCCAAGAGCAGTACGCACTTCAGTTTGTGGACAAACTGGTTGAGTTCGCGGTTCAGATTGGAACCAGCGACGTTCACCTTCAACCGACGCGCACCAAGTTTGAAGTACGCTTTCGATCCAACGGTGTCCTCGAACGGCTTGGCGAGTTTGAAAAAGGAACAAGCACGTCGATCGTTTCGCGCGTCAAAGTGCTCTCGGGACTGCTTACCTACATCAGCGACATGCCTCAGGAAGGTCGAATCATCGACCCAGTCCCGGGCGTCGAAGTTCGCGTCAGTACGTTTCCCACACTCCATGGGGAACGAATTGCACTGCGGTTCTTCGGCAATAGCGGCAGCTTCACTCAGCTGCGAGAACTTGGACATACACCCGAAGTTGCAGAAGCACTGCTAAATAGCCTGGACGAAACCAGTGGTGCGCTGATGGTGACAGGCCCTGCAGGCAGCGGCAAGTCCACTACCCTGTTCGCTTGCTTGCGGCACTTGGTCGATATCAATCGCGGCAACCGATGTCTAATGTCACTCGAAGATCCGATCGAAGTTCCAATCGATGGTGTATCTCAAAGCCAAGTCAACTTGACATCCGGTTTTGATTTACACACCGGCCTTCGCTCGCTGCTTCGCCAAGACCCCGAAGTCATCATGATTGGTGAAATCCGCGATGCGGTCACCGCAGAGATTGCCATTCAGGCGTGCCTGACAGGACAGTTGATGATGACGACGTTTCACGCAGAAAACGTTGGCACAACGATCAGTCGCCTGCTGGATTTGGGCATTGATCCCTACCTGATTCGAAGTGGAATCAACGGCATCCTCAGCCAGCGTCTCCTTCGTAAGCTCTGCAAATCCTGTTGTGTTGAAACAGAGGATAGAAGTCGCTTTTTCGGACTCCCGATCGACACGGCGAGTATTCCCAAGGGCTGCCCAAACTGCAATCAAACTGGTTACCAAGGGCGAATTCTGGTCAGCGAATATTTGTCAATTAAGGACTCATCGTTCGTTGAACACCTGCTGGAAAAGGCCGACAGTCGAGAAATCTATAAGCGGGCCGTCGAAAGCGGCATGAAGTCGATCTGGGAACGGGCAACCGAGCTGGTACGAGACAAGATCACAAGCCCTCGTGAGGTCCGTCGTGTCCTCGGCGTCACCATGCGAATCTAAGTCATTGCAATGCGAACGAGATGGCCGCGCGGTCTCAAGTAAGTCAACGCCTTGACGAAAATTGAAAAGCTCTGATCGAGCCCCTTCTCGAACCCCTTATCGATCCGCTTACGCCTTATTTTTCAATCGTTGGCAGCGTTCGTACCGGTCTCAGCCCCACGTCAAAATTCAACTGGCTCTTGGCGATCCCAAAATAGCGATTGCCAGATCGCAGGTCGACAGGGCTATTGCTATACCCACCGCCACGGATCACTCGTCGCATGGAAGAGTCCACACGCTCGACGCGAACGTCATCCGTCAGTTCGCCGCCTTCACGAACTGGATACGCCCCGCCCGATGAATTGTGACACCACTCCCAGGCGTTCCCAAACATATCGAACAACCCGAAACGATTCGGTCGCAGTAACCCGGGCTCATGGCTCTTGCCGCCTGAGCTGTTTGCATGCCAACCGTACTGCTTAAGAAACTTCTCACTATTTCCGTAAGCCCTGGAAGTTGCAGCACCCGCTCGACAGGCAAACTCCCATTCCGCTTCAGTCGGCAAACGATATCCTTTTCGCGTTAAGAAATCGGCAGGGATGGTCACGTTGACTTCGACTTCGCCAGTTTCTTCATTTTGCGTCTCCACGATTTCATAGCACCATTCACCGTCCGGAATCTTCTCTCGCTCACTGAGCCAGTTGCAGTAGCGAACCGCATCAATCCAACTGATACCGACCATCGCAGAACGATCGGACACAACTCTGTCGAGAATGGGCATGCGATCTGACATAGCCACGCCGTCAGTTTCTTTCGAGAATGGCAACCACTGGTCAACTGTCACTTCCGTTGCCATGATTGCAAATCGACGATTAAGCTGACGCGTATGCAACGTTTCGTCTTCGTCTCGAGTTTCCAGCGGATGCGTTCCCATTTCAAATTCGCCCGCATCCAGGACCACCATAGTTTGCCCCAAGCAAGTTTGAATCCAGGTTTCGGTTCCCGCAGGCCCTTCGTTGGTTGGCATATCAGAAGGACGAATACGCCAAGCGTTTCGCAGCCATGCATCAACGGCAACCAAACCTGAGTCCGATCGAGTCCGTCGTTGATTTGACCATTCATCCAAACGATCGCCAAAACGATTGGAGACCGACTCACGATCCAGTGTCCCCAACGACAGGTAAATCAAGAACGTCACATCAGCGTTGGACTCTTTTTCTAACTGCTCGACAAACGTATCTGCAATGAGTTCCCAACGATCGATGCCTGCTAGAAAATAGGGTTGCCAACCGTCAGAGTTGGATCGACGAACAAACTTCCAGACTTCATCGCTCGCACCCAGCTTCATTAACGCCAAGGCAGCAGTGGCTTTCCGACGAAAAATCAAATCCATTTGATTGTTAGGTCGTTGGATGACGAGATCTTCTTCCAACTCGCGTTGACATGCCGTTCGTAACTGATCGGGATACTCAAGGAGACATTGAAACAGCGGGCTAACTTGTCGTTCGTCGGCCTCAAAAAACAGCTCGATCAATTCATCAGGTGAGTCACTCAAAAAGAAGCTCAACACGTTTGCTGCAAACGAACGTCGCTGTTCCAGGTTTTCCCCTGAATCGGAACGAAAGCTTTCCCTAAGCCGCGGAATCAAACGTTTCTTAATCTTGGCCAACAAACGCTGCCAACCGTCAAGTTCAACGGGTTCAACATTCAATAGTTGATCAACAACAAAATCGCAAACAGACTTGTCTTCAAAAGCGGTATCATTCGGATTCAAGCTCGCCAGTGCGCAAGCCGCTGCGAATCGACGCCTGGTGATCTCGTTCCTGTTTTTTGCAACGTAAGAGTATTGTTCCGCCAGAATCATGCCATGCTGTTCTTCGAGAATCTCCAACAACAGGCTAAGCTGATCCGGCGGGATCTCCAGTATTCGCTGCGACAATTTCGGCAACGATTCAGGTTTTTCATCCAACAATGCAACTGCCGCATGAACTTTCTCAGTCGAGTCCCAATCGGACGCATCAAACTTTTGAGTAAGCGGCTCGATCGCCTCTTCGCGATAAGGCGAAAGCTTCTCCAAATTCGATTCAAGCTGGGACGTCGGTTCAGAAATCAGACTGGCAACCAACTTCTCAGCAACCAACTCACGCTCGCGAGTTTTGAAATTTGAATAGACGAAAAAGACCAACACAGCCACCAACCCCAAGGCCAATGTCGACAGCAACGTGCGAGTCCCGTGCTGTCGCCCGGCCTGCCGCATCATCTGACGCTCAGACTCGGAGTAGACAGTCGCATCTGTAAACCAACGCAGGCCCAAGTACTCAGAAAACGTCGGCAAGTTACGCGGGTTTGGATTCTGCTTCCAACTTGACGCAATGTCAGCCAACAGGAGCTCAGCCCGCCCGCGTCGTGTTTCTTTCTGTTTCCTTGTCAACCATTGTCGCACATTGGGAACGAGAAAATCATGGGCAAGCTGATATCCAGATTCGGATGCTGTCGCCGAGTCGCCGGTGGAATCAAACGATTGGCTGGACTCGTTCAATGGATCGGCAGGTGTAATCAATCTGGTTTCGTGATCAAGAATGTGTACCAGATTTTCAAATTCACGTGTGCGTGTCTGGTACCCGGCGACCGATTGCAATTCGGAATTGGTTCGCATCGGCCCCTTGATTGCCGAAGTCGATTCGGGCAACAACGACTTGAGCACCTTTCGAATCGCCGATTGGTGCAATCGATGTTCTGGTGGTGACGTTTTCGAGTTAAACATCTCCTCGAGAAAATTGACTCCCACTTGGCCGGCACCGCCAACTTGATTTAGGGAGTCAGGCGTCCATGGCTTGTTCTTCATCATCTCTGCAAAAAGTGACAATCGAACGCAGATCACACGCCCATCGTTTGCCAGTCCAGCCACCGCTTGTTCAACGAACCTCAAGTTCGACTCGTTCGGTGGCGACGCGACTGCATCGTATGCGGCGCCGTAGGCCAGAAGAACTTTTTGAGCATGACGGAGTGGGAAAAGATCAACCGCCGCAGAGTTTTTGCCTTCGACCAATCGAATTTCCAGCTCTGACATCAAACGCGTGGCAGCCATCCAGAAATCATCACGCACCATGATGATGCACTGTACTCGCACACCATCGCATTGTCGCAAGACATCCACCAAAAGACTTTCGTCTGGTTGATTGACGTGCAACCACTGCTCAAACTGATCCAGTACGATCAATAGCTTCTGACCTTCTGCCAATCCCTCGCCTCGCCGAATCGCCATGATGGCCTGCTTCAGTCGACTCGACGTCGCATCCCCCTTTTGTCCTCGCTCTGCGACGCGCCGATCAGATTCATCAATTCGCAGTTCGGGAACGCGGCGCCGAACCGATGAAAACAATCTTGCTTCCGTCCCTGTTGGTGTCGCCTCGACGTGAACAGGGATCACCTCCGGCGAAAGCAACGGTAACAGCCCGGCTCGGACCATCGACGACTTGCCGCAACCGGAGGGTCCGTAGATCAGCCCGACAGAGAAACACTCTTCCGGATCCAGTGATTCGATTCGCGACTTCCAAAACCGCAGACTGTTGGGTACGCCTTGCGCATCTCGCGGACCTGGAAGAAGATCCAGAAAGAAGTCAGCATCACTGGCATCAAAGGACCGCAGACCTTTGGGAAGGATGTCCGACGTGCGAGACGGAATGGACTCCACATGCGACGGGGGCACCTCAGCCAGTGTCGACGGTCCCTGCGAGATTCGCTCACTGGCAACGTCGGAATTCTGAAGATGGTTCTCAATGACGAACTGCAAGTCCACGTGCAGATCGTAAGCGGTTGAGTATCGGTCCATCGCTCGTTTGGCCATCGCCTTGGAGCAAATCCGTTCAATCTCCCTCGGGATGGTTTCATCATATTGCCGGACCGGTCGAGGATCGAATCGAATGATCTGTCGAAGCAGCTTGGCGTTATCGGTCTCAGGAAATGGTGACCTTCCAGTCAACATTCGATAGAACACAACGCCCAAACTGAAGATGTCACTACGTCCATCGACACGATGCCCCTCGCCCCTGGCTTGTTCTGGAGACATGTACTTGGGCGTCCCAGCGTATCCCGGCCCAGTCCCCACCTGGTGATCCTGTAGCGCCAATCCAAAATCGACAATGAACGGTCTGCCATCAAAATCGATGATGATATTTCCGGGTTTGATATCACGATGGACAACTCCTTGCTTGTGCGCGTAGTGCAAGCCCTTCGCGATCGTTGCGATTAACTCAGCCGACTCAGCCCAGTTGATTCGGTGTTCACGCAACCGCTGTGATAACGTGGTTCCTTCAATAAATTTTGAAACCACGAAGCAAGGAAACTCATCCGTGCTCCCAATGTCATAGACCGGGACGATACACGGGTGGTCCAGTCGCGCAACAACTTGTGCTTCCTGAAGGTACGACGTCAGATTCTCCAATCGCGACAACATCTCAGGTCGCGCGACTTTGATCGCAACCGTCCGTTCCAGTTGGAGGTCGGTTGCGGCATACACGACGCCAAATCCACCCTGCCCCAGCGTTCGATCGATGCGATATCGACCAATGAATTGCGGGACAATTTCCATCGAATTACCTTCCGCCGATTCGCCCATGGAGGGCGAGTCAAAATCGGCAGTTGGATCGTCGTCGTGCATGTCGTTTTGTCCAGCCAAAATTAGCTAAGTCATGAACTGCAAGGTGGATACAGTTTATTACGTTATCCCGAACCTTCGAAACAGTGGATCTTCACAAGGTCAAACCATGGGTCACAGCGGTGCCACTTCAGCCCCCTTATGTGACCAGCTCTCAGTTTCTGTTTGCGTTCTCATTGTCACCTAATCAGACTCGGTTCGCCTCGTTAATCACCAATGGGAATCCATCATGAACGCAATTTGGTTAAAAAAACTGTTTCGCACAAACCAGAATTCACATTCTCAATCTTCCAACCTTTTTTTATCAGTTGAATCGTTAGAACCCAAAATGATGTTGTCGACCGTCGCGATTGTCGCCAATGGGGATACCGGCGACGAGACGATGGTTGTCGAGTTGGATGGAAAACAAGTCTTTCAAACCAAGGTGGCCACTCAACAACAAACGTACAAGTTTGATGTCGCTTCAACGGCGCAAGTCAGCGATTTGAGGATTCTGTTTACAAATGACCTCTATTTGCCAGGACAAGGAATTGACCGCAACTTGAATGTTCAGTCAATCAGCATCGATGGGTCACTTTTCAATGTCGATTCAAACGAAGTGTTTTCAACTGGCACTTGGACCGCAAGCGACGGAATCACACCGGGCACCGGTCGTGGCAACACACTTCACACCGATGGCTTTTTTGACTTCAGCAACGTCATGCAGTCAACGATTGGCTTCGCGGAACAGACTTGGGAAGGCTCTTCAGCATTCACTGGCGATCAGGTCAACGTAGATTCATCAGGAAAACAACTTCAGCTCAACGGATCTGGCGGCGCAATCGCCCTTTCACAAGAAGTTGAGATCAAGCCCGACACGACGTACGAGCTGACCGTTGATGCGTTTCGCATGGAAGAAAAAAAGGCGACCACGGCCACGCTACCATTCGCCACGGTGGGCGTAAACTTTTACGACTCAACTGGAAAACAGGTCGGGCAGTCGACCATCGACGTCAATAATTTGGACGCCACGCCTGACAAAACCGCACAGTCAGAGATGGTCAAGGTCGGCAAGGAAGCCACTACTGCGTTTCTTTGGGTTTGGATCGACGAGGACAAAACGGAATCCAGTTCTGCCATTGTCGTCAACGATTTGAGCTTTAACGAGATGCCAACCGTCGTCGATTTCGCGCCTCCGACCGCTACTCTACCAACGACGCTGGTTTTCAACGAATCTCCAGGCAAACAAGTCGACTTCATTGTTCAGCTCAATGACGACATTCAGCTCGGCACAAAGAATTTCGGACTTTCACCGTCTTCGATTCGTGTGATTGGCCCGGGAGGCTTCAATAAATTGGCTGTCGACTTGGGGTCCGTCGGACCAAGTTCGAATAACGTTGGACTGATCCAATTTGGATTGACGAAGCCGGATGGCAGCGTTTGGAATGAGTTCGACAACGGGATTTACGTGATTTACCTGGACAACAATGCGTTAGTCGATGACGCAGGCAATTCGTCGCTCGGTGGAGTCGTTGGGACCTTTGAGTTGGCGATCGCCAAAAAGGTCGTTTCTCCGATTCCAAGTTAACCTTCGAGCAGACCTGAAACGTCGCAAATGTCCTGTTCGATTACTCGGCTATGGTTTCAGATTCTATGTCGATGTTGATCAGGACGTCGTCGCGAATGGCAAGATCCTCAGTGGCGTTGGAGTAGATGACTCCGTAGTCTTTTCGGTTCAATTTGAATTCGCTGGTCAGCTGGACCATCTTTTTCTCGTCGTCGTACACAAACGAAACTGGAATTCGAATCGACTGAGTTACGTCGCGAAGCTGAAAGTTTCCTTCGATTACGTGCGTGTGTTTTTCGTCGTCAGGGTCGCTGACAGCCTGAATGTCGGTTGCCACAAATGTCGACTTGGGAAATTTTTCGACTTCAAAGAAGCCATGGTTCTTCAGTTTCTCTGTCAACGCCTCGTTCATCGCTTTGACACTGCCCATCACGATATCGACTTCGAAGTGTTTTAGGTCTTTGCTGTCTCCGTCGACCAGTACTGTTCCGGTCAATTCGTAGAAGAAGCCATGCGGCGTCATGCCCAATGTGTTTGAACCAGTCCACTTGATGTCGCAGTTGTCCGCATCGAGCGCAAACGTCGCATCGGACTCAGCGACCCGAACGGCATGTTCGTCTTTCGCTTCGCCACCGCCAACGTCCGCGCTATCTGCGGTCGGATCATAGCAACCACAAAACGAAACCAAACAGAGTGCGGTTGCGACAAAGAGTAGAGGCAGAATTTTCCAGGACATAGTCACATTTCAAAGTGGATTGAGTTTACTAAGCGCGTCACCTGAACGCGTCACGTCTTCTAACGAGTCAGGTGTTTCGTCTGTCGGTCAGTCAAGTGGTTACTTCGCATCACAAACGACTCGAAAACCTACGTAGTCGGCATCGACATACCACCAGAGACTTTTTGGCTCGTTGGGATAGTTCTTGTTCCAAACCGCTTGGTCCTCGACGTCAGTGTGGTTTCCGGTTAGTTCGCTTGCTTTAGTAAGAAAGCTGCCACCGCGGGCAACTTTCTTATCCTCGTCACCGCTTACCCACTCAGCGACATTTCCGAGCATGTCGTGAATCCCCAGCTTGTTCGGTTGCTTTTTGGCGACTTGCATGGCCCGGTTGTCAAACGTCTCATCATCAAACGTGTTGTCGACAAACCAACTCACCTCTTTGAGTGCGTTCTTGTCGCTGACTTCAGCCAGTGTCCCACCGCCGGCGACAAACGCGCGGTCCCACTCGGTTGGCGTTGGCAGTCGATATGTTTTTCCCGTCTGCTCGCTCAACCAATCGCAGTATCGTTCCGCAGCCAACCTGGAAACTCCGACAACGGGTTGTTTTGTCGAGCCCCAACCACGATAGATTCGATCGATGTCGTGAGGCGCACTGGGGCGCAACTTCTTTTCTCGCTCAAGGATCGCTTTCTTCTCTTTGATATCTTTGCAAAGTGCCCAGTATTCAAATTCGTCCCAAGTGACTTCCGTCTTCCCGATATAAAACGGCGTTTCGTCTGAATCCTCGGATACGGGGACGAGCACCATCTCAAAATCGACGAGCGATGGAGGAATCGTCTCAGTGAAGGTCGCTTCTAATGGTTTCGCAACTTCTTCCTCGGGGTCATTGCCATCATCAGGACCCGAGACATTGGCAGGATTGTTGTTCGAGCCTTCTTCCTTGGGTTGGCAGCCAACAGAGGACGACCATACGATGGCGATCATCGCAAGCATCGCAAAACGGATCCATCGAGTCGGAAACTGGCGGATTGGGAAGACATCTTTTTTCATTTGAGCGGTTCTTCGTTAGGATGTCATCATTGCAGTCAAAACGCTCTAACTACAAAAACTACAAAAGGTCGTCGATTGAGTCAGACGGACGAACAAACTGGTGAAACACAAAGTCGTTTTCCGATCGCCGTTTTCGCGATCCCGTTAACGTTGTCGATTTTATCAATCGTCATAGCCATTCAAGTATATCATCAGCGAAACAAGTCGAAACCGTCAACTCCTTTGCAGCGATTCGAATACGTCCAGTTTCACATGGCGATGCCCGTCACGCTGACCGTTTGGGCAACAGATCAAGCGACTGCCGAGTCAGCCTGTCGCAAAGCGTTCGCCAAAATCGACCAACTTGTCAAAGTTTATAGTGACTACGATCGGGAGGCGGAAGTCTACCGGTTGAACAGACTACAAGTCGGCGAGTCGATGGAAGTCTCAGCAGAACTCGCTTCAATGATCCGATTCTGCCAACAACTGCACCATCGATCCAATCATGTCTTTGATCCGACGGCAGGAGAACTGATCGAACTTTGGCGCGTGGCCCGGCGAACGGTCGAATTGCCGACCGACGACGCTATCCGAATTGCAATTCAACATTCGGGATTTGATTCATTGGAACTCCAAACCGTGTCGAATGACAATTCTGCGACGCCTCAAAACAACGATTGGAATCCAAAGTTCCCAACGTTCGATGGTGGTTTAGCCGACATCAATCCAGCACAACCAGTTTTGATCACGCGGCGATCCAATTCAAAACTGGATTTTGGATCGATAGCCAAGGGGCGCATTGGCGACGTCGTCATCGCCTTGTTGAAGCACGAAGGCGTACCCATCGCTTGCTACGAAGCGGGCGGTGATATCGTCTGTGGTGCCGCTCCGCCGAACGAAAAGGGGTGGTTGGTCGAACTCCCTGACCAGACGACAACTGAGTTGGCGAATGCGGCGATTGCAATTTCAGGTGACACGGAGCAAGCCGTCGTTATCGAAGAAATACGGTACTCACATGTCATCGATATTCGAACCGGCCAAGGCGTAGCCACACGCCGCATGGCTTACGTGATTGCGCCTCAAGGCGTGATCAGCGATCCGCTGGCGACGATCGGGTGTATCGTCGAACCGGAAGAATTCACAAAAACGTTGCAGGCATTCAAAGGCGTTACAGGCGATTCCTTTGTCGTTGATTAAACGTGCCTTGGCGAACTGGTTCCAGCGGATGGCATCGGAACATCGCACTGGCAGGTCAGTTGTCTGAAAGATGTTCAATTAAAAGAACCCTGAGGCATTTGATTTCAATGCCCCAGGGTTCAAGTTGAACATTAACAGATCAGCGATCCGTTTACATCTCGATTTCATAGCCTTCCCGATATGGGCGACCCAGCATCGAGTTTGCTTGATCATCACCGGTGATCATTTCCGTCGAGTTATCCCATTTGAGTGCTCGTCCAAGTCGTGCTGAGATACCAGCCAAGTGACACAGATTCAGCATTTCCATATGGGAATGAACGTCAGAGATCGGTTCAACCTGTTCTTTGTGACAATGCAGGAAGTTCGCCCAGTGAGCTTTTCGCTCGTTGAACTCCATCGGCAAACCTTTGTACGCTTTTTGTACGGCGTCTTCTGGCAACGGGTTTGTCTCAAGTTCTTCAACGGGTTTGCCAACCAGTTTGCGACGGTTTACAAAGATCCGACCTTTGTCCCCTTCAATCAAACAGCCGTTGTCGGTGTCATGGCGAATCACCACTTCGACGTCGCCCGGATAGGAGACAACGAAATTGAAATTGGTAGCCGTGTTGTAGCGATCCGACTCCAGCGGAACCCCGTTGATAAATTGGCAAGGGTGCTCCGCGGTCCCACTGATGCCTGTCGGACCATCAGTGTTTCCGCTGGCCTTCAAAGCCCAATTGGCGATGTCCACGTGATGCGCGCCCCAATCAGTCAACTTGCCACCTGAATACTGGTACCACCAACGAAATTCGTAGTGACAATTGGATTGCGGCCGACGCCCTTTATTTGATTCACCAGCTCGGTAGTCGATCTTGGGTGCCGGACCCAACCAGCGATCCCAATCGATCTCTTCAGGCACGTCCGCAACTGGCAGACTTTTACTGGTTGGAGCGCCGCCAATGGCACAGGAGATCTTTTTGATCTTTCCCAGTCGGCCTTGTTGAACCAAAGCAATTGCTTTGGTGAACAGATTAAACGTACTCCGTTGTTGAGTACCGACCTGAACGATGCGGCCAGTCTGTTTTTGGATTTTGCGAATCAGCTTTCCTTCATCGATCGTCAACGTCAGCGGCTTCTCGCAGTAAATATCTTTGCCGGCCAACATTGCTTCGACGACAGGTTTGGTATGCCAGTGATCAGGTGTCGCGATATGGACTACTTTGATATCGTCGCGTTCGAGAACTTTGCGATAGTCATCGTAGACGTCGGCTTTTCCTTTTGAGAGTTGTTGATTGGCGGACGCCTGCCGTTTTTTGTCGGCGTCGGCAATCGCGACAACTTCAACCAAATCGGATGCCGATCGCATATTGCCAACACCCATACCGCCGGCACCAATCAAACCGATCGGAACTTTGTCCTGCTTCGAGACAGTTTTTGCAGCCGCAGTTGACGTGGAAAAGAAGTATGGAATCGCAACCGCGGAACCGGCGGCCGCCGTCGTTTTCAAAAACTTTCGTCGATTCGTTTGCTTCTTGTTGTTGGACATGCTTAAGCTCAATAAAGTGAGGGACGATAAAAATGACGACGTCTTATTTGAATTAACGCCTTTGGCCGCGTCAAGTTTTCAACTTCATAATCACCAAATTGACGCAATCGTCGACCCAAGTCGCAAGGAAACCAAACGTGGAGCTGTTACGACGTCTGCTATCGATAGGCCCAGGTGCGATGGTCGCGGCCGCCTTCATCGGCCCGGGCACCGTGGTCACATCGATCTCCGTCGGCGGTGACTTCGGATACGAACTACTTTGGGCGGTTGCGTTTTCCACGATCGCCTGCGTTGTTCTTCAAGAAATGACCGCACGACTGGGAACGTGCGGCCAAATGGGACTTGGCGAAGCAATCCGGGTCAAGATCGAAGTCCCCAGTCTTCGTTTGGCAGCCGCGACGCTGGTGATCACCGCGATTTTCGTTGGGAACGTCGCCTATGAATCAGGCAACATCACTGGGGTTGGACTTGGCGGCAAAGTCATCTTGCCCACCCAAGACTGGTCGTCCGGATGGATGATCTACTCATTGTATTTTGCAGTCTTTGCCATTGCATTCAGTCTGTTGTTCTTTCAAAAACAGAAGCTCATCGAGCGATTTCTCATCGCATTGGTTTGCGTGATGGGTCTCGCCTTTTTGGTTTCGGCAGTTTTGCTCAAACCTGATCTAAGCAAAATATTCTCTGGCGTTTTTCTGCCTTCATTTCCAGAGAACAGTCTGCCAAAAGTCTTGGCGTTGATAGGAACAACAGTCGTTCCCTACAACTTGTTCCTGCATGCTTCGACTGCGAAGAAAAAATGGACAAGCGCAGAATCATACCGAGACGCACAACTGGACACCGTCGTTTCCATTATTGCCGGAGGGCTGATCACCGGTGCAATCGTGGTGGTCGCAGCGTCTGTGCTCGAAGGGCACGATGGCAAATCGAACATCGATACGTTTTCGACGTTGCTCCAAGACCAGATGGGAAGGCCAACGATCATTCTGCTGGGACTCGGCCTGATTGCAGCCGGTTTGTCTTCAGCGATCACCGCTCCATTGGCTGCAGCGTTCGCTCTTTCTGAAGTCTTGGGAATCAAAGACGAAAAGAGTCTTTGGTTTCGCGGAGCGTGGGCCAGTGTCCTCGTTGTTGGAATGTTCTTCGCCTGCATCGGGACCAAACCAACTCAGCTGATCATTCTCGCTCAAGTCGCCAATGGAATGCTGCTCCCGATCGTGGCGGTTTTTTTGGTCTGGATAATGAACGACGATAAAATTCTTGGTCGTCACCGCAACGGTTGGTTCTCCAATGTCGTGGCGATCGCGTTTGTTGGAGTCACGATGGTGTTGGGAGTTCAGAAAATCGTGACGCAGCTTTTTCCATGAGGTGTGAGTGTCGATGAATCAAGCGGGACAAATCGATATCAATTGCGATGTGGGAGAAAGTTACGGGGCATTCGTTGTTGGAAACGACGCCCAAGTCTTGCCGCTGATCGATTCAGCCAACATTGCCTGTGGGTTTCACGGCGGCGATCCGTCGACCATGCAACGAACCATTGAATTGGCAATCGAGCACGACGTCCAAATTGGGGCTCATCCATGTGCCACACGAGACCTGGAAGGATTTGGTCGACGTCCCGTTTCCATTCCGAGTCATGAACTCGATTCAAATCTGAAGTATCAAATCGGTGCCCTCCAGTCGATCGCCCAGTTGCATGGCACGCAAGTTAGCTACGTTAAACCCCATGGCGCACTCTATCATCAGATTCAACGCGACGAATCGATCGCGCAGGTATTCGTCCAAGCCGTCATGCATCTGAATCGATCGTTCAAGATTCTGGCAGCGGACGGTGCCATCTTGCAACGTGTGTGTGCCGCATCCGGCGCCGAGTTGATTCCCGAGGGGTTTGCCGACCGGCGGTATCAACCGAATGGGCAGCTGGTCAGTCGCATCGAATCAGATGCTGTGATTCGTGATCCGGAACTTGCTGCCGAACAAGCGTGCCGATTGGCTGCTGACCAAGCAACCATCGCAGTGGATGGATCAACGATTGAAGTCCATTGCCGCAGCATTTGCGTTCATGGCGACCAGGCAAACGCCACCGAGATTTTGAAAGCAATCAATCGACGCTTTGGAGAAGCGGGCATTCAACGTGTTCCGTTTTGTTGAAACGTATGCCCAGAGATTCGATTAATGTGGCTTCGGCGAGATGGCTTCGGTTAACGAAAAATCAACGAAGATCGTTTTCGTCGACACGCAACCGCCAATCCAACCAACACTAACAACGTCGTGCTGCCAGGCTCTGGAATTGCGGTCAAGTTGTAAACATAAGTCAGGCGATACCCAGCGATTTCCACTCCACCGCCAAGATCAAATGTCCCGATGTTGGATCCCAAAAACACTCCAGCGGCACCGCCAAGCTCATCGTTGACGACGGGCGAGTCAATTGCGAAATCGAGATAGGCGTTGCCATCGGTTCCGATCAGATTGAACTGGGCACTCGTCAAGCCATCCAATGGGCCCGGCGTCAGTCGATTCGTTCCGCCGTTGAATGCCCCGATCTCGACTGCAGACTCCGTAAAAGGATCCGAGCCTCCATCCGTCGTGGCGTCATCTGCAAACCAATTCGTCAACGCTTGGGTTGACTTGTTGCGAGCCAAAACATCGATGACCACTTCCTGCTCCAGCCCATTGGTCGACAATTGTTCGATGATGATGAATTCATCGAGTGGACTGCCCGCGTTTTGCTCACCGAAGACGCTATCGCCAAAAACCTTCGCTACCCCGGTTCCATCAAACGTCAACGTTTGAAAGTTGTCTTGAGAATTCAAAAAGCTTCCACCTTGATCGCCAAACCCAGTGATCCCCAACGTGTATTGGTCTCCAATCACATCGGCACTGGTTGCCTTCAGATCAACCAGAGTCATTAAAGCCGCAACGATCAAGAAACCGATCGCGCACAAACTCCGTCGCAATTTGGAATCAGTCGTTTTGCTCATAACAATCTTCTTCATTCGTTACTCGATCAATTGATCGTGAAGTGGCCGCTATCTAACGACCTTTGCACACTGCAGAATCGGGTCAACGCTTGGTTTCATGAACGTTCGTGCGTTGTGTTTCAGTTTAGTTCAAATCCTCGAATTCAAACGCGCTATTTCACAACACTGATAACCCAGTTGTTCGGCCTACGGGAAAAAGCGATGCAACCCGTCAATTCGGCAATCAAGTACTATCTGAGTATCAACCTGATTTAGCCTCTAGTCCTGCGAGAGGATGACTGCGGAGTAGGGCGCGATGCTGATTTCGCCGCTGAAGTTCATCCCGTCCCAAGCAGTACTTCCCGCGGTTACATCTGGTGTGAAGTGGTTGCCGAAAATTGACGAATAACCATTCCAGTCACTATTGAAGCGAACGCGCCACGTTCCGCCTCGAGGAAGACCAATTCGGTAGTTGCTTCGTGTTGTGCTGGAAAAATTGCAGACGATGATCACGTCGTCGCCGGCACCACCCTGATCAAATCGATGAAACGCGATCATCTTGTCATTGTTGTTGACATGATGCACGTTGGTCGACTGCCCCCGTAGCCCGCGAGTGTGATTGAACCAGTTTCGACGCAACCGAATCAAGTCACGATACATCAGTTCAATCCCCGCATGGGTTACTTCTTTGCTCCAGTCAACTGGATCATCATCGCGAAAGTATTCATCTTCCAATACTTCTTGTCCCTGGAAGATCATCGGAATGCCTGGGGACGACATCACGAGTACGGCACCCAGTGTTGAACGCTTCTGTGAGGGCCAACTGTCTGCATTGCCCGGCCAAATGTCCTCAGGCACTCGCGCCCGACCGTTGGCAACCTCGTCGTGCGACTCGGTATAAACCACTCGCTCATAAGCGTCTCCTGAATACTGTTCGGCAATGGCATTTCGAACATCGAGCATGTTGCGATCCGAATCATTGCCCGCCTGCAACGCACCGCGAATCGGATGCACAAATCCAGCGGACCATTGCGCGTCAAAACCCGCTCCGCCGGCACCCGTATCGCGCGTGATGAATGCGTTGTTCTGCAAGTCTTCAGCGATCGCAATTTTCCAGGGCTGCGTATTGTCAATTTCATCATTGATCCACTGCAACAGCGACCATCCGTCTGCGTTGTCGCCCCAGCTGGTCGTATGAATGTTCGACGTCGAGTCCATTCGTAAACCGTCGGCATGGAAGTCACCAAGCCACATCAGCACGTTGTCGCGAATGTATTGGCGAACTTCGCCGCGTCCAAAGTCGGGACGAGTATCCCCCCAAGGGGTACTCGCGCGAGTGTCGTTGTAAAAGTAAATCCCGCCCCAACCGCTTTCGTTCCAACCATCAAACTGCCAAAGGTCCATGTCGGTCGGTCCATAATGATTGTGAACCAGGTCGATCAAAACAGCGATGCCGCGTTGATGTGCTTCGTCCACAAATCGTTTGAACTCGTCCGGGCCGCCGTAAACCGACTCCACCGTAAACGGGTAGCTGGGATTGTAGCCCCATGAAAAATCGCCAGGAAACTCGTGCACAGGCATCACGCAGACCGCATTGATTCCAAGATCGCGGACATGATCCAATCGCGCAATCGCGGAGTTAAAATTACCGGGCGTGCCGCCGGGTGAGTCGTTGAGCGTTCCCACGTGCATCTCGTAGATCACCAACTCATTCCAGTTCGGCATCGTAAAGCCGGAGTCGTTCCAAGTATAAGCCGTGTCGTCATAGATCACGGAATCGCCAACTGAATTCGTAATCCCTTGTTCGCGTGGATCGTTTCGCCAAATTGTATCCGTTCCATTACGAATCACGTATTTGTATTTATGACCCGGGTTCGCATCGCGGTGCTCCATCGACCAGTGGCCGTTTCCTTCATTGACGAGCGGAGCGTTGACATTGCTCCATCCATTAAAGTCGCCCGCGACGTGGACAGAAGTTGCAAAGGGTGCCCAAACTCGAAACGCTGAACCACCTTCGAACGGCAACGCGCCCATTCCACCAACAGACGACGCCTGTGTCGACAGAGTCGCCGTAATCTTGAACGAAGTGAGCGTTGCCCGACCACCACGATTGCCGGCCAAGGGACTCATGCCACCCGCCGCCTGTTCTGCTGAGTCACCGCCGTACACGCCGATCACATAAACGCCCGACTCCATGGGTACGTCCGTAAAGTTGTCTGCATGTACCGACTCATTCCCCAGGTTTTCCGATTTGTAGTCAAACTCCGTTTGGGTCGGTAACGCATTAAACCGTACGTAGACCTCTGGGTTTCCCGCGAGCCGTTGGACGGAAATATCCAAATCTGTCTGCCAGTCGAGCGCGGTAATCCGAAAGTACTTCCATTGACCAGGCAGCAAAAAAGGCACGTGAACCTCAGTGCCGCTGGTCAGAGTCGTAAGCGTTTGAGCTTGAACCGGTGCACTCAATGCGCTAAAGAAAACAACTGCGCTGAGAATCCAAATTCCAGATAATCGATGTGACTTCATGGTGACTTAAAACGAGTTCTTGGTAGAGATATGACTGGGAATGACTTTGGGAGGGAAAGGACCGGACGGCCCTTGCAAGCTTTTCGACGTTGGACTCGCAGGCCAAGCAAATGACTTGCACATCCTGCTTGGGACAAACAATTTCAACGCAACGTCGCCAAAATGCCGGAGATGTTTCTTTTTAGATTATCAACAATGGCGGATTCTGACTGCATCGAATCCCATTGCAGGAAGAAAAACTCCCCCAATTTGTCTCCAGACATTCAACTGTCGCTGTGCTGGACGAATTTTGGGCGGGACACCGACGTGTTTCGCAAAACACGCTCAATTTGCGAGCGAATAGTACGGAAAATCGAAAGCCAAACGGCCAACTAAATCATTCATTCGCCCCGCGTTTCCAAATCTGGGGTGTCAATTATTCCGTTCTATCAGCTACAATTTGTCTTGAATTCATCTCACTTGATATCTATTTGGAGTAACTATGAAATCGACTCGAAAGGGCTTCACCCTCGTTGAGTTGTTGGTGGTGATCGCCATTATCGGCATCTTGATCGGCATGCTCTTGCCGGCCGTTCAACAGGTCCGTGAGGCAGCACGCCGAACACAATGTCTGAACAATCTGCGTCAGATTGCTTTGGCGGCACTCAACTTTGAATCCGCACACATGGCATTCCCAACCGCAGGTGGTTGCTCAGATGCCTACCACGATCCCAATCAGCAAAACCGTCCGTTGTACGGGTTCCAAAACGCAGGCTGGATGTATCAGGTTCTGCCTTTCATGGAACAAAACAATCTGTACGAGCAACGGGCCAACGATGGTTGGTGGGGCGGCACACCTTCGATGGTCGAATCGCCGATCGAAAGTTTTAACTGCCCGTCACGTGACGAGCGTTTTTGCACGCAAGGCTTGTTTACGATCCGCTTGAACGACTACGCCGGAGTCATGGGACCACATACCGATGAGAACGGTGATGTTCCAAACTACGGGCTTACTTTTTCTCAATGGGATTCACCTAACCCGGAAGAACGAAACACGGTTTGGACAGGCATCATCGTCAAAGGTGGCCACGCTCGAACTGGTGGAGTTTCATCACCAGAAGTTACCAAGTACTCCGACGTCGGTTTCGGCAGCATCACTGATGGTTCGTCGAACACGATCATGTTCATGGAAAAAGCGGTCAACTCACGTCATTACAATTTCACTCGTGACAACCAGTACAAAGATTGGTGGGACACTGGTTACTACCACACCGCTGACTTCAGCACGATGCGATTCTTTTCGCTGCCAAGTTCGACGGCATGGTTCGGTTCAGCCGAATTCGGTTTGATTTCCGACACGTGGAATCGACCATCCGACTGGATCGATGGTTGGTCAGACGGCCGGACTCGAGAACTCGGTTTTGGCTCGGCACACCCGTCGACGACCAATGCCGTCTTTGGCGACGGTTCAACGCACTCTGTCACCAACAAAACGAACACGTTGGTGCTGATTCGATTGGGCAAGCGAGCTGACGGATTTGGCGTAAGCATTTCCGATATCGAGTAACTTCCAATCGAGAATTTGTTTTAAACTTTCAACCCCATCCGGATTCGGGTGGGGTTTCTTTCATCCATCCTCCAACAAATTGAATCAATCCGATGAACTCAGTTTTTTGTCGAAAACGGCCGGCTGAACTTTGTGCCTTATTGATGTTGGCGTGCGCGATCTTGTTCGCAGGTTGCTCGTCAAGCAATCCCGAAGACATGATCGCCGCAGCAAACAACTCAAATGTAAAACGACTGGCGACGTTGTACACGTTCTTCCATCAGCGTAATAAAAATCGGGGCCCCAAAGACGAAGCCGAATTTAAGGACTTCATTGCCAAACAGGACCAAGCCCGATTGGCCAAAGCGAACGTCAATTTTGAGTCGCTCGAAGAACTATTCGTTTCCGAACGTGATGGCGAGCCGTTTGTCATTCGTTACAAAGTCAACACACGCGTTCGAGGTCCGTCGCTGCCAGTCATCTTTGAGAAACTGGGCGTTGATGGCCAGTATCAAGTTGGATTTACCAACGGTTCGATGCAGGAAGTCGACAAAGTTGAATACGACCAGTTAATGTCCGGCAAATCGGATGGAGGCCGAGCTGCCGACAGTGCTGGTCGGGTCAACTGACCAACCAGCGAAAACGAACGTTCCCGCTCAACCCTATTCGGCCATGCATTCGATCGCCCACGAATCGCCCGCATGGTTAGCTCTCTTCTTATATCGTTCGACGGAAAACTACGGGGCGGCCAGGCATCTTTTTGCGCAGCTTGTGCTGTTTACCTGTCCGATTTTTTCAGAATCTTGTCACAAGCTTCGATTTGTGCAGAGACCGACCGTTGTCGAATCCATATAATGCCTAAATTCAAGGCGAAATAGTTCGCTGGTTCGGTGTGCAATTGTCATGAATGAACCAGCGTCATCATTGACCGCCGTTCAGCACCACTCAGCTTTGGGACGCAAATGAGTCAAGGAGAAGATTTCGGTTCATATGGCGAGGTCAACACGATGCGCGGCCGCGACTATCCCGCCATCACGCAGTTTACGGTTTTTCTCGAGAACCGTGTGGGCGTCCTCATGGGTGTGATACGTCGATTCAGCGGCACCGATGTTCGTATTTTGGCCTTGAGCATCATTGACTCGACCGAGTGTTGCATCGTCCGATTTGTGCTCAGCCACCCCGAACAAGGACGTGAGATCTTCGAACGAGCCGGTTTGGCGATGATCGAAAGCAGTTTGATCGCACTCGAATTAAAAGACGTCGAACAACCTCTGCTGAACGTCTGCACTGCTTTGTTGAGAGCGGAAGTGAACCTCGTTCAAACGTATCCATTGATGTTGCCAAATTCTGAGCGTAGCCTCGTTGCGATCATGGTCGACAACATTGATATCGCATCAGAGACTCTGACTCGCGAAGGATTCCATTTGGTCACAGAAAACGATTTGCTCGACCTTTGCTAACCCCTCCAGCCTGATTGAAACGACGATGCCGATTCGAGTAACTTGCACCAAATGCCACACACGGTTTAACGTCAGCGAAAAGTTTGCCGGCAAAGAGGGTCCGTGTCCCAAGTGTAAAACTGTCATCAAAGTTCCTACCCTCGAGGAACAGGTCGTCATCGCGGCGCCCAAACCAAAAGGCCCCGTCGACTCCACCGGCAAGTCGGTCCTCAAACCGATCCGTCGCAAGGAAACCAAACTTTCCAGCGTCCAGATCACGTTGATCGTTTGCAGCATCGTCGTCTTTCTGATCGTCGCGCTGGTTCTCCGCATGGTCTTCAAAACACCAGCAGAGTTTCCGTTGTGGTTGCTCTGCATCTCATCCGTCGTGCTGGCAGTCCCGCTGGTCTTTGTCGCCTACGCGTTTTTGCGAGATCAGGAGCGAGAAGGATTTTGGGGGAACGACCTTTGGTCACGTGTTGGCATTTGCAGCGTCGTGTATGCGATAACCTGGGCCGCACTTCCGTTGGCCAGTTTTGCATTCAACGACAGCTACGAAACAGGATCTTATGTGACCGCAGGAATCGCCATGTTCGTCATTGGAACCATCGCCAGCATTGCCTGTTTCGACTTCGACTGGCTGATCGGTTCCGTTCATTTTGGACTGTACATGGGAGTTGGATTGTTGGGACGGTTTCTCGCCGGCATTCATGTTCTGCCAGTGAACATGCCCGGCAGTCAACCGACAACGACGACCACTACGACGACAACGACGTCGTCGCTGATCCAGACGCTTGAGTCAATGTCCGACCAGGTGGGAGCGTGTTCGATCGAACTCTTGGGTCATGCGCACGCCATTTGCCAGTTTGAGGTACTAATGCTGTTGGGCTGGGGCTGATGCTCGAAAAACTTCCCGAGCTGCGAGCGTTGCACGGAGGTTCTGAGTCGAGTTCGTTGATTCGAATCCCCAATCAAGTCGACGTGCCCGTGACACCACGCGTCCTCCGTCTCATTGATACAGCGACATTTCAGCGATTGTCCGAAGTGAGCCAGCTGGGCGTCGTTCGATTTGTTTACCCGGCCGCCAATCATACTCGTTTTGAGCATTCGCTTGGCGTCTATCGAAACGCATTGCTGTTTCTGCAACACTTCTCTTACGATGCTCGATTTACGGAGTCGGTATCGGCCAAACAGGCTGAGCTATTGATTCTGGCTGCCTTGCTGCACGATGTTGGTCATTGGCCATTTTGTCATCCCATCGAAGACATGCGGCTCAGTCGTATCCCGTCGCACGAAAGCTATGCCTCCGAGTACTTGCACAGCGACGAGCTCAAGCGACTGTTGAACGAAGACTGGCAAACAACACCAGCGGAAGTTCTCTCGGTCATCGATCGAAAACCAGAGAACCAGGCGACTCAAATTCTGGCGTCGATTCTTTCAGGTCCGATCGACATCGACAAAATGGACTATTTGTATCGCGACAGTTTGCATGCAGGTGTGCCGTATGGTCAAAACTTTGACGCACCTCGATTGATCCGTAGCATCTGCTTGAATCAAGCTGGAGATCGATTGGCGATTACGCGGAAAGGTCGAACCGCGGCGGAACTCATGGTCTTCGCTCGCTATGTCATGTTCAGCGAAGTTTATTGGCACCATGCCGTTCGCAGCGCCACGGCCATGTTTCAACGAGCGTTTTATCATTGGCACAAGCGTCATCTGAATCACGAACGCTTTGATGATTTGACACGTCAGTTGTTTCAATCATCTGAAAATCAGATGGTCCAAAAAATGATCGCCAGCGCCACCGAAGAAACCGGCCCAGAGGTCGCTTTGCTTGACGGACTTTTTGGTCCAACTCGCCGTCTCTACAAACGTGTTGCCAATTATGGGATGGATCAAAACGAATCGATCTACACCCGCATTGCGCAACGACCCTATGACTGGTTGGTCCGCTGCAGTGATGTTCTGGCAGAAAAATTCAGCGAGCGACTTGGCATCAACTTGTTGTCAAATGACGTACTGATTGACGCGCCGCCGGTTGGACTGGAAGTCCAATTTGATGTTGATGTCTTTTACGGAAAAGAAAATGGTTATCGAAAATTGGGTGATGTGTCGCCAGTCGTAAAAACGTTGGCGATCCGTCAGTTTGATGATTTTGTCAAACAGGTTCGCATCTTCGTGGCACCATCCTTGAAGCAGAGTCTGGTCGATTCGATTGGACCCGGTGAGATCGACCGGCTCTTGATCGAGTGCATTGAAACGCTTGACGATCAAGACCAACAATGACGGATTGCTCCAGCGATCGAAGGATTATTCGAGAAACGGGCATCAGACCAATTTTCCTTTTGAATTTGGCTTCCTTTGACCTGCTGCCACCGATTCGGATAAACTGGAGTTGTCAATCATCTACAAAGAAAGCTTATGTCGACACTTCTCGGTAGCTCGTCCTCCAAAAAAGAACCTTTGCTCAGCCCCAAGCTTCTGGCCCAACTGGAGCGTATGGAGCTGGTTTCGCGAAAGATTTTTCGTGGGCGAATGAAGGGCGAACGACGCAGCAAGCGTAAAGGGCAAAGCGTTGAATTCGCGGACTTTCGAAACTATGTCGCCGGTGACGACCTTCGTTTTATCGACTGGAACACGTACGCCCGCTTGGACAAACTGTTTTTAAAGCTGTTCCTTGAAGAGGAAGACCTTCACTTTTATACGCTCATTGACGTCAGCACCTCGATGGATTTTGGCACGCCGACGAAGCTTCACTATGCCAAGCAACTGGCCGCAGCCCTCGGCTACATCGGTTTGTGCCGTGCCGACCGCGTTAAAATTGAGCCACTCGATGGGGCGCGCAACAACACTGCTCCGGTGCTTCGCGGCAGAACCAGTTTGCACAGGCTGATTGATTATGTGGAAAATTTGCAGCCTGGCTCAAACGTTTCGCTGTCCGAAGCGATCAAGGCCTTTTGTCTTCGAAACACCGGACGTGGCATCCTGGTATTGATCACCGATTTGATGGACAAGTCGGGGTATGAGGACGCACTTAAATATCTGGTCGCGCGTGACCTCGACATCTATCTGATTCATGTGTTGTCCCAAGAAGAGATCGATCCGGATATCAAAGGGGACCTGAAACTGGTGGATTGCGAAGACCGAGACTTCGCCGAAATCAGTGTCAGTCGTCGATTGATCGACCGCTACAAACAAACACTGGCGACCTTCATCGAGCAGGCTCGCGATTTCTGCTCGCGACGCGGAATCGTTTACACGATGACCTCCACCGAACGAAGCGTTGAACGTCTGGTTTCCAGATACCTGCGACAAAGGGGTTTGGTACGATGAATTGGGTCAACATGATGCCATGGTACCAGTGGCTGATCTTTGCCGTTGTACCTCCTTTGATTCTGATCCTTTACTTTCTCAAGCTGCGACGGGTTCCTGTCGAAGTTCCCAGCACGTATCTGTGGAGCAGGACGGTTGAAGATCTCCACGTCAATTCGATTTGGCAACGATTGCGCAACAACATTTTATTGTGGCTCCAGTTGCTGACGATTCTGTTGTTGGCGCTCTCATGTTTTAATCCGGGTTGTGAAGGAACGCAGTTGGTTGGAGAGCGATTTATTTTTGTCGTGGATCGTTCCGCCAGCATGTCTGTGACCGATCTGGAAGGCGACACTTCCCGGTTGGAGGAAGCCAAACGACAGCTCAAAATTGCGATCGAACAGATGAAGTCGAATGACGCTGCGATGATCATCAGCTTTCATGATTCAGCAAATGTGGTTCAGTCGTATACCACCAGCAAAAGCACGCTGAAACAGAAAGTTGACAACATCTCCCAGTCGCAACATGCCAGTGATCTTGAAGAGGCGATGAAAGCGGCTTCTGGTTTGGCCAATCCAGGTCGCATCAGCGATCGGCAAAGCGGCGTCGATGTTCAAGTGGCTGATGCGTTGGCGGCCAAGATGTTGATCTTTACCGATGGCGCCGTAAAGAAGATCCCACGCTTTCAGATGGGGAATCTTTCAGCAGAATATCGACCGATCGGTTCACTGGTTGCGCCTCCGCAAAACATTGGAATCACTGCATTGTCGATCAACGATCAACTTGCCGATGCGAGTGAAGTTCAGGCCTTTGCGCGACTGCAGAATTCGGGGCTCGAGGACCAAACGGTCGGACTGTCGCTATTCGTTGATGGGAAACTCACAGATGCAAAACGCGTCACAATTCCAGGCATCGATTCGACAACCACTGACTTTGATCTGACCGATATCGCAACCCAAATGGATACGTCGTTGCCGATCGAACTGCGAATTGATGAATCGGACCCGTACCTTCAGGACAACATAGCAAAAACAGTGCTTAATCCTCCACGAATGGTCAACGTGTTGGTCGTCAGCGACGACTCCGATTTTCTGGAGTACGCTTTGACGACCAGTCGGTTGCAAAAATTTGCGGTCACTGAATTCCAGAAGCGTTCTTATTTGAAAACAGATGACTACAAGAATCGTTCACTGATTGGCCGCTATGATTTGATCATCTTTGACCAGTGCGTGCCAGAATCGATGCCCTCCTGCAGCACCGTCTTTTGGGGCTCGATCCCGCCGGAAAAGTGGTCCGTTGAGAAGACGATTGAGACAACGCCATTGGTGGATGTCAACAATGCCCATCCAATCATGTTCGACTTGAGAATGGGCCGAGTGAACATCCTCGAGTCCGCTGTTCTGAAAGGACCTCTCGGCAACACGACGCTCCTTCAGTCGACCGAAGGACCTGTCATGGTCATTGGACCAAGAGGAAGTTTTGAAGATCTGGTTATCGGGTTCCCCTTGTCAAAATTGCTTGAATCTGGCGATACAGAGATCAACTCGGATTGGCCAAAAAACTTGAGCTTTCCATTCTTCGTGCAGAATATGGTTGTCACTCTTGGCGGCGTTGCCCAATTTGGAGGTGCTCGCGATTATGTGCCCGGCGAACTGATTCGGATTCGCCCGAGAATTCCGTATCAAGAGATCGAAGTGACCACGCCGGATGGAGTTACGGAACAGCTGAAGGTCGGCAGCGATCAACGATTTGTCTTCACCAACACCGAGCGTTGTGGTGTCTATGAAGTGAGAGGTAAAGACACAGACGAAGTGGATCACCTGTTTACGGTCAATCTGTTTGACCCGATCGAGAGCGACATTGCCGTTCGCGAAAAACTTGAGATCGGCCTCGAAGAATTCGAAGGCACACGTGGCAGTGAAACGGTTCGCAAAAACCTGTGGACGTGGCTGTTGTTACTCGGCTTGGTCGTGTTGACCATCGAGTGGTACATTTACAACCAGCGCGTCTTCATCTGACTGTCGGTCACATTAAGAATCATCTTCTGACGCAGACGCACCGTACTGTTGATACGTTTCAATGATCTTTTTGTGTGATCGAAAAAACGCCTCGACGACATTTGGGTCAAAATGTGTCCCGCAGCCTTCGGCAATAATCCGGAAGCATTTCTCCAGCGGAAAGGCTTTCTTGTAGGGGCGCTCTGTACTGACGGCATCGAAGACATCACAAACCGCCGTAATTCGGCCTTCAATTGGAATCTCTTCGCCAGCCAACCCACGTGGATACCCACTGCCGTCCCATTTTTCATGGTGCGTTTCGGCAACCAGTGCAGCTAGTCGCATCACGGGCGAAACACATTGTTCGAGAATGTGTCCGATCGAGACTTCGCGACCGCCCTCAATGCCTGATTGATCGCTCATGATCAGGCTGCCGGTGCGACAATGTGCTTTGATACGATCAAACTCTTCATCCGTCAGCTTGTCTGCTTTGTTCAAAATTGCGTCCGGAACACCGATCTTGCCGACATCATGCAGTTGAGCGGCATGTTCAAGATCAATAATCTGCTGACCAGTGAACCCAAGTTCTTTGGCAATAATCGCCGCATAACGACCAACTCGCAGGACATGTTGCCCCGTCTTGTCATCTCGTATCTCGGCAGCGCGAGCAAGACATTGAATCGCTTCGCGTCGTGAGGCAACCAGTTCCTTGGTGCGAATCTCCACTTCCTGTTCCAATTTGGAACTGTAGCTCGCCAACAGGTCAACGTGTGCCTTCGCCATCAATGTGTTTCTGACACGTGCCAGCAATTCGCTGGCGTTAATCGGTTTTTGCAGAAAGTCATTGGCACCCAAATTCAGCGCCTGGACTTTCGTATTTGTGTCAGTTGATGAAGTCAAAAACACGACAGGGATACGCTGGGTCGCATTCACTCGCCGCATTTGCTCAATCACTTCGAGCCCCGTCACATTCGGCATGCGGATATCCAACAACACGAGATCCGGTTGTGTGTCCGCGATTCGATCGAACGCCTTTGTCGAGTCGACCTCTGTTTCGATCCGGTCAAATCCTCCGCCATTGAGATACTTTTTGACGACGGCGACCGTTGAAGGCTCGTCATCAATGACCATGATTCGTGCGGCAACGATGTTTAAATCGATTGAATCCGCGTTTAACGTCGTCGGCACGCGGTCGCGTTGCGTCTCTTCCATCGCGACACATTTTGATCCATCGTGTAGCGTCGAGCAGTTCCGACCACGTTGTTTCCCTGCGTAGAGTGCCGTATCCGCTCGCTTGAACAGCACGTCGGCGTCGTCACCTTTCATCGCGTTGGCGATCCCAATGGTGACCGTTAACGGCAGTGTCTGCGCCTCGACAACAATTGGCGATTCTTCGAATGCGCGTCGAATTCGCTCCGAAGCCTGATTCGATTCACAGTTTCGCGTAACCGGCAGGATCACCGCAAACTCTTCGCCACCAATTCGGCAGACCAGATCCATCCGTCGCGTCGCGTCACCAATCGTTTCGGCAACATGTGCCAGGGTTTCGTCGCCAATCTTATGGCCGTGTTGATCGTTAATCGACTTAAAAAAGTCAATGTCGATCAAGAGCAGGGAGAACGGTGTTCGTTGGCGCTCCCATTCAATGATCTTGCGATCGAGTTCGAAATCGAATGCTCTTCGGTTGGCAATGTTGGTCAAAGGGTCCGTAAGAACATCCGCTTCGAGTTTTGCAGATCGGCTGGCCAGTTTGTCATAAGCGACTTTGGACGAAAGTGTGTTACGAACGCGGGCAACCAGCTCGTTTCCACAAACTGGTTTTTGTAAAAAGTCATTCGCACCGAGATTGAGCAATCGAGCGCGAGTATAGTCGTCATCACTGCTGGTCAAGCTCAAGATGGGAATCATTCGCGTCGCAGAGTCGTTTCGAATCTCCTGAAGAATATCCATTCCATTGACAGGCATGATCAAGTCAAGCAAAACCAGATCAGGAAGTTCACTACCAATGCGTTGCAATGCGTTTCTCGAATCCGTCTCGAGAAGGATGTTCAAAAAGCCAGCGCTGCTCAAGTACTTTCTAATCGCCAACGTCGTCGTTTCATCGTCATCCACGACCATGATTTTCGCGCGCTTGACCTGATCGTCATTTTCTCTCGGAAAATGGAATGGCGAAAAACCCTGGTCGTCGTTAAACCGAATCGGAGGGACGATCGGATGAATCGGCGGAGTTTGCGAATGGGAGGTCGTCATATTCGTTCTATTTATCGGCATCTCAAAAATCTGATTCACCTGTTGTTAGCTTCGCCAGCTATGGCAAAGGCACGGCCGCATTTTGGTCAAGAATGATAGTTGGATTGTCTAAAACGATGGTCGGCGAATGTTGACTACTCGACAGTTTGTTGGGTGACGAATTGCCAGCAGGAACCACTCGAATCCGTGTTGCCATCTCTCTCAATTGTTCAATCAGTTGCTGGATGGCGATGTCATCGTGCGCGGTTGCCGCAGTCTCGATCTGTTTCCCCGGCTGGTTGAACGCATCAAAGCCAGCAGATCCTCCCGCTCCTTTGAGCCAATGCCCCAAATTGAACAGTTCGGTAAAATCTGAAGACTCTGCCGCCGTCTCCATGAGCTGAATCTTTCGGTGTAGCTGTTCCGTAAAAAGCCTAGCGATATGAATAAAGTCTTCGTCGTCCATCGGCAACGACGACTCGATGTATTTGCCCGGTTCAGTCTGTCCGGCCGAAACATCCGCTTCTTCGTCAAAGGCCGCAAACTTTTCTACTGTTGGGCCCGCCGGCGGATGAGTGACCGTTTCATTTTTTGACGTTACCTCAACGTAACTTGGCATGAACTGAGGCAAGGCGTCAGCCAGCGAGTTGTAGAGCTTCTCTCGTTTGATCGGTTTTGGGAGGAACCCGCTACAGCCCGCATCGCGACAGCGGCGTTCATCCTGAGCCATCGCATTCGCGGTCAATGCGATGATCGGGGTTTCGCAGCCGATCTCTCTCAATCGACGAGTCGCTGCAAACCCATCCATGACCGGCATCTGCATGTCCATCAAGACAGCATCAAATTCGTTTGCCATCACGCAGTCAACTGCCTCTTGGCCGTTAACGGCCATCTCAAAGTCGATGTGGGCACGTTTGAGAAAGAGTGCCACCAGCTCTCGATTGGATTCGCCATCGTCGACGATGAGGACCTTGGCACCCGGCAGTTGGAACTGACGACTGGCCTCGCTTTCCGGGTTGGCAAATTCCTCCAGTTTGTCCGGTTCGACCAAAGGCACGCCTGTAAGGTCTCCCGGATCAAATTGAAACGAGAAGACACTTCCTTGCCCAACGTTGCTGGACACCGTCACTTGTCCGCCCAGTTTTTCAGCAAGTTCTTTACAAATGGAAAGGCCAAGCCCAGTGCCACCGAAACGACGAGTGATCGACATGTCTGCCTGAGCAAATGGTTCAAAGACCTTCTCGATCGCTTCCTGTGTCATGCCGATACCGGTATCAGCAATCGAGATATCCAACATCGTTTTTCCGTTGACTTCGATCAACTTCGGCTGAATCAGCACGCCACCTTCATCCGTAAACTTGATCGCGTTTCCAATCAAGTTAATGATCGCCTGTTTCAGCCGAACGCCATCGGTGTAGATTTCTGTCGGGATGAGTCCGCTCGGTTCGTAAACCAGATTGATTCCCTTTTCGACAGCCTTAATCTTGAGTACCGAGACGACTTGAGAAATCAATTGATGCAGCGAGATCTTTGTCTTTTCCAGCTCCAGCTGTCCTGATTCAATCTTGGACAGATCCAGGATATCATTGATTAGCGACAGCAAATGTTCGCCGCTACTCTGAATGGTCGTTAAGTGTTGTTGCCGCTTCGCTGGATCTTCTTCCATGCCAAACTGCAGAACTTCGGTGTAGCCGAGAATGGCGTTCATCGGAGTTCGAATTTCATGACTCATGCGGGCAAGAAACTCGCTCTTGGCGCTATTCGCCCGATCAGCATCAAGTTTGGCTTGGGACAACTCTACTTTGTGTCGTTCCAAATCAGTCACATCTTCGAATGAAGTTAGCACGCCACGGTAGTCGCCTTCAGCGCCAAGTACTGGCGACGAGTTCGCGACCAACGTCAACTCGCGACCGTCATGATGACGCAGCGTCATTAACCGTCCCGCTTGCGGCGCTTCCATCTGAAGTGCAAGGTCCCAAGGCAACGTTTGATCTGCAGCGTCACGATCTGCGATAGAATTTTGATCGGCTTCCGAATTCCAGATCCACGGAAATTTTGCGGAGTGCTTTCCGACTAAGTTGTCTGCTGGAACACCCGACCAATTTGAAAATGTCTCGTTCGCCAGCAGTACACGCCCCTTGCGATCCGTGACGATGAGACCTTCAGCGAGCGTATCAAGTGCCGTTTTTACTCTGCGAGGAACCGCATTGGAAGGATCCAGCTGCTGAAGCACTTTACCCAGAAATAACGAGAACGAAACAAAACAAGCCATCGCGACCAGGCAGACATAGATCGTTAACGGGCTCAGCAACCAGCCCAACCAACCCGTGTTTCCAATCGGTAAAAATCGGATCTGCAATTCTGACCATTTTTGACCACCCTGCCGCAACGGGACCCGAACAAACGTTTCGGTTGAGAGCTTCATTCCATCCATGGACTGGGCAAAATGGTCCTCAATGTCGATTAACTGTTGGCCAGTATTTCGAACCAAACCAATCGAAATGATTTCATCATTTCGTTCAACGATGCTCTCCAACAGATTCTTAAGTCTGGCTCGATCGGCCGGGTTGGTCAGCATCGAAGTCTGAACTGCCAGGCTCTCGCATAGCTGTGCTCGACCGTGCATTTCTGCTGCTCGCTGATTCGGTCCGAGCCCTGTAAAGTACACGATGACCATCGAGCTGCATAACAGACAGACCAGCCCCAGCGTGATCCTATGCTTCACCGACAAGAAATTCATTGGGAAACTCCCGGTGTTTCTGTTGTCACTGACGTCGTCGAGCTGTCGACAACGTTTGCGACGCCTGTGAGTTCTCCAGCGCCCGTTTGGCTGGCCACGTTCAGCTCACCCTCGTGTCCAAGAATCTGATCCGCTTCGGATTCATCTTCGGCGTTATCCACCATGCTTGCCAGTGAGTCGTCATCCGCTTCGTCATCGTCAACAAGTTCTGTAAGGATCGGCAATGGGTCGACAAAACGCCAAACAGGCATCTGAGCGAGCACCCCGACCAGCAACTGACCGCCACGAACAAGCCAAGTGACATAGCCAACCGTCAACGCCGAAGCCATCGTTGCGACGCTGCCGACAACGACTTGAGGAAGGTTGGCATCAGCTTCCATTTGCCACCTGAGTGTATCGAGGTCTTGAAAAAACTGCTCCGTCAACTTTTCCGACGAACTGGCAATCTCCACTGACTGATAGCTGGGCAATTCGACTTCGATGACCGTCGAAGCTAAAACACCTCGTTTTTTGCCCGCGTCCGACTGAGTGGCGATTAGTTGGATGTCATTTTGGGAAGAATCGCTGTCTTGGCCTTCGCTATTAAACGGTTCTGACTGGTCGATGATCGAATTTGAAGTGACGGAGGCGGTGGCAACGGTTACTTGTGAGGTTGGTGCAGTTCTGATCACGCCAGTCAAGTCTTCTTCAGCATCTTCACTGTCGCTATCGTCTTCTGATGTTGATTCAGCCGGAGCCGACGGTGCAGCAACAATGATCACGACGTCTCGATTGACGATATTGATCGACGACGCCAACGTATCGAAGCTCGCATCGGTGCTGCTGGACGAAGCGATCAGTTGAAAACTGACGTCCCCATCAACCACCGCGTCCGCTTGCCCCGTCACCAGCACGACTTGGGGAACGCTCCAGTTGGAAGCCGTAAAAGTCAACACCGACGCCGACGCGACGCCTTCGGAAGCATTGTCTGTTGCCAGCGACACAATCACTGTGCTTGCCGGTGGTGACGACAGATAAACTTCAAAACCAGCCGCGCCGCCAAGTTCATTGGTTTCCACGCCATCAACCGGATCGATGACAATTGCTGGAGTTAAAGGAATGAACTCGGTCACGTTCAGTTGTACCAACTCCGTTGCATCCGGTGTCCCGCCAACGGCGGCGTCATCGACAACGACGAAGACGTCCAATCGATCTTGGGCATCAAAATCGAGAGCGACCCCTGAACGCAGAAAGAGCTCATTGCCGATCAGCTCAAAAAATGCCGCATCGGCACCAGCAAGCGATAGATTGTTGAGCCCGATCGCGTCATCCAAGATCACAACATCTGCGATTTTGGTTCGCGACGACACATCAAGATTTTCCGAAACAGTGCCGGTTGTAACCGAGATGTTGAGATCAGGTGCCTCGTTCACGTCGGTTATTTGAATGTTCATCGTCGCGGATCGAGCAATCGGTATCGGCGCGTTGTCGATCACTTGAACATCCAGCGTAAATGACGTGGTCGCTTCAAAGTCGACTGCTGCCGCGTCAATGACCGTGATGTCACCGCTGTTTGAAATTGCAAACACCGACTGCCCCGTGCCACCGATGATGCTGTAAGTCAAGTCGCCGCTTGGGCCGCTGTCAGCATCGGTTGCTGCCACAACGCCAACGGCGGCACCGACCAACGGGTTCTCATTGATTGCAAACGTTTGTGGCGAAATCTGCGGGACATCATTGACGCCGTCCAGTCGAACCTGAACTTGAACTGTTTCAAAGTTTCCGTTGCCATCGGTGACCACATAATCAAACATGTCGTTGAGGCTGGCACCGGGCTCGAGGGAATCAAAAAGTAGTCCCGGATCATACGTCAGCGAGCCACCACTGGAAATCGAAACAGTTGCCCCTAGTGAAGACGTTGCATCGAATGAACTCACCGACAAGGTCGCCGATCCAACGCCAACGTAGTTGTCATTGTCCAAAACGTTGACGCCCGATAACACTGAATTTTCATTCGTGGCATAGGAGTCGGCTTGTGCGTCAATCTCATCTGCAATTCGAACGATCAGTTGTTCTGTATTGCTTGAAAAGGGAGTCGTTCCTCCGGGAGGCGTCGTATCAACGCCAACCGTTCCGTCCGGCGTACCATCTGACCGGTCCCATGCTCGGAAGGTTACCGCACCCGAATCGCCCGTATACCCGATGTCTGGCACAAATCGCAGACGCGTTGAGTCATGCAAAACAATGGCGCGGTTCGCGTTAACAGACGGTGGTGTCGCATTGGACAACCGGAACCAGTTGATACCTCCGTCGGGTGATGCTTCCCAACGACCATTGGTATCATCAAAACCGATGATTGCGATTCCCTCGGGATCACCGTCTACATCAGTAACAGGATCACCTCCATCGCTCGCCAGCCATTGGGCAATTGTCAAACCCAGATTGTTCGTGTCATCTTGATTGATCACCATCAACAAATCGCCAGAGTTATCGAGAATCGGTGCGGTGTTGGATGAAGTAAACGCAACCGGAAATGCCTGTGAAAACTCGGATGTACTCCCATCTGAGTGAGTCGTCGTGGCTGTTACAAACTCACCAGCGTTGATCGATACATTGAGCGACTCGCTGAACGTGACTTGTCCATCTGCATCAGTCAGAATGGTTCGCGATCCCAGATAACGCTCCGCGCCGCCATGCCCACTCGAGTCGACGTAGGTTGTCGCGTAAAAATCGACCTCATAATTGACAAAGTCTCGACCAGAAACTTCACCGTTGACTTCCAAAGTCGTGCCGTCAAAGTCTGCCCCGAGAAAGACAGGAAAGTTTTGAACTCGATTGGATCCGCTGTCGTTATCTGCGATCGGGGTCGTCAAGTCGTTGTTCGTTACACCTTCTCCATCAAGGTCAATCTCCAGTTTGCCATTGTTGAAGATCTGATTCCCACGAATCGCATTGCCATCGCCCGCGTTGTTGATGCGAACGCCTTCGTCGTCGTTGAACGTGATCAAATTCGCTTCATCAGCATTCGTACCACCAACGATATTCGAGAAGGCTCCATCATGAATATGGATCCCTCGACCTCCATTTCCACGATCCAACGTTCCACTAAGGTCGCTACCAATGATGTTGCCACGGACGACATTTCCTGACCCAGATCTTCGAATATTGATTCCATCAGTGGCGTTGGAACTGATTACATTTTGATCCGATGGATTGGTTGAACCGACGCGAGTGCCATCGCCTTCAATTCGAATCCCTTCTCGGTTGCCCGCCGCATCGCCGTTGGCATCGAGTCCAATAAAGTTCCCCGCAATGAATGCGTTATTGCCTTTCACATCGATGGCTCGGTCATCGGCGAAAATAATCGAAAAGCCTCTGATCTCGATGTCGTCTCCCAAGAGTTCAAAGACGTCTGCATTCCCGCCAGAATAGTTGCTTCCATCGAGCTCGATCACAGGACTTCCCACGACGTATCCTGCCTGTGTCGAAGCATCGATGCTGACGGCCTCAGTCACATCGAGCCGGCTGTTGAGTTGGATCCGCTGCGTCCCTGTCCCAGCAATGTTGAAATGGATCGCGTCGGCACCCAAGTTGGCATTGGCCTGGTTCACCGCCCAGCGCAACGACCCAACCGAACCTGAATCGGACGTGTCGGTCACAAAAAATGTCGCCAATTCGTTCTGCCATTCGTGTTGAGCTTCGGCGCTAAAGATGACGTCTTCGGCAACCCAACCCGTTCTGAATTCCAAGTCCCAGTCACCGCCCGAATCAGCATGGCCCGTTGAATCAACACTCGCAGCGACATCGCAATCACAAAGTGCCGCGACTGTTTGCAGCAACGACTGCCCGCTTTCCGTTGCCCCAAGATCACATCCATAAATCAACAGATCCGCACCCTCGATCAAGGCTTGCTGCCAATCCATCAACGAACCGGCATGCGCAATGACGTTTTCTTCTGTCAAAACGGTGCCGCCAATGTTGAGTTGATCTTGATTGCCATGGGAGACAAGATGAATGGCACTCACGTTAGATCGATTCCGCAGATGCTCCGTCATCTGCTCAATCCCATCTTTCGTCGCATCAAGGATGACCACCTCGACGCCCCGTTGCGTAGGGTCTTGTCGAATGTCGTCTGCCAGCAATCTCCAGTCATCAACCTGGTCGTCGATAAATACGATCTGGCTGGCATCGTGTACAGAGGAGTTGAACGACACATCCAACAACTCGTTTGACAGAGCATCAAGCTGCTGAGAAAGATACTCCAAATTCTCGCCAAAGGATGCAAGCTCAAGTGAGGGGTCTGCTGCAATCGTTGGTGCTTGAGCAAACTCGTTCGTTCCCATCCATGGAGCAACGTCGGAGTCGGACTCTTGCCAATCGTCAATGGTTTCCAACAAGACATGCCCACCGATGGCTTCGCTGCCCCCGGCAACCGGCTCGATTCCGATCGGCGACGCACTATAAAGAACCCGTGCCTCCAGCTCCATCATTTCCAATGGACGAAACGTTCGGTCGTCACGCGCAAGAAACGACTGGATGATGGGAATGGCACTTTGGACCAAATTGAGCATGCGGTAAAGTCGTACTACAGAACTTGAGATCGAACTTCAGCCGTATCGTCAACGGTTCCAAGGCAGTTGCTACGATTCGTGTTCGAAACTGAATCAAATTGAAAAACTGTTTCGATCAGGTCAATCTTACGGATTGGTCAAGCAGAATCGCCTGCAAAACGTTTGCGGCCAGGGCAGACAAAGTCCGCAAACAGAGAGGTTGTCAGAGGGCGGCCCGCATGGGTCCACCGAGAGTGACCGACCCGCCAGCTTGCAATGGCACAGCGGCTGCTTCCGACGAATTTCGATCGACCTAAGAAAAACCAATCCGATCCGACCACTCGAAAACAACGCCTTTTGCACGCAAAAAACCGTGTCTTTTGCTGAAATCGAAAATTCCTGGAGTTTCGATGTAACTGAAATCGATTCTTGCTTATTGCTGTATTGAGACACAAGATACTTCTTCCGCTGGCCTTTAATGACGCGAACCAATGCCCAATCATTGCCCCAATTGCAACGCAACTGTTTACAACGACCTGCCGGGAGGAATGTGTCCGACATGCTTGATGGCGCATGCGAAGCGGTCGCTCGAAGACGAGCAGAAAACCAAAACGATCCCCAGCAAGCAACCACCCGAAATCGAAAAGCTGGCTCAACTTTTTCCGGAACTGGAAATTGAGACGTTGATCGGTGCCGGTGGAATGGGTGCTGTCTATCGGGTTCGTCAGAAGAATCTCGATCGCGTCGTCGCACTGAAGGTCTTTCTCTACGAAAACGATGACGCAGAGTTTGCGGCAAGATTCCAGCGAGAAGCACGTGCATTGGCCCGTTTGAATCACCCAAACATCGTGACCGTGCATGACTTTGGTCAACGCGATGGCATGCACTACTTGATGATGGAGTTCGTCGATGGATTAAACCTGAGGCAAATTTCTCAGTCGGAAAAACTGGATCCGGTCGAAGCGCTCGAGATGGTTCCCCAGCTCTGTGACGCACTGCAGTTTGCTCATGATCAGGGGGTGATTCATCGAGATATCAAGCCAGAAAATATCTTGCTGGATGTCAATGGAAGAATCAAGATTGCAGATTTTGGATTGGCCAAAATGACCGGCCACGCGTACGACGGCACACTGACACGCACGCAACAAGTGATGGGTACACTGAATTACATGGCCCCCGAACAGCGCGAACGTCCAACAGAAGTTGATCATCGCGCAGATATCTATTCGCTGGGCGTCGTGATCTATGAAATGCTAACCGGCGAATTGCCTTTTGGACGCTTCCAACCACCGTCCAGAAAAACCAGCGTCTCCAGCGCGCTCGACGAAGTCGTGATGCGTGCGTTGGAAAAAGAACCTGAGATGCGATATCAACAAGCCAGTGAATTTAAGACTGGTTTTGAGGTCGCAGAACGTCAACCCGCTGGCGGCTTCCAACCGGAACCGGTGCAACGCGCCGCAGCAGGTTTTGCTCACAACGAAACCGCAGCCTATCGGCCTTCAGCGCCGGTCAAGGAACCCATGCCCGCGAGAGTGCCCGGCGAATCGAGATGGGCGTTCGCAATTTTTGGCGGCTGTGACAAGAAAGGGAGTTGGAAACCGGGTCGTCCGCAAATCGCGATCACCATGTTCGGCGGTACGACACTTGACTTGACCGGAGTGGAATCGGAAAACGTCGAATTGCGTTTGTTCACGATGTTCGGCGGTACGGAAGTTGTGATCCCGCGCGGAGCCAGCGTTGATGTAGACGGGTTTATGATGTTTGGAGCTCTCGACGACAGCGTTGTTCCTTACGATGGTTACAAAAAATCTGAAATGCAGGTTCGCGTTCGTGCGTTTGGAGGCTTTGGTGGCGTTGAAATTCGAACACCCACCGAAAAAGAAGTCCCGCTTCCTCGCCCAGAGAAATTTGAACCGGTTCCGCCCACAAAGCAACACACTTCGCATGGCTGGCAAGGCTTCAAGTCTGCGTTGGTCTTGGCCTACCGTTTCGTTGCCTTCATCTGCATGTTTGGCGCAATTACTTTGTTCGCTACCTCGGGCATGGAAGTGCTTTTTTCAAGGGACTATGGACTCGCTGGTGCCTTTACGCTTTTGTTTACCGCCATCCTGTTCTTCTCCGGACAAAACAGTTTCCGCAGAATCATTGCAGCGGGTCCAGATGAAAACGATCCGAGTTCGATCGAAGCGTATACCCAGCAAACCGCGATCGGCGCTACACTTAACTGGATCGCCCTGATGTTCATGTTTAGCGGAATCGCGATATTGCTGGTTACCGGAGTCCTTGATCTCGAGAGATTCCGCTTCGTCGCCTTTATCACTGGCGGTGTATCGATTCCATTCTTTTGGCTCGCGAGCCAGGTGAATGAACAGAGTTGAGCAAGTCGCCCTGCACGACTGAATGATTACTTTTCAGGAGTTGTGCGTTCCATGGCTGCACGAACATGATTGACAAATTTTGCAGGCGTCTCTTGGAATTGGCGGCGCGTGTCGGGAGAAACAAACAAGACGATTCGCTGGTTAGGTTGCTTGCCCATGAAGACGCCATTGGACTCCAGTCCTTCGACCAGCTTGCCCGTTTCCAGGTAAATGACTGGATCGAAGCCTGCCAACAATGGACTATAGCGATCGGGATCACTGAGAAACTGGTCTCGCGCGGCGATATTCGTGAACAGATAAACTCGATTGCGATGGACACATCCGATTTCACGATCGCCATCGACCCACTCGCCTTTTGTCATCAACGCGACGGGACACATCCCCTTCAACGCGTACTTTGATTTTTCTGCCGATCGAACGCCATCAGTGACATTCGTTTGAGTTTGTTCAAATGACGTTTGACTTGCCGATGCCTTGCCAACATCCGTCGACGTCGGTTGAACGTGCAGCACTCCGATGGGCTTGGCGTTGGGCGTGCTGGCCTGAATCTCAAGCTGATCTCGTTTGGCCATGGCGTCGAACTCGGAACGTTCTGGCTGTTGGTTGACTTGCCGACTGCGTTGATCATGTTCAAGGGCAAGCAGTGCTTTTGATTTTTGAACATCGACTGGTATCGAGCGCGACCCGACCGGCGATGACGATTCTGGTTCTCGTTGCACTGGTGGGCGAGATTCTGCGGGGCTTGCTTGAAGCGTCCCGACTGCGGTTGTGACAGGATTAAATTGACCGTTAACGGATTCGCGAAGTTCAGATTGAACGGACGGTTGAGCGGGCGGTTGAACCATGCGAAATTGAGCCAGGATGTCTGCTGGACGCGTTGGGACCGATCGTGAACGCGATGGAGCGAGCTGACCCATTGCGATCGACTCGTGCGGCAGGTCTTTGGCAGTCGCTTCTTGCTGGACTGGAGTAACTTGTTCGGTTGCAGACCAAACCATCGATTCGATTTCGACCATTTTCTTTGGTCGCTGCGTCCCCATCACGACGTCAACGTCAAACTGAAACTCAGGCTGCTCCGGTGCAACGTTGTCTTCGGTTGCCAATGAAGCTTGGTTCGGTTGATCGTTTTCAACGGCCACCAGAACATTCGATTCTTTAAGCTGCTCTTCTTTAGACAGTTCTTGTTTAGGCTTTTCGTCCTTCGTCCATACCGGAACTTTGAGCGGCGTACTTACCTTCGGTTGAAAAACGGTACTGCCAGGGTTCAGCTCCACCGCGCGAATGTCATCGTTCTGTTTGCTCGAAATTGACTCGGTATTGGTTGGTGCAAAGTCGTTACTGATAGAGCCGCCGGGCACATTCCTGACGCTGTCTATCGCCCCAGCCTTGGGGACGGCGGTCTCATTGTTCGAGTTATCAAGTGGCTTTGCTTGCTTTGGCGTCGGCTGAGCAAACGGAGCTAGACTGTGTCGAACCGGCTTGCCTTGCGGCTTTGCAACAGATGCTCGTTTAAGGTCGCCCAACGACGAGAACTTGGGGGGTGGCGGTGGCAGAAAGCTGGGCTGCTTTGATTCAGGCTGAAACTTCTCGTTTTTGGACAGCGGTGAAAAACTGTTCGAGAGGGATTCATTTTTAATGGTTGTTTTCGGAGCTTCGATTGCTGGAAGTTCCAACTGAAAATCATTTGCACCTGACTTTGATACATCTGACTTTGCAGCATTCGTGGCGAGGTTCTGCTGGCCGGCTGACTTTAACTCGTTAGCTGATTGAAAGCCGTTGCCTGCCTGAATTTTGTTATTAGATTGAAAGCTGTTGTTTGACTGAAAGTTGTTGGTTGACGTTGCTTGGCTGGTTGGCACGTCGATGGGAGTGGCCGGAGCGGTCGCATTCGTACTTGGCGAATTCATCTGACCAACAAACGGATTCGTTTTTGTTTTCGGTTGCGATGCATTCAGATCAACTTGGCTTGAGTGAATGTTATTGACGATCCCTTTGGGTGGCGTGATCGAGTCTCGTTGAGGATTGGCGAGCGGAGGCGAATTGGCAGCGTTGGATTGATTCGCGAAAAAAGGATTCGACACTACCTTCGGTGGCTCTGGACGATTGGCACTGGCCGCCTTCTTTCTCGCAACAGCATCGTCGTGCATTCGTTTCAAATGAGACGAATCTGATGATGGTCGCGCCATCATATGGCTTGGCTTCTCGGGCATCAGTCGATATCGATCCGATTGAAAACCTGCTTGTTCGACGGACAACAGCGATTCAATTTCATCAAGGCCTTGTTGCAGCGCGGGGTCGTCTCCGGTGCCCACCTGGTCGAGAATTTTGCTCAAACGCTGAGTCATGCCGATATAGCTTTCGGCGTCGCGAGGACTCTTCCGCCGAGTCACAACTCGACCGGAAGCAGTCAGCACGACATCGTAAGGAACCGACGTCACGCTGTATTTTTTTACCAAGGTCTCATTAACGTCGGCGTTGACTTTAACTGGGATCAGATTCGCGTGCATCGCTCGAGCGACACGCGGATTGCTGAATGTGAAGGTATCCAGATTTTTACACGGTCGACACCAATCGGTTGCAAAATGCAGCAGGACGAGTTTTTCATCCTGCTGAGCCGATTTGAGCGCAGCGTCAACATCGGTTTCCCAAACGACTTGCTGCGCGGACACGTCGATTGGGCTTAACCATGACGAGGAGATCTGGATCAAAACGAAGACGAGAAGGTGTCGAGCAAACATGGTCATGCCTTGCGAAGACGAATGCGGGAAAAGCAGCCGAATGCTGGCACGCTATTCAGCCACGCGGCTGTCGTGTGAGCGTCCAAACGCCGATTGCCTGTCGTTTGGATCGACATTACGACTGATACGGACCAGCGAAAAGGAACCGATTAATTCGGTTTTTCAAGACAAAAGCTGATTTGTCGTTAAAAAAACGCCGATGAGATGGATAGTTGGAAAAATGGGTAAATTAATGATTTATCCTTGACATAGAAGACGCTTTTAGCAACACTTTCTCCAGATCAAGCTTTCGCCTGTCGTCTGGCAGGTCAACGCAAATGAGACGTTCGATTCGGACGCATGTCGACTTGACGTCTGCCCATTTGCAATCCTTGTTCGCCTGAAACAGGCATCTTTGACTCCGCCGAGCCAACCGTATTCTGAGCTCGATTGAGTTGAATCTCGAACGCAAAAAACTCAGCTGTTTCTTTGTCGCTGAATGAAGTCCGTTTGACTTTGTAGCGAAAAACGACTGAGCGTCGCATAGGGAAAACGCGTCTCGACGCGAGAACAAGGATGGCCACCGTTCGTTTCCGACGTTCGGCTCGGTTTGTGCTCAAATCGACCGATCATCAACGCGATTGTTTGAACCGTTTATGCAGTGGCAAGTGATGCCAATGCGTCTTCCAAATTATGCAAGCAACGGATGCGTTTCTGCCTGAATAGCCAACGTGTTTAATTTCTGATGTGCCGGTTTTGCCTTGATTGATTTTATCGGCGAATCAAATCTCACTCAAATGTTGACCATTCCATCTGTTCGATCGGTTGAACAGGCGAATCCACGATTGCATTTCCACCAGCTTTGAAATGTCTGCATGATCGATGACTTTCGATTACGTTTTGTAACGAGCCAGGTCTCCGTCATGCGACGCCATCTCTCAGGCGTTCATTTTTCAGGTTTCTAAATTTATGGCTAAAAAAAGAACTACGCGGACTCGCAAAAAAACTACTAAAAAGAAAGTCGCAGTGGAGACTCCGGATTCGGACTTCATTGCCTCTCCAGACGAACTAGACATCGACTGGGGAGAGAACGATCACGAACCCAAAAGCGATTCCAAAAAAAGCGAACCCAAAAGCGAACCTCGCAACGATTCCCCCTCGTCCGCTCCCAGTGAAGATGACGACAAAGGGAAACGCAGCGGAAATTCGGATCGCTCGGGGTCGGGTCGGGGTCGCAGTCGATCTCGAAGCTCCAATCGGGATCGAGATCGAGATCGCTCCGACAATAAACGCTCCGGCAGCCGAAACAACCGTCGCCGACGAGGTGGCGGTAATAGTAGCGGCAATGGCGGGGGCGGCGGAGGAGGCGGCGGCAACAACAAAAACTATCGTGGCGGTAGTAGCACCGCGGGTAACAAAAGCCGTGGCCGTCGTGGTCCAAAACGAAATCCAGATCCCGTCGAATTTGATGATGTGGAATTGGAAGATTGCCTCGGCTTGTTGGAAATGCACCCGAATGGGTACGGCTTCCTCCGATCACCAGACAACAACTACAGCCGCGAACGTAGCGATCCATTTGTTCCCGGTACCATGATCGAGAAGTTTGGCTTGCGTGCAGGTTTGATGATTCGAGCCAAAGTACAGCCTGCAAGGAGACAACAGGGACCTCGCGTTCGCGAAATCGTTGATGTCGACGGCGTCAAGCCAGAGGAGTACGTCGAGGTCAAAAACTTTGACCAACTGACTCCGATCAACCCTGAAGAATGGTACCAGTTGGAGACGGGCCCCAAGCCATTGACGACACGCGTCATGGACTTGTTGACCCCGCTTGGCAAAGGCCAGCGTTCGTTGATCGTCGCGCCACCTCGAAGTGGTAAAACGATCATGATGCAACACATCGCCCACGGCATCGCGACCAACTACCCCGAAACCAAGTTGATCGTGTTGCTGATCGATGAGCGGCCTGAAGAAGTCACCGACATGCGGCGTAATGTCAATGGCGAAGTCATCGCCAGCAGCCTCGATGAAGACATTGAAAGCCATGTACGACTTTCGCAACTGGTCATCCAGCGGTGCAAACGACTCGCTGAAATGGGCCAGGATGTCTTCATGCTGATGGACTCAATTACCCGACTCGCACGTGCATTCAACAAGTGGGTCGGAAACACCGGTCGTACCATGTCTGGCGGTGTCGATATTAAAGCGATGGACATCCCCAAGAAACTCTTTTCCTCTGCACGTGCATTCGAAGAAGGCGGTTCGCTGACGATCGTTGGCACAGCGTTGATCGACACCGGAAGCCGGATGGACGAACTGATTTTCCAGGAGTTCAAAGGGACCGGTAATATGGAGTTGGTGCTCGATCGCAAACTTGCCGATCGTCGTGTTTGGCCAGCGATTGATATCTCTCAATCCGGGACTCGTCGTGAAGAGCTTTTGCTTGACGAAAACACACTCCATGCAGTCACCATGCTACGCCGAACACTGACCACCATGCATCACATTGAAGCGATGGAACAGTTGACGCGTCAGTTGGAAAAACGGGAAACCAATGAAGAGTTCATTAAGTTGATCTCCGGAAAAATGGGCGACATGTAGGCCCGACCGCTGGCAACAGCTGGCACTCAATGTGTTACAATCAAAACCGATGGACAATCAGACTTTTGTCCATCGGTTTTTTTGATCTACATTGCCTCATTTCACCTGCCGCGCAGGACCAGGAGTCGTCCGTGTCACTTTTTGAAGATGACCGTTATCAATACTGCGATACCTTCTTTGTATTCTTCGATGAGTCCAATCGGCCTTCGGTTGACCAGGTCGTTTCAGCGTTACAGTCGGGCGGCGAGAAATATGAATTACAAGGCTCCAAAGGCAGGGATGGTCAATTTGAGGCAATCACGGTCCGCTCTCCGCACGATAGCTCGGCCATGGATATTACGATCGTGACCGGCGAAGAAGTTCGTGAGCAAGTCGAGGAACTGGTGACCGAGTTACGCAACATGTCGCTCAATGGTGACGACTTTCAAAAGCTAAAAAAGGTCAACCAAGCCAACGCTCGACTCGATGTTTATCATTTCGAACGCAAGTCGGATTCCCCCGAAGATGCGGTGCTTGATCCCGGTGGCCTGTTTCTGGTGTTGGAAAAACTGAATGCAATTTGCGATGGCGTCGGACATGACCCTCAAAGCAAAACGCTGATTTAGCTGATGCTGATCAAGTCTGGTTGGATCGGTCCCGGTTTGAGTGGACCCCTCTTATAGGCACCGGGGCACGACTAACCATCTGGGCTGGCGGAAACGACGCCATTTGGCCAAACGATTCCGCCAATCGGTAAACCTTGCCAGACCCGAACGCGCGGAAATACCAAAACGGCTTTTCAAATTCAGCGCTTCTTGCTCGTCTTTTTCTAAAAACCGATTTTATTGGTACAAAAATCGGACCGGTATCAGTCCGATAAAAACTGTGTTGCCGGATGCGCGAATTCTGTTTCTCGATACGGCAAACAATCTATTTGTACCAGTCGAACCAGTTTGGAGCATTCGATGACCAAGTTAACAACAGCGTTTACCGCCGCGGCGGCGTTTGCAATTTTCAGTTTCGCTGGTGCTGCATCCGTTTCTGCCCAACAGACCTTCGGATACCCTGCCACCACACAATCCCAACAATGCAATGGACGTTGCGGGGGTGGTTGCCGTTTGCATGGCGGCGGTGGACACATGCAAAACTTCCGTGACAAGATGGACCACTACTCAGCGTTGAACAAAAAGAAGTTTGACCGCAATGACGCTTGGCCACGCCCATTCAACTGCTGGGACCGTCGAGCATACCACAACGTTTGGGTACCCATGCTCACCAACGGTGCCGAACAACACTGCATCCTCAGCAGCGATTTCTTTGACGCTGAAACTAACGAGCTAACTCGTGTCGGAATCGCCAAAGTCGCCGACATCATGCAGAACGTTCCACAAACCAACCGCTCGGTATTCGTCCAACGGAGTGCTGACGATAAAGCCAACCAGGCTCGCATGGAACAAGTCAAGTTTACGATTGACAAGTTCTACGCTCATTTGGGTGTTGCCCGCGTTCAGCTAAGCAATCAGTTGCCACCGATTTCTCCAGCTGCTCAGAGTCAGGCGATTCTCAACAGTCGCACCGAGAACATGGCGCCACCCACCATTCAGGCTTCGAATGGTGGATCAGTTGCCCAGTCGGTTGGCAACTAGACCGATTTAGCCTTCGACAATTGAAACTCAAGAATCCCTCCTTGGCGTCTAGCCCTGGAGGGTTTTTTCTTTGGCTCAACCAACTTATTCAGCCAGTTGAATAATGCCCTGTTCGTAAAGATCAATAAACTCATTCGCCGTGACCAATAGATCTGGAAGAGTGCGAAGCTCATCTGTTGAATACCAACCAAACGATTCAACTTCCGCTTCATTGGGAACAATGGTTTGACACTCAGAAAGACGGACTTGCCAAAAATGCAAATCCACTCCGCTGGGCGTTTTACCAATATGAACCCGTGCCACGGGTGTCACAGACACACCTAGCTCTTCCTGCATCTCACGAACAATCGCATCAGGCTTGGACTCTCCAGCTTCGACTCCGCCGCCAGCAAAACAAACCGTCCCCGGGGCCTTCACGAATCGTGAACGCTTGATCGCCAAGAATCGTCCCGCGCGATGAACGACAGCCACCACCGCTCCATCTGGATAGTCTCGCGGATCATGGTTTCCAGGTTGTTCGATGGGCCGTTGATTCATCAAATTCTACGCGAAACGAAAATCAGAGATGGGATGCGAGTCAGTTTTTGCCCACAAAGTTGATCGCCGGTGCATACTGACCGTCATCACGACGCCGCAGCACGGCCAACAACTGCTGTTGTTCATCAGTCGCAGCCAGCTCGGCCCCTGATGCATGATCAAACTTCAAAAGACCACCGAACTGGATCAATCGTTGTTGTTCACTAGTCAACGTAATGGTCGCAATGTGGTCGAGCGATGTTAAGGGCGCCGTTAGTGTCTCGCGGAGATTGTCCCGCGTCAAGTCGTCGGGCGAGATCGCATGTTCGATTTGAAAAGCCCCAATCCGAGTACGCTTTAGCGCAGTCATGACCGCACCGCTGCCTAGTGCACGTCCAATGTCGCGTCCAAGCGACCGGATATAGGTTCCCGCGCCACAGTTGATCTCAACTGAAAAATTGGGATACTCGAAACTGAGAAGCCGAATCGAGTTGATCGATATCGTTCTCGGTTTCATTTTGACTTCTTTGCCTTTACGGGCCAGACGATACGCTCGTTTGCCATTCACTTTGAGTGCCGAGAACGCTGGCGGAACCTGCTGAATATTACCGAGGAAACGACCGAGGATCGATTCGAGTTGTTCGGCTAAGATGACTGGTGCGTCTTCAATCTCTCGAACGTCGGTTTCAATGTCTTCGGAATCCGATTCGCAACCTAGCCGAAAATCACCCACATAGGTTTTGGGGGATTGCTGAACAAAGTTGGCCAATCGCGTTGCCGGTCCAATACACGCAACGAGCACGCCGCTGGCAAGCGGATCGAGCGTACCGCAGTGCCCGATCTTGGCGGGTTTTACAACTCGATGGACGGCGTTGATCGCCGCACGCGACGAAATACCAGATGGCTTATCCAGGTTGATCAGACCGAACATGAGTGACAAAGATTGTTTAGAAAGTAAGCAAATGTGTTCGGTAAGGTGCCGCCATTGGCAGCAAGCGTATTACTTGGACGACTTGATCTCAGCGATTTCGGCTTTGTAGTCGGCAATCTGTTTTTCAATCGCCTCAGCTTCTCCTGGTTCGTCTGGCTGTTGTTTTGCGGCAGCGAGGAGTTTTTCCGATTTTTGAACTTTCTGTCGCAAAATCTCAAGTCGTTTTTTTGCTTTCTTGTCCATATTCTCTGTCTCGTTGGCAAGTTCGAAGTTTGAATCAATCGCAAGCGGACCTATCTGTCGTTCGCTCAGTGACGCAGCAGGTAGCAAGCCAAAACGTAATAAGCCTCAACGGCCAAGCGACAAAACTGCGAGGAGTTTAAAGTACCGAGTTGCCTCTGGCGTCTACACCTGGCATCTACTAGAGCAAGCGATACCCAGCTCCGTCTTTTGGCTTAAATGCCCAGCCGCAAACCAAAGTCGACCTACTAGTTTGCACGCATTTACGTCTTGGCTCCGAAACGACGAAACAGCTCAGACAATCACAACGCCAAGTCATTCCATCTGTCTCGGGAACCCAGACGGACTACCTTTTATTCGTTGCCTTTTTGGCTTTCTTTTTGGTAGCCTTTTTTGCTGTTTTGGCTTCCGACTTTGGCTTGGCTTTCGCTTTCTTTTTACCAAACGCCTTCGACCAGTTATCGCTATATCCGCGCGTCGGGCCGCTTCTTAAAATTGTCATCAATTGCTCCTCTAGATTTTCAGTTTGCCCAACTTACATCAGGCTTGATTTTGATTTAACTCGACTCGAGATTCGCCAAGCATTTTTTTACGCCAACGACTTGTTGGCCAATCAATGACTTAGTTAACAAGCTTCTTGTAACGAAATCTTTTCGGTTCGTCTTCTTTGAGTCCCAACCGTTCCCGTCGTTGTTGCTCGTAGGTCTGATAGTTTCCTTCGCACCAGTGAACATAACCATCGCCTTCAAACGCTAAAATGTGAGTGGCAATTCGGTCCAGGAACCAACGGTCGTGGCTGGTGACAACCACGCAGCCGGCATAGTTCATGATCGCTTCTTCTAGTGCCCTCAGCGTGTCGACGTCAAGATCATTTGTCGGTTCGTCCAACAGTAACACATTGGAACCACGACGCAACAGCTTGGCCAAATGAACGCGATTCCGTTCACCCCCAGAAAGCACACCAACTTTCTTCTCTTGGTCCGAACCGCGGAAATTGAACCGATTCACGTAGGCTCGGGCGTTGACTTTGCGTTTGCCAATCTCCAGCGAATCGTGTCCTTCGGAGATTTCCTGGTAAACCGAAAGGTCATCGTTGAGGCTGTCACGCGACTGATCCACGTAGCCCAGCTGCACCGTTTGGCCCCGCACGAGCGAGCCACTGTCAGGCTCTTCTTGTCCAGTGATCATGCGAAACAGAGTCGTCTTGCCCGCGCCGTTGGGACCAATGATGCCAACGATACCACCGGGCGGCAAACGAAAGTTCACGTTCTCCATCAGAACCTTGTCACCAAATCCCTTGCAAAGTTCTTTGGCTTCGATCACCAAGTCACCCAGGTGTGGACCGGCTGGGATTTGAATCTCCAGTTCGTCCTCTTTCGACTTTTGATCTTCGTTGAGCATCTGCTCGTAAGCACTGATCCTGGCTTTGGATTTGGACTGACGTGCCTTGGGAGACATCTGGATCCATTCGGATTCTCGCTTCAGCGCTTTCAAGCGAGCTTCATTCTGTTTCTCTTCAACTTTCAGTCGCGTCTGTTTCTGCTCCAACCATGAAGAGTAGTTACCTTCAAATGGATGCCCTGCGCCACGATCAAGTTCCAAAATCCAACCGGCAACATTGTCCAGGAAATACCGATCGTGAGTGACGGCCACAATCGTGCCATGATAGGCCTGCAAAGTTCGCTCAAGCCAATGAACGGAATCGGCATCAAGGTGGTTCGTCGGCTCGTCCAGCAGTAGCAAATCCGGTTTCTCCAAAAGCAGCTTGCACAACGCCACTCGGCGTTTTTCACCACCCGACAGATTGTCAATTTCCGCGTCACGAGGCGGCAAGTTCATGACCTCAAAAGCAACTTCAATTTCATGGTCGAGGTTCCAGGTGTTGGTCGCATCGATCTGGTCCTGAACGCGAGCCATCTCGTCATAGACTTTCTGCATTGCATCTTCGTCCAAAGGCTCAGCACACTTTGCCGTCAGCTCATTGAAGCGCGTCAGCAGATCACGTCGAGGAGCGACCGAATCCTGCACATTGTCCCAAACGTTTTTCTCGGGATCCAGCTTCGGTTCTTGCGGCAAGTAGCCGACGGTAAAGCCATCAGTCAACCGAGCCTCGCCGTCAAACTCTTTGTCGATGCCGGCCATGATTTTTAGCAGTGTACTCTTCCCTGCACCGTTTCGCCCGAGCACGCCAATCTTGGCGCCCGGATAAAATGAGAGCCAGACGTTCTCCAGCACTGTCTTCTGTCCATGTTTCTTGGTCATGGACTCCATTTGAAAAATGTACTGCTTGCTCATACTTATTCCCATTCAATCGTAGCTGGTGGTTTAGAACTGATGTCGTAGCAGACCCGGTTGACGCCTGCCACTTCATTGATGATTCGAGTCGACATGGTCGCCAAAACATCGTAAGGCAATCGGGACCAATCGGCTGTCATAAAGTCGTCTGTATCGACGCAGCGAATCACCAGGGCGTTTTCGTACGTTCGAGCGTCACCCATTACGCCGACGCTTTGGACTGGCAACAACACCGCAAACAACTGCGACGTTTTTCGGTAAAGATTCGCTTTTTGAATCTCTTCAATAACGATGGCATCTGCTTCGCGAAGCACTTCAAGTTTTGGCTTCGTAATCTCGCCGAGACATCGTACGGCAAGCCCCGGACCCGGGAACGGATGCCGCCAGACGAGTTCTTCTGGCAAACCCAACTCAACACCCAGCTGACGGACCTCATCCTTAAACAAATCGCGTAGCGGTTCGATCAATTCAAAACCGAGTTCGTCCGGTAGTCCGCCAACGTTGTGATGCAGCTTGATCGTGGCGGCGGGTCCATCTGGAGCCGCACCACTTTCAATCACGTCCGGATACAACGTTCCTTGGGCGAGAAACTTTGCGTCACCAATCGTTTTCGTCTCAGACTTGAAGCATTCAATGAATTCGTTGCCAATAATTTTTCGTTTGTCTTGAGGGTCCGTCACGCCGGTCAACGCGTTGAGGAATCGCTCTTGCCCCTGAACAACATGCAGGTCCGTTTTGAAATGATTCGTAAACGCCTCGACGACCATTGAGGATTCGTTTTTTCGCAGCAATCCATTGTCGACCAAAATGCATGAGAGTTGTGAACCGATCGCTTTCGAAAGCAGCGCCGCGACGACGGACGAATCGACTCCGCCGGACAGCCCACAAATAACTCGAGCGTCACCAACTCGAGCGCGAATGTGTTCGATTGCTTCAGCTGCAAAATCTGATAATTTCCACGTGCCGTCACATTTGCAAATGTTGTACAGAAAGTTCTTCAGCAGCACTCGCCCTTCACGGGTATGCGTCACTTCCGGATGAAACTGAATACCGTAAACTGGCAGACGTTGATGCTTGACCGCGGCAACCGGGCAAGTATCGGTTCGCCCAATCGCAGTAAATTCATCGCTGACGGTTTGAACTTGATCTCCGTGACTCATCCAGACTTCCGCTTCACTGGGAAACCCATCAAACAGCTCGTCAGCTACAGTGACTTCGCAGATTTTCCGCCCGTACTCACCGGCATGAGTGTTGGAGACTTCTCCCCCTAACGTTTCGCACGCCAATTGCATCCCATAACAAATTCCCAGTACTGGGATGCCCATCTCAAAGATGCCCGGATTTGGCTTGGGCGCAGCCGTCTCGTACACGCTGCTTGGGCCACCTGACAGGATCAAACCGACCGGACCATGCTTGGTTATCTCATCCGGCGAAATATCGTGTTTGACGATCTCGCAGTAAACGTCTTGCTCTCGAACCCGTCGCGCAATCAATTGGGTAAACTGCGATCCAAAATCCAGCACCAAAATCCGCTGGGCATTGGTGGCGGTCGTCGTTGACTCGACGGTATCGGTTTGCGGATTCATGGCTGGCTCCAGGAGTTCGCTTCCTTGAGGATCGTTGTTTCTGACAAATCAACACTGGATCGAAACAGGAATCGGAAATAACAAAACCCGCCAAAAAACGACGGGCTGGAAAGCGACCCATTATAGCGATCTAAGATTCAGATGGAACAGTGGAAGACTTTGGCGCCACGTTTTGCTTGGCAAAACGACGTCTCTGTTTTGCAAGGCATACAATGGACATCGTTTTACCAATAACCTCAACTGGGTTGACGGAATTCGGCCGACCCTGAATTGTTGTTTGCTCCGTGGAATTCAAGTGCCAAGTCGACGGTTTGAAAATGGATATCCACGATATCATTGACGTCGGGCGCATACCCGCCTGACATGGCAATCGCGATCGGGATCTGATGCCGATCGCAGAAGTCAAACACGATTTGGTCTCGCTGTTTCAATCCCAATTTAGTTAGCCGCAGATGTCCCAGACGGTCACCCTCGAATGGATCCGCTCCGGCTAAAAACACCACCAAGTCAGCCGTAAAACGACGTTCAATTGTTTGAAGGGTCGATCGAAGTGCCGCCAGGTACTCCGCGTCACCAGTGTTCTCGGGCAAAGAGATGTCGATGTCGCTGGTAGTCTTGCGAAACGGATAGTTCTTTTCGCAGTGCATGGAAAACGAAAACAGCGATGCGTCCGTTTTAGCAATCGCCGCTGTCCCGTTCCCTTGATGAACGTCGAGATCAACAACGAGTGTGTTTTCAATCTTGCCTTCCGCTTTCAAGACTTTGGCAGCCACTGCGGCATCATTGAAAACGCAATACCCCTGCCCTGCATCGACGAATGCGTGATGCGTTCCACCGGCCAAATTAACAGATGCGCGTTGCGTCAACGCCGACCGCGCGGCAGAGATGCTGGCCCCGACGCTTCGTCTAGAACGCTCGACTAATCCACGTGACCACGGGAAACCAATTCGACGGATCTCCAATTTAGACAACTCTCCGTTAACCACGCGCTGAACGTAGTCTGAGTCATGAACCAGCTGCAGCTGCCGATCCGTTGCTGGCTCCGGGATTTTTAGCGCAGCGGCAGAAAACTTCGCAGTGGCCATGATCCGTTCACGTAGCAGACGATACTTCGACATCGGGAAACGGTGTTTCTCGGGCAGCGGTAACTCAAAGGTATCGGAGTAAAAGATGTCCATGGTGAACAGGTCAAACGACAACAGACTGGCTAAGTTCTGTTCATGATAGAAGGTTTGCACAAAAACATCGAGTGACGAACGATTGCACAAGAAGGCTGTCAGGACTGAAAACCTTCAACTGCATTCGCGTTGGGGATGCAGCTTGCCTCTTGATCCAAAAAGAAGGCTGGCAGCCTTCGCGACGATCGAAGATAGCGTGCAGGACAATTGAATGATGCTGGGCGTTGCCTGACACCGGACGGCTTGCGCCGAACCGCTACAATCTCAAGCTGTGGCAATCCATTCAGTCTTTCGAGTAGCGTTTGGGCGCAAGCCCTCCGGCGAGATATCCGAAAAGCCTTCGCAACGTTTGGGCGACCACCTTTTAACGTTCTTCCATCGCAATCGTTTCGTCGATGGAGTCGACTGGTTTTGGGATCACGAACGTTGGAGCTTCTTCGCCAACGTCGTCGATTCGTTTCTCTCGATGCAGATCCCACCATTGTGCCGCTGTTCGATTGTCCCAATTGCCTTGACTTGCACCCGCTAGGGCCGCTCGTAGTTCAGCAGCCGACTGGAATCGATCCTGAGGCTCCTTGGCAAGACACTTGAAGATGATTTGGTCCAGTTCAGGTGAGATCGTTGTGACCAATGCAGATGGTGGACTTGGCGTTTCCCGAGCATGCGCGGTCAAAGTTTCCATCGTGCTCGGTCTCAAGAATGGTGGTTGGCCTGCCACAGCAAAGTAAGCCATACAACCGACCGCATAGATATCGCTTCTCGGATCAACTGACTCGTAAGCGATTGCTTGCTCTGGTGACATGTACTGAGGCGTACCGCTGAATGATGATGACTGACTGGCATCCGACTCACCATGCCGATGAAGCTTTACGAGTCCAAAGTCCAACAGTTTGACGACATCGAATTGCTTGCCCAACCGCGAAACGAACAGATTCGCCGGTTTAAGGTCGCGATGAATCAAACCGACATCATGAGCTTCGTCGAGTGCATCGCAAAGTTGCTGCATCAAGTAGATCGCTCGATCGTTGCCAACAGGTCCAATTTGTGTGACCAGCTCATGCAAGCTCATACCGCGCAGCAATTCCATTACGTAATAGAACGTGCCATCATCGGTCCGCCCATAGTCAAAAATTTCTACGGTATTCCAGTGCGTCAGTTTCGCCGTCGCTTTGACTTCCCTTTCAAAACTGACAATCGCTTTCTCGTCAGATTCGTTTTCGGGTCGTATAAGTTTGATCGCGCAGGGTCGTTTGAGCAAAAGGTGCTCTGCTTCAAACACTTGCCCCATGCCACCTTTTCCCAGCAAGCGACCGAGTCGATACTGCCCGAATTGTCGCGCTTGAAATGCTTGCTTGCGAACCGCGTTGATCGTGTGCGTGCCATAAATGGCAACCGCGGCCGCCATCGCCGTAATCGGAATCGGACTGGTGTAGGCGATCGAGTCGAACGCCGACCTAACCGGCGCATCCATCGCGCTGATGATCCAAAACACTAAATAGGGAAGCAGCGCCATAGGAATGATCACCGCACTACCGCGCTTCCAATCATTGGGCACAAAGATTCCGTACGCCAAGATCAAAATGCTAAACGCAGCCAGATAACCAAAACGGACTGCCGCGACCGACCCAACATCCTCAAGCGCAGCGTAGCTGGATAGTCGAGTGGTCATCATCAATAACAACTGCAAGAAGAATATGCCAAAGACAATGACCTCGTAAAGTCGCAACTGGCCCAGGGGAATATCATTTCGCGTCAGTTGAAAAACGCTCCAACCCATCGCTGCCAAGAACAACGTTCGTAACCACCAGAGTTCGTAATTCCCCAATATCAAATTGCCGACGAAGGCGATGCCCAAAATTGAAATGATCGCCACTGCTGCTGCAAACAGGCGACGACGCAACAGATCTCGAGTCTCATCATCAAATCGTGGCTTCGTCCCTCGTTGCAATCCGACGTGAGGTTGAGGTTGGGATCCGCCTGACGAGAAAGCCGGCGTGTGTTCAAGGGTTGGGTGGATTTCTTCGTTAATGCTCAATCTCCGTGCCAGCGGTTGGCTCAACAAACATTTCTTCGATTGGCCTGACTATTTCGATCGTATTTTAAGCCAGCTTTGCCAAGCTTCCTCTGTTAAAATCGAACACTTGGTCGGCGATCTTGTTTTCTGACGATTGTCACAATCTGAATCCCGGTTTGCAATACGTTGTTGTAAGCCCATCTTTTCCACTGACACGGATATCGACATGCTGCAGTTTCGGGCCTGCCCAGCGCGCTCATTCAATTTGCGAGCCATCATGTTGACCCTGCTGGTCATGAGTTCTTGCTTTTTCAACAACCACGTTGCCTCGGCGCAGCAATCTGATTCCAAGGCGGCATCGTTTTCGAAAATTGAAGCTGTCATCGCCGACTGGTCAAAAGATCAACATCTATTCGTAAATGGAGATGTTGGCATTTCTGAAGATCAGTTAGGTCGCCTGGAAAGCTGGCTTGATCAAAACAGAAGCAACTGGACGATCGTGTTGATGAAGAACGCGAAAAACCAGGTTTACGTAACGGTCGATGGGCGTTCTTTCACCGGCATGGACGCGGTTGAGTACGCTTTGGGGCATGGCTTGGCAAACCGAACTCGCTTTGGAGAGTTGGTTCATGCGGAGACTGCAGAAACCAATGGCGCCGTTTTTGTCCTGTTTCTGGAAGAACGAAAGTTCAGCTACTACGGTTCGGACGTGCATGATCGTCGTCGACTTGGTGAAGCTCAATGGCTCGGAAACCTTGATCGCCCGGCTATCCGAGCGATGAGAAACGGTGGCCGAATCATTGACGCGGTGAAAGATACCGTGAACCACATCAATCAATCGGTTGCAGCATCGATCCGCCGGGAGAAATCGCTTCGCAAACAAGCGGCTCAGAAACGGGTTCGAATTGCCCAAGAACGGGATCGACAATTGGCCGAGCAACGGACCTTGCTTCAAGAAGACTTACCAGCACAGATCAAGACCATCGAATCCGCTGCGCGTCAGTTGCGACAAACGTACCCCGAAGCCGCGGACTCAGAGCTTGCACAGCCTCCTGTTGACCAATGGAATCAACGACTCGCGTCCATTCGCCCAAACTTGACGATCGACAACCTTAGTTCCAATCGTACGAAGTTAAATCAAATTCGAGACGAGTTGGAAGATCGACTGGATGCGTTTGCAGCACACGATGCGTTTGACACGATGCGCGACGACGTGCTTGCCAACCTTGAGCCATTACAACGGGACCGCACCGGGACGGCTCGCCGCTACATCGATGACATTCGGTCGTTGTTAGACGATGCCGCTACCGGCCATACTAATGGCAGCCTTACTTTTGCTGGAAAGATTCACCAAGCGAATGAGCTTGTCAGGGACGCCAACGCAGAAGTTCAAAAGGAAACTCGTCGACTCAATGAGTTAGCTGAGCGGCGGGCGGCGATTCGCAATTTAATCACTTGGGTGCTTGGCGCATTTCTTATTGTCTTTCTCGCGTTTCTTTGGTGGCTCAATCGTCGCCGACGTCCATTTTTAAGGAAAGCACATGATCTTTTTGATCAACGAACTGCCGCTACCACTTCATTGCTTGCTCAACTTGACGAACTTAACATCCGGGTCGCCGCCGTGCTTGGAAGCGAAGACGAACTCGAACAACGACAATACGCTGGCTCCACCCTGGCGTTGGGAAAATCAGTATTCAGCCGCTTGGATGATCACAAGTTGGATGCCGAAGAATTGACTCGCGTTATTGATGAAGCCAATTCCATGCTTCATCCCGGCAATCCAATCGCGGAAGCGATGAACATGTTTACCAGTCATCGTTACGTACTCTGTTTGGAAAAACTGAACGGTGAGTCGTATCAACTGATTCGGGATACGCACGCTGCGAAATGGACCCATTTTCAAACGCTTGCGATCAAGCTTACGGGTGACCTGGAAAAAACCGACTCAGAACTCGACGAGTTGAAACACGCAATTGAACAAGTCGTTCCAAAGTTGAAAGAAGTCGCAGAGAAACTGAGAAACACGTCAATCATCAATGACGAGCTGGGAGCATCGTCTCGACGAGACGGATATTTTCAAATTCCTACTCTCGAAGACTCACTGATCCCGACGGTAAAACTGATTCATCAAAACGGACAACATCAATGCCGCAAAGACCCGGTCGGTGTTGTCAATGACGTCATCCCTGGCGCAGTGAAACGTTTAAGCGTTGCGTCACAAATTGCTTCTTCCATCAAGGAACTTCGGACGACCGGTTTTGCAACGATCGACCAAGCCGCTGACCAACTTCGTTCACGTGGCTACCAGACCAGATGGATCCGCCAAACGGTAGAGGAGCTTGCAGCCCTCGCCGACCAATTGATGAAAGATGCGGCTGCCGATGAACTTAGCGGGAAGCAATTGTCTCAGTTTCTAAACGAGAGCGCCAATATCCCAAACAAGGCGCAAACATGTGCCGCACTCAGCGAATCGATTGATCAAAAGATCGAACAGAAAATAATCGAGACGGAACAACGCATCGCATCGACCGGAGAAGAGGTTGCGGCTCGACTGAAAATTCCTGTCGAGAGTGCCCTTATAGAATCCAACTATGACCCCAGCGTGGAACTTCAACATGCCAAACGTTTTTTTGAAGCAGCAAAAACATCGCTGAATCTTGGCAACGCGGCCTCCTGTCAGCAGTCACTCGACGAAAGCATGATTGAAATCACTCATGCCAATCAACTCATCGATGTAACCATTGAACTGTTGAATTCATTCGACATTCGCATGCGGGAAACAGCGTCAGGCCATGAGTCAATTCAGACGACGTTCGCAAAACGCCAACCAACCGTAGATATGATCTGTCGCGAGTATCGGCCTGAATCTCAAGAGCTTGTCGAATCGACCCCACTGAACATCGGGGAAGCATCGGATTCTGTGGTATCCCATTTGGCATTCTGTCAGCGGGTCCTCTCGGCCGCGCCTGAACTGATTCAGCAGATTCAAGAACATCACGGCGCCGGAAAAGTTCTGGAAAGTGCCGCGATGAATGACAACCTGAACTCAGAGTTTACGCTTGCCAATCGATTGCTCCAGGAAATCCAACAACACGCAGAACTATTGGAAGAGACGACTCGATCAAATCGAAACGAAATCCAGGAGGTTGGGCAACAATTTGAATCCATTTTTGGATTTCAAAACAAATTTGAAACGCGATCGTCGACCATCAATGAATTGCAAAAGTATGAGTCCAGTTGGAGCTCATTTGTCGATGGCTTCCGGAAGGAAGCTCAGAAAAGGGCCCCTTTGATCGACAGCGCCAGTATTTCTGAGTTCAACACGGCCGCGATTCGGCTCAAGGCACAAATTGACTCTGACCACCATGCGTTTCAAATGGCCAACGAATCACTGAAGGAACTAGAGCAAGAATGGGCCACGTCAGTGCAGTTATTGAGAACGTCTTCTTCGGATCGAATTCCCGACAGCACGGCCATCGACAACGTCGAACGTGAAGCTGGCCAGCTGGATCCCAAAATTCAACAGCTCCGTCAACAAACGAGGGAACCGCATCAAGACTGGATGGAAATCGACGCAACACTGTCCCGATTAATCTCCCAAGTTGCGATCATCAATGCCACACTGCGCAGAGAACTCCAGTTGGCAAAGCGTTGCGTCGACGTGTTACAAAGTGCGTCTGACCGAGTCCGCGAAGCGTCAAACTGGTCTCCATCCTACGGTGTCAGGATGAGAAATGATTATGGCCAGCATCGTTTACGCGATGCGCGCCGTGCGCTCGGAAACGGAGACTATCAAAACTGTTTATCCGCGGCTTCCCTGGCACTGAACACAGCCAAA